>CAZICM010000009.1:196991-197303 GCA_964537685.1 uncultured Polyangiaceae bacterium
CTTCCCGGGCAAGCCTTTCAGCTTCAGCCTTTTCGGCAGCGTCGCGAGCAAGCTTTTCGGCCTCAGCCTTTTCGGCAGCGTCGCGAGCGAGCTTTTCGGCCTCAGCCTTTTCGGTGGCTTCGCGAGCAAGCTGTTCAGCCTCAGCCTTTTCGGCGGCGTCGCGAGCAAGCTTTTCAGCCTCAGCCTTTTCGGCAGCGTCGCGAGCGAGCTTTTCGGCTTCAGCCTTTTCGGCAGCCTCACGCGCAAGCCTTTCGGCTTCAGCCTTTTCGGCGGCGTCGCGAGCAAGCTTTTCAGCCTCAGCCTTTTCGGCAG
>CAZICM010000009.1:197403-219930 GCA_964537685.1 uncultured Polyangiaceae bacterium
CCTCACGCGCAAGCCTTTCAGCTTCAGCCTTTTCGGCGGCCTCACGGGCAAGCCTTTCAGCTTCAGCCTTCTTTGCCGCTTCCCGGACTTTAAGCTCCGCCTCGGCTTTTTCAGCCGCCTCGCGGGCAATCCGTTCCGCTTCAACCTTCTCCGCCGCTTCCCGGACCTTGCGCTCGGCCTCGGCTTTTTCAGCCATTTCCCGCGCAAATCGCGCCTTGCGCTCGGCCTCGGCCCGCTCCGCCGCTTCAAATCGCGCTGCCTCGCCCGCCGTGTCTGTGCGCTCGCCCGCAGGCTTCTCCGCAGGCCGTGGAAACTTGAGCCCCTCCCCTGAAGAAGCAGGCGCCGCTGGAGTTTCATAGCGGCTCTTCAAAAATTCTCGCGTCTTGTCGCGTTCCGCTTCAGCCCGCGCTTCTGCTCTCGCCGCCGCCTCCCGCGCAATGCGACGCGCTTCTGCCCGCTCGCGCTCCGCCGCCTCGGCCACATGAAAGCGCGGCTGACCAGCACCACCCGCCGCCTCGGCCCGCTCAGACTTCACACGGGCTTGGCGCTCCGCAGCCGCACGAGCGATCTCCCGCGCCAATAACGCTTCGTGTGTCTCTTCCTTGACGTTGAGCGTGGCCTCTTCGCCTTCGCCCTCTGGTTTCAGCCGGGCAAGCCGTTCAGATTCCTGACGCTCTCGGGCAAGCCGCTCAGCCTCTTCCTTGGCCTTTCGCTCGGCTTCTTCTTTTTCACGGGCAAGCTTTTCGGCTTCCTGCCGTTCGCGCAACAACCGCTCGGCTTCTTCGAGTGCGCGGCGCTCGGCCTCTTCCTTCGCAAGCCGCTCGGCCTCTTCCCGTTCGCGGGCGATCTTTTCGGCTTCCTGCCGCTCCCGCAACAACCGCTCGGCTTCTCTCCGCCCGCGCAACAACCGTTCGGCTTCTTCGAGTGCGCGGCGTTCGGCTTCTTCCTTTTCGCGGGCAAGCTGTTCCGCCTGCTCTTTCTCGCGGGCAAGCTGTTCCGCTTCTCTAAGCGCACGGTGCTCGGCCTCTTCCTTCGCGAGCCGCTCGGCCTCTTCCTTCTCGCGCTTCTCGCGGGCGCGCCTTTCCGCTTCCTTGCTCGCGAGGATCTCCGCCTCGGAGCGCATCGTCGCCGCCGGAATCTCGGAAATCTCCGCCCTCGAAGGAGCCTTTTCGCGGACGTCTTCTTCAAGCTTTGCTTCTTCGCTGCGCATCCACCGGAACAGCGCTTCAGCCGTTTCTTCCAGCCCCGCAAGCGTGTCCACGCCCTGTTCCAGCACGACGCGCTCGGCCTCCGTCGCCGCCGCGCGAATGGCTGCGATGACGGTCTCCCGAACCCCCGTCCCCTTCATCGCCGATGCGCCGAGCAGCATGCCCTTTTCTTCAAACGCAAGAGCCTTCCCAACCTCCGCGGGAGAAAGCGCTCCGGCAATGTCTTGCTTATTCGCCTGGAGAATCAGCGGCACTTTGGCGTGTTTGAGCGAATGCAAATAATCGCGCACCAGATTGAACATCGGGCGCGCCATCTCGATGCCGGGCTGCGTGCTTTCAGCGACGAAGACCACAACATCCGCCGTCTTGAGCAACTGCCAGCGCCTTCGCGAAAGCGCGCTTTGCCCAGGAACAGTCACAAGCTGGCAGCGGATGCGGTGGCCTGCGATCAGACCCGCTTCAAGCTGCATCCAATCGAAGTAGAGCGTGCGGCCGTCGCTCTCCTCCGGCGTGAACACATCACTTCTGCGGAGGCGAGAAAAAAAATCGCACAGATGAGTGACGTTGGTCGTCTTTCCGGCGCGTTCAGCGCCATCGTAGACAACACGCAAAATAATCTTCTGCTGCTCGCGGTCGAAGAGGGCCATTAAGAGCTCCCGCTCCTATCATCAGGAGAGGTGCGCGTGCGTTTGCCAACAATGAAGGCAAAGCTCGAGGAACTTGGGCAGATTACAACATACAAAAGATCATGGGTGCGCCACGTAATGAGCGAGTCTCCGTCGGCGCCCCGCAGGGTGAAAAGCCGCGGCTCTGAGCCGGGCTCAAACGGCGATCTCAAAAACGCGTTCCTGCCCCACGCACCAAGCTGCTGCATCTCGGTGATCGTAAGCCCAGCACCGCGTTTATCGCTCACTAGAAAAAAATTTTTTGAGCCGGACTCGGTTTCCCCGCGTTCCCCGTGGCTGGTGTCATCAAAAAAGGCCAAACCGCAGCCTTCCGCCTTTAGGTAGCGCTCCAGTTCTTTGCGCGCCTCGGCCGCTTTGTCCGGTGTGATGCATGCTCCGATACCCGACATAATTTCGGTGGGGCTAAACGTAAAACGCGCGTCATAGCGCTGTTTTCTGTGAGCGTGCCATGTCAGCGCCGCCCGCTCATCGTGCATCAGCACCAAAAGCGCCTCGGATGTGTGTTTGTGAAGGGCTTCGCGAAACAGCTCCGCGGACATCAGCCCGCTTTCGACCAAGGCTTCGCCCAAGGGTGTCGAGGTTCGCAGACAGCGGCGCACCGTCTCCTCGAGAGCATGCGGATCGGCTCCAGGCGAAAGCTTTGAACGAAGCAAATCCGATAAGCGGCTTCCCAGTTTTGCGGCGCCCGCCCAGCACACCCGCCCGTTCTCCACCAGCACCGTCCCAAAAGGTTTTTGAGCCGGACCAAATAAAAATGCGCCCGTGGCAGGAGCCGGCATGCGCTCGACGCTCTCCATCAGAGGCAACACGAGTCCCGGATCCGCTTCTGAAAAATCGAGCGGTGATGCCATACCGGAGATTTCATGCGCCGTGGTCATGATGAGCGAACCGCCGTTCCCCGCCCACAGTGCCGCACCTGCGTTAAACCTCTGCCTCTACACTCGCAAGCGCCGCCCGGGATTTCGCAAGCACCATGCCTAAGTTGGCCGTGATGCGGGTGATGGTGACGAGCACCATGTCCTCATTGCTTTTGCAGCGCTGAAAGACGTGAAGCATGTGATCCGAGAGAATCACAATCTCTTTGAAATAGTGCTTGCCATCTTCCTTCACGCCGCGCTGCTTGCGGAACATGGACTCGATAACCGTCACGTTCGAGCCCTGAAACATGTCGCCCGTTGCTGCAGCAACGAGGTCAAATATTTCCTGCGGATAGTTGGTCGACGAGCGAACCCCGAGCAGCATGCCCGTCTTCATGTCCACAAGACCGACCGAAATACATTCGGGAACGGTCATTTGTGCGTTGGTCAATGCGGTCTCAAGACTCATTGGCGAATGCCTTTCTCAGTCAGGAAAAGAGCACATGTCGTATGCCGCCCGCTTGAGCACGCGGCCGTACCCCGCTCAGGGAATATGCGGTTCAACCAATGCGATCATCGATTTGAGCATCGCCCAGCCCATGCCGACGTTGGTTGTCTTTTTCGTCACGAGCATGATGGCGGCCTTGCCCTTCTTGACGGTTTTCGCGAAGTGATAGTTCTGCACCGAGGCAATGTGAATCTCTTGAAAGTAGTGCTCGCCGTCCTCGGACGCGTTGCGGTGCGCCCGGATCATCTGTTCGCTTTTTGTTACCGCGGGGCCGCGGAATAGATCCATGCAGGCATGCGCCAGGTGATCGTTGAGCGCATCTGCAAAGCGCGCCGTATTGAAAATACCGAGCAGCCCGCCCGTTTCTAGATCGACCACCGCGCACGCGACGGCTCCGTCAACCTTGGTCACCACGTCTTTGCATGCATCATCAATCTTGCCCATTCGCTGACTCCTCTGCGGCTTGACTTCCGCATGCGCAGGCTGCAGTGCCCCGCTCGCCACTTGCCGCGCCAGATCCGCAAGCGTCGGACCTTTCTGGGCATGAGGCGCTGCAGCCGCCGGGCCCTGTGTTTTGTCGCCCGCCGCCGCTACGGGTGCGGGCGGCGGTGTGGACGCCGTGCGGGTCGCCGGTGTTTGAGATGAAGTGGAAAACTCAGTCGCCTGCGCGGCAGGCACGGGCATCAGGCTCGGACGCCTCGAGGACACGGGGAATGCGAGATCGAAATTGGCATCTGCGTCGGCATTGCCTTTTTCATCGATCTGCCGGAGCGCATCGAGCAAAAGACCTTCAAAATCCCGCGCAATGCTGCGCGATCGCGGCGAGAGCACCGAGGTGTGAATCGCGCCCGAAGGATTGGCCAGAATGTTCCTCAGCGCTTCCTCGCCCATCAAGCTGCCGGATTCCGCGGCGATGATTTCTCCGTCCTGCAAGAAGATCTGACCGGACGTTGGTCCTCGGACCATGATCGTCACGCTGCGCCGCGCGAAATGCATCATTTGCAGGAGGTCGATCAGCGAGAGGCCGTGGATATTGCCGCGGAAACCCGTCTTGCTTTCAACGGCTTCCTGAATGGCCACCAACAGCTCTTCATTTGAAAAGGGCTTCCACAGAACGCGAACGACACCGAGCTGAGTCGCAGCCTGATAGTCCTGCGCCGTCGCGAACGCGCTCATCATCACCGCCCGCGTTTGGCTGGCCGCCTGCGCCGCCTGCCGTATCAGGTCGATCCCGTCGCGCTCCGCATTGATGCGCAGATCCGTCAGAAGCACATCAATGCTGTGCTTGCGCAGCGTGGCCATCGCCTCGCCTACCGACGTAGCCGCAAAGACCTCATAACCCTGCCCCTTCAACTCACGGGTAAGTGAGGTGCGGAGCTCGAGGTCTCCATCGACGATAAGCACAGATGTCACGGAATCTCGCTCACCCTCGCTTCGAAGCGGTGTGTGGAGTTCAACAACAAGCCGGTGCTGACAGCCAACGGCGCACCGGCCGAGCCCAGAACTGCAAAGCCAATCAAAGGATACGAATACCCAACACGCATCGAGCGGCGACAGTCTAGTGCCTTGCCCAGCACTTTAGAATCCCCTTTGGGCTGATCGCAGTGCGGAGGGTCTGCCTCGCCGCCGTTGGGACCCGCGTTCGCTCGAATCATCATGAGGGGGCCGAGCCTAGATCGGGCGAAGGCTGATGGGCCAACAAAGCGGCGGTGTTTTATTTGTGGGCACTGCGCATAGGCGCAGCATGCAAGCGGCGCGAACAACAAGAGCAACAAGAGCAGCACAAGCCGTTCTTTTGCTGAAAAGAAGTCGCCGAACCAGCGCTGCGCTGTGCTATAGCGCTTGTTTCGGACACCATCGGTTCGTTCTGTCCGCGGGCCGGATGATGGGGTCCTCGTTCGAGAAGAGACGGTCTGAACAGCCGTCACCCGGGTTTTTCCCAGGGCGTGCCAGGAGACCAACACAATGGCGGACCAGAGGTCGTCTCCACGAGTGGGCGGGGTGCCTGCAGGGTATCCAGGCAATCCTCCCGCTAGAACCACCGTTCCCACACCCGCGCAAACAGCGCCCGGGCTGTCCTCGCCCAGCGCAGCGGGAGCTGCATTTTCACGCAGCGTGTATCCAACGCGGCCGCCTGCCGCACCCGCCGCGTCGCCATCGCTCCGGTATTCAATACAGCCCGCGCTCGCGTCTCCTCCTGTGCCGCGCATTTCGCTTCATCCTCCGCGCGAAATACCGGCCCCCGGGCCTCAAAGCACCAAGAACGAAATGCTTTATGCCAGGGGCGAAACGCCATCCATCGTTCCCGGTGTGGGCCGGCAGAGCATGCCGCCCGCGTCGCTGTCGGGCTTGGCCGCCGCACCCGTGCCGCGCATCACGGTCGCGCCCGGAGCACCTGCCGGATGGAGCGGAAAAGCAACGGAATTTCCGCCGTATTACGCCGATTCACGCCTGGTCAAACTCTCCGACGCGCTGGTCGAAATCTTTGAAGACCTCGGTGTGGAAAACGCATTTGGCCTCATTGGAGGATCGGTCGCGCCGTTTGCTGAAGCTCTGTCTCAAGGCCGCATGAACATCATTCACTGCCGGCATGAAGCGGGCGCTGTATTCGCGGCGATCGAAGCCTCCTTCGTCACCCACAAACCCAATCTCGTCTTTGCGACAACCGGCCCTGGCATCACCAATGCGCTCACCGGCTTGATGGCGGCCCGGCGCGACGGCGCCCGAGTGATCATGGTGTCGGGATGCACAGCCGCACCGCAGCGGGGACGCTGGGCATTTCAAGAATCCAGCGCCTTCACGATGCCCATTTCGGGCCTCTACACGCCTGGGCCCCTCTTTCATTTCGCTGTGATGGTTGAACAAGCCGCGGAGCTGCCTGAAATCGCGCGAAGGCTTGCCCTGGGACTCGAACAGCCGGGCGGATTTGTCGCTCACATCGCCGTACCGATTTCGGTGCAGAACACCCGGGCAATGGCGCCTTCAAACGTCCGCAATATTTCTTTGCTCACGCCTGGATACTCGACGGAAGCCGCGCTGGATTACGCCCAGGCGCTCACGCAGGACAGCTTTGCGATTTGGCTTGGATTCGGCGCCCGATACGCATCAGCGCCCATTCGCGAGCTTGCCGAGCGCACAGGCGCGCCTGTGTTTTGCTCGCCCCGCGCCAAAGGTATTTTTCCTGAAAACCATCCTCAATTTGTTGGCGTAACAGGCTTTGGCGGCCACGAAAGCGTGATTCGCTACATGAACGAAGAGCGTCCCGCCTACATCCTGGTGCTGGGCACGCGCCTCGGAGAGTTCACGTCGTTTTGGGATCAGACCCTCGTTCCATCCAAAGCGTTTGTGCATGTCGATCTCGATCCTGAAGTGCCCGGCGTCGCTTATCCCGGCGCGCATACCTTTGGGATTCAGGCGGAAATCGGAGCCTTTGTCGAATCGCTGCTCGCCCATATTCCAGCGGGCGCGGCCCGGCATCAAACCCGGCCTATTCCCAGGCATGTGCCGCCCGTACCTCTATCGCCGCGCGCCGAACGCTTGGTTCGCCCAGGTTTTTTGATGGAAGCCATTCAGCGCGTGATCGTCGAAAACAGCGACGCCGTTGTCATGACGGAAGCAGGAAATGCCTTTGCGTGGGGCGGCCATGCGCTCCGCTTCGATGAACCTTGCCGCTACCGGGTCAGCACGGGATTTGGATCGATGGGCCACGCGGTCGCGGGCGTGATTGGCGCGGCGCTCGCAAGGAACGGAAAAGCCGTGGCGATCTGCGGCGACGGCGCGATGCTGATGAACAGCGAAATCAGCACAGCGGTACAGCACAAACTGCCCGCGGTGTGGATTGTGCTCAACGACGCGCAATACGGAATGATCGATCACGGCATGAGAGCCTTGGGCATGGATCCCGTTGAGACCCAAATACCGATCTGCGATTTCGTCATGATCGCGCGGGGCATGGGCGCCGATGGAATCCGCGTCGAGGCCGAAAGCGAAGTCTCGGAAGCCCTAGCGATCGCGATGAACGCGGAAGGGCCATTTGTTGTGGACGTGCTCGTCGATCCGCGTTCGGTGGCACCCTTTCACCGGCGCAATCAGAGCCTGAATCAGCAGGGAGCGATGGCGACCCTGGGAAAGACATAGAGCGAGATGGGCGGAGCAGGCATGCGGTCGTTGGCGGTCAGCTTTCCAGCCACCGAACGGACCAAGCACTATTGGCGCGGGAAATATCCTGAAATTGTCGCGACGGCGGAGCAGCAATCGCTGGCCAAGGTATGGGATAAAAACGCGGCTGCGGGGCGGGACGTTCAAGCGTTTGATGCTGAAATGGCTCATTTTGTAGGCGATCCATTTCGCGGCACCGATAGGCGGCGGGTCTTGCTTCCAGGCGAGACGGCGCTGTCGATTGAGCTAAAAGCTGCGGAACAAGCGCTTTCAGCGGCGAAAATGAACCCCGCCGATATCGATCTGATGATCGTGCATTCGTTTTTGGCCGATCAGCCCGGCGTGGGAAACGCGGCCTTTTTATCGGGAGCGCTGGGCTTTCACGGCGCCGCGTGGAACCTCGAGACCGCATGCACATCGACGGTGGTTGCGTATCAAACGGCGTGCGCGCTGGTAAAGGCGGGCGAATACAAGAATGTATTGGTGGTTGTATCGTGCACCTATTCGCGGGCCGCGGATGATCGGGACTCACTCTCGTGGTTCTTGGGGGATGGCGCGGCGGCCTTTGTGGTGAGCCGGGTAGGGGAGGGGGAGGGCCTTTTGGGCGCAAAAATCGTGAACACGGCGGTCACCTGCGGCACCTTTTATTACGACTTGGATAACGACCCTGAACGCGGTCTTCGAATTCGGATGCTAGCGACCCCCAAGACGGGAAAGGTATTGAGGGACACAGCGGAACCTTTTCTGGTGGAATGCTGTGATGGAGCGCTGAAGGCGGCTGGCGTTGCCAAAAGCGATATTGATTTTTTTGTCGTGAACACCCCAACAGCATGGTTTGCCAATTTTGCGGCGCGGGTGCTTGGTGTTGACAGAATCCGGGTCTATGACTCCCATCAGCGCTATGCAAATATAGGTCCGGTACTTACCCCGGCGAATTTACATCATGCGGCGACAGAAGGCTTGATCAAGCCTGGAAATTTGGTCTTGATGTACGCCATTGGCAGCGTATCGAGCGCTGGGGCGGCGGTCATGCGATGGGGAGATGTGGCGCTTGGTCCCATGCCTGAGGCGCCTGGGCTGGTGCAGTAGAATTCAAAGAAGCTAAGGGTATCAGACCATGCTGCTCAAGATTGATACCAAGACAAAGTTTGCGGAGAAGAAAAAAACCCATAGGCTTCAATCCTTTGGGTTTGACGAACTCGCTCTGCAGCGCATCTTATTTCAGTCACTCGATAGACTATTTCCCGATGATGAGCTCATCTTGCTGATGCAATCCCAAAAATGGCAAGAAGAGCCCGATCTAATGGCGGTGGATAAGAACGGCGATTTATTTATCTTTGAACTGAAGGCTTGGGAATCCCATAGTTCAAATTTGCTACAAGTATTGCGCTATGGACAAATCTATGGAGGGTCCACGTATACCGAGCTGGATGCGCGGTATAAGAAAGCAACCGATGCCTCCCAGTCCCTGAAGAATGCGCATGCGGCAAGATTTGGTGGTGATCTCGCGGAAGAGCATTTCAACCGCCGGCAAGTATTTGTGGTCGTGACCAATGGCTTGGATTACCGCACCCGGGAGGCCATTCAGTATTGGCGCAAGAGCGGTCTCGATATCCGTCCATGGGTATATCGCGTGTACAGGGGTGGCAAAGACGAAATGCTGCTTGAAATGGGCGCATTTAGGGTAAACGATAACCCCTATGAAGATATTGCATCTGGCTATTACATTCTCAATACCAATAGCAGCAATAGCAAGAAAGACCACGACAACATGCTAGCCGGTGCTAAGGCGGCGGCGTATTTCGATCCTTGGAAATTTAAGATCGAGCGTTTATCCAAGGGAGATGTGGTTTTTCTTTATCAATCGGGCGCGGGTATCGTCGCGTTTGGAAAGGCGGATGGAAAACTCATGAAAACTAGCTATCAGGGTAAGCCCGAGCATCCCGACGAAGAATATTTTATGAATCTTCAGCCATTTAACCGCGTAACGCCGCCTCTCAGCGCTGCAGAAATCAAAGAAATCACCGGAATCAATCATGTATTTATGAGCACGATGTTTGGATTGGATGCCGATAGCGGCCAGGCGATCGAAAAGTTCCTCCATGATCAAAAACGGGTGAAGGGGGCATAACCATCCCTCTTTCTTCCCAAAAACCCCGCCTCCCAAAAATCCCCGGGAACCTCCCCGCCCTCCTGTTGTCGGTGAACCACCATGCGTTTTCACCGCTCCGCCTTCTTTCTGCCCCTCGCCCTCCTTGCCCTCCCCGCTAACGCCCTAGCCGAGGATACATTTCACGCCACCCGATCGGCTCAACTTATTGAAAAAGCTCATGAAATCGAGCTCCGCATCGACCATGGCCACGCCGAGCTCGTTGTCCGGCGATCTATGTTCAATGGCGGACCCAAGCACGATCAGGCCATCTATCATCTCGATCTTCCAGACGGAGCCGTCGCCACCGGCCTGCGAACCCAAGCCATTCAGCATGGAAAACCGGTATGGTTTAAAGGCGAGCTCCTCGAGGCCGAAGCAGCCGCCGCCAAATACAAAGAACTAACAGGCATAGGCGGCTTCTACCCCAAAGACCCAGCCTTGCTGTCTTGGAGGCATCAGCGTTTGCTGGCTCTACAAGTCTTTCCCGTGGAGCCTCAACAGCCCAAAGTCGTCGAATATACCTTGCATATGCCCACGGACTATGTCGAAGGGCGCGATGAAATCCACCTCCCCAAATTGGGCACCGATAAAATTCCCGCGGAAGTAACCGTTCGAAGCGCATCCACCCATGATTCCCTGCTTATTCAAGGAAAAGCCGCCGCCCAAGGCACCAAAATTACCCTCGATAAAGAAGAAGGCATCACCATCGCCCTTCAGCGCACCTATCCCCAGCGTATCGATGGCCTCTTTGCTTCCGTTCCTTTCGCCAAAAATAGAATCCTCAATCATTTCCGCCTGGAAGCCGCTCGAAAACTCTCCGAAACCCCAAAGGGAGCTTATGTTGTCGTTCTTCTCGATGCCTCCCGCTCCTTGACCGAACAGCAAATCGCCGCAGAAAAAGCCGCCGCCCAGGCTTATCTTTCCCATTTTCAAGATGCTCAGGTCGAAGTGATTCGCTTCAATCGAAAGCTCCATGAAAGCTTTGGAACCTTTTCTCCTGTCTCCAAGGTGCTTAAAGATTGGGGCAATCTAAAAGTCGAACGCCTCAATGGAAGCGCCGTTGACGATGCTTTGGCCAGGGCCGATTCGCTGCTCTCAAAAGCCCCTGTTTCCGCCGCCAAGCGCGTGGTTCTGTTCACCGATCTGCGAACCAAACAAGAAATTACCCCAGAGCGCGTCCGGACCCGAATGTCCAAAAGCGGAGCTCTTCTTCATCTTGGGATCATTGAAGAGGGCGGACCGGTTCTCGAGCGCGACGATCAACACCCCTGGATGAGCTTGGTAAAACCGACCGGGGGTGTGGTATGGAAAGCCTTGGCCAGCGCGGATTCAGGCGATTCCGAAGTGATGCGGCAGGTGTATGAAGAGCTTGCGCGTCCGCTTCGCATCGATCATCTAAACATTTCGGCCAAGGGCATTCCCAAAGAAGATTTGTTCGCGCCCGAGGTGCTTAACGAAGGCGAATCCTTTGAGGATTTGCGTATTGTTGCAAATCCCATTCCCTGGGTAGAACTCAATGGGGTTATGTGGTCGCAGCCGGTAAAGCGGATGGTCGTGCCCGATGAAAAAGAGGCCAAACTCTGGTCGGCGCTGGTTTTTGGCTCGGAAATCTTATCGGATTTGACCGAAGAAGAGATGATGCCCCTGGCGATGCGGGGAGGGGCGGTTTCGCCGGTGACCAGTTATTTAGCGATAGAGCCCGGCGTTCGGCCGTCGACGGAAGGGCTCGAGGAAGGCGAGACCTTTGGGGCTGGGGGTTTGGGATTATCGGGTATAGGCGAGGGCGGAGGCGGGGTTCATCAGGGGATTGGTTTGGGTTTGCCTGATTTACATGGGTTTTTACGCACGGCTCTCCAGGAAAAATGGACGGGATGCAAAGGCAAGGGGCATATAACAGTCAAAATTCAGAGCACCCTGGCGGAGGTGGCGGATATTCAGGTGAGTGGAGCGGAGAAAAAGAACGAGGCGGCTCAAAGCTGTTTGACCGAGGAGGCATGGGCGATCAAGCTTCCGGACTTTTTCTCGAACGAGTGGGAAGCGTTTGAGATTCAGCTCTAGTCCGTTAAAACCTCCACTTTAAGCTTCCCATCCCAGGTCCCACCATCACCTCTGGAAAGCGGCTGCCCTTCGCAATATCGTTGCGCCTAAGCTCTTTTTTATCGTCCATCATCAATCCCCCAATAAATAATGCCGTTCCCGTCGTCTGAAGCAGCCCATCCGCCACATACATGATCGTCCGAACCGCGCAAAAGTCGCAGTCTCTTGCCATCGCTTCGCCAATGAATGGACCAATTACCGGTACAAATAATGCCTGCGTACCATCATCCCTACCGCCTGCGGCCGCAAAGTACAGCGCCAGCAAGTAAAAGCCGCTAAATACGCTGAGTCCCGTAATCCAGACCGCCCGCCGAGGCTCACTGTGCACATGATAGCCCTCGGGAATCAAATCCCCGTCGTTGTAAGGCATAATGATAGGGCCTGTTTGATACACATAGCCGGGGGGAAGGGGAGGTGGTGGCTGGAGGAATGGAGCGGTTGATGTGCTCGTTGGCGGCGGCGGCGGAGGTGGTGGAGGTGCCGCGCCCACGCCAGTGTCCGAAGCATTTGCATTGGGAATTGACAACAGCGTCAGGGTCAGCCCGCCCGCAGCTACATAAAAAGCAAGTGCCTTCTTCATGAAAATTACCTGTTATGTGTCTCTATCTTGCCTCATACCTTGCCGCAATACAAAAAATTCCCGGGAGCGTCTGGATCTTGGCTCAGCACAAATTCCAGTGTCAGCCTTTCAATATCCAATAAAGTCAGCCGCCCTTGGCCCGCGCGATCCAATTTCTTAAAGATTTCTCCTGCGTTGACGTCCGATCCCATTGCGCTGATCAGCCCAGCGTATTCTTTCTCCGAAATGGTCCCATTGCCATCCGCATCCAACATCTCCACAATCTCTCGGCACGATTGCAACAGCGCCGGCGTTGCCGCTCCCGTCGTCTCGTGCGCCTCCATCTGGCGTTCAAAATATCTTAAATATTCCCCCAAAGAAACCTTCCCATCAAAATCCTTGTCGCTGGTCGCGACAAGACGCCGAAATGCCGCCTCCCGGTTGGTCCTCAGCCGCTGGGTCCGCGGGTCGCCGTCGGCCCAGCCAAAATATCGCTGAATGCGATCCGCAAAGGACCTAAAGTCGGCCGAGGTCAAAAAACCGTTGCGGTTCCGATCGTAGTGATTGAAGAGCGTCGTGAATTTTCGAATTTGAAAAGGCGACAATTTGGTAGGCTGCATATAAAACGCTCGTCCTTCATACATGCCGGGTTCGAGACAATGAAGCTCTCTTTTCTCTATCCCTGGATCGTGGTGATCGTCAATGGCTTTTTCCAGTTCCCCGCGCCGCTTTGGCGTGAATCGGCAGATTCACCTGCGCGTTTTTCTTGGCCCAACATCCCAGGATTGAGCTACAAGACCCGCCGTGCGCGCGGCAGGCCCTTTTGTACCCCCTATTCCTTGCTCGGGATGCAGCAAATTGATCGATCCGCTCAGGGCTGGTCATGTCGCTATTTTCGATCTGCGCTTTCATTATTTTTGTAACCGTTCGCTATGCAGGGCCGCTTTTTTGGCGAAGTTCGGCGATTTTTCCGAGCTGCCCGATGCCAAGGAGCAAAAGACGCCTTCGCCTAAATCGCCTTCGAAATTAGGCGAAATCGCTTCGTTTAGGCCCCCCGGCCGAGAAATGCTGGCCGAACTTTCGGATTCAAGGCGCGCCGAGTACGATTCGCCAATCCAAAATGCCTTTCCTTCGGTGACCGCCGATGATCCGCTGCCCGAAGTGCCCGCCGTGCTCGATGAGCGGCTTCTGGTCGAGCCTATCGCTCAAACCATTATGAGCGAGGAACCTTCGCGCTTCGATCAGGAACCGAGGGATGTGGGTGCGCTCTTGCTCTTGATTGCCGTGGTCGCCGGAGCTCTCGCCGTGGCGCTCTCCCTCGCGGGCAATACGCTGATTGTTATCAGCGCGCGTATCGTGTTGTCGGCCGTCGGTGTAAGCATGCTTCTGGGCCGTGCCGCCACAACACCCCGCGATGCCACCGATGCCCACCCCTTTCCCGTATTGGCTCCTTCCGTGCTCGCGGTTGGGATCTCCATTTGGGCGGCGCTGGGAACCAACGATCGGGCCTTGGCCGCCGAGGCTGTTTCGCTCGGGGGATTCTTGGTCACCGCTGCCGCCGTGGGAGCTTGGCTTGTCGAAACGGCCCGTGCCGAGGGAGCATCGGAAAGGCATTGGATTGATGTGGCGCTGCATATCCCCGGGCGCAGGGTTGTAGATCATACCCCTGGAGACATGGGAGAGAACGCCAAGAATTTGGTCTTCGATATCAAGCCGGGCGAACAGGTGCATGTCGAGGCAGGAGAGGCCGTACCGGTGGATCTTCGGGTCGTGGGCGGCGATGTAGAAGTCTTGCCCTGGCCTGGAGCGACAACCGCGGTACGCAGGCGCAATGGAGATTCGGTGGTCGCGGGGGCGAGGGTTGTTCGAGGAAAATTGCGTGGCGTATGTACCTGGGCGGGATACGATCGAGCATTTGCCCGCGTATTGCTGGACCCGAGACGGCGGGCGGATGCCTTGGCGCCGCTGTCGCATGCCTCGAGGGCGTTGTCGGAGCGCTGGGCGGTGGCCGCGGCGATGGTGGGGGCCATTGCATCACTGCTTGGCAGACGTTCGCCGGTGGAAATAGCGATGACGGCGATTGCCGTACACAGCGCGCTGGCGACTCAATTGATTGCGGCGGTGCCTCCCGTGCATGTGCTCCGGGGAATTCTGCTGGGATTGCGCCGGGGGATTGTCTATAAAAGCGCGGATGCCTGGGAGCGGGCTGCGCGGATCAACACGGCGATATTTTGCGCCCGGGGGACGCTGCTTCTGGGCGAACCCGAATTGTCCGAGCTGGAGGCAGTGGGGGCCAAGCTAACGCCCAATGATGTATTGGCCTTTGCGGCCGGGGCGGAGAGGGCCCAAGAGCATCCCATTGCAACAGCCATCCTAAGAGCGGCCCGCACAAGAAACGTAACGCCCGATGGAGTGCGCAACGCGACGCTATTGTCTGGGCTTGGGATTATGGCGATTACCTCTGGGGGCGAGGAACTATGCGTAGGAAATCGGGCGCTGATGCTGGAGAAGCGCATCTCGATTGCCTCGAGCGAAGACAGAATCGCCGAACTAGAAGCCTTGGGACGCACGGTGGTTCTGGTGGCGGTGGGGGCGAGGTTATCGGGGATCATGGCCTTGCAGGATGGCCTGCGGCCTGGGGCAAGAGCGGCGGTACAGCATTTATTGGATGCGCAAATAGAACCGGTATTGATGTCTGGAGATTCGCGGGAAACCTGTGAAGCGATAGGGCGTTCGCTGGATATCGATCATATACGGCCGGAAATCTTGCCATCGGATCGGGGCGCGCAAGTCAAGCGCTTTGTGGATGCGGGTGCGAGCGCCGCGGTGCTTGGCCATGCGGGCATCGACGAAGAATCCCTTGCGGCGGCGGATGTGGCGGTGGCGCTGGGCGCGGCCGGTTCAACCCCTGGAGAATACTCGGTGGCGCTGGCCTCAGAAGATATCCGGGATGGAGCGCTTTCGCTGGCGCTGGCCAGGCGGAGCCGGGTCGAAGCGAGGGTAGGGCTCTTGCTGGTGGTCGTGCCTGCCTTAATTGGCGCGATTGCGATAGCGTTTGGCCTCTTGCCCCCGGCTTTTGCGCCGATCGCCTCGCTGCTTGGGGGCGTGATGGCGATTGTGCATTTGAGGACGCTTCGCAGAACCTAGGGTTTAGCCTCGGCACTCCCCTTGGGTTTCGGCAGCGCCCCGCTCGCCGAAGCCGAAGGTACTGCAGGAATCACCGCATCGGGCCGGGGCAGCTCGGGAGGCGCCACTCTTTCCGGCATCTCCCGAGGCATAGGATGCCGCGTCCCTCCCCTTAACACCAACATCTTCTCCAGCAGTTGCTTGGCTTCGTCCCCCGACAGCGAAACCTTCGCCACCACCGTCTCGCCCCGCGCCTGAATCTCAATCCGCGAAAAAATCTCTCCAAAACCCAAGAGCTTCGTCCCAAAATCGTTCGCCCGCTTGGTCTTGGCCCGCTTTAACAGCTCCGCCCACCCTTCGCACGCATCTTGGCTTTCACACATCAAAAAGCCCTTCAGTTGCATGGGCTCTCCCACCGAAAGTCCCACGGCCCCAGCCATCAATGCCGAACCTAAACGCGAATTCGCCTTCGGTGCCGCATGCGCCCGCCCATCGGCCTGCTCCTTGTCGTCACCCTCGCCGCCCGCAGATGCCTCCCCGCCCAGCTCCTCATCCAAGGTCCGCCGCTGATCCGGCGTCAAGACCACCGTAATCCTCACATCCGCGCTGCCCACCCCTTCAATCAGCTTGCTGTGCGCCACACTCGATCGAATCGTCGGCCCCCGCCCCTCCACCGCGTCAATCATCGCCCGCAAATAGGGCCCCGCCCCCAACAGCACAGGCCCGCCCTTGCGCACCGCAATCTCACCGCCCGTCGCCGCAAGCGTCGCATCCCGCACACAGCGAAATTCTCCGATGGGCGTCACCACCGGCCGGCCTCCCCGCGCCTCAATCACCTTCGATGCGCAGGCCACCAAAGCGTCGTCATCCACATCGCCCGATGCCGCAATCCCAAAATCGCCTTCCTCACCCGCCGCAGGAATCGCCAGCACCAGCTCGTGCATCGCATCGAGCGGATCCATCCCGCATACATCCCGCACCTTCCCCAGCCCCGGAATCTCTCGCCCCTCGCCCAGCAACACCTGCGCAAGAGGCGTCTTGCGCAGTTTGGACAAATCGCCCCGCGCCACCAGCAGCGCACCGCCGGGAATGGCATCGAGCGCCGTCGATTGCAGATGAAGTTCGCCCCGCTGCTTGGCCACCCAGGTGAGCAGGGCCGCGAGAAGCGCGAGCGCAGCACCCAGGATCAGCGCGTTCTTTGTGCGCGTGTTCACGGGCCGACCGTTAGCACATCCAATGCGGCGAAGGCATCCCGTTTCAGGCGATTTAGGAGAGGTTTTTTCGGAGCGCCCTGGCTTTTTGTTTTGCGGCTTCTTTTTCGGGCGACCACAGCGTTCCCAATATCCAATCGAATACGGGCAAAGTCACATTAAAGTTCCACTGCTTCATCAAGCGCGGCTCGTGATGGCGGCGATGCAGCTCGCGCAGGCGGCGAATGAAAGGGCGCCTGCCCAAAAAGCTGTTTTCGGGCAAGTGGTAAGCCATATGAAGCCATTCATAGCTGAGAAAAAAAGCCATCGATGCGATGATCATCAGCAGTGCCGGGTTCTGGCCAAAAACAAGCCCAACCAGATACGCGAGCGGCAAAACCATCACAAAAACAAGCCCAATCGCATAAGCCGGCATCAGCACCAGCCAAAGCTCCTTCGAGCTCTCCATCGTCATGTGATCGTAGGTATAAATGACATGGTGCATTTTTTCGTGGCGCTCATACAACAAGCCCAACAAAGGCCGCCGCTTATGCAAAATAAATTTATGCGCGCGCCATTCAAAACCAAAGGACGCGAAAATCGTGATAGGCAGCGCCGCCAGATCCAACAGCTTTACATGTTCGATGCGAAGCAATGCGCCGAGCATCAAGAGCAATCCCAAAATGCTCGGTATCGCTAGATGAACGATGGGATTGTACCATCCTGGAATTTGCGCGACGATTGAGGCTCTGCGCGTTGGGTCGTAGGCCGCGCTTGGTTGTTGATGAACATTGTCCTCGTGCATCATGGCGGGCTCGCAGACGAAACAGAACAAGTGCACACGGCTTAAGAAGGCGGAGGACGCATAAAGCGCCGCGCGATAAACTCGCCGATCAGCTCGCCCAGCCACCCCGCGCGCGACGACAAAATAACCAAGACCGACAGAAGAACAACAAAACCAAGCTCGTTCACCGAAGCACCGAGCAGAGTTTCAAGGGCCGAACGATCGACGGGCATACAAGACACTGTATCCGATATGGGCGGGAAGATCTATCGCGTTGACACGCGGCACCAAACCGTGAAGTATAATGCGGATAAACAAAAAGCCGTGAACGAGCCCGATCATGTAGACCAAAGCGCATCCGTGCCCGATGGGCCGGGCGATGTTGCGCTTGTCGCAAGGCCCACGGAAGCCTGGGAACGGCTGCTTTCGGCCATTCGCGGCCGAGGCTTTTCAGCGCGCCTTCTGCCGCTCGAGCAGTTTCACCGGGAAGTCGATTTCTCGACGCCGCTGCGGGTTGTGCTCATCGATCTCGACGAGCCGGAGACCATCGATGGTATCGAGGAAGCGGCCGAGCTGGCCTTAAGACACGGGCTTGTGCTGGCGTATCTGGGCGATGCCAAACGGGCTTCCGTGCTCGCTCAGCACGGCGCGCCGGGAGAAGTGTTTTCACATCCCATTCAGATGAAGGCGCTGATGGGATTTATTGCCGAGGCCGCGTTTGGCAACTTGACAAGCCATGTGCGCGAATCGAGCTTGCCCGACGCGATCGCTCACAAAGATACCGCGCCGCCTCCCACGCATGACAGCGATGCGCCTCAGTTGATCGAGTTTCCAGCCGCGCTGCCGCCGCCCGATTTAGAGTCGATTCTTTCGATGAACGATGACGCGCTGAGGCTGCCTTCGGATTTACCAACGCAGCTCAGCCCCGAACTCGATCAGTTGATGCTCGCGGCCGAATTGCGCGTCGAGCAAATGGGGCGCCCCTCAAGCCTGCCCCCTCCCGATGAACTGGATGTGCCCCTCTCGTCGGAGTGGGTCTCGGTGCTCGAGCCGCTCGAAGGCGACGAAAGCGAGGAACTGCATACGCTGCATGGACCTCCTTCCGGATTGGGCCCGCCCTCGCTGCCCAGGCCAAGCGGGCTCACCGATGCCTTTCCCAAACCGTCGCCGCCTGTCCCGCCTACTCCCAAACCTGCTTCCAAAAGGGAACAGAAGACAACCGAAAGACCGCCTCACAAAGCCCAAAAGCCCGAGCCGCCCGAGCTCAAGCCCACACTTCCGCCGCCGAATTCTATTCCCCGGCGCCCGCCTCACCCACCCGACTCCGTTCGCTCTTCCCGCGCCATCGATCGGACCTTGCCGACCAAGCCGCCGCCCAGCCGCGCATCCCACCCGGGCGAAGCCACCGCGCACATGCCTTTCCCGCCGAGCGGATTTGGAGGAGCCCCCACCGTTCCCGTGCGTTCGGAGCATCGGCCTACCCACGCCCCGCCTCCCTCCCTGGCCAAGCCCTCGGGCGATGCGAACAGCTCCCAGCCGGCCCACACATCCCCATCGGGCAAACAGCCGATATCTCCACCGCCTCAGGCCCAGCGTTCACCCGCCTCCAAAGCAAGCAGCTCGGTTGAAGAACCCGCCACCACCTTCCCATCGCCCATGGGCACGCCTTCCCGGCCCATGAGCCTTGGACCGCGCGAGCCCCAACCCGCGCCGCCCTCTGTCAAACCGCCCGCCCATCCCCAAGAGACGGCACCTCCTCCCGTTCGCATTCCTGCTCCAGAACCCGCCAAAACGCCTCCCCAGCAAGCCCAACTCCTTGTATTTTCGCCTGAAGGCGATGCGATGGGAGCGATTGCGCAGGCGATCGCGCAGCGCCGATCGGGCGGACTCGTATTCTCGGCGGCCAAAGGAGGACGCACGCTTGTCCTTTGGGAAGGCGACTTTGTAACGGCGGCATCATCGGTATCCGAAGAATCCCTGGCGGCATATTTGGTTGCCCGGGGCGATTTGAGACCGGACGTGCTCAACCTTCCGCTGGCGGCCTTTGGAAAGCGGGCATGTTCAGCCTTGGTGGCCAAGGGACACCTAACCCAAGACGACCTATGGCCGACACTTCGGGCGCATGCCGAATGGCTGATAGGTCTGACGCTGAGCATGCCCGCCCCTGTAACATGCACCTACGTGACAGAACTCTCGGCGGCATTGCGCAACGAACCGACAGTATTTGGAGGAGCGGCGGGCGCCGAAATCTTTGTGGAGGCGGTACGGCGCGTCATCGAACCCCAGGCGGCCCTGGCCAAACTGGGAGGCGAATCGGCCATTGTGGATATGGGTCCGCACCGGGAACTGCTCAGCGAATGCAACTTAGCGACGGAAGACATCGACAAGCTAAGACATGCGAGCGGCCGGCGCGCGGGCGAGATATTGGAGGGGCGCCCCGCAGAAATGGCCGCGGTCTTGCTGGCGCTCAAGGTGCTTGGCGTCATCACCACACTAACAGCCGCCCCCAAGCCTTCCAAGGAAGAAGACCAAGCCCCCGAAGCCGATCCCTACGACGAAGAAGCGGTACGGCGGCGGGTAAAAGCCAGACTGGCCCTAGTCGAAGACGCGGACTACTTTGCATTGCTAGGACTACCGCGCCATGCAACCGCCTATGATATCAAGCGAGCCTACCTTGACCTAAGGCGCGGCTTTGAACCCACGCGGCTGCTCACGGCCACGACGGCCGATTTACGGGACGACCTACGATTGATATTAGACGTACTCGACGAAGCCTACGACATCCTGCGCGACCCTCATCGAAGAGAGCGCTACCGCCGCGCCATTGAATCGCCTGGACCTAGCTAGCCAGGCAAAAAACAACAAAAAAATATCAAAAGACATCAAAAGATATCAAAAAATATCAAAAAATATCAAAAAACTTGACGCATTGGGCTAACCGTGAACATGGTCGCCCTGCCATGACAACCACCTTCACCGGCACCTTCACCGCCATTGTCACACCCTTCACACCCGATGGCCACTCCATCGACATTGAAGCCCTAGACGCCCTCGTAGAAGCACAAATTGCGGGCGGCGTCTCGGGCCTCGTCCCCTGTGGCACCACAGGCGAATCGCCCACCCTCAGCGAAGACGAACAACTCAGCGTCATCCGCCGCGTCGTCTCGGTGGCCAAAGGCCGCATCCCCATCATCGCCGGAACGGGCTCCTTCAGCACCAAAAAAACCTGCGCCGCCACCCAAGCCGCCGAACAAGCCGGCGCCGACGGCGTAATGGTCGTCATGCCCTACTACAACAAACCCTCCCAAGATGGCATGCGCGAACATGTGCTCGCCGTTTCCAAAACCACCAAACTCCCCATCGTGCTCTACAATATCCCCGGCCGTTCCGTCGTCGATTTATCCGCCGACACCACCGTCCGCATTTGCGAAGCCGCGCCCAATGTCGTCGCCCTCAAAGATGCCACCGGCAATGTCCTTCGCTGCCAAGAACTCAAACGAAGACTGGGCGACCGCCTCACCATCCTCTCCGGCGACGATGCCCTCACCCTACCCATGATGTCTGTGGGAGCATCTGGAGTTATTTCCGTCACCTCCAACGTAAAACCGCATGAAGTCAGCGAAGTGACCCGGCGAGCGCTCGCGGGCGATTTCCAAGGGGCCAAAGCCGCACATTTCGCCCTTCTTGAACTGCACGGCCTGATGTTTGTAGAACCCAATCCCGCGCCTGCCAAAGCCGCGCTATCCCTAAGCGGCAAAATGAGCCCCATGCTGCGCGAACCGCTCCTTCCTGCTGGAGAATCCACCAAACAAGCCATCGCCCAAGCCCTTCGCAAACTCGAAGCGGCATGGCCCGCCGTCATCAACAAGAGCGCCGCATGAAACTCGCGGTACACGGCGCGGCCGGCCGGATGGGCCAAAGCGTACTTCGCCTCTGCGCGGCGGAAGGAATCACCGTCGTTGGAGCGATCATCTCGCCGAAAAGCCCCCATGAAGGGCGGGACGCGGGCGAGCTGGCTGGAGCGGGGCATCTAGGTGTAGCGCTCAGCTCCGACGTCAACGCCGGATTGCTGGGGGCCGATGTCGTGATTGATTTTTCGACGGCGGCGGCATTACCCCATTTGGTAACATTGGCCTCGAGAAAGGGCATAGCGGTCGTCACGGGCACGACCCGGCTCGATGCGACATGCGAACGGGTCTTGGAAGAAGCGGCAAAGCAGATCCCCGTATTATCGAGCCCGAACATGAGCCTTGGGGTCCATGTCCTCGCGGAACTCTGCAAACTCGCGGCGCAAAAGCTGGGCGCGGCATTTGACATCGAGATTGTGGAAACCCACCACCGGGCCAAAGTCGACTCACCGAGCGGAACAGCATTGCGGCTGGCAGAAGCGATCAAAGAAGCGCGGCCATCGATTCAACAAGAGACAACGGGACGCAAAGGCAATGTAGGCCCGAGAAAGAGCGACGAAGTAGGGATATTCGCGGTACGGGGCGGCGACGTGATCGGCGATCACACCGTACATTTGCTTGGGCTGGGCGAACGGCTGGAGCTAACGCACCGGGCGACAAACCGGGACTTATTTTCCCGCGGAGCGCTGGTAGCGGCACAGTTTTTATGCGGGAAAGCGCCTGGGCGCTATACGATGGGGGATGTACTGGGTTGAGGGAAGGCTTTCACCACTCTTCACCCCGCACCCAGCCGCTTCAGCAACTCCCGCACATCCTGATGCCATTCCGTATCGCTTCCATTTTCATCCCACAACTCCCGCAGCTCGGAATGGGCATACACCCGCTGAACCGCCCGGCGCGCCAGCTCCACATCGATCGCCCGAACAGCATCCAGATTCTCCCCGAGCCATTCTGTGGCATCTTCGTTTAAGCGATCATTCCCCTGACCCAACGCAGCCGCGACCAACTCACCGGCCGCAATGGCAGCCGAAGCCTCATCCACCTCAAGATAATCGTCATCGCCCGCCCCGGCGACCACTTCAAACGCCTCCTTTATGCGCGAAGCATCCCCGGCCTCTCCATCCACCAGATCGCAAAGCCAATCCAGCGCCGAATCGTTTTCAAATGCCCGATGTCCCCATGCACCCATAATCTGACCTCAGCTCCTCAAGCAACACCGCCACAACCATCCACCCCCAACACCTTCACATCCTTACCATCAAAAGCCACGGCAAAAGCAAACACCGGCTCGGCC
>CAZICM010000010.1:0-73115 GCA_964537685.1 uncultured Polyangiaceae bacterium
AACTTCGCAACTCCGGCCGTACATTTTCTGCCGTCGGTCTCCAACCCCCTCGCCCCACCCGTACATTTTCTGCCGCCGGTCTCCAACCCCCTCGCCCCACCCGTACATTTTCTGCCGCTGGTCTCCAACCCCCCTCGCCCCACCCGTACATTTTCTGCCGTCGGTCTCCAACCCCCTCGCCCAGACCGTACATTTTCTGCCATCACCTCCAACCTCCCCTCCCCGCCCGCCCATCTCCCGCGCTTACCCTGCCCTTCTCCAAAAATGTACGCACTCTCTATCTTTGCGCTTGAACCCCGCTCACTTCCCCGCCTACCCTTCTCCCTCAATGTCGCTCATCACGCTAACCATCGACGATGATCCCCTCGATGTCAGGGATGAAATCGTCTTTTCCAAGGACCGCTGTCAGCTTCATCCGCTTTCTGTGGTTCATGTGCCGGTCTTCTCCGGCCTGCTCAATGCCTGGACCACCATCTTCGCCCATCATCTCACCCTCAAAGATGCTGTCTCCGAGGGCCAGGCCAAAATAAGCGCTGCCGATATCGATCTCGATGCCTTCGTCGACCGCTTGACAAGCCTCCTCCTCTTCATTTGTGGAAATGACCGAAGCGCCGCTCTCTTTATCGCTTACTTCGGCACAACTCCGCCCCATGAACTCAAACGCCCCGTGCTGGGTAGCGAATTGGAATATGTCCGAGGCTGGATTTCTGCCCTGAAGTCTGAGTCCAATCCAGATCTCGCCGCCCTGGGTACCCTAGGCGAATTCTTGGTCATCAGGGCCGATGCCGCCGTCGCCGCTTTAAGCGATGCCCGCCAGGCTCAGCGTATCTTTAAGCTTACCGGCGATTATAGCGCCTTTATCGATCAGGTGAATTCAGGCCGTAAATTGGTCTATGGCGAATTGTCCAAGCTGCCTCATGACCCTGCCCATAAAGATAAACATCTGCCAGGCGATTTTGCCGATCTGTTTTTCCGTCACGAATCCCGCCGCAATAAAAAAGTGAGTATCGCTTCCGCCAAGGAAAAAATCGCCGCCCTCAAAGATGAATTGAGCGAGCAAGAATCCCTCTTGGCGAAACTGGAAGCCGTGGAAGCCGCCCGCCTTCAGGCCAAACAACAGGAAGCCGCGCTGGCCGCCGAAGTCGCCGCCGCCGAACAAGAACGCGCCGCCCTGGATAAAAAGCTCGCCGAGCTGAAGGCCAAGCTCAAGAAATAACCCCTCCCCCTAATTCAGCATCCCCCTTCACCCTTTTTAGTAGCCCAAACAAAAGCACCGGCACTAGAGTACGCGCCGCCCTCACAACGGCGTTCCGCCCCGTGAGGGCGCCTGTACATCGTGATTTTGAGCCGCGCTTCTAACCATAAGCGCCTTTGCATACGCGATTCCGAGGGGATTCATGTCCATTGATATCGTTCGGGGCGAGCTTGAGCGCCTGTTTACGCTCGATGAAATGACTCAGCTTTCAGCGGATTTGCTGGGACTCGATCCAAAAGCGATCGGTGGAACGGCTTCTAAGGCTTCGTTTGCTAGGGCTTTGGCCGATCATTGTATGGAGATCGATGCAGTGCACGCGCTGCTCGATTCGATGATTTTACTTCGGGGCAACGAGGTCGATCCTAGGGCGCGCGAGCTTCTGTCCAAGGGTTTTGTGAGGCCCGAGGAGCTGAAGGCAGGCGATGCCTTTGGGCCATTTAAAATCACGAAGAAGGTAGCCGAAGGCCCTAGGGCTATTGTGTATGGAGCCACCAAAGACGGCGCCGATCGGACGCTCAAGGTGTTTAGGCATGCGGTGGCCGCTCAGGGCGGTACGGCGAGGCGTTTCTTGGTGCATGCGCGTAAGCTCGCCAAGATTTCACACGAGAATCTGGCCGCCGATGTGGAAGCGGGGCTGGTGAATGGAAAGCCCTATGTGGCCTATGCGTCTATCGATGCCCAGCCGCTTTCGGCGCGTATCGCGCGTACAGGTCCGCTGCATTTGAATGAGGCGCGGAATTTCTTGAAGGGTATTTTGGCGGGATTGGGCGCGCTTCATGAACAGAAGGTCGCCCATGGTGCGCTTAAGCTTGAAAATGTGCTGATCGGCCGGGGTGAAGGCGGGGTTCAGAAGGCGATTTTGGTGGATGCCGGCCTGGATATGCTGAGCGGCGACTTGGCGACTTCGCCCTTTTTCGCGGCGTCGCTTGCCAAGGCCAGAAGCCCCGAGCAAATCCGCGGAAAGCTTGCGGATATGGGCAGCGATTTCTTTGGGTTCGGTACGCTTCTGTTTGAGATTCTATCGGGGAAGGCGCCTTTTTCAGGCGACAACGCGCTCGAGCTGTCCATCGCGCATTTGAATCAGGAAGCGGCGGCTCCAGGCACCATCGGTCCCAGGGGATGGGTATCGAAGGAAATGGATGAGCTGTGCGCCAAGCTGCTCAAAAAGAACGCAGCCGAGCGGCTAAAGGATTTAAGCGCGGTGCTTTTGGTCATCGATCCGATGGCCGCCGTAGCCGTGGAAAGCGCTAAAGAAGAGCAAAAGAAGACCTTTAGCGACGACAAGCTGGACGATCATATCGCGCTCTTGATGACAGATCCGAGCGATCCGGATTTTGCGCTGACGCTTGAAGGAACCATTGCGCAGGGGGCCGATCCCCAAAAGGTGGCCGAAGCCTTTTCGATGGCGGCCGAAGAAGTGCAGGAAGGCGAAGACGACGAAAGCAAGCAGGCCGCGAAGGAAACCAAAAAGCAATTGCTCTTTAGGACGGGCCGTATTTTTGAGACGGTCATCAAGGATTTGGAAGCGGCCGAAGGGGTATATGCCCAGATTCTAGAGCTCGATCCAGAAGACGATATTGCTTTTGCGGCGCTGGAAAAGGTGCGGCGCGAGCTCGACAAACACGATGAATTGGTCGAGATGCTGCTCGAGCGCAGCGAGTCGTCGAAGAGCGCAACCGAGCGGGCGCGGGTGCTCAATGCGATCGGCCATTTGCATGATGAGAAGGATCAGGCGGTGTTTGCGTTTGCCCAAGCCTTAGCGCAGGACACGCAGCACGATGAATATGCGACGGATCTAGAGCGGACGGCCGGCAACGACATGAAGCTGTGGGCCGAGGCGCTTCAGATTTTAAGCCAGGCGACAACGGATCCAACGATGCCGCCCGAGGCGAAGATCGCCCTGTTTACAAGGCTGGGG
The DNA here is from genome assembly GCA_964537685.1 of uncultured Polyangiaceae bacterium. Lineage (GTDB taxonomy): Bacteria > Myxococcota_A > Polyangia > Polyangiales > Polyangiaceae > CAZICM01. The sequence continues at coordinate 3,174 of CAZICM010000010.1, forward strand.
CGCTGGTACGCCGAGAAGATTGCGAGGCCGGATTTGGGCTTGCCTTGTTTTCAGGCGGTGCTTTCGGTCGATCCATCCAACGATGGGGCAATGGCCGGTCTTTCGCATTTGTACCGGAGGGCGCAGCAGTGGGAGGAGCTGTCGCAGGTGCTTCAGACGCGCGCGGATAGGGCGCCGACGCCTGAGCAGGCCCGCGATTTAAGGGCCGAGGCGGCCGAGCTGTTTGAGAAGAATTTGAATGATTCCGGCCGGGCGCGGGATTTGTACGAGCAGATTTTCGAGCAAGATCCCGGCCATGCCAAGGCTTCTGAGGCTTTGGATCGCATCTATCACCGGCTGGAAGATCACAAAGGTTTGGCGAAGATTTTAGAGCGTCGGGTGGAGGCGCTCCGGGGTGAGGCGAAGGTCGAGACGATTTGCAAGCTGGCGGAGCTGCACGAAAATGAGCTGAATGCTCCGGCCGAGGCGACGCGCCGTTATGAGGCGGCGCTCGAGCTCGATCCTCAGAATCTGACGGCGCTAAAGGGCTTGGACCGGATTTACAACCGGAGCGGGCGTTACAAGGAGCTGACGGGCAATCTGGAGCGGCAGATTGCGATTAGCGCAACGCCTAGGCAGAAGATCAATCTGTATGAGCGGCTGGCGGGCATTTATGACGAGGAGTTCCTCGATCATGCCAAGGCGGCCGAGGCTTTGGAGGCCGTGCTGCACATCGACAGCGCGCACGAGGGAGCGCTGACGAATTTGATTCGGCATTACCGCGTTCTCGATCGCTGGGAAGACGTGGTGAGCCTCTACGAAAAGCATTTGCGCATCGTGAGCGACGAGAAGCGGCGGGTGGAGCTGCTGCTGGCGATGGGGCGAGTGCTGGTGGAGCAGATTGGTTCGCCGGAGAGGGCGCGCAAGGTGTACGAGCGGGTGCTGGAGATCGATCCGCATCATGCGGGCGCGCTGGAGTCGCTGGCCAATGTGAGGGCGGCGACGGGCGATGCGCTGGCGGCGCTGAGTGCGATCGAGTCGCTGGCGTCGAAGGCGACGACACCCGAAAACAAGGCGGATCTGTGGCTGCGCGCGGCGAAGATGCTCGAGCAGCATGGCGATAAAGACGGGGCGATCGAGCGCTATAAGGCGGCTTTGGATGCCCAGCCGACCAATACCGCGGCAATGACGGCGCTTCGGGCGGCGTATTTGGCGCGCGGCGATGCGACGAGCGCGGTGGAGCTGTTGCTAAAGACGATTGATGTAACGGATGGCAATCTGTCCAAAGCCCGGCTGTACGGCGAAATGGCGCATTTGCTGCGCGATAAATTGAAGGAGACCGAGCGGGCTCAGCAGGCGGCGAGCAAGGCGGTGGATCTCGATCCGACGAATATGGCGGGTCTTGTGATTTTGGGCGATTACTCGTTCGAGGCGGGGCGCTTTATCGAGGCGTCGAAGTATTACGAATCGCTGGCCAACCGCGTGGATGTGCTGTCGGTGGAGGAAGGGACGCAGCTTTTAATTCACTACGTGGATGCGCTGAGCAAGAGCGGTTCGGCGGAGCGGGCCATCGGCACGGTGCAGACTTTGCTGTCGCTGGCGCCGGATAATCCCGATGCGATTTCAAGGGCGGCGAAGGTAAATTTCGACGCGAAGAAGCCCAAGGAAGCGGCGGTGCTGTACGCGAGCTTGCTGAAGCGTTTTGGGGAGTCGCTGTCGGCGGACGATAAGTTTGAGGCTTCACTGAAGCTGGGCGAGGCGAGGCTGCTTTCGGGCGATACAGATGGCGCGCTTGAACCTTTGAGTGAAGCGGCCGATCTCAAGCCTGAATCTCCGCTGCCCGTGGCGGCGCTGTGCAAGGTGTATGAGGCGAAGAAGGACTGGGAAGAAGTTATTCGCCAGAAGACGCGGCGCCTGGATGTGATTACGGGCGACGATCGCATCGCTCTCTTGATGGAGATCGGCGAGATTGTAGCCAAGGAGCTCAACGATCGGACAAGGGCGGCCAAGACCTTTGTGGCGGCGCTGGATGAGCGGCCGGACGACCGGAAGATTCTGACCAAGCTGATGCAGCTCTACAGCGAGGAAAAGGATTGGGGAAAGCTGGTCGAGGTCGTGATGAAGCTGGCTTCCAAGGTCGAGGACCGGAAGCAGAAGGCAAAGTATCTGCACACGGCCGCGATCGTAAGCTGGCGGCAGCTTGGGGAAATCGACAAGGCGCTCGAGTTCTACGAGCAGGTGCTGGAGCTCGATCCATCGCTCGATAAACCGCTTTCGGAGGCGATTGAGCTCCGGGTGGAGAAGAACGATCACGAGGGTGTGGAGCGGCTTCTCCAGATGGAACTGGAGCGGGCGACAGATGCCAACGATACGGCGAAGATGCTGGCTACGTTTGAGAAGCTGGCGGCGCTGTACAAGGACAAGCTGAACTGGACCGAGGATGCGATTGATGCCTACGAAGCGGCTCAAACGCTCGATCCAGACAATGCCGAGCGGGAAGAGAAGCTGGCGGCGCTATATGCGAGCGATCCGGCCAATTACTTCGATAAGGCGATTGCGTCGCACATGGTGATGCTGAGGCGCAATCCGTATAAGCCGGATATCTATAAGCTATTCCGCAAGCTGTACACGGATGCAAAGCGGGCGGATGCGGCATGGTGCATCTGTCAGGCGCTGTTCTGTATGAATATCGCCGAGCCCGATGAAGAGCGTTTCTTTAGGCGGATGCGGGCGGATTCGGCGGCGGTTGCGCAGGATCGGCTGAACGAAGAGGATTGGATTCAGCATTTGACGCATACCGATTGCGATCCGCTGCTGACGGCGATTTTTTCGGTGATTCAGCCCGCGGTGCTGAAACGCAATGGACAACCGCTGGAGGCGCTTGGTTATCAGCTCGCGTACAAGCTCGATTTAAGCATGCATCCTTATCCGATGTCCCAAACGCTGAATTATGCGGCGGGCGTGTTGGGTATGGAGCCGCCGATGACCTTCCAGAATCCCAATGATCCAGGCGGTGTGCAGTTCCTTCATGCATATACGCCGTCGATCGTGCTGGGCGCGGCGGCGCTGATGCCGGATATTCCGACGCAGGCGGCGGCCTTTATTGCCGCGCGGCATCTGACCTATTACCGGCCGGGCTTGTATTTGAGGCATTTGGTGCCAACGGGAACGGGTCTGCGGGCTTGGCTGTTCGCGGCGATCAAGATGATTAGCCCCAACTTCCCCATCGCGCCTGAGCTGGATTTACAGGTGAAGGACAATCTCGCGGCGCTCGAGCCGACGATTGTGGGGCCGGCGAGGGAGCAGTTGATCAGCGCGGTGACGAAACTGCTTCAGGCGGGCGCGATTGACTTGAAGAAGTGGGTGATCGGCGTCGATTTGACGGCGGATCGCGCGGGATTTTTGCTTGCAAACGATTTGGAGCTTGCGCAGGAGATGATAAAGGCGGCGGATGAAGGGGCGGCGGCGCTTCCTCAAAAAGAGCGCATTAAAGAGCTGGTGCTCTTTAGCGTAAGCGAAAGCCATTTCGCCATCCGGCGGCGGCTTGGCGTCAATATCGATGCATGAAAGCCGATTGACGCAACAAATAAAGGATGATTAGCCTGCGCTGCCCTGAGCGCGGGTGATTTCCCGCAGCGGTTCGGGTGTTTTAGTCGGTGGAATTCACGCCCATGGCGTCCCAAAAAACACGAAAAAACCAACAGAAGGACAGCTCTTCGGCCAAGCGTTCGAAACCCGTTTCCAAGGGCGGGGATTCGGGCAAGAGCGCGGCGAAGCCGAAAGCATCTGTGAAGGCCGAAAAGGGCAAGCCTGAGAAGGTGAAGCTCGTAAAGAAGGCCAAGCCCGAACCGAGCAAGCCCGAGAAGGCCAAGCTCGATAAGAAGGCCAAGCCTGAGAAGGTGAAGCCCGATAAGAAGGCCAAGCCCGAACCGAGCAAGCCTGAGAAGGTCAACCTCGAGAAGAAAGCCAAGCCCGAACCGAGCAAGCCCGAGAAGGTCAACCTCGAGAAGAAGGCTATCCCCGAGAAGGGAAAACTCGAGAAGGCGGCGCCGGAAAAGGCAAAGCCCACGAAGGGCAAGCCTGAAAAAGCCAAGATAGAAAAAGGCGCGCCCGAAAAGTTGTTGAAGAGCGCAAAGGCTGAAGCGCCAAAGATGCGTGAAGCCGTTGTGGACAAGCCGCGCAAGGTGGCTGAAGCGCCAAAGGAAACGGCGAAGGAGCCGCCGAAGAAGGCGCCGGAAAAAGCCCCGAAAGCGCCGGAAAAAGCCCTGAAGGCGCCGGAAAAAGCCCTGAAGGCGCCGGAAAAAAGCCCTCCGGTGAAAGGGGCGGCCGTTCCTGCGAAGAAAGCGCCGGAACGCGAAGAGATTCAGCCGGTGAAGCGGCCTGCTCCGCCTGCCCCACCCCCGCCGGTAAAGGGGAAGGAGCCACCCAAGGGCAAACCCGCGGTGGCGGTGGGAAAGCCGGAAGGCAAAGAAGCGAAGCCGGTCGAGAAGAAGCCGGTAGCGAAGCCGGTAGAGCCCAAGGCGATGCCTGTGCCCAAGGCGATGCCGAAGGAGGAGCCCAAAGCCCGGAAAGAGGCGGCGCCGCCGGCTCAGCGGGAGATTACGCCCAAGCTTGTGCCGCTGACTGCGAGCGCGGCCGCGGCACTTGGAAAGAGGGGGACGACGGAGGAGCGGGCGATTGAGCTGGAGAAGCGTATTGACGCTCAGCCCGATGAATTTAAGAAGCGTTATTATGACAGCTTCGATATGTCGTGGATTTATCACGACAGCGCGCTGGAAGGGGTTGTGTATACCTTTGAAGAGCTTCGGGCGGCGCTATTTCCCCAGCCTGTGACAAGCGATTCCAATCTTCAGCCTTCGGTTGAAGATATTCGCCGCCATAAGGAGGCTATTTTATTTGTGCGCGATTTTGCGACGAAGAAACGCCTTCCGATTACGGTAGATTTGATTAAAAAGATCTATTTGATTCTTCATCCGGAAGAAGGCGACGTAAAGACGGTGAAGTACAGGAAAGATATTCCTCAGCACCGGCTTTACTTTCACGAATATGCGCCTCCCGACAAAATTGCTTACAAAGTGAGGCAGGTTGTCGATTGGCTAAACGATCCGGAGACGCGCAAGACACGCAATGGAATCCGGATAGCGGCGCGGGCTCATTTTGATTTGCTCAAGGTGTATCCATTTCCGACGGACAGCGGCAAAGTGGCGCGGTTGTTTATGAATTTATTGCTGATGCGTTCGGGGCTGCCGCCTTCGATTATTCATTCGACAGAGAGGCAGCGCTATTACGAGGGATTGAAGAGTTCGGCGACGACGGTGCTTCAGATGGTGCAAGAAGCCGTGGAAAATGCGCTGGCCAGTGTCGAGAAGTTGTTGAATGAGCACGAAACAGGAAAGCGGGCATTTATTAGTTAGTGATGCCGGGGCGGCGAAAAAGAAGCGTATTTCTGCGAAAGCCGCGCATGCCCGGTCCACGTTTGAACAATTAAGAGCCTTATATCCCGATGCCCATTGCGAATTATTGTATGCCTCGCCTTTTCAATTGCTTGTATCGACCGTTTTAAGCGCTCAGACGACCGATGTGCTGGTGAATAAGGTGACGCCGCATTTGTTTGCGCGTTATCCGGATGCGGAGCAGCTTTCGAAGGCATTGCCCGAGGAGGTGGCGAAGCTTTTGTCGAGCCTTGGGATGGGGATGTACAATCAGAAGGCGAAAAATATTGTTGGATTGTCAAGAAAATTGATCGAAATGCACGGGGGGCAGGTGCCGAGGACGCTGGATGAGCTGACGGCATTGCCGGGTGTGGGGCGGAAAACGGCGAATGTGGTGTTGGGCGTTGCGTGGGGGACGCCGGAAGGGGTGGTTGTGGATACGCATGTGCAGCGGCTGTCTCAACGGCTGGGATGGAGCAAGCACACGACACCCGATCGGATTGAAGAAGATTTATGCGCGCTTTTTCCTAGGCGCGATTGGGACATGATTTCCCATACGCTTATTTTTCACGGGCGGCGTATCTGCACGGCGAGGAAGCCAGCGTGTGGGGCGTGCGGGGTAAGCGCGATGTGTCCGAATGCGTTTGCCGCCGAGCAAGTGGGGCGGAAGAAGCGAGCTTAGAGGGCGCGGAAGCGGGCGACGAGTTGTTCGGCGGCGGTGTAGGGATCGACTTCGCGGCGGGCGACCGATTGGACGCTGTGCTCGAGTTCGGCGCCCAGCGTGGAGACGGCCGCATCCACCAGGGTTTCACGCAGCTCGACATACATGGCCTGATGCAATCGCAAGAGCTTTCGGGCTTTTCCTTCGCTGGTTTCGGTGAGCCAGGCCCGGTGCTGCTCGAGTTTGGCGAGAAGCGGGGAAATGCCTTCGCCTCGAGTGGCGACGGTCTTTTCGATGAGCGGAATCCAGCGTCCAGCTTCGTGTTTGACTTCTTGCTGGGCGATGTCGAGCGTGGCCGCATGATGTCCGCGGGAATGAGCGCCGGAGCGGGTAACTTCGCCGCCCAGGGCGATCATCAGCTCGAGATCGCGCACGGTTGCGTCGGCACCGTCGCGATCGGCTTTGTTGACGGCGAACACATCGGCGCATTCCAAAATGCCGGCTTTGATGGCCTGTACATCGTCGCCCAGGCCGGGAGCCATCACCACGAGGGTGGTGTCGGCCATTCGGGTGATTTCAAGCTCGTCTTGACCAACGCCCACGGTTTCAACGAGAACGATATCCGCGCCCCAGGCATCGAGAATGCGGACGATATCGGCGGCGGAGCGGGAAAGGCCGCCCAGGGCGCCGCGCGTGGCGAGGGAGCGGATAAAGACATTGGGGTCGGTGAAGTGGCCGGACATGCGTATGCGGTCGCCCAGGATGGCGCCTCCTGAAAAGGGGCTGGTGGGGTCGACGGCGACGACGCCAATGCGTTTGCCTTGAGCGCGGAAGGCGCTGATTAAGCGGTCGGTAAGTGTGCTTTTGCCGGCGCCTGGATTGCCGGTGATGCCCAAGGTCCAGGCGCGTCCGGTGTGAGGGAATAAGTCTTTGAGGATGGTTCGGTAATCGCCGGCCCGATCGTCGACGAGGCGGCAGACGCGGGCGGTGGCGCGCATTTCGCGCGCGAGGGTTTTTTCCGAGAGGGGATGCACGGCTTTGGATTAGGAGAGCCGTTTTCTAAAGACAAGATCTTATCCGCCGCTGCCCGCACTGCCCCCCTGCCCTGCTTGTCCGCCCTGGCCGCCCTTCCCGCCCGCTCCCGCGGCACCGGATGTTGAGCCTTGGGGCGAGCCGCCGCCTTCCTCGGGCACGGTGTCGACGAGCGGCCTGGTTTGATCGCAGGCCGATGCGAAGAGCCATGCCCACAGGAGTGCGGCGAAGGGGACGAAGGGAAGGAGCGTGCGCCGGTTCATCTACACCAAGCGGATATTCGGGGCTTTGGTGAGCAGCCTATCGAGCCAGGCATTCGCCACTTTTTCTTGAAGCGAGTTGTTCCTGAGCCTTGCGTTGAGGTTTTTGAAGTCAACGTGATCGATAAGCTGATCCTGATTGAAGCAAGTAAAGATGATGGTCTCTTTGCCGGTTTGAGGATCGATATGCTTCTGCAGGCATTGCGCGCACACTTCTTTCATCATGCACTGCATGGGTGAGTTGATGCTGGCGATGCCTACGTGGTTGGGATTGAGATAAGGCGCGAGAACGCCGTGCCTGGCTTCGCGTACGGCATTCATCATGCGGTCAGAGCCGATCGCGATGATGCGTGACACTTCCGAAAGCTTGAAGAGCGCGCCATCCAGCGTGCCATCGGCATAGGCTTTCATCGCTTGGACGATATTGCCCCTAAAGTGGCGATCCATCGGCCTGCGCGGAGCGATTTCGACGCCCGTGTCCGTACACCAGATGATTTGATCGGTGGCGACTTCGATATCGTCCTGTTTGAAGAGGTCTTCGCCTTTCTTGTAGCCGGCGAAGTAGACGACTTTGTCGCCCTTGGCCCGGAGTGCCTTGGCGATCGAGAACAAAACGGCATTGCCCAAACCGCCTCCGGCGAGCAGCACGACTTCGCCCGATGGAATTTCGGTCGGTGTGCCTGTGGGACCCATAACGACGACTTCCTCGCCCACGCGCAGGCTGGCCAGAAGCCTCGAGGAGGCGCCCATTTCCAGGGCGATCATCGATAGAAGCCCCTGCTCTTTATCGACCCAGGCGCCGGTGAGCGCGATGCCTTCCATGGCGAGGCGCGTGCCATCGACGATATGGGAATTCACCTCGTAGTTTTGGAGGCGATAGAACTGGCCGGGCTCGAATTTACGGGCCGCCGAGGGCGCCTTGACGATGACTTCAACGATGGTCGGCGTGAGGCGGTTGACGGCGTGAACGCGGACGATGAACTCTTCATCGAGCTTGGCAAAGAGCGCTTTGCGGCTTGCATCGCGCGCGGCTTGATCGGCCGGATTGAGTTTGTCGAGTTCGTGTTTAAAGAGCGCGACAACATGCGGATAGGCGTCTTTGGCGCTGGCCATCGCCTTGACGACGCTGCCCGCGTAGTAGGGATGGTTGTCGCCGTAGTAGCTGACGGCGTGCTGGCCGTCGTTGTAGCTGGTGAAGAAGCCGACCTTGGCCTCCGAGGGCTCAACGATGAGCTTGCCTTCTTCGTTGACATAAGCCTTGTGCGCCTGGAAGAAGTTCTTGCGCTTATCGAATCCAAAGGTGCCCGGATGCTCTTTTTCGTAGGTGATGTTGGGGCTTGTTCCAGCGGCCACACACACCATGCGGGCCGGCAGCTCAATCATTTCGCCGCTGTTCTTCCAGGTATTGCCTTCGGCCTTTTGGCGCTCAAATACCATGCCTTTTACGGCTCCGCGGTGATCGAGCACGGCCTCGACGGGCGCGAGGTTTTCGATGTAGCGCACGCCTTCTTCAAGCGACTTGATGACTTCTTCGTGGTTGAGGCGATAGGCCGGTGAGTCTTGCAGGCGCTTTCTGTAGACCAGCGAGACGCCGCCCCAGGAATCGAGCAAGTGCTGGAAACGGGCCGCGCGCCCTTCTTTTGCCGCCTGTTCGCGCTCTTGCTTCACCTGCGCCGCATGCCCGAGCTGCTCGGCCAGAATCTCGCGCTCTTCCTCGTCAAACATCGCCATTACCTGCGCTTCGCCCCGTTCGGCGATAAGCGTCTTCATGCGTTCGGCGAGTTTTTCGACTTGAACGATGTAATAAGCCAATAGCTCGGTCGCCGTGTCGATGGCTGTCAGGCCGCCGCCGATAACGACCGCAGGCAAGCGCACCTGCAGATTGGCGAGCGCCGAATGTTTGTAGGCGCCCGTTAACTGAAGGGCCATCAGGAAATCGCTCGCCTTGCGGATGCCGCGCGAGATGTTGTTCTTCATCGAAATGATGGTCGGCCTGCCCGCGCCCGCCGCAACGGCGACATGGTCAAAGCCTAGTTTCCAAGCATCTTCGACATCCAGCGTCCCGCCAAAGCGAACACCGCCGTACATCTTGAGCAGGCGCTGGCGCGCGAGCATCAGATACAAAATCGTGAGGAAGTTTTTATCCCAGCGAATGGTAATTCCGTATTCGCTGACGCCGCCAAAGCCGAGCAAAAGCCGCTCATCCAGCTCTAGATACATCTTGTCGAAATTCTTCACCGGACGGGGCAATCGGCTTTCATCGCCTGTCAATTCGACGGGAAGAGGCTCGATTTTCAGGCCGTCGACAGCCACGCAGGCAAAGCCTTCGCATGTCAAGTGATGGGCGAGCGTATAACCCGCGGGGCCCAGCCCGACGATGAGAACGTTTTTGCCATTGTAGGCGCGGGCCTCGGGACGCTTGATATTCAGCGGATTCCAGCGGGCCAGCAGACAATAGATTTCCAAACCCCATGGCATCTCGAGCACGTCGGTCAGCACCGCCGTTTCAATCTGCGGGATATTCACCGGCTCCTGCTTCTGAAACACGCATGCCTTCATGCAGTCGTTGCAAATACGGTGGCCGGTGCCGGGCAAAAGCGGATTGTCGATGCAGACAAGCGCGAGCGCCGCAAGCGAATCGCCGCGCTGCCTCATCATGTGCATTTCGCTGATGCGTTCATCCAAGGGGCAGCCATTCAGCTCGACACCCAGCGGATTTGCCTTAATTTGCTTGGTTTTGTTGTCGCGCAGGCCCTTGGCGCACGAGTCTTTGTCTTGCTCGTGGCAGAAGATGCAGTAGTCGATTTCGCTCTCGACTTCGCGCTCGTTCATGCGCCGATCGCTAAGCTCAAAGCCTTGGCGATCGCGGCGGTGCTCTTCAGGCCCGACAAAGAGCTCCGGGAGCGTGCTTTCCGGCCGGCGCAATTGCACCAAATTCTGATGATCGAAAGGCATCGGCGCCTTCATCGTGGCCCAGCGGCTCACCGGATCGTGGCTGTTGGATCGCCGCGCGTTCAGCCATGCCTCGAGTGCATCCACGGCAAATGCCGCAATCGCCGAATCCTCGGCATCGGTTGGCTTATCGCCCGCCACCGCGATCGCATTGGCCGCCGCCGTTGCCAGCACAGGATCGGCACTGATGTGCGCGCGAATTTTCGCCGCCCGCTCGTGAAGTTCATCCGTCCACGAAGCGCCGCCCGCTTTCGCCGCCTTGCGCGCGATGTCGTCGAGCTCGACCACCTGGATGCCCGCCTTGGCGATCTCGATTTCCTCGGCTTCTGAACCGCTTTCCAGCACATCCGCAGGCGCGCCCATCGCGATCAGCGCCCGCCTTGCCGCGTGAGCCGCTTCCACTGCGCCCGAAGTCCACGCCTTGCCCGCACTGGGCTTAAACAGCTTCTTCTTCGAAAACTCTTTCTTAAACTTCCACAGCGGATTGCGCCCTTCGACATCTTCCGCAAGCGCCTTCGCCTCGGCCTCGACCTTGAACAATTTTGCGACGAAACGCGACAAATGCGCCGATGCCGCGAGCAGCACATCCGACACCGCCTGAGGCGTCATGCCCGCTCCGCCCGAGTTTTTGTAGGCTTCAAATGCCTCAGAGGTTTTCGGATCGGCCACTTTCATGTAGGCGAAAAAGAGGCCGGTCAGCTCTTGCAGCTTCTGATTGTCGTAGAGATCTCCATACGAAAATCCCTCGATGCCCAGCACGAGCTCGGATGGATCGCTTGTGGCTTCAATCCAGCCGCGAAAGTCAATTTGGGTTTGTTTTGAATGCGCGTTGTGCAGAGAAGTTGTCGTGTGCATGCCTAATGTGGGGGTCAAAATTTGGGCGCGCAGGATAGGCGCGGACACGAGCGATGGGCAACAATGTTTTCTCCGCGTTCGCTGCAGGGCTCTGCCGCTGCCGTGCGTGCGCGCTTGAAACACCGGGGCGATGCCTGTAGCCATACACAAATGCACCGCTTCCCTTCGTTATGGCCGATTTGGCCGGCGGGAGCGGCCGCGCGATTTGCATTTGCCGCATTTGCTGCACTTGCCGCGGCCTGCACGCTTTCGCCTCTCGATGTGCCCAATACCGACAACACGTCTTCTTCCACCGGAGGGAACGAATGCTCGAGCGACGCGGATTGCGACGATCAAAATCCGTGCACGCGCAATCTGTGTACGTCCGCCTTTACATGCGCGTTTGCGCCCAGAGCCGCGGGGACGCCCTGCGGAGGCGGTGATATTTGCTCCGGAGGCCAAGCCTGCGACGGCGCGGGCACCTGTATGGCGCACGCGCCCAAGCCCGTGGACGACGGCGATATGTGCACGGTCGACGCTTGCGATCCTCAAAGCGGCGCGGTGACCCATAGTCCAATCAGCGGCTGCGTTGCTTGGAAGCCTCTCGTCGAAACCGGAGCCCCAGTGGCCCGGGAACGCCACACGGCCGTATGGACGGGAACGAAAATGATCGTATGGGGTGGATTAACGAGCGGAATGCCCGCCGTCACGGCATCGGGAGGTATTTACGATCCTAAAACCCAAAGCTGGGCGCCCATTTCGATGATAAATGCTCCACCCCCTAGGCATTCCCATACCGCTGTATGGACGGGCAATGCGATGATTGTTTGGGGCGGCTATGGACTTTCTTCCAATGAAAACACGGGCGGAATTTACGATCCGGACACAGACACCTGGACGCCCATGTCGACGGTTTCGGCGCCCCAGGGCCGCACCCGGCATAGCGCCGTGTGGTCAGGCAATTCGATGTTTGTGTGGGGAGGGCTTGTCAATACAACCGTATTGAAAGATGGAGGCATTTATAATCCCGCGTCCAATTCATGGACGGTGTCGGCCGCCGCAGGAGCATTGGGCATGCGTTATGGGCACACGGCCGTATGGACTGGTGATAAAGCCTTGGTATGGGGAGGAGGCGATTTATTTGATTGGCTGAATGACGGTAAATTCTTCGATCCATCCACCAATGCATGGTCGGGCGGCACTTCAAATACGATGGCGCCCGATTTTAGAGAAGCGCATACAGCTTTATGGACAGGCAATTCGATGATTGTTTGGGGCGGCTGGAATGGCGGACCCTTTTTAAATGACGGCGGGATATTCGAACCCAACGCCTCCAATGGAACCTGGACGGCCACATCGACCGCAAGCGCGCCATCGCCCAGGCGCGATCATGTTGCTGTATGGACGGGCAATTCGATGATTGTTTGGGGCGGCTGCGGCGAGGATTCTTGCGGCAAGCAATATGGCGACGGCGGTGTATTTACGCCCAATGCATCTGGAGGCGAATGGATAAGCATTCCCGAACAGCCCGCACTTTCCCCGCGCCGCAATCACAGCGCCGTTTGGACAGGCTCCGAAATGATTGTATGGGGCGGGCGCGTGGGCTCTTCTCCCACCAACAGCGGCGCCTATACAACACCATTAAATTGAATTTTTTGTTTTATTCAACGTAGGCCATAAAGACTTTTTTATTAAAATCGTCGCCCTGGGTAAAACCCACCACGGCGCGCCCGCTCTGTTTCGATACAGAAACCGCTACATTCACCGCGCTTTTTGCATTTTCGGGCGATATCACCTGAAGCGGCCCCCAAGCTTCTCCAGGCCCTGTGCGCCTCGCAGCCACTCTCCAATCATCGCCGGCCTTTTCAATCCAGGCCACAAGCGCCGCGCCGTCTTTGCCCACCGAAATAGCGGGCACCATCGCAAGCATGTGTTCCGACGATAAAAGCACCGGATCCCGCCCGCTTTCAAGCCACTCCCCCGATGCCGCCCGCCGCGCCGCGTATACCCGGTCTCCATCACCTTCGTTTTGAAACCATACAACATACAATTCTCCACCCGGCCCATAGGCCACCTGTACACAGCGGGCAATGCCAACCGCTTTGGAAAATGTATGTTCCAATCCCATCGGTTTATTCCACACGCCGCTTGAATTTCGAAGCGCTAAATAAACAGCAATGGCTCCATGGCTATCTTCTTGTGTCCAAGCGACCGCGGCCTCGCCATTGGGAGCGACCGCGGGCATTGGATTGGCAATGGTATGGCTATCGACGGCACCGCCTCCCATAAAATTGCCCGGTGAAATTACGTCGTCCGGTCCAGGATGCGAAAATGTCCCATCGGGACCAAAACGCTCACTGCCCCGGACCATCAGCGGACCGCCCGACGATTGATACCAAACAATAAGCGCATCGCCCTGTTCATTCATCGAAATACGGGGCGCATTCGAATAAAATACCTTGGCCGAAAGCACATCGCCCGAATCTTTTGGCCATTGCCACGAAGCATCGGGCGACGCTTTGCGCCCCACGGCCACGCCGAAGTTTTCGCTGATCCACTGATTCCACACCAACAGCGTTTCACCCGAACTTCGCGCCGCAAATCGAGGTTCGTAGGCGTGCGGCAAAAAGGAAATATGTTCGTCCATCGCCGCAGGATCGCGCCATTTTCCCTGCGCATCGCGCTCGCTTAAAAATACCCGGCCTCCTTCCAAGACCGTTTGGCGCCACGCGACCATCGCCGAGCCATCCGGACCTGTAATTACATCGGCCATATCGCCATTTCCTTGCAATTGAGCCCCGGGCTCCCTGAGCGCCCAGGTGTGGCCTTCCTGTTCCTCGGCAATGACAATATTTGTTTTGTCGCCTTTTACAGAAGGCCATGCGGCCACAATACGATCGTGTATATCGAATTTTAATTCCAAAACCCGGGCATCCCCATCCCCCATTCCATCAGATATTTGTGGAATTTCAAAAGGACGAGGCTCACATGGCAAATAGCTATTTTCCCCGCGGGTTTTATCCCATACAGAGCAATGGCCATCCACCGCACCCTCGATAGGATTGAGCGAACATCCCGCGTTGAATACAATAACGGCGCAATAGGCAAAAGCGTATTGAATTTTCATGGAGAGACCATCCGGCGGGCCCGGGTCAGCGACATCAAATACACCCGAAGCGGGGCTCTTTGCAGCTCGGGCAGCGCGGCATAGGCATCCCGTTCTTTCTGGGCATCCCCCGCGTGAAGCAATATCGCATCCTCGATGGTGGGCGCGCGCGCATCGTGCATATACGGGCGCGAACGCGCGCTTCCCCACAGCGGCCTCGTTAAGAATTGTTCGCGGGGAACGCCTCGATCGGGCCGGTTTTCCATGAGCAGCAGGCCCACGTCGTGACGTTTTAAATCGGTGAAGACATAGGCTAAATACGCGCCGCTTTCGGTGTCTTTCTGAAGCCGGGGCTCGGCGCCTTCCTTGGCCAAATCGACCGTGACCGAAGAGCCGCCCGTCCGGCTTGAAAGCTCGTATTTGGTGCTCTTTAGCGGCAGCGCCGTGCGATGGCAGCGATCGCATCCAAGCTGTTCAAAGCGTTCCCTGCCCTCCGACCACCACAGCATGAATTCCGATCCATCGGGAAGCTTCATTTGAGGCACTTCTTGCATTGCAACGAAGAGCGTGAGCGCTGTCACTTGGCCTTCGGTGATTTCATGTTTAACGCCGTCGCCGTCAGGATCGGGCTTGGGAAACGATCCAATACGATCGGATGAGGCGGTTTCAACCAAATGATCGGATTGCATGCCATGGTGAATCAGAAGCGCGTCTTCTACCGCGTCGCGAAGGGTTTTTATATTTCCTTTCCATCCGAAAGGCCGGACAACCAAATCGGTATCAATGCCTTCGATTTCGTTCAGATCGAGTTCTCCGCCGGGTTTGGCTGTTAAAAATCCAAAGGAAATGCCTTTGGTGATCAATTCTTTCCGGGCCTGGGCTCCTTGCGAGGCGGCTTGAGCAATTAAATCCGATCGAATTTTTGATAAATCTTCTGTCATTTCACGGGCGAGGAGTTCAATGATTCCATCGCCTGCCAATGCGATCGGATTGCGGGCCAGGGCCGAGGATTGAGAATCGCCGTCGCCGTCGAGATAGGCATTATCGGCTCCATCGCCTGCGCCCGCGGGACCTCCGCGCCAATGGCAGCTTGCGCAGGAACGGGCATCGGGGCCTCCCCGCTTCTTGGTATGAAAGCGTGACAGCGGCGGTAAATCCTTGGCGCCAAAGCCGGCTTCTTTGGTGAATGGGATATGAAATAATTGAGCGCCAATTTCAAACAATTGCCCGTACGAATAGCGGCCCTGTTCAATATCGGATTGTCCGATGCGGGTGGATCGAAACAAAAATCCCGGCTGAACCGCTTCGATAAAGCGATTTTCCCGGCGGTGGGCGTCTCTGGCGAGGGTTTGAAGGGTTTGTTCGGTCATATCGCTGGGCAATTGGCGGCTGAACATTCCAAGCGCTTGGGCATCGCCTTGAGGCGCTACGGGAGATATGCCTTGTTCATCCGCGCAGCCCGCTATGAATGCCAATAGAAGGCAAGATGCGAGAATATTCGATGCGAAGAATGATTTCATTGCGCTACCCTCACCCGCGGTTCCCTGGTTAAGGAA
This sequence comes from uncultured Polyangiaceae bacterium, assembly GCA_964537685.1. Taxonomy (GTDB): domain Bacteria; phylum Myxococcota_A; class Polyangia; order Polyangiales; family Polyangiaceae; genus CAZICM01. The sequence goes on from CAZICM010000010.1 coordinate 18,986, forward strand.
AGCAAAAAGAGATGAATATCGGCCTGTTCGTCCGGCGCTAACGACGCAAATGCGTCCCTCGCGCCCAGAGCTTCTCCGCCGTGCGCCAAGATCGCCTCGGGAATGGTCGCCGCCCGGCCATCGTGCAAATATGGCGCTGTTTCAGCCAAACCCCATAGCGGTCTTGTGATGAATACGCTTTGAGGAATACCGCCTTCCATATCGGGATGTCTATCGGCCAAGCCTTCTCCCATAGCGTGGCGCTTAAGATCGCTGAATAGCTTGATGCGGGCCGTTCCCCGGGGCTGATCGCCGTCCACAAACAAATGCAAGGTGATGGGAGATGCATTGGTTGTATCTGAATATTCGTCCCAATAATAATTCACCAGCAAGAGTTCGGGGCGATGGCAATAGGCGCAGCCCACTTCTTCAAATAGGGTTTGGCCGTTGGACCAGCGCAGCCTAAGCCCTGGATCGTGCGGCGGGATAATTACCGGTGTTTCAAGCATCGCTAAATAAAGCGCCGATGCCGTGAGCGTGCCTTCTTCCAATTCAAATTGAACGCCGTCGTTATCGGGGTCCCACCAATTGGGGCCTGGACCGAGCTTTTCGGGTTCAGGTTTGGTTTTATAGCCAAGCGCCAAGACATGCGATTGAACGCCAAAATGGATGCGCGCGGCTTCTTCCACAAAACGCCGGAGTTTGGCCACGTTGCCTTTCCATCCAAAGGGCCGGAGTATCAAATCATTGCTTATTCCTTCCAATCCGGATGTATCTATTTCTCCGGTGGGCATGACCGTGAGCGTTCCAAAATCAATGCCTTTGGTGCTCAATTTGATCGTTACAGGAGCCTGGGTTTTCTGGGCCTGGATCATGGCTTTATCGCGAAGCAATCCGAGCTCGTTGGACATTTCTTCGGCTAAAGCTTGAATCAAGCCCAATCCAAGCGTGTGGGGAGCATTGCGGATATTGGCCGAGGATAGATGTTCGCCGTCGCCCATCACAAATGCGTTCTGTGTTTCGGAACCCGCTCCGTCGGGCCCGCCCACCGAATGGCAGCCATTGCAGGAAAAGGTGTCCAATCCTCCGTAATTGCCTTGATGAATGCGCTTTAAGGGTTCGTCTTTGATGGTTCCATAGCCGTTTTCTATGCGGAACTCATGGCCAAAGAGGGCGTCTCCGCGAAGAAAGAGCATTTCTTTGGTATATATTCCCAAATCAATCTCATTTTGACGGGTGGTCATATGCCCCGTGTCTTCGCCTTTTTCGGAAGCGTCGAGGAATTCTTCCAGGCGATCGCGATCGGCAAAATCGAGCGCGCCATGAACGAGTTCGTCGAGCGCTTGACCCGAGGGAGGCTCGTCATGAGGCCATGGAACAGGGGTTTCGCCGCCCGCCGCGAGCGCCGACGATAGCAGGGCGGCGATGATGAGCAGGGATGGATAGCGCCTGCGCGTGTGCACGATGGAGGACTCCACTTGTATTGGAAGTTGATAGGATAGGAGGCCATTGATAAAAATGGCCTCCATCGGTGTGACGGATGTTGAGGATAAGAGAAGAGGCGAGAAAATACTAGGATCAGGGCGCGGGCGGAACGCAGACCGGATAACAGCAGGGAATGTCGCGGATTTGTCCGCCGCATTCGAGCTGGCCGGGAATCGTGTGCGCGCCGGGCATGGCCGCATCGAATACCGTGTCGTTGTCGATATAACAGGTGAGTGTGCCGCCGGCGTTGACAACGCAGTATTCGCCGTCGGAGATGTGGTTGGTGGCGTAGGTCCAGTCGTTGCAGCGGCCGCCGGGGCCGGGCTGGGACATGTTGCCGTTGGCGTCGAGCGCGGGCATGGTGCGGTGCGCCCAGAAGGTGGTGCCCGCTGCAACGCCGCCAAGCTCCATTTCCATTTCGGCTTTCTTGAGCTGTTCGTAGGTGCACATGGCTTCGTACCCGAGGCTCTTGCATTCGGCATCGGCGGCGTCTTTTCCGCTGAGGCCGTTGTAGGCAAAGACGGGGCCTTTCATGTTGATCTTGCCACCATAGATGAGCGTGTTGGCGGGCAAACAACAGTCCTGCGCGCAGGTGCCGTTGGGGCCGCATTCGTTCATGTCTTCCATGCCGTTGCCGCAGAGTCCGCAGTCCATGGGACAGGTGCCTTCAGGACCGCATTCGCCGGGGTCTTGCATGCCGTTGCCGCACGTCATGTTGCCGCTCGAGGTGCTCATGCTGCCGCTGCTCGTGCTCGAGCCGCCGCCCGCGCCACCCGTTCCGCCGCCGCAGTCGCAGGCACTATAGGTGCCATCTTCCTGGCAGATTTGAACGCCCGGCGGTGCGCCGCCGGGGCAAGCGCATTCAACGGATTGCATGGGCACGCACATACCGCCCGAGCTGGTGCCACTTCCCGAGCCGCCGGTGGTGGGGGTATCGCCGCAGGAGGAAGCGGTAATTGCCACGCCGGCGAATAAAGCTGTCATGATAACCGCAAATTTGAGGCTAAAGCGCATCTGTGTACTCCGGATTGAAAGGAAAAAGGTTGTTGCCAAAGTGCCAAATGAAAGAGTTAAGATTTCCCAAGTGCTAAAGTCAATGTCCTTATGGTATTCAACGCCAAATCAATCGTTTTGATTTCTGGATAATACCATTGGATGAGATCAATTGCCGATGTAATGCCAATCTATCGTATTGACAGGGCTTCTGCCCAAGTGTTCGCCGGCAATCACTTAGAGCTTGAACATCGCCATTGCGGTGCCGCCGCTCGTAACGGTGACGGATTTTGATTTGGTGGCGCCTGAAACCGGTTTGCAGCTTACGGAATAGCTGCCCGGTTTGAGCTGAACTTTGATGGTGGCGCCCGAGCCTTTGGAGGCTCCATTGACCGAAAACGCACAACTGCCGCCTACCGCAACGGCTACGAGGGTGCCCATGCCGCCGCTGTCGGGCGGAGGTGAAGTGGTGGCGGTGGCGGTGGGTTTGGGCGCTGTGCCGGTGCCCGTGGGTTTTGCGGTGGGGACTTGGGGAAGAGGGATGCCGCCTTGGGTGGGCGTGGGTGCGCTGGTGGGCGTGCCCGATGCGAATGGGGATGACGCGGAGGCGACGGGTTCTGATGTTGGAGGTGCGCTGGGTGTGTCGCCTGTGTTTTGCGGGCCGGTGGGTGTGGACGGGGCGGTGGGCGTGGTGGTTGTTCCGGCGGAGGATGCGCCGGATTCGGCGGTGGCGGGTGTGCTGCCGCTGGTTTCTGAACCGCCCGTTGCAAAGACGACGACGCCCGCGAGGAGGGTGAGTCCAACGACCGCGCCCGCGATGGCGAGAATGATTGTGTTTTTGTTGTTTCGTTTTTCGGGTGGAAAGCCGAGATCTTGAGGTGAGGCGGTTTTGGCGGTTCCCGGTGGCGCGCCGGGTGCTCCGGGCGCTGCGGCACCCGCGCCCGAAATCCCGCTGATGTCGTGCCAAGACTGCATGGAGCCGCGGCGCTGGCCTGCATCGAGCTGAAGCGACGGGCCGAGGAGCGAGCCTTGGGGCTGGCCGGGTGGAACGGCTTGTTGCTGGGAAGGCCGGGCCGCGGGGGCTGCCGCTCCATAGGGCGATGCGGGCGGGGCTGCCGCGCCTGGAACTTGAGCACCTGCGGGTTTGGGTGCGCCGCTCATCCCAGGCGGTCCTGGTGACGGAGCGACATAGTCGCTGCCCATGAACATCGTCCGGTCCAGCGGTGATTCGCTGCCTTGAGCCCCGGGCGATGGTTTTACGCCCGTGCTTTCCTCGAGCACGGCATCGACAAAGGTAGGCGCATCTTCGTCGCCGCTGCCTTTCACGGGTGCGGCAGGTGCGGGCGCCGCATATACGGGCCGCTGTTTGGCCTGCTGAGCTGCGGTGGTGATCTCGCCGATACGCTGAATCAACACCTGTCCTTCGGGCGGCGCGAAGGGCAGCAAGGCGTGAGCGAATCCGTAGACATTGGCGAAGCGGCCGTCCACATCTTTGGCAAGCGCCCATCCGATGATCTGATTGAGCTCTTGAGGGAGATCGCGGCGGATGTTGGTGAGGGGAACCGGATCTTCTTTGGTGATAGCGAGCATCAGCGCGGCCATTTCACCGGCAAATGCAGGGCGCGCGGCGAGCATTTCGTAGAGGATCGCGCCCAAGGACCAGACGTCGGTCCGGGCATCGACGTTCTTCGCTTTGCGAATGATTTCAGGTGATGAATAGGGCGACATCCCAAACATCGCCGTTGCCGTGGCCTCGACGCCTGCGATGGGCGCCGCGACTTCGCGCATGAGTTTGGCGGTTCCGAAGTCAATGATTTTTAAAGCCGGTGAACCGCCGGGACGCTGGGCAAGGAATAAATGCGATGGCTGAAGCTCGCGCAGCACGATGTTGTGGACATGTGTTTGGGCAAGGGCTTCGCTCGCCTGCAGGATAAAGAGCACAGCCTGCTGTAAGGGCAGAGCTCCGCTTTTCTTGAGGTGCGTGGCGAGATCTGTGCCCTCCAAAAACTGGCGCACGAGATAGAACGCACCATCAGGGAGCGTCCCCACATCAATGATTCGCGCGACATGCTCGGATTCAAGCTTTGCAAGGGTGCGGGCTTCACGGCGAAACCGCTCGATCTCCTTTTCATCGCAAAGCGCGGGAGACAGGACGCGAATGACCACCCGCTGATCGAATTCTGTGTGGAACGCCTCGACGAGAAAGCCGCGCGACCGTCCTAGGATGGTGCGAACGCGGTATTTGCCTGCGATGACGTCGCCTGGCCTGATCGCTTCAGAACGCATGAAAATTCACAGCGCGGCCGGTAGCTCAGGGGCCGGACGCGGTGCCTATTCTCTCATCTTGTGCGTGGCTTTTGTCAAAGATTCTGAGAGGGCACCCTCGAAGTTTGCACACGCTCACGACTGCATTGTGAGCGAACACGACCAACGATTTCTCAATCGACCTTGTCGAGCGCCTTTTGGCAGGCAGGCGCGACGGTGTCGATTTTCTGGCCGCGAAGCCAGCCTACGATGCACTGATCGGCATCGCTTCCCTCTTTCATGATTACGCCGCCTTTGTGGCCTTCAATGCCGCGGGCTTTGCGCACGATGAGCAGCTCTTCGGCTTTTTGGCCGAAGTTTTGAACTTGTTCCGCCGTCTTTTCCGGCTCGACGCTGCACACCGAAGCATAGTTCGCCTCAATCTCGGCGAGCGTCGATTGCGAGCCTTTGCCGGGATAGTCCGCGTCATCGAGGCGGCGTCCGTACACGCCATACAAGCGCATAGGAATCGTCGCAACGCCGTGGCAGTCGAGCGTTCCGCAACGCCGTTCCATAAACGCGTTCACGGAAGCCACGGCCGGGCCGCCGTCGCCCGAAATGCCGGAAAACACGGCCTCGCTCGGGCATGCATACACTTGTGTTGCCGTTGCTTCTTCGCCGAGGCAGGCCGTTACGCCCAGGGCGCTCAGCAAAAGCGCGCCCGCTGCAGACGCCATTAGAAGTCGATCACGGGTCTTCATGTGCCTCCGGGGCAGGACGGATCGTCGGAATCCGGCTGGACAATAACAACACCGGCCGAATCGGGCGCCCGGCCAGTTTTGTCAGCACTATCGGATGCAGGCGGTTTATGGCATGAGGCGCAGGAGCCATCGCGGCCGATTAAGGAAGTCATCCGAAGACCGCCGCATTCAACGCCGAGCGGAAACGCGATATCGGCCCACGCATCTTTTTCGATGAAGAAGTTGCCGGCTGGATTGGTGCAAGCCATGCGGGAATCACCGGACGAATCGGTGATGGTGATGAGAACCGCGGGGGCGGGCACGATGGCGCCCATTGGATCGGTTGTGTAGACCGTTCCGCCGACGGCCATTGCGGGCTTGGCGCCTCCGTAGGTGTCGTGACACACGAGACAAGGCTGGCCCGGCCGGTGAGCGGCGCTGGGTTCCCCCGTTTCAGGGCCCAGGCCATCGATGATTTCCTGAGGCACAGGGTCGTTTGTACAGGCGGCCGCCGCTCCGCCGAGCAAACCCGCCGCAAGCAGCGGAGTCAGTGTTTGTAGATGTTTTTTCATCACTCGACCTCCATTTCGATCGTCGTCGCCGTAAAGAGGCCGAAACGATCGAACACGTAGAGGTGATCTAGAAACTGGGTGTAGACGCCTTCGATTTGCACGGAGGCAGAAAACATCTCGCTGAGCTGGTAGCGAACGCCTCCGCCCGCGGTGATACCGAATAGCGGTCCGAGTTCGCGATCGCCGGTGCGGAATTTTGGAAGTTGCCAGCCTTGAGCGGTTGGTGTTGCGGAATAGGCGCGCTGCCAAAAGTCGGCGGGGCCCTGAATATGAAAGCGAACGTGAGGCCCAACGCGAAGCGCTTCCGTGATGTCAATGAGATAGCGGGCGTCTGTGGTGCTCGCCTTTAAACCCCAGGAGTCGATGTAGAGCCGTTCATCCGCGCGCAGCGTTGATGTGTCAAAACGCCTTGAAATGCGGCCGACGACGGCATAGCGCAGCCTGGACAGAGGAAGCTGTTCGAGAGGAACGACGTTTTCGCGCACCGATCCTACAAGCGCCCGCGTGGCGGCCCGGGGCAAACCGGCCGCGACCGTTTCAGGCGAAAACATTGGAACGTAGCGATAAGGCTTGGACTGATCGCCGAATTCCATTTGAACCGTGGCTCCGCCCAAAACGATGGTCGATGGATCTAAAACCACCGAGACACCGGCATCGATCGTGTGACGCATGACGTCGCGCGAGAAGACGTCGAAGGGCGTATCGCCGCGGCCGATGGTGTCGTAGCCGAAGCCATAGGCCAAGGTGGGTGTGATTCGCTTGTCCCAAAAGTCTGCGCTGCCCGTGGCTCCGATACCTCGGGCGACGTAATCCGATTCGCCGGAAAAGCTTCCATCGATACCGATGCGCGCGGGGCCGATTTTGTATTCGCCGGCGAGCGATCCGGCGAAGCGCTTTTGATCGAAGCGGCGCGAGGCCGTAGCGACAATGTCAGGCGAAGCGGCCGAAACAACATCGACGACAAAACTTCCGCCTACGCGCCAGCCTGTCGTTGGATTCTCGAGCGAAAGCGAAAGCGCAGGCGCAAACACATCGACGTTGAATGTGTCGTTGTAGCTTGCGACTTCAAGGCCGCTCCTGAACGTGAGGCCCCTGCCCTTGCCGCCTGTTTCGATGCAGACCTGAAGCTCGGCGGCGGAGCGGGCGGCACTGATGCATTGCTGAATAGCGCTCGTGTTGGAGTCGGTCGATTCGGCATTCACCGTGATCTTTTCGCCGCGCTCAAAGGTCTCGGTGGTCTTGAAACTAAAGGGATATGGCCCGCGCTTGCCTTTGATCTCGATCGCTGCCTTGCCCGGGTTGTGCGGAATGGGTTTAGAGATTTGATCGGCTGGAATCGCTACGCCGTCGATGGTGACTTCAGGCTTGTCAACGGCTTTCGGAATTTGAAGCGTGATGGTGGGCGTGTCGTTATCGAGCTTTTCAATGAGCTCAGCCGCCTTTTGCTGAAGGTCCGCGTTGCCTTCTTCCTCGGCAAGTTTGGCGCCTTCCTTGGCATCTTTCATCGCTTCGAGGAGGAGATCGCCGGCGTCCTGGCAGCGCGCGAGCATCAGCTTGCCAGCCGCAAATTCGCGCTCACCCATCACGGCGATTAAGGTTCCCATGCACTCGCTCCACTCCTTGCCAGCGAGAAGCTTTTCGGCATTGGACACGGCCTCCATTTGCTCTTTTGTCGGCGCAGGGCGGGCAGGCGGCGTGGGCGTCGAAACGCCTTTTTTGATGTTCGATTTGGCCTCTGCAAAGAGCTTGTCCAAATCCTTGTTCATGAACTGGCGATCGGGAACAAGCTTCGGATCTTCTTTCAGGGCGGCCTCAAATGAAGCGCGCCCTTTCTCTTTGTTTTTTTCGCCCGCGGCCTGAACGATGCCTATATGCAGATGGAGCTGAGCCCGGGTGGCCGGCTCGCATACCTTGGCGCACGTTTTGAGGCTGGCCTCGAGCTTCTTCAGCGCGGCGGCGTGTTTAGCCTCGAGGTAGTCATTCATCGCCTCCGCGATGGCAACGACCGCGTCCGTGTCCGCCTCGGCGGCCTGAGCCGGCGAAGGCGAGACAAGGGCAGCCCCAGCCATCAGCAGAAGCCCCAAAATGCGTCTTAGTTGTTGGGGGCGCCGCAAACGATCCATTGATAGATGAGCTCGAGTTGTTGTGCGGTTAGGGGTTCTGCGGTGACAGCAGGATCACCAAGGATGGGCATGAGAAGCGGCAATTTCCCGTAGGGGTTGGTCTCGCCCGCGGCCACCGCCAAATTGCCCAGAAGCTTTGAATCCTGGGGCGTTGCGCATGTGATGTACGGCCCCGCAGGCTTGTCGAATTGATACGCGAGCAGTGCTTCGCGGGACGCTGCCGCGTCTCCGGGGACGAGCAAGAGATCGCCTTGTACGTTTGCCGGATCCCCATGGCATGCGACATCGGCGCATTTGGCAGAGCCCACGCTGTCGAAAATCGGTGTGAAGATGTCTTCTCCAAATCGCACCGCGCACACGCCGCCCTCGGCAGTGCAGCCGGTGCCTCCGCTTGAAGCCATGCCCGACGATCCTGTTTGGCACCGGCCCGCTGGACAGTCGGGATCGCCGAAAATCACAGGATCTTCCGATGCGCAGGCTGATACAAAAATCCCTGCGAGCACCGCGACAAGTGCGCCCGCCGCGAGGACAGAGGACGGCCATCCTTTGCGCTTTGTTTTTCCGAAGCGGGCCGCTCGCATTGCAGTTTGCGTCTGAGTTTGCGTTCGAGGAATCACAGCTTTGAGGGCGCCATCATAATGGAATGCCGTTGTGCCGAAAGATTTTTAGTGCCGCTCATGGGAATGGGTTACAACCCGGATGAATTGACTATCCAAAGCGGGCTTTTTAGAAGCCTTTGGCCACGAGGCGTTCAATTGTTCGGGTGGACATCGCCCCCGAAAGCACATCGGGCTCACGCAATAAAGCCTGATGGAGGGGAATATTGGTCCGAATTCCTCCGATGATGAATTCATCGAGAGCACTTCTCATTTTCGCGATGGCCTCGGGCCTGTTGGCTCCATACGTAATGACTTTCGCGAGCAGCGCGTCGTAACAGCTCGGCACGACCCAGCCTCCGTACACACCAGAATCGACGCGAACCCCAAAGCCTCCCGGCGGATGGTACTCGGTGATTTTGCCGGGCCACGGAGCAAAGGTACGGGGATCTTCCGCATTGATACGGCATTCAATCGAATGCCCTCGAAGCGGCCAGCTCATCTGTTTCGGCAAATCGAGTTCCATGCCCATTGCCGCGCGGATTTGCTGCTCGACCAAATCGACACCCGTTACCATTTCGGTCACTGGATGTTCGACCTGCACGCGCGTGTTCATTTCCATGAAGTAGAGCTCGCCCCGCTCATCCATCAAGAATTCAAGCGTGCCCAGAGACGTGTAGCCGGATTCGCGAATCGCAACACCGACGATTTCAGCCATCGCCGCCCGCTTTTCGGCGCTTAGCGAAGGACTCGGGGCTTCTTCAATCACCTTCTGGTGACGGCGCTGGAGCGAACACTCGCGCTCGCCGAGTACCCACACGTTTTGATGCTGATCCGCCAGAATTTGAAACTCAATATGCTTGGGCTCTTCGACGAAGCGCTCGAGAAAGATGTCTGGGTTTTTAAAACCCGAAGCCGCTTCATGCGTGGCCGTATCGAAAGAGCGGCCAATGTCAGCAGGTCCGCGCACAACCCGCATTCCCCGCCCTCCTCCACCGCCGGATGCCTTTAAAATAATTGGATATCCAATGCGCTTAGCCTGATCCGCAGCATCGGCTGCGTCGCGCAGCACGCCTGTTCCAGGCAATAGCGGAAGCCCAAAACGCATGGCCAGGCTGCGCGAGGACACTTTGTCCCCCCATGCGCGCATCGCCTGAGGACTCGGCCCAATAAAGGCAATATTGCACTCCTTGCACAGCTCCGCGAAGCGCACATTCTCCGAGAGAAAGCCATAGCCAGGATGAATCGCGTCGGCTCCGGTGATCTCGGCGGCCGCCATGATGGCAAAGGTATTGAGATAGCTTTTGGAAGCCTCGGCCGGGCCAACACACACGGCCTCGTCGGCAAATCGCACATGCAGCGCGCCTGCATCGGCCGATGAATGAATCGACACCGTACGGAGCCCAAGCGAGCGGCATGCGCGAATCACACGCATGGCAATCTCGCCCCGGTTTGCGATTAACACCTTCCGGAATGGGCGTGATTCGGCGGACATCTAGTTTTTGCGCACTTTGAACAGTTTTTGGCCAAACTCAACGGGCTTGCCGTTTTCAACCAAGATCTCGACCACGACGCCACTGCAGTCCGATTCAATTTCGTTCATCAGCTTCATCGCTTCGACGATGCACAGCGCCTGGCCTTCGCGGATCGAAGAGCCCACATCGACAAAGGGCGGCGCATCGGGGGATGGCGAGCGGTAAAAGGTGCCTACAAACGGCGAAGTTACATAGACAAGATTCACATCCAAGGGGACGGGCGATGCAGCCGGAGCGGGCGATGCAGAGGCCGTTACAGCGGATGCCGGGGGCGGCGCGGACAACTCCCCGCGAAACCCTATGCCGGGCTCGGCTCCTCCTCCTCGCGCATATCCACGCGCGAGGCGGATGCGCACATGTTCGTCCTCGAACTCAAACTCGGTGACATTGCGCTTCTCCAAAATCCGAAGAAGCTCGCGAAGCTGATTGAGATCAATATTCATCGCAGTAGGCCGAGCGCCTTTGAACCAAAGAGAGGCGCCCCTCTCAAGAAAAATCCCACGCCGAGCGGCTTATACCTGCCTGAGCCTTGTTTTCGAAGAGTTCAAGGCGTTTTTGTTTCGAGATGGGCGAGCAGGCCAAGGAACGCGAGCACATAAGACATCGCTCCAAAACCGGCCACCTTCGCAATGCATGCAGGGGCAATCTGAGAGTGATGGCGAAAGGGTTCGCGGGCTTCTGGATGGCTTAAATGCACTTCAACCGCAGGCAACCCCGCGCCCTTTAATGCGTCGAACAGCGCGATGGATGTGTGGCTGTAGGCGCCTGCATTGATGAGCAGGCCGTCGGCGTGTTCATCGCGTGCCCGCCAAATCGCGTCAATGAGAGCGCCTTCGTGATTGGATTGGACAAAATCAACAGAAACACGTCGCTGCTCGGCTTCCCGAAGCACCATCTTGTGCACGTCGGGGAGCGTCAGCGAACCGTAAATAGAAGGCTCTCGTGTTCCGATCCGATCGAGATTCGGCCCGGAGATAACAACGATGCGCACGAAAAATCCGCTTTAGGCCAGCTCTTTGCGAATCAGCGGCACACGGGTGCGCAGCATGTACCGCGCTTTGCCGAAATTCGCATCGGGTGTCAGCGAAAACGCCACAAAATAAGAGTCGCTTACGACGCGGATCAGCGTCGTTACTTTCTCGTTCTGAATGGCCACTTCAGCCGTATCGCCGGCTTCCAGCATCTGCCCCGCGCGCTGAATCGCCTTCAGGACTACGCTGAATTCAATCCCAATGTTATTGATGTCGAAAGGAGCATCGGCCTTCGAATAACTGTCGACGGCGATCCCCTCGAAGTCCATCAGCAGCGTCGCGAGACCGCCATCGGTGTTCTCGACGACCTCCTTCAATACCGTCTGAAAATCCATCGCGGCGAGCTTAACCAAAACACCGCCGGCCGGGAAAAGAATTGAGAACATTTGGCTCGCTCGTTTGCCTCTTGCTTCCTGGAGACAGCCAGGCCATGCCCGCGCCTAGGCTCCCGCCTTGACGCACGCCTTGACCCTCATCCCGCCAAGCGGATACCTTGCGGCCAATCCTTCGGTTTCGTCCGCGTAGGCAACGAAGCGCCGAAGACTCGGTACGTTTTTTTCTGAAGCCCATCAACTCAAGGACGCTCAACTTCTATGCGCGCACGAGCCGGGGATCCTCCCCGCACGATGCCTCAAAAAATTCTCGCGGGAAGGGCAGCAGATCCGCATCTGCGCGGCGATCTTGTTCAAATCAAGGTCGATCAAGTTATCCTTTCGCGAGCTCCGTCCCGCGTCCTTGCCGAAGCTATTGCCGCGGGAATGAAGAAAACGCCGGTGGAAGTCGCTGTTGCCTACGATGGCACATGCATCACCGATGCCGCTTCCATCGAGGCCGCCGAACGCGGCCTTCCTCATTCGGTATCCGCCGAGCTTCCGGCCTACAGCGTGCCTATCGCGCGTCCGGGTATCGGATTTCCCGGACCGGTGCATCTCGAACGATTTGCCGCGCCGGCAAGGCTTGCGCTAACCGATGACACAAGGCTTTCACCGGTCGGCGGAATTGGAATGCTGGCGATCGTTGTATCGCCAAGCCAGCTCGGCCACGCCCTGGCAACAGGCAATGTCTGGCTAAGGCCGCCGCGCAGCGTGCAAATCCATTTGTCGGGCCGGGTCCGGCCTTTTGTGTGCGCGAGGGATGTGGCGCTGGAGCTCTTGCGCAAGGGCATACGCGACGTTGTTGAGCGCATCGAGCGGGAGCACGGCGCCCCTGTGGTTTTGGAATACGCTGGGCCAAGCGCGAGGCTTTTATCGGTTGGAGAGCGGGCTGTTCTCTGCGGGATCGCGCCTCAAGTGGGCGCGGCGGCGGCGCTGTTTGTCAGCGATGAAAAGACCGAAGTATTCCTGCGCGATCAACGGCGTTCCAAGGCTCACCGGGCTCTCAATCCAGATCCCGGCGCTCCGTGTGAAGAAGTTATTTCCATCGACCTTGCGACGGTCGATCCACTGCTGATGGACGAAACAGGCACCGTGCGGGCCGTGCGCGATCTCGCTGGAAAACCTGTTTCACAAGTGGTTTTAGGCGGAGACTCAGGCACAACGCTGCGCGACATGCTGGCCGCCGCGCTGCTCTTGAAATCCAAACGCGTTCCTTCGCGCCTCGATCTGCTCGTTGCACCTCCCTCGCGCCAAGTGCTCGAAGTGTTGGCTCAATCGGGCGCGCTCGTCGATCTTGTAGCCACCGGTGCGCGCATCATTGAGCCCGATCACCGGGTGATCAGCGCCGAAATCTATCCGCCGCCCGCGTCGGGCGTGTCGTTGCGCACCGCCGATCCAGAGCCGCATGAAAACCGTTCGACGCCGCCCTTCGTGGTGGCCTCCGCCGAAACGCTGGCCTACGCCGTCGCAACAGGAAACATAGGCGATCCCCGTTCATTCAAGCGGCCCGTTCGCGTGACCGTTCCGCGCGCGCTGCCCACGGACGATGTGCTGGTTCTGCGCGATAAAAAAGGCGATCAGGCTTCTGCAAAAAGCGCCCCTGTGCTTGCCACACCCGCGCCTTGGAAGGGAGCTTCGGCCCTCACGCTCAAGCTTGTGGAGGGCGTGCCCGAGCGAACTTCCCCCCTTCGGGCCCTGCCCAAACCGGGAGCTTCGGACGAAGGCGAACAAGGTTTGGGCCTTATTTTATCGAGCCTGGATGAAGTGCGCCTTGCAGCGGCTCAATATCTGAACATCCCCGCGCTGCGCGCCGTGTTCGCTGCCTTTATCCCCAGCGCAATCGTCGCTGAACTGGCCGGTGAAGGCATTGCCTGCTTCACGCTCGACGCCGACAAGCTTTCCGTTCTCAAGAGCTCGAAAGCCTTGAAATTGCCTTCATTCGCGCAATGGAGCGACGCTATCGCCGCCACGGCGGGCACTTCCAAAATCGAACTCCAATGGCTCACTAAAGGCCAGGAACGCACATGGATTCAGGCAGGAACGGCCCGCGTTGCGCCCGCTCCCGCCAAATCTTCGAGCCGTTAACCCCTTCAGTACACGCCGCGCTCCCGCCTTTCTCCTTGATCGAGGTGATCGAGGTGATCGAGGTGATCGAGGCAGGAGCGCCCTGTAGCGCGCTTATCCCTTCACGGGCGATAATGGCTTCAACATCTTAATGTTGTTCACCAAATCGCGGAAGCGAATCGATTGTTCATTGATCTGCATGTCGAGAACGATCACCCGCTTGGTGATTTCATCCAGACGCGCCGATGCCTTCGCCAGCCGATCGGTCAAGTCTTTGCGAAGCTCATCGGCCGTCTTGTTCTTTTCGATCGCCCGAAGATTTCGCCTGAGTTCCTCGCTCTGATTCTCGAGTGAATTGCTCTCCGATTGAAGCTTTGTCCGCTCATCCAGCGCGGATTTGAGCTTGGCCCGCATCTCCCAAGCCGCCTTTAAATCGCGCACGACGCCCGCATCCGCCCGCGAATCGGCCATGTAGTTCTTCACGGCATCATCCGCGAGCTGCGACAGCCAATCGGCATAGCGCGTTTGAATACGGCGCTCATCCACATCCAACACAGCCGTCCCGCGCTTGGGAACGGCCAGCGGAACCAGCGCGCTGCCCGTGCCTAGATTGTCTTCCGTACCCTTGGGCGGCTCGTGCAAACGCGTGTTGTACAGCCTGGGATGCTTCACCATCGCCTTCGCATCCAAATCGCTTCCATTGCGGAATGCGTACTTGGTGTGAACCACCCAATCCCGCTCGATCTCGAGCTGCCCAGCTTCAATCTTCGCAATGCGGGCGCCTTCCTCGGTCTCGGTGCGGGTTCGCTCGACAGCCAAGCTTCGCTCCAGCGCAAAGGGCACCGTCGCCGTCGCCCCGGGCGGAAGAGGATCGACCATCCCCTGCCCTAAAAACGCGCCATTTTCGAAGACCGCAATCGGTCCGCGCTCCAGCAATCCTTTGGTGTTGTTCGTAAAACGCGCAACGCGGAACGGATGGGAGCTCGAATCGGGGACACCGCCGTCGGGCGAATACAAAAAGATCGACTCACCCGGAACGCTCTTCGCGAGCAAGAGCACCATCGTGGCGCTTTTGTCGGGGATATCGACAGGAAAGGGGATGTCGTAGCGCGTTGTGCCCGCTTCCATCGCCACGGCCGCGAGGGCGCTCACATTGCGGGGCGCCGAGATTGATGGTCTCGGCATCGTCTCGCTCCGCGGCATAAACCCAGGCCCCGCGGGTTTTGGCGGAGGAGCCGCGGCACCTCCGTAAGGTGTGCTTACCGAGGCGCGCGCGCTGGCCATCGGACGGCCTTTTTTGTAGGGCCCCGCCGCTTTATCCTTGGCCTTTTCCTCGAACTTCGCCTCGGCTTCGGCCAGATCATCCAAGCGATAATCATCGTCGGCTTCATCCGCGGCAGGAGCTTCGGCCGGAGGAGGCGGGGGAGGAGGCGCTCCTTGAGCCAGGCTTGTTTCGCCGATAGGCACTGCGGCGATGACTTCACCTTGATCGGTAACCACAGGCCGCTCGGGAATCACCGGTTTTTCAAGCGTTGCTTGAAACGCAAGCGGAGCGCCGGCGATGAGTGAGAGCTTGACGCCCTTCCAATCCTCGCCCGACAGATTCTGCACGATGCCCCAAGCCTGCAAATCGGCTCCTTTGGCGTTGCCCGTTGTGTCGGAGTTGATCACCAAACGGTAAGAAGGCCGCCACACAGGCGTTTCCGCCACATAACCGACCGTTAAATCGTGCTCCTGGCCATCCAGCGAAAGCTTTACGGTCTCGAGCTTGTCCTTCTTTTTATCGGGCTTGCCATTCGAAGGCGGCGGCTTGAGCAGAATCTCATAGCGGCGGTTCGAAGACTCTTCTTCCTCCTCCGCGGCCTCATCTGGATCGTCAATTTCCAGCGGAAAAGAAGCGCTTCTCACACTGCTTCCGCCCGCCTCAATCACCGCGAGCGTCGCCAGGAAATCGCCCACCTTTTCCTTGCGCACCCTAAAGGTAACTTCCTCGGCGGAGATGCGGCCCGCCCTTTCAAAATAGGCAACGCCGTTCCGGTAAATCACCACGCGCTGCAGACTCAAACCTGCCGCAGAGACATCTGGCCCGCGCGCACAACCCATGGAAAACAGCGAGGCCAGCGCTGCAATCTTCGCAATGCCTAGATAACGCAAGAACATAGATTCCCTTCTACGCTAAACCGGGCTGCTGCCCGAGGCGGCCTGCCGCCAGTCCGCCGGCAAATCGAGAAAGCCCTCGTTGCACAAAAACTCATAGAGTGCGTCACAAAACTCACCGCACATCATGCTGAACACACGCGGATCGGTGATGAATTGAATCGTCTCTTCGCGCGCCGCTCCCGCTGTGTCCGCCAGGCGAAGCACCAGTTGATCCTCGGCAAAGCTCACCAGGCGGACCATAAAAGCGCGCTCAAATGCCGCGCGAAACGGGGGAAAACCTTCTACCGTCACTTTGTAGGCGTACTTCGAATCCCAGCTCTGCGCGTTTAGAATGATCTCGCGGGAAAAATCGTCGACTTTGGCCGAAAGCTGCTTGCAGAAAAAGTCGACCAAAATCGTGTGGAACACCGAAACAATGCGCTTGAGCTCGGTCGATCGGCGGGCCAAAAACGCATCCTGCATTTCCTTCGTGAATCTCGCGAGCAAATCAAAAGCCCGCTCTTTCACTTCGGCCGAGTCGTATTCAAAGCCTTCCAGCTCGTTCTTCAGCCGCGCCTCGTAGCGCGCAAGCAAATAGTAAATGGCCTGTTCGCCGTGGTGGATCACCTTGGCTTGGCCTTCTTGCCCGCGTGTCTTTTCATGAAGCTCTGACTGAAAAAACAAGCGCGCGAGCTTGCGGTGCATCTCTTTTAGGCGCCGCTCAACCAAGAGCGAAGGCGCATCCGGGCGGAATACCCGCGTGAGCAGCCTTCGAAGGATCTGCTCGTGCGAAGCCCGGATCGTCTCGCGATCCAAATTGCGCTCCGGCACAACAACCGACGCCTGAAGCTGCTTCACCTGCGCCACAACCTGCGCCGTGATCGCATCCAGCTCGGGATTCGTTTCGAGCTCGGCCTTGTAATGGATGATGCGCGCCTTGACTTGCTCTTCAAGCAATCCAAGCGCGGACTCCGTGATGTGATCCTTCAGCGCCTGACTTACGTTTTCTCCTGTGCGCAGCGCTATCGCCGGCGTGTTCACGGCAACTGAATTCATGGCCTGGGAGAGCCCCGTCGAAACAAACGATCTGGTCGACGTGGGCGCACCGGCAGGTGGCGAATCGGGCTTTCGGCCTTGTGTCATCGAGCCCAGGAGCATAACGGAATTGCTTAAAAAATGCGCCTAATATGCGGCCCGAAATCTCAAAAGGAGCTACAAGGCTCTCCGTCATGCGGACTCTGTTTGCAAATTCACGCCTCCCAATGAACACAACTTCATTGTCTTTCGTTCCCTTTGCACGCGCGGCGATGGCGCTTTCATTTGCGGCATTTGTTTGCGCTGGATGCTCGCGGGAGCCGGACGCTCCGACACCCGCAACAGGTGATCAGCCAACCTCTCTGAAAGGCGCGGCGAGCACCACACCTCAAGCGAATTCGGCAGCGGCAGCCCAAAGCAGCGCGCCGGCCCAAGGCTCAGCGGCAGCCGCTCCATCCACTCCACCGAGTCCACCGAGCGCCCCGGCCGACAAGCTGAATGTGCTGGTGATCTCCGTCGATGCGATGCGCGCGGACATGCCATGGCTTGGCTACAGCCGCGCCATCGCGCCTGTGATGACGGAATTCGCCAAGAACGCGGTTTCGTATTCCCGCTTCTATTCCATCTCCTCGTACACATCGATGAGCCTTGGCGGCTTTCTCGCCGGCCGTTATCCCAGCGAAGTCGAGCGGAGCGGATACTTCTTCGGCAACTATCCCGACAGCGTTGTGATGTTTCCCGAACTGCTCCAAAAGGCGAATATCCGCACGCTTTCAGCTCAGGCTCATTTCTATTTCGACACCAAAGCGGGCTTTCGCCAGGGTTTTGATGTCTACAAGATGATCCCCGACATCTCGGCGGATAACACGACCGACAAGAACATCACGAGCCCGCAGCATCTCGCGCTCGCCAAGGAAATCCTTTCGGACAAGGCCAATTCGGGCGGCCAGTTCTTTTGCTGGTTTCACATGATGGATCCCCACGATGTGTACATGGGTCACGAAGGCACCACGAATTGGGGCAAAAAAGCGCGGGACAAATACGACGGCGAAATAGAATTCGCCGACAAACACATCGGCATGCTGCTCGATTTCGTGGGCCAGCAAGAGTGGGGCAAGCGCACGGCGGTCATCATCACCAGCGATCACGGCGAAGCATTTGGCGAGCACAAGATGTACAGGCACGGCTTTGAAGTCTGGGAAATCCTTGTGCATGTGCCGCTGATGATCCGGGCGCCCGGCATCACGCCGCGCAAGATCGATGTTCCGAGAAGCGGCATCGATTTGGCGCCGACCATCCTCGAGCTGATGGGAGCGCCGAAGGACGAATCGATGAGCGGAACCACCCTTGTTCCCGAGCTATTTGGGAAAGAGCCGCCTGTGCGAGATGTGATTGTCGATTTGCCCCGCACCAGCGACAACGATCGCCGCAGGGCTTTGATCCGCGGCAATTACAAGCTAATCGCGTATGGCGACGATCAGGGTTACGACCTCTTTGATATCATCGCCGATCCAGGCGAATCCAAGGATATCAAGCGCGATAAGGCCGACGTATTCGAGGAGATGAAGAAGGCTTACAAGGAAAAGAGCGCAACGATTAAGGACGTATGCCCGAAGATGACGGAAAAGCTTAAGGGCAAGTCCAAAGGCAAAAAATGCTGATTTACTTGCTCTCTTCCCGTTCGATCTGAATCAAATCGTCCTCGCCTTCCGACCCTTTCCGCACCGTTACGCGGAAGCCGCTGCAGCCCAAATTCAGAATCGCCGGCGCCCGCGCCTGACCTTTGCAGGCCGGGTCTTCGGACACATGCCGGCTAAATACGCGCTTCATGATATCCACAACGCGCGAGGCACCGCTCAAATGAGCAGCCTTGTCATCCACCGGAATTGCACGCCCCTTGAATGTTTCTTCCATACGCAGGAAAAGATCGGGCCCGCCGATTGTAACCAGCACGGGCTTTCCGTCCGCGCTCTGAATCAGCACAATTTCAAGCGTAGCCTGAAGCTCGAGCGGCCCTTCATCGGCCGCCACGGTGTACGGAAGCTCCATCAGCTTTGAACAGCGCCTCGCATAATTGGATGGCTCACCCGCCTCGGGTTCGCCGCAAATAGGCTGAGGAAGTGCAAGCCGAAAAGCGACAATCAGCTCATCCGGCGCTTGAATCAAAGGCTTAGACCACACGGCCGCATCCAGAAAGCGCCTTGTCCAATCCTCAATTTCGATGCGGACACGGCTTCGTTCCTTGGTGCGGAGCGAAAGCTTTTCGCCGAGTTCCACCGCACCGCGCAGGTCTTCTTCATCGTTGCGCTGATTTCTAAGCGTCCGGAGATTGGCAAGCGCTTCTTCGCTGTGAGGACCTTTGGGCAGCGTGCGCAAGTAGCTCTCAAGACCTGCGATGCTTCCGGTTTTCGCGCCGAAAAACACAGGCTCGGCCTGCTCGAAATAGCGCCTGACTTCGGCTTCAAACGCGCCTTGGGGAAAGCGTTCCAGATATCCCGCGGCCGCCGTAAGCCTCGCTTCAAATGTGCCGCCCAGCCGCGTGGCCCTGTAGGCGGCGTAGTCATCGGGAGGCGCCGTATACGAGGAAAGCGATCCGCATCCGAGAACCGAAAACGACGCGAAAACCAATGCCCAATGCCTGTTATAGAGCGCGCGCTGCATATCTAAAACGCTCCTCCCAGGCCATTTTGAGAAGCACCGCCCGACCCGCCCTGCCCTGCCCCGCCGGCTCCGGAAGCCACCGGCCTAGGCGGACAGAAATTGCATTCCGTCGGAACGGTAGGCACCAAATCCGACATAAAACGCCGGTAATTATCGCAATCCGAGGCTTCGAGCGCGTTCAGGCACACTTCGCCGTCATGCACCAAAGGCAGGCAGTCATCGGGAAACGACGTTTGGTTGGGCGCGAAATCGCAGGCTCTTTCACAGGCGGATGTGCTGATGGAACAGCTTTGGCACTTTTCGCAGTCGATCGATTCCTTTGCGGAAAAGAATTTTTGAGCGTCGAGCTCCTGCAAAGTTTCGCCGCAGCTTCCAATATCGCCGGCCACAGGAGCGGCGACGAAGGCCATCAGAATAAAGGCCAAACGGGCTACTTCTACAGCCTTTGCTCCCCTCAAGACACGCTCGCTCATGGCAATATCTCGTGATCGATCATCAAGCCGATTTGCCCTGAAAGCACGGGATATACGGCGTATCTCACTTCAGTCGTGCCCGCTCCGTAAAATAGATTGCCAACAAGTTCGCCGTAGACCGCGACTTTCGCCGTCAAAAAATATCCCGCCGCACCTGCAAGCTCGGCTCCTACGCCCGCATCGGGCGAAAGAATGATGGCCGGACCCGCCCGCCCATAAGCCAATACGCGATAGGGGCCTCGATAAACAGCCGTATAGGCCGGTGTCAGCACCTGCTGCGACACACCCGAGAGCGCAAACGAAAGATGCAGCGACGCGCCATGCTGCAAGCCGTTGGGCGAACCAAATGAAAGCGCCGCTCCCATGTCGAAATAGCCCGATGTGAGCGATACCGACTCGGGCGTGCCGCCAAGCTGCGTCGAGAGCCGATAAGGATTGTTAAATCGAAAACCCGTTCCAAAACCGAGCGTTCCAACGAAACGGAAATAGCCTTGGGGAGGCGCCGAGAAGAATTGAAATGCCTGCTCGGGCGAAAGCTTGCGCGGAGGCTCGGTGCCAACCCAAGCCGGCTCCTGAGCCGATGCAGGAAACGCGAACAGCCCGAACGCCGCGCAAAGCGCAAAGCGCGTTCCAGTCCAGGCATGGGCGCGGGATAGCATTCCAATTGGCCTTCTACCGCGATGCCGGGCAAGGCCGCATCTGCAATCTTCAAATCGCAATCCCTCTGGCTTTCGCGGCCTCCAATACCTTGCGCGCCAGCTTTGAAACACCGCCTTCCAGTGTTCCCGGACAAGACCAAGACGCTCGCTCGTAAGGCTCGTTTGTAAGCCCTCGCATCTCAAAGCGTTCGCCCGCGCGCCCCGAAGCCACGTTTACAACCAGCTCGCGGTGAGTGAGCACATGCCGCACTTGGCCCATTTCATCGGGTTTCTGATGTCCCAGCGCGATGCCCAGCTTCCTAAACCCCACAAGCCCTTCCTCGAGCGAAGCGGCTTCGATCATCGGCGGTTCCCACATCCCGCCGAACAGACCCCCTTCACGCCGCCTCATCAAGAGCACATCCGAACCATGCCACAAC
Organism: uncultured Polyangiaceae bacterium; assembly: GCA_964537685.1. Taxonomy (GTDB): domain Bacteria; phylum Myxococcota_A; class Polyangia; order Polyangiales; family Polyangiaceae; genus CAZICM01. The sequence goes on from CAZICM010000010.1 coordinate 40,108, forward strand.
ACCAGCGAAACCATCGAAACCGTGGGGACGCCGGCTTTCTCGCCTACCACGGGCAAATCCCTCTGTTTGCCCTTCTCAAACGCGGTGCACAAATGCCTCGCCGGACACAAGAGACAATGAGGATCTTTGGGCGTGCACACCGTCGCCCCGAGCTCCATCAGCGCCTCATTGAATTGCCCAGGTTTATCCTTTGGAACAAGCCTCGCGGCGATCGCCCAAATCTTCTTCGACCCCACCGAACCGCGAATATCGTCTTCAACGCCAAAGAGCCTCGCGAGCACACGCGAAACATTTCCATCTACGAGCGGCTCCACCTTCCCAAAAGCCATGCTTGCGATCGCGCCGGCCGTATACGGGCCAATTCCAGGCAGCGTCCGCAGCTCTAAAGCTTCCGCGGGAAGCGTGCCTCCGTAGCGTTTTACAACTTCGCCCGCCGCCGCATGAAGCTCTCTTGCCCTGCGGTAATACCCAAGCCCACTCCATAGATGGAGCACTTCATCCAGGCTCGCCGAAGCGAGAGATTGAGCATTGGGAAAGCGCTTTAGAAACTTTTCAAAATACGGAATCACCGTGTCCACACGGGTTTGCTGCAGCATCACTTCGCTCAGCCAAACCTCGTAAGGATCGCGGTGTTTCTTGCGCCAAGGCAGATCGCGCGCGCTCTTTTCAAACCAGGCACACAGCGTCTCGGCAATCGTCCGATCGCGTTCGCCGGGTTGGATTTGCGTGTCCGCGCTTTGTTTTTCGCCCTTCGATTTCATTGAAATAACGCTCTTCGCCAATCGGCCCAACAGCAAAGCCTCGGCTCTCCAATACAACAGAATGGATCGATCCCACGCATGTTTAAACACGCCGATTTTTCGACAGGAGCCATTTGAGGGCGTACACGAACAGGCGTGCGCGTCGCAAAGCCTTTGGTTTTTGGCTTTTTGCTGCTGTCATCCGGCTGTGAATCGCGGGAGCGGCCTTGGGATAAACCTCTGCCCGCAAACGCGCCGCCCGCTGTATTTACGCAAAACGCAGGGCTTTTAGCGGCGGATGGCGGAAGCGGGACGGGCAGCGATGGGGGCGAACGTTTGGACGGCGGAGAGCAGGACGCCGATGCGGCGGCTGACTTGACGGGGCCGGCCGAACCTGTCCGCGTTGGAGGGCCGTGGGTTCGCTGTTATGGGAACTTCAAGCCTTCGGGCGACCCCATAAAAGATGTGACGCGGCTTGGGCTTTTATGCGGCCCAGTCAATGGAATGCGAAGGCTTTTCGATCAGGCTTGGGTTGGGCGCGTCGCCGAAGGCGAAGCCCCGGTAGTCGAAAGCTTTCAGGTAAAGCGCGGTGAATGCTTTAGGATTTTCGCGGCATCGGAAACGCCCATCCGCGATCTCAATATCGCTGTTAAAAGCAGCAGAGATGCGACAATCGCAACCGATCACGGAGAGGATGGCTGGCCAATCGTTCAACCGGATCGGCCATTTTGCATGCTCTTTGACGACACCTTAAGAACAGAGATTTGGGCGCAGCGCGGCCAAGGTCGCTTTGCCGCTGAAGTGTGGGTTCTGCCGATCAAAAAGAGCCCTGATTGACGTGAGGCCGGCACACCGCTACGCACTGAAAAATGGCTGAAGATCATGATGGACCTCCTCATCACGCTGGAGAGGACGATGACCGGGACGATCGCGGCGACGGAGAGCGGAAGCGCTTATTTGAGCGCGCGATTCCTGAACTCTTAAAACGCGCGGTCGAAAAAGCCGTTGAAACGGGCGTTGGAAAACTGAGCGAAGGCCCTGAAAACCTGAGGCAGCTCGTCAGCGAGATGAAACTGCCGAAAGAAGTTCTGCACTATCTCTACACGCAAATCGATGACACCAAAGGCGGGCTTTACCGCGTCGTCGCGAAGGAGATCCGTGACTTTCTCGATCGCACGCAGTTTGCGGATGAGATTACCAAGGCGCTGACGAAGCTTTCGTTTGAGATCAAGACGGAAATCCGCTTCGTTCCCAACGATGCGGCACCGCAAAAGCCGCGCCAGGGCGAGGAAGACGCGAAAAGCGAAGGCCCGGGCAATCTTCCGAAGCCCGAAGTTTCAACGTCCGTATCGGTCAAGGATCGGAGCAAATAAACCCATCTCAAAATGGCGATTCCTGCGTGGGGAGGCAGGATCGCGCGCGAGGATATGTGGCAACGCAGAAGCCGAGAACAGGCGGAGAAATCGACGCCTACTGTACAAAGTGCAAGCTGGATCTAGGCCATCGCATCATCGCGATGGTCGGCGATGAAATAAAAAAGGTCGAATGCCGGACTTGCGGCTCGCATCATCTGTACCGGCGGCCCAAGAGCCAGCGCGAAGAGCGGGCGCGAATCCTCGAGGCCAAGCCTACGCTTGGAAGCGCGTCAACAAGCGGCGGCACGGCCAAGACGGCCGCCCCCCGCACCAATTCCGAGCGTGTGCGAGCCGCGGAAAAAGCCGAGCGCGATCAATTGACGGCCTGGGAGAAGGCCATCGCAGGCCAGCCCGCATCGGCCTTTAAGCCTTTTCGAATTACGCTCACATTGGCCGAAGGCGAGCTCGTCCGGCATTCCAAATTCGGCGACGGCGTCGTCGCAAAAGTCATCGACAAAGGCAAAGTCGAGATTCTGTTTCAGGATGGCCCGCGAACGATGGCACACGGGCAGCAGCCCACCTAAAATCCTTAAAATTAAAGCCTTTAGCGCAACTCGACGACCTGCTCTCCAAACAGCTTTTCAAGCTTGGCCAGCATCGCATCGCTGGGCTCGACCCTGTCACGCAAGGCCAAAACCGCCTCGGCGCCCTCTTCAGTTTGAATAATCAATTGCACCGGACATCCTGCAGGACCTATCGATCCCCGCAGCACATCATTGAGTTTGCCCATCTGTTCGCGCTTGGTGCGCCTAGCGTTCAAGCGAATCAAAAGACCGCGGGTTTCCCTCAAAATTGCTTCAGACAGCGGCACCGCCTCATCCAGCATCAGCGTCGGCTCCCGCGCGGGCGCGTCCACATCCTCGCTGCCTTCATCCACAACAGGAAAGCTCACCTTGCCCGTGATGAGCATCGGTTCACCGCTCGTTAAAAAGCGGCCATAGGCATCGATTTGCTGCTGGCGAACTTTGACTTCAACCCTTCCGCTCCGATCTTCAAGCGTAAAAAAGGCTATTTTCCCGCCGCTTCCTCCCTTAAAAATCTTCTCGCGATAGCCCTCGACCATCCCGCCCACGCGCACCTTCGACCATGCGTCCATGCCCGAAAGCGCTCCGACCGGAGCTAGATCGAAACGGCCCAAATCGGCTCCATAGCGATCGAGCGGATGGCCCGAAACATAGAAACCCAGCGACTGCTTCTCGCGGTTCAGCGTGTCGAGAAAATCCCAGGGCTCACAGTGCAGATAATCGGCGAGCCGGGTGTCATCTTCCTTGGGAGCGGCTTTTTTGAAGAGCCCAAAGAGATCGGTCTGCCCGCCTTCCCTATCGCGGCTTGCCCTTCGCGAACGCTCCAGCGCCCGATCGATCGACGCAAATGCCCTGGCCCGGGACACGCCTCGCAGCGCCAGCGTTGCATCGAACGCGCCGCATTGAACGAGCGCCTCGAGTGCGCCCTTATTGACGCGGCGGGAATCCACGCGCTCCGCAAAATCAAAAAGATCGGCAAAGGCACCTCCCTCTTTGCGGGCTTCGAGAACGGCTTCCAGCGCGGCCTCGCCGATTCCCCGGATTGCGCCTAGCCCAAAGCGAATTTTAGGATTGAGAGGATCTTTGATACGCCCTGCGCCCCTTCGCGCGGACGCGGCTCCTGCCCTTTTATTTGCGCCCGGCGACGAGGCCGAAGGTGCCGCCGGCTCGTAAACCACGGTGAAATCGACTTTGGATTCATTGATTTCAGGCGGCAAAATCTCCACGCCCCAGTTCCGCCCTTCGGCAATAATCCTCACGACTTTATCGATCTTGTCGCGATCGGCCGTCATCAGCGCACACAGAAACTCAACCGGGTAGTGCGCCTTCATATAAGCCGTTTGATAAGTGAGCAGCGCGTAGGCGGCCGAATGGCTTTTATTGAAGCCATAGCCCGCAAAGTACTCGAGCAGCCCGAAGATCCGCTCTGCGTCTTCCTTGGCGACCCCATTTTGCAGTGCACCATCGACAAAGGTGGCCTTCTGCTTGGCCATCTCCTCGGGCTTCTTTTTGCCCATCGCGCGCCTGAGCAAGTCGGCGCCGCCGAGCGTATAACCCGACAGTTTCTGCGCGATCTGCATGACCTGCTCCTGGTAAACGATGACGCCGTAGGTGGGCTTCAAGAGGTCGTCCACAAGCGCATGCATCTTCTCGATTGGCTTTCGGCCATGCTTGCAGTCGATAAAATCCTTCACCATACCGGTGCCCAGCGGGCCGGGCCGGTACAGCGCCACAGCCGCAATAATGTCTTCAAAGGCATCGGGTTTTAGGTCTTTGAAGAGTTGCTGCATGCCGCTCGACTCGAGCTGAAACACACCCGTCGTTTCGCCTGACTGCAGCAGCGCGTACGTTGGCGGATCGGCAAGCGGAATCTTGCTGATATCGAACTTCCGCGGCGCTCCCAGTTGCCCCGTGTGATCGGGCCTCTTGTTGATGAGCTGAACGGCGAGATCGATAACCGTCAGGGTTTTCAGGCCCAAAAAGTCGAATTTAACAAGGCCGGCCAGCTCAACATCGTCCTTGTAGTACTGCGTAACGATCTGATCGCCGTTGGTAAAACAAGGCACATGTTCCCACAGCGGCCCTTCGCTGATCACCACGCCCGCCGCGTGCATGCCAGCGTGCCTGGTGAGCCCCTCTAATTTCTGCCCCTGATTGAGCAGCTCGGCGATCGTCGGATCGCTTTCTTTCAAGGCTTTTAGCTTAGGTTCAACCGTCAGCGCCTCGGGGATTGTGTACATCTGCCCGGGGCCTTTTTGAGGGATGAGGCTTGCGATTTTCTGCGCCTCGTTCGGCGGCATTCCCATCGCGCGCCCCACGTCTTTAATCACGCTGCGCGCCTTGAGTTCATGAAAGGTCGCAATCTGTCCGACCGAGCTTTTTCCGTAGCGGCCAGCCACATACGCAATCACTTCATCGCGGCGATCCATGCAAAAATCGACATCGAAGTCGGGCATGCTTACGCGCTCTGGATTGAGAAAGCGCTCGAACAGAAGCCCATAGGGAATGGGATCGAGATCCGTAATTCTCAAGGCATACGCGACAAGCGATCCGGCCCCCGAACCGCGTCCAGGCCCAACGGGAATGCCCTTGGTTTTGGCGTGCCGTATAAAATCCCAAACGATAAGAAAGTAGCCTGGAAAGCCCATTTGCACGATGACATCGAGCTCAATTTCCAGCCTGGCGGCGTACGCGTTTTCATCAATTGTTTCGCCGCGTTCCAACGACTCTTGAAAGCGTTCCTTTAAACCTTCGCGGGCCGCATGCCGGAAATAGGACGCCGTGTCATAGCCCTCCGGCAGTTGAAACTTGGGCAGCATCGGCTTGCCCAGCGTGAGCTTCAGCCCCTTACATCGCTCGGCGATTTCAAGCGTGTTCGACAGCGCCTCCGGCACATCCCGAAATACATGCGCCATCTCCTCGGCCGACTTGAGAAACATCTCATAGCTGCCGTGATGCGCCGAAAGCGAATCGGCAAACGAGCGGTTCGACGCGATACACGACAAGTAAAGCTGGCTTTCTCCGTCGTCCCGGCCACCGAAGTGAGCGTCATTCGTTGCCACGACGGGCAGGCCCAGATCGGCCGCTGCGCGCCTCAAAATGCCATTGAGCACGCCTTGCTCAACCAAGCCGTGATCCTGAAGCTCGACAAATAAATGTCCCGGCTCAAAGAACGATCGCAGCCGATCGAGCTCTGCTCTTCCCTCTTGCTCGCCTTGCTCGAGCACCCGCTGGGCAACCACACCGCCCAAACAGCCCGAAAGCCCAATCAAGCCCGTCTTGTGCTCGCCGATGGTTTCGAGAGTTACCGTGGGAAGCCCCGAACCTCCCGCGGGCTCCACATAGCCCTTGGACACAATGCGTACGAGGTTTTTGTAACCCTCGGTATTTTGGGCGATCAGCACCAAATGATCGGCCGTTGCTTCTTTTTCCGACGCCGATCCAAAGCGCCTCAGCACATTCACTTCACAGCCCAAGATCGGGTCAATACCCGCGTCTTTACAGGCTTTGTAGTGCTGAAGTGCCCCGAACATGTTGCCATGATCGGTCAAGGCCAAGGCCCGCATGCCATGCGCTTTGGCCCGGGCCGATAAATCCTTGATGCGCAGCGTGCTGTCGAGCAGCGAATACTGCGAATGAACGTGCAAATGAACAAACTCAGAAGCCACAATAAACGCTCATGGAAACGCTAAAGGACGCTGGACATCCAGCGGGCGGGCGCGAAGGTACGCGAAGGTAAAGCCCTGTTTCAATCCGAAAGGCGTTTCAAGATCGCCTCTCACAAAAGCCGCCTTCCCTAGAGGCTAGGGAACACGAAAAGACCTGGTTACAAGCCGTATCGGCCGCTAGCGTAGTCAGCCTCACGGACGCGCGTCCTAAGTACATTACTTGACGCGTGCGCGTCCTTAAGTGCTTTAACCAATGGAGTTTCCCGCCATGCGCCGTTCTCATCTTTTGTTTGCCGCCTTTGCAGCAACATCAATCCTTTCCGCAATCGCCTGTAGCAGCAGCACGACCGAGCCGCCCCCGGCTGCTGACCAAACGGGTATCGTTCCGCCGAAACAGCCGCAAAACGGCGCCGCACTTCCGCCCGCAGCCGGCGACGCACCGGCGGTGTTTGCAGTTAACAAGCTGTATCTGGGCTCCACCAAACGCGACGGAACGACCGATCTTCAAAACGGCTGGAAAGAGTACGGATACAACTTGGACGGCAAAATCTCGACGCCCACGTCGAGCGATCTGTGCAAACCGAGGCCGGGAGCCCAGACCCAAAATGTGTATCCCGACGGCAAGGAAGGCATCGACAATGCCTTTGGCAAATCGATCATGCCCTTTATCCGGGGCGTCGCAGCCAACGCGGAAAGCGATATCAACGACAGCCTGCTGGAAGGCTCATTTACGCTGCTTATTTCGATCGATAAGTTCGGCGCGAACAAGGACTACAATCCCCTCGATGCCCGCCTCTACGCCGGCGACGATTTAGGCGCCGCGCCCAAGTTCGACGGCTCGGACGTATGGAATGTCCGCCCTGAATTGCTCGCCGATGCCGCGGACATCAAGTCTTCCAAGGTGCACTTCGATCAAGCCTACTTGGCCGACAACGTGTTCGTATCGAACACCTTCGAACCGGGCAAGGGCGGCGATATCACGCTCTCGCTTTCTGTCAGCGGCTTCTCCATCAACTTGACGATTGCGCATGCCGTCATCACGATGAAGATGGCTGACGATCACAAGTCTGCAACAGAAGGCGTCATTGCGGGCATCCTCGAGACCGACGTGCTCAAGAGCGAGCTCACCAAGGTGGCCGGCGCGTTCAGCACCGACTTCTGCGAGGGGAACTCGACCTTGGACAGCCTCTTGACTCAAATTGAGCAAGCGTCGGACATCATGAAGGACGGCTCACAAGACCCGAACCAGGTCTGCAACGGCATCTCCATCGGGCTCGGCTTCGACATGAAACCCGCCCAGCTCGGCGTGGTTGCGCCTCCTTCCATGTCCGACAATCCCTGTGCCATGGGTACAGGCGGCGCGGGCGGCGGCTCAGGCACAGGCGGCGGCTCGGGCACGGGCGGCGCGGGCGGCAACTGATCGCCTCAATGTGAAGCGCATCGCACATTGCGCGATGCGTTGGCGCGGGCGGTGGCCGGACAATGGCCGCCGCCCGCTGTTTTTGTGCTCATGCTTAAGGAAATAAAAAGAACGCTGAGCCGGAGAGAGCGGTTCAGGCGTCTCACGTTCAGCTAGGCCAAACCTGGCAAGGCGCACCCTGCTTCACGAATCACTTGAACGGGAAGACAGGCTTGCCGATTTGGCGTTGCAGCGTGGTGTATCGCTCATACGCCCTTTGGACTTGCAGGATGCTGAACTCGATTCGAAGACCTTGTTTTGCGGACCGCAATCGGGCGCGCGCGATGGTGCGCCGCGCCATTGGCATCGCCGCAAAAGAGGGCCGTAGCGGGTTTTTCGGCGCCCTGCTAGAAGGCATTGGCAACACTGAAGAAACGAGACGGTCGGCCGTCCAAGCCGCGTCGGGTAAGGGGGCACTGTTTTTCATCGACCCAACCCGCGCTCGTGCTTCCTCATAGGAGATCCACTTCCATGCGTAAAATGACTGCTTCTTCTCTCTATGCCTTGATCATCGTCGGCGCTGCAGCAATCACCGGCTGCCATGCTGAAGCGCGCATCGGCGGAAGCCAGCCGCCTCCGCAACCCGAGGCGAAGCCTGCGGAGACAACCCCTCCGCCTGCCGAAACGAAGCCGGAACCGCCCAAGCAAGAATTCAAGACGGAAGGCAACCAGCTCATCCTTCCCGGCCCCGTCAACTTTGAAACGGGCAAAGACGTTCTCCTCCCCGAGAGCGATGCCGTTTTGCAGATTGTGGCCGATTACCTCAAAGCAAAGCCTGAAGTGACCACGATGCGAATCGAAGGCCACACGGACAACGTCGGCAAGCCCGAAGCGAACCAGACCTTGTCCGAAGGGCGCGCGATGGCGGTTGCGCGCTGGCTCGTGGCCAAGGGCACCGACTGCAAGCGCGTTCTTCCCGTTGGCTTTGGCGACAAGAAACCCGTTGCCGGGAACGACACGGCCGAAGGCAAAGCCCAGAATCGCCGCACGGCGTTCATCAATGCGGCGCTCAATGGCAAGCCCATTATGCGCCTGCCTGTGGACGGCGGCGGCAAAGTCGCGGGCGATCCCTGCAAGTGATTGAGTGATTGAGTGATTGATTAAGGCCGGTCCTCGCATCTCGTCCGCATCCCAAAGAAATGCGGCGCAGCGAAGACCGGCTTTTTTTATTCCATGATGTCTTTGCGTGCGTTTCGCGCTTAATTCCCCTATCCACTCAGCATCGCCATGTTCACCAAAACCCTTCTCGTATTGGGTAGTGCCTTATTCATCGGCTGCACTGGGCCGGGCGGTGAAGTCCGCGAATGGACGGCCGCCGATCACGATCAGCCCAAAGAATCGCAGGCACAGGCGCCGAAACCACAGGCCCGCCCCAGCAACGCAGACGAAAGCGCATCGCTGGTCGAGCTCGCATGGCAGAAGAACTGCGTTCAATGCCACGGCCCAATTGGGCGCGGGGACGGCCCTCAAGGCGCGATGGTAAAGGCGCCGGATCTCACTCGCGACGAATGGCAAAAGAGCGTTACGGATCAAGAAATCGCTGCTGTTATCCGCAACGGCAAAAATAAAATGCCCAAGTTTGAGCTCTCCGAAGCGATTGTAGATGGCCTGGTCAAGCGCATCCGCGCCGTGCGAAAAGCCCCATAACGCCACTCGAGACACAGCGCGCATCAATCCTGTTTGACATCCGCCCGCGCAGCGAACACCTTGCCAATGTCCAAATGAAGTGGTTCTTCACGCTCTTCGGCATCGTCACAGCCATCTTATTCCTAAGCTTCATTGCCTGGGTCGCCACGCGCATGATGCATGCTGACGAGGCCAACTACATCGTCGGCCGAATCATGATTTACGACCTGTATGCGGTCGGCGCCATCATGGCCTACTCGGCATTCGTCGGTGGCTTTCACCTCTGGGAAAAGCTCACCGGCCGCATGGAACCCGAGCAAAATGGCAAGGATTCCGGCACATCGCCATGACAGCCGGCGAAAGCGGTGCAAGCCCGTCCGATGAATCACCGGACGAACATCCATCCATCGGCCAAAACACCGAGCCTTCGGCCCCAAATCGATTGTCCCCGTCGCGGCTCCGAAGAGCAGCAGCTCTTCTCTTGCCTTTGGGTTTGCTGCTCGCCGCGTCGATTATTTCGCCGCACCTTCCGCGCGATCACAGCGTGCGCATCGAACTCCCCGATCCCCAGCTCATCGTTGGGGTGAACGTTCACTGGATACCTGTACAGCGAAATACCGACCAGCAAGCAGCGGAAGCAACGCAGGGATCTCGCTGGAATTTCGCTCGAGGAACCGCGCCCAAATCGCTGACGACAACCGTTCGTTTGCCCAAAGGCGCCTACGACGTCGCCATCCAAATTGAGCGCGGCAACGGCGTCGAAACCGTGCAGCGAAAAATTATTTTAGGCGACAGCGAACATATTTCGCTCAGCGCGCGCTAAGCGCCAAAACATCTTTTATTTCAAATCGTTAGACCCGATTTCTCAGGCGCCCGGGAGCCGCCTTCCACAATGTGCCCTCCCCATCCCCGAAGAAGCGTCATGTCGCAACGCATTCACGCGGACTTGCAGCGTGTCTTTCATGCAACGCCTCGCTCCGAAAAAGTCACATCTACAACCTTGATGTTTTAAATAAATTTTTTCTTTTAACTATTTGATTTTAAAAATTTTTTTTATATCGATACCATCTGCAGCCCTCGAGGAACGATTCCTGCGAGTCGAATTCGCTTGAAGATGCATTCCCGATGAGGCTAATTCTTGGCCCTGTAATTCGGGGTGTGGCATCTTATCCTACATAAGCTTACTTCTTATGACACAGCTCTTCTTCGTGCGATTGCCCCTGGTGAACCTTGCGAAAAAGAGCTGGAAACCGAAACCCTACAACCGAGCACCACAGAGAACACCTAAAAGCGCCTGAAAAGACGCTGAAACGCTTAGTGAAAACGCCCGACTCAATGGGTTCCGTGGGAAAAGCAGACCAAAGCCAAAAGGCATTGGCTGCGCGAGGACAGAGTGACGATTTGGAGGACAGATGAAGATCACCCCTTGGTTTCTTGCTGCACTTGCTCCTTTCGCCGCAATTGGCTGTAGTGGCGCCTATATGGGCCATGCTGCTGTGCTGGTCCTAACTGTTGGAATTTTTTTGGGAACGCTGTCGCTTGGCCGCGCCCCCGCAAGTTCTGCATCCGAAACCTCTAACAACGCCCGCACTTCTTGATGGATGGCGCTTGAAGCACCGCTGTTGCGCCTGAAGCGCCTCGAGGAATTTACGCCGATGGACCTAGAGTCTGTCCGGCTCATCCTACGAGGCGACTCTGCAATCGATTGGCATCGTCTCCATTTCACACACCCGGACGATGCCAACGCGTTTCTGCTTGCCCAAGAGTTTCAGCCCGAAATTCCCAGCGATCTGCAACGTTTGGAGATGATCCGCGACGAAGCCATCGCGTATCTCAGGCGCAATTTTTACTTCCCAATTCCGCGCCCAATCGCATCGGCTTCCGTCACAGATCTTCTGCTGATCGCTTCTGGCAAAGGGCACCGCCAACTGTGCGCGTGCACCATCCTCAAGGTCATGCAGATCATCCATCACCTCGATGGCCGAGAGCTTCTGTTTTCGCTGCCTCTGTCCGATCAAGAGGTGTTTCACCTGGTCGAGGAGAAGGTGTACCGCGTCATCGGCGAGATGCTGTCGGCCGGTTTTCCCATCACCGAGTTTATCGGCGGCCGTAAAAACAAGGATTCGCTCTACACGAAGCTCTTATGCAAAGCGGCAACCTCGGCGTCGGCCATCTACGACAAGCTTCGATTCCGCATTGTCACAAGAGGCCCCGACGACATCCTTCCGGTGCTGCTTTACCTGTCGCAGCATGTATTTCCCTTCAACTATGTGATGGCCGGACAGAGCATCAACACCATCTTTCCTTTCCGGACCTATTGCGAAAGCAAGCCGGCGCTTCGCTCTCTGCTTAAGGATTTGCAGTCCGCCGGCGACGATCAATTCACACAAGGAGATAATTCGTTCAGCGATCAGAACTATCGCGTGATTCACTTCATTGCCGATGTGCCGGTGCGCTTGCCCGAAGACATGATGGACATGGTTCCTCCGGTGGCCTGGCAGCTTGGGCCGATTGTGTTTGTGATGTGCGAGTTTCAGCTTGTGGACCGGGAAACAGAAGCGGGCAACGAGGTGGGAGAAGCCAGCCACGAGAAATACAAGGAACGAATACGGCAAGCCGTAACGCGAAGGCTAAAGCTGGGCGAGAGAGCGCTTCTACATCCCGATGAATCAGGCCGGGGAACAAAGCGATCCCGTTCGGGATAGACCGCGAAAAGCAAAACTTTTGCACGGGGCGCGTTGACAAAAAGAAGCGGCGGCCCGTACCTTGCACCGGGCGCGGCGAGCCAGAGCGACGCGCCAGTGAAGACGCCTATCTCTGTTGTATGGATCCCGCGAATGCGCCTTTTCGTCGGCCAGCTCACGCCTCTCAGCGAAGAAATCGTTCAAGCTCTTGTGCAGAACAAAGACATTGAATGCGACGACAAAGATGAAGTCGTGCACGATGTTGAATCGGTTTTTCGCAACTACATCCAGCTTGAAAAGGACGCCGTTGAGAAGGCCAAGGATTTCATGGCGGCACGCAAGCTTGGGCAAGGCGAATTTCAGCGGATAAAGAAACTCTGCGCCGAACAGCGGGGCATCAAAGTCGGCGACGAGATGATGGATTTCCTGCTCGATCAGTTGATTGAGATGCTGATGCATTCAAACAACGTCGAGGAAGTGTTTGGCGAAGACCACGATTTACGCCGCCGGATGAGGCCGGTGCTGCGCAAATACCTCGACGTGGACGCGGCCCTCGATGCCGAGGTGCGAAACCGCATCAAGCATGTACAAGAGGGAACGCGGATGTGGGAAGTCGAATATCAGCGTGTCATGTCGGATATCCAGAGGCGCCGCGGTCTTGTATAGGATGCGCGGCAAGCGCTGCCTGTTGAACCTGAATTGCCTTTGCCGGGAAAGGTGCGGATATGGGCTGGATCCCCAAAGTCGAGGAAAAGCATCACTTTTGCCACAAGTGCAAAAACGAGATCGTGTTCGAAGTAAAGCTTCAGCGCGCGGACACTTGCCCACACTGCGGTGTGGACATGCATTGCTGCAAGAATTGCGAACACTGGGAGCCGTCGGCGCACAACCAGTGCAAAGAGCACATCGCCGAGTACATTCCGGATCGCGAAAAGGCGAACTTCTGCACGTTCTTTACGTTTAAGAACGGCATTCCCGAAGACACGAGCAGCCGGATTGCCCAGTCCAAAAACAAGCTCGACGCGCTGTTTAAGAAAAAGTGAGCACTGCGCCTTTTTCAAGCCACGGGGACGATTTTCTCCTGCTGATCATTTCGTCTCCGTCGGGTGCCGGAAAGACAACGCTGTGCAAGCGGCTGCGCGCTGAGTTTGCGGACCTTCGCTTTTCGGTATCGCACACGACACGCAAAGCGCGGCCCACCGAAACCGACGGCAAGGATTATCACTTCGTCGACACAGAAAGCTTTGAGCGAATGATCGGCGATGGGGCGTTCGCTGAATGGGCGCGCGTGCACGGTAATCTGTATGGCACAAGCCTTCGCGAGATTGAGATTGCGAAGACCTGCTCGGCCGGGCTTCTGTTCGATATCGATTACCAAGGAGCGCGGCAGCTTAAAGCGCATCTTCCCAGTGCGGCGGGCGTTTTTATTCTTCCGCCTTCTTTTGGGGAACTGGAGCGCAGGCTCCGCGGACGAGGCACCGAAGACGATCAAACGGTCAGGCGGCGGCTTGCGAACGCGCATCAAGAAATCGAGCACTATGCGATTTTTGACTATGTGGTGATCAACGACGACATCGAGCGGGCGTACGCAGAGCTGCGGGGAATCGTCTATGCGGAGCAGTGCAAGCGAACGCGCCGCAGCCTCATTTGCGAGCGAATGCTTGCAGAAGGAAAAGTGGAGAAGAACTCATGACATCCGTGCTCGCTGTGATTGGGGGCAGTGGCCTTTACGATGTGGATGCCCTTGAATCACCTGAAGAAGTCCGCATAACGACGCCCTACGGCGATCCGAGCGATGTGATTGTCCGCGGACGGTTTAAAGATACGGACACGCTGGGGCTGTTTCTTCCCAGGCACGGCCGTTCGCACCGCTTTTCCCCTTCCACAATCAATTACCGGGCAAATATCTGCGCTTTGAAAATGCTCGGTGCGACGCATGTAATGTCTGTCAGCGCCGTCGGCTCGATGAAGGAAGAAATTGAACCCGGCGATCTGGTGGTCGTCGATCAGTTCATCGACTTAACCAAACACCGCAAGTCCACCTTTTTTGATGAAGGTGTTGTTGGACATGTTTCCTTCGCCGAACCGGTGTGTTCCATCATGGCGAGCGCGGTATACGAAGCCGCAAAAACCACGGAGGCGCGCGCGGTTCACAAAGGCGGAACCTATGTGTGCATCGAAGGTCCGCAATTCTCGACACGCGCTGAAAGCTTTGTATACCGAAGCTGGGGAGTCAGCGTTATTGGCATGACCAACATGCCCGAGGCCAAGCTGGCCCGCGAGGCCGAGCTGCCCTTTGCAACGCTGGCTTTATCAACCGACTACGATTGCTGGCATGACACGCATGCCCACGTCAGCGTCGAAGCCGTTGTTGCAGTCCTGAAGCAAAACGTACGGTTTGCAAAACAAGTGGCGCGCACATTGGCGGGCAGGCTTCCGGATGTGTCGCAAAGCATTGCGAAGGATGCGCTTAAAAACGCAATTATGACGGCTCCCTCGGCGATTGGGCCGGAAGCCGAACAGCGCCTTTCCTGGCTGCTCGGCGCGCGCCGGGACAGATGACGAAGCCTAAAGACACCAGCCTTTATTTTTTTCATTGAACGGAGACCCAAATACGTGACGACCAAAGCACCGATCCTTGTCGTCGGATCGATGGCATTTGACGACCTTGAGCTTCCTACCGGCAATGTGCGGGATGTGGTTGGAGGTTCAGCCACTTATTCTGCGCTGACCGCTTCTTGCTTCGCGCCCGTGCGCGTTGTGGCTGTTGTCGGCGATGACTTCCCGCAAGCCACGCTCGACGCCATGCAATCGCGGGGCATCGATACGAGCGGCATCGAGAGGGCAGCAGGCCAAACCTTTCGTTGGGCGGGACGTTATGATGCGGATCTCATTCATCGCGTTACGCTGGCGACACACTTGAACGTGTTTGCCTCTTTTCAGCCTAAAATCCCGGAGAGCTATCGCGATAGCCCCTATGTGCTTCTGGGCAATATCCATCCGGCGCTCCAGCTCGATGTGCTCAATCAGATCCACGCACCAAAGCTCGTCATCGCCGATACGATGAACTTTTGGATTTCGGGAGAACCCCAAATCCTCGCCGAAATGCTGAAGCGCATCGACACCTTGGTCATCAACGACGAAGAAGCTCGGCAGCTCTCGGGCATGTACAACATCCGCAGAGCAGCCCACGAAATTCTCCGCCGCGGCCCAAAACGGCTCATTATTAAGCGCGGCGAGCACGGTGCGCTTCTCTTTGACGAATTTGGGATCTTTGCGGCCCCCGGTTATCCGCTCGAGGACGTTGTCGATCCGACAGGCGCGGGAGATTCGTTCGCGGGCGGTTTATTGGGCTATCTGGCAGGCCAGCCCGAAATCTCTGAATACACATTCCGGCGCGCCATGATTCATGCGACCGCCGCCGCTTCATTCTGCGTCGAAGCCGTCGGAACAACCCGCATCAGCCGGATCACCCGCTCCGATATCGCGGGCCGGGTCAACTTGGTCCGCACCCTCTACGATTTCGGCGCGTCAACCATGCTTTAATTGCCGCGGTTCTACGCGAAAACACACACCGTCAATTCGCCGTTGTGTTCCGCGCCGCCAAAACGTACACACAGAAATCAACGGCCCTTCACGGCACTCAAAGCGCTGCGTTCTTGCTTTGAAGCCCCGAGAAGTGTCCTTTCAATCCCAAGCGTGATAAAGCGTTGAGCATTCCAACATGAAACTGACACTTCAACACCTCGCAGGCATTTCGCTTCTCCTCCCCCTCGCCTTTGGATGTGCCCGAACGGCTCCGTTTGATGAGCTGGACAAGGCGCCCATGACGATTATGCGCCTCGGCCAGCCGCCGCCGCCGCCCGCTCCCACGCCCATCCCCACAGGAGGCGGAACACCTCTCATCCCCGGACTGCCGCCCGATTTGCAGAAGATGGGCGAGCAGGTTCTTCAAGGCGCCGGACAAATTCTTCCCCCTGGATTGATTCCTCCCGGATTGATTCCGGGTGCTCAGCCGACGCCTGTTGTAGCTCAGCAGCCGCCGACGCCGATGTTTAAAGCTTGGGCGATTATCGGCACGCCGATTCAGAATGTGGACGATGAAACCCGCGAGGAGATCCTCGATCTCTTCGGCGATGAAGACAGCTTCCAGAGCGATCGCCCGAATTGCTTTTCGCCCGGAATGGGCATTTCAATTACGCGCAATGGTCAGCCCCCTGTTGACTTGATGATTTCGCTTTCGTGCTCGCAGGCGCAGGGCGACGGCTTTAAGTGGCCTTACAAGGCCAATGGATTCACGACGGACACGTCCGATCGCCTCTCGAAGATCTTCCAGAAGTTCTTCGGACCTGTGCCTCCCGGCGCATAAAGCTCCAAGCGACTCAAAGAACTTTCCAAAGCCTTCCCCGTCATTTGCAGATGCTTATGGGGGAAGGCTTTTATTTATTTATTTTTCTGACCAAATGACCACGGGAAGAACAGGATGGCCATTGCGCCTAAATTGCGCAGAACCTTCAAAAATCGGCGCGAAAAAACAGCGTGAAATAACATGATCGGTGATAGACTGAACAAGTCGATTGATTGTGATGAGAGCGATCCCAGCGTTCGGCTTGTGTAGGAGAATCTCGGTGAAGTATTTTGAAAAGAACGGGCCGGGACGATGACAAGCGGCGACAAACTCCATGCAGGAATGGTGCTCGGACGCTATGAGCTCCTCCTTCCAATTGCACAGGGAGGTATGGCCACCGTATGGGCCGCCCGCCAAAAAGGCTCTCGCGGGTTTCAAAAGACTGTCGCCATCAAAACAATGCTTCCCGGCCTGTCGGACGATCCGCAGTTCGAGGAAATGTTTCTCGATGAAGCTGGGCTCGCCGCAAAAATCCAACATCCGAATGTGGCGCAGATTCTCGATTTGGGCGAGGAAAACGAAGTTCTTTATATCGTGATGGAGTGGGTGGACGGCGAAGCGCTTTCAACCGTTGCAAGCGCCGCAAAGAAGGCTCAGGCCGCACTGCCTCAAACCGTCATGCTGCGTATTATTTCGCAAGCCTGCGCGGGACTGCACGCGGCGCATGAACTCAAAGACGAAAACGAACGCCCGCTGAATTTGGTGCACCGCGATGTATCGCCCCAAAACGTTCTCGTGACCTATGACGGTATCGTAAAACTGGTCGATTTCGGCGTCGCCAAAGCCGTCGGCCGAATGAGTGAAACGGTGGGCGGCCAAATTAAAGGCAAAGTCCCCTATATGTCGCCCGAACAAGCGCGCGGCGGCAATGTCGATCGCCGGACCGATATCTTTGCGCTCGGTATCGTTCTGTACAAACTCACGCTGGGTGTTCATCCCTTTGCAGGCGCGGACGACCTGCAAACACTGCGAAATATCGTCTCCAGGCCGCTTCTGCCTCCCCGCGCCAAAGATCCGCAGTTCTCGCCTGAACTCGAGCAAGTCATTCTGAAATGCCTCGATAAAGATCCCGATCGGCGATTTCAAACCATGCTCGAGTTGGATCGCGCGATTGAACGCGTACTCGCAAGCACAGGTGCCTCACTCGTCGACGACGAAGTCGGCGCCTTTGTCCGATCGATTCTAGGTGAACGGGGAAATAAGCGCCGCGCGGCCATTCGCGATGCCGTAAAGGCCGCCGATGAACGGGCAGCGGGCGCAGTCGTTCATGATGTCGTCAGCGAAGTGGTTGTCACCAACCTGAACACAGGCATGAATTCCGTGCGTGGAACAGGGGTGACAAGGCCCACCGGCCCACTGCCTCCGCCATCGCTTCCTCCCCTTCCCCTGCCGCCTCCTTCCTATCCCTCGGCGCTGCCTCCGCCGCCTCCTTCCACCGTGCGCGTCCCGTCCGAGCCTTCAGTAACGGCGCCTCCAACGGCTCAATTGCTCGAGCCGTTTGAAATGCAGCCCAAACGAAGCCGATCGGGATTGTTTATCGGAATTGGCGTTGCAATCGCAGCCGCGGGAATAGGCGTGTTGGTCTTGACTTCATCGTCCGATACACCCCCAGGCCCAGCCAGCACAGCACCGACGGCTCAGCCTTCGAACCCCGCCGCGGAAAACACAGCGCCAACAGCAGCAGCAGCAGCAGCGGCCACAACAAGCACACCGAGCGCTTCAGCCAACGCGGTCAATATCAACGATCTGCCCGATGACAAAAAAGCCGCCACAGCCGAGCCGCCCAGCGGAGGCGGATCGACAGCCAGCCGCCCCCGGAACACAGCAGCGGGCGGCGGCGACAAAACCGCGGGCGCTGCAGCCACAGCGACGGCCACATCAACGGCGACAACCAAGACCCCCAAATACGTTCCAAAAGTCACCAATCCAGGCTTTTAAACGCTTCGTTCATTCGGCGTGCTGAGTTGTGAGCCTGGAACCCACCTCAAAACGAGCGCGTGACGCTTTTGTGCTTCTGGCTTGCGCGGCTGCCATCGCGCTTGGCGTCAGCGCAAAAACAACCTCAACCAGCAAGAAAAACGCGGCTCCCACAGCATCAGGCGATGCCTCGGCCCTGCCTCCGCCGCCCCTGCCTCCAGGCGCCGATTTGCCTTCATTACCCGCTGAAATGAGCGATGCGGCAAGCTGTAGCTTCAGCGATCGGGGCTACGGCGACTACGAACGATTTCGGCCTCTTCCCTTGGGCCGCCTCCTCGTTCCCACCGGCCATGGAGTCGACGGCGACGGCTCTTTCGATTTGCTGATTCACTTTCATGGCTCGGACGCCGTCCGAAAAATGCTCGCGCCCGAACCCCTCGATTTGGTCATCGCCGCCGTGGACGCGGGCGTTGGATCGAGCCGCTATTCAAAGGCATTTGCCGACCCTCAAAGCTTTTCCGCAATGCTCCGCTCCATCGAAAAAGAAGTCGCGGATGCCGTGGGTGTTCCCGCCGCGAAGGCCCGCCATATCGCGCTGTCATCGTGGAGCGCAGGCTATGGAGCAACAGGGCAAATCCTCTTGCAGGAAAGCACTTCCAATCAAAAATCGCGCGTTTCCGCCGTGGTATTGCTCGACTCTCTCTATGCGTCGTACATCCCGGCCGAAAATCGAATCGCCGGCCCAAGCCTCGCACCCTTCCTCGAGCGGGCCGACCGCGCCACACGCGGCGAAGGCGTGTTCTTTTTGTCCTACACCGAGATCGCCACATACGGTTATGCCTCGACATCGGAAGTGGCCGGATACCTCACAGAAAAGCTCGGCCTTGAACAGCAGGCCGTCGATACCGGCGAACGAAACGAAAACGCGCTTACCCTGCGCCATGTGGCCGAACGAGGAAGGCTGTTTGTGCAGGGCTACGCAGGCACGCGCAAAGAAGACCACTGCACCCAGTTGAGGCTCTTACCCAGAATTTTGTATGAGCAGGTGCTGCCCTTTTTCCTCTCAGCAAAGCCATGACCATCAAACCCACTGAACGGCTGTATTACGAAGACCCTTTTGTTTTAGCCTTTTCCGCGCATATCGCCGGCCATGGTGCCTGGAATGGTGTGCCCAGCGTGCTGCTCGATCGAAGCGCTTTCTATCCTGAATCAGGAGGCCAGCTCGGCGATCGGGGCACGCTTGATGGTCAAACCATCCGTGATGTGCAGGTCGATGAACAGGGCCTGGTTCATCATCTTCTGGAAGGCGCACTGCCCGCCGTGGGAAGCCTTGTAAATGGCACGGTTGAACGGGCGCGCAGGCGTGTGCACATGGCGCTGCATACCGGCCAGCACATCCTTTCAAGAGCCCTCGCCGATGAAGCAGGCGCCGAAACGGTCTCATCCAGGCTCGGCGAAAATACCTGCACCATCGATGTCGATCGCGATCCCGTCGATGAAGCCGCGGTGGCCCGGGCCGAGGCGCTCACCAACAGCATCATCGATGACAGCGTTCATGTCAGAGCCTATTTCCCGGCCCAAGACGAACTCGCCTCTTTGCCTCTGCGGCGCGCGCCCAAAGTTTCCGGCGATATCCGCGTTGTGGTGATCGGCGATTTCGATGTCACACCCTGCGGCGGAACGCATTGCACCAATACAGCCCAAGTCGGCTTGGTTCGGGTGCTCGGTATCGAACGCTATAAGGGCAAATCGCGTATTCATTTTTCTGCCGGCAAACGCGCGCGCGATGTGCTGTGGAATCAGGCCGAACTCGTGCAGAGCCTTTCGCGCGAGCTGACCTGCGGTCCAGAAGGCATTCGGGCCGCCTTGGAAAAACTCCGGCGCGAGTCGCTCGATGCCCGCGAAAGCTTGGGACGAGTCCGGGCAAGACTGGCTCAGGCCATGGCTTCGGCGCTGATTGCCGAAGCGCAGGGTCATCCCAGGAAAATAGCCGTGAGCGTCGTGGAAGATGCCAATCCAGAACTGCTTAGAACCCTCTCGGCCCAAGTCACGGCGCATCCTGAATTAAGCGCGGCGCTCGCGGGCCAAAGCCCCGATGGACTGCTGGTGCTGCTGGCGCGGGGAAGCTCGGCGGCGATCGACTGCGGAGCGCTGCTCAAACAAATGGCGAAAATGGGCAATGGCCGGGGAGGCGGGCGGCCCGAGCGCGCCGAAGGCCGTTTTCCCGCCGATACAGATTGGAACGCGCTGGTTCATCAAGCGCTGAACGCCTGATTTTTAATACGACTTCGCAAACACCACGCGCTGATCCGAGGGGCGCCCGCACACCACACACTGCCCCTGCTCCTTCAGCGATGCCGCCCACGAAGCCGGATCGTTCGCCATCGGAATGCAGCGAATCGTCACCTTCAGCTTCTCTTTAATCGCTCCCTCGCACGCTCCATCTCCACACCAGTGCGATAAAGCAAACCCGCCGTGAATCTCGGGCTTGTCTTCGTTCTTCGGCGTAAAGAACGCATCGAAATCCGCCCGCTTATCGATGCGTACCGCATGCTCATCCCGGAAACGCTTGGCCCGCTCAAAGAGCCCCGCTTGAATTTCCTCGAGGAGCGCAGGCATTTTCGCCACAAGCTCCACCCGCGACAGCACCGCCTTGTCCTTCACGGCCTTGTCGCGCCTCGCCATCATCACCGCATTGCCATCCACATCGCGCGGCCCAATTTCCAAGCGAATCGGCACACCCCGCTTGATCCACTCCCATTGCTTGTCGCCGCCCCGGATATCCCGCTTGTCGACTTCCACCTCAATCGGCCGCCCAAAGACCCGCTGCGCCCGAAGCTCCGCCGCCAAGCCGTCGATGTACTCCAGCACCTTCGCCTTCGTGTCATCACCGCGGAACACAGGCAAAATCACGACATGCGCGGGCGCCAGCCGAGGCGGCAGCACCAGCCCATCGTCGTCGCTGTGCGTCATGATCAAACCGCCGATCAAGCGCGTCGACACACCCCACGATGTCGTCCACGCATACTCCTCGGTCTCCTTCGCCGTCTGGAATCGAATGCCGCTCGCCTTCGAAAAATTCTGCCCCAGGAAATGCGAAGTCCCCGCCTGCAAAGCCTTGCGATCCTGCATCATCGCTTCAATCGCATAGGTGTCCACCGCCCCGGGAAAACGCTCGCTCGCCGTCTTCGGCCCCCGTAGCACAGGCATCGCCATGAAATCTTCAGCGAAGGTCGCATACACACCCAGCATCCGAAGCGTCTCTTCCCTCGCCTCTTCCTCTGTCGCGTGCGCCGTGTGCCCCTCCTGCCATAAAAACTCCGCCGTCCTTAAGAACAAACGCGTCCTCAATTCCCAGCGCACAACGTTCGCCCACTGATTAATCAACAGCGGCAAATCCCGGTAGCTCTGAACCCAGCTCGCAAACGCCGCTCCAATAATCGTCTCCGAGGTCGGCCGAACCACCAGCGGCTCCTCGAGCTTCGCATTGGGATCGACAATCAAACCGCCGTCCGGCCCCGCCACCAGCCTGTGATGCGTCACCACCGCGCACTCTTTGGCAAAACCCTCGACGTGCTCCGCTTCCTTTTCCAAAAATGACTTCGGGATAAACAGCGGGAAATATGCGTTCTTGTGGCCCGTCGCCTTGAACATGGCATCGAGCTCGCGCTGTATGTTTTCCCAAATCGCATAGCCCCAAGGCTTAATCACCATACAGCCGCGCACCGGCGAGTTCTCCGCCAAATCCGCCGCCCGCGTCACCTGCTGATACCACTCGGCGTAGTCGTCCTGCCGCGTCGGCGTTATCGCCGTGACCGCGCGCTGTTGCCCTTGGCGCTGGCCTTCCTGCGAACCTTGATTCTTTGCCACGATGTCTCCTCGGCGATCCGTGGAACAGGGGAACCTCAATAAACCGAATCGCCTATCCCTTTTCGGCTGCCCCTTATGCCCCTTTTTCGCCGCACCGCAAAGCTCTTGCCGCAGCCCGCAAATGATTCCTTGCCAAGAACCTGACAGCGTGCGCGCTTCCGTGATAACCATCGCGCCACTTTGGTGGACTCGCCGCTTTCACAAGGCTCCCCCGACTCAAAACCAGCGCCCAGTAAAAAGGGTCTCCTTATCGCGATTGGCGGTGCCGAAGATAAAGTCGGCGATCGCACCGTGCTAAGCGAAGTGGTTGCCCGATCGGGAGGCAGTCAGGCCGTTATCGCCCTGTTTCCAACCGCCTCAAGCATCCCTGCCGAACTCGCCGGGATGTATGAGCAAATCTTCCGTTCCATGGGCGCCGAAGTGCGCACCGTGTGGATCAAAACCCGCGCCGATGCCGAGGCTCCAGAAAATCTAGCCCTGCTCTCCGGCGCCACGGCCATCTTCTTCACCGGAGGCGCTCAAGGCCGCATTGTCACGCTGATGGGCGGAACCCCTATCGCCCAGGCCATCCGCCGCGCCTACCGGGCAGGCGCGCTCGTCGCGGGCACCAGCGCCGGCGCCTCTGTCATCTGCGATCACATGATCGTCCAAGGCCAAAAAGGCTACGCACCCAAACGCCGCAGCGTCACCCTCGCGCCCGGCCTGGGCCTCACCAAACGCCTCGTCATCGATCAGCACTTCGCCCAGCGCCACCGCATCGGCCGCCTCTTCGCCGCCGTCGCGCTCAACCCTTTCCTGCTCGGCGTCGGCATCGATGAAGACACAGGCGTCGTCATCGATGGCAACAACAAAATGGAAGTCGTCGGCCGGGGCACCGTCACCGTCATCGATGCCGGCAAACTCGTTCACACCGATATCCACGAAACCCACGACACCGAACCCGCCGCGCTCCTCGGCCTTCAAGTGCACGTCATGACCTGCGGCTATGGCTTTGATATCGACGCGCGCAAGCCTATCTGGCAAGAGCGCATAAAACCCCGCTCATCGTCTTCGAAATCGCCATGAAACTCTTGGAAACCCGTGTGTACCGCGGCCCAAGCCCCTATGGATATAGGCCGCTTATCCGGCTGACTCTCGACTTGGAAACCCTCGAAGAGTCGCCCTCCAATCAACTGCCAGGCTTCACCGATAAGCTTTTGTTGGATGTGCCCACGCTCTACGAGCACGGCTGCTCCTACGGCGAACCCGGCGGCTTTATCCGAAGGCTCCGCGATGGCACTTGGTTCGGCCATATCACCGAACATGTCGCCCTCGAGTTTCAGTGCCTCGCCGGCACGCCCGTCACCTATGGCAAAACCCGGGGCACAGGCCGCCACGGCGTCTATCACGTCGTCTATAGCTTCGAGGATGAGCGCGTAGGCAGGCGCGCAGGCGAACTCGCACTGCGCTATCTGTGCAGCCTTCTTCCCGACGGCCACCCCGACCGCAGCGCCCCTCCCGACCTCAAACAGGAAATCGACGAACTCGCGCGCCTCGCCGAACGGGTCGCCCTGGGCCCCTCCACCCGGAGCATCGTCGAAGAAGCCAAAAAACGAGGCATCCCCACCCTGCGCCTCAATAACCAAAGCCTCGTGCAACTCGGCTGGGGCGTTCATCAACAGCGCATCCAGGCCACCGTCACCAGCCACACCAAACACATCGCCGTCGATATCGCGCAAGACAAGGCATTGACAGCCTCCTTGCTCGAGCGCGCCGGACTTCCCGTCCCCAAACACGAGCGCGCCGATTCAGCCGACGAGGCCGTCGAAATCGCCGAAAGGCTTGGATATCCGGTCGTCGTAAAACCCATGGATCTTTCCCATGGACGGGGCGTCGCGCTGAACCTGATGGATGCCGCGCAGGTCCGCGATGCCTTCGAAAAAGCGTACGAGCTCTCGAGTGATGTGCTTATCGAACAATACTTTCCCGGCAACGATCACCGCGTGCTGGTCATCGATGGCCGTGTGGTCGCCGTCGCCGAAAGGGTGCCGGGTCATGTCGTCGGCGATGGCAAACACACCATCGCCGAATTGGTCGAGCTCGTGAACAGCGACCCCAGGCGCGGCGTCGGCCACGAAAAAGTGCTCACCCGCATCGAGATCGATCATCAGGCCGAACGCCTGCTCAAACTCGCCGGCTACTCCCTCGCCACCGTTCTTCAAGCCGGCGAAGTCTTTGCCTTACGATCCACGGGCAATCTCTCCACCGGCGGAACAGCCGTCGATCGCACCGCCGTCATCCATCCCGACAATGCCGAAATCGCCGAACGCGCCGCCAAGGTCATCGGCCTCGATGTCGCGGGTATCGATTTAATCTGCCGCGATATTTCAAAGTCGGTGCGCGAACACGGAGGCGTCATCGTCGAGGTAAACGCTGCGCCCGGCTTCCGCATGCATGTCTCGCCCACCGAAGGCACACCCCGCAATGTCGCCGCTCCCGTCATCGACATGCTCTTTCCCAACGGCGCTCCAGCCCGCATTCCCATGGCCGCCGTCACGGGCACCAATGGCAAAACCACCACCGCCCGCATGGCCGCCCATATTCTCAAAATGAGCGGCAAGCGCGTGGGTCTCACCACCACCGACGGCATCTATATCGACGGCGAACGCATCTTAAAAGGCGATATGACCGGCCCCTGGAGCGCCCGCGTCGTCTTGACCGATCCCACCGTCGAAGCAGCCGTGCTCGAAACGGCGCGCGGCGGAATTCTTCGCGAAGGCTTGGGCTGGGACCGCTGCGATGTGGGCTGTGTGCTCAATGTCTCGGCCGATCATCTGGGCCTCGCCGGCGTCGATACCGTCGAGGATTTGGCCTTCGTAAAAAGGCTTGTTGTCGAAGTGGTGCACGACAAAGGCACGAGCGTGCTCAATGCCGACGATCCGCTCGTGGCCGCGATGGCCGAAAAGGCCGAGGGCCGCATCATGTATTTCTCGCGATCGCCCGCCAATCCGCTGGTGCGCGAGCATGTGCGCAAGGGAGGCCGCGCCGCCGTCATCGAACAAGGCGTGAACGGCGACATGCTCACCCTGTACGACGGCGATCGGCATATCCCCGTGACGTGGACCCATCTCATCCCGGCCACACTCGAGGGCAAAGCCAAATTCAACGTCGAAAACGCCCTGGCCGCCGCGGCGATTACCTATTCCATGGGCTGCTCGCTCGAGCAGATCCGCCAAGGACTGCGCACCTTCACCACCTCGTTCTTCCAAGCCCCGGGCCGCTGCAATATTTTCGACGAGCACCCCTTCCGCGTCATCGTCGACTACGGCCACAACCCGGCCGCCATGACGATGATGACCGACTTGGTCAAAAACCTTCGCCACAAGCGCACCATCGGCGTCATCAACTGCGCGGGCGACAGGCGCGATCAAGACGTCATCGAAATCGGGCGCATCGCCGGCAGCGTATTCGATTTGCTCGTGCTCAAAGAAGACGAACATCTGCGCGGAAGAGCGCCGGGAGACATTGCCGCGCTGCTTCAAAAAGGCGCCGAGCTGGCCGGTGTCAGCCCCGATCGCATCAGCACCAAGCTCAAGGAAAAAGAAGCCGTGGAGTATGCGCTATCCATCGCGGCGCCCGGCGATCTGGTGGTGCTCTTCGCCGACGAAGTAACGGCGGTGTGGAAACAAGTCATTTACTGGGGCAAGGAACGAAGCCCCATTTCGCAAGCAAGCGAAGAAGTGGAGCGGGCGTGAAGTACGCGATTCTCACGCATGGAGGGGCGGCCTCGCCTTCTTCCAATTCGGATGGCTGCAAGAAAGCGGCGGAAGCTGCAAAAGACATTGTGGAAAGCGGCGGCGATGCTCTTTCGGCGGCGCTCGCGGCCACAATGGTTCTCGAGGACGATCCCCGTTTTAATGCCGGCACCGGTTCGAATATCCGGCTGGATGGCCAGACCATCGAAATGGACGCTGCGCTGATGGTCAGCGATGGCCGCTTTGGCGCGGTGGCCTGTATTGAGCGGGTAAAAAACCCAATTCTCGTGGCGGCGGGGGTGATGGACACGCCGCACTTAATGCTGGTGGGCGGAGGCGCGACGGCCTTTGCGCGCAGGCTTGGATTCGCCGATTACAACCCCATGACTCAAGGCGCGAAGAACAAATATGCGCGCGCGCTGCTTGACCTAAAGGGCAAAGGCGATGGCACCTACAAAGACGATGCCGAGCCTTGGAAGAAGACCTCGCCCGAAGACGTGTGGAATTTTGATACGGAGCCGCTTCAAATGGACGATTGCGACACGGTGGGCGCCGTTGTGCGCGATATGCAGGGCCGCTTTGTGGCGACCGCATCGACAGGCGGCACGGTGTACATGCTGCGGGGGCGCGTTGGCGACTCTCCCCTGATGGGCTGCGGCGTATATGCGGGCCCCTTGGGCGCGGTGGCGGCGACCGGCGTTGGAGAAGAGATTGTCCGGCGTTTCCTCGCCAAAACGGTCTATGACTGGCTGGCTGAAGGCGTTGCACCAGCCCGCGCCGCACAGCGCGCCGTAGCGATGTTCCCCGACATCGTCGACGTTGGGATTCTGGTCGTGGGCCGCGACGGCCATGCGATCGCCTCAAACCGGGACATGGCCTCCGCCGAACTCTCTGCCTGATTACGCGGCGCACAAAACAGAACCGGGAAGCCCAATGGCTCCCCGGTTCTAATCGCTTCAGGGTTTACGCGCGGTTTACGCAGTGCTCCAAAAATTAGGGAGCCGACGTGAACTTGCTTTCGCGCACCTGCTTTAGCGTAAACACCCCTTCCTCAAAGATCGGATCGGTCGTCCCCGACGCGGAACGCTCGATCTTAACGTTCAGATCGCAGGTCGTGGGCTTGTTATCCGTACCCATTGTCGACTTCAGGCTGCCCTTGGGAATCGTAAAGGAACCCGAATCGGTGGGCACCGAAAAGGTCTCGATAAAAATACAAGAACCGTCCACCTGAATATTCATCGTCGAACCGGCGACCGCGGGATCCCAGGTGATCACCACATCGTCGGTAGCGCGCGAAGGAGCCATTCCAGCGGCGGGAACGCCTGTGATTTTAAAGGGCGAGGGAAGCGTACCGCGGTTATTGGGCGCATCTTCATCGGTCTCGCGCGACAGAGAGATTTTAAACTCTGTACCTGCGGCGGCCGTTCCGAAATCCGCCTCATAGATACCGGCGTTTGTTGACACAAGCTCCTTGGTTTCGGCGCCGACGGTCGCCTCTAATTTATCCCCGCCCTCCAAAATGACGCCCGTTGCACCGAGGCCGGTTCCACCGACCGTCAAATCGACGATCACATGGGAATTCGTATCGCTGACGGCCGTAACATCGACATCAATCGCCATACCCTGCGTTTTGATATTTTGCGATGACGTAGATTCGCGCGTACAGCCCATGGAAACAGCACCCACAAGCATCATTGAGCACAAGATAATTGCATTTCTCATAATCACTCCTCATTGAAGGCCCAAAGCCCGCTCTAGAACATCAAGTGAAGTTGGGCCTTCTCAAAAGCATTCAACCTAGATGGGCAGCCTAGAGAACGAAGGTGCGAACTGCAATTCACAGTTGGCGTGGGAAGGGCAACGAGCGTCTATCCCGGGTCCTTTTGTTTTACGAGACTGCACTTGGGAGGATACGGTGGGTGCCAGCCATTTCTTCCCTGGGCCTCGGCGAGAGCACGATTCATACATCACCCTGATGGATTCGGTGGGGGTGTTGCAGGACAAGGGTTCAAGCGGGGTGTTGCGGTGAGCTCTTGTTGTTGCTCAAGAAAAGTGGGGCGGCTCATCCACAAATGATGGTATGGGTTCATCTATGGCGCCTTCCGTGGAGAAATCCGAGCCTGTCCCCGAGATACCCATTACGCCTTCGCTCGAAGCCTGGCGGGTGATGTCGGCCATAGCGAGAGAACGGTTCATCCAGGAAGTCAATACCATTCTTTCGTCACCGCCTTATTTTATGGGCGAGAGCGTTCCGCATCACAAAGCCAAGCGCCGAGCCGCCGACCGTCTGCGTAAACACTTTGATGCCATCGGGCGAGTCATTTATTTGGCTGAGGAGCTATCAGTCTTTTATCCCAACGAGCGAGCCTTCACCCCGGACATCCTTGCCGTCCGCGATGTCGCCGAAAGCGAAGACGATGAGCGTACGGCCTGGGTCGTGGCCGGGGAGGGCCGGGGAATCGATCTGGCGATTGAGATTGTCTTCGAGGGCGAGCGCGCGAAGGACCTTGTTCACAATGTCGAGCGATATGCCCGCCTTGGCATCGCCGAGTATTTTGTTTATGACCGAAAGAGACAGAATCTATTCGGCTATCACCTACCATCGCCCGAGGCTCGCCGCTATCAGCGGATAATCCCTCAAGGAGGGCGCCATGGATCGGCTGTGCTGGGGCTCGATCTGGCCATTGTGAATGGCAAGCTTGAATTTTTTTATGGGATGTCCGAAATCTTCGGCTCGGACGATCTGATTGCGCGTCTTCAGGCCATGATGGGCAGCCTCGAGGCCAAGGCCGAGCTCGCCGAAGCGCAAGCAGAGCAAGCCAAAACCGAGGCAGAGCAAGCCAAAACCGAGGCAGAGCAAGCCAAAACCGAGGCAGAGCAAGCTAAAACCCAAGCCGAGCAAGCTGTTTCCGCCCTCCAGGAGAGTGTGCTCGCGATTGCAAATGCCCGGGGGTTCGTCCCTTCCCAGACTGAAACCGATTCTATACGGGCATGCTTGGACCCTATCCTGCTCAAACGCTGGCTCCTCCAGGCAGCCACCGCAAACTCCATGGCCGATGTGCTCACGGCGAAGCCCTAAGCCCGGCGCAACGCAACGAACTACAGGGTTCGCCCTGCCCCATCGTCCCCGCCCTCCCCAGCTTTCAAAGGCCGCTCATCCCCCACCATCCCGGCGCTCCCCATCTTTCTCCGACCGCTTGACCTTTGCATCTTGAGCGTCCCAGGAAAGACAAGCTGCGCATAAATACCGCCACTTGTACAATCCCAAATACCTTGGAAGCGCACCGGCCCCGCATCCCAAGCCATCCCAAACGCCTGGGATTGGTTATAGGGGCAGCCCATGCGCATCCCAACCACCTTTGGACCCATTGAACGGCTCATCTCAGCGCACCCCAAACATTTCCATATCAACGATGCTTTGAGCTTGCA
This sequence comes from uncultured Polyangiaceae bacterium, assembly GCA_964537685.1. Taxonomy (GTDB): domain Bacteria; phylum Myxococcota_A; class Polyangia; order Polyangiales; family Polyangiaceae; genus CAZICM01. Next base: position 69,582 of record CAZICM010000010.1, read on the forward strand.
TAGCGCTCCCTTCAGCGAGACCATCAACCCGCGCAAGGAAAGTCTCCTATCTTATCTTGCGCATTGGCCATTCACCTCTTCTCACACAAGGAACAAACCTATGGAAAACCCTCATCCCGACACACCCAACACAGCCCTGCTTAAAAACGGTGCTTTTAGTATTGCCGCCGTGCAGGCCGATGAAGACACCGCCGGCATGGAAAGCGAGTTTGAGCAGGCCAACATCGCCTTACTCACGGCATTGCGCCAAAGAGAGGACTTGGAACTCCAACTTGAAAAGGCCGAGGGCAAGCTGGCCCAGGCCGATCATGGCCGCAAGGGCGTAGACAAAGCGATTAAGGATTTTGAGCTGGCCTTGTTGGCGCTGGTGAACAAAAGCCGCAAAGACACCCGATATCAGCGATATATGGCTGGCGGGCTACAGCAAATCACCGAAGCTCATATGCGCAATGCCCAGCCGGCCGAGGTCAAGCAATTGCTCAAGAAGATGGGCGAAGATCAGGCGGCGGCGGACACGGACGCGGAGTTAAAGGATCTATTGGCGGCGCATATCCCCCGGATTCAAGCTGGCCAGAACAAAGTGGACACGGCGCTGCAGGTGTTGGGTGGTCTGGAGGATGCCGAGGATGATTTACGGGATATTACGCTGCCGGGGCTGCGGCAAGCATGGATAAGCAAGCGCCAGGTGCTTTATGCGGCCTTGCTGACCAAATTTCCCAATGACGTGGCGCGGGTGGAAGCTTATTTTAAGCCGTTCTCCAAGCCCCGCAAGACGCCGAAGAAGGCGGCTGGGACGCCTCCGGAGGGAGGGCAGAATCCTTGAGATGACTAGATGTGTCCACAATGAAAACCAACCCACCCCAAGACCCCCCCGACAAGACAGCGCTGGAACGGGAATTTGAGGCCGATATTGTTCGCATCCTTCTCCTATCCGACACCGATCTGGAAGGAGCTCTCCTAGGCATCGATTATTTTCTGGAGCGCAATCCGCATCCAGCATTTCAAAACGCACTCCTGGCCTGGAAGGGAACGTTTTATTTGGAGCATGGCCGTTATGACGAGGCTGTCCGCGAGCTTCGGGCCGCGGATGCACTGGATATTCCCGAAGACTTTCATCAATTCAATACCAAATATGAGCTGGCCAAGGCGCTCGATCTGGGAGGCCATCCCGAAGAAGCCTATTCGGTTCTGCTCCGGGCTTTACATGAGATTGAAACGCCCAGTCTGCAGTTCGATGTGCTTTGCGCCTTGGCCTTTTTCTGCTGGAGTTTAGGTCATCCGCTGCCCGAGCGCGCCGAGCTTGCGCTCAAGCGGGGGAAGGCGTTTTATGAAATCGATGATCAAGGCGCTCTGCCCGATCTGATGTCTGAAATCGAGCGCGTGGCCGTATTGCAGCGCGAGGCGTCGAGCCGTTATAGCGAAGTAACGCGGGCTGTGCGCCACACAGAAAACCCAGACGAAAAACTCGCTTTGATCGATGCCTATCTCCAAAATGAAACGGTGATCTATTATAAAAAGCTCGCCGGGGATCTTCGGAATCAGGTGATCAGCGGCGCATAAGGGGTTGGCGCATTAAACGCATCCTACCGCGCCCAAATGCCTGGCACCTGATTCTGGGAAATGCCCACTTGCAACGCAACCGACGTCGGGAATAGACTAGCCGCTATGTCGTTGCCCCTTGTTCTTGGCCTGGGACTTCTAGCACTCGCTGCAACCGCGAGTACAACTTCTTCGCGGAAGACTGGCAAGCGCCGCTCGGTCCAAAGCGGAAACACCTCAACAAGACAGCATGCTCCGCGCTGGAAGGAGACCGAGCGAAGTGCGTGTGAAGCACGGGGCCTTCGGCATCGCGGTGGACCGGGCCGTGCAGATTGTGGGCGAACGGTAGAAGTCAAGGATTGGAGCCGTCCAGTGGATGCGGGTACGGTTCAACGCGAATTTAACAAAGGTCGCCGCACAATTGTCGCGCCGGGCGGTTTTTCAAAGCCTGCGCGGGCGATCGCACAAGAACTCGGGGTCCGGCTGCGCCGCACCTGAGAGACATTCTCAGAAATGCCTGGCACCCATTCTGGCAAGAATGGCCTGATGAGTTGTGCCCTAATGGAAAAAAATAACGAGCAAGAACCATATCAAGTGTCTCCCCTGGGACAGCAGTACTCTGCCGAGCTTCCTAGCATTCTAATCCTTTCGGATACGGATCTGGAAGGAGCGCTCGCCGCTATAGATTACTATCTCGCGCAGAACCCGCCTCCAGCCTTTCAAAAGTCGCTTCTCAATTGGAAGGGCCACTTCTATTCAAACCATGGCCGCTACGACGACGCCGTCCGCGAGCTTCGGGCCGCGGATGAGATCCAGGAGAGAAGCGACCTTCAAAATTGGATTACCAAATATGAGCTGGCCAAGGCGCTCGATCTGGGAGGCCATCCCGAAGAAGCCTATTCGGTTCTGCTCCGGGCTTTACATGAGATTGAAACGCCCAGTCTGCAGTTCGATGTGCTTTGCGCCTTGGCCTTTTTCTGCTGGAGTTTAGGTCATCCGCTGCCCGAGCGCGCCGAGCTTGCGCTCAAGCGGGGGAAGGCGTTTTATGAAATCGATGATCAAGGCGCTCTGCCCGATCTGATGTCTGAAATCGAGCGCGTGGCCGTATTGCAGCGCGAGGCGTCGAGCCGTTATAGCGAAGTAACGCGGGCTGTGCGCCACACAGAAAACCCAGACGAAAAACTCGCTTTGATCGATGCCTATCTCCAAAATGAAACGGTGATCTATTATAAAAAGCTGGCCGGGGATCTTCGGAATCAGGTGATCAGCGGCGCATAAGGGGTTGGCCTCAACGCCTATGTCCACAATGAACGCAGACAACAAAGAACAGATGTATGAACTGTCTCCTCTCGGACTCCAATACCGCGCCGAGCTTCCGCACATTTTGCGCCTGTCAGAGAGCAATCTTGAAGCAGCTCTTGCAGCTCTCGATCGCTATCTTGAACAGGCTCCGCCACCGGCTTTCCAGAAGGCTCTCCTCAATTGGAAGGGACGTTTTTTCAACGAGCACCACAGATATGATGATGCGATTCGCGAGCTGCAATCCGCGGATGCCCTGCCTGTTTCAGATGAAGTAAAAAACTATATTACCAAATCTGATTTGGCCTTGGCCCTCGAAAAGAAAGGCGAGCCTCTGAATGCCTACGCCGTTTTGATAAAATCCTGGAACGAGACCGCCAGCGAGCATTTGCATAGCTATCTTCTGCCCGATTTGGCACGGCTTAGTTTGATGATGAATCAAGCGCTGCCCGAAGGTGCTGAGCTTATGCTGAAACAAATCAAGCATTCCTATGAAATGGACGATTCAGATCCTCTTGCGGATTTGGCCGCCGAGATTCTGCGCGTCACAGGCTTGCTTAAGGCGGCTTCGATTCATTATGACGATCTGGAACGGGCTGTGCGCCACACAGAAAACCCAGACGAAAAACTCGCTTTGATCAATGCCTATCTCCAAAATGAAACGGTGATCTATTATAAAAAGCTCGCCGGGGATCT
>CAZICM010000010.1:73215-213955 GCA_964537685.1 uncultured Polyangiaceae bacterium
CCTGCGCGGGCGATCGCACAAGAACTCGGGGTCCGGCTGCGCCGCACCTGAGAGATATTCTCAGAAATGCCTGGCACCCATTCTCGGTCGGATGGATATAGGATTCGGGTGGGCAAGCCGGCGGAGGCGGCGATTGGGGGGCGTTGAGCCAAGGGCCGGGGATTGGATCTTGCGATTGAGATTATGTTTGTTGGCGGGCTAGCGCCGAGCCGCCGGGCGGCATAGAAGGATAGCTTCATGAAGCGTCGCGGCCGTTTGGATTTCTCTTAAGTCCATGTCCATGGCCGATAACGCTCGCGCCTCCCTCGCCTGAATCCCGCAGAGGATGGAGCGAGCCCCAAGCAGACGGACAGCTTGAATGATCATCAAGAGCTGGCTCATGCTCCCTATGTCCAGATTCGAAACCCCGGTGAGCTCCAGGATGGCATAGCGCGCCCGGCGGCTCTGGATCTGCGCGAGGAGGCGCGCCGTCAGATCCGATGCGCGCTCCCGATCGATGTCGCCAACCAGCGGCGACACAAGCACACCCTCGGCAACCTCAATAATGGGCGTCGAAAGCGCGGTGATCGCGGCGTGCTGCCGCTCCACGAGCTCGATCTTCCCGCGAAGTTCCGCCTCAATCTCCCGCGTGCTCTGGGCCTGGAGCGCCTCGAGCTTGGTAACCCGGGCGTCCGATTGTTCAATCTCGGCGCTAAGCTCGCGCCGCGCATACTCGGCGCGCCTCAGCTTGTTCGCCTGCCGCCGGAGCTCCACGGCCGCCTGATGGAGCTTGCTTACCAGTGCGGTCGTGACCGTGGATGCGCTCGGTTCGCTACCGGCTCTCAGCGGGCATTCGTCGCATCGATCGAGCCGAAGAGCAGCCTCCGCAATGGGAAGTGCCGGCAATTCGGAAGACAAAAGGAGGCAGCTTTCGCAACGCATCGTCGTACTGCACCCTAGGGCGTCTGACCTTCAAACTTGATAAGCGCCAGTGTGAACGTCGACTCATGGTGAACCGATACGCCCTCAAAGGGCGAGAGCTCGCCAAAGGTGTAAAACCCGGCCCGCGGAAGCGATTCCGGCAGGGCGCGGAACGATACGGCGCATTCCTCCTTGTAGCGGGGGCCCATAACGACCTTGCGTGACATGCAATTGAAGAAGAGTGCGGCATCGGCATCGGGCATGGAGGCGCGGGCGGTCTCGGTCGCGTTGGCGGCTCCACTCAGGATGCCTTCGCGGGTTGCGCGGAGAACACGGATATTCCCCCCTTCAGGGATATCGCCGCCCAGGATGAGGGCTCCCCGCGCCTCATCGACACGGAAAATGGCTCGGACGAGCGGCGGGAATGCCTCATCGGCGCCCTCGGCCGGGACAACGCCAAGCGGGAACTCGATGCTGACGGCGGGCATCTCTTCGGCACGCGGGCCCAAAAATTCGCGATATACAGAGAGGGCTGGCCGGCCGTCGAGCTCAAGGAGCACATTCCCCCCTTCGACGCGCGTGCTTTTGCGGGGAAGGCCGACGGGGGTATAGCCGCTGCGCGCGGCGGTGGTGACGTGGACACCTCCTCGGAGGGCGACGCCGGAGACCCCGCTGGAGAGCACGATTTCGTCGCAGAGCTGATACGTTTTGGTAAAGGTGCCGGCATCGCCTGGGGCGCCTCCGATAACGGGCACATGGGTTCCGAGGGCGGATTGGAGACCGAGGAGGATCTGGGTTGCGTTTTCACGAAGGACATCGGGGAAGAGGATAACGAGTTCGGGATTGAGCGGACGGAGCTCTTCGCCGATATCCTTGCCGATATCGAAGCTTGGCCGGCCGCTGGAGGGGCGCGAGAATGTCTTCCATTGGATGCCTGGGAGGCGGAAGCCGATGGCGGTGACGGAGCGGGTGACAGCCTCGTCTTGGGAGACCTCGGCATAGCTTGAGCAGCCGACGATGCTCGTAGCGGAGGGAAGGCGAGTCTTCAAGCCGGCGGCCACATCCTCCGCATTGAACTCCGCGGAGAAGAAGACGAGCACGAGATCCGGGGGCGCTTGGAGGCCCTCGACAAGCTCATCCGCGGCCTCTTGGGCGGCGGCGCGGGCATTGTCATGGTGAATCGAAACGGAGTAAACTTTTGGGGAGGCGCCGGCATTCTGCATGGTCAGTGTCCACCAGAATACAGGTTATATCTGCCATGAGAAGCGAAATCGTTGTGGGAGAGGCAGGGGAAGTGCACCGCCCATCATCCCCGGCGTCCCCAGCTTTCAAAGACCGCGCATCCCCCGTCATCCCGGCGCTCCCCGTCTTTCTCCGAGCGCTTAAGCTTTGCATCTTGAGCGTCCCAGGAAAGACAAGGTGCACATAAATACCGCCACCTGTGCCATCCCAAATGCTTTTGGAGCGTACCTACCCCGCGTCCCAAGCCATCCCAAAGGCTTGGGATGGCCTGGAGGGGTCGTCCATGGGCGTCCCCGAAACCTTTGGGCCTATTGAATGGATCATCTCAGCCAAGCGGCGTAGGTATCCAGCGCATTTGGTGCACGAGAGGATGCAAACCTTGCAGACTCCAAACACCCTTGTACCGCCAATTCGCACGCAATCTGTGCATGGCATATCGTTTGCGGACCTTCCGCTGCATCTTCAATGAAGAAACCTTGACGGTTTCAGGAGGCTGCAATGGGATTGATTACGCCTAACCCGATACAAGTCCTGGGAAACGACGGTATCCCCGTCTTTCGATACAGCATTTACCGGGAGGAGCACGCATTTACCTGCAGCAATAGCACCTTGCAGGGCGACGAAACCAGCATCCAGCCCGCGGATATCTACTGCTATAAGATTCTTTTCGAGAATCTATGCCCAACGCATTATCTCATTGATATTTCCGCCAAGGTTGTCGTGCGCGTCACTTCAAACCCTTTAATTACCGGCCCTCTGCCCTTACCGTGGGATGCCGCCCAAAACATTAACTTTATCGAGCCCTGGCCTGGAGGCGCCAGCTCGATGCAGATGCTCCCTGATCCGGGAATGATGAATTGCGATCTTGTCTATTTCAGAAACGTGAGACCCTTTACAGAGGAAAACCTGGCCAATGGGCTCACAAAAACGGTATCGGCGTTTGCCTTTACGACCAAAAACATGCATGAAGGCTCGAAGTTTGAGTTTGCGCTCAAATTTCGCTGGAGACGTGCCACAGAGCAGACATGCTTTGTCGTGGGGCAACCGGAATCGGACGCGAATCCCGCAGTCATCGGGGAAGTGACCGAGGGCGATTAAGCCGCCTATGAGGGCAAGCGTCTTTGAATGTATCGCTTTTAGAGGCCGCACGCAGCGGCAACATCATATACATTCTTCGCAAACGCGGTATTGGCTGCTTCCTGGCTATCGGTGCAATTGATATAGAGCGCGTGATAATCGAATGCCTTTTGCTGGCATTCGCAGGTTGTACAGATCTTCGCCTTTCCATTGGCCGTAAGGCTCGGGCTCTGCGGATTGGAGGCGTCTACATCGGTATCGCTTAGTCCGCATGCGCTCTGCGCAGCGGTCCATGCCGCTTCCGCCGTGGGTGTATCGGGACAGGCTGGAGGCGAAGCGGGCAAGGTTGGCATGCAATCGACTGGAGCACCGCCGGCTCCTCCGCTCCCAGCGCCTGCCCCGCTGCCTCCCGTCCCGCTCTCCGAGGAGCATGCCTGCAAGGCCATGAGTGCAAATGCGCCGGCAACGCAAAGCGCGAATATCGAGGTCTTGGGTGTAAATGATGTTGTCTTCATGGTCATTCTCAAGCCTAGACTCATCCCGTTGTCCCGGTCTTGTCAATAAAATACGGCGGGTTCATTCGGCAGCGGGGGCTTGTGCTATGGCTCCCCTACACAGTCCCCGCTCACAAAATGCGAGACATTCTTTACCCATGCGGGCAATCCCGGTCCGTTTACCGGTTTGCCTTCCCGCTCCAGCGCTGCCGCCCCTTGATTCTCGTTCAATAAAAACGCCAATATGTCTTCCTTTGAGCCCATTCCATACGCGGCCCGCACGGCTTGATCGAGCGCTTGCTGCGCTTCTTTTAAGGGATGCCGGCCAGGCGTATCCAGCGATGCATAGAGCGACCTGAATCCAATGCCCTGCTCCCGCATCAGCTTCCGGCGCAGCATGCGGAGCTCTACGGCTTTCGCCGCAATGGCTTGTATATCGGCCTGGGATGCCCGCCCGGGCCATACAAAGCTATCGTAAACGGTATTCGATGTGTAGCGAAAGTCGCCTTTTAACGTGGAGCAGCGGGCTTTGAGCCATGTCCAATGAAAGGCCGATTGAAGAATGCCAAATGAATAATCGTCCTCAAAACAAAAGACCATCAGGGCATCGCTGGGCCTTATGGCTTGGGATACAAATTCAAAAATAGGGCGCCTGGCAATGCGCGAGCAGACAATATAGCGCTTGAGCCCTTGAATACGGCGTATCAGCTCGTCGCGGGGATAGGACAATAGCCACCAGCGATTGAGAAAGTTTTGGTGATGGCGATTGATGCGGGCTTTGGCTTCTTCGCTCCTGACGATTTCGTTGCTATGCCTTTCTTCTTCGGCGGCTTTGCGGCGGGAGGCCAATACCCGGCGTTCGATATGCGGATAGGCTTTTGTGTAGCGTTGCGCTTCGCCCAGAGGCTTTTGATGCATGTCGATTATATAGCGCGATGGCTTGGATTCGGGATGGATTAAAAGGTCTTGGCCTGTTAGGTAAGGGAATAAGATTTCGCGGTGCTTTTCCGATTCGCTTGTCCATTGGGCCGCGCTTTGAGGCGATATCAAAAATGCCCAGTGTCCAGGCGTTTGCCCTTGATAACATGTTCCTGAATTCCGATTTGCCCGAAGGGTGGCGGCCTCGCCCGCATCGGGTCCGGCGCCGAGCGAAGGGGTAATATCATTCACTTCACGCGCTATCCATTGCAGGGTCTCCCCTTCCCTTTTGCGCTCCCAAATCACTTTCTTTTCTGGTGTGCCGCCTTTGATCCAGTTGACAATCGATACATGAACATCTGCATCGCCGGGCCAGCGATGGCTGGGTATCGCTTCGGTGATCGTTCCGCCATTCGCCACAATATAGGCCAATCCACCTTCGCGGGATTCGTTCTGGCTTATGGTATTGGTTCCTACCAGGCCCGCCCTTCCTCCTTCACGCAATTCATCATGCGCTCGCCGGAACCAATAGACGCATAAATCGGCGCGCCCGGATATGGCGGGATAGCGTTCTCTTACCCGCCTCATATAGCCGGCGCCCAGTTCTTTTTGGGCTTTGTTTTTGCCATGAAAGGGCGGGTTGCCAATGATAATATCGGCGCTGGGCCATTCGCAGAATAGGGCGTCGGCTTGAAGGATGTTGTGCTGGAGGTCGTTTGGTGAATACAAGCAATCGCCGCCGGCTGAAATCCCGGCTTCCTGAAGAACCATGCTTCTTGCGGCGGGCAATGCTGCCCTCGCGAGTTCCACGGCTCGTGCGTCGATATCGATTCCATAGAATTGAAGGGGATTGACCAAATGTGTTGGATCGATGCCGGGCTTGTGGCCTAGATGTTCGATGTGGTTGAGCAGCATGAGTTCAAAGCGAAGCAGGCTGCGGTAGGCTACATATAAGAAATTACCGCATCCGCACGCCGGATCGAGTATATGTAGATGATGGATATGATCGAGGAGCGTTTTATAATCCTCTATGCCCGATGCTTGTTGAAAGGTATGCCAGAGGGGCTGGATCAACGCCGGCCGGATAACCCGTTCGATATCTTCTTCCAGGGTGTAGTGCGTTCCTGTGCGGCGGCGATCCTCCGCGCTTAGGCTCCGCTCAAAGCGTTCGCCCAGTTCGATGGGGGTTAATTCAGGCTTTGAATAGCGATGGATGGCGCTCACGGCCGCGCTTGGGCTCCTTCTGTGCGCTCCCGTAGATAGAAGGGAAGCAATGGCAATGCCCCCACGATGGCCGAGCATCCTAGAATGAGATAGAGGGTGTCCCAGCCATATTTGAGGCTCAACGGTGCCGCCAAGGCGCTTCCCAGTATGGGTCCGATTGAGCCTGTACCATTGATAACCCCGCCCGCGGTTGCCGCGCCTTTGGGTCCGCCTACATCCTGGGCTGCGGTGGCGGATACAAGTGTGTCAGGACCAAAGAGGGAAAAACCGACCAGCATCAAGCCCAGGGCATTGAGAAGCGGCCCTTGATGAGAGAGATGAGCATAGACAGGCATGGCCGCGCCTAAAATCAATAAAAACAATAGCGAAATGCCCAGGCGCCGGCTCGCTAGATAACGATCGGATATAAATCCGATCGAAATGGAACCCACGAGGCCGCCGAATTCAAAGGCCAGAGGAATATTGGCCGAGAGTGCGGAAGAATATTGAAGGGATTGCTCCATATAATAAGGCAGCCAAAATAAAAGGATGTAACGAATGAGTTTCATCGAGAAATAACTGGCTCCCAAGGCCCACAACAAGGGTGTGCGCAAGACCCGGGAACGTTCGGCTTTTATGGCGGCAATTTCATCGGCGCTTCGCTCAATGGGTTCATTTTTATTGTTTGGTTCCCCATTCTTTCGTTCTGGAAGCGCAATCAATATTAAAAATCCAACGGCCGCAACCCATACTGCCGGGCCGTAAAATGCAAGGCGCCAGCCCAAAACCGTCAGTACGAGAAAAAAACCTGCAAAGGGATTGGCAACTAAACTTCCGAATTGATAACAGGTCGACCAGAATCCCATCACGGCTCCGCGGCCGCTGCGGGGAAACCATTCGGCCATTGCTTTTAAATTGGCTGGCCATCCCGTCGATTGAGCCAATCCATTGAGCGCAAAGAAGATTAAAAAATAATAAAAGCTCGAGGAGAGGCCAAAAAAGACAGAACAAAGGGCGGTGGCGATCATCCCCAGGGCAATCACGCGGCGGGCTCCAAATCGATCGGCCGCGAAGCCCCAGATAAATTGGCCCAGCGAATAGGCGACGAGATAGCCGGTATCGATTTGGCCCAGCTTTTCCCGGCCAATGCCGGTGTCAAGCTCTATTTTTCGCTTGGCGACCGAGAAGTTTTTCCGGGTGAAATAATACGAGGCGTAGGACAGCCAGGTCAGGCCAAATGCCCGCCATTTTAAAGGGCCTGCATCGCTTTGATCGCCAACGGGCCGCGCGTTGTTCTCGTCCGCTTTTTGCGCTGTCACGGAGCGAGGCTAACCGAGATTTTTCTAGGTGGCTCAAGCGAAAAAAGGCTATCAACAAAAAGTGCCTGAAGTGATTGTGATTGGCTCGGGGCCCAATGGTTTGGTTGCCGCGTATTATCTGGCCAGCGCTGGGCTCGATGTGCTGGTGCTGGAGGGGAAGGATTCGCCCGGAGGCGCGGTGCAGTCGAAAGAGCTGACGCTGCCGGGTTTTATTCATGATATCGGGGCGGCGTTTTTTCCTTTTGGGCAGACGAGTCCGGCGCTTTTGCCGATGGATTTAGAGGGCGCCGGTCTGTGCTGGAAACATGCGGATTACGATAGCGCGCATCCGGCCAAGGATGGTTCGTGCGCTTCGATCGCAAGGAATTTAGAGCGTTCGGTGAAGGCTTTTGGGCCGGATGGCAAGGCTTGGAAGGGTATCGCGCTCTGGCACAAAAAAACCAAAACGCCAATGCTGAATGCGCTGCTGAATGCGCCGCTTTCGCTGTTGCCGATGCTTCGTTTTGGGCCGCTGAATTTGCTGCGTTTGGCGAGGGTGGCGCTATCGTCGGGGCGAGGTTTTTCGAGCTCTGTTTTTAAGACGGAAGCGGCGCGGCGTGTGATTCCAGGGCTTGCGCTTCATACCGATGTAGGGCCGGATGATCGCTGCGGGGCGGTGATTGGTTTTATGCTGGCGGTGCTGGCGTCGAGCGGCGGTTTTGCGGTTCCTGAAGGGGGCGCGGGTTCGATTACGCAAGCGATGCTGAAGCGGGTGAAGGAGAAGGGGGCCGCGATTGAATGCAATGCGATGGTGAAGAGCATTGTGGTGAGGGAGAACCGGGCGGCGGCGGTGAAGCTCGTTGATGGGCGGGAAATCAAGGCTTCGAAGGCCATTGTCGCGGATGTGGCGGCGCCTTCGCTGTATTTGAAATTGCTATCGGGGACGCCTTTGCCCGAGCGTGTGATTCACAGCATGAGGACGTTTAAACAAGGTTTTGGAACATTTAAGATGGATTGGGCGCTCGATAGTCCGGCGCCTTTTTCGCATGAGCAGGCGGCGCGGGCGGCGGTGATTCACGCGGGCGATAGTTTGGACGATTTAAGTGCATTTACGGCGGAAGTGAGGCGCGGTCATCTGCCGAGCCATCCGTATTTGGTGATTGGGCAGCAATCCTTGGCGGACAAAACGCGGGCGCCCGAGGGAAGGCATACGCTGTGGGCTTATTCACGGGTTCCCTCGGTTTTAAAGGGCACGAAAAAGGGATGGAATGAGCAGCGGGAGCGTTTTGCCGATCGAATTGAAAATAGAATCGAAGAAATTGCACCTGGATTTAAGAAAAGAATTCTGGGGCGGGCTGTTTTTGCGCCGCCGGATTTAGAAGCATTGAATCCCAATTTGATCGGAGGCGATTTGGGAGGTGGGACGGCGGATATTCGCAATCAGATGATTTTTAGGCCGATGTTTCCTTATTATCGCTATCGGACGCCGGTGCGGGGCTTGTATTTGGCGTCGTCGTATACGCATCCCGGCGCTGGGGTTCATGGAGCCTGCGGGCGCAATGCGGCTATGGAAGCGTTAAAAGATTTGTGATTGAGATCTTGCCTTTTCGGAGCGGCTTGCGTATAAGGCGCCCGCCCGTATTCAAGGGATAGATCTAAACATTAACCTATCGAAAAGAGCGATGAATTCCCCTGTTTTGCCTCAGCGCGCCCAGGTTGTTATTGTCGGCGGCGGAATTATTGGCTGCTCCATTGCCTATCATCTTGCCCATATGGGCTGGAAGGATGTGGTGCTGTTGGAGCGGGATAAAATAACGTCCGGCACGACATGGCATGCGGCTGGTTTGATTGTGACTTTTGGTTCGACCTCGGATACGTCGACCGAAATGCGCAAATATACGCGCGATTTATATATGAAGCTGGAGGCCGAGACAGGGCTGTCGACGGGTTTTAAGGCGGTGGGTTTTATTCAGGTGGCGGCCGATGAGCATAGGCTCGAGGAATACCGGCGGGTGACGGTGTTTAATCGGCATAAAGGTGTAAATGCGGTTGAGATTTCGCCCTCGGAGGTGAAAAAGCTCTTTCCTTTGGCGCGTACGGATGATGTGCTGGCCGGTTTTTATGTGAAAGAGGATGGGAAGGCCGATCCGGTGGGGGCAACGATGGCGCTGGCCAAGGGCGCGAAAATGCAGGGAGCGGCGATTCTCGAAGGGGTGCCCGTGACGGGATTTACCCAAAAACAAGGGCGGGTGACGGGGGTAAAGACGGCTTATGGCGATATTGAGGCGGAATATGTTGTGAATTGCGCGGGGATGTGGGCTCGGGAGTTGGGCGCATTGGCAGGTGTTTCTATTCCATTGCAAGCATGCGAGCATTATTATTTAATTACCGAGAAAATCGATGGGATGCACGCTCATTTGCCGGTGTTGGAAGATCCGGGGCGGCATGGCTATTTCCGGGAGGAAGTGGGAGGGTTGTTGATCGGGTTGTTTGAGCCTATTTCGGCGCCCTGGAAAGTAGCCGGAATTCCATCGGATTTTTCATTTGGAGAGATTCCCCCGGATTGGGAGCGGATGGGGCCTTATGTGGAACGGGCGATGGGGCGCGTGCCTGCATCGATGACGGCTGGGGTAAAGAAGTTTTTTTGCGGGCCCGAGAGTTTTACGCCTGATTTAAGGCCGATTGTGGGCGAAGCGCCGGAATTGAAGAACTATTTTGTGGTGGCGGGGCTGAATTCGATTGGTATTTTGACGGGGGGCGGGCTTGGGAGAGTGGTGGCGCATTGGCTGATTCATGGGCGGCCGGATGTGGATATCACGGGATTTAATATCGATCGTTTGCAGCCCTATCAGAGCAACCGGGCCTACCGGCAGGATAGGAGTTCGGAGACATTGGGGTTGGTGTATCAATGTCATTATCCCTATAAATCGCTGACGACGGCCCGGGGAGCGAAGCGTTCGCCCTTGCATGAGAAGCTGGCGCAGAAACAGGCTTATTTTAAAGATGTAAGCGGCTGGGAGAGTCCAGATTGGTATGCGCCGGAGGGTGTGGAGCCAAAGGTAGATCGCTATTCTTTTAAGCGGGAAGCGTGGTTTGATTATTGGAAGGCGGAGCATCAGGCGGCGAGGGAGGGCGTTATCCTGATGGATATGTCGTTTATGTGTAAATGGCGGGTGGAGGGGCGGGACGCGGGGCGGTATTTGAATTATTTATCGGCGAACCAAGTGGATGGGCCGGCGGGGATGATTACGTATACGCAATGGCTGAATGAGGGGGGCGGGCTGGAGGCGGATTTAACGGTAACGAAGCTGGCGGAGGATAAGTTTTTTGTTGTGGCGACGGATACCGCGCTCCGGCATGTGGATACCTGGATGAGAAGGCGTATGCCTGCGGATTATCATGTTTTTGCGAGCGATGTGACGGGGGCCTACGCGCAAATAAATATTCAGGGGCCCCGTTCGCGGGAGCTGCTTTCGGCGCTTACGCAAAGCGATATGTCAAACGAAGCCTTTCCCTATAGGGCAGCCAGGGAAATCGATATAGGCTATGCTAGGGTGCTATGCATACGGATTACGTATCTGGGAGAGCTTGGCTATGAGCTCTATGTGCCTTCGGAGCATGCGGTGCATGTGTATGAGCGCATTGTGGAGGCCGGGGAAGGCTTTGGATTAAGGCATGCTGGATTGAAGGCGCTGGCCAGCCTGCGTATGGAGAAGGGCTACCGGGATTATGGGCACGATATCGACAATACCGATTCGGTGCTGGAGGCCGGGCTGGGTTTTGCGGTAAATTTGGATAAGCCGGGCGGCTTTGTCGGCAAGGAGGCGGTGCTTGCTCAAAAGGCTTTGGGGCCGCTGAAAAAGAAGCTTGTGCAGGTCTTGGTGAAAGATCCGGAGCCGCTTTTGTTCCATGCGGAAGTGGTCTACCGGAATGGGCTGGAAGTGGGTTATGTGAGGGCGGGTTCTTATGGATGGACGCTGGGGGGCGCGGTGGGGCTGGCGATGGTGGACGGAGGCGAGGAAGCGGTGGATCAGGCTTGGATCGATGCGGGAAGCTGGGAAGTGGATATCGCTGGAACACGCTATCCGGCTATCGCTTCGGTTCGGCCTTTGTATGATCCGGATATGAAGCGCATAAAGAGTTAAGATACGAATGGCAGCTCAAACCAAAAACGGGAGCCTTCGCCGATCCGGCTCTCGACCCCGATAACTCCGCCCATCGCCTCCACCAATTTTTTGCATATCGCAAGCCCTAGCCCTGTGCCTCCCTTTTGCATTTCACTGACCTGGGAAAAGGGCTTGAACAACTCGCCAAGCTTGTCCTCTGGGATACCAGGCCCGGTGTCGTCCACGCTGATTCGGAATACATCGTTCTGTCGCGTTACTTGAACAACGACAGACCCATGCTCGGTGGCATTTAGGGCATTGGCCACCAAATTGAGGAGCACTTGCCGAATGCGTCCAATATCCCCCATCGTCGGGCGATCTAAATCTGCGCCAATATTGGCCCGGAGTGAGAGCCCTTTAGCCTGAGCCTTTTGCTGCATAATCTCCAGTGTTTCGCGAACCAGTGCGGGAAGCTCGAAGGATGAGGGTTTTAGCTCTAGGCGGCCTGCCTCGATGCGAGATAAATCCAGGATGGCATTGACCATTCCATGTAAATGTTTTCCAGCACGGATAATGCGATCCAAGTCGGCTGCCACCGATGGATCGGCACTTTGGGGGAGATCTTCGCGAAGTAGCTCGGCATAGCCAATAATGGCATTGAGGGGCGTGCGGAGTTCATGGCTCATATTGGCGATAAATCCCGACTTATTTTGACTGGCCGCCTCGGCTTCGGCTCTGGCCCTTTCAACGTCCGCGAGCACGGAGGCGAGTCTTTGTTGCCAAAATTCGGCCCGGCGCCGCCGCTGAACCGAAACCACCAGCAAGACAAGCGCCGCCGAGGCAGATGCAAGCGCTGCAACGGTCAAGATGTAAAGTGATGACCATCTTTGTCCCAATTTTTGAGAAAGCACGGCTGTTTCGCCGCGGGTTGCTTTTACAAATCCATCGAGCGCCGAAAGCAAGGCTTCGTCATTGGGATTCGCTTTTGAAAGCTCGCCCATCGCTGTTGTCAAGGCTGCCCGGCTTGCGTCGCTCCCATGATGATGCGCGACATTTCGAGCCAATTCGGCAAGGGCCGCGACCGTTTTTGCATCCCTTCCTTTGCGAAATTCCTTCTGAAGTGACTGTGCGGAGCTTAGCCACCCTACCCTTACTTCGACATCCGCTCTTTCCACCGCGACGGTGCGCATTAACCAGGCGCACCATCCGGCAAAAGCCAGCACAACAGCGAGACCCACCCAGAATAGCCTGGGGATTGGAGCCCGTGCTGGGGTAGGTTGTCCCTGGAGGAGTTTCGATACGTCCTCTTGGCGATTCCCATGGAGGTGGAGTATATTCACAAATCCCGGAATGTCTCGATGAGCAATACGTCAGCTACGGCCCGGGGTAGACAAGCTCCGGGCAAGGGTGAGCCCTATGTATCGGAGTCCTTTTTCGTTGTCAAGCAAAAATGTAAGCTGAATTTTGCGTTGGAGGGGGGTTGGACGCGTGATTTCTATAGCTTTGGAAGGAGGGAGGCGGCTTAATGCTTAGGGCTTTTTCTTTCCTTTGGCCTGCCCTGGAGGGCTCACCGGAATGGCCAATCTCGCCTCCACACC
This sequence comes from uncultured Polyangiaceae bacterium, assembly GCA_964537685.1. Taxonomy (GTDB): domain Bacteria; phylum Myxococcota_A; class Polyangia; order Polyangiales; family Polyangiaceae; genus CAZICM01. The sequence continues at coordinate 86,052 of CAZICM010000010.1, forward strand.
GGCAACAGCCGGAGGCAAGCTAACCACGACGCCCCGCGCATAGACCACCAGCTCAAAATCGCCGGGGTGAGGAGGCGCCCATACCACCGAATGTTCCGTCACTCCATCTTCGAGGCCCTCGTTGATGGTCTTAAATCCCCGGGCAAGGACTTTCTTGTTGTGGGCGATAGCCCAAGAAAAGACCATGGAGCTGGTATGCGTACCCTGGGGCATGCGGCACTCCATAGAGAATTGTATGCCTCCTTGGAGGGGTGCTTGTTTGAGTGTGAGTGTGGGCTTGATTTTCGGACCTTCGCCTTTGAGAACGGCCGTCACGGTAGACCCATCCTTTCGCACGCGGGTCAGCGACACCTCTTCCAGATCCAAACGGCGCCAATTTTTGGGTTTAAAGATGAGCTCTTCGCCATCGGCCACGTCCAAATCGCGGACTTCAAAGGCGCTGGGGAGAGCGTCTTTGGCCATATGGCTTAAGGTCAACGAAGCCCGGGTTGCCTGCCCGTCATGCCTATATACCGCCGCATCTTGGGTTGTATCATACTGAAGTTTCTCACCCCCACCCGCAAACGTGGTTGTGCGAAGCCCCATGGTCCTCCACGATCCGTCGCTTGCTGTTGCAATGACGGTCGTATCCAAGGTTTTCGAGCTGTCGTTGGTGCCAAAGCTCAGTTCCCGCTTGACTCCATCCATCTGAAGGCGATCCCGGGTCGTTGTCTGAGCCGGCAAGCCTTCAACCAGGGCTGAAAGCCCTTTTCCTAGCACGGCCATGCGATAGCTGCCGCTCGCGTTGCCTTTGATCTGCTGATAAAATCCCCCATCATCGTCGATCATATAGCCCCGGACCTCTGCCTCGCTTCCTCCTACCAGGGTCACAGGTGCCGCTTTTAGCCGCGTATTGGGGTCTGTATTCAACTCTCCGGCATCGTTTAGGAGGGTGCGGTCCTCTAGGTTCCCAACTTGGGTGCATTCGGCACTACCAATCAGAAAGGTTAGAAAACCCATGGGATCAGCCATAAAGGATGGGCGCATGGGTGTAACGGAATAAGGAGCCACGACCAATCCCTCGCTAAAGGTATGAAACCCAAAGGGCCCCCATCCTCCTTGGCCGGGATATTGCCATGTTCCATCGGCGAAGACGGTAATGCGGCTGAGGGTTTGCTCGCGCTCTTCATGCTTCGCCGCATTGGTGTTTTCGTCCGGAGTAAAGCAGACGTTAGGATCATAGATATGGATATAATAAAAGACATTGGGGGCGGGATTGTCTTCAATATCAAGCGCAACCACCAAATGGCCTGCTCCACCATTGCGCAAGGCAATTAAGGGATGCTCTCCAGCATTGAGCTGATCGATAATTTGCTGGCGGGCCATGACTGCCTCGGCAAGCCGAATTCCAGGGACAGCCGCGAGCAGGAAGTTTCCAACATAATTCCGCATAAATTCTGCGCCGAATTGTTGAAGGCTGGTGGTATAGAGATGGCGGGCCAAACTCGGCGAGGCGCCCTTTGAACCCGTTAATTCCCAGGTCTTGGTCGCTCCGGAAGGGGGAAAAGACGAGTATGGAATGGCTCCTTTGAGTAGCCGAACACTGGTTAAGGACATTCCAAAGCAATGTGCATCTATCCCCTGAGCCATTCCCAATACAATCAATCCAAGGGGATGGGGGACAATTGAAAACTGAATCTCGCAGTCAACAAACCAGCCGATAATTGGAATTCCATCGCAAGGATCAAATTTGATGGTGATCCACGTCTGATCCTTTCCAAACGCATCCGTGAGGTCTCCATAGTTGGGCCCGCTGGGGAATTTCCAATTGTCAAAGCAAAAGCCATGGGTGTTGCGATAGGTCTTTACCGTAAAAGGCTGGGCCGTGTCGATTGTGCCCGCGGTTCCGCTCAGTTTAAGCAATCCTGTGGTTGCAAGTCTTGGTACGTTCACTTTGGCGGATCGTCCATCAGGGGCGATATCCCTGGTTTTTGCGACCGCTTTGGCATTGCCAAATTGAACGCTCAAGAGATGGGCCGAGTCGGCGCAAAAGCCTTCGCCTGTAACCACAACTTCGGTGCCTGGCTGGAGGGCATGAGGCGGACTGCCTGCGGTGGGAGAAGCACTCGCGAATGAAGCTCCAGTGCGCGGAAGCTTAAGCTCTCGCTCAACGCTGCTATACGGGGGAGAAGAACCGGCAACTTTTAGAATCAGCTCTCCGCTTTGATAAGAATCGTCCTTTATTTCCAGCACGGCCGATGCTTTGGGAGAGGCGGGGGAAATTTGAACGCTTGAAGGCGTGATTTTCGCAGAAACGCCGGTAGGCAATGCCCCCATAACAGACAGGGAGACCGTGCCGCTCCAATTGCCCTGGGCGGCGCCCAAGAAGGTGGGAAGGCCGATTTCTAGGGGAATGGCCACGAGCGTGCAGGGGGGAAGACCCCGGGGCAGCATGGAAATCTCGAAAGCTCCCTGGATGTTAATCATAAATGCGGCGCTTCTCGGAGCTGGTCCACAGTTAGCGTCCGGTGGAGTCGCTTCAATTTGAATGGAGCAAAAGGAGGAGGCAGGAGCATTTGCGGCAACGCTTAGATGAAGATGATACTGATCCACGGCCCCAGGCACGGGCTTGAACGCGGCCGTAACGCCGGTAGGAAGACCTTTTGCCGAAAAAGATGGCGTTCCTTGGGAACCTTGCACACGAACAATGCCGAAAGGCAGGTCGAGAGAGCCGCCGGGCCGGAGATTGGTGCTGAGAGGATCGAGTGTTCCAATCTGAAGAGCAAAATCGGGGACAACGGCCGCTTGAGGTTCATCGAAGGTCAGTGCGGCCAGGCCAACCCTATCGTGGGTAGAAGGTGTACGAATAAAGACTCCATACACGTCAGCCATCTCCCGGCCAGCGGACAGAAGGACCCCGGCGCTTACTTTTGCATCGAGCTGAGCTCCTAAACTTTGAAGTGTGTTGCCTGCCGCGTCCAGTAGGCTCACATCGACATTTGCCACAGAATCCCGAAGGTTAAGTACATCGATGGCAATATGCGCATGAGGCCGGTCGAACATGATTTTCGCCTCACAAAACGCGACTTCTACACCGCTGCGGAATTCAAGAACATTTTTTTTGTAACCTGGATGCTCCAGCACATTTACGTATGGCAGTGGAGCCCCGAGAAGCTTGATAAATGTAACGCCCTTGGATTGGTATTGTTTCTCTACGATCGTACCGGTTGCAAGATCTTCAAAGTTTACGGTGATATTTGCCATAACAACCTCGCCGAAAGATGCTGGACAACAACAGAACGACGGAAAATGCAGCGCCCGCCGTAGATTGAGTCCGTCATGTATCGGAAAGAGCTATGCCGCTCAACCACCCATAAAGCCGCGACCCAAAACAACGCGATTGAGACCCCGCGCGGCGCTCAGCACGGTAACGCTGGGAGAATTATGGAGAGTTTTAATGAAGCGTTTGGAGGCCCGCACCCAGCCTACTCTGGCCTCGGGAAGGAAGCCGCTTCGAACCGGTTTTTCCTGAATATGAAGAGCGATTTGCTCCGCTACAATTCCAGAGGCGCCGCGAGGATCCCCGTTCGCTTCATCATCTTCCGCGCTTATCCATACACAATCGTGCAATGCATCGCTCGGTGCTTCCCTGAGCTGATCCAGCAGCTCGGGATCACGGTAGAATGGAAGTGAATGTTCGTTGGCCTGGCCCCCATCCCCGGATGGAGCGCCGGATTCCAAGAGCGACAGGGCTCGCTCCACTTGGATAAGGCCATGTCTGTACCGGATTCCCTTTTGTTTGTCCACAGCTTGAGCACTTTGACAGAGTGCCCAAGCCAGTTGATTGGGTGTGGCATGGGGATAGGCTTGACATAGTAGAGCTGATGCTCCCGCCACCAGGGCACAAGCCTGGGAAGAGCCGCTCCGGGTGACTGCAGGCGCGAAATGAGGGCTGACCGAGGGAATGCACACGCCCGGAGCCAAGAGCTCAGGCTTGATACAGCACCCGGATGAATCCAAAAGAGCTCCTGTTGAAGAGCTTAGGTGTAGATCTTTATCCACCGCTCCCACGGAAAGCACAAATGGATAATGTCCGGGGGCATGGGCAACGGCAGACCCATGATTGCCAATGGGGCAAACCAGAAGCACGCCTGCCCGCTTAAGCGCCGAAAGCATCGTCCAAAAGATAGGATTTTCGCTGGGTATACCGAGGGCCATACACAAGATCCGGATGTTCTTTTGCCGGAGCCATGAAAGGCCCTGAAGAATGCGAATGATGTTGTTTCCGCTATCAATCACCGAAGCTGATATCAGACGAGCCTCGGGCGCAACCCCAATCGCCTCATATTCGATCATTCCACCGCACACAAGGCCCGCGGTATGGCTTCCATGGCCCGCGCTATCCCGTGCGGGCTGATTGGGAATTAGCTCTCCATCATCATCGAATTCAGCATATTCTTGAACTTTACCTGCAAGAGCTGGATGATCGGCGATTAGGCCCGTGTCCAAATGCCCGATCAACACAGATGCCCCCGTGAGGCCCCTCCCCCAAAGCCCTTGGACACCAAGTGCCTGCAGGCCCCACGAGAGCGAAACGGGACTATTATAGTTGCGTGGACCGATAGACATGAAGCACCGCCGCCGTCCACATTCCCATGCACGCCCCCACTGCCGCTAGACCATAGACTTCGGGCTGGGAGGATACTCCTCCAAGCTTCATCATACACCCAGCGCCTTCGCTGATTAGAATACCGCCTTCAATCCCGTGTCCATTGCTCGCTTCGATAGAGCCGACGATGATCTTCACGGCTCCATAGATGCCATCGGCAATGCATTTCCCCTTGTTCATCGGCCCCTCATCCACACCCGGGACCAAGGCGAACAACCCCGCCGCCACGGGGAAACAAGAAAAACCATATACGACTGCCTTGTTTGCGCTATCCTTGCAGAGCACAGGGGTCATCACATAGTGCAAAAATTTGCCAGCGGCCATGATGACTTTTAACACTTTTTTCCATGTGGCGGTTGGCTCGCCCGATGGCCCGGCTCCTGCCTGAAGGGTATCCCAAGCCGATGAAAATCCGGTTGCAAAGTCGACGCCGGCGAGCGCGTAGGCGACGGCCACATCGGAATCGGAGGAGAGCGCCAGCGATTCGGTGTTTTGGAAGGGCGCGTGGCCCTTGGCCAACTTAAAGCCAATCGTCGTGAAAATCGCAGGAATCATCAGGCCAACGCTCAGCGGGCAGAAGACAAGGCGGCCTCCAAACATCTGCTTCCACAGCCAGGAAAGGCCCGGAATCTCAAAGGAAACCGAGATGATTGCGCTAAATATGTCGAGCAGCGTTGCGAGGGCGTCAAGCACCAGCACAACGATGGTCCCTACCGAATCGGCCACAAAGGTCATTAAATCAATGGCCAGCGCCAGGGCCTCCTTCGCAATTCCATCAAAATCTCCCTTGGAAATCGCCTTGCCAAGCTTCGAAATATCTTTGCCAGCTTTCTTTAGGTCATCGTCCAGCTTGGACATGGCCTGATTGAAATCCTTCTGAATACGGGCCATATCTCCGCTGAGCGCCTTGCCTGCGCCAGGGGATTTTACGTTCAAAATATATTTGCGAAGCATAGAGAAGAACCATTCCACCTTCTCTAGAGCGCTATTATGGGCCGGGCTGGTCGCCTTATTTGAGACTTGGGAGGCGGGCTGAATGGTTTTGACATCCTCGGTTTGCTTACGAGCGAGTCCTAATGTCGTCTGGATATCCTTCTTGATGGATACCACATCGGTCTTGAGCTTGGCCATGCCATCCTTCAGCCGCTTTTCAAATACTTTCTGCGTGTGCTCAATATCTCCCCAGTCAAAGATAAAGCTGAGCCATTTCACAAGCTTCTCGATGGCGATGCCCACCATGCTGACGACACTCTTGATAACCAAGGCGGCGACTTTGCTCGCCCCACGCATGACGAAGCGCAAGCCTGGAACATTATCTTCCAAAAAATGTACCGTGACCACCAGGCTTTTGGAGACTTCATGGGCGGCGTACTTTACCCCATCCGCCACATCACCTGCGACATTAACGGCCGTTTTTGCTACATCTTTGGCTGCGCTTTCCGTCGTCTTTGCCACATCTTTAGCAACGCTTTCCGTTGTATTCGCGACGGCCTTGCCTGCGTCTTCCGCAGTATGAACAACAACTTTCCCCACTTTGTTCCAGGTCTTCTTTGAGAAAATGGACTGCCCCAGGTTTTTGACCGCATCCTGAATTTCCTTGGATGCGGAGGTGTTGATCTGCGTCGCCTGGTCCACTGTCACGGCTTCGTACCTGGCCTTGCCTGTTGATGCATCCAAGCTAAGCACCCAGTGGGCGTCGCTCATCAGACTGGGATCGACGGACCTTTTGTTGCTTACCCCCGCTGCGCTGTCGCTGTGGCTATTGATAATGGTGGAGGAAATTTGCTGAAGGGCCTTCTGAACCTGTGCGAGATCATCCTGGGCAAATTTTGGATCGGCCAGACCGGACTTGTGGAGCTCATTTTCGCCTAACCCAGCGATTTTCGCATGCATTTCTTCATCGGGACAAATGATTAGGGCGTGACCTTCGGCCATGGCGCTTGTTCGCACCAAGAGCTCAGATGCCCCTGCTTCGTCCGCATCGATCTTAATGGTGATCCGGTTAAATTCATTCGCGGAAATACGCGCGGGAGCATTGGGGCCGACTTTGTAGGCTTTGCCCTCAATATCCAAATCGACATCATCATCCCAGGTGCTAATCTCAACATATTCAATCCCCGCTGGCAGGCATAGCGTGGTTCTGAATTTGGTTGCGCTTTTTCCCCCTTCTTTTTCGTCCGGATCCACATCCTCGGAAAGAGAAGTGAGCGCCGTGACGCCCACGGCATCCGCGCTTTCGATCACTTCGATCTTGATGGAAGCCGCATTTTCTTGGGGAGGAAGTGCACCGTTGTCCGATGAATACGAGTCCCCGTCGAAGTTGGGCTCCTCGTAAAACACCGCCTGCGTACCCGGGCCAACCAGCGCGGCCAGCAAAACAGGTCCTCCGCTCTTTACCTTGGCCCCCGAGATCACCATCGATTTGACATCTTTTACGTTGAACGGATTGGCTGGCACTTTGACCGCCGCAGGCTTGATTTGGGTTACGGCCTGGTCCAGTGTGAGAGGCTTGGCTGGGGTATTTCCCTTGGCCAGGCTGTTTTTGGCCGTGCGGGCCTTCGAGCCAAATTCCACCGATGGATGATCAAAAAACACAGATAAATCCGGGACATCTCCATGAAAGACAAAATAAAATGGATCGCTGGGTGAGCTGTCCGGCTCATAAGCGGCATCCTTTCCAATGGCCAGATCCGTAAAAATCGCGACTTCTCCCGCCTCAGGCAAGATGCCCCATCCCGTTCCCGTGGAGAAAGTCTGACCCAATACATTCGCTTGCCCCTGGGGTGTGACAATAAGCCAAAAATAAGTAGCCTTTCCTCCACCCAAGGGCGCGCCGCGAACCACCGATCCAGGCGATGCCTCAAAATTCGCTGTCTTACCCCCATCTACCTTTCCCAGAGAGCTTTCTTGCCCCTTGTCATCCACCAGGAAGAGCTCATAAGCGCGAAGGGGAAGATCGAGCGAGACTTTTATCTTTGGATTCGCCAAAGCGGTAGACTTGGAACGAAGAACTGCTGCATCAATACGGCAGGACTGGCTATAGGTTTGAGCGGCGATCTGCGCGACTTCCCAGCCATTGCACGCAAGCCGGGCATAGAGCGTATCACCCAAAACCGCTTCCTGGGTATAGCGGCTATAGCCGTCGAGCAGATTGCCAAATACCTCTTCACCGCTTTTCGTTTTACGAAATACCTTTACAGGAAAGGGTGTTTCGTTTCGGAATTCAACTGTCGTCCTTTGCGCGCCGGAAGGCAGGACTACACTATTCGCCGAATTGTTTGCCATTGTGAAATCCTTTCAAAAACGTTGATCGAGGTGCTAATCCACGATAGCAGTAACTTGCAATCATTATACCAGCTTCATTGATTGGCTAAGTAATGGATATCCTATGCATGTATGAAGCAGGTTGGCCTGGCACGGGAATGCGAGTGCGGATTTCGCTTCAAAGACCTTGCCATTTTTGCATGTCGCAGAGCTTACTTCAACGCTCAGCATAGAACATTGAGTTCTCGGCCTGAAGTCTTGCGGGAACCGGCGTGAATGCCGAGGATAGATACGAATGGCTTTTCCCATGAGGCAATACCCCCCAACCAAGCCTCTCAAGCCGAAAGGACAACCTTCAGTCCCTCTTTGCCCTTTTCGGGATAATACGCCCGGAATTGATAGACATCCGACAGCATATTCCCTTCGATATCCTTGCCTTCCCAAGGCGTGGTCTGGGGCGAGCGATAATTAAAATAGAGATGCCGGAGCCGGGCCATCGCGCTCTTGGATTCAAATCGATGCTTACCCCCAACCATTTGAGCCACCGCCTCGGGATCGGGATGCCCAAAGACGGCTCCATTGGTCGATATTAGAAAATGATCGCAATCGACCAGGGAAAGAAGCTCTTCACTGATATTGTTACGGCTTCCATGGTGGGCGACTTTAAGGGCATTGACCCGGAGTTTGTCCTTGGGCGCGCCTCCCTTGGGGGCCCGCTCCGTCAACAGGCGGCGTATCGCGGATGCCATATCGCGGGCAAAGGCGTCTCCCAATAGCAGGATGCTTTTACCTTCGTATTCGGCCAATAGCGCGATGCTGCTGCCATTGGGCTCGCTGGTATCTTCTTTATCCCATGAATCGGCCAGCGCCCTCACATCCAAACCCTCTTCCTCGGCGAAGTGCAATACCCGGCCTTCTGGCCTATCGGCGAGCAGTTCGATGACCGTTTCGGGGCTGAGTTTGGCTTTGGATTTCTTTTCCCATTCCTTTACTTCTTTGTCCCACTTGGCGCGCAGCTTTTGAAGGCGTTCAAAGGTCGGCCCGAGCAAGGTTAGTTTCATGCCTCCTGGAAGTTCAAAGACGGGAAGACGGCCTCTCTGGGGAATAAAAATAGGACCCATGGAGGACCACAAATTCCAGGGGAGCTTTTGATCGAAGAGCACAAAGGAGAGCATTTCCCCCTGGAGCGCGCCAAAGGAGGGGGCGCCGGCCGAACCCGGAGGAGCGGGTTCGCCGCTTTCATGAGGATCGGGAAGATGAGGGGCGCCATTAAACCAAATTTCCCCCACCTGCATAGGCAATGTCCCGGCGCTCATGGAGTGAATCAGCGACAAAAACCCTTCAATATGATCGCCGTCGATATGGGTGAGGACAGCGAGCTCAAATGAACAGAGGCCCGCGGGATCGGAGGCCGCGACCTCGCGGATACGCCGGGCGATGGGTTCCGCGGAGGAAAGCTTTCCTCCATCGATGAGAATGCGCCTGGGGGCGGCGGAATCGCCGTATTCAATCCAGAGGGCATCCCCGTAGGCCGCGGGCATCATATCCAAGCTAAACATCAAACACTTTCCTTTCTCGGCTAAAGATCGATCTTCACACCAAAACCCGGGACAAAGCCTACGATCACGCGGCTGGTGTAGGACTCGGCATTAAACCATCCATACCCGTCGGAGCCTGCGTACACGGCATGGCCATTTTTGGGGTCATCAATCCATCGGGGCTGGGAGAGAGCAAACCAAAGAGGTACTTCCAAGCCTGCATAGACTTCAAGCTTTCGGAGGAGCCTATACCCCAGCCGTACTTCAGGGGCGGCAACGACAAAACCGGCTGTTTTTTGTTCGACAAGGGTGCCCACGCGGAAGCTCCTTCCATCGAGATTGGCTTGGAATTGGCCGTTTCTCGAATCGGAGGCGCTTCCCCACAGAAGACCGGCGGTCGCCCGGAGATGAAAAGGAAAGTTGGAGTCAAAGGGGCGGAAGGAATAGCCCGCCCAAATGCCTCCAAAGACACCCCGGATGGACAGCACATCGTCAGCCGTACCCGAGGCAGTGGCATTGTTGGGCAGGGAAACCACATTGAGGTGGGCAGCCCGGTCTTGAGCCTCTTGTTGAACGGTGGCATACCCCAAGGCCATGCCAAAGCTAAAGCCCGAGCTAAGCTCATAACCGCCCCGGAATGCGGAATAGGCGCCGAGTCCCATGCTAAGCTGGCAATTTTGGGTGCAAGCGCTGCTAATGTCTCCGCCCACGCTGGGAGCGAGCATCAGACCCGTACTGAATTCGGCCGTATAATGAGGAGGAAGGGGCGGTTCTCGCCAGAAGGGGGATTTAGGATCGCGGGGCAATTCCATGCGTACGGCATCGCGTCGATGATCACCGACGATAATTTTACGGGTTTCGGCAAGAAAGCCATCGGCGGCGACTTCAATTTTATGGGTGCCGGGCTTGACACGGCCCTCCCATGTCCCCCTGCCCACGACGACCGAATCGACGGAAACCAGCGCATCAAAAGGCTCTGGAACCACCCGGAGCGTGGCACTCAGCACTTCGGCCTTGAGACGAAGGGGAAGCAGTTCATCGGCCTTGATTTCAATGGTGGATGGGGGCGTTCCCAGATTGCCCTCGCCTTGAAGGAGCACCGTGTGCTTTCCGGGTGCGAGCTGAAGATTAAGCGGGGTTTGGCCGGCGGGAAAACCATCAACGATGACGCCAACTTCTTTTCCATCGGTCTCGGCCAATTGAAGGGTGCCAGTTTTGAGGAGTTTGATCAGCTTGGCCCTGAGCAATTTGCTTGTTCCGCCTGGCACATCGGCCCGGATTTCCAAAGGCTCAAAGCCTTCTTTGTAGACGCGGACCAAATGACTGCCTGCAGGCACACGCAAGGGGGAAAGAAGAGGATAGTGGCCTCTGGGTTGCTGATCGACAACAATGGTTGCCCCCGGTTCGGAACCTTCAATTTCGATGGTTCCCACCATGCGGCGGGCTTGTTCCACTTCTTGGAGAGCCAAATCGCGCTCGGCCGGTTTCATGCGTTCGCTGAAGTTCTTGACGAGCAGGGCATATAAATCGAGGGCTTCGTCAAAACGGCCAAGCATTGTCAAGCATTTGGCCGCACCGCCGATGGGCGTCCAGGCATCTGGATAAAGCCTGGAGGATTCCAGAAATTCGGCGAGGGCCGGTCCCCAGAGTTGTTGTTCCATGAGTTTACGGCCGCGTTTGTAGCGTTCAACGGCCGCTTCCCGATTGGGCACGGGGGCTTGAGCTTGAGCGGAGGGCGGAGCTGGGGGTGGAGATTGAGCCGCCAGATTTTGGGTGAGGAAGAGGGCGCCCAAGCCAAGAGAGAATGCGAATCCATGACCTCTGCGCCCGGAATTGCCTATAAAGCGAAGTATTTTCATCATCGCCTACCCCAAACTGCGGGAGCGTTTCCCCGCCCTAAAGGATTCAAACAGGTTCCACAAGTCGGACAGCGAAATACCAGCCTGTGCCGCAATGGAACGGGGGGTTTCATCGCCTTGAAGCAGAGCTTTTAGGGCTTGGTCTTGGCTGATCCGGGCAGGGCCGGAAGTCGGATGAATTTCAGGAGGCGACGAAGAAGGCCGCAGCGCCTGGGCATTGAGCGCCAAGGACTGGAGGGGCAAGCGCACGGCAGGATCTCCAAGCAGCACATACCCCCGAAGATCATTGCGAAGCATCCACAGATGCCCTCGTTCGACATGATCGGAAGGATCGGGGCGGTTTGCCGCCAAGGCATCGGCCTCAAGCTGATAATTGGCCATCAAGGCATCGTTGGTTTCGCGATAGAAGCGGACCAGCGCCTCTAGGGCCACTCCCGCGCGCCCACCTCTGAGCATGACCTGCAGCGCCGAGAGGATTCGGGATTTACGGCTTTCTGAAAGCTTTTTTGCATTCGAAAATCCATAAGTCCAAGCGAGATCGATATGCCCCAGCACAGCCAGCGGTCCATGGGGATTGGCGAGGGCGGCTTGAGGCATGGCCGCCATAAAGGGCCGCTGACCGGCCTTGGGCAAGCTTCCCAGCACCGCATCGGCCCGATCTTTAAAGGCTCCTTCCTTGGCCAAATGAGACAACCATGTGTGGTAGACGCTTGAACTGGGCGTCCCCGCTCCAAAGCAAGCCAGGAAGAACCACAATCCACCAGGCAAAAAGGGTGTGGATTGAAGGCATTCTGCATCCAGCACTTCGCCGCCTCCCAAAACCATGGCTCCCTGGCGGCGCTCTTGCTCGTTTTCCGACTTAAAACCGCGCCGGGGACGACCCAAGCCATGGCTAACGGACATCAGCACAGAGGGAGAGGGCTGAGCCCCCGCGGCCAGAAGCTCATCCACCGTTTCGGCGCTGAGCTCGCGGAGATGCGCGTAGGGATAATGCCCTTTTTGCTTTCCTTCGCGCATGGCCGCGGCACTGGGGGCAACAAGCTTATTTTCTGCTGTAGACGTGGCCGATGTTCCGTCCGGAGCCACGAAAAACAGCATATCCCCGGCGCTGTGAGGCGTTCCTTCCTTGGCAAAGCGAACGGTTTTTTCGGCGTAGGCCGCATAGCCTTCGAAATTGGTATCGCCTCCGCTGTCCGCGCAGTGAAGGCGCCCCACCAGAGAGCCATTGGCCAGCGAATGCTGAAGTTCAACCGAAATATGGTGCAAATCCCCCAGCATCAGCAAATAGCGCGGCCTTTCAGCCTCGGACAAGCTCTCGGACCAATATTCTTGATCTTTCCAAGCCACCGATTGTTTGATATCCATATCGGGAGGCACGCGAAATACAATGGGTTTGGCTCCCTGCTCCGCCTCGCGAAGGCGAAGCAGGGGTTGAATGGCCTCGAGCATACGATCGCCCTCGCGGCCCTCGGGCGCAACCACGCCCCAGCGCTGTTCAGGCAGATCGTTGGGATCGCCATCTGCCCGCCACCAATCGGGGGAATCATCTCCCCGCACGCCTTTTTTCGGTTTTGGAGCTCGATCCGCCGATGTTTGAGGCAGACCTTCCTCGAGAACGGGACGATATTGATCCGCATCCACAAGCAAGAGATCGAGCTGATCGGCATGCTGAGACATGATTCACCCCACGCAAAGACGTCTTCGCTAGCGTTGGCCCAGGGCGGCGCGTCCGGCCTTTCGATAGAGATTGGCGAGATCTTCCAGTTTGGATTTCTCGATGCCATATTTGGCGGCGATGGCTTTCACGCTCAGTTCACCCACCATCACATGGCCAATGGCCTCCTCGAGATGCTCAATGGGGATGGGCAATGAGGGCGCATCGAAGGATTGAGCGGGAGGCGCGGGAGGCGCGGGAGGCGGAGCAGGCACAGCCGCGGGGGCCGATATGACAGAAGGCACGGACTGAGGCTTTGCCTTGGCTTTTACCACAGTGGGAAGCCGAACGGCAGGGTCGCCTAAAAGCACATATCCCGCCATATCCTGACGCAGCATCCATAGATGCCCCAGTCTAGCCTTATCCATTTCATGAGCATCGCCTTCTTTTTCAGCTAAATCGTAGAGATCGGAGAGCTCTTGATTGGCGTGGCTAATAAAACGAACCAGTTGCCTAAAGGAAATGCCCGCTCTCTCTCCCCGAAGGGCCGAACGGACGACATCCATAAATTTTCCAGGGCGATTCACGGGTTTTTTACCGCTGTCCCGCTCCTCGAAACTATAGGTCCACGCCAAATCGATATGTCCCATCACGGCGAGCGGACCATTCGGATTGGCCAGCACACGCTGGGGCAATCTCGCGATAAAAGGCGGGATATCTCCCTTGGGAAGACTGGCCAGCACCGATTCGGCACTGCCTCCAAACTGACCAATGCTCTTAAGTTTTTCCAACCAATGGCGGTAAGCGCTTGTATCGGGTGTCCCTGCCCCATAACAAGCCAACATAAACCATATACCCCCGGGCAAAAAGGGAGCATCGCCGATATCGGCACCCGCAAGCTTTCCTTCCCGGCCAAAGCTCATCGCACCCTGGCGATCGCGCTGTTCTTGAACATCTTTCCAGCCTCCCCGGGGAGCCCCAGCCCCATGGCTTACGCTAAACAACATGGTGGGGGTTGGGTCTTTGGCCATCGCTAGGAACTCAGAGGGAGAAGGCGCGTCTTTGTCGCCCAAATCATCGACGTCCTGATGCCGTACATTTAAAATATCAATACCAGGCTTCATCAAGGCCCTGTAGCCGATCATCGTGGCGGCTGTCCCATCATGCACTGTGAAGAACTTGGCCCTAGCTTCTTTTTCGGCGCGTGTTTTCTCCCAGCGAAGGACTTTCTCGACATAGGCTTGGTATTCTCGCTCCTCGCGAAAACAGAGCCGGCCCACAAAGCCATCCATTCCTTGGCACTGCTGCACGGACAGAGGCAATTGATGCAAATCCCCCAGCATCAACTGATAGCGGGGTAAATCGCTGGACACATCGAATTGGGTGTCAAAATTTTGCTTCCTCCAGCGCGCCGCATCCGCGGGGGATAGCTTGGGCGGCACGCGGTAGACCTTAACATCATGACCTCCCTGCTGCTCCCGCCTGAATTCCATCAAGGGCCGAATAAGCTCGATAAGCCTATCTCCATCGGGACCCTCGGGCGCAAACACACCCCAGCGCTGCTCTTCCAAATCCCCTGGATCTCCTCCTTCCTCCCAGAAATCCTGAGGCCCCCGCTCTGTTTTTATATCGTCGAGATCGTGCTCGGCGGCAGCCTCTTCGGGCAAACCATCCTTGAGCACAGGGGCCCCATCATCGTAGTGAGAAAGCAACAAATGCAGTTTATGCGCGTCATCCATAGTACCACTCCCCATCTTCAACTCGCTGCTTGTTTATTCACTAGCTTTTGATCCATGGCTTTTAGCGTTCCAGCACCGGCCACGCCATCGGCCCCCAAGCCTGCTTCGGCCTGGAATTTCTTCAGAGCATCCGCTGTGCCCTTTCCAAACGACCCATCCGCGCCTCCGGGTACATCATATCCAAGTTCAACCAAACCCTGTTGCAGTGCCTTAACCCCAGCTCCCCGGCCACCTTGCCGAAGGGCCCCATGCACGGCGACAATCTTCTGAAGCTCGTCCACATCGCAAAACAGCGCGCTCTCCAGAATCCGCTGGCTTGGCTCGACCGGGGGCGGGGTTGTGGTTTGGACAACTTGTTGAGCAGTCGCGGCCTCCGAGGTCTGCGCAACAGAGACGGTAGAGCTATCCCCAGCCTTATACGGAGCCTCGGGCGACCACATTGCCGCGTCCTTGCGATCATGAAAGCCTGTCTTTTTCGAGTAATCCCAGGCCATCTTGGCGTTCCCCTTCGCATCCGTAAAGCAATCCAGAAGAGGCAAGCCCTTGGGATTGCTGGTGCTCTGTCCCGGAGGCGAATTTACACAAAACATGGCCTCAATCTGATCTGAAAATGGCGCTCCGCGAAGCCCCCGAAGAAGCCAGGAAATGGGCCATCCCTTGGCTTCCATATCGATCCATTCCGATCGGAAGAGGAGTTTTTTATCGCTTCGCCTGGTTAAAATAAGCCGGGTGCGTCCTCGGGGCCGAAGGTTTGGTGGGATATGTCCCAGTCCTTTAATTAACCCCACACCTCTAAATTGCCAATTGGTCGAAATCGTTTTAGGAATATAGTCCCACCAATGCGATTCCCATAGCATACGGGCTTGTTTTGCAACCGCAATATGAGGCTGGGGATCATAAAACGACGTGCCTGTGTCCCACAATTGCCACTTGCGATCCTGCGGATGTTTGCGAATAACAACCACCACATGCCCCACCCCCTCGGAGTCGGTGGACCAGAATAAACATGCTCCCGGCTTCACATCCTCCCACAGCTCATCAGACCATTTCTTTAGGTCCATGGGCACATCGGTCCAGCCCCTTCCCAAGCTTGCGCAATAGGGCTGAGAGCCTTTTCCAGAGCCGATATCGCCGTAGGCTCCGCCGTCCCAGCCTGCAAGGCATAAAGCCGTCGTGGCGGACTGCTGACATTGCCCAACCAAGGGATAGCGTCCCTGCCGGGCTATGGCTTCGGCAACTTTCTTCTGAGCTCCATAGAAATAGGCGGGCATTGTGTAGGGAATGCCTGTCTGATGCTCGGCGATGGTCCGGGCCCAAGATTCCGTGGCTTCTCCTTCATAGCCCGCGTAATCCTCATGGGCAAAGACATCGGCAATTCCCTCCCCCACACGCGCGTAAATGCGCTCCGCAATTCCATCGAGATCATCTGGACCCCGCAAATCATGCCTAGGCATTGGAATTAGGTTCACCGTTCTAACAAACTGAGGAGGAGGCGAATCGTCAAAACTCGCTGGTGCACGAGTATAATCCTCGGGTGGCGCCGGATCGGAAAACACCAAATCCTGCCACGGTGAAGGGTCATCAGGTTGCTCTTCAACGAGCCTACTTTGGTTCTTTACAGACGTTTCCATCGCTTTTTATACCTCACCCGTTCAATTATCCGCGGTTAAGACTTCGCTCCAACAACCGTAGCTCCGAGCGTTTTCAATCCCTCGTCTGGAATCCACTCCACTAGCGCTATATTGGCCCCTCCCCCTGGATTCGCCGAAAGCTCAACCGCCGTGAAGCGCGCAATGGTTCTGGCGTGTTTTTGTTTCTCCGGCTCCAGCCTGGGGTTGGTCTTCAACTCAGCCAGAAAATCGGCCCAAGCTTCGTCGCCTGCATCAAAGGGCGGCAACTTCATGAGATAGATCCATGTCCCCGTATTGGCAAAGGTAAGACCATTCCTTTGCCCCCATCGCGCGGCGTGGGTATGTCCTATCACCACCGCGGAAACATTGAACTTTTTTGCCAGCCGCTCGGCCTCTTTCCACTCCTCCGGCGATGGCTCCAATGTAAAAAAGTCATCCCCCGCCTTACCGCTCATTCCCCGCTGAAAACCCGCGTACAGCTTTAATCCTGCCCGCGCCATCTTCAACCTCGCCTTGCCAAAAGCGCTTTCATCGTCGTCCTCAGCAAACGAGGAAGCCCCTTCACCCAAAAACTCCTCCATCGCCGCCTGCTCCTCGCTGGACAGGCCCGCTTCCAACACCCGCTTGGCCAAGCCCAAATCTTCCTCCGTCTCATCTCCAAAACTGGCGGGCCCGCTCGACTTGCGGAAAAGCTGCCACATAATGCTGGCAGTCGCCCGCTGAAGCAGTACCTTCATCGCCACAGGCGCCACCGCCAGCGCCGTAAGTGTTGCCCCCTGAAAATCCGGCTTAAGCAAATTCGCAAACTTCAAACGGTAATTCTCCGTCAACGGATTCAGCAATTTCTTCACCAACTCAGACCCGGGAGCAAATTTAAACTTCTTGCTCTTGCTTAACAATCCCTTATAATCATCCAACCGATTCCATGGATCGTTATGCTCCCCATGGGTCACCAACACGCGAGCTCCGCCGACTTCCACGATATCCGGCTCATCACCAAGCTGAAAAGATAACTTTGCCGCTATCTCCGCGGGCTGCTTCAACGCAGCACGGAGCACATCCTGCACCTCGGGAAGCGCAAGCTCAACATCATGATTACCCAGCCTAAAGACAAGCTCGGCGCCGGCTGCCAACGCACGCCCCATAGCTTCCAGCACTGAGCTCGACGGAGCATAATCCACAATCGACTTCGCCTGCGAAACAGCCCGATCGACATCCAATTCCAGAGGATCTCCATTCATGAGGAAATCAACCCCGTCTCCATTCACGAGGATTCGCGTGCCCGGTGATGAATACCGAGCCAGCAAGGCTGGAAGCGCCTCGCCCCCAGCAAAGGAGTCATAAGGTCCGCCATTGCCCAGATGTAAATCGCTAATAATCAAAGTACGCATCTGCCTCTTTCCTCCACGCCATTCTTCAAGCGGTTCTAAGCATCCCTTGTCCTGTTATCCAAGCCGCCTACTGAAATTCTTCAGGAACCAATGTTGGCCCTTCTTTCTTGCCTCCATCCCCCTTCTTCCCTGGAAGAGGTGCCGAAAGATTCAGTATGGATGGAGATGCCTCAGTATCCAAAATGCTCACTTCCCATTCCCGCTGCTCCTCCCCTTTGAGCACCCGAACCATTCGCTTCTCCCCTACCTTGCCCCCTAAATCGATGAACCCAGCATGCCGATGAGCCACAATTCCATCGACTTCAACAGTTGCATCCCCGGGCAACACAAGAATTTTTGCCATCTTTACTCCAGCATTGGGATCCCCTAGAATAGGATCCACAGCCTGACTATCCGGCGGCTTTAAACTAGCCTTTCGGCCATGCAACCCCTCGCATGCCGCAAAATTCTCCCGGGCCTTCTCCTCTGATTCTCCCAAGTAAACTGCCCGAATTCCTGCCGGAACACAGTCGACAGTCGCCTGGGATAATTCCTTCACCAAAGTGTTCACGTCCAGCCTAAAGCTGCGCATGCGATTGCCTGCGCCAATCAGCATAACTCGCTTTCCCCCATCCTGAAAAACAAGGTGAGTGGCAAGGATTCCGCTGCTCAACACGATGGGCTCTCCCCCTCCACCCGCCGGCCAAATGATAACCGTCTGATCTTGAGATGCAGAGACAATATAGGCTCCATCGCGACTCCACACCACCTGGGTCACAGCGGCTTTATGCCCCCTGAGCACGGTAGGCTTTCCTGTCCCATCCGCGTTCCAAATCATCAGCGTTTTATCTTTCGATCCCGTGACAACCCGCCTTCCATCCGGACTAAAGGCCGCCGCCCTCACATCCGCCGTATGGCCGGAGAGCACAATGGGATCTCCAGACCCATCTGCATTCCAAATCCGAGCTGTCCGGTCGAAAGATGTCGTGGCTACTTTCTTCCCATCCACACTAAATGCCACCGAACTCACCCATTGCTGATGTCCCGAAAATGTCCGGGCCTCTCCCGTACCATCCGCATTCCACACCCGGGCGGTCTTATCGTCCGCAACGCTCGCAATCTTGCTCCCATCAGGGCTAAACACCACACTGCGTATCTCCCCCGTGTGCCCTTTCAGCACAGCTTCCTCTTTGCCATCCACACCCCATATCCGAAGAGTCTTGTCAAAAGAGCCCGTCACCGCGCGCTTGGAATCCGGACTCAGCGCACCACTGGTCACCCATCCCTCATGCCCCTTCAAAAAAACCGGGGCTTTCCTGCTACCCAATTGCCACAACATCGCTGAATTGTCGTCCAGCACCGAAAGAACGCTGTTCCCATCCTCCCCCAAAAAGGCCGAATGCGTCACACCCATGCCCTCGGCATGCGGAACGGCTATTTGTAAATTCCCTATCTCCCAAATCTTCGCCGTATTAAAATTCAATGCACCCCTGGTATAATCGGCGGAAGCACTCACCAATTGCCCCCCATCGCCTCGAAAAGCCACCGTCTCTACAGGGGCATGATGCCCCAGCATCGCAATCCCCTCCCCCACACCATCCGAATCCCACACCCTCACGCTTTCATCATCCGACGCCGATGCAAGCATATGGCCATTCGGAGCAAACACGACATGATTCACTGCTCCTGTATGGCCTTTCAGCACAAGAGGATCGCCCTTGCCATCCGCCTTCCACACCCGCACCAACCCATCGGCCGACGCCGTAGCAATACGCTGCCCGTCTGCGCTCCACGCCGCATGATTCACCTCACCCAAATGACGAAGTTCTATCGCCTTTCCGCTCCCATCCGCATTCCAGATTCGGGCACTTCGATCCGCCGATGCTGTGACCAGTCTCTTGCCATCCGGACTCAACGCAATAAAACGGATTTCGCCTTCATGCCCCTTTAGGACCTTTGGTTTCGCCTTGGAATTCAGCTCCCAAATGCGCACGGTTTTATCCGCCGAAACACTGATGACCCGGTCCCCCGACGCATTGAAGATCGCCATATTCACTGCGCTTTCATGCCCTTTGAGCACAAGGGAAACTCCGGTTCCACCGGTATTCCAGACGCGCACCTGCCCATCATCCGAAGCCGTCGCAACCTGTTTTCCATCGGGGCTAAAGCTTGCAGAATTCACCGAAGCTTCGTGGCCTTTCAGCACAATACTCCTCTCGGGATTCTGCGTTTCCCATACCCTGGCCGTCCCATCATCGGAAGAAGTCAGCACATAGCTCCCGTCTGCAGAAAAAACCGCATCTCGAATGCTCCCTCCATGACCAGTCAACACGACAGGATCACCCCGCCCAGAGGCATCATATAGCCTTGCTTTCCAATCCGAAGAAGCCGTCAGCACAAGCTTCCCGTTGGGACTAAACACAGCCCCGCTCAGCGGACCCCGCGCCCCCAAAAGCGTTGCCCTCAGCGTATTTTCGGCCAAAGCATCGCTCGCCATTTCCACCCAGCCGCGGCGTTTGTCCGGATGCGAAACCTCGGCAAGAAACTTCATGCCCCATGCCAAATCCCCCCGCCCTCGAATATCCCGAAAGACCGCCATGATTCTCGCATCGAGCGCCTCGACGGTCTGCTCGTTGGCAATATCCGTCTGCTCCTGGGCAATCCGCGTCTTCTCCAACGCAATCTTCGTCTGCTCCCGGGCAACATTGCGCTCGCTCCACGCCCAAAACCCCAATCCTCCCGTCAATGCCGCCACCCCAAGCGACAGCGCCGTAATCACCCGAAGCCGCCGCCGCTCCGCCCTCTCCTTTTCCTGACGCGCCAATGCCTCTGCCCGCTGCCGCTCCAGTTCCTCCCGCTGCGCCTCTTCTCTTCGGCGCTGTTCCTCCAAAAGCTCCCTGGCCTGCCTCTCCTCAAGAACTTTCTTGGCCAGCCAATCATGCCCCAGCTCAAAATAACGGCTTCCCTGATGCTCCTCCGCGTGAAGAATCGCCGAGCCCTCCAAACCCTTGAGAATAGGCAGCAAATCCTCCGCCGGCAGCACCTTCAAAAGCTCGTTCTCCGTCCTCAGCGTGCGCCCCCCATCCGCCGTGATCATATGCTCTTCCAAGAGCCGCTGCGCCGCGCCCCGCCTCTCCCCCAAAGCAGCCAGCGCCATCTCAACATATCGGTACACAATGGGCTCGGCCCTAATTTCCCCCTGGGAATTCACACCCGAAGAATCACCAGATGCCCCCATCTGAAATAGCGCCCTGCACACAATCTGAGCATAGGCCGACTGGGCCTCCGCATCATCCGACTGCGCTTGCCCCGCCACCCGCACTTGCATCATCAGCCGCTTTATTCGCGCCGCATCCCATTGCTGAGACGGCTTGCCCGAGGCCGCCGCTTGACACACCGCCTCCGTCAATTCCAGCACCGTCAGCGGCCCCACCCGAAAACCATGATCCAAAATCCGCCTGCGATCCTTTAAACGATCGCGAAAACGCCCCAAATAATCCTCCCGAAGCGAAAGCACCACCCGGATATTGCGCAAGGGCAGTTCCACCAATTGATGCACGCATTCAAACAAAGCCTCGGATTCATCAGACTTCCGGTTTGAATACAAAAGCTGCTCCATCTGATCCAAATATACAACCAAGGGCCTGGACGAACCGCGCGCCACACGCTTCGCCGCCATAAAAATTGCGTCCGCCGATTCCATGCCCTCAGGAGGAACCCCAAAGCCCAAATCGGAATAAACAGCCATCGCAAGCCATGAAACAGGCTCTACCCCATCCGGCCACCCATCCACCTTCACCACCCGGATATCGTGCGCATCCAACAGCGAAGGCAAAACAGAGGCTTGCACCAGCGACGACTTTCCCGCTCCCGAGGGACCATATACCGTTAAACAGCGATTGGCGAGTACAGTCCCCTCGAGTTTATAGGCCAAATCGTCCCGGCCATAAAAACGCCCCCGATCGGCGGCTCGATACGGCTGAGGCCCTGGAAATGGATTCTCTATCAACAAAGCTTCCGAAACCATTAGCTTACCCCAGGTTCAAAGGCTTCAAGCACCTGAGCCAATGCATCCAAATCCTCACAAACCGGAGCAATTCGACCGGTTCCTGGTAATCCCCCACCCGAATCCCAGATCTCGGCCTCGTTCACATCCGCCCCGGGAGATAAAAGCGCCAGACTATCCTTGGGCGCGGGCCGCTGATCATAGAGCCAGCGCAAGAGCATCCGATGCCTCCAATCCAGCACCGAAAGCCCAACAAACAAGCCGGGCTGAATGCGCGGCCTCGCCAAGAGCTCCTCCATCCACATGGGCGGCCTCAATCCCTCCGCTCCCAACAGCCCATGAATATGGTCATCCTCTGTCAACAAAGGTTGAGAGAAAATGGGCCTGGCTTCCGCGGAATACCCCCCGTACAAACGCAGCACAATGATTTCATTATCGAAATCAAATCGCTTCGGCATCATCGGCTCCATCTTCCAAAGCGCTGTCCCCCCCGCCCTCTTCACCACCCGGGGCTTGCCGCTTGTCCCCGCAAGCGAAGGCTGAATCGCATAAATCGTTCGATGGGGTTGTTTCTCCGCAATCACCCGTTCTAAATGAGGCCGCCATAACAGCGTAAAATGCACCCCGGGACTCACCAAGCGCCCCAGCGCCTCTATCAAAGGAGGCGCCGGAGGCTGCGTTCCCATCAGCGCCTGCTGAAACAGCGAATGAAGCACTTCCTGACCAAAACGGAGCACACAGCGCTGCGTGAGCGTACCAATACTCGCCCCCTCATCAACCTTGTCGCCGTTCTCCGCCATAAATTGAGACAGCTCTTGCTTCAACAGCGCCCGATCCTCGTCCACATCCCCCAGCACCATCGTAAAGGGCTTCTCCAACAGCATCGCCAATGCGGGCGCAAGCGATTTAGATTTTTTCTTTCCTCCAGGCTTCGCCACCCGCCGCCCCTTAAAATCAAAGAGCACCGTGTCGGAACCCCTCAAGAACAAAACCGGAGAAAACGCTTCAGCACTCTGCGCAAGCAAAGTCCTCCTCGCCGCCGCCACGGCCGCCCCAATATCCCCAACATTCCGTTCTGAACCTGTCAGCGCGCCATACAACGCAACCGAAAAAGTCCGGGCCACATCGGTCTTCACAGGCCACAAATAGGCCACCACCGCATCCGCTCCCGCCTTTGCCAATATCTCCCCAGCGCTCCCCAACGCTCCCGCCTTCGCCCCCTCGCAAGCCTCCAGCATCAACAGCCGAAGCTCCTCGCAAAAACTCGCCGAAAGCTCGCGCGCCAGCGCCTCCGCCGTCATCCACACCTCCTCGCCGTCTTCATCGTCCGCAAGCCTCAGCACCGGGCGCCCCTGCAAATCTACCCCTCCATGGCCCAGCCAATGAAGAATATGAGGACTTTTCCCCCGCCTCAGCTTATCAAACAGCGTCCGCGCATTTATCCCATCCCCCGCGATCGGATCCAGCCATTCAATTTCGCCCGAATCAATCGATGCCGAAACCGCATCCCGCAGTGCCAAAAGCGCACGGTCATCACTCCCCGGCGCAATCGCCAACACCCGCACCGCCCCCCGCACTTCCCGGGGCTCCCAAGGATCGGACGACATCACACCGCGCGCCACCAAAAGCCTTGTATCCGTTCCTAAAAAACCTTCACTCGTCCCCGGCTTGCACAGCGCCTCCCAAGGAATGGCCTGCTGCGCCCGATCGCGGATAAACAAGCGGATCAACACCTGCCCATCCTTTGCTGCCTCGCCCAGCCTCACCAGCACATCGCGCAGCTCGCCCTGAAACACCTCTTCATATACAGACTGAGCATCCTGCACAACAGCGGGATCCAGCGCCTTTCCGCCGCGGATCGCCCTACCCACTTTACTCGTCAGCCCCGAAAGCAGATCCAAGCCTTTTTCAGGCGGAATCTTATGAGCCGCCGGCCTCTCTCCACGGCTGCCGCGCCCCGAAACCCGAAGCTCTGCTCCATCGCTGTCCAGCTCTATCTCTAGCCACATCTCGGCGACCCCATCGGCATTTCCAATGCCAATCTTCACAGATACCTACGCAGCTTGCCCTACCCCACACCCGATACACCCCCAAGACAGTTCAATGGTCCTGGCAAGGATTGAGCCATGGCCCAACACCTGCATTTGAATCAGCCCTATAAAAAGTGTCTGCCGCAATGCCTTTGCGGACTGGCAAAATTCCGTGTTAACTTGGATCATTTTGCCTTCGGAGATCGTCATGCAAAACCACTTCCCCGTGTTCCACTTCATCTACGAACTTATTCCCTCGCCCCACATTTCAGACAAGGAAGCTGAGGAGCATCTCCGCGGCATCACGGACTCCTTTGCCCTCGGCTCCAAACCAAAAATCTCTCCCGCCCTCTTTTCCCACCGCATCCTCAAACGAGCCGATGGAAAAACCTATGCATGGCTCATCGAATTCTCAGGCGCAGACATCCCCGAGGATGACGAAGCGGAACCCGAATCAAATCTCGCGGGCGCGATCGATGCCGAAGTCCGCGCAAGACTCGCACCGCTGGGCGATATCGCCTTTGCATCGGCCTACGAAGATATTTCACCACTCCCGCCGCCCACCTTCGCGGAGAGCCCGCTCGAGGGTCTGGTCTCATTCAGCGACGGAGAAAATCTGCGCTGGGAAGACTTCGCCGCCGACGCGAAAACTGAACAAAAAGGCCAGATTTTACCGGATGAACTCATCGCCGCCATCGCCCAATGCAGGGCCCAAATTCCCACCGAACCCGACCTCAAACCTTGGGGCAAGGGCCATATTTATTTTGGCACCCAAGACAAGCCTCATATCGCCTACGTCCGCAACTACCTCAGCGAAAAATCCGAAGCCGCATCGCCCGGAGACCGCCGCAAAATCCTTGCGTTCATGGCCTTTCAAAGCCGCGAAGGAAGCACCGCCGCCATCAACTCCTACGACAACCAAATCGTCACCTGGGGAACCGGCTGGGGCGGCCTCGGCGCCATGGGCAAAGTCGTCGAATACGCCGTCAGTGTCCCCGCCGTCCGCGATGTATTCACGCGCGCGGGCGTCCGCTACCGCGCTCAAAACATCTACGATGTCGTCGATCTCGAAAGCAAAAAAGTCATCACCGGCAAAAAAGAAGCCCTCGAGATCATGCGCCATTCTCTCCCGCTCCTCTACATGCTCATCCACGCCTCGCGCGATCTCGCCACACGAAACGCCGTCACCGATGCCCAGCTCCGCACCTTTATGAATGGCTCCGCCAATATCTCCCGCTCCGAGGAAATCGCAACGCAAGCTCTTTTTAACTTGATCGCCCACCTCAAACATTGGGCACCCGGTTATGTGACCGGAGCACTCGAATGGGCCGTCCCCCAAGCCGGCGAAGGCCCCCCTTCCCCCGAGCGCGATCGCCGCCTCGCCGTTCTCGTTGGCCGCTACTTCTATGGAAAAGCCCGAGCCTTTAAGTGGATCCCCGACTGGAAACAATTTAAAATGTATTGGGACCACATGAAAAAAGACGGCCTCGATTGCCTCAGCGATCCATTTATTACGGCCTCTGCCCCACCCGAGGATGACCCTTTTGCCACGCACCCGGCAACTCCCTCCACAGCTCAAGCCCCCAGTACAGCGACCGCGGCTCCCATCGAAGCGCTTGGGGACCCCCTTCTCAAAGGACAGCCCGAACTCGATGCCGTGTTGGCGGGAGGCGGCGCCATTCGCAAAGGCAGCAAAGGAAAAGGCGTCCAAGCGATTCAATTGGCGCTTATCGCCCTTGGCTATGAAGTGCGCGGAGGCGCCGATGGATCTTTTGGAGGAGGCATGGAGCAAGCCGTTAAAGCCTTTCAAGAAAAACAGAAGCTCGGCGCCGATGGAATCGTAGGCAGAGGCACGCTCCGAGCCCTTGATGCAGCCCTAAAAATCCGCCAATAGATCCAACAATCCGCTTGCATTCCCGGACAGGCTGATCCAAAAAGCCCGCATTCGAGGAATGAGTTTCCCCAGCGTTGCCGCCTATCTAAAACGCCTACCCCAAGGCGCAGCCTCCTATCCCGACTGCCAATGCAAGGCATCCATCTACCGCAGCAGCCTCCAAGACATGCCCCTCAAAAACCCCCATCACCTTCCCAAACCCGTACAAGACCTCATCGAACATCCCCTTCCGGTCACGGCATGGGTATCCGAAGTCCACTCCCTCTGCATCCTCCTTGCCATGCGCGATCAGCATTTTACCCCTGACGAAACAGGTTTAGACGAATACGAAGAATGGGTCAGGCGCCGCAACCGGCAACTTTTGGGACAGCCTTTATACCGCGCTCTTTTCCTGGTTGTTTCGCCCGAAGTCCTTCTCTCGGGCGCCCAAAGGAAATGGGGAGCCCTTCATCGCGGGACTCAATTTGAAATTCCCAAACGAGATCGGGGAATGGCCGAACTCCAGATGACATATCCCCCTTATTTATTGGGCGATATCATCTTGCGAGGAATACGGGGAGCCTTTTGTGCGGCGCTGGATATGGCGGGAGCGAAGTCGGTGAGGATAGAGATTCACGAACGATCGCCCACGGAATCGATGTTTTACGCTCGGTGGAGGTGAACCGGGCGTCGTGCCTTCGCTCCAGATCATCCTGCCTTCGCGTTCCCAGGTGCTGCCTTCGCGCTTCCATGAGCTGCCTTCGCGTCCCCAGGTGCTGCCCTCGCTCCAGATCATCCTGCCTTCGCGTTCCCCGGTGCTGCCTTCGCGCTTCCATGAGCTGCCTTCGCGTCCCCAGGAGCTGCCTTCGCGTTCCCATGTGCTGCCTTCGCTCCAGATCATCCTGCCTTCGCGCTTCCATGTGCTGCCTTCGCGTTCCCCGGTGCTGCCTTCGCGTTCCCAAGTGCTGCCTTCGCGTTCCCAAGTGCTGCCTTCGCGTCCCCCACACGCGCACTCTCGTCTCCAACACTTGCACTCATGCTCCTAACCTATTCCTCCACCACATCTATCCCCCCAATCCATCCAAACGCCCCGCATCCCATAAGCGGGAGCATGCATTACAGTTTTTTAGAATTGCCCTATAACTCCCCATCGTTATGTTTGCGCTTTCCTATCAATTGCGCGATGCCTGTGCATAGAACACTCACAAAAAGAGGAGCAAACTCTCCCTATTTCATTGCCCAGCACAACCCCAGGATATGGACACCCCTCGAGCATTGACCTACGCGCTTCATCAGTTTGCCCCTGTGCCGTTACGTTGAAGCTCATCCCGTGCAATCTCAAAATAAACCTGCCAAATTCATTTGTCATTTCAGGGTCTTTCACTGGCCTGGACGATTTTGATTTCATTTTGATCATCCAGCGTGAGAACTTCGCTGTTTATGAAGAGCCACGGTGGCGCTTCAGAGGTAGAAAGCAAAAGGAGATAGACAATGGGTATTCTTAAGTTCTCAGGACTCGCAGCAACGGACCCGAACCCTTGGGATAAGATCACGAACGCATTGCTCGCAAAAGAAGCAGCAGATGCCACCAAAAAAGCGGAGCACGTTTGCGCGCTTCCGGTGTACACCCTGGTCAAGCCCATCCGCGTGGTCAACGTCGTTCGGACCGAGACCGTGCTGGACAACACTGTGAATGCGACCGCAAACCCGGATATCTGCCCGCCGGAAGCAACGGACGTGACTTCCAGTGAGCCGACGCCTAACCCGGGGGGATAATCCTTCCGGCGTTTCCTCCGTAGGGTGACACACGCTCCACGGATGAAACCCAGCTCAATGCGGCAAACCCAGCGTTTGCTCATTGAAGGCGAATGGATGGTTTGGGGCTATCGGCGGCGCGCGGAGGGTCTGAAGAATTCCTCGCGCGTCCTGCAAAGCGGTTGGTTGAGAGGATCCTTTGGGGGCTCAACATGCTTGATGCGCGCCGCCGATATTGCAAAGCAAATATATACGGTGTTTTAAATCCCCGCCCCTGTGATTTTAGGCTGAACGCCCGCTAAAGCGAGCGTTTCCACAGGCGGGCCAGCTTGGTCTTGCGGGTTTCCGGCCGGGTGCGCCTCCGGCGAGGCGCCGGCGCCGGAGTACAGGTGTCCGCCGGACCCAGTCCAATGGGCTCGAGACGCACGACATGATCGTCAGGCACGCTCGCCGCAACGTCCGCCGACTGTGTGCTCACAATAAATTGGCACCTTGGAAAGAGACGGTGCCATGTTGGTAGTATGCTCTTTTGCCGTTGCGCATCGAGATGTAGCTCGATTTCATCGATGACCACCACCGCCGCGCCGTCCCGCAGCGGATGCTCGGCTTTTGGATAGGCAATCGCCAAACGCCTCGCGATATCGGCCGTTAGCATCATCAGCGCTCTCTCCCCCTCGGA
Source organism: uncultured Polyangiaceae bacterium (assembly GCA_964537685.1). Taxonomy (GTDB): domain Bacteria; phylum Myxococcota_A; class Polyangia; order Polyangiales; family Polyangiaceae; genus CAZICM01. Next base: position 114,098 of record CAZICM010000010.1, read on the forward strand.
AAGTTGGTGGATAGATAAAACCATGTTTCCCTTGCTCACGGAGAAGTGGGAAGGCTCGCCCCGCGTACATAGCCCGAAATAGCCCGGCATCACAAACTCGAGCGCGTGCCTCACGGCGGACAATTTTGGATCGCGCGCATCCAGATCGCGGCGCTGAACCTTCAACCGGTTCTCGGCATCCTCGAGTTCTAGAAACCAGTTGAAAAAAGCTTGAAACGACTGATTTGAAGCATGAAGCGTATCCGCCAAAGGATGCTCGCGCAGGGGCTGACAGTTCATCGTCAGATCCATCCCGAGGCCATGAGAACAAGCACAAACAGGCTTATCGCGGCATAATCCGCGCGAGACATCGTAGACAATGGGCAGCAGCGCATGCAGCGATCGCTTCCCGATTTCAGGCGCGGCGCCCGTTGTCTTCAAGCCCTGCTCATCGCGCTGCAACGTAAAGTAACAAGGCGTGCGCAGCTTCTCGATCCACAGCTCGGCCATCACCAAACCCGAATCGGCGCCGATACGCAAATCGCTTAATTCCGGGCCCCATCCAAAGCTTAGGCACTGCATCCCCCAATTGCGTTTGAGCACTTCCGTCAGCATCCAGCGCAACGCATCGAGCACCGTGCTCTTGCCCGACGCGCCTTCACCAAACAACACGGAAATAGGGCGATCCAGATCAATACTGCGCTTCTCCAAACCCCTAAAGTTTTCCAGATGCAAAGACTTGATACGCATCGATCACTCGGCAAATAGGTTCTTACGGCGTTCACTGCAAAGGACGAAAGGCAGTAAGCTACGCTTTTTAAAAAAATTTCTCAAGACAATCTTTACCATTCACCCGAGTCGCCCGGGGGCACAATCATCTGCGAAACAGTCGGGTGGATAGGCCAAACAATGGCATATCATGGGCATGGTATTCGTGGGCACCCTTGCGCATCCCACCCGTTTTGAAGCCCAAAACGGGCCTATCGGTGGTGGCCTCGCCCCCGCGCTTTTGTTAGCGTGAATCTTTTGCGTGAATCGATTCACGTCCGGGGAGTTGTTTATGCCCTTCGAAGTGCCGCGGCCTCCGCCTATGCGAACGAAAATCTACGGGAGCGCAATCTTGGCCCTGGCCATCCATGCGCTGGCCTGCGCTTCACCCGATGCGCTGCCCAATGCAGAACTCGTGGCCATGTCCCGCTTTCCCCATCAAGCGCATCTCGTGCTTCAAAGCGAAGGCGCCTTTGTTTCACGAGGCGATGGTTTTGTCACCCTGCCCTATCCAACCCGGGGCATCGCTCAACGATTAGGCGAACCCATCGACACTGTGTTGCCCCCTCATGGAGGCGCGCCGCTTATCTTCCAGGCGCCCAAATCGGGATTTTTAATGAAGCTGTATGAAGTGGGCAGCTCGGGAGAAGCCAGGCGGGAAGGCCAAGCCCTTTGGTATGCCAGGCCCGATGGCCGGTCGTACTGGAACGCCATCCCTCAAGGGGTGGAGGAATGGCTTCTTATCGATGGTGCTTATGTGGAGCGCGATAGACCCGTGGCCCAATGGGAAATCGAGGGAGCGACATTCCGCCAATCGGGTGCGCTGGTGGAGGTGCTCGATGAGCGGGGAAGGCCGAGAATACAGGTAAGCGCGCCCGAGGGCTATGGAGAGGGAGGGCGGAGGATCGATCTGCGATTGAGCGCATCCGGGAGCAAGCTGGAACTCTACGCGGACGCGGAGGGGGAAACCGTATTGCTCGATCCCCGCTGGGTCTTGCTTGGAGCGCAGATGAATGAAGGGCGCTCTCACCACACGGCCACGGTGCTTTTGGATGGGCGGGTGCTGGTAACGGGTGGACGGGATTCTCAAGGTGGATTCCTGAGCAGCGCGGAGGTTTACGATCCGGAAACCGAAAGCTTTGCCCTCCTGGCCCAACCGATGAGTGCAGGGCGCAGCGAACACACGGCGACCTTGCTCCCCTCGGGCAAGGTGCTCATTGCGGGCGGCGACGGAAGCGGTATTCAAACAGCCGAGCTTTTCGATCCCGGCATCAATGGCTTCGAGCCGCCTCTTTGGATGAACGATGGGCATGCCGTGCATACGGCCACGCCACTACAAGATGGCAGTGTGCTCATCGCGGGAGGTTTTACCAATGGAGCCGAGCTCTACCATCCCGTTCAAAACAACTGGGAGCCGCTACCACCGCTCTCGGATGTTTACACCTATCACCGGGCAACCGTGATGAACGACGGCCGCGTGCTGCTCACGGGAGGATACGGTCCCAATTTCAACGAAAGCACCCACACCGAGATCTATGATCCGGCATCCAAGGACTCGACGCCCGCTCCCCCCTTGAATACCGCAAGGCTGGCCCATAGCAGTGTACGCTTATCCGATGGAAAAATCCTTGTGGCGGGAGGTTTGAAAAGTGGCTTTGGAGGCTATGAATACTCTGTTGAAGTCTTTGATCCAGATTTGGGGGTTTGGCTTCCCAGAACGCCGATACCCACCGCTGCCCCGAGTGCATTTCCCTTTGGTCAGGCGGATGGCGGGGTGCTCTTCGCCCTCATCAATGGCTCGGCGGTGTACGATCCCAAGCTGGACCAATGGACGGAAGGACTGGATGGCTTGTCCTTTCATATCTGGGGTGCGGCGGTAGAACTGCTCAATGGCCAAATCCTCAATATCGGCGGCCAGGACGAATTTACCAACGCTTCCGCGCTTATCGAACGCTACGATCCCAGTCAAGGGGCATGGGTTAAGCAAGATTCTCTCAGCGCGAATAAAGGCAGCCACACGGCTACCCTTCTCCAGAATGGAACGGTCCTCTTTACCGGAGGGGGGACTGGAAACGGACCGCTGAATTCATGGGCTTCTCAGTCCAGCGTAGACCTTTTTCAGCCTGCTACTGAAACAAACTCCATCATGGCACCCATACAGACCGCCCGCCATGCGCACACGGCAACCCTGTTGAATACGGGGGAGGTCTTGATCGCCGGCGGTTATTCTACGGTTTCCCCCTTCTTAAGCACCATCGAGAACAGCGTCGAGCTCTTTGACCCCAACACCCCAAGCTGGCAAGCGCTTCCCCGCATGAAGAGCGGGCGCGCCGAGCACAGCGCCACCCTTCTATCCAACGGCGACGTGCTGGTGGCCGGCGGCGAGATCGTGACGCCGCAACCCTGGGAGACCAAGCTTAAGGAAGCGGAACTATTTCATGCGGATACCCAACAATGGACACCTGTTGCGCCCATGCACCATGCCAGAAGTGCTCATGCCGCGACACCGCTTTTAAATGGTAAAATCCTTGTGACTGGAGGTTTTGGTGAAACAGCCGTCTTGATGGCCTCGGAGATATTCGATCCGGCCACCCAGCAATGGACGGAAATCAATCCCATGCTGAACCCTCGCGGTGCGCATCAAGCCACCAGGCTGCCCGATGGACGGGTTCTGGTCACAGGTGGCTATGATGGCTTGGCGGATTCGAACAAAGCCGAAATTTTTAATCCCGGCACGGGCCAGTGGCAACAAGTGGGCACCATGAATGTTTCAAGAAGCCGCCATCTTTCCACGCTGCTTCCCGATGGCCGAGTGATGGTCGCCGGAGACGCTATTTATGTTGAGTTTTTTAATCCCAACACGCTTAGCTTTGAGGTGGACAGCGAAGCCATCATTTTACTTTCACACATGGCCGGCACGCTTCTGAGCAGCGGCCAGTTCCTCGCTTCCGGCGGAGTTTCAGACACTCTATTCAACAACGGGATTTACCTCTACGATCCAGCGAGCCGATGGGTGAATGGTCAACCTACAAACGAAGCCCGCGCCGATGCGGGAGTGGCTCTGCTCGAAGGCGGCGATATCTTGGTGACAGGAGGACAAGGTCGCTTTGGCCCCTTGGCCACGGTGGAACAAACCAATGCGCCGGAATCCCCCTTCCAAAAAACGGGCTCCATGATTCAATCGCGCTTTGCTCACCTCGCCCTGCCCCTGCCCGGAGGCGATGCCCTGGCCATTGGGGGCATTGGTCCCACGGGATATTTAGCTCAATCCGAACGATATAACGCGGCAACCGGCCAATGGATGTCCACGGGCAATTTAAACCAAGCTCGTGCCTATGCCTCTGGAACCCGCCTGTTGGATGGCAAGCTGTTTGTTGCTGGAGGCTTTGGACCCGGTGGTCTTCTGGCTTCCGCCGAAGTGTACGATCCAGCCTTGGACGCCTGGGAAGTCGTGCCTTCGATGGCTGATCCGAGGCGAAATGCCACCACTACCCTGCTCGGCAATGGCCTTTTGCTGGTGGCCGGAGGCTGGGGCGGCCAGGAAGCGCTGAATACAGCCGAGCTTTATATTCCCCAGCAGAAGGCATGGCTAAATGCCGGAAGCTTTGGCAATAGCCGGGTGGGCCATACAGCTACGCTGCTCTCCAACGGTCATGTCCTGCTCGCGGGAGGAACCGATACCGCCTCGGCCGTGATCTTTGATCCGGCAACCTTTCAATGGACACCCACCGGACCCATGCATGAAGTTCGTTCTGGTCATATCGCCGCGCGCTTGCCGAGTGGACAGGTGGTTGTGGCGGGGGGCCTGGGTCCAAATGGCCTGACCAAAAGCGCCGAGCTTTACGATCCTGCTGCGAACACCTGGAAAGCCATTCGGAAGCTCACTCTTCCCCGAAGGAATGCGTGGGCCTTCGCATTTGGGGACGGTTCGGTCATGATTGGAGGGGGCGCGGGCGTCAGCGATGAACCCATCGCGTTCACCGAGATCTTTCGCCTTAGCCAAAACGGGGAGCTGTGCATTCACGCTGCGGATTGCGAGAGCGGCTTTTGCGCCGACAACGTCTGCTGTAATACGGCCTGCGACGGGGGCCCCTGCGATGGCTGTTCGGTGCTTACGGGTTCGAAACAGGCTGGATTTTGCACGCAATTCAACGGTCTTTCCTGTGACGATGGAGTAAAGTGCACCGAAAACGACGCCTGCCAATTGGGCCAATGCAAAGGCACATCCAAAGCCTGCGAGGCCCCAGACGATTGCCATGAAAACCCCTCGTGTGACGAAGCAACGGGCCAGTGCGCCGAAGCCAAGCCCAAGGCCAATGGAACCCCTTGCAACGAAGGCGATGCATGCGCCATCAGCTCGCTGTGCTCGGCGGGCATCTGTAAAATCACCCCTAAAGAATGTCCCGCTCCCACCGCCTGCCATGAAGAGGGATTCTGCAATTCATCCACGGGAGACTGCTTTAATCCGCTGAAAAACGATGGCTCCGTATGCGAGGACGGAGCGAATTGCACCGAAAACGATCGATGCGAGGCAGGGGTATGCATAGGCTCGCCGGTGCTCTGTCCCGCGATCGGTGTTTGCTATGAGCCAGGTATATGCGAAAAAAGCACGGGGCAATGCCCCACACCCGTGCCCCGGGAAAACGGCGCCCTATGCGATGATGAAAACCCTTGTACTGAAGGCGATGCCTGTGGGGATGGAACATGCGTGGGCAAGGAAATGCTCTGCGATTGCCAAGGATGCGGCGCCTATCGCTGTTTTGGATCGCCCACGCATTGCCTGGATGCTTGTAGCTCGGTCTTGGAATGCGCTCTGGGCTATGTATGCAACCGGCAAGGCCAATGCGTGCCCCCTCCTCCCTCGGGCAGTGTTTTGGATGCGGGCTGTTCCTATGGTGGACGGGGCAATTCCTCGAGCCAAGCCTATTGGTTATCGCTGCTCTTGGCCATGGCCCTCTTCAGGCCCCGCAAATCCAGCTCGTTTTCCGGCATTTTTTCGGTACTTTTCCTGATGAGCAGCGGGTGCCAATGGGTCGCCGAGGTAGATAGGGAAGGCGCTAAATCCAATTCCCAAACCCCCACCTGTGGCAATGGCGCGGCAGATCCGGCGGAACGCTGCGATGATGGCAACCGAACCGAGGGAGACGGCTGCTCTCCGGCTTGCGCGGTGGAAATGGGCTTTGAATGCGGCAAAGATTTCCCCAGCTTGTGCAAGGCGATCTGCGGTGACGGCTTGATCGCGGGCGTGGAGAGCTGCGACGATGGCAATGTGGACGAAGGAGATGGCTGTTCGGGAGCCTGCGCGCTGGAAATCGGCTTTGTTTGCACAGCCTCGCCCAGCCAATGCGACAGCGTATGCGGCGATGGGATTGTGGCGGGCTTGGAGGGCTGCGACGATAAAAATACCCTGGGCAACGATGGCTGTTCTTCGCATTGCGAGCGGGAAATTGGCTGGACATGCAACGATGCCCATCCCAGCGTATGCAAGCCCATATGCGGAAACGGCGTGGTGGATGGAAAGGAGCAATGCGATGATGGCAACACGGACAAGGGAGACGGCTGCTCGGGCTTTTGCTCAATAGAACCAGGCTGGCGCTGCACCAATATTGTTTCCCCCACCTATTGCGAGGATGCCGACGAATGCGCGCTGGGCATCGATTCATGCGATCCGCATACATCGGTATGCATAAATGAGATCGGAACCCATAGCTGCGCATGCCTGGCTGGATATAAGAAAGGCCGCAAGGGCTGCAAGGATATCGATGAATGCGCCTTGGGCACGCATAGTTGCGATATCAACGCTTTGTGTATCAATACGCCTGGAAGCTATGTCTGCGCCTGCAAAACGGGCACTGTGGGCAATGGGAAATTTTGTTCTCCGCTATGCGGCGATGGAATCGTGGTGGCCGGAGAAAGCTGCGATGATGGGAATTTTCAGCCTGGGGACGGATGCTCGGGAGGCTGCGCGATTGAAAGCGGCTATGCCTGCGCCGGAACGCCCAGCGTATGCGCCGATATCGATGAATGCGCGCAGGGAACGGACGGATGCGATATCAACGCACAATGCGTGAACCTTGTGGGATCGTATCAGTGCGTGTGCAATCCAGGCTACACCGGCAATGGTTTGATATGCAGCGATCTCAATGAATGCGATCTATATCCGGCGCCCTGCAGCCCGTTTGCAGACTGCCAGAACACATCGGGAGGCTTCTTATGTACATGCCTGCCTGGATTTGAAGGCGATGGCATTACCTGCACCGACATCGATGAATGCGCGTTGGGTATTGATGACTGCATTCATTCCCCATGTTTTAACAATATCGGCGGGTATGCCTGCGGCCAGTGCGATGCCGGCTATTCGGGCTATGGCAAGGACTGCATTCCAGGCTGTGGAGATGGTTTGATTGTATTCCCGGAATGGTGCGACGATGGCAATTTGGCCCTGGGAGACGGCTGCGATGCCAATTGCGTTCTTGAACTCAATGCAAGCTGCGTGGGCGAACCCAGCCAATGCTCGATCTGCGGTGATGGAGTTCCGGGCGGAGGCGAGCTTTGCGACGATGGCAACCTGAGCGATTGCGATTCCTGCGGCATCAATTGCAGGCCCATGAATATCTTTTCCACCGGCCCCAATCTTTCAATGCCTATTCCCGATGGAGCGTTTGACGGCACGCCTGCCAGCATGACCTGCGCCGGCATCCCGGTTCCGCCGCTTTCGGGAAGCGGTTTAGTGCAGCGTTTATGCGTGGAAACAGGCATAACACACCCCAATCATAACGACATTGCCATCTTCCTTTTGAATAGCGTCGCCGACGTGCCTTTATATTATTCTTTCCAACCAGGTGCTGCCGGCGCCGGCCTCTTGGCATCCTATCCCATTCGCTTTGAGTTAAATGCGCCGTTTCCGTGGTTTTTTATGGGCTCGGGACTGAGTGGCAATCAGATCATTTGCCAAGACGATGGTATGTGCACCTTTAGCCCCGCGCAGTTCTTTGGCCCCTTCGGTTTGCCATCACCTACCGAGGGAAACTGGCAGCTCTGCGTGGGGGACCGTTCTTCAGGCGGTGCCGGTACGCTGGAGTCATGGAAGATATTTATTCAGGATTGAGCCAGGACACTCACCTTTAACCGGGGGCAAGCGCTTCCTTTCCACTACGGCATCGCGCTAAACTTCCGAAACATCACCGGCCCATTCCAGCCATTTTCGTTATACGCCACCCCAATATCTCCCGTCGCCGCATCATACGCCACCACCGGATAAGGCATCGGCCCCTCCCCAATCACCCCGCCCATCCCCTTTACCACATTCGCATTCTCATCCAGCACCGTAATCACCGCATTCTTTGCCGCGTCATTCGTCAGCACATAAAATAACCCGTTCATCTCAAACATATCCCCATGCCGAATATCAAAACCGCTCACAATCGGCGCCGTCGCCATCACCGCGCCATCCATCCCTACCTTCATAAAGCTAATCGCCATCATGCTTTGCTCGGGATACACCACAAAATACGCTCCATTCTTGTACAGCACCTTAAACTGGCCGCTGAAATGCTGGGAAAATGCCGTCGTGACCTGCATGAGCGGCACCAAAATCTGCCCCGCCGCATCGGTCCTCACAAAATACATGTGATACCCAATGATGCTAAACACACCAAATCCGCTCCCATCCCATGCGATATGCGTCCGGGCTCCATTGCGGTCATCAGCCCCAGCCCCAACCCACATTCCAGCTCCCGCTGTCATCACAATTGTATTGATAGAGGGCTTGAAAGCGGCCATCATGATGCGATACCTGGACTTCATTGTAGTAGTTGCCGTCGGTGGTGAGCAAGCCCTGTGTGGAGAGTACGTTGCCCTGTCCGTCGATGAGCTTGAAGAGAGGCGTTTCATTTTGGGTGAAGTCAGGGACGCAGCCGATGGCGAATTCTCCGTCGCCGGCCGCGATGGTGGGCAAATGGAAGGCGCCGTTGCATATCGTGGCGGCCGGGCCGGCAGGGTAGAGGGCTTTGCAGTCGTTGTCGGCGTCGGTGCCCACGCCGGGCGGACAGCAACCATCTCCATCCTTGGCGGCGAGGAGTGTGTGCTCGCAGGTGGCCGAGCATTCGGCGCCGCTCAAGGTGTCTACGGTGCAGGCGTCGGCATCGTCGCAGGCGCTTGGACAAGCGCCGGGCTGACCCGCGGCGATCGCCGTATCGCAGAGCTCATCGGCTTCCAAAATGCCGTTGCCGCAAACCGCCATTGCGCCGCTGCTCGAGCTGCTGCTTGACGAACTCGACGAACTCGATGAGCCCGATGAGCCTGAAGAAGACGACGAGCTCGAGCCACTGCTGGATGAAGAGCTTGAGCCGCTGGAATTGTCATTGGGATCGCCTCCGCAAGCGCAGAGAACGAAGAGAGAGGCCAGCGAAATATTTGCAAAATGACTGCGAGAATTTTTCATCGTTTGAGGCTAGGGGACGAGGATTTGGGCGTGTCCGGAATTAGGGAATTGCAGTCTGCCCATCCTTTCGAATATCCTCATCTCCATGGTCGCTCTGCTCACACCAGGCTCCCTTCTCGGCGCCTACGAAATCGACACCTGCATCCACGAAAACGCTGCGCTCCAACACTACGCGGCAAAGCATTTTTTCACAGGCAGCGATGCCATCGTTGTGGGCTTCAAACATCAAAGCGAGTTCTATCGAAAAGCACCCGACAAGCGCTTAAGCACCATCCTCAGCCTTCACGAAAAACCCATGAAACGAGCCGTTCCCCTGCTCGATGGTGGTGAATGGGAAAGCGTGGACTGGGCCGCCTACGCGCCTCCTCCAGACGATGCAACTTCGCTCTGCGATGTGCTGATGCAGCATGGAGCGCTTTCAGAACAATGCGCTGCCGCTCTTGTGCGCGACTTGTTGGAAAGCCTTCTTGCATCGGATCACGAGCATCTTTTGCTTCGCCCGAGTGTGCTCTTTCTGAATGCCGATCACGCGCTTGTGGCCGTCGCAGAACATGGCATCGCGGAGCTGTTTCCAGGCGCTCCCCTGCCCTTCGATCCTTGCATTGCGCCCGAAGCCAGAGGCAAACGCTTCGGCCCCGAAGCCGATATTTTTTCATGCGGCGTGATTCTCTATCAGGCCCTCACAGGCGTTGAGCCCTTTCAAGATGAAGGCGATCATGTCGCGCGCGGCATCACCCAAGACATTCCTTCCATCACGCGGGAGCGTTCCGATCTAGAGCATGCCGAGGCTTTTGATCGGCTCATTTCCATGTTTACGCGAAAGCGTTTTGAAGACCGTCCAAGCATACTTCAAGCGTTGCAAGAAGCGCGTGCACTGGCGGCTCAAGTGAAGGCGCCTCCGGCGGCGCCCATCCCGCATTACGACGCGGTATTTACCGGAGACGAAGCGCTCACACATGCGCTGGATGCAGGCATTCCTCAAAGCGAACCGAGGCCCCGCGTAACGCCCTCCAAGCCATCAAAACCGGCTCCCGCGCCGCTTGCTTTGGTACCTGAGAGAAAGCCTACGGAACCCGAGGAAAGTCTTTGCGAAGACAAGGCTTCTGTTTCCGAAGAGACCGCCATGGACGCTGTTCAAAAAGCCATTGCGGCGCTTCAGCGGGCGGCGGAAGCCAGTGCTCAACAGAACGCGCTCGCTGCATCTGAAGTCCGCGCGGACGAGAGCCCAGAAGCCGCATCCACTCCATCTTCGCCGTCTTCCCCGCCTGCCGCGCCTCCCTCGCCTCCCTCGCCGGCCCCGAGCGAGCCCCAGCGTCCAAAGCGCTCCAAACGCTCAAACCATCCCGCGGCGCACGCCAACTCGGTGTTTGTTTCGGTATCCACATCCACGCAGCCCAAAACATCATGGATGCCGGCGCTCTTAGTCGCGCTCTTATTCATTCTCACTGGCTGGAACGCGCACGCTCCCTATCGAGCGGAACCAAGCGCTGAACCCACGCGAAAATCCGGCAAAACAGACACTTCAACAGCTTCTATGTTGCCAACTCAGAGCAATTCCGCCCCCAAAGCTGATCCGCCCGAAAACAACGCCGCAACCCCAAAGCATCCGACGGACACCATTTCGCCACCTCCAAAGCCCATTCCCGCCCCAAAGAACAGCTTTCAAAATGTTAAAGACTATGTGGACGAGGCTTACAATGCAGAAAAGCAGAACGCAAAGGCAGACCGAAAATAAGCTTTTCCCTATTTTTCCCCGGCCATCCTCTCCGCCTCCGGTCTTCGTAAAGCCCTGGGGAAAGCTCGCAGATATTCCCTGGCAATCGCCGCTGCCCCCGCCCGATCGCCTCGCCTGATACGCCCTTGCGCGCGCAAGAACATCGCATCTTCCGCTCGGCCATCCCGCGGAAAATCCCGAATAAACGCGGCAAACAATATATCCGCCCGCCCATAATCACCCGCTGAAAACGCGCCCATCGCCTCCGCAAATCTTGGCCCGGCTTGATCCTTCGGCGGCATAGAATTAGCACTCGCACTTGGCACCGGCAAAAACTCCGCCCGCCCCCCCGGCGCAGGGCCAGACGCAGAAGCATGCGGTGAAGAACTCGGTACATCCAACCTGGGATGGAGCACGGGGATTGCCTCGCTTGCCGCTGGTACAGCCGTTGCAATGGCCACTTCTGCACTCGGCGCGGCGCTTGGAGGTGCAATCACCTGTCCTGTCACCCTGGCCGGCCAACGCTCCCCAGCATGCAGTAGCCCCTCAAAAGAAGGCACTTGCAAGAGCACCGTCCCCTCAAATACCTCTACACTTTGGGTCTGCCCACCTCGCACATCCACCACAAAACGTGTGCCTTTTACCTCAATCGACCCATCTGGCAGCTCCACCAAAAACCTCGCCCCAGCCTTTACCCGATCGACCTCAAATGAAGCTGCCCCCGAACGCAACACCACCCTTGACGCCGACTCGCTCTTCTCCACCGACCAAACGGCTTGACTCACATCCTGAATCTCAAAGGCAGGTGCATGATCACCAGAATTTCGATAGACTTGCACCCCTGCAATACCCGCCAACGCGGCACAAAACACGGCTGCAAACGAAAAAATCCTCCATCGCCCCAGCTTAGGCTTGGGCCCTGTCAGCTCCTCATTGGCTTTGCGCAAGAGCTCGCTCCTGGCCCGCCTCCTCGTGAGCTCCGTTCGTTCGGGCTCCTGAATCGAAGCCATCAGCGAAGCGAGATCCCTGAGCGCCCGAAGCTCCTTTGCACACGCCTCGCACCCCAGAACATGACGCTCGAACGAGGCCAAATCCGGCGGTGCGAGACGTCCATCCTCCATGGCTTCCGCTTGCCAAATTCGATTGCAATGGCGGTGTGTCATCGTCCCTCCTCCGCAAGCGCCTTGCGCAACTCCAACCGCGCATGATGAAGCCTGGTCCAAACCGTCGCAACTGGAATCCCCAGCGCCTTGGCGGCTTCCTCGCCAGATAGCCCCTCCATCGTTACAAGCACAAAGACCTCCCGCTTCTTTTCTGGAAGTATCTTCAGGGCTTGCTTCGCGCGAAACGCTGTCTGATGCCGATCCATCTCACTCTCCGGCGTCTCAGCGCTCTGCTCTTCAGGCGCTTGACGTGCCCATGCGGCAAGGTTTCGCAACATTCGGCCCACGGAACGCCGGTGCCGGCGCACCATTACCACCGCAATGCCGCAGAGCCAAGGCTTTGCGCTTTCACGCCCGTCATAATGGCCCGCCGAGCGCATGGCATCGAGGAAGGTGGATTGAACGAGATCGTCGACATCCTCCGGCGCGACGCAAAGCCTTGAAAGAACGCGCCGAACATCCTTTTCATACCTATCAAAGAGCACCCCGAGCGCCCCCATATCCCCATCGCGAATACGCTCGAGCAGCGTTCGATCGCTCATCTCTCGCCCGCTCTCCCGCGCGCGGGATTTTAGACGCGCTTCATTCAAGGCCACACCTCCACTCCCATCGAAAGGCCAAGCCCAAACCGGGGCAAAGGTGGCAAGCCCCGGAGCCTGGCGGCGGATGCTTTCAAACCCGCGAGCGCTACATCAAAGGCGAGGCCCAAGGAAAACCGGACAGGCTTCCGCTCGGGTATCACAAGCCCAAGATATGTCCCAACGAGTGGCTCGAAGGTGTCCAGGTTGATGTCGCCTTTTACATGAGGCTCCGCATCGATCGCCTCATGTACACCGGCGAGACCCATGGTAATGCCAAATGGAAGGGTCAAGCCTTGAAAGGACTCCCTTCGTCCAATGGCGATATTTGCCGCAAAGGAATACATCAGAAAGCCCTTGAGATCGCCGTCGAGTGGGCGTGAATACATGGGCGTATACTCGGCCCGCACGCCGAGCTCCCATGAAGAAAGGGCGTATGCGCCGCGCACAAGAAGCGTTGGAGCAAAGAGCATTTCGTCGGCACCAAAGCGGCCTCCTGCCGAGATTCCAAACAAAAACCGAGGTGCAAACCGAGGTGCCAGCCTATTCTCTGAGGGAGGTGCCAGCCTATTCTCCACGAACATTTCGGTTTTGGCCGGAATATTTGTCTTGGTCGCATCCGTTTCGTGAGCGTTCATAGGAGCTAGCGCAGGCTCCGACGAGGACAACGATGGAGTCGCGGTTACCAGCAAAGCCTCAAGTGTTGGCGTAATGTCCTCAGGAGCGTGTAAGAGACGCACAGCCATGCGATCATCGATCGTTGTAAACGTCAAAAGCGCATTCCCCTCCCTTTGCACTTCAATCAGTACTGAGCGACAATCCTGAGGTGTGCCAGCTTGTACACCCATGCGTTTCTCAGCCTCGATCGCAGCATTTTTCCACGCTTCGCCCGCATCAACAGGCACCACCCCAACCGGGCAAGTGCCGTTCGCCTCGGTCGCGTAAAGAGGCGATGTAACAAAAATTACAGCCAATACCCAAAGGCGCGCTGGACACTTGCTCCGCAAAGATGCCTGGCACCCATTGAAGCATGCGACTTCAAAGATGCCTGGCACCCATTGGACATGATTGGAGATGGAAGGGCATGATTGGAGATGGCCATCGCAAAGATGGCAAAAATGGCGATGGCAAAGATGGCTGGCACCAATAGTATATGATTGGAGATGGCAGGACATGGCTAGAGATTGCCCTCCTTGTCCGCTCGAGGATGGCCCAACCTTCAAAGCTTCGCGCATTTTTTTCAAAGCGCCGCAAGACCAAGCTCAACGCGGATAAGCTCCGAAAAAAAACCAGGAAAACGCAACGCCTTTTGAAGGTGCGCGGCGAATAGAACGGACAGCAGCACACGCGCATCCCATCGAAAGGAGCGTCGCACCATGAAGCGCATCCCATGGCTCTTTCTTTTCTCGTTTCTCAGCTCCCTTACCCTTGCCGGAATCATCGCGGCCAGCGCTTGTTCCAGCAGCACCACCGAAGGCCCAGACCCAAGCGGTGGCTCCACATCCTCCAGTTCTGGAAGCGGAGGACAAGGTGGTGAAACATCGAGCTCTAGCAGCTCCACCAGTTCCAGCAACTCTTCCAGTTCTGCAAGCAGCAGCGGCGCGGGAGGAGGCCCATTCGCCGCATGCACCGATACCACGGGAAGCCTCGGTGATTGCAAAGACTGCTGCGATTGCGCCTCGAATCTCACCTGCCAAGAGCAACGCACCTGCCGCGACACCTGCAATGCCCTTGGAGACGCTTATTTCGCGATGAATCCAAATCCCATACCAGTAAACGCCCCCTCCACACTTGGCCCGGGCGGCGATTACTCGGCATGCACCGCAGCCGCCATGACCGAACAAGAATGCAAAACCTGCTGCGATTGCACCATGAATTTCCTTTGCGGCGATCACCCCTACTGCCGCAACGCATGCATCGCGAAATTCGGCGACGGCGGCGCACCTCCCCCCAACGACGGCGGCTAAAGAAAGGAACAAGACCATGAACCTCCATCGAATCTCCTTGGGATGCGCTCTGTTTGCGCTTATCCTTGGCAGCTATGCCTGCGCGGAAGACGCGATCACGACGCCGGCACCCACACCCGAACCCACGCCGGACCCAAGCTCATCTCAGCCCCAGCCACCACCACCTCCTCCCGATAGATGCAGCGTAATCACGGCATCCATCAACGAAGCGGGCTTTAGCGATGTCGTCTCCGTCTCCTGCGATGGCACCTACGCCAACATCGTCTCAGATACCTATCCCGCCCACGAAAAAATGAATGGGATCACAGGAACCAACGAACAAGTCCCCGTCCCCGCGCCAGGATACACATCGCCAATCCCCCTAACGCCTTCCAAAGCCGCTTCGATAAAAACCATTGACGCAGCGCTCGGTGTTGCGGTCAACGGCGTGCCCATTTATGACTATTCGTCCCAAGGCATGCTCGACCCCAACACCTACAACCCCAAAGCCGACACAAAACTCAATGGACAACTCGACCATTGCAATGGCCACGCGGGCCGGGGCGACGATTATCATTATCATGCCGCCCCCACATGCATGATCGATGCAATGAAAAATAAAGGCCCTTCGGCCATCATCGGATGGGCCCTCGACGGCTATCCCATCTATGGAGATACCAACCCCGACGGCAGCACCATCGCCCAAGGCGAACTCGATACGTGCAATGGCAAAGAAGACGCGGATTTTGGCTATCGATACCATACTTCCCAAGCCCCACCCTATATCGTTCAATGCTTGGTCGGTATGGTCGACGATAAAAAATTACCGCGCGTTCCCCCCATGGATAATGCAATGGGCGGCGGAAAACCACCGGGCTCCCCGCCTCAAGGCGGCGTCATGGGCCTAAGCTTCGTTGAGAAGAGCGATGGCACCCGAACCATGTCCTACACCTACCAAGGCAACGATTACCACATCACCTACACATCCGCGGCCAAGGACCAATGCTACGATTTCGAACAAAAAACAGTCACCAACCAAGGAGTCACCGAGCTCGCTACTTTCTGCCGCAAGCCCTGGCCCTAGCATTCATACTCATCCATACCCCAGTGGAAGCCCATGAACTGCCGGCAGCCACGGCGCGGGTTTCCCTGCGGGATATGGCCCTGGAGGTAAGCGCGGACATCGATCCCCTGCCACTTCTTGCCCACATCCATCCAGTGGATCTTTCATCCCTCAACGAAGAGCAACTGGCTTCATTGCTTGCTCGCTCAAATCAAGTCCTGGAAAACGAAACGCGCCTGTTCGCGGACGGACAGCGCATTAACATGACGCTCACAATCCCCATCGACCCAAGTGAACTACGAAATCTGCTTTCGTTTTCGCCGGAGGCCAGGCATACCCACGCAAAACGCATCCCGATTCGCTGGGAAGCCAAAGACCCACTCCCATCGGCAAAACAGCTTTCCTTGACACTTCCCGCCGCACTTGGACCGGTGCTGATCTCGTTTGTCCAGCCTCAATCCCGGTACACCGCGCCTGGAAACACCGCCACATTTTCGGTATTGGAAAAGCCAGTGAACACCGCATCTCCCCCAGCGCCTACCAAGGGCCGATGGGTGGAAGGCGCGGTGCTCCTCGCCTTGGTCGCGCTTGGGCTAAACCTTGCGCACACCATCCGCAAGCAATTTATCACTGCGCGATAATCGTATAACTATCATCAATTTGCCCATTTTTGCGCAGGGCCGTCTCATCCTTGGGCAACCAAGAACGCACATACTCAGCCATCACCTTATCCGGCGCGACCGTTATCCGCATATGACCGGCACTGCTTAAAATGGTCCCGGAATTATAATGGTAATCCATCGCGAGGTTTGGACCGCTATTTGTATTCTTCGCGGAAGGCTGGGGGACTTCTTGGTACACAATGCCATCCAGATCTTGTTTTGCATACAGATGATCATGCCCATGAAACACAGCGCTCACCTTATGCTCGACAAAGAGCTGATGAATGGGCTTGGCCCAGCCGGGCCGGTATTGGGCAAATCCGGCCGTATCATCGAGATTCTTGCCACCCCATTCAAAGTATGGCGCCGCCTCGGCACCTCCACGCATCTGACCATCCAATCCACCAACCAAGTTATGAATAAAAACGAACTTATACTTGGCCTGGCTTGAAGAGAGCGTCGATTGCAGCCATTGATATTGCTTATCCCCCAGCGTCCAAACCCAGCCATCGGTTTTGGACTTCGTCTTGGTATTCCAGAACGGGTCCAGCGCAATAAAGAGCGCATCGCCCCATTGCCAAGCATAAAAGGCCGCCCGTTCACCCACATTGGGCTCCATAATGGTATCGCCCGTATAAAAGGCATTGGGCACAGGATTTAAATAGTATTGTTGCCGCGCCTTGGTGGCCCATGTGGCGATATCCATACCTGTTCCCGTCACCAAATAACCGAGCTCACCCTCATGGTTTCCATTCACCAAAAAGAGCGGCACTGAATGCGCCATCAGGCCAAAATTATTGCGTTCGAAGATATAGCGGGCATTTGTTGTTGCCTGATCGGGGCACATTTGCATAACGGCGCTAAAAGGCTCGGAATGCTTCTCGCACATAAAGGTATCGCCAAGATCGATATGAAAATCCGGTGCATCGGCCTCCACATTGGCCAATGTTCGCTGATAGGCTTCGAGGACTGTATTTTCATCCATATGGGAGTCGGCCTGCACGGTAAAGCGGAATGTCGCGCCGGGCGGGCGCTGGGTATGAAAGCGATGCTCTTTACCTATAGCAAACTCGCTTTGGCCCGGGCGGCGGAAACGCAGCCGGTACACATACGGGCTATTTGGCTGAAGTTTATCGATCACAACAACATAAGGCTCATGAGCGACAAGATTCGCCGTAGGCAGCGAGCGATCATACATTCCGCTTGTTGAACCGATTTCCACATAAGCTTCCAACGCTTCCGCCGGAACGGCATTCAGCGTTACAGAGCTATCCGTTGGACGGCCCAGAATCTCGCTCGCGACAAAGGCTTCCGGCCCCGGCGGCGGCCCCTCGCTCATTGCATCAGAAGCATCAGAACCCGCATCTTTTGGCATTTCACCGGGAGGCATGGTTGAACCCGTACCACCGGGCGGCTCGGTGGAGCTTGTTCCACAGGCGATTCCCAGCAATAAGAGCGATGAAAACACAGACATTGCATATCTCATGGTGTATCTCCTTATCAGTACATCTTTTGACTTATGGATTATAAACCCAGCCTGGAGGCGGAGCGGCGCCTAAACATGTAAACGCGACATCCTTTGGCTGGGTATCGCCCGGCTGCGCTGGAATGCTATACGAAAAAGCGATTTCGCCATTTTTCTCGCTACCTGTAAAGATATTGTTGGGATCGGTCTGCAAATCGATATCGCGGTAGGTGCGTACATAATCGACGCGCACTCCATCGGGCGAAACCGTCACATCCAAGAATCCTGTATTGGGAAGGCGCACGCTATAATCGGGCTCATACACTCCATACCCCGCGGGGCCTTTCCAATCGATGGCAGCGGGCGCATACGCATCGCAGTTATACGCAAAATAACTATTATCGCCGGGATTTGGCACTTCCTGATAGATAACGCCGTCCACCCGCTCGCGGGCATACATATGATCATGCCCTTGGAAGAAGATCGTCACCTTGGTATCGGCGAAGAGCTGATGGATAGGCTTATCCCAGCCTGGACGGTTCTGGGCAAAGCCAGGTTCCCCGCCCCATTCTTGATTTCCAACGATAGCGGCCCCGCCCCGGTTATTGCCATTGATATGGTGGGCGAACACGAATTTCCATTTCGCGCTACTTGTTTCCAGCGTCTTTTTCAGCCAAGCATATTGCTCATCGCCCAGCGTAGCCCCCCAAGGCGGTTCGGGATCGGAAAACAGCGTGCTATCGGGCGAAATATCCGGCGAATGCCAATAGGGATCGATCGTCACAAACAGCGCATCGCCCCAAGCAAAAGCATAATAGTCGCGCAGCAAACCATCCTTTGCCTCAATGGTCGGATATCCATTGGCTGGCATCATCACCATCTCATCGCCTGTATAAAACCCGCCCGGCGCTGGCAGTGGATAATATTTAAGGCGACCATCCGCCGCCCATACCGATGCATTATTGAAAATCCCGCCGATATTGGCTAAATGGGCTTGCTCATGGTTTCCATTCACCAGCATCAGGCTTGTTGCGTTGGCAATGATACCTAGATATTTCTGGCGCATCTCCAAGAAGGCCGCATTGCTTTGAGGCGCACTCACGCCATCCACGAGCATCGATTGCACAAAAGGCTTTGAGAGCGCTTGATATTCGCTATAGGGCGCAACGCCTTCGACGGCGCGCTGGAAAGCATAGCCTATACCATAGTTCGCTTCTTTAAAATTTTGAATAATTTTTTCAATACTGAAATCGTCTCCAAGCATGAAATAGAGATCTGGCTGGCGATCTCTCACTTGCTGCATCGTCAGCGTAAAGAGATCTTTATGAAACATCTTATTGTTAAAGCGCTCGGGATGGGTATCGCCCTGCACACCGAAATGAAAAGTCTTTCCAGGCGCCCGCTGAGTCTGAAAGCTATGCAAATTATCCGGCGTATCGCCCTGCCCGCCCGCTTGATAGTGAACGCGGTAATAATACTTTGTATCCTTTGAAAGCCCGGAAATATCGAAGACCATCGGCTCGCCATTGATGGATGCGATGGTGGGCGTAGTTTGGGCATTCACCAACGCCGTTCGCTCGGCATTGGTCTCCGGGCTGTATTCAATAAATGCCTGGCCCCCTGCTGAAGCGGCGAGAACGCTGATCGCAATCGACGAATCGGTAGGCCGACCGAGGACGGTGTTGAATTGGGAGGGATTGATCAGAGGAGGAGAATCGGGGGCTGTGCCTCCCGCACCGCCGCCTTGGCCGGCGCTTCCCGTGCCACCGCTACTGCTTTCAGAAGGAGCGCCACCACTGCAAGCAAAGACAATGATCGATACAGAAATGAAAAGTGCGCCCGGGACAACGTGTTTCATAGAACTCCTTTATCCCAAAATTGAGTTTGGGCTGTGTCCCGCATATCCGCTGGATTAGAGGCGAACCTTCATGGCTAAAGGCGTTTTTGGAGGTGGGTTTCGGGAAGTGGCTTCGGGAAGTGGCGGCTTCGGGAAGTGGCTGGAACCTCTCTGGGGAAGTGGCCTGGGGAAGTGGCCTGGGGAAGTGGCCTGGGGAAGTGGCTGGAATCTCTCTGGGAAAGTGGCCTGGGGAAGTGGCTGGAACCTCTCTGGGAACCTCTCTGGAACCTCTCTGGGGAAGTGGAACCTTTCTGGAAGGCTTCCCTCAGCTTCTGGGGAAGTGGAACCTTTCTGGAAGGCTTCCCTCAGCTTCTGGAAGGCTTCCCTCCGCTTCCGCTTCCCTTAAGCCGCCAAAACCATGCTTGTCCGATGCAGATTCATCCGTGTCAAATGCGGAAGCCCACTCGTATCCGGCTCCTTCGGATACCTTGCCTGAGGAAACTTTGATGGCGCAAACGCCCCATGCGGAAACTCCACCCCCACATCACCCCGCATATATGCCTGGGCACTCCTTCTATACGCATACATAAATAACCGAAACCACCGCGCAAACACTTTAAACAGTGCCAACGATGTCGTATGACACAAAGGCTGTGGCGAACGCTTCGGAGAGACTGGCCGGTCCGTTGGTACTATTAATGTCACTTTCGCACGATGATGCGCTCGTAGAATCGAATCATCCCGATCATGCCCAACATTCACCTGAGCAATTGCACGCTCCCGCTCTCGAAGCATCTGTGTCAGCCTCGCCTGCCGCTCTTTCACCGTGTACTTTCGAAGCTGCGGCAATACATCATGCTCCAGCTCAACCGTTGACAAATAGGGTCCAATTTCATCAGGTTGACCCTCATCACACCAACGCGTGCGATCGAAGCATAAAAAGCGTTGACTCTGATTCTTAAGCAAAAAAGCTGCACTGGACATGCCTGCCCACTGCTCAATCGTATCGACAATTCCTGCTTTTTGAGGATTCGCCAAAATGTAGAGGAGCCGCTCAAGCTCAGCAGGCTCATCCAGAACTTGAGCCGCCGCATAGCGCCGTGCCCATAATTGATGTCGGCGACCCAAAAAACGATTCACTTCCCGAGCCATTTGACCATTGAAATAGGCCATGAACTCCGCAAGATTTCCACAGGGGGCTTGAACAAGCATGTGCACATGGTTACTCATTGCGACAAAACCGTACAGCTTAATTCGAAAGCGCTGAACGCCACGGGCCAGCCAACTTCCAATAATATTTGGAATGGAGTCTGTGAAGGTTGTGTGACTAACTTGGGGGAGTGGTTTTTGGTGCAGCTCAGCATCAGCGATTTGCTGCATGAGCACTTCGGTTTCTCGTATACAGTCCTGGCCTCGACGGACCATGTTTAGGCGGGTTTCGTGATCGAGGTGAATGCCGGGGGAAACCATGCGCCACGCGCCCGGGCAGGCGTGTGGACTGAGGGCAAATTGTTCGTCGACAGTACGAACTGTAATGAAATATACTTCGCTTGGGAGGATGCAACGCGGTCGTCTCATCTCCATTTATCGTATTGGCGCGAGGAGAAGTTGCGTGTTGAACAGAAAAAGTTTGTGGAAAGGAGTTTTGTTAGCCGGATAGAATTGGTTGGCACCTCTCTCGGGGCGTTTTGAGACGGGCTCAGAATTGGTTGGCACCTCTCTCGGAATTGGTTGGCACCTCTCTGGGCTGGGCTGGGCTGGGCTGGGCAGGAATTGGTTGGCACCTCTCTGGGCTGGGCTGGGCTGGGCTGGGCTGGGCTGGGCAGAATTGGTTGGCACCTCTCTCGGCACCTCTCTGAGCAACAATGTGCACCCGCAACATTTCTCTTGTGCACCCGCAACACATCGACTACAAGCCCGCCCCATGAGCCTACACCCTCTCCTTGACGGCATCACCTCCCACACCCTCGATACGCCCCGCCTGCGCACCCACTACATCGCAAGCGGAAACCCGCAAAACACCGAGCTTGTTGTCTTTGTGCACGGCAACGTGTCGGGCTGCCGATTCTTCGAAGAATCAATGCTCGCCCTCCCCGATGGCTTCTCCGCCATCGCCCCCGACCTCCGGGGCTACGGCGACGCAGAAACAAAACCCATCGACGCCTCCCGCGGCCTCCGCGACTTCTCCGACGACCTCCATGCTCTGCTCGACCACCCCAGCCTCGCAAACCGTTCTCAAAAAGTGCACCTCGCCGGTTGGTCCGTCGGCGGCGGCGTGATTATGCAGTATGCCCTCGACCACGCCGACCGCATAGCATCCCTCACCCTCATCGCCCCCATGTCTCCCTATGGATTCGGAGGCACCAAAGATAATCGCGGAACACCTTGCCAAGACGATTTCGCGGGCTCGGGCGGCGCCACCGCCAACCCAGAATTTGTCAAGCGCCTTGCCGCCCAAGATGCCAGCGAAGAAAGCGATTTCTCGCCCCGCAAAGTCATGAATGCATTCTATTTTAAACCTCCATTCCGCGCGTCCCGCGAAGAAGTCTTCGTCGCCGAAATGCTAAAAACCAAAGTAGGCGATGAAAACTATCCCGGCGCCATGACGGCATCACCGCATTGGCCAGGTATCGCTCCCGCAAGTGCAGGTATGAACAACGCTATATCACCCCGCTACTGCAATCTATCGGCATTTGCTGACATTCCCACCAAACCGCCCGTCTTGTGGATCCGGGGCGACAGCGATCAAATCGTCTCGGACACATCGCTCTTTGATTTAGGTTTCCTCGGACAATTGGGCGCCGTACCAGGCTGGCCAGGTGCCAACCTTTTCCCCGCTCAGCCCATGGTCAGCCAAATGCGTGCCCTGCTCGATAGCTATCGAGACCAAGGAGGCCATGCCCGCGAAGAAGTCCTACCCAATGCCGGACACTCGCCGCATATCGAGGCCCCCGAAGCCTTCCAATCACTCTTCCATGCTTTTATCAGCGGCCGCTCATAACCAGCGAACAAGCAATCCATACCCATGCGCTATGCCACCATCGCCGGCACGGGCCACTATGTCCCCCGCCGCATCCTCACCAACCGCGATTTAGAAACCATGCTCGGCGAACCTGTCGATGCCTGGCTCCGGGAAAAAGTTGGTATCGCCGAACGCCATATCATGGCCGACGATCAATGCACTTCCGATCTATGCGCCGAAGCCGCCCGCCCAGCCCTCGAAAGGGCCGGTATTCCGCCCTCAGATCTGAACCTCATCATTGTTGCCTCCGACACACCCGATTACCTCAGCCCCTCAACGGCATCCGTCGTCCAGGCAAAGCTGGGCGCTCGATCCGCGGGCACATACGACATCAACTGCGCCTGCGCCTCCTTCGTAAGCGCCCTCGATATCGCCTCAAAAACCATCGTGGCCGATACCGATTATCATCAGATACTTGTCATCGGTGCATACGGCATGAGCCGCTATATCGATTGGACAGATAAAAAAACCTGCACACTCTTCGCGGATGGAGCGGGAGCCGTCGTCCTCAAAGCCAGCGCAACACCAGGCATCTTAGCGTGCAAATTATCGGCCCATGGTGAATACCACGATGCCTTGGGTATCTATACCGGAGGAACGCACCGGCCGGCCACCGCGGATGAAATCGCCCGGCGCGGACCGCCCAAAGTACAATTCGTAAAAAAATTCCCGCCGACCTTCAACACAGAACGATGGCCTGAATTGGTCTATGATACCCTACGCAAAGCGGCTATCCCCATCGAAGACATTTCCCTCTTCTTATTTACCCAGCTCAATCTGCGGACCATTGAAGCCGTCATGGGCGTACTTGGGCAGCCAATGAGCAAAACCCATTGGGTCATGGATAAATGGGGTTATACCGGCTCGGCCTGCATCCCCATGGTGCTCGACGACGCCGTAAGCGCGGGCAAAATCAAAGCCGGCGATAAAATCGTTCTATGCGCCAGCGGAGGAGGCATTGCCATGGCTGCTATGGTGCTCACCTGGACGGCCCCGGCATAGATATCCGACGATGATCGTAAAAAAATACGGAAACCGAAGGCTCTACGATACCGAAGCAAGCCGGTATATCACGCTCGAAGAGCTTTCGCAGCGTATCCGGGACGGCGCGGATGTCACGGTATTGGATGCGCGCACAGGCGAGGATAGAACCCAAGCGACACTGGCTCAAATTATCCTTGAAAGCCGTGGCGCATCCAAACTTCTGCCCGTTCCGCTCCTAAAACAGCTTATACGCATGGGTGATGACGCGCTGGCCGAGTTTTTTAGCTACTATATCAGCCTATCCTTAGAGCTTTATGTGGAATGGAAACAGGGCGCTCAGCTCTTTATGCCGCCGGCCCTTCTTTCTCCGCTAAGCCTTTTCTCTCAATGGTCCCCGGCGCGGTTTTTTGCGCGGCATCCGCTCTTTAATGGCTCGGCGCATTCCCCGCCCTCTTCGCCCAAAGTTGCCCCGCCTCCTCATGTTGCGGGTGCGAAAGAAAAAGACGGCGGCAGCTCGGAGGACGAAGGGGACGCCCATGCCTTACCCATGGACGAACTCGCTTCTCTTCGGCGGGAAGTCGAACACCTCAAACGCATCGTCGGACGAAACCGAAAGCGGCGTTTTAGATAAATTTGTTGCGGCGCACAAAAAAGATTGACACCCCGGCTCCGAGCCGGCTTGAATGGAGAACAAAGCGATGTACATCGGCGACTGGATGGAGCGGGGCGAGCGCTATTTTCCCAATGCGCTCGCGGTGGTGGATGTGGCCAAAGCCACATGGAACAACCAAGGCCGCTTTAGCTATCGGGATCTCAATGCGCGGGCCAACCGCCTGGCTTCCTATTTGCGCAACGATGTAGGCGTTGGACCGGGCGACCGGGTGGCGATGCTTGCGATGAATGGCGTAGAAGTGGTTGACACCTTCTTCGCCTGCGGAAAATTAGGCGCAATTTTCGTCCCACTCAACTTTCGTTCCCACGCCCGCGAGCTCATTGAGCTGTGCGCCCAGACCACCCCCAAAGCCCTCATCTTCAGCGACGACTTTGCGGCCAACGCCGCCCAACTCAAGCCCGAATGCCCTTCCATTTCCCACTACCTTCACCTCGAAGGCCCGGGCATCGAAGGCTCCACTCCCTACGAAAGCACCCTAATGAACCGCCCTCTTGTGCAGGTGCACAATGAACGCGTCGAAGCCGAGGACATCATTTGCCTCCTATTCACGGGCGGCACCACAGGCACCCCCAAAGGCGCTCAAATTTCCTATCGAATGATCGCCTGGAACACCCTCAACACCCTCATTCATGAACTACAGCGGGGCGACGTAACGATTACCCATACCCCCATGTTTCATACCGGCGGTTTATTGGTTTATACCCTACCCCTGCTCACCCTGGGCGGCACCGTCGTCATCATGCGCAAATGGACAGCCAAAGACATGCTCTCACTGATAGAAAAAGAGCGGGTAACGGCGCTCTTCTGCGTACCCACTCAATTTCAAATGATGATGGAAGAGCCCACCTTTGCCTCAACATCCTTCAAAAGCGTCCGATATCTAACGAGCGGAGGCGCACCTTTACCCGTACCCGTCATACGAGCCTATGCCGCCCAGCATAGCGTAGTCTTCAAACAAGGCTTTGGAATGACCGAATTTGGGCCTGGAATTTTCTCCTTGGCGCCTGAATACGCGGAAAGCAAAGCCGGAAGCATAGGCAAGCCCAATTATTTTATTGAAGCGCGCATCGTGGACGATGAAAATAAGCCTGTTACGCCTGGAGAAGTGGGCGAACTTATCCTCAAAGGCCCCTCAATGAGCTCGGGCTATTTTAACAATCCCGAAGCGAGCCGGGCTGCGATAGACATGGATGGCTTTTTTCATACCGGCGATATGGCACGCATGGATAGCGAAGGCTTTTATTATATTGCCGACCGGAAAAAGGACATGTTTATATCCGGCGGAGAAAATGTCTATCCGGTCGAGATAGAAAAAGCTTTATATGAGCATCCCGCAGTCCTTCAATGCGCTGTCATCGGCATACCCGATGAAAAATGGGGCGAAGTGGGCAAAGCCTTTATCGTAAAGCGCTCGGGAATGGAAGCGAGCGACACCGAACTCTTGGAGCACTGCAAGGCAAGGCTCGCCAAATACAAAATCCCCAAAGCCATCACCTTTATGGATGCACTGCCTGTATCGGCGGCCGGAAAAATTTTAAAGCGGGAGCTAAAAAACAAATAACCGAACATGGGAGAGCAACGATGAGCAAAGATAGCAAGCGAAAAAGCAAGCTGATCTATGTATTAAAAGCGATTGGCTATTTAACCAGCCCTGAAACAAAACCTGGAAAGGTATTTATGTTTTGGGAGCGCAACATGACCCGGGTAATGGAGCGGCTTGCCCATAACGATCTTTATCTAAACATGGTTGGAAAGATGATGGAGCGCTCCTTTCAAATGCAGGCGCGCTCAACCGAACATATGGAGCAGATGCTTCATTGGATGAGACTTCCTTCCTATTCAGATGTCATCGATATCCAAGAGCAAACCCGTCACTTGCAAGATCAGATGGAAGCGCTGACCGCGCAGATGGCTGTGCTGCTCGATAAATTGGAAGCACTCGAGAAAAGCTCTTCTTCCAAAGCCCCAGCCGCCTGAGGAGATACCGACAATGGATAACCCTCATCCCAATCCCATGGAACAATTTATGCGCGCCATTGATGGACCTGCCGAGGTCTCGCGGGAATTGCTCAAAGCGGCGATGAACCGCTCGATCAGTCCCTATCACTATATGAAACCGCTTATCAAGAGGGCAGCAGGCATTGGTGATCCTCCGGTGAATCCCACACCCCATGAAGTGGTATACACCCGTGGCTCGATGAAGCTTTTACGTTTTGAGCCCGCCCACCGGCGCCATAAAACCCCTATTTTATTTGTCTATTCCCTCATCAATCGTTATTATATTCTAGACTTCTTGCCTGGAAAGAGTCTTATCGAGTTTTTCAATGCCCAGGGCTTTGATGTCTATGCGGTGGACTGGGGCATACCGGGACCTGTAGAACAGCGCATGGGCTGGGACGATTTATTTAGCCGATTCTTAGAGAAAGCGGTGGGCTGGGCGCTGAGGCTGAGCGGGGCACCTTCGCTCACTATGTATGGCTATTGCATGGGCGGCACGATGGCACTGGCCTATGCATCGCTTTATCCTTCTGGGATACGCAATTTTGTAGCACAGGCAACTCCTGTCGATTTTCATGAAGGAGGTATTTTCACGGCATGGACAAGACCTGATCGCTTTAATGTGGATGCCTTGGTGGATGCCTATGGAAATGTGCCCATCGAGCTTATGGAATCGGGTTTTTCGATGATGGCGCCCATCCAGCGCATGACCAAATGGCTTGAAGTTTTCCGGCGTATCGAGGATAAAGACTTTGTGACCACATTTTTGGCGATGGAGCATTGGGCAAGTGACAATGTTCCCTTTCCTGGGGAAGTCTATCGCCAATATATTAAAGACTGTTATCAGCAGAACAATTTCTGCAATGGGCGGATGGTGGTTGGCGGCAAGCGGGTTGATTTAGGGCATATACGCTGCCCGCTGCTCAATATTATTGCGGAAAACGACACGATTGCGCCGCCCAAATCGAGCGAAATCTTAAATGAGAAAGTGAGCTCGGAAGATAAAGAGCTGATGCGGTTTCCGGTTGGCCATATTGGGCTATCGACATCCAGCCGCGGGCCTAAGCAGATATGGCCGGCCATAGCGAAGTGGCTTGCCGCCAGAAGCTAGCGGCAGGGAACCCTCTATTCGTTTACTACGGCCATAAACATATCCGTCACATGCTGATGCCCCGTCGGATTGGGATGTATACACGTTAAATCAAACCAATTCTCATTCCCAGGCCCGCGATAACAAGGCGCCTGAGGGTTATCCGCGTTAAACCCATGTCCACAGAAATCCTCGAGCAAAAAGATCATATCTGCGCCAAATTCCACAGCCGTCGACATATATTGCTCGTTTGCCCAAACCACCAGCTCCTGAAGATCTTTCGGCGAGGGCACGGGCTGATCAAATCCCGCAAGCCCAGATACATCACACGATTGCACTTCTGCTGTGCCATCTGTGAATTCATAGTTGTTGGCGAATATCACATAGACTCCATTGGGGAAACGCCCGGGTTCATAAAACCACGCGACCGCTTCCCGCATAAGGTTAACAAACCCTTGCGTCTTGTTCATAAGCTCCATTTGGGTCGCCCCATTCGAGGCATCTTTGGTGATGGATGCGATATCGTTTCCACCCATCGTCATGATGACCAAGGTGCGTTGGTTAAGCTTGTCCGCGGGGAAACAATCCGGAATTTGATTGCCACCCGCCAAAAAGTCATCCGTGCGGGCTCCCCATTTCGAGCAGCTCGCAAAATCTCCCGATTCTTGAAGGATGGCCGTGCCATTGATGGGATCGGCTGATTTCCATAGGAGATTGGGTTTATCAAGCCCAAACTTCATCGCTAGGGTGTCAGCCACTTTGGAACGGTAAAAATCCCCGCTGAGCGTCGGGGGCGTTCCTACGGTGATGGAGTCGCCCAGGAATACGACCCGCTGAACTCCGGTGATGTCTTGATGATTGGTACCCATGCAATGGGAGCCGATGGTGGGATTGAATTGATCATAGTTCGGGCCAATCGCAAGAGGCATCACATAGTCATCTTCAAAGCATTTGGCGGCGGTCATTCCGCCGGTGCCTTGACCTCCCGTGCCTCCGCTACTGGTACTTCCGCTCGTGGATTGGCCTCCTGTACCGGTATTGGCTCCCATTCCAGAGGATGTGGAACTTGTGGTCAATCCCGAGGATGAACCGCTGCCTCCAGCCCCTGTGAGGACAGATGTTCCTCCCGGCGGGGCTGTGACAGCATCGTCGCCCGAACAGGCGAACGTGGCGGCGGAACAGGCAACTAAAAGACTGGCTACTTGCAAAGCGTGTTTCATCATAAGATGAAACATAGCGGGATTTTGGGCCGAAGTGGAGTGCCAGGCTTTTCCCTTCGGGGGGTGCGGGGGTGCTACCTTCGGGGGGTGCCAGGCTTCGAAGTGGAGTGCCAGGCTTTTCCCTTCGGGGCCTCCGGGGGTGCCAGACTCTTACCTTCGACTCTTACCTTCTCGCTTTTATCTTCTCGGCAATGGCCTCGGGAGTAAAGCCAAACTCTTTCTGAAGA
Organism: uncultured Polyangiaceae bacterium; assembly: GCA_964537685.1. Classification (GTDB taxonomy): domain Bacteria; phylum Myxococcota_A; class Polyangia; order Polyangiales; family Polyangiaceae; genus CAZICM01. The sequence goes on from CAZICM010000010.1 coordinate 142,930, forward strand.
ACTTTATCCGGAGCCGATGCCCCAAATCGATCCAGGCCAAACACCAAACCCGAATTTCCTGTAATCCCTCGCCAGGGCGCGCTAATGCCAAGCTCAATCACGACCCGGGGCACACCCGTGGGAAGCACTTCTTCCCAATAGGCTGGATCTTGACGCTCAAAGGCTTCCCAACAGGGAGCCGACACGACGCGAACATGTTCACCCGCACCATTAAGGATGCGCTGCACACCCATCGCCACTTCCACTTCAGAACCCGTGGCGATGAGAATCAGCGTGGGCCTCGCCGATGACTCCGACAAAATATAAGCGCCCTTCAGCATCTGTTTAGGATCAAAACCCTCAGGGCGGGGAAGATTGGCGGTCTTCTGACGTGTAAGGGCAAGAACTGTTGGCCCATTTCTGCGCTGAAGGGCATAGGTCCATGCAGCGGCACATTCCAACGCATCGGCGGGACGCACAACATCCACATTTGGAATAATGCGCAAAGCCCATAAATGTTCGACCGGCTGATGGGTCGGACCGTCTTCGCCCAAGTAAACGCTATCGTGGGTAAACACAAAAATAGCCTGGAAATGCGAGAGCGCGGCAAGACGGATGGCCGGTCTCATATAATCGCTAAAGACCAGAAAGGTCGAGCCAAAGGGAATAAAGCCATCGGCGGCGGCCATGCCGTTCATAAAGGCGCCCATGGCATGTTCGCGAATACCAAAGTGAATATTGCGGCCAGAAAACGAGCCTTTGGCCAGTGCCGCAGAGCCTTCAATATAGGTTTTGGTCGAGGGATTGAGATCAGCGGAGCCTCCCACCAGCGAAGGCACAAGCGCTGCAGCCCGCTGTTCGATAAGCCCGGCCTGAACACGGGTCGCGGCGTCTTTTTGAGGCGCAGCCTTCAGCAGTTCCTCAAAGAGCTGCTCGGGTATATCACGGCGAAGCAGGGAATCATAGGCTGCCGCAACGGAAGGTTGCGTCTCGGCGAGGCTCGCCAGCGCTTGGTGCCAACCACTTCTGGCGGCGGCCCCCTCCTGGGCCCGCTCATGAAAAAGCTGCCGGACTTCCTCCGGAACAGAAAAGGTTGGCTCCATTGGCCAGCCGATATTCTGCTTCGTCAGCGCCACTTCCGCCGCCCCCAGCGGCTCTCCATGCGCCTTAGAGGTGTCAACCTTATTGGGCGACCCAATCGCGATATGCGTGCGAGCCACAATCAGGCTCGGCCTGCTCGGTTCGGCCGTCGCAATCTCCAGCGCTTTTCGGATTTCATCATGATTATGGCCATCGATATGCTGAACCGCCCAGCCATAAGCCTCATAACGGCGCCCCACATCCTCGGAAAAAGCAAGCCCCGTCTTGCCATCGATGGTGATGCGATTGTCATCGTAGAAAAAGATGATGTTGTTCAGCCCCAAATGGCCGGCCAAACTCGCCGCCTCGGACGCCACGCCCTCCATGATGTCGCCGTCGGAAGCAATTCCAAACACACGAGCCGTTGAAAGAGGCGCATGCTCATTGAAACGCGCCCCCAGCATCTTAATAGAGGCCGCGATACCAACCGCGTTGGAAATCCCTTGACCTAAAGGCCCCGTCGTCACCTCCACCCCCGGCGTCACATGAACCTCGGGATGACCCGGCGTACGCGATCCCCATTGCCGGAAGTGGCGCAGCTCATCCAGCGACAAATCGTAACCCGCGAGATGAAGCAGCGAATACATCAACATCGACGCATGACCACACGACAAAACAAAACGATCGCGATCGGGCCATGCCGGATCGCTCGGGTCATAACGAAGATGCTGCGTAAAAATTTCAAATGCGATGGCCGCGAGCGCCATAGGTGTGCCGGGATGCCCTGAATTGGCTTTTTCAACGCCGTCCACCGACAGCATTTGAATCGTGTGAACGGCTTTCTTTGTGAGCTCGGGATCGTAGATGCGCGCCATTTCGCCTTACCGCCTTTTGATAGGGGTTCTAGGCGAAATGATGCTTGGAAAAAAGTCTTAAAGACCTATTGCGGGCTTTGAGCACTCTGCAGCGAAGTCTCAGCACGCACCGGCTGAGCCGCCTGCGCGGGCGGATCTTGAATCGGAGGCACAACAAAGGTGTTTGGATTGTCCGTCGGAGGCGGAAGCTCCATGTATTCGCGAAAGATCGCAAGCTCGTTGAACTTCCGGGCCAGCCATCCAGGAATCACCAGCGCATAGGTGCGCGCCAACCGCCTTGGATCGTCCAGCGTCCGAAGCATCGCCTGATACGTCACCTCACCATAAGTCGCCTTAAACGCCGCGGCCTGCTCCGGACGGGCAATCCAATTCATCACACCCGGCCTATCCGCCTCGGGATGAAATTGAACGGCCTCCACACCAGGAGCCACATCCAAACCAAGCAACGCCCGGCCTTTGGAAACACCATCGCGACTTTCGCGGGCCAATAACTTCCCGCCCAACATCGTCAGCTTGCGCTCATCAAGATCGACCGCTTCCCAATTCCTATGCTCAAACGCAAACAACCTATCGCCAAAGGGCGCAAGCAGCGGATGCTCCTGACCTTCGGTGGTCATATACACAGGCATCACACCAAACTTGCGATCGACCCGGGGAACAATGGCCGCGACCTGCAAATGCCGCACGACCATCTCAAACGAATAACAAATCGCAAAGAGCGAACGCTGCGTCCCGCCCCCCACCAACGACGACTCAACGACGTTATCCACAAAGCGGCCGTAATCGTCGACCCAAGGCATTCCATCGCCGTCATAGGGCGACCCCGGCCCGCCCGAAGACAAGTACAAATCGTAATCGTCGGGAACCGGATCGTTGGTGTTGCGGGGCGATACTTCTCCAAGCTCGCAATGAAGCCCCGGATTATGGCGATGCACGCGCTCAAAAAACTTGGCCACAATGCCGCGCAAACAGCGCATCGCCTGATTCACATGGCCGTTGTTCATGTCGACGAGGCACACCCGGAGCGGACGCTGCGGAGCTTCCGACCTTGTGCGGCCCTCCCGTTCGGCTGCGGCAAAGGCCGCCGAATCATCGACAAAGATGTCGTTAAAACTCATTCCAGCGAAATCCTACGACGTGTCCCCCGCGGAGAAGGGTTTTCATATCACCCTCGCTACACATAGAAAAGTAATGCGCATGGGGGCGCTTCATCTTGTTTTAGGGAAAAAGCTTCTTGTTCAGGTCAGCCGCCACAAGCCGCACGAGAGGATTGGGTTCGGATTCGCCCGATAACCCTATCAAGAGAGGCTGTGCCAAACCTTGAGTGCCCTTGTGCTCGGCAAGCAAGGTGAGCGCTGTCACGCGCAAACGGCCGCTCAACGAGCGATTGGATGCCAAAGCCTGAATGAGCGCCAAAGCCCGCTCCTGCTCCTTCACGCGATTCACGCGATTCACGCGATTGCCCGAACTGCGCAGATAAGCCCGAAGTGCCCTGCTTCGAATCAAATCCGGCGCGCCTTCATCGAGCACAAGCGAGCGAAATACCGAAACAGCTTCATCGCCCGCCGCCCGAATCACCAAATCCAAATAATCGCCCGCATGCTCATGCCCGCCGCCCTTTAAACACGGCGATCCCAAAAGCAAACGCTCGATCGAACCCGCCGAAATCCTCGGAGACTGATCCACAAAACCTACGCTGTTCGCCTCGGACGGAAGCGGAAGAAGCTTTGGAGCCCCAGGAACAGGCGGCACCGGCTTAGGCGGCGAAGGCGCTCCTCCCGCCTGCAAAATGCCCCGATACAGCATGCTTCCATGAATCATGCGCTCTTGCGCCGCCGTAAAATCGACCGCACCAAAGGCAATCGGAAACATCGCATTATCCACATCCGGGCACTGCTGAGGATTGTTTTGCATCGTCGCAAACGAACACGTCACGGTATCGCTCAGCGGATCGGTCTCTTGAATGGCGTACTCGGTCGTATGAAATAAACCCGCCAAATGACCTGTCTCGTGGCGCAGCACCGAAGCATCGTAACCGCTCATATTCGAGGGCAAATACGCAACACCGCTCATCCCCGTCCCCTGCCTCATCGGGCTTCCGGGAATACCGCCCGCGACACCGATCGCATCACCAAAACCCGCACCGAATGAACCAATCACAAACAGATTCAGCGCGGGCGTCGTGCCAATACCCTTGGAACTTGCGAGCAACGCATTGAGCTCCTGCGACGAGCTCACCGTCGCATATTGAGCCGCGAGCGGATAAACCTTCACCGTTCCCAGCTCCAGCCCCGCATAAGGAAACATCTTATTCACAACCGACTTCACGTAATTTTCGGTCGCGGCCCCCTGCAGCAAAAAGATATTCACATCCACAACGCCGCCGTGAAATGCGCCATCCATCGTGCGCCGCGCGAACACCGTCACATCACCGCTCATCAGCGAACCATCATCGTCGCCCAGCGTGATGCGCCAATTACCTTCCTGCACAGGCAGCGCCTCGGGCGTGTCGCTCTGAGGATTGGCCGCCCCCACCCATCCATAATCGCCAAATACCGCCGTCGTATGCCCCGCCATCGCAAAGTTATCGATCACGCTCTTGATGTCGGGATTGCGAAGCCTCGCGACGCCGATCACATCATTCGGATCGGGCGAAGTTACAAGCGCCGTAAATCCAAGCGTCCGCCCGCAAATAGGAAACGCCTTCGCAATGCCCATCGACAAACTGCCCACGGGTATCTCGGTGATGTCCTCGGTCGGATCTGGACAGCCATCCACAATCGTCCCACCCGTTCCACCCGACGATGACGATGAAGCCGACGACGACGATGACGATGAACCTCCCGCGCCTTCCTGAGCCATCCCCGACGAGGAGGACGAACTCGACGAAGAACCGCTCATCCCGCCCTCGCCTCCCGGCGTTTCGCTCACGCTGCTACCGCAAGCCGCAGCCAAAAGACCGAGAACAAACAACCCAAGCGAAGAGAATTTTTTCACCTCGCCATTGTGAACGAATTTGCTCCTTCCCGAAGAGTTTTTGTACAGCCCGCATAAACAGGCATGCCCATCGAACCCACTGAAACCCAGGCTCCGGCAAAGCCCGCGCCGCGCTCCAGCACAGCCAGAGCCGCGGCCTTGGTCACGGCGGGTATTTTTCTATCGCGCTTCATCGGCCTCATCCGCCAGCGCGTCATCGCCTACTACTTTGGAACATCGCCCTTCGCCGACATCCTCGGCGCCGCCTTCCGCATCGGCAATATCACTCAAAATCTACTCGGCGAAGGCACACTCTCAGCCTCATTCATTCCCATCTACGCCAAGCTGCGAGGCGAAGGACAAGAAGACAAAGCCAAGCATTTCGCCCTCGCATCGCTCGGCCTCTTGATCATCGCCGTGCTTATTTTATCGCTGCTCGGCATCGCCGCGGCCCCCTGGCTCTCGTACTTCGTCGCCGCCGGCTTCGACGAACAAAAACTCTCCATCACCACCCAAATCGTCCGCATCCTCTTCCCCATGACCGGCCTCTTGGTCCTGTCCGCATGGGGGCTCGGCGTACTCAATGCCCACCGGCGTTTCTTCGTGCCCTACGCCGCGCCCGTCCTCTGGAGCCTCGCCCAAATCGCGGGCCTTGTATTGGCCGGCTCTTGGCTCTTGATGCGCGACGCAGCCCTCGCCCAAGCCTTGGCCATCAGCGCATTTATCGGCGCCCTCCTCCAAGCCCTCTTGCTCATTGGTTCTTGCCGCAAATGGCTGGGCTCCCTCACACCCAACATCGACGCCCGCGACATGCATGTCCGCGAAGCCCTAAACCGCCTCCCAGGCGCCATCGCAGGCCGCGGCGTCATTCAAATCTCGGGACTCGTCGACAACCTCCTCGTCAGCTTTTTGGGCACAGGCGCCATCGCCGTCTTCAACTACGCCCAAACCATCTATCTCCTCCCCATCAGCCTCCTCGGAACAGGCGAAGCCGCCGCGGCCCTTCCCGAAATGGCCCGCGACACAGCCGAACGCGACATCGAACAACGCAACGCCACACTCCGCACAAGACTCGGCGCATCCATCGCCCGCATCATCACCCTCACCATCCCCACCATGGCCATCTTTGGCTTCTTTGGACGCGAACTCATCACCCTCTTTTTTCAAGGCGGCAAATTCAATCCCGCCGACACCGAACGCGTCATGCCCATCCTCACCGCCTACGGCTTCTCCCTCCTGGGCAATGCCGTCGGCCGCGTCCTCGGCACAACCTGCTACGCCTTAGGCGACACCAAAACTCCCGCCCGCTACGCCACCTTCCGCGTCCTCATCAGCACCGCCATCGCCCTTGTTTTAATGCGTCACCTAGGCGTGCTCGGCGTCGTCATCGGCGCCGTCACCGCCGGATGGAGCGAAGCCATCTTGCTCGCCTTCCGCGTCCGCTCCTCCATCGGCGGATTGGGCCTCGCCCATGTACGCATCTTCCGCGTCCTCGCCCTAGGCGCCCTCTGCAGCGCCACAGGCTTTGCCACCCGCCTTCTCCTGCCCCACACCTTCGCCCGCTCTTTAACAGGCTCCCTCGTCATCCTCGGCGCCTTTGGAATCGCCTTTATTCTGGCCGCGCGCCTCCTCGGCCTCTTCTCCCTAGGCTCGCTCCTACGCAAACGCTAACGCCCCTTCCCACCCCAAACCCCGCCACAAATTTGGCCCACCCCCCAAAACTCTGACATCGCTCGCGATGACATGAGCACCGCGACCAAAGCATTCCGCTTTCTGCTCCAAGGCCAACGCCGCCCCCTCATCGCAGGACTTTGTTGCGCGGCACTCATCGCCGCCTCCACGGCGTCCTCCCAAGGCTGCAAATCCAAAAGCGCCGACATCGGCCTCTCCAAAGAAAAAAGGAGCGCGCCCTTCACTGACATTCCCGTACCCGCCGCCGACGGACCCAAACTCATCGCGCTCAAAGAGGGCACCAAAATCCTCGCCGCACCCAAACCCGACGCCGAAGTCATTGGCGAACTCCGGCTCGGCGGAACCGTCGCCCGAAGCCCCGAACCCTATGGCTACGACGACTGCGACGGCGGCTACTACGCCATCCGGCCCCGCGGATTTGTATGCGCAGGCATCGACGCCACCCTCGCCACAAACACCGCGGCCCTACTTCCACCGGCCCCCGACCTCACAAAAGCCCTACCCTACCGATACGCCCGCACCAAAAGCGAAAACGTACCCGGCTACGAACGGCTCCCCACCCTTGCCGAACAAAACGCCAAAGAACCCGACCTCACCAAACACCTCGCCCGCTTCCAAGGCATCCGCGACCCACTGGGCCCCGCCACCAACGACGTACCCCTCGACCCCCGCGGCGTACCCACCGGACCTTACGTCCTTCTCCCCACCGGCGAAGGCATAGACACCGACAACCGCCGCAACACCGTCTCCTGGTTCAACTTCCCCGAAGGCGACCGCACACCGCTCCTCCTACCCCTCTCCGCACTCAGCGGAAAAGCCGACGAAAACAAAGCCATTCGCAAAGGAAGCGGCCTCGCGATCACCGGCACCGTCACCACCGACGGCGGCCCCGCGCCCCGAAAATTCGGCATCACCCCCGACGGCCGCCTCATCCCCATCGACCGCCTCAAAGCCTCATTAGGCTCCATCTGGCACGGCATCGACGTCGAAAAAATCGGCCTCCCCATCGGCTTCATTCACAGAAACCAAGTCCACGCCTACTCCCTCGAACGAGGCAAAGCCACAGCCCTTGACGAAGAACACGAACGCCGCACCCCCATTGCCCTCACCGGCCGCTTCCGCACCGTCAACGGCATACGCTTTGAACAAAGCAAAGAAGGCTATTGGCTCCGCGCACAAGACATCATCGTCGTCGTACGCCGCTCCAAATTCCCTGACTTCGCCAAAGGCACCCAAAAGTGGATTGACGTAAGCATCGCCAACCAAACCCTCACCGCCTACGAAGGCACCAAACCCATTTACGCCACACTCATCTCATCGGGCCGCGATCAGCTCAAAGATCCGGCCACCAGCGCATCCACCGCACGCGGCATCTTCAGCATCAAAAGCAAACACATCACCCGCACCATCGACCCCCGCGAAGTCGCCAACGAATTCGACATCAGCGACGCCCCTTGGGTCATGGAATTCGAAGCGGGCAACGCCATTCACGGCATGTACTGGAGCGAAAGCGTTGGCGAAGCCCACGGCTTCCACAACATCGCCCTCACCCCCATTGACGCCCACCGCCTCTTCGCCTGGAGCGACCCCCAAATCCCCGAAGGCTGGCACGCCGTTTACGCATCGGGCGAAGGCTCGACCATCATCAACATCCGCCCTTAAGGGCATTCCACAGGGCTACTGCGCGCCTCAAATCGTCGGGCTCCCTGGCTTTGAGGCGCTCGTAACGCCCTGTAGAACGCCCTCGTCAGCAAAAACGACGCGCGCTCTTCGACTCACTAAATCCTCTACTTGCCTGGCATCGCGAGCAAAACGCCAAATCCTCGGCAACCCGCCCGTATTGGATTGGAGCTCGTCGCGAGCAGCTCCGAGGCTAGGAAGGGCGACCGAGCCGTACTCCAGTACGGTGAGGGAGCCCGACCGACGCCTTGGAGCGCGCAGCAGAGCTACAACCAATACGGCCACTGTGGTGCCGAAGGAGGGAGTCGAACCCCCGACCCGGCGCGTATGAAACGCCTGCTCTAGCCAACTGAGCTACTTCGGCAAAGGGGCGCGCACTATCCCCGAACCCCAAGCCCCCTGTCAAGGCATCTTTGGACGCACCACCGGATTTCTCGCCTCAAAAGGCAAAGCCCACTGAAAACGCGCCCCCAACTCCACAGGCAAAGGCCCAAACGGCGCAGCCCGCAGCACCGCCTGCCGACAATTCTCATCAAACTCAGACACCCCACTCGGCCGCACCACCCGAACCCCCGCCACACTCCCATCCGCCCGAATCTCAAACCCAATAATCACCATCCCCTGCAACCCTTTAAGGATCGCCCACTTCGGAAACGCATTCGCCCACAACGGATGAATTTTCGCCATCACCGAACGCAAATACAAATTCCGCCGCCGATCCGCCGTATCCGCATCCAACCCCGGCCCCTGCCCCGAACCCAAAGCATCCGAACGCGAACCCACCCCAGTCACACCACCCGAAGCCGGCACAACACTCACCGACTTCTCACCCCCCACACCTGCCCCCGCATCCCCACCCGCCGTACTCGCATGAAGCAACGAAGCCTTCGCACCCGCCACCTCCTGCTCACTCTGCACCGTATCGTGAGGCCGCCCCTCCACAAGCGAAGGAACCGAAGGCGTCCCCTCAGCCACCATCGGCCTCGCCCTTGAAAGCCTCGCCTTCTCCGAATGCACATCCCCAGGCGCCCCATCCACAACCCCGCGCCCCACCTTCAGCTCCGCCCCACCCTCCACCGAAGCCCCTTCTTTCCTAGGACTCTCACCGACCCCCAACACCCTCGCATTCGCACCCAGCACCGCCCCCAAACGCCTGGGCGCCCCTCGATCCTCCCGCCCCGACGAACCATCCACAAGCGCCGCCCTCGTCCGAAACGAACGAGAACTCAACTTCCCGCTTGCCACAAACGTAAGCTCCATCGGCTCACGGCTCGCCCTATAATTCTCGCGCGAAGCCCTCTGTTTTGACGACTCCACCCGCTGAAGCTGATTCCGATCGAAACGCGAAGGAGGATCGGGCGTCAGAAACATCCCATCATCCTGATCCGCAAGATTAAACGCCGGCTCCTGCACCAGCGCCTCACCACCCCGCCCCGCCCTATTCATATCGGGCCTCGCCGGCGCCTCACCACCCCCGCGCGGCGCAGCCACCCGCACCTCCGAAGACGGCGCAGACGCAACACCCTCCGACAACAAACCATCATCCACAAGCGCAGGCAGCTCGATCTCAATCTCCGCCGCCGAAGCACTGGACACAGCCCGTGGCACCGCCGCACTCAAACCCCGATCGATCGGCCACGAATGAGCAAACCCATAAGCCGCCCCCGCAAGCAGCGCCAAATGCGCACAACCCGAAAGCACATAGGCCAGCGTCACCCGCCCCAATGCAGGAACACCTTGAGCGACGGGCTCTGAGGCTCGCTTTTCGTTGATGGCCATCTATAGGCAAGTCAGCGTATCCCCACCCTAAGCATCCGAAAAGCAACGGAAACGCCGCTTAGCATTTTGCGAAGATTGCATCGCAATTTCATCAAAATGCACACCCCGAAGCTCCGCCACCCGCCTTGCCGTCTGCATCACATGCGCAGGCTCGCAACGCTTCCCCCGAAAAGGAATAGGAGCCAAATAAGGGCTATCGGTCTCGACCATAAAACGATCGGCCGGCACCCAAGCGGCGACCTCATGAATAGGCCGGGCATTTTTAAACGTCACAATCCCAGAAAACGAGATATCGAAATCGAGATCCAAAGCTCCTTGAGCAAATGCCTTATCCTCGGAAAAACAATGAATCACACCGCCCACCTCATCGGCCTTCTCTTCCTTCAATATCGAAAGCGTATCGGCGGACGCCTCGCGGGTATGAATCACAATCGGTTTTTTATGCTTCCTCGCCAGAGATATTAAAACCCTAAACACCTCTTTTTGAGTCTCCATCGGCGAATGCATATAATGATAATCCAAACCAATTTCCCCGACAGCCACCACATTGGAATGAACTGAAAGCATATCGAGCGCATCGAGCATCGATTTATCCAACACCGAAGCATCATGAGGATGCACACCCACCACAGCCTTGACATGATTCAAACGCTCGGACAGCGCAATCGCCGAACGGGCCGCCGATAGATCGCGATCGACACCGATCACAATAAAAGCGGAAATGCCGGCCTCCCGGGCGCGCTCTAAAACGGCATCGGGGCCTTCGGGGAAATAATTGGAATCTAAATGGCAATGGGTATCGATGAGCATAGAGGCGCGCCGCTATTGAAAAGGATGAACGGATAACGGCGCGCGGGGAGACTATTATTTCGGCGCTTATTCTGCAAGCTCTGCCTTCAGGGCTGCAAGCTCGCCGGCCAAAAGCGCGACCTCCTTCTCTTTTTCGGCAATCTGAGCCAGCATTGCCTTACGCTCAGCCGCCTTACGCTCAGCCTCCTCGGCTTCAATTTCAATCAAACGCGCTGCCCGCTCCAGCTTCAGACGATTGAGCGCCGTCTCCGCAGAAGCAATACGCCGATCCAACTGATCCAGCGTCAATTCCTTTTCCCTCTCGCGCTTACGAAAGAGCGAACTTGCAAAATCCTTACGCAAATTCAGCTCGGGATGAGCATGCCTAAAACTCTCGGCCTCGCTCTCCAGGCTTTTTCGTGCGGAATTCACCTGATCGATAAACTTTTTAAAGTCACCGATAAAATAAAACTGATCTTCGGCCTGATCCTTCGCCTCCAGATCGCTCTCGGCCAGACGGCTACGCTCCACCACATCTTGAACAGCGGGCGCATACGTTTTTAGCGGCTCAAAGGTCATAGCACTCATCACAGCCGGCCATGATCGCATCGAATCCAATTGGCTACCGAGAATGGGCTTACAGAAAGCGCTTGGACTTTTATTGCCGACAAGCTTACCGCGAATCAGCGACCTTTCCTTGACATCATTCATGGCCGAGAGCCTGGTAAGCGTCTCGGTACACACGGCATTCAGCTCATGATCCCGATGAAGGGCAATCACTTGAGCCCCAAACACAGCCATTCTGAGCGCCCGGGCCTTGGTCCACAGATTTTGGCCCTCGGATTCCAAGGCTTCGAAGATGGTCAATTGCGCGGGCAGATGTCCTATCGATGCGAGACCGATCTTGGTATAGCTCACTTCATCCATCACATACTCAATGGAATCATCGACACTTAGAGATTCAGCCATGACAGACCTCCAGAGAACAATTGGGTAATGGTACGAGCGCGAGAGACAACGGCACAGAGCGCCGCAAAGAGAAGATAAAGCCAAGCCGCAAGCGACTACAGAGAGAGAAATCTTCGCGCAATCTGGAGAATGCCTGAGCGTATTGGGCAAGTAAAGCGAAAAAATCGGGACGGGATTTAAAAATTGCGCGGGAAGCGCGGAGAGATCGATACATGGGTTTGGGAGAGGGGAAAAAGCGTGGGAGAGGTCTCTCCGTGAAGAAGGGAGAGCGGGAGAGAGCGGGGAGAGGTCGAAACGCGCTTGGAAAAGTTCGCGGAAGGCTGGGAGAGCGCTCGCCGGCATTGGCGCGGAAGATTTTTATTGGAGGAGAGAGCTCTCCGGGGTTGCCGCGGCGATTTTTGAGCAGAGTGAAGGGGCTAACAGGGGTTGCCGCGGCGATTTTTGGACAAGGCTTAGAGCAAACAGGGGTTGGCGCGGAGGTTTTGGATGAAGGAGAGAGCTCGCCGGGACTTGGCGCGATGGAAAAAAGCAGGGAGAGAGCTCGCCGGGACTTGGCGCGGGAGGGAAAAAGCGGGGAGAGAGCTCGCGGGGATGGGTGCGGGAGATGTTGGAAGAGAAGAGCGCCAAATGACGGGCGGAAAAGAGCCGATCTCCTGCGCTGTTTGATATCGGGCAAGTCGAGGACTGAATATCTGGAGTTTTTTGCTTGCGGGCCATCCTTTCGTGGCCTATTGACAGCGCATGGTATCGATCAGCCATGAGGTTCTTGTCGAACTCTTCAAAAACCGTCCTGCCCTCGCCTCCGAACTGCTTTCCGAAGTGCTTCAGATTCCTCAGCCCCGCTTTACCAGCGCAACACAGGAATCGGCCCAACTGAACGACATTCAACCTGCCGAATACAGCGCCGATCTGGTGATTTGCCTTCGGCATAAAAAGAAAATCATTCGGGTCATCATTGTAGAGGTTCAACTGGGCATCGATTTTGAAAAACGCCTAGCCTGGCCTGCCTATGTGGCCAATGCCCGAAGGAGATATGGCTGTCCCGTGGATCTATTGGTCATCGCTCCGGATGCCAACGTTGCCCGTTGGTGTGCGCATCCCATCGAGCTTGGGCCTCCTGGATTTGTGCTTCGCCCGCCCGTGGTGCACAAGAAGTTGATTCCTGTGATGACGGACACGGCTGAAGCGAAAAAAAGAATTGAGCTCGGCATGCTTTCGGTGATGGCGCATGGCCATACAAAAATGGGCGCACAAGTCGCACAAGCCTTGATTCCAGCGATAAGCGCATTAGAATCAACTACGGCTGGCTTTTATTACGATATTATGCTCGACTCCTTAAACGAAGCGGCGCGCCGAGCACTGGAGGAGATGATGAAAGGCTATGAATACCGAAGTGACTTCGCGAAAAAGTATGTTGCGCAGGGCGTGAAGAAGGGCATGAAGAAAGGGCGCGAAGAAGGACGCGAAGAAGGACGCGAAGAGGGACGCGCACAAGAAGCAGCGCATGCTCTTCTAACGGTGCTGCGCCTGCGCGGTATTGCTCTTTCAGATGCCGAGCAGAAGGAGATTCTGGCTCAGAAAGATCCTGAAGTGCTGGAGCGCTGGCTTGAACGCGCCGTGCTGGCCAATTCGCTCGCCGATGTTTTTGATGACGTTTCGCATTGAGGGATATCTGCAGGGCTGGTTTGGGGCACCTGGTTTGGGAGATGGTGGAGGAGGGGAACGAAGAAATCTGAAGCAAAAAAAAGAATTGAGCTCGGCATGCTTTCGGTGATGGCGCATGGCCATACAAAAATGGGCGCACAAGTCGCACAAGCCTTGATTCCAGCGATAAGCGCATTAGAATCAACTACGGCTGGCTTTTATTACGATATTATGCTCGACTCCTTAAACGAAGCGGCGCGCCGAGCACTGGAGGAGATGATGAAAGGCTATGAATACCGAAGCGACTTCGCGAAAAAGTATGTAGCGCAAGGCGTGAAGAAGGGCATGAAGAAGGGACGCGCACAAGAAGCAGCGCATGCTCTTCTCACGGTGCTGCGCCTGCGCGGTATTGCTCTTTCAGATGCCGAGCAGAAGGAGATTCTGGCTCAGAAAGATCCAGAAGTGCTGGAGCGCTGGCTTGAACGCGCCGTGCTGGCCGATTCGCTCGCCGATGTTTTTGATGGCGTTTCGCATTGACGGATAGCCATTGCTACCGGAGCGGCGCGCTGCAGAATGAGTCATAATATACTTGACTCCTTTGCGTGTCTCTAGCGATCTTCGCCCATGACCTCGACGGCCACGCCTCAGGAAGCCAACGTCCCGGAAACAACGTCAAGCACCGTTACCAATCCGCCGGCGCGTTGGAGTCTCGCCCGGCGAATTCTGTTTCGCTTTGTGTTCGCACACTTCATCATCTTCTTTTTTCCTGCACCGTTTACGTCGGTCTTGCCTGTGATTGGGGGTGCTATTACGGAATTCATTTCCGATTCGATATGGCTTCCGATGGCGCGTGTCGCGGGAAAATATGTATTGCATTTGCCGCAAGAAGTGACCCACGCACCGAGCGGCAGCGGTGATACGACCTTCAATTATGTTAGTTTGTTTGTGCAGGTATGCCTTGCGGTGGTGGTCACGGTGATTTGGTCATTCGTGCAGCGCCGCAAAGAAAACCACGAAAAACTCGCCGAATATTTTCGCATCTGGTTGCGGTATACGCTCGCCATGGTGATGGTTGGATATGGCGTGGTGAAACTCGTGAAGCTGCAATTCGGGGATCCAAGCATTTTGCATCTCGTGAAAACGTATGGCGAATCGTCTCCAATGGACTTGTTATGGACGTTCATGGGTTATTCCACGCCATATATTTTTTTCGGCGGCGTGATGGAATTCATCCCAGCCTTGCTCTTGTTTTTCCGTCGTACTGCGCTTCTTGGCGCATTGATCTTGATGGCCGTGCTTGCGAATGTCGTGATGCTCAATATGTGTTATGACGTGCCGGTTAAGATTTATTCGAGCCATTTGTTTGTTATGTCGATTTTGATTGCGTTGCCCGATATAAAGCGGCTGGTACAGTTCTTTTTGCAAAACGTTTCGACGTTGCCTATTCCGGAGCGGCCTAAATTCAGCAAACCCTGGATGGAGCGCGGACGCGTTGCGGCTAAAGCTTTATTCATTGTGTCGGTGCTCGGGCAACAGAGTTACTCCATCTGGAAAGGCTTGAAGGCGACTCCATCGCCGGAATCGGCGCCGCCAAACTTGGGCGTATACGAAGTGACTTCGTTTACGCGTGCTGGAGTCGATGTTCCTCCCTCGGTGGTGGACAAAACACGTTGGCGATATTTTCTATTGGATCAATACCGAGGTAAATACCTTGCCCTCGTAACGACAATGACGGGCGAGAAGAAATTCGTTTCGGCAAAAGTCGATGAGCATCAGAAGACGTTGCTACTCGAAGAACCGAACGGGGAGCAAGGTGTTTCGGTGTCCCCGGAATTGCTGGAGCAAAAAAAGTCATTCCCAATGACATTGCAATTCACCGAGCGGGAGGGGCGTCTGCATATCCTGGAGGGGAAAGTGGATGAGGCTCCGGTGCGGATGGAATTGAAAAAGCTACGGAAAGAGGACTTTCCGCTGATGACGCGCGGGTTCCATTGGGTGAACGAATTTCCGTTCTAAGGCAGATGCGTGCGAAAAAGATCGTTGTTTGAGCCCGGCGCACTCCGATGCCATGACATTGGGAGGGCAATCGGCGAAGCCTTCATGTGGAGCCCTCATGAATAACCCGGGCTAGCAAAATGTCGGCGAGCTTGTCGGGGTTGCTCATCATCACGTTGTGGCATGTGTCGATCTCGATAACCTCGTCGACATTCCCAAGATTGGTGATGGACTCGCGCTGCACGCCGGGCGTCACTGAGTTGTCTCGCAACGTCAGGATCCATGTGGTTGGGAGATCGGGCAACGTCGACCGGTCGACTGGCTGCTTCGCCAACCCGGCGCTCTCCGGGACGAGCCCAGCCACGACTGCGCGTTGCTGTTCCTTTGTCGCGCCATTGGCAAACATCCATGCAGCGAGCGGCCCGGGTAGTGGCTTCGTCACCTTTGTAAATCGCAGCATGGCAATGGCGAGCCAGCTCACCGGGGGCTTCAGCGTCGACATCACCGAGCGACCCTGCGGAGGCACGCAGCACGCAATATAGAACATACGCGACACCCGAGCAGACCCCAAGTCGGTCGCAACGCCAGGCAGCACGATGCCCGCCATCGAGTGTCCAACGAGCACCACCCGCTCCGCGCCGGCATCGGTGATTTGCCGAACTACGCTGCGCACGCACTGCGCGATGGTCAGCGTCGCGAGATCTCCTGGTTCGTTGGCGCGACCGGGCAAGTTGACAGCCAGCATCGGCACCGAGGGATTGGTACGGCGGATGGCTTCGATTGTTGACATCCAGCATGCGCCGGTGTGCTGGCCACCATGTACAAAAACGATTGTGGGGCTGTTGGACATCCTGGTAGTCAAGCGCATCACGCGCGAAGTAACAAGCAGAAGTTGACGGCCGATCATCGCGCACTGAGGCAGGTGGAACTGGAACCTAGGTTACCGCGGGAGGAACTACAGGAACAGGTGCCAGCCATTTCTTTTTGCTTCTGCCCGCCTATGTGGCCAACGCCCGAAGGAGATATGGATGTCCTAAGGCAGGTGCCTAAGGCAGGTGCCTAAGGCAGGTGCCAGCCACTTCTTTTGCCACTTCTTTTTGGTCACCTACCCCACTAAGGCAGGTGCCAGCCACTTCTTTTTGGTCACCTACCCCACCAAATCCCCAAACCTCGCCTGCAGCAGCGCACTCGCCCCATCCAGCGCACACGCCTTACAATACCCCTTCCCCAACAACCGCTCCAGCGCCCGCCGCGCCGCCTTCTGCTGCTCATCCAACCCCGCCTCCCCCAGCGCATTCCCCTGCCCCTCCTCCTCCAGCCGAAGCATTCGCAACATATCCCGCACCAATAGCGCCACCGCTTTCCTTCTATCGGAAAACACAGCCTCTTTCAGCTTCCGAATCTCTTCCCCAAATACAACCGAATTCACTATCTTCTCACCAGGATGATCAATCGCCCATGCCGCAACCAACGATATCAATCCCTTGCGGTGATCTTCATTCTTCGCCTTGATGCCCAACAGCGCTTCCACTTCACGCATCATTTTTTCATCAGGGCTTTCATGATCGCCCGTATGCACATTGCGCAGCTTCTCGCCTTTCACCCAATAACTCACATGCATCACATAACGATCAAACAATTCACTATATCGCCCCTCTTCCACCAGCCCACTCGCCGCCCTCATGTCTTCTTCTATGGAATCCAACAAAGCTTCGCGTATCTCTTTACGGAATGCTGCATGATCGTGATAGCCACCTTCCAATGGCTTCTCGCGTATCCAATCATATTCAGCCGCCCGCTTGCATAGCTCGTCCAGCTCCGCCAATACCGCAAAGGGCGATAGACAGCGGTAATCAGAATTTTGAGCCGCATCCAGCAATAAAGTGCGGATTTCCCGGGGCGACACACCGCTCCTCCCTTCAAAATCGACCGCCGCGTCCGTCTCGTGATAAAGCTTGCGTATCGAGGCTTTTAACTGTTTTTGAATGTCGGAATCCAAGCGCTCGGGGATGCGCCCCAAGGCATAGATATTCATTTTTTCAAACGCCGTCAGCGATGCAATCGAAGCATGCAAGGCTTCCGGATATCGCTTTATATCGGGTTTGCGCATCCGCGTTAGCACAGCGAATTGAGCCGCGGCCCGCGTCGCATGAGGCGCTACATGCCGGCCCGCAAAAGGCGCGATTTGCGTGTCATAGATGCGCTGTTCATCTAAATAATCTCGTAAATAAGGCGCCCGGATCAATTCAAAACGCCCCCTAAAGCTCGGGAACTCAGGATGTTCGCGGAAGGCGTTTAAATGAACTTCATTGGCGCTTCCTATCATCACGGTATTCAGTTGCACCGTCTGCTGCGGCAATGAAACTTCACCCGTCTCCAGCGAGAGCTGTAAATAGCGATAGGCATCCAGCGGGCGCTTTAATAGATCGCTAAATTCCAGTACGCCCCCCGAGGCTTCCACCAATTGCCCAACCGCTTCAAATAATGTGACGGCTTGAAGCGCCGTCGGCAGCGCCGAAAGCGAGCGATCCGCCGTAATCTGACGCTCCCCCGCATCGATGCTCAGCTCCGGTCCAAGCGTCACGGCTCCTATGCGATAACGCCGCGAAATAAAATAGCGCTCGACTTGCACATGACGAAGTACATCTTCCAGCGAGCCTTTATACGACGATAACAGCGCTTCAAAAACTTGCTGGTTCTTATGGCATAGACGTCCAGATAGCAGCCAATCGGGCGGCTCCTTATCCTTTAACCCCGCATCGGTATACAAACGCTCCAAAAGACCAATCCGATCGGCAATGGGAATTAAAAATAAAGGGTGATCGCGCACTTCAATGGCCAGCCGCGCATCAATTTGATCGTCGGCAAAATGCGCATAACTCGCGGCAGCCGCCTCTTTGGGGCGCCCTTCTCCAAATCCGATGGCGCCACGCATGGTCTTGCGGCTTGGAAATACCCAGTGAAATCGATAGAGCGAGCCTTCGTCGAGGGTCGAATAATGTTCGAGCGCTTTAAGAATACAGGCCGCGGCCGTGCTTTTCGCCGAGCCATTGGGGCCGTGCATCAACAGAAGCCGGCTCGCCCTGCCCTCTTGAACGAAATTGCTAATTGCACGATAGATTTTTTCTTGAAGCTCTTCTTGGCCAATCAGCGTGGATTCGCGAAGCCGCCGTTCCTGTCCAGCCGGGCGTTCGCCTTTTTCCCAAGGTAAATCGAATAAACGAAATCGCCGCTCTTCACCCCAAGGCTTTTTAACGATTTCTTGGCCGTAATGATCGAACATATCCCGCACATAGCGCGGGGCATCACGGCTATATCGCTGGGGATTTAAGGCAAATAAGGCGAGGTATTCTTGAAACGATAGAATGCGCCGGCCTTCCCGGAAGCGCTGTTCGAATGAATTGGCAATACGGCCGAGTTCAGCCGCGGCGCGCTGGTCGGTCTGCGCCGGAACTTGCCCTTTTTCAGGGCTTTTAGGATGCTCTTTGCTTCGGTGGCTCATGCTGCCCAAGCCATACTAGGTCCGGGGCCGCGCCGATTCCATCACTTGCGCATCAGAATCACCGTGACGATGATGCCAAGCACCGCCGCACCCAGCGCTACCGCCAAAATAGCCCAGCGGGGCAGCGTTAATGGCTCTTTGGGTGGCTTGGCCAGCGCGATCGGGCCGCCTTCTAATCCCGCTCTAAAGGATTCGTCCGATTGAAAGGCTTTGTCCATCGCGCTCAAATCGATGCGGGCCGATGATTCAACGCGCTCGAGTAAGGCGGGTAGCGAGCTTTTGATGAGTTCGGATAGTTCGCTCTCGCTCATGCGGGCCCACTGCACATGGGAACCCATCAGGCCAAAAGCGGCTCCAAATCGATCGACAAAGGTGCCCACCGAACCCGTTCTCGCATCGGGCGATTTGGCCAGGGCTTCATCCATGACGGTGTTGAGCGTGGGCGGTACGTCATGGGCTTTGCCCGCTTCGCTGATGGGCGCGGCATTGGAGTTCATGATTGCGAGCAGGACAGCGGGCGCGGTCGCTCCTGAAAAGGGCACTTTCCCTGTCAGCGCTTCGTAGGCAATGGCCGCCATCGACCATACATCGGCGCGGTGATCGAGTTCTCTTAAGCCCTGCGCCTGCTCGGGCGACATGTAAAACGGCGAGCCGATGGTCGTGCCCATCGCGGTGAGTTTTTTTGCGCCTTCGGAGTTATCGCGAACGCTGCCAAAATCGAGGATTTTGACTTTGGTTCCCTCGCCCGTGGTGTAGAGAAAAATATTGTCGGGTTTGAGATCGCGATGGACGATTTTGCGTTCGTGAGCGGCGCTTAAGCCGATGGCCACTTGAGAAAGAATTCGGACAAGGCGGCCTGGAGGAAGGACTTTTTCGCGCTTGAGCAGGGTGCGCAGCTCTTCGCCTTCTAAATACTCCATCACGAGCAGATGCGCGCCATCATCGAGTTTTTCAAAGGCCATCACGTCCACGATGAATTCATGCGGAAGCGATGCGCTGATTGAAAATTCTCGGCGAAGGCGCTCGAAACTCACGCCCTCGGAGGCGACCTCGGCATGGAGCACTTTAAGGGCGACGATGCGATCGTCCTGCGTATCCAGGGCTTGATACACGCGGCCCATCCCGCCGTCGGCCACCTTGCGCCAAATCTGATAGCGGCCCCGGCAGACCGTTGTGCCTATGCGCGCGTCATCCGGATCGGCGGGCAATGCAAGCTCGCCCATGGGATGCAAACGTTCCCCTCCAATCGGGCAAACTTCTGCCTCATTGGAAAAGAGACGATGACACGCTGCACAAGCCTTCAAATCTTTCCCAAGACACTTCGGTTATGCGCGCGAGCTTTCGGCGGTTGAGCTATTGCCGCCTTCAGCCTCGCGCCCCACGGGATTCGGCGGCGAGTAGTACAGAATGCGCCTGCAGCTCGGGCATTGCTCGAACTCTTCCTGGCGCAGCATCTTTTGAAACATCATCGGAGGAATGGCGATATTGCAGCCCGTGCATGTGCCGTTGTTGAGGAGTTTGGCAATGGCCACGGGGCGGCGGGTGCGAATCGATTCATAGCGGGCGTAGAGTGGCTTGGGAATTTTCCCGACCACGGCCTTGCGCTTTTCTTCGTGCTTGGCCTTCTCGCCCTCCATGCCCATGAGCGATGCCGAAATGCCTTCGGCGCTGCCCGATAGCGACCCATCGACTTCGCGGCGCTTCGCATCGGTCTTGTCGATGGAAGATTTAAGGGCTTCGCTCGTCGTGGTGAGGCGGGCGATTTCCTCTTCGCGATCTTTGTGCAGCTTGCGCAATTCCTCGAGTTCGCGCTGCGCCGCATTGGATTCGCGTTCGTTGCGGGAACGCTGAAGCTTCTCGCGTGAACGCTCGATTTGCTGGGCCATCTGGCGCAGCTCTTGTGTGTACTCGCCGCGCATTTTTTCCATGGCGGCGAGGGCATCCCGATCGGAACTAAGCCGAGCATCGAGCTCCTTCAGCTCCGATCGCATTCCGTCTAAATTGCCCTGTTGTCGGCCAAGTTGCTCACCCAGACGTCGAAGTTCGCTGTCTATGGCGGCGAGCTCCTCAAGGAGTGCGATCTGCCCGCGTATACTCACGTCGTTTTTGAACTCCTGTGCATAATTCCCAATGATTTCCGGTAGAATTTGTGGGCCCACCTGGGTTCGAACCAGGAACAGCCCGGTTATGAGCCGGGGGCTCTGACCGATTGAGCTATAGGCCCGGAAATCAAAAATGTAGATCAGCGCCGGATAACGAGCCCGTTTTCGGTGGGCGTGCCATCCATCGGGGCCGAAGCTAGTCCAAGCGCCGCCGCGTTGGAAGTAAGTTGAATAAAAAAGCTTTGAATCAGGGAGTTTGGCCGCTTTGCTGCGAGGCGCTGACGCACACGCACAGCATACAGCCGCCGCCGAAGAGGGTCATGAGGGCGACGAGGGTGAGGAGTACGATAAAAGCGGGATGCATAGGCTGTTTTTGAGCCACGGGCGAGGGCTGGGGCGGGTAGGTGCCGTAGCCCATTTGCTGTGAGGGATGGGTGATGTGCATGCCGGGCTGCATGGGCGCCTGGCCATAAGGCTGCTGAACATTCTGCTGCTGGGGTTGGGAGTAGGCGCCGGGCGTGCGGGCATAGGCGGCGGTGGGCGCCCATGTGGGCGAAGGCGTTTGAGGCGCGGGCGCGCCCTGTTGCGCGGGAAAGCCCATCGTTGCGGCGGGAGACTGAACGCCTTGAATGCGCGAGATTCTCTCGATGGACGTGCGCGCGGTCTGGGACGCGAATTCATTGAGCGCCATTGAAAGCTCGGCGACGTTTTGAAAACGGCGGGCCGGCTCTTTTTCGAGACAGCGCATGATGACGGCGATGAGTCCCGGCGGCACATCCGTTCGCTTGAGCGGCTGGGGCGGATCTTGAATGATGGCCACATAAAGCTGGGGCACCGTGTCGGCCCTGAATGCGCCTTCGCCCGATAGAAGCTCGTAGAGAATCACGCCGAGCGCCCAAATATCCGTGCGGGCATCCACATCGCGCGACGATTTCAATTGTTCCGGCGACATGTATTTGGGCGAACCCATCATCGCGGCGGTTTGGGTCAGCGCCTGTCCATCCGGTGAATCGGCTACTTTTGAGATTCCAAAATCGAGGACTTTGACACAGGGCGAGCCATCGGGGCGGCGGGTTAAAAATAGATTCGCGGGCTTTAAATCGCGGTGAATGATTCCAATTTTATGCGCCTCGGCCATGGCCTCGCAGGCTTGAAGAACATATTCAACGGCTTCGTTCCATGGCCTTGGACCGCGGCTTTTCACCAGGTCGGATAAATCGCAGCCCTCGAGGAACTCCATGACCATATAGGGCGAACCCGTATCGAGCGCGCCCACATCGAGCACCTTGCCCACATGCTCGCTCTGAATGCGCACGGCGGCGCGGGCCTCGCGGGAAAAGCGGGCGACCGTTTCAGGATGTTTGGCGATTTCGGGAAGTAAAAATTTAATGGCGACGCGCTGCTCGAGATGCAGGTGGGTCGCGGCCACCACAACGCCCATTCCGCCCATGCCCAAGATGCGTTCGACGCGGTATTTGCCCGCGAGGACATCGCCGGGGTTGACGGGAACCTTCGGTTCGTTGGAATCGCTCATGTAGCTTTCGCTCATTTATCGCTTTTGGCGGCGCGCGCGTGGGATTTCTTCAGGGCTTTGCCATGACCACGCGCCTCTTTCTTTTGTTGTCGCCCGATACGGCTTGCATGCTTTGAGCGCTTCCTTGTGCGTCTGAACAGCAGCGGAAACCGGCACCCGCGGCACGCCGGGCATCACCGGCGGATGGTTCGCCAAATCGGCACAGCGAGCGGCCCTTGAGAAAACTTCCGCCCTTGAGCAAAGCGGGCGCTTGGTTTTCCTGTTCGGATGTATTTTCGGCCCATTCGGCCACATTGCCCATCATGTCGCGAACACCGAAGGGGCTGATGCATTTGGGCATTGTGCCGGAGGGCACGCGCAGATCGGCCGCATCCTTGGTTTGGCGATCGGTGTTGCAAGCCTGGGCATCGCGTTCGATGCCATACGGATAAGGCCACATTTGTGTGCCTTCGCAGGCGAATTCCCATTCCTCGGAAGTGCATAAACGCTTGCCTTCCAAGGCACAGGCGCGTTTGGCCTCACGGTAGGAAATCATCGAGGCGGGTATCACGCCTTCAAGGTTTGGATATTCAAAGGCATCGATACAAAACACGCGGTGCTGAAGCCTTCCTTCGCACAGCACTTCATCGTGAAAACCGAGGCAAATCTCTTCTCCGCCATCGCTGGTAGACCCTGCGGAAGGCGCCCTGCGCGCACAGCGATGAGCCACATAAGGGCAATAAATTCCATCCACGAGCACCATATTGGGCGCGCAAGCTTCAGCGCTTCCGGGATGAAGGCGAACATAGGCCGGCAATTCAGCGGAAGGCTTCGCTTCAGCATCGGCATTCTCCGCTCCCGCATCGGGCTCAGGCAGCGCGGAACCTCCCGCGTCCATTGGGGATTCATCCGCATCCGCACCGGCTTCTTGAAGGCCCGACGGCTCATCTGCCGATGCATCTTCGTCCGAAGATTCAGGTGCTTTCCGAGTAACAAACAGCACGGCCAACAGCGCCGATGCGATCATCACTCCAACGAAGAGAAGCCTATCCCGCATATCAATCGGCCTCTTTTTCTTCGCGTTCCTTGCGCTCAATAAATGGCCGGGGCACGGGCACCTTCACGCCATCCTTGGTGTCGGCACAGCAGCGAAAACCGACTTGATAAAACTTAAAGGTCGGCCCATGCGTTTTGGTCGTCAATCTGCATGTATTGCGCACCGGACCCCAATATCCGCCGTTGAGCGTTGATGGCTGATCGGTCTCTGGATCGTCGGCCTGATTATCGGTCCACTCATCGACATTGCCCGACATGTCATAGGCGCCAAATGCGCTTACGCAATGGGGATGTGTACCGATGCGATCCGCCTGCCAAAGCCGGGCTAATTCTTCCTCGCGCGAGGCTTCGCTCATCATCGCGCTTACATCAAAAGGCACGGTTTTCCGGTCGATATTGCAAGGACTGGGCGAGCGCACAAATCCCCAAGGATAGGGAAGCCATTTCGGCCCTTCGCAGGCCAGTGTCCATTCGGAGCGGCGGCACAAGCGTTTTCCTGCCGAGGCGCATAGCTCTTTGGCCTCATACCAATCGACATACACCTTCGGGTTTTCGCCCGCGCGATTCGGCCATTCATGGCGATCGATACAAAACCTGCGGTAATCAGGCTCTTCCATGCACCGATTGCCGCGCGCGTATTCGGCGCAGCGGTATCCGATAGAGCCGGTCACGCGGGCGCAGGTATAGGCGAGCTTGGGGCAAAACATCCCTTCAACAAGGGTCATATCGCCTGGACACGCGGCCATGGCGATAGGGTCCAAATCAAAACGCCGCACATTCGAAACAGGCTCGCTGGATACGGCTGCGTCCGGACCCGCATCAGATAATTCAAGGGGCATTTCAACGAGAGAAGACGCGCTCGGAACAGCGGGGGGCGGCGGGGACACCTGTACTGAAACCTCTTGTGAAACAGGCCAGAAGCGCACCACCAGCGCAGTGCTTCCGATCAGCACACCCGCCGCGATGGCCTCCCCGATGCTCCTCGTCCGATCATTCACAAGCGCCTGTGGCCACCTTGCTCGGAAAAAGTATCCCCCGGCCTAAATCGCAATGGCAAAAATCCGGGAAGATTGTGGTACGAGTCTCGGTCTCCATGGACAGGCTCATCATTCGGGGGGCTCGGCAGCACAACCTTAAAAACCTAACCCTTTCCCTTCCGCGCAATCAGCTCGTTGTCCTCACCGGCCCGAGCGGTTCCGGTAAATCGTCGCTGGCCTTCGATACGATCTATGCCGAAGGACAGAGGCGCTATGTCGAATCGCTTTCGGTCTATGCGCGGCAGTTTTTAGAGCAGCTCAGCAAGCCCGATGTGGATTCCATCGAGGGCCTTTCGCCTTCCATCGCGATTGAGCAGCAAGCGCTCGCGAAAAGCCCTCGATCGACCGTCGGCACGGTGACGGAAATCGCCGACTATTTGCGCCTTTTGTTTGCGCGCGTCGGCACGCCCCACTGCCCCAATTGCGGCAAGCGCATCGAAGCTCAGACCGTTCAGCAGATTGTCGACGGCATCCTGGGCATGGGTGAAGGCACGCGCTCCACCATCCTCGCCCCGCTCGCGCGCGCCCGAAAAGGCGAGCTGAAACTAGAGCTGGAAAAGCTTCGGAAAGAAGGCTTTGTGCGGGCCCGCATCGATGGAGAGCTTATCGATTTGGGCGATGACATCGTGCTCGATCGCAACAAGGCGCATGACCTGGATGTGGTGATCGATCGCATTGTGATTAAGCAAGGCGTAAAGGGGCGGCTGACCGATTCAGTGGAATTGGCGCTGAAGCTGGGGGCGGGAAGACTGCTCGTCGACACATCAACCGAGCAGCAGAAAAGCGAGCCTGTATGGATGAGCGAGCGCTTTGCCTGCATCGACTGCGGCATTTCGCTGCCTCCCATCGAGCCGCGGATGTTTTCGTTTAATGGCCCGAACGGCGCATGTCCGGCCTGCGATGGAATTGGCGTGCGCACCCGTATCGATCCCGAGCGGATCGTGCCCGATGAGCGCAGGACGCTTCGCGAAGGCGCGGTTGTGGCCTGGGGTCCTCGGGGCTCTTTGTCGCTGGCGACGGAAACCAACAAGGCAGTCACGGCTCTTTCGGCCAATCCCGACATGCCTTGGGCTTCGCTTCCGGAAGAAATAAAAACAGCCATTTTTTACGGTTCGGCGGGCTCCCCGGGCAAAGGCAAGAAAAAAACGGCGCCCTATGAAGGCATTGTGCCCAGGCTCGAGCGGCTTCTTCAGAGCGGCGATCCGGTGCGTAGCGATGAGGACGGCGATCACGAGGACGATTTGGATGAAACAGCGCTCGGAGCCGACGAAATAGGGCGATTTGTCATCAGCCGGATCTGCGATATCTGCCGTGGCAAACGCCTTCGCCCCGAGTCTTTGGCGATTACGCTAGGCGGCCGGAATATCGCCGATGTGGGGAGCATGCCGCTTCGCGCGCTCAGGCATTTTGTCGAGGTGCTGCTTGGAAATACAAAGGCCGAGGAGAAGGAAGATTCAAAGGCGGCCACGACGGCCTTCTTGCTCTCTCCGCGCGACAAAACCATCGCCGAGCCGCTTCTGCGCGCGGTCACGGCAAGGCTTGGATTTTTAATCGACGTGGGCCTGGACTACCTAACGCTCGATAGGCCGGCGCAAACGCTCTCAGGCGGCGAAGGACAGCGCATCCGCCTCGCCACGCAGATTGGCGCGGCACTGATGGGCGTGATGTATGTGCTGGATGAGCCTTCGGTGGGACTGCATGCCCGCGACAATACGAGGCTCTTGGAAGCCCTGCGCAAACTGGTCGATCTGGGCAACAGCGTCATCGTGGTGGAGCACGATCGGGAAGCCATCCTGGCCGCCGATTATGTGGTCGATCTAGGCCCGGGCGCGGGCGTTCACGGCGGCGAAATTGTCGCGGAGGGCACGCCCGGCGAAATCAGCACGAACCCCAGATCGGTAACCGGACCTTATCTGAGCGGCGAAAAACAAATTCCCATTCCCAAACAGCGCCAGGTGCCGGCCTCGGACAAAGTCATCCGCATCAGTGGCGCCCGCGCGCACAATCTCAAAAACGTCGATGTCGATATTCCACTCGGCTTGTTGATCTCGGTCACCGGCGTCTCGGGTTCGGGCAAATCGAGCCTGATGATCGATACGCTGCTGCCCGCAGCCAGAAATGCGCTCTACCGGACGAGCAATATCGTCGGCGAATGCGCATCCATCGAAGGCTTGTCGCATATCGATAAAGTCATCTCTATCGATCAAGCTCCAATCGGCCGCACGCCGCGCTCCAATCCCGCAACCTACACCGGCGTATTTGGCTTTCTCCGCGAGCTGTATACCGGCCTGCCCGAAGCCCGCATGCGCGGCTACAAGGCCGGCCGCTTCTCGTTCAATGTCAAGGGAGGCCGCTGCGAAGCCTGTCAGGGCGACGGTGTGATCCGCATCGAAATGCACTTTTTGCCCGATATTTTTGTGACGTGCGAGACCTGCGGCGGGCAGCGTTACAACCGCGAAACGCTCGAGGTGAAGTACCACGGCCTATCGATCGCCGATGCGCTGAATCTCACGGTCGAAAAAGCCTTGGAGCAGTTTCAATCCATTCCAAAAATCCGCGAGAAATTGGCTGCGCTCTCCAGGGTGGGCCTGGATTATGTGCGGCTCGGCCAGCCCGCAACCACACTCTCGGGAGGCGAGGCGCAGCGCGTGAAGCTTGCCCGCGAGCTTGCCCGGAAAGCCACGGGGCGCACCCTTTATGTGCTGGATGAGCCGACAACCGGCCTTCATTTCTCGGATATCGAGCTGTTGATCGAAAGCCTGCTCAGCCTGCGCGACGCGGGAAATACCGTGCTTGTCATCGAGCACAATCTCGATGTGATCTGCTGTAGCGATTGGGTGATCGATTTAGGCCCAGAAGGCGGGGAGCGGGGCGGACAACTGCTTGCAGCGGGAACGCCGGAGCAGGTTGCCGCGTGCGCCGATTCCCATACCGGCAAATGCATTGCCGACACGCTGGCCAATCATCACAAGGCCCAGGAAAGGCGCGCTAGGCGAAAGGCTTAGCCGCGCTCAGCCGAAATCTTTTTCGGCCCGCTCCTGATCTTCCTTGCAGCGAATGCACAGTGTCGTTTCGGGCCGGGCTTCCAGCCTTTTAATCGAAATCTCTTCCTCGCATTCCTCGCAAGTACCAAAGGTGCCTTCTTCAATCTTCACAAGAGCCCGCTCAATCTTGTCGAGCAATCCCTTTTCCCGGCCCCGGAGCCGGAATGTGAACGATTGAAGATACTCACTCGAGGCCAAATCCATCTCATCCGGCAGATCATTCGCGTCGAGCGCCATGTCTTCGCTCAGCGTTTGCTTGGCCTTCTTGATGATTTCATCCCGCTTGGTTTCGAGAAGCACCTTGAATTTCTTGAGCTGTGCTTTGTTCATGGCACTTTTCCCGGTGAGATTGCATCACTGCTTCAGCGAGCCGCGATGCCGTTTTTTTGTGTTGCGCAAAGTGCTCCGCCTTCGCGATGAAGCACATTTCACGAATCGAAAGGCGCGGCAGCGTAGGCATCGCGATTCATTCCGTCAACCAAAGACGCGAGGTTCCATTGACTTCTCTCGATTTCAATCCCGATCGCACAGCAACACCCCCCAAAGATGCGGCGTCTGTCATCGTGCTCCGCGATGGTGAGCGCGGTGTTGAAGTGTTTTGTGTGCACAGGCACGCCCGCTCCGCATTTTTGGGAGGCGCCGTCGTGTTTCCCGGCGGCAAACTCGATGCGGCCGATGCTTCCGACGATTGGGTGGCTCTTACGACGCCCATGCATGCGCGGACGCTCGCTTTTGCAGCGCCTTATTTCGAAGGCCCAAACCCCGCCGAAGCGTCCCCGGCAACGCCTGAACAAATCGCTTCTTCAATGTCTTCAGCGCCTCCTGATGATCCCCGTCATCCCCTTCGGATTGCGCGCTCCATCGCCATCGCGGGATGCCGCGAAACCCTTGAAGAAGGCTGTATTCTGCCCACCGAACCAGCTCCGCTTTCGCACGAGCAACTGATCGCCCTGCGTAACGATTGCCACGCGGCGCACACAACCCTCACCAAGGCCCTGAGCGCACTCGGCCGCCACCTCGACCTCGGCCAATTGGTGCCCTGGGCCCGGTGGGTAACCCCCAAAGCAGAATCCCGTCGCTACGATGCCCGTTTTTTTCTACTTCGGCTTCCAAAAGGCCAAATCGGTAGGCATGACGAACACGAAACCACCCAGAGTTTCTGGGCAACACCGCAGGATGTTCTCGACAAATTCATGCAAGGTCATATCTTCGTCGCACCTCCAACAACCCGATCGTTGGAGTTGCTCACCAAAGCCGGAGATGTCGCACATGCAATGGCCTTGGCAGAGCAGCAGTCCCTTGCACCAATCTGTCCGCAGTTTGTTCCGGGCGATGAAGCAACTGGACCTTACCTGGCCTTGCCGGGGGATCCTGCTCACGACGTGAAAGAAAAGCGGGTGGAAGGGTCAACCCGATTCGTTCTTAGGGATGGCCTTTTTGTGAGCGGACCGCTAACACCCTAACCACCGTGGGGGCCTGCACGGTTCACAAAACCGAGTGAGGATTTCAAAAGCCATGGAAGAGACTGAAACAAACGCCGCACCCGAGCTCTATACGGCCAGTGATGTGGCCCGATTTTGCCAAGTTGATTTGAAGACGATCCATAACTGGGCGGACAAGGAGCAAATACGGCACTTCCGCACACCGGGAAGGCACTTGCGCTTTCGGCGGCTGGATGTGCTCGATTTCCTTCGGAAGTTTGGTTACCCGATTCCGGACGCGCTGCGCCAAGGCAAGCCCAAGGTGGTTGCGATCGATAACGATCCGACCATGCTGACTGCGCTTCGAAAAGCCTTGTCCAAGCGTTTTGAGCTGACCACCTTTCAAGATCCGCTCGATGCGCTGGTCGCGATCGGAAGCGTTCAGCCGGATGCGCTGGTGTTCGATGTGCGCTCGCCGGGTATTGATGGGCTGCGCTTGATCGAAAGGCTGCGCGCGCTGGAGCCCACGGGGCATATCCGCTGCGTCGTCTACACCACCGGCGAAGAGCTTCGGAAAGCATCGATCGACGCAGGTGCCTACGACTACGTGCTCAAAGGCGAAGCGTCCACGCTGCGCGACGCGCTTGAGAAGCTGATGGGTTTGGAGCGCACTGTCTAAACAAGCATTTCGCTTCTAAGAAATGTCCGCGGGCCGACGCTATTTCCCATCCCGGTAGGCCCGGATGGCATTCACAATCGCATCCGCCATTTTTTGCCTAAAATCCGCCGACGCTAGACGCGCCTCTTCTTGGGGATTGGAGATAAAGGCCGTTTCAAACAGCACCGCGGGCATATCCGTCCCCGCGAGCACATAAAAACCTGCCGTCTTCACGCCTTGATCTTTCATGTCGGGATAGCGCGAAAGCAGCGAGCCCATTGCCGAACGCTGAAGCAGCTCGGCCACATGGCGCGAGCGTTCGATGGTGTCGCCCGAGAGCAGGCCCGACAAAACTTGGGCCATCTCGGCGCTTCCATTTTCTTCCGCCGGCTCGTCCGCTGAACGCTTTTTCCCATTCAACAAGGCATTTTCGCGGGCCGCTACCCTCGCGGCGGCGAGCTCGGGATTGCGCAGCTCATCGAGATAAAAGGTCTGCACACCCCGGGCTACACCGTCCTCCGATGCGTTGCAGTGAATCGAAACAAAGAGATCCGCATGGAAGGCATTGGCGCGCGCAGCCCTTAAATCCAAGGGGATATACGCATCGCTGTCCCGCGTGAGCAGTGTGTCAATCCCAAACTCATGCGCGAGCACCGGCGCCGCCCTGTGTGCGATATCCAGCGTCACATCTTTCTCGCGAAGCCCTGTCGGCCCGACCGCGCCCGTATCGTTTCCGCCATGGCCCGGATCCAGCACCACCCTGCGCACTTCCCGCTTTCCATCAGCCAATCGCCGTTCTTGCTGATGCTGCGGACGCGAGCTCACATCGACGACGATGCGAAATGGATCGGGCAAATAGAACACGCGCTTGTGCATTGCCGCCGATAGATCGAGCACCACGCGCGTACCGCTTTCCTGCGCCCCAATGCGAATCTGAGACACGGCTCCGCCCACGCCGATTTCTTTAGGGACGCCTTTGGCGCTTGCCCGATCGATATCCACGAAAATACGGGGCGGCTTGCCCGATGCCGCGTCGGCCGCCAGCGCACCCACACTAAAAGCCGCGGGCCGGCTGAGATGAATCACGACGCGCGCGCCTTTGTCCGAACCATGCCGTTCAACCGAAAGGATCTTGCTTGGACCGCTTTGAACGGTATCCCGCGAAGGCGTGACGACAACATCGCCGTCCGCGTCGCGCAAAGGCAGCCCGGCGCTGGATGAGGAACTTGGCGACGAAGCCTGTGGCCCCGAAGAAGGCACTTGAGCAAGCCCGCCGTCCGAGATCCCCCGAAGCGCAAGAAGTGCCGCCGCATTGCCCTCCATCTCGAGCGCGCGCATCCCTTCGCCGCTTGGCCTAAACGCCGTCAGATACGCCATGGCCGAATCCATCGAGGCCAGGCATGGACTCTTTTCGCCCTTGTTCAGCGCTCCCGGCGCATCCAGCAAAACAGCCTGCCGCCGCTTCGCCAAATACAACTCCCGAAACGATTGAGAGGCATCCCTCGCCATCTCACCCACCAACAAAGCCCGCCTGCGATCGGCCTCGCAGCCTTCCTCCCGACCACTGGCCGCCGCCGAAACCGCCGCATAGAGCTCCACAGCCTCCCGACCATCGGAAGCGCTTTGATCGAGCCTCCACAAACGCGCTCTTAAATCGGCCGCCAGACGCGCCAGACGCGCCCCCTCTTCGGTCTTGCCCGCCCGGGCCGACGCAATCGCCAGATGATCCGCAAGCGCCACGGTTTCGGCCCGCACGGGAAGCTCCGCATCCGCCGAAAGCAAAGCCGTAGCCCGCTCCACATCGCCCGGAGGCGAAGACACAGGAGGCCCCGCCGTTTCCTGCCCGCATCCCAGCGAAGCGATCACCAAAAAAAGCGCCCCCGAAACACAGCCTCTGCGCTTAAGATATGGCCGCGGCAAAAAGCGCCCTTCGACAGCGAACGGACCTAAAGCGCTGCCGCTGTGACAAGCCCCTTCCGACGCGCGGAGCTCATTCGTGTCCGAACCCACAAGCTCTTCCACCACAACACCTATCTACGCCGACCGCGTAACCGGTGAGAACTTCCGGGACGCCACGCATATGATCAACAGCTATCTTCGGCGATACGCGCCCCGCGCAAAAGCCTTGGACGCGTCGATCAGCCCCGAACTCGACGAATCAGGCTACGCCGAAGTGCAGCGCGGCCCCCTCATCGTGGGCATCAATGTTCTCGAGGATCGGGGCGTGCTGATGGTGTTCGTTCCTCTGATGGAAGTGCCCAGCCATGACCGGGAATCGTTTTACCGGCACATCCTCGAATTGTCGTTTATTGCGACGTCCGACGCGGCCTTTGCTATCAACGCGCCCCGCAATGAAGTGGTGCTTCGCTGCCTGAGAAGGCTTTCCGCGCTCGATTACGAAGAATTCGACGATATCGTCACAACCCTGGGGGATGTGGCCTCTCAATGGCATGATTTGCTGCGCCGCAAATATGCGCTGTAGATGTTCTCGCGCGAAGCCCGATACGAAAACCGATAGGCCTGACCCGATACGAAGCTGGATGTCCTCATGAGCACAAACAACACAAGCTCCACCACAGCCAAGCCCGGGGGGCGCCCCCTTTCCGCGGAGGACGCCGATAAGCTGTCCGCGAAAATAAAGCCTTCTTGGCAGCCTTCCGATGATGATGCCTGGGATCTGGAGCCGAATACAAAGACGGGGATTACAGCGCCGGTTTTCGCTTCGGTTTCGGGAGCGCCCGCAGCTCCGGCCGCGCCTAAGGTGGGTGCCGCCGCAGCTTCAAGCGCGGCTAAACCGGCGGTGACGGCGGCCAAGCCCGGTGTGGCAGCGGCGAAACCCGCAACAACGGCAACCCCTTCCGCAGCGGCGGCGAAACCCGCAACAACGGCAACCCCTGCCGCAGCGGCAAAAGCTGTGGGCACATCGCCCTTGGCAGCGGCGAAACCTGCCGCCGCAGTGGCAGCGGCCAAACCCGCTGGAGCGTCCCCCACGGCCGCCACAAAACCCGCGACGGCAGTGCCGGCAGCCGCGGCCAAACCCGCAGCGGGGGCGGCCGCAACCACGCCTACAACGGCCGCAAAACCCGCGGCGGCCACATCGCCGGCAACCGCTTCCGCCACGGCCGCGAAGAGCCCGACGGGCGCCGTTACGCCTGCTGCCCGGCCGTCGAGCCCAGGCATGGCGGCCGTTTCGCCCGGCGCAGGTGCCGCCAAGAGCCCAACGGGTGCAGTCACACCCGCCGCACGTCCCTCGAGCCCAGGTATGGCGGCTGTCTCGCCCAGCGCAAGCGCCGCTCCAGCCGCAGCGGCATCAAAACCCGCCACAACAGGCGCAGCAGCCACGGCGAGCCCGACCGCCGCGAAACCAGCCGCCCGGGCATCGAGCCCAAGCCTTCCCGCGATTACGCCCGCGGCTCTCAAACCTGCCGCAAGAGCATCGTCGCCGTCGCTTCCGGCTATTTCGCCCCGCGCTGAAGCAAAGGCCGAGACCAAGACGCCCGAAGCCAAGGCACCCGAAGCCAAGGCACCCGAAGCCAAGGCACCCGAAGCCAAGACGCCCGAAGCCGGCCCCAAGGAAGAATCCGCGCCGGCCCCCGCACCCGTTGCGGCTGCTGCGCCGACTGCGCCCAAAGCGTCGAGCGAATCAGTGGCGGTGGCCCCCGTGATTCAAGTCGCTGGTATCGAGAAGCCTATCGATGCGCCTCCCTCGGAGGCTAAGCCCGTACCGGCAGCAGTGGCCGAAGTGGCTGGCACCTCGCCGGCTGGGGAAGTGGCTGGCACCTCGCCGAGCACCTCTCCGGCTGGGGAAGTGGCTGGCACCTCGCCGAGCACCTCTCCGACGACGGGGGAAGTGGCTGGCACCTCGCCGGCTGGGGAAGTGGCTGGCACCTCCCCCACCCCCACGCCCGCAGTCGATGTCGAAATCGAAGACGCCCCCGCCGCACCGGCCGAAGCGCCCGCGCCCCCACCTGCCGCTGCCAAAGCGGAAGCGCCCCCGGAAAAGAAAGCCAGCGTTGCCAGCGTGCCCACCGTTGCTGCGGCCCCCGCCAACGACACGGACAACGACGACTACAAGCTTCCCGTCACCGGTCCTTCCAAAGGCGTAATGGCCAAGGTCTTGGTATTGGTCGCCTCCCTGGCCGTGATTGGCTTTGTGGTCAAATCCTTTGTGGGCGGAACTCCAGAAAACAACAAGGCTCAACCCCAGAAGACGGCGGCGGCCGTCACACAGCAAGCCGAAGCACCCAAGGCTCCAGAACCTCCCCCCGCACCCCCGGAACCAAGCGTCACAGCCACAGCAGCCACCGAAACAGCGCAAGCGCCCACGCCAACAGCCACCCAAGCGCCCAGCGCAGCCCCCACGGCGACGGCAAAAGCCTCGGCAGAACCTACAACCCCCGCGCCTCCCCCAACCGCCACGGCTGTCGCGAATGCCGAGCCTCCAAAAACCAAACCCGATACCAAGGTGGCGACCAATATCTCCAAACCCGCCAATAAACCCCTGGCACCTGCCCCCGCACCCACCCCCACCCCAAAACCAACGGTTACGGCAACCAAGCCACCAACCGGCGGTGGAATTATCCGCGAGACGCCGTTCTAGAGTTGGAATACCGCATCAATTGACGACGCAATAACGGCTTTATCGTGCCCCAAAAGAGGTGCCCACCACTTCCCAAAGAGGTGCCCACCACTTCCCAATTCCAGCTCCCCACCCCGTTCCGCACGCGCCCGCTCTTTCTCTACACGCCTCCCAGCTCCGCTCCCAGCGCGCCCGCTCCCCTTCCCCGCTCCCCTTCCATCCCCGCTCCCGCGCCCGCCCTTCCCCTCGCCTTTCTCGTCTCAGCTCTCCGCGCCTCCACCTTCCCCTCACCGCCCAAACCCCGTTCCGCCCACCGGAACCGCTCCCTCCCCACCGTCGCCCCTCCGCCGCTCCCGCCGGAACCAACCCCCTTTCCCAAAATCTTCAGCGCCGTTCCGCGGAACGGGTAAGCCGCCACACTTTTGATGCCAGGGCGCCTGCGCGCCCGACCCTCCACTCCATTTCTAAAACCAAGTTCCCCGCGCGCCCCGCCCCCAACTCCATGTCCAGAACCAAGTTCCCCGCGCGCCCCACCCTCCCGCCATGTACTGCATTCACGGATGCGCAAATATTTTTGCACCAACCCAAAATTCCCCTTGCCCAGACCCGCACCCTCACACATCCTGGTCCCGCCGTGTTGGCTTGGCTTCGCTTTGCGACTCAGGCGCATGAAATTTAAACCGTACAATCAAGGAGAATGTATCCAATGGCTACAACCCTCACGTCCGAAACACCCCTGGCCGAAACCAGGAGCGAAATTCTTCATACCCGTATCGCCTTGGAATCTTACCCCTACTTCCCTGCTGAACTCACCGCTTTTCAGGCGTTTGAGCAGGGTTTTGATGCGCTGTTTAAACAATCGCTGGTCTTAGGCGATACAACGCTTCAATGTACGTTCAATGCAAAACGCTGCGATGGCCATCTCAATGTAATTACCAATGAAGTGGCCTACCGTATCAGCGATATCGCCGATTCAAAGCAGCGCGATATGGTGCGCAAGACACTGTTTGGCCATAAAAAGCCCAGTGCCTTCCGTAAACCTATCCTGGGCGGGCAATTAAAGGCGATGAGCGGCTGGCCCTTGCCGCTTTCGGCGCTATCCGTCGATTCGCTAAAGAGTTATGCGCCCGCCGTTCAAAGCGCCGTGGAAAAAGGTCAGGCGGCCGAGCACGCCCTGGCCGATGCTATCGCGGCAGAAAGCCATTTTTATGCCTTCGGGGCCTATAGGGCTTTTCTCGATTCATTAAATGCGTCGAGAAATGAGCTGGAAGGCAAGGCGGCGGCGTATCGCCATGCTCATCCCGAGCTGAATTTGCCAAAAGATTTCGAAAAGCTCTTCTTTAAAGCGCGCGATCGTTATGAAGAACCCACATCGGACGAACTCTTTGAGGAAGCGGCGGCGCTGGAGACAAAGGCGGCCAAGATGAAGGCAAGGGCCGAGGCGCTGAAGGCGGAGGAATTGGCCGAGGAGAAGGCGAGGCTGGAAGCGGAGGAGGGAGCCAAGCTGGCTGAACTGTCCGCGGCAGAAGCGGAGGCGGCGGCGCTGGCGGCGAAAATTGCGGCGATGAAGGCGGGGTTGGCCAAAGCCTAAAACAAGGTGTCAAAACAAGGTGTCAACCACTTCCCCAACGCCTCAATAAAAAGACAATAAAAGGTGTCAACCACTTCTGACACCCGCGTAAAAACCTCATCATCCAACCCATCTCTATCCATCCACCTCACAAAACCTTTGCCCAAATCCAAATCTCCGTTGTATTGCGGGGCTCCGCAGTGTCTCATCCGCTCTTGAGGTCGCCGTCATGAAATTACGCACAAGCATCACGCTGCTGATGCTCTCGACAGCCCTGCCCTGTGTTCTCGCTCAAACTCATCTCAATCTGCCGTTTGCCATCGGCACGGCCCATGCGCAGGACGCTGTGACCGATGTCGCGCGCCAGCGTTACGAGGAAGGTGTCAAAGCCTTCGATTCAGGGCGCTATGAGGATGCCAGGACGGCTTTCCTTCAAGCCTATGCGCTCAAAAAACATCCCGCAGTGCTGCTCAATCTAGGGCAAAGCGAACTGCGTTCCGGCCATTACGAGGATGCCGGCAATCACTTGCAGCAGTTCTTAAGGCAGCACGCGTCGGCGTCCGCTCAGCAAAAGACCACCGCCGAAAAGGGTATCGCCGAGGCGAAGAAAAAGTCCGGCTTTGTTGTCGTTATCGCCGATGCCAATGGAGCCCAGGTGAGCATCGATGGAGTGACCATCGGTACGACGCCCTTGTTGGATCCCTACTTCGTAAAACCTGGGAAACATACGGTGTATGCGTCCTATCAATCCAAATCGGCCACGACACAGGTAGATGCGAAAGCAGGTTCGGCCGCCGCAGCAACGTTAACCCTGGGTACCTCGGGAGCCGCAACGCCTCCGCCCCCGGCCACAACATCCGAGCCTCCTCCTCCACCTCCGCCTCCGCCGGGTACAACATCCCAGCCCCCGCCTCCGCCCCCCTCGGGCACGGCGCCGATGAATCCCTACAATATGCCGCCTCCGGCCAACACGATGGATCAGCCGCCGATTGGGCCGGTATCGGGGGATATGGGCGGAATGGGAACGATGCAGCCTCCTCCGCCTCCCGATGAGACCACCCCGGGAACCAGGGAACCCTTCTTTCATTGGTACAAGCGCAAGCCCATCGCCTGGGTGGGCACGGGCGTAACGGGCCTCGGTTTAATCAGCGGTATTACCTTTTCGATCTTCACGTCCTATGTGGGCGGGAAGGCCGATGAACATGCCGCGGAAATTAAGAGCTTTGTGCGCGATAACGATTTGGGCGATCTAAAGCCCTGCGCGCCCGAGGATTCGGGGAAGCCGGATGCCGTGGTGACGGTGAATGGAACGACCGTCGACTTTAACAAGGCATGCGGAACGCTTCGCGAAGATCTCGCCGATTACGATACGAACTTTGCGCTGGCGACAACGGGCTGGATCTTGTTTGGCTTGGGTGCCGTGGGTACGGGAACGTATATCGCGCTGGATTGGTATTTTAAAAAGCCCGACTCCAGCTCGGCCAAGGCAGAGCCTCCAAAGACGCTGATGGTGGCCCCCGTTATCGCTCCAGGCCATCAAGGGCTGAGCGTGTTCGGTACATTCTAATTTTATCTCGCAGCCGCTCTTAACAAATCCCTCAGTGTAGAACGGGGCAGCGACGCAGCCCGGGCCGCCCGGCTCACGTTGCGCCCCGATCGCTCATACAAACGCGCCGCATCTTGAGGCGTAATCTTTCTTCTCACCGCCGCGCTTCGCTCCGACAAAACTTCGCTGATCTCCATCAGCCCAATACGATCGTCTGAACGAAGCGCCGCCTGAACCAGCACATTGCGCAGTTCCCGCACATTGCCAGGCCAGCGCTGCGCTTTAAGCGCCGTGAGCGCGTCGACCACAATTTCTTTGTCGGCAAATCCGGCTGTGTCGAGCAAGTGGCGGCTGAGCGCCGGGATGTCTTCGCTGCGTTCCCGCAAGGGCGGAATATGAATGATGCATACGGCGAGGCGCTCAAAGAGATCGGCCCGGAATCGCTGCTCCATCACCATCTGTTCCAAGGGTTCGCAGGTGGCCGCTATCAAACGGGTGTTGACGCGCTGAGGGCTTTCGGCACCCAGCGGGCGGACCACGCCTTCTTCAACGGCGCGCAAAAGCTTGGCCTGCTGATCGAGGGGAAGCGCCGCAATTTCATCGAGAAATAATGTGCCTTCATGCGCTTCCCGAAAAGCTCCCCGGCGTTCGGTGGATGCGCCGGTGTAAGCGCCGCGGCGATGGCCAAAGAGTTCGGATTCAAAGAGTTCGTGGGAAATGGCCGCCGCGTTGATGGCCACATAGGCTTTGCCCGAACGGCCGCTTTCGTCGTGAATGGCGCGGGCCGCGAGCTCTTTTCCAGTGCCGCTTTCGCCCCGGAGAAGCACCGGAAGGCTTAAGCGGGCGGCTCTTCTCACCGCCGCCGCCAGCTTTCGCATGGGCAGCGAGTCGCCAATCATCTGAGGAAGGGGTTCGGCGGCAATGGCACAGGGTTTGACCGTCCGTTCGAGCTCAATACGCAGGCTGACCCGGCCAAGTTCGAGAGGCGTGCCTGGAACAAGGCTGGCACGGGCTACCCGGACTCCGCCGACCCGAACGCCGTTGGTCGACCCCAAATCAACGACATCAACCGTGAGGCCATTGTGAACGACGCGGCAATGACGGGCGCTGACCGTGCGATCGCTGACGTGAACATCGGCGCCTTCTCCGCTGCCCACCACAAAGGCTTCGCCCGGCGAGAGGGGGATGTACATCGCTTCATCCCGCATGCAGGGCGCGGCAATGCGTATCCACAGCGAAGGAAGCTCGTACAGCTCGTTATCGGGCATTTCCGCGGTGCTGCCGCCTTCCCACTCTCTATCTTGGCCGTTCCGTTCTTGGTGTGTGCGCATTGGGCTCTCCTGTTTGTTTATCGATCCGGCGAAGGCCAAAGTTGCGTGTGCGGCGCATTTTTTTTGTTTTTGTTTTTGCCTGGGGTGGCCCGCCGTTCTAAACGGCTGCTCGTGTCCCGCATTGGCTTGTTCTGTGTTCGGCCTTTGGCTTTGGTGTGCGCATGGCTTTTGCTCATGCCTGCGGTTTCGCATGGGCAAGAGCCGAAGGCGGCGTCCCAATCGGCTCAGAACAGCGATGCCGCGGCTTCGCCGGAGGACGATGAAGACGCGGCGTATGACGATGAAGAAGACGATGACGGCGAGGAAGAGGCCGGGGATGGCAGCGCGCCGGGAATGGCCAAGGCCAGCGCGCATGACGATCGGACGATGCATGTGTATGTGGGCGCTCAGCTTGCGCCGGTCTTTCCTTTGGGGAATGTGGCCGAAGGGCTGCCGGCCGATTCGCTTTCAAGCGCGGGGCTGGGGTTTGGCGCTCATTTGGGGCTGGGTTTAAGCCGCGCCCTGGTGCTGGAGCTTGGGGGCCGCTATGCGATGCTCGGGGCTCAGGAAGATTGCGCGGATTGCAAGGCTTCTTCCTTCGATCTGGGCGTGGGTTTTAGTTATCACGCCGCCCAGGGAATCGCGCTGGATCCCTGGGTCAGCGTGGGCGTGGGGGCGCGCTGGATGAGCTTTCCCAATGCGGCGTTTTCGCTGCCGGATCTGTCGGGGAAGTTCGGGGAAACATCGATGATGGGGCTGGATTTGGCGAGGCTGGCTTTGGGTGGGGATTTTTATCCGCTGCCCAGCCTGGGCCTGGGGCTCTTTATGGAAGCCGATATTGGCCGCTCGGTGAGCCCGCCCATCGCCGGGCTTTTGCCCTCGGCCTATGTGTTCTTCGAGATGGGTGCACGGATTGTGTTTGACCCCATTTCCAAGAGCTCGAGAAAAGATACGCGCCGAAGATAAGTCGCACACTATAATCCGCCGCCAATGTCCGAGGATAGGTCGACAAGTCCCACACAGGTCATCGCGGCAGGTGTGACGGATGTGGGGCGCACACGTGAGATTAACGAGGACAATATCCTCGTAGAACCGACCCTCGGCCTATACGTGGTGGCCGATGGAATGGGTGGCCACAGCGCGGGCGATGTTGCAAGCACGCTCGCCGCAAAGACGCTGACGGAGTATTTCCGGGCGCTGAAAGAGGCCGAAGAAAACGGCACGGCGGCCGATCCGGAGGGCGTGGAGAGCGCTTCGCTGCCGCGCGATGCTCAGAAGCTTGTGTCCGCCATCCGCAAGGCGAATCACGAGATTTATTCGATGTCGAGCCTGGACAGCCGCCATAAGGGCATGGGCTCGACGGTGGTGGCGCTCTTGGTTTCGCCTGACGATCATCAGGTGCATATCGCGCATGTCGGCGATAGCCGCTGTTACCGCGTGAGGCGCGGCCTGATCGAGCAGATGACGCGGGATCATTCGCTGATCAACGAAGCGTTGGCGATGAAGCCCGATTTGACCAAGGCTCAGATTGCGAGGCTGCCGAAGAACGTGATCACGCGGGCGTTGGGGATGGCGTCGGGCGTGCAGGTGGATATACGCACCGAGCAGGCGCTGCCGGGCGATCAGTTTTTGTTGTGTTCGGATGGCCTGAGCGGGCTTGTGAATGAGCAGCAGATGCTCGACATGCTCGAGATGTCGGACACGGCAGAGAGCGCGTGCGAGGTGCTGATCGCGCTGGCGAATGATGCGGGCGGCACGGACAATATTTCGGCGCTTGTGGTGAGGGTGCCGGGCGAGCCGGAAGAGAGCGCGGAAGAGTCGCTGGGCACGCCTGAAACGCCGGCTGTGGGGATGGCGGAGCTTCACGCGGAGACGGTGGAGGAAGCGGCGGAAGGCGGCGAGCTGAGCGTTGCGCCGGCGGTCGAAGGCGAAGTGGTGCAGGCGGCCGAGCTGTCTCCGGATGACCTGTCGGCATCGGAGCAATTTGCTGTTGCGGAGCTGCTGCGGCAATCGCAGGAAGCGGAAGCGGCGGCGGCAAGCGCGGAAGCGCGGGAAGTGAGTCCCGAAGATCTTTCGGAATCGGAGCAGTTGGCCGTATCGGAACTGCTTCGGCAGGCGGAGGAAGCGGAGGCGGCGGCGCTTGCGCGGCAGGGTGAAGCGGAGGGCGAGGAAGGCGTCATTGAAGAGGGCGCGGCGCTTGAGGAGGAAGAAGCCGTTCTTGAAGAGGGCGAGGCTGCTGAAGAAGCGGTGATCGAAGAGGGCGCCGCTGAAGAAGAAGGCGTTATCGAAGAAGGCGTCGTTGAAGAGGGCGTCGTCGAAGAGGGCCTGCTCGAGGAAGCGCTGGCGGCGGAGCAAGGGCTGTATGAGGAGCCTGTTGCGGAAGCGCCGGTGGATGAGGGCGAAGCGGTTGTTATTGCGCCGATTATCGACATTAGCCCGCCTGCTGGAACGGAAGCGAAGGCGGAGGCGCCAAAACCGGCATTACCCGAGCCGGAAGCGAGCCCGGTAGAGGCCGAGGTGCAGGTGGAGGCGGCCGAAGCGGGTGATGTGTACTCGGAATTTGGCGATACCTATGTGGGCGACGATGCGGATGCGGCGCAGATGGATCGGGAGCGCAGCCCGATTTCAATTGTGCCTGTGGCGCGCTGCCGGCGTTGTCGTTTCGAGCTGTATATCGGCAATGCGTTCTGTACGGAGTGCGGCCTGAGAATCGATTAGTGCGTCATTTGTGCGTGAGCAGGCGCAGGACGCCGAGAATAAAAAAAGGCGATAGCGCGAGCAGGGCCCAGAGTTTTTTGGAGGCGCGTATGGCTTCGTCTTTTTCCCAGCGGAAGAGCTGAACGGAGAGAAATATGCCCAAGGCCGTGGTGAGCAAGAGGGCCGCGATGGGCAGGGCGATGTCGGCGAAGGCCAAGTGCTGGGTGAAGAGGGCTTGCATGCCCGCGGATAGATGCGTGGAGGGAAGGAAGGCGGCGAGGCTGTTGAGCCAGGCGGGAAGCATGGCTGTGGGGAGGGTGGTGCCAGACAGGAACACCATGGGGATGTAGCCGAGCTGAAGGAGGAGCTGGCTTTCTTGAACGGAGTTAGCGACGGCGGCGACGACGAGGCCCAGGGCGCGGAAGGCGAGGACACCGGCGCTCATCAGGAGGACAAGGGCGGCAAAGTGGTGGGGAAAGGGCATGGAGTAGCGGAGGCAGGCGATGGCGAGAATGGCGATGGCGGCGGGCCAGAAGAAGACGAGGCCCGAGAGAAGCGATGCGCAAAGGATGGGAAGGGGGCCGATGGGCGCGACTTTAAAGCGGCGGAGAATATTGGCTTCGCGTTCTTGAACGGCGCGCACGCCGGCGCCAAAGAAGCCGCTTCCGACGATGCCGAGCACGGACACCATGGCAAAGGCATATGCGGCCATGCGGGCATCGTTTTCGGCATCAAAGAGTTCGCACATCGACACGAGCGTGATGAGCGGCAGTACGTAGTGAAAGAAGACGACGGTACGCCTTCGGAGCAGAAGCCGGAGATCGATGTAGAACAGGGCCCAATAGGCTTTCATTCGCGGAGGCTCCGGCCTGTTCGTTCGACAAACACATCTTCGAGGGAGGGGCGCACAAATTCGATATGGGCGAGGCCCAGCCCTTGCTGTTCGAGCCATTGCACATGGTGGATGACGCTTTTTTCAGGATGGGCGGAGAGGATGCGGAGGGTGCGCCCTTCGTGAACGAGGGTGAGCTGTTCAGAGGAATCGGCGGGAGGCGGTAGAGCCGCGGGAAATGGCTGTTTTGAAGTAATTTCAATGCAGACGAAGCCTTGCGGGGAGGCGCGGCTGCGAAGGTCGGAAGGCGTGCCTAGGGCGGCGATTTGACCATGATCGATGATGGCCACGCGATCGCAGAGTTTGTCGGCTTCTTCGATGTAATGGGTGGTCAGGACGACGGTGCGGCCGAGTTCGCGCTGGGTGCGGATCAAGCTGTGAATTTCGCGGCGGGCCTGGGGATCGAGTCCTGCGGTGGGCTCGTCGAGGAAGACAATTTCGGGTTCGTGCATCAGCGCGAGCACCAGGGCGAGGCGCTGTTTTTGGCCTCCAGATAGATGCTGGTAGTAGGCGTTTTGTTTTTCGGACAAGCCGAGCCTCTGCATCCACAGGCCGGGGGACCCGCGTTTTTCGTAAAAGCTTTCAAAGAGCCAAAGGGCTTCTTTGACTTTGATTTTGTCGGGGAGGTTGGTGTCCTGAAGGCACACGCCGATGCGTTGTTTGAGGGCGTGGCTTTGGCGTTCGGGATCCATGCCGAGCACGCTGACTTCGCCCGAGCTTTTTGCGCGCAGGCCCTCGAGGATTTCAACGGTGCTGGTCTTTCCGGCGCCGTTGGGGCCCAACAGGCCAAAGATTTCGCCGCGTCCGATCTCGAGATCGATGCCTTTGAGAGCCTCAACAGTGCCGTATTGTTTTTTGAGTGCTCGAACGCAAATGACGGGAGGTGCGCTCACAGATTGAGGGACTTAGAAGCCAAAACCGGGCAGGGCAAAACCGGTTCCTCCGGTGGCGCGCCATGTATTGGCGGTTTGAATCACGATCGGCCGGCGGACGACGGGATGAGGGTGCGTCATCTCAAATCCAAACAGGATGACGGCGGGCGTGAGCTGATCGAGCGCGAGGAAGAAGTCGATGGTTAAGATCGCGCCGCCCTCGGTCCAGCGGTAGCCCTGGCGGCGGGAGCCGGCCGTCAGCAAGTTGTTGACGCCTGCGACATCGGAGGCGATTTCGTTGGGCTGATTAAATGCGGGCAATACACGGGTCATCAGGCGGCCGAAGGTGCCCGGTGTTACGCCTTTGCTGCCTCCTCCGTTGGCGCATCCTGTGTGCCCCAGATGATGATGCGCGAGTTCGTGGCCCATAACGAAGGCTATTTGTTCATCCAAGAGTTCGTGCTGGCGAGCGACTTTGCGGCTGTCGACATGCTGGATGGGGTCGACAAAGCCGGGGCCGGGCCGGACGATGGGCTGGCCGGGGCGCTGATTCTGAGCGAGGAGCTGGAGATAGCCGTCGAGTTTTTTCGTTCCAAAGATTTCGTCGGTGGCTTTGAATTGAGCAATATGCGCTTCGATTTCAAGCAATCCGTCGGTGATGGCCATCAAGGGCTGGCCTTGGTCGTCACAGGCCGCGAAGGCATTGACATCGCCGACGGTTGTATCGGCGAAGAGCGGGACATTTTGCACTTTGGCTTTGGTTTGAGGCGGAAGCGCATTGACGAGTTCTGAAACGACCATGCTGACTTCATTGCGCAGGTATTGAATGTCGATGTTGTTGATTGGGTCGTTGAGAACGGGCGGGCCGCTGGGTACGGGGTTTGGGAAGGTGGGTTGGGGCGCCGGTTGTTGGGGATAGGTCGGCTGGGGCTGGGGATAGCCGGGCTGTTGGGGATAGCCGGGCTGTTGGGGATAGCCGGGCTGTTGGGGGTAGCCTTGCTGCGGGTAGCCCTGCTGT
This sequence comes from uncultured Polyangiaceae bacterium, assembly GCA_964537685.1. Classification (GTDB taxonomy): domain Bacteria; phylum Myxococcota_A; class Polyangia; order Polyangiales; family Polyangiaceae; genus CAZICM01. The sequence continues at coordinate 187,205 of CAZICM010000010.1, forward strand.
GGATAACCCTGCTGTGGATAGCCTTGATACTGGCCGCTTTGCGACGTGTTCCTCGACGATGAAGAACGAGGGCAGCCGGAAAGCATAAGAACGGCGGCCGAGGCCAGACCGAGCACGGAGAGAGCGCGGCCAAGTGTGCGGCTCTTGTTGAATGAACGCTGTGGAAGGGCTGTGGGGTTCTGCATCTGATTCATCGCTCGCTCAACGGGTTTCTGGCAAAGGGGCTTACAGCATAGCGCAGCGCCGAAAAGCAAAGGCTTTTGCCTAAATTCAACATCGGGCCTGAGCTTCTTTGGCGGGGCGGCGCGTCCAGAAAGACAGGGAACGGCATGCAAAATATCCAACGGAGCGCCGCTATTTTTGTGCTTGGGCTGATGGGATGCGCTTACCATGCGGGCTGTGGTGGTGCGGCCTCCACGGAGTCGGCAACGCCGGATTTTAAGGCGTCAACCCTTTCGGATGATTTCGCCGCGCTGGACTATAACGAGGGACTTATTTCGCAGGCTTTGGGTTATCCGGCCGCCGCGCCCGCCGTATCGGATGCCGGACCTGGCCCGGCGGGCGGCGATCCTGCTGCAGGTTCTGCAGCCACCTCGCCTGCTACTTCTCCGCCCCCGCCGCCGGCAAGCGCCGCCCCCGCAGAAATGTCGTCTCAAAAGCTAAACGAAAGCGGCGGCGATGAACGCGGGTCTCAAAGCCCCTGTGAAATCGCTTGCCGGGCGCTCTCATCGATGAAGCGTTCGACCGACCATGTATGTGAGATCTCAAGCGATCAGGACGAACGCTGTTCACGGGCACAAAATAGGGTGGCGCAGGCGGGCGAGCGGGTGCGGCGCCACTGTACAGGCTGCTAACGCTTTGAAGGCGGCGGAGGAGGCGCGCTCGCCCTTCCCGTGGAGTGAAATCCGCCCGGCGAACACACTTCCCGGAGCTTGTGGGCCACGAGCGATCCATCCGCGCTTTTCGAGATCCACCCGTCGGCCTTGGTGTCGTGCGCCAGTGTGCGAAGGCGCGTCTCATCGCACGACGAGTACAGAACAAACTTCGTTCCCGGCGGCGCGTTTCGCCTCGCCAGGCTCAAAAGCTGATCGCCCGACAGCGCTGGAATATGCACGTCGATCAGCATCACATCCGGCGAAAAGCTTCGCATAATGTTCGAGACGCCAAACACAGAAGACGAGGTCGCAACCTGAAATCCTTCGAGGCGAAGGGAACGTTCCATCATCTCCAGTTGAAGCTGGTCATCATCAACAATCAGCACGCGAATGGCATGCTCAGACATTGGGGCTCCTCCGGGCTAGGTGACGACGAACCGCTCCCAACAACACATTGCGCTCGACGGGTTTGGTTAGAAAATCGTCGCAGCCTGCTTTCATCGCTCTGTCATGATCCTCTTTCCCAACATGGGCCGTCAATGCGATCACAGGGATATGTCGAAGCTCAGGATCGTTTTTTATTGTTCGCGTGGCTTCCCACCCATCCATGCGCGGCAAAGATAGGTCCATCAGGATGAGATCAGGTTTGTGGGCCCTCGCCGCCTCTACGCCCAATATCCCATCTTCTGCCTGCAGAACTTCAAATTCTCCCCTCAAATACCGCTGCACGATGTCCCGATTCTGAGGGGCGTCCTCCACATACAAAACTTTGGGCATGCGCTCGGATGTGGGTCCGCGGTTAAAGAGAATCATGCGGCGCGCTTCGTGTACGACTTGCTCGAGCGCCAATCCGCCTTTGATGATCACCTTGGCATTGGCATCGTGGAGCATTTGCTCTTCCGGGGCGCTGAGTTCTTTTCCCGTGAGGACGATGACGGGAATGTTTGAACCCGATTCGCGCAGGCGCCGGAGGATTTCGAAGCCGTCCATATTGGGCAGCATCAAGTCGAGAATCAGCAGCGATGGCTTCTTTTCTTCCACCAGGGGAACAACGCGTTCGCCGTCTTCAAGCTGGATGGCCGATAGTCCTGCGTAGCGGAGCTGCCGGCACACGATTTCCCGGGTGTTGGAATCGTCGTCGGCCACCACGACATCGCCCGCTCCGCCCGCGAGTTCGCGCTGTACGGCGACGGCAATCTTTGGGGGCTCAATCGGTTTGAGGAGATAATCGGCGGCCCCCAGGGAAAAGGCGCGGCCGCGGTTTTCTTCGGCGGAAAGAATAATAACGGGCACGCTGGCCAGGGCCGGATCGGCCTTTAGCTCGGAAAGCACACCCCAGCCATCCAGTTTGGGAAGCTCGATATCGAGAAGGATCACGCTGGGATTGCAGGCTTTGGCCATCTTCAGGCCATCTTCGCCGTCGACGCCTATCTCGACGCGGTATCCCTCTGTTTTAAGGTGTTCGGAGACGAAGTACTGCACGGCCATATCGTCGTCGATGAGCAGCACGAGAGGCGCATTGGCCAGGCTTTGTTCGGGATTTTCAGGGGGCGGCGGCGCGGGGGGCGGTTTAAGCATTTCGCGGTTGAGCGCGCCCGGAAGCGTGACGGTAAAGGTGGAGCCCACGCCTTCTTGGCTTTCGACATGAACATCGCCGCCCAAAAGCTTGGACAGCTCGCGCACGATGGACAATCCGAGTCCCGTTCCCGTGACTTTGCGGTGGGCTTTATCGTTTACCCGGCGAAATCGTTCAAATAGATGCTTGAGCTGATCGGGCGGAATACCAACGCCTGTGTCTTTCACGCGGATGAAGAGGGTTTCGCCTTCTCCCCAGAGCCTCACATCCACCTGCCCGGCCTGTGTGAATTTCGCCGCGTTGGACATTAAATTCAGCGAGATTTGCCTGATTTTCAATCCATCCGTGTAGGCCCGCGCGACGTCTTTTTCGACGCATACGTTCAGCGATACATCCTTGCCTTTTAAATATTCTTGAGCCGTCGCCCGGCATTCCTCCAATATCGTGTCGACTTCCACCACTTCCCGAACAACATCCACACGCCCAGCTTCAATTTTCGATAGATCGAGAATATCATTAATTAATGACAGGAGTGTTTTTGCATTCGATCGAATGACCGCTAAATCCCTCTGGCCGCTTCTGCTCAGGCGTGTGCCTTCCTCCCTCGAGAGCAGATCGCAGTAGCCTAGGATTCCATTGAGCGGCGTCCGAATTTCGTGGGAGAAACTGGCCAAGAAATCGCTTTTGATCTGATGCGCGGCCGCGAGTTCTTTGGAGCGTTCTTCTTCCAGCTTTTTGGCCTTGGCCAGCTCTTGCGCGAGGCGGTCAAGCTCTTCGTTCTGCTGCTGGATGACATCCATGTGAAGCGCGCGCTGCTGATAATTGGCGAGCGCCCGCGCGAGCGTGCGGCTTTTAATGGCCACTTCCTCGCGCAGCCTTTTGTTTTCAGCCAGCAATTGCTCGACCCTGGCTTCAAGCTCCCTGCTCATGATTATGTGTCTCCAAACACGAGAATGGTGAGCGTCGCGTTGATCTGAAAACCGCAATACACACCGAAATCGCTTAAGAAACCGGCGCAGGGCGGCGCATCGGCGAATAAGCCCGAAAGCTCCGCTGTCTTGCCGGTCGAATCGGCGAATGCGCCGCGGCCGCTGCATTCAAAGACCAATGCGCACTGAGGATGCGCGATACGCCGGGGAAGCTCTTCTTGTAGGGTCTTCCGCGTGGTTTCAACCATATCGCCGGTCTTCATCAATTCGAGTTCGGTGCCCTCTTCGAGTAAATTGGCAAATTCGATCGAATTGTCATCCAATATGCGCCAAGGTGCCCGGATAAAATACTCGCGGCCCACATGCAATGCGGTTGGATTTCTTGCAAATCCTTTTGGCATTCCAAAGGCGAGTTCGTCTTTTTCGACGCCAAGAATATCCATGTAGCGCTGCACCGCTGGAACACCGTCGATTTCCAATACGCGCCTGCATGAGTCATCGACTTTTGTAATGGTGAGTTTTTGGCCCGTGGATTCATACCAATGCGATCGAATTGCGGACCAGCGGACGCCCAGGGAAAAGAAAGCCACGAGCGCCGCGTCTTCAAAGGCATAGCCATCGAAAAAGACTTGGGCGGGACGGGTTTTGCCCGCAATGACTTGCCTCATCGCGCCGCCGCCCACCAAGGTGATCGACTGATTGCGCTCCATCATACCGAGCAGCAGCTCTTCTTTTTTGTTCTGCGAGCCATCATCGATGACCACGCCAACATTGCTCCGGGGATCGAGATCGGTCGGCATGATGCCAAGCTCGCGGCACGCCGCGGCGACGGCGGTGAGACCGGCCCCCATCGCGTCTTTGGAGACGCCCCGGCCAAGGCCGACTCCGACTTCAAAATCGCCGGTAAGCGAGCACATTTGCACCGTTTTTCGATGATAGCCGTCCCTATCGATCTCACCGGCCGTCGTGGCCCCGATAATTCGCGTGTCTTCGGGCAAGCGCTCGCGGATTGCCTTATTCAGCGCGGCATTATCGCAGGGAAGCGACGAAAATACGGTGATGAGTCTGGGAATTTCGCTGCCGCCAATCTGCGCAATCAGATCGTCGGCAATCTCTTCAGGCTCGCTCAAGCAGGAGAGCGCCGATTTCAATTGAACTTTCGGCATAGCAAGGCCCGAAAATACACGAGCGCTGATTCGCCGGTAGTATTAATCCAGGGCAAATAGGTCAGTCCGACGTGCACTCAGCATCCAGAGCAGAACAGGATCTTCCCCAGCTTCTTGGCCGCTATCAGGTTCAATCGCTGATCGGCCAAGGGGCGATGGGGCGTGTGCTTCTCGCGCATGATCCAGTGCTCGATCGGCCTGTTGCCATTAAGCATTTGCGCGACGATTTAAATCTGCCGCCCGAGGTCCGCGCGGGCCTGCTTACGCGGATGAGGCATGAGGCCAGAGCGGCCGCGCGCGTCATGCATCCTCATCTCATTACACTTCACGACATGGGCGAGGATGAAAAGCTCGGCCTGTTTTTGGTGTTTGAGTATGTCGAGGGAGCAACGCTGAAGGAACGGCTTTTGGAGGGAAGGCTTTCGCCCAAGGAATGCGCGCGTTTGGTGAGGGAGCTGGGCAGCGCGCTCAGCATGGCGCACGGCGCGGGCATCCTGCACCGGGATATCAAGCCGGAAAATATTATTCTGTCGCCCGCGGGCGCGAAGATTGCCGACTTTGGCATCGCGCGCATTCCTAACTCGACGCTGACTCACGCGGGGGGCCTGATGGGAACTCCGGCCTACAGTGCGCCGGAAACCTTTAGGGAAAGCCTGTTTTCGCCGGAGAGCGATCAGTTTTCGCTGGCGGCGACGATATACGAAGCGCTGTCGGGACGGCGCGCGTTTCCCGGCGATGATGCCGTGACCGTTGCGGGGCGCATCGCGAGCCGGCCGCCCGACCCTGTCTCGAAACGCCTTGGTTTAAAGGATTCCGTGGACGAAGTGCTACTCCGCGCGATGAACAAAGATCCGGCGCTTCGCTTTCCAGGCTGTGACGCCTTTGGCAAAGCGCTGAGCAAGGCTCTTTTGGACGATCGGGCGGCGGCGGGCCGGGCGGACAAAACGCCGGGGCATGCGCAAAGAACGCCGCTTCCCGCGATGGAACCGGGTGCGGACTCGGTTCGGAAAGATCATGAGCTGCCCAGAGAGCGCAATACGAGAAATATGCTGCTGGGCGCGGTGGTGGTCGTGGTGACGCTGGTGCTCTTGATGCAGACGGCGCTGAAGAATCGGGAGGGCAATGATTCCAGGGAGCCGAATGGATTGGGCATGGCGGACGGCGGTGAAGTGGATGCGGCAAGCTCTTCGGCTTTGTCACCTGCCTCGGCAAAAACGGTGTTCGCACCGCCTGTGCGCGTTCCAAAAAGCAAGGCATCGCAAGATGCCGAATCCGATGCGGGACCGGGCGCGCCGAACGATGCTGGAAGCCCAGGGGATGCGGGCGATCCAACACTGCCCGCCGATGCTTCAGCGGGGCCGCCGTCCGCTACTTCTTCAGCCGCCGATGCGGGTTTTGACGTGCCCGATGCGGCTCCAATACCCGATGCAGCAGCAGCACCCAATCCAACGGGTCCCTCCGCACCGGCCCCATAACGAAAGCTTGGACAAACAGGGCGGCCTCCGTTCACCAAAGTCACCAAAGACATCAAAGCTTCGCTAGGATGGCGCTCGTTATGCTTCGCAAACAGCGTGTGCAAGCGTTCGCTTTGTTCTGCACGGCGGCTGCATTTTCCGGGCTTTGGGCGACGCCGGCGCGCGCCGCGCTTCCGCTTGTTGTGACGGACAGCGAAAGCATGGATGGCATTCGGCAGTACACGGAAGTGACCGTCAAGGCAGGCGGCTCTATCCGTGTGAAGCCGCTTGGAACAGGAGTCGGTTTTCTTCACCTTCGAGCGAACCGAATCGTGATCGAAATGGGCGGCTCGATTGATGCGAGCGGCGCAGGATTTCAGGGCGTGGACGGCGCCAACGGCGATGCGCAGAACGGTTCGGACGCGGGCGGAAAAGTGGGCCTGATGCCGGGAGATCCGGGCACAGGCGGCGCGAATGCAGGCGATGGAGGGCGAGGCACAACGGTGCTCAATGGCAATTGTTCGGCCATTCAAGGCTTGAACGGCGGCCAGGCTTACATGATGCCCAGCCTTCTTCAGTTTGGCGGTGCGGGCGGCGCGTTTCAGTCTTCAGCGACCGTATTGTCCTCGAGAGGCGGCGCGGGCGGCGGCCGGATTACGCTGGAAGCGGCGGAGATTCACATTGCCGGGCTTGTGGCGGCGAAAGGCCAGGATGGCATCGCAGCAGGCGGAACCGGCTCGGGCGGAGGCGCGGGCGGCGCCGTTGAAATAAGGGCGGGAACGCTGACGGGCGATGGAACGATCACCGTGCGCGGCGGATATGGCGGTGAAGGGGTGAAGAGCGGGGGCGGAGGCGGAGGCGGTGTGATTTTAATCAACACGTCCAATGCCGTGCCGATGACGTTGAACCGCGAGGTTGGAGGAGGACTGAGCGGCTCATGCCAAAACAGCGGCAAGGGCGCCCAAGGCACGGAGATCAACGAAACGACCTTCGCGGCATGTCCCGATATCGATATGGATTCGCACACATCGGCCGTGTGCGGAGGGACCGACTGCGATGATTCAGATCCCGGTGTTCATCCCTCGATGATGGGCAATCCCGTCTACGAGCGATGCGATGGTCAAGACAATGACTGCAACGGGATGGTGGATGACAATCTTCCTGAGGGAGCGTGCGCTGCTGGATATTTGTGCGAAGGCGGCGCGTGTGTTGAAGATCCGGCTGGACAGGGAGGCAAGGACGCTGGAGCGCCTCCTGATCGCATTGAATACCAGGGAGGCTGCGCGGCCTCTGGATCAGAAACGGGAAAGGCTTGGATATCCCTGCTTGGCCTGGTTGGACTCCTCATGCCCGCAAGGCGCATTTCGCGCCGCGCGATGCGAAGCCTATAAATACCTAAAAATACTTCGAAATACCTAAAAATACTTCGATCCACCATTGACGAAATTCGCGCCGTACCCAAACAGCCCGGAGCACGACATGCACGACACCGGAAGCGATGAGCAACATCTAAAACTCTATGGGCAAATGCTGTTGATCCGCCGTTTCGAGGAAGAGGCCGCGCGCGCCTATTCCCAAGGCAAAATCGGCGGATTTTTGCATTTGTACATCGGTCAGGAAGCCATTGCCGTGGGAGCCTGCGCGGCGCTCCGGCCGACGGATTATGTGATCACGACCTATCGCGATCACGGTGTGGCCCTGGCCAAAGGAATGAGCGCCAGAGAAGCGATGGCTGAGCTGTACGGCAAGGCCACAGGCTGCTCTCAAGGACTGGGCGGCTCGATGCATTTCTTCGATGTGAAAAACCGGATGCTCGGCGGCTATGGCATTGTCGGCGGTCATATCCCAATCGCCGCAGGCGTCGCATTTGCCTCGAAATACAGGGATGAAGACGATGTGACGATGTGCTTCTTCGGCGAGGGCGCGGTAAGCATCGGCGATTTCCATGAAGCGCTGTCGCTGGCCTCGCTGTGGAAACTTCCCATCGTGTTTGTGTGCGAAAACAATGAATACGCCATGGGCACGCCGCTTCAGCGCACGCTCAGCGTGGAAGATGTGTCCGTGAAGGCCGTCGCCTATGGAATGGCGCGCGATCGCTTTGATTCAATGCATGTGCTCGATGTCAAAGCGAGGCTCGAGGAGCACATCGACAGGGCGCGCCGCATGCACGAGCCCACCCTGGTCGAGATTCGCACCTATCGCTTCCGGGGCCATTCGATGAGCGATCCGGCGAAGTACCGGACGACCGAAGAAGTCGAAGAGCGCAAGCGCAACGATTCGATTCTGAGATCGAGAACGGAGCTTGAAATCAAGGGCTATCAGAAGCAGCTCGATGCGATCGACGCCCAAGTGGAAGACGAAGTGGCGGATGCGGTTCGCTTCGCCGAACAGAGTCCGGAACCGGGTCCGGAAATTTTGGAGCCAACCACTTATCTTGGGCCGTTCGCGCGCTGAAAGGCGGCTTTTCGGTACACCCATGAACGAGGGACAGGGAGCCTAAGCGATGAAAGTAATGCGCTTTCGGGAAGCCGTGCGCGCGGCGATGATTGAAGAAATGGAGCGCGACTCGCGTGTCTTTTTGATGGGCGAGGAAGTCGGCCATTATCAAGGAGCCTACAAAGTCACCGAGGGGATGCTCGACCGGTTCGGGCCAAAGCGGGTCATCGATACGCCGATTACGGAGAGCGGTTTTACCGGCATTGCTATCGGTGCGGCCATGGTGGGCCTTCGGCCTATCGTCGAGTTTATGACGTGGAATTTCTCGGCGGTGGCCTTCGATCAGATTCTCAACAATGCGGCGAAGCTTCGGCAGATGTCGGGCGGTCAGCTTTCCGTGCCCATGGTGATGCGGGCGCCCAACGGTTCAGCCCGCCAAGTGGGCTCTCAGCATTCCCATGCGATGGAGCCTTTTTATGCCCATATCCCCGGCGTCAAGGTGCTGGCCCCGGCGATGCCCATCGATGCCAAAGGGCTTCTAAAAAGCGCCGTCCGCGATGGCAACCCGGTGCTCTTCATGGAGAGCGAAACGCTCTACAACGTAAAGGGCGAAGTCTCCGAGGACCCTGAGTTTTTGGTCCCCATCGGCTCCGCTTCCATTGCCCGCGAAGGCCGCGACGTGAGCATCATCTCGTGGAGCCGGATGGTCCATGTCTCCCTCGAGGCCGCCGCCGAGCTTCAAAAAGAAGGTATCAGCGCCGAAGTTGTCGATCTGCGTTCGCTTCGCCCGCTCGACGAAGAAACCATCGTAAACAGCATTTCAAAAACCCACCGCGCGGTGGTCGTGCACGAAGGCTTTCCCTATGGCGGCGTCGGTGCTGAAGTCGTTGATCGGATTCAGCGCTTGGCTTTTGATGAGCTGGACGCGCCTGTGCTGCGGGTGACCACGCGCGATGTGCCCATGCCCTACAACGCAAAGCTCGAGCAGTACGTGATTCCGCAGGCGGGCGGCGTGATCGAGAGCGTTCGGCGGGTGCTGTACAAATAACGATTTTCCAAGGCTTTTAACCTCTTAAACGACAGCGGTACATCCCATGGCGAAGGTTCTCGAAATGCCGAAATTGTCCCCCACGATGGAGGAGGGACAAATTAGTGCGTGGCACAAAGAAGAAGGCGAGGCGATTGCTGTCGACGATCTGCTCGCTGAGGTCGAAACCGATAAGGCGACGATGGAGTACCGGTCGTTTGACAAAGGGACTCTGCTCAAGATTTTGGTGCCTGCTGGAAGTGTGGTGAAGCTGGGTCAGCCCGTTGCCGTGCTGGGTTCGCCCGGTGAGGACATCGGTGCGCTGCTCGCGAATCTCCATCTCTCAACCCCTGCGCCGGCCGAACCAAGCGCCGCTGCAGAACCCGCGCCCGCCGCAAAAACCGCCGCCCCGCCCACACCCGCTGAAAAGACACCGGCGCGGACGACCTTCGAACCCGCTCCGCCCACACCTAGGGCAGGCGCTCCAATCACAGCCAAACCCATAGCCAAAGCACCGCCGACACCCAGAAGCGCCGAGCATGTGATTGTAGGAACGCCTTCAAAGCGCTCAGCCCCTCCTCCCGTGGTGGCCGAGGTCAGCGCATCATCGCCCAAACCCATCATTTCCGGCTCTCCCGATGCAGCGCGCGCAGACGACAGCCGCGTGAAGGCTTCACCCTATGTGCGTAAGCTGGCGAGGGAGCGCGGCGTCGATCTATCGTCGATTTTTGGAAGCGGACCCGGCGGCCGGATTATTTCGCGCGATATCGAGCAGCTTCCCGGAGCGGGAGCCCAAGAGAAAACGATGCCCGCGGCACCAGCCGCCATTTTCGTCGAACCCAGGCCGGCGCCCATAGCCGCACCGCTGCCCAAGGCTATTCCCTCCGCTTCAGGCCCCACGGTGAACACAAAGGGCGAAGGTCTGGCCATGCCCGAGGCGCGTCCGCTCAGCATGATGCGCAAAACCATTGCCCGGCGTTTGGTGGAGTCCAAACAAACCGTTCCCCACTTTTATCTCACCATCGATGTCGACGCGGACGCCCTCTTTACGCTGAGAGAGCAGATCAACGCCGACTTTGCGGCAGCCCAAAAGAACGAGAAGGCAAAGGACAATGCGCCTCCGCTTCGCGTTTCGTTTAACGATTTGGTTATCAAAGCCTGCGCCTTTGCGCTGACCCGCGTTCCCGAATGCAATGCGCAGTTTTCGCCCGAGGCGATCTTGATTCAAAAGCGCGTGGATATATCGGTGGCGGTAGCCGTGCCGGATGGACTGGTCACGCCCGTCGTGCGCGGCGCGGATGGCAAGTCGGTGCTGGAGATTGCTGCGGAGGTGCAGGATTTGGCCGCCCGCGCGCGAGAAAAGAAGCTCAAGCCCGAGGAAATGATGAACGGCACCTTTTCGATTTCCAACTTGGGCATGTACGGCATCGACTCGTTTGCAGCGGTCATCAATCCGCCCGAGGGTGCGATTTTAGCCGTGGGCCAAGTGCGGAGAGAACCCGTCGTCAAAGGCGACGAAGTGGTGCCCGGACGGCGGATGGCGATGACATTATCCTGCGATCACCGGGTAATCGACGGCGCCGTGGGAGCCTCTTTCTTGAAAGTATTGCGTCAGCTTCTCGAGCATCCCACGCAAATCCTTATGTTTTAGCTTCGTTGCGTGACCGGCCCATCCATCCCATGCGAAGAAGGCGGGATCGTCACAACGACCTGACGGCTTGCGGATGGAGTTGGCAATCTCTCCACACTCGGGGGTGCCGCAGGCACGGACGCAGGCGCGGGAAAGGGCGCCACCAGGCTCGGCGGCGGCAACACGCCCAATTGCTGAAGTAATCCAAAGGCATCCGCGTTCACCCAGCTTTCAACAATCTTCCCCTCGCTGAGCCTGATGATATCGATGCCTGACATGGAGATCCGATTGCCTGTAGGCGGAACTCCCATAAACACACCTGTATGGGTGCCCTTGAGCATCCAGCGATAAACCACCTTATCGCCTTCAGCGATCATATCTTCGACCGTGTATTCGATCGTGGACATCCCCGCGTGCAACATTGAGATAAAGCGGCGCGCGCCTTCAAGTCCACCGATTCGCCCCGGATTTGAAGGATCGTGCGCCACATACGCCGGCGAAAAAAATTCTGGGATGCGATCGAGATTTCCCCGATGAACCACATCCTCGGCGAAGGCACGCACAATACGCTTGTTCTCCTCGATCATCCTCGTCTCCTTCGTCTGGGCTCGAGGACATATTCCCCGGCCGATTGCACTTGACCGTAGGCAATCACGTTCATGTTAGTAAGACCTTCCTTCGACATCACCTAAATTTTGAGGGCCGTCGTCGTATTTAAATACCCGCCGGCGTTGACACCCTTCACCCAAAGCTTCTAGTCTCGTTAACCTGGCATTTGGCAATTTTTTTATGTTTAGATTCACCCTAGCTTTGGAGATGTTCCGATGAACCGATCACGACATGCCCACATTCTCGCCGCAGCGGCCCTACTCAGCGGAGCGCTCGGATGCGCCGAAGGCACCGAAATCCCTAGAAACAACGGGTCCGGCGGTGAGACAGGCACCACCTCTGGCGGAATGGGAGGGGCCGGAGGCGCAGGCGCAGGCATCGGAACGGGAGGAATGGGCACAGGAGGCGCTCCACCGCTCACCTGTGCAAAAGCTGGAGAAACACAAGCATGTTATGAGGGCGACCCAGCCAACGCAGGCATCGGCGCTTGTGCAAAGGGCACCCAAACCTGCCAAGCCTCGGGCGAGTTTTTTGTGTGGGGCCCTTGTGAAGGATGGGTCGGACCCACTGCCGAGAGCTGCGATGGAATGGACAACGATTGCAATGGTGTTGCGGATGAAGGCTGTTGCATGCCCGGCCCCGAAGCCTGTGATGGCGTGGACAACAACTGCGATGGCCAAGTGGATGAAGGCTGCTGCGTTCCTTCGGCCGAAGTCTGCGATGGGCAAGACAACGACTGCAATGGCCTTATCGATGACGGCGCCAACTGTGGACCTGGCAGTTGCGCGGGAGGCCCGGTTGCCTGCATGGATATACCCATTGTTGCCCCTCCCGCTCTAGGCTCGGGCTGCAAACAAACATTTCCCCCGGTACAGAGCATCCCCTGCCCCATCCCCAATCCTGGAACCCAATACTATGTAAGCGCGGCATCCGGCAGCGATGCCAACGATGGCCTAAGCCCCGCCACCGCATGGAAATCGCTATGCTACGCGGCCCAGGCCGCCCCCTCGGGAAGCACGATCCAAGTTGCCGAGGGCGAATATGCATCGGCCGAAGTCTATGTAGGTAAAGACCTAACGATAAAAGGCGGCTACGATGCGAGCTTTGCCACCTGGGACCCGGATACACATCCAGCCATCTTCTATGGCAAACTCACCCTCGATCACAATGCCGCGGTATGGGGCGGCTTTAGAATGATTGCCAATCCGCTGAATGCCGATTCATGGAGCTATATGCATCACCGAATCGGCGCAGGCGTATTTGTGCGCAATTATGTAGAAATCGTCGCTGTAACAGGCTCCGATCCCAATGTGCTCAATCTCTATGGAATCGTCGCGAGCGCCTGCGCGGGAGGCATTACGGTACTGCGCTGCAATGATATCTATGTCCGCTCCAGCGCGCCCCAGGCATTTGTAACGGATGCGATTGAATATGGCAATGTAGCCCTTCATGATGGAGTGTCTATCCTCGACTCAAACCGCATATGCCAAGACAAAGGCGGCCCCGCGACGGCGGCCATCGCCGGCTATGGAAGCTGCTCGGGAAACAAGGTTTCCGTTATCATGCGCAACAACATCATCGAAAAAGCCGGATTCGGCGGCGGCGAAGGCGTTCATTTTTATGGATGCGGCCAGGCAGATATGGATCTAACCCTGACAAACAATACCATTTTATCGGCGGGCAATGGCGTAGCCGGCTATGAAGGGCCTCCGAGCACCCTCCACTGGAAGCTAACCAATAATATTGTTTTCAGTATGGGCAACGGTTCCAACGCCATCAATGTAGGCTCGGGCGCGGTACAGATAGGAAGCGCCGAAAACAACCTCACCTTTGGATTTAGCAACAACGGGATCTTCCCCGCGCCTATGCTCAGCGCCGGAAACGACACAAGCGGCATGGCCTCCGCGGCGTCTGTCTTTGTCAATGCGGCCCTGGGCAATTTTAAACTCCTCGCCGGAGGCCAGGGCGCGGGAACCGGACTAAATGTCTATGGATTAAATACCTATGGAGGCGTAACCACCGATATCCTTCAAGTACCCAGAAGCATGATGGGTGCCTGGGATCGCGGCGCATATAGCCAATAGCCGCTTCTCTATAAACAAATACGCTCTTCCGCGCCCAAAACCTGATTCACCCTCTCAATATCCCTTCCAAATTCCTGATACCGGGCATCTTTCTGCTGAGCGCTCTCAAAGGAGCAATGCCCAGGATCCTTCAGCTCCCGCACCGCCTCGCGCGCCACATGGCCAAGCCCTTCAGCATCAATCAATCCATGCGTATAAGCATCCAGCGCCGCCCCAATATAGGTATCATTAAAATAAACGGCTTTCTTTCTAAGCCGCTCCCGCTCGTTTTCCCCTGTATTCACCACATCGTGAATAAATACCGCCTCCATCACCGCCCCCGATTCATCGCGCATCCGCTCGCCCGCAATAGCGTCTCCCTGGCCGCTATCGCCCAAAAACACAAAACGGTATTCTGGAAAGAGCTTTTGATATTCGCGAAAACCCATCACCTTCTTTTCCGCCATCAGCTCATGCGTCACCAAATGACCAAAATCCCCTGTCAGCACCTTGGCATAGCTCAGATTGCGCTCGCCCAAATTCTTCCGCGTTATCCCTTCGCTAATCCCCGCCCTATCCCCGGGCCGCGCCGTCAAAAATGTCAAATCCCCCAAACTCTTATCCGCCGAGCCCACCCAATCCAGCACCGCATAAAACGCCCTCACTCCAGGATAAATCGTCTTGCTCGGCCACCTCGGGTCTTTCCAATTGCGGTAGAGCGTATCATCGACATCCGATAATATTTTAAACTCTTTCCTGGGCTTGGCCTGCGCCTGGATATGCTTCACAATCGCAGAACGCACTTTGTCGTCATCGATATCCCGGTATACAAGCTGATGCAAATCGTGATAATCACCGCTGGAATCTACCGCATTTTTCAGCGCCGTCAGCTCGTCGCCCAGCGTACCGAGAAATACCTTTTGGATGGCGTCCTCTCTCGCGCTTCCCGTTCTCCCCTGCTGAAGTCCATTGATCAGCCCGGCGCGCGCTCCAGCGGATAGCTCTGTAAGCCTTTCCGCACATAGCAAGTTCAATAGAGCCGTCCGGTTATCCGGGCCAATCACCCGATCGTCGATATCGGCGATCAAATCGGCCAGCGGCAAGCGCATAAGCATAAAATCCAGCTCGCCCCGAGCCGCTCCCCGGAACAGCCCCAAAACTTCCGCCTCCTCGGCTCTATCGGTATGCCCCTTCATCAACTGAAGGATACGGGCAATCTTTTTTTGCGCGGCCTGCGGATCGAACTGGCTCATCCAAACAACATCCCCCGGCGCCGCACCGCCGTCAATCGCCATGTTTAGGGCTCCAAGATTTGCTCAACGGCAGCTTCCCACGCCGGACTGACAATGCATAGAAAGCGAAAACACCCATCGCCCTTGTTCTCGACCCATTGGCTGCATCCGCCCGGAACATGACACACGCTGCCCGCTTCCAAGGCATAAGGCTGCTCGTCAACCCACAAAATCCCCTTCCCCTCCAGCACAAAATACACTTCCGACACCAGAAGCCTATGCCGCAGCGTCCGCTCGGCCGGGTTGATATACGCGAGCGACAATGAATACGGCAGCGGCAAGCCCGAATCCTGCTCATTATGGCTGTTCAGCACCTCGGCAAGCTGACACCGATCGCCCGCCAAAAAAAAACCGTAATCCCTGAGATGTTTCACCACAACAAAAGGCGTTGACAAGGCCACTTCCTCCGCCGGACGACGCTCTCATGAACGAAGAACACAGGCCAAGTTCCACACGCCGCACGGGCCTCAACACAACCCTGCACAACCCAAACGCATCAGCACCGAAGGCTCGAACATCCCAGCGCAAAAGACCAGCACAAGCCCTGTGTCAACATTTTTTTTCATCTCAAACAGCCTTGTTTTTAAGCCCTTTCGATACCCACCCGCACAAATTTGTTTTTCCCCTATTGCGCATTCCCACGATGAAGGATATGTTCGCCAACGCTCCACGACACGTCACTGGCTGCTCGATACGGATCTCTCGCTCTCTGTTGGGGACGATAGGAATGGCTCGGAGGACTGGACGACGCACCGTGTGCCCACGCGGATTCGCCGCGCGGCATGTTCCGTTCAATCCGAGGCGGTTCCCCGAATGAACGGCTGAGTTTCTAAATCGCTTAGCACACGCTGAATAATCGCTTGTGCCAAGCCCCAGGAACCGCGAGAGCAAAGTCGATTATGGGCAAGCGTCTTTACGTGGGAAATCTTTCTTTTCATACAACCAAAACCGTGCTGGAGAGCGAATTCTCGAAGTTCGGTGCAGTGAGCGACGTGCACTTGGTGACCGATCGCGAGACCGGGCAATCGCGTGGTTTTGCGTTTATCACGATGGACAATCCCGCTGAGGCCGATGCGGCTATCGCAGCGATGAATGGTTTCTCGCTGGATGGCCGTCCTCTGAAGGTCAATGAGGCTCAAGAGCGGACGCCGGGCGGCGGCGGTGGCCGGAGCTTTGGCGGCGGCGGTGGTGGCGGCGGCTTTGGCGGCGGTGGCGGCCGGGGCGGCGGCGGCGGCTTTGGCGGCGGCGGCGGTGGTGGCCGGGGTGGGCGCGATCGCGACCGGGGCGACCGGCGCGGTGGGCGCGATCGCGACCGCTACTAAGAGGGTATCCTAATATAGGTTATCCTGATATCCCCACCGCTCAGCGATCCACGCCTTTAGATAAACGACCTCTTCTTTATAGGTCGTAAAATCATTCCTCCAATTCCATCCCCCATAGTTCCGATAGATCTTCTGCCACTTTGATTCATCGCGAAGTGCGCTTGTATCGATGCGGGCTATATACTCATCCACCAAAGCCAGCACTTTATCTTTATCGTACTGGCCATGAAGCACCTGATCATAACGCGCCCGGAGCGGATTGCCGATGGTCGGTTCCTGTAGGAAACGATCAAATAGCTTATTCGCTCCGGTATACTCCACCTTCACCGAAGCTCCCGTCCTCGCCGTCTGCCATGTCTGGCCAAAGCTATGGTTGAAATCCCATGGAGCATAGCGCCATGGCTTATCGCTGATGGGATCGTGATATAAATAGCTATTCTTTCCCGCCGAATCGCTGCCAATAATAAAGGTTACAAAAATCCACCAATCTTCAAAATCCCTGCGATCGATACGCTGATCGAGCTCGCCCAAAAACGTTGCCGAATCCGATGTCGCAACAAAATTGACCAATTGCTCTAAATCATCAAAAGCGCCCGGCTGCCCTTCCAGCGGAAACCCTTCGCGCTTCACATAGCCTTGATGCAGCGTTGTTTTAGGCGCGCCTCCATTTTGCGTCGAATACAGCGAGAAATTCGCATCGTGATTCACCGCTTTATAGAGATTGCCATCCTGATTGTATCCCATATCCTCCAGCATAAAGCCGTCCACATGGTCGGATACCGTATACAATCCCCAATACTGCCCGTTGATGTATACAACCGCGCTGTACGTCCGAATCTGTATATGAGCCGGATCGAGCCGGTTCCATAAATCATACGAAAGCCTCTGCCGTACGTATGAATTATCATCAAAGGTGCTAATCAAAACAATCTTCCTGCGCTCTGTATGAAATCCCTGCTCATAAGGGTCTTTAAATTTATCCGCCTTATCAAATTCAATCGTATAGCTCTTCTTTGGATAATTAAGCGAAGCCGCTCCCCTCAGCTTCGAAGATGCATTGTAGGTATGGCCCCGGTATGTTACCGCCGCCGGCGCATAGGTCTCGCTCTGAGGCGCCGGATCTAAAAACAGAACTGGCAACCCATATTCCTCGGAATAGGCCAGCGGATTGACCACAGGCACATTGGCCGGATCATTAAACTTATCCGCCACGCCTATTTTCACAAACACCTGCTCCTTGGTCGAGGCCACCGATATCGGTATCTGATATACCGCCGCCTGCGATAAATTCGGCGTAAAACTAAAGACCCGCGCCCCCTCGTCATAACTCGCCCCATCCGGCAGCGGTCCCACACTCAAATCTCCAGGTGCCAACCCAATCTTGGTCGTGCATTCCACCTGAAAACTCACGGTCTCCGTTTCAAGAATCCAATAGGGGCCACCTCCCGATGGCTTGCACAAAGGCGGAGGAGGAGGATCCATGGTACCCCCAGCCCCTCCCCCTCCATTTATGCCACCTATTCCCCCGCTGCCCCCTGCCCCCGCTCCAAGAGCAATCGGACCAGAATCGCTGCCCCCACAAGAGATTGAGGCCAATGCCAAAGCCAATAAACAAGAACCGTAGAATGATGTGCGCATAAAAACAATATAGGCCCAAATCAACCCAATGAACAACCCTTTTTCTCCCCACGGGAGACCCAAGTCTTTAGAGCCAATTGAAGACGCGGAACATCCTAAAAGAGGTAGACAAACTTGACGAACTGTGCCAGATTCGCCGGCCCATCGCGTCATCTTTCACGATTTCTTATCGATGCGCGATGTTCAAAAAACAAGGAGATATTCGATGAAATACACACGAACCCTTCACCGCTCGCTGGCCCGCAAAAGCCTGGCCTCTCTCGCCTTGCTTCTGCCTCTCGTTGCGGCGGGCTCGGCCAGCGCCGATGTGGCCTACCTGCGATCCGCGGCCGGCGGCCCGCCTTGGGGCCAAACCACCAATGAACAAGCCATGGATATGGTGTTTGGCGCGGGTAACTGGCAAAACCTCACCTTTGAAGGCGTAAACCCGGCCACTTTGTTTTCTCCCCAATTTACCTTTGTATACCTCGACGGAAGCGACGGCGGCGCAACCGAACTCGAGACGTTTTTAAATGCCAACTTGCCCGCGATGGAAAGCTGGGTCGCCGGGGGTCACGGGCTCTTGCTCAACTCCGCGCCCAACGAAGACAATGGAATGAACTTTGGCTTTGGAGGCGTCTCGCTGATCTTCGATGGCTCGTCCGTCTCGGGCACATCCTCCGCATCCGATCTCGCTCACCCCGTTTGGGCAGGCCCCTTTGTTCCCATTGCCACCACCATGACGGGTACAGCGCTGGCTCATGCCCGCGTCAACGGTCCCAGCCTGGTTCCCATCCTGACCGCCGCCGAAGGTGGTCCCCCTCCCTGCGCGGAGCTTTCCTGGGGAGGCGGCCGCGTTATTTTTGGAGGCATGACGACTTCAAACTGGTGGAGCCCCGGCCTCGAGGCGCTAAACTTCAGGGCCAATTTAATTAGCTATCTGGCGGTTCCTCCCCCGGACGCGGACAGCGATGGAGTAAGCGATCTCAATGACAACTGCCCCTTCGATTCCAATCCCGCCCAAGTGGATACCGACGGCGATGGAATGGGCGATGCCTGCGATACCCTAAACAATAACGATTTCGATAATGACGGCGTATTTAATCCCGCCGACAATTGCCCATTTATTCCCAATGCCGCGCAAACCGATACCGACGGCGATGGCTTGGGCGATGTCTGCGACGATCAAAACGGGCTCGATTTAGACGGCGACGGCATCAACAACAACGTCGACAACTGCCCCTTTAACCCCAATGCAGGCCAAGCGGACACCGATATGGATGGCGTGGGCGATGCCTGCGATGCCACCAATAACTTGGATGTGGATAGCGACGGCATCAATAACCTCGCCGATAACTGTCCATTTGTGCCCAACAACAACCAAAACGACAGCGACGGCGATGGCCTGGGCGATGTCTGCGACGATCAAAACGGGCTCGATCTGGACGGCGATGGCATCAACAACAATGTCGACAATTGCCCATTTGTATCGAACAGCGGCCAAGCCGACAGCGACGGCGATGGAGTCGGCAATGCCTGCGATATGACCAATGGGCTCGATGCGGACGGCGATGGCATTAACAACAGCGCCGACAACTGCCCCTTCGATAGCAATGCCGCCCAGACGGATACCGACGGCGACGGTCTAGGCGATGCCTGCGATAATGCCAATGGCCTCGATGTCGACGGCGACGGTATCACCAATACCGCCGATAACTGCCCCTTCGATAGCAATATCGCTCAGACGGATACCGACGGCGACGGCCTCGGCGACGCCTGCGATAACCAAGACGGGCTCGATCTGGACAGCGACGGTATCACCAATACCGCCGATAACTGCCCCTTCAATGCCAACAACAACCAGGCCGATACCGACGGCGATGGAATGGGCGATGTCTGCGATACCCAAAATGGGCTCGATGTCGATAACGATGGCATCAACAACACCGCCGATAACTGCCCCTTCAATGCCAACAACAACCAAGCCGACACCGACGGCGATGGAATCGGCGATATCTGCGATGCCACCGACAATACCGATGTGGACGGAGATGGCGTCATCAACACCGCCGATAACTGTCCCTTTGCCGCCAATGCCGGACAAGCCGATGCCGATAACGACGGCCTGGGCGATGCCTGCGATGGCCAAAATGGCGACGATGTGGACGGCGACGGCGTAAACAATGGCCTCGATAATTGTCCCTTCACTGCCAACGCCGGACAAGCCGACGGCGACGGCGATGGAATGGGCGATGCCTGCGATAGCAGCGATGGCAACGATCTCGACGGCGACGGAATCGGCAACACATCCGACAACTGCCCCTTCGCCGCCAATATGGATCAAGCCGATGCCGATATGGATGGCGTGGGCGATGTCTGCGATCAGGCCGATGGAAACGATATCGACGGCGATGGTCTGGGCAATGGCATGGATAACTGCCCCGTCGTCGCCAATCCCATGCAGGAAGATACCGATATGGATGGAATCGGTGATGCCTGCGATACCATGATGGGCTCACCCACCGATTTCGATTCCGATACCGTCAACAACGATGCGGACAATTGCCCCTTTGTTGCCAATACCGACCAGGCCGACGCCGACGGCGATATGATGGGCGATGCCTGCGATGGAATCAACGAACTCGATCTGGACGGCGATGGAGTCAATAACGATAGCGACAATTGCCCCCATGTCGCCAATGACGACCAAAAAGACAAAGATCTGGACAACCACGGCGATGCCTGCGATTCCGTGGACGACAACTTGAAAAATACCGGCGTCGAAGGCTCGGGCGGCTGCAGCACCGCGCCCGTGGGCTCCAATACCAACAAGAGCCTGGGCTTGCTCGGCCTGCTCGGCTTGGTCTTTGTCAGGCTTCGCTCCCGCAAAGCCTCCTCGCGCTAACCCCGCGGCCCGCCCCCTTCCATAAAATCCCGCACAAAATTCTTTACGGCCCCGCCCGCCTGAGATAAAAGATGCGCCACCATGCGCATCCAACATCTCACTCCCCTTCTCTTTGCCCTCCTTCCCGCTTGTTCCCCCGCGAACGAGCCCCCTCAAAATCCGGTCGCCACCACCTCGCCGTCCGCAAACACCCCCGCGGCCCCAAGCAGCGCCGCCCCAACCAGCACCGCCCCAGAACCCGTAGCCTCCACCGCCTCCACCGCTTCCACCCTGCCCGACCCCGGCCTCCCACCCCCTCAAGAACCCCAAGACCCCAGCGCCTCCATCGGCTCGGCCACCATGAAACCCGATGGAACCATTATGCTCATGCTACGCGCCGAAGGCCCCGGCCCCACCATCGGCGATGCCCTCCTCTCCTATCCCACCACGCACCCCGACTATAAAAACGTCCTCAAGCATGTCGGCCCCCTCAAACCCGGCGAAAGCAAACCCGTAAAACCCTTTCCCGCCACCTGGAAATAAATTCCTCCATCTATCCCCATGAAATTCCCGCATCTGCCTACCCTTCTCCTTCTTGGCATCGGCATCCACACCTCTGCCTGCAACTCCCCCTCCCCATCCACCAACCCATCCACACCCCCAAGCGCCTCCGCTCCCCAACCCAGCGCCTCCACTCCCCAACCCAGCGCTCCCCAAGATAAAGGCAGCGGAACAGTCACCCTCCATGGCCAAACCTTAACTATCCAAAGCGCCCTCCTTCGCTCCTCTGGAGGCAAAGAAAAAAAACTGACCCTCTCCACCGCCCCCCTCACCTGCGACGACATAAAACGCCCATCCCGCGCCCTCGCCCCCAAAGAAATCTCCATCGATTTAGGCATCACACCACCTATCCAAGGCATCCCCCTCCAAACCATCATCACCCTTATCTACCCCATGACCCCAAGCAACTTCCCCATGAGCACCACGCTCAGCTCCACCACCCAAACCCCCCTCCCCGAACCCAGCAACGGACAACTAAAAACCACCCTCAACATCCGCCACAACCAACCCGCCGACACCCTAAAAAACCAACCCGCCCAAACCGTCGACATCCAAGGCGAATTTATCTTCAACGACTGCGGAGGCCCCAACTCCCCCCCGCAAACCAATCCCCAGCCTACCTTTAAACTCAGCGCGGGCGGCGAAGACATCCCCCTTCAAAGCGCTCTTCTTCTCCCCCACGAAAAACACCACCGCCTAATCCTCAGCTCCAACCCCCTCGACTGCAACCGCAGCCACAGCCCCGACCTTCAACTTGAAATCGGATTAAAACCAGGCGATTCAGACATCAAAAGCATTGTCATGACCGGCAACCGCGTCCGGGGCACCTCCCAGGGCAACCCCGCCAAAATCCAAGCCAAAAGCCCCAAAAAACTATCCAAACCCGGCCAACATCAACAACTCTCGCTCCAAGGCAAAACCGAATTCCCCAGCCAGGGCGAAGAAGGAAAAATCGTCTGGATTCCCGTCCAACTCGAAGGCGAACTATCCGCCCTCGTTTGTGAGAAATAAATCGCCGCCCTCCTCCGAATATCCATACGCATGCCCGAACAACCCTCTCTCTCCCCAACGGCAGGCCCCCTCGGCCGCCTTTATCATGGATTCACACTCCCCCTCCACACCGCCCGCCTCCTCCTCCGCGACCCCAGCGCCAAAAAAGCCTACTTCAAACAAGTCATCCCCCGCGTCTTCATCACCTTTGCCATCACCTTGCTCCTAGGCTTCGGCCAGCTTAAACTCCTCAGCGCCCTCGCCGGCGAAAAAAACATCCTCACCCTCGAAGGCGCAAATCGCCTCTTTGCGGCCGGCGCCTCCTTGTACGGCACCCTCTGCATCGTCGAATGGTGCATGATCGCCCTCACCCGCGAATATGACGACCAAATCTCCCGCAGAGCCTCCCTCGCCCTAGGACTAGAACCCGAAGACCCAGAAGCCAACCCCAAAGTCCGCATCAACCTCAAATGGCTCAAAAAGAAAATCCAGCGCCGCATCCGAGGCTATCGCGTCTACTTCCTTGCCCTCCCCCTCTTGGCCCCCCTCCTCGTAATCCCCCTCCCGGGCAATAGCCTCTACTCCACCCTCCTTACCCTCTGGACCCTCTATTGGAGCATCGTCTTCACTGCCGCCAAATGCGGCGCCTCCTGGAAAGATGAACAAAATGCCCCCGACCCTTGGTATATCACCGCCTATATCCAACTCACCCAGCGCCTAGGCAACCCCCGCTTGATGCAAGGCTACGGCCGGTGGTGGAAAAAACACAGCCAAGACATGTTCTCCCCCTGCAAAGCCGTCTCCGACCACCCCTGGAGCATGGCCGGCCTCGCCCTCTTCCGCGCCCTCTGCGACTTCCCCGGCATCTATCTCTTTGCCCGCCCCTTTCTCCCCGTCGCCGCCGCCTATATCATCGAATCAAAACAAGCCGCCCCGGCCCAACTCCAAGCGCCCAACACCGAAACAGCCCCCATCCCCCACGCCGATGAAATCACCCAAGAAACCATCGAAAAGAACACTTGACATCAAAAACCCGCTTCGATATCCATCCCCTCCATGCGCAGACCCGCCCTATCCCATCGCCGCATGGCCATCTTTCTTCTTCCCGCCCTCCTCCCTGCCCTCCTCCTAGGATGCGGCTCACCCCCGCCTTCCAAAACCCAAAAGCCCGCACCCACCCAACACCCCACAAGCTTCGCCTCCAGACCCTGCTCGCCCAAACAAAACACCACATCCCCCTTTGAACACCCCCAAGCCTTCCATATTCTTCTCGCCGACTTCTCAGGCTACCCACCCCCCAAAGGCCCAGGCCACAACGAACCCAACTTCGCCTTCACCCTCGCCCGCGTCGCCAAGCGAACCTACAACGAACTCCGCGAAATCTTCCAAAAAATACCCGACATCAAAGCCCCCAGCATGCCCGAACATGGCATCGAAATCCAACGCCTCCACTGCACCCTCAACGATAAATCCCATGCCCTCACCATCGCCACTCAACGCAATGCCGACTTGGTCATATGGGGCGAGTCCTTTTGCAAAATCCCTGAAGACCCCACCCTCCAACGCGACCCCGGCGGCTACAACATCTGCCCCAAAGGCATGCTTATCCCAACGCCCACCCCCAACCCTCAACTCGGCGAACACATCACCCTCCACGACATGGGCGAACTAAAACTATCCGCCACCCAAGACACCCGCCCCCAAGGCATCTCCCAATGGATACTCAGCCTCTACTTCTACCGCAACGGCGAATACAACCAAGCCGCCCAGGCCGCCCAACATGCCCAAAACAGCCCCACCGCCGGCGAATGGCTCGCCTTTGGCTACCAACTCACCGAAGGCATCGCCCATCTCCATGCCGCCGCCTGGCCCGACGCCATCCAATCCTTTGAACATGCCCTACAATGCAACCGCGAAACCCGAAACGCCCACGAAGGACTCTCCCTCATCCTGCTCGGCGCCGCCAAACACAGCCGCTCTCAATTCTACGCCACCCCCCATCCATTCCGCTCTATACTTGCTTCCCCCAAACCCTTTGACGACACCCTCCCCCTACTGCAAGAGGGCCTAGAACTCCGCTCCAGACCCGAAATCCTCGGCCCCGATCATCCCCAACTCGCCATCGACCACAGCTACCTTGGCCTCGCCTACATGAGCCTATCCCAGCCCATGGTCGCCCTCATTCACTTCAACAAAGCCCGAGAACTCATCCAAAAAGCCCTGGGCTCCGACCATCCGATGCTCGCCAAAGCCCTCGCCCGCGAAGCCTGGGCCCTGTCTGAATTGGGCCGAGTGAAAGACGCGGAAGATGCGCTCAAACAAGCCCTGGCCATCAGCGAAAAGGCCCATGGAAGCGAACACATAGAACATGCCCGCACCCTCAACGACGCGGGACTCACTTACCGGACCAACAAACAAACAGCCGAAGCGATCGCCCATCTTGAAAAAGCCTACCAAATCATGAAACAGGCCCACAAAGACCAGCGCAACGATTGGGAAACAACGCAAAGAAACCTAGCCATCACACGGGCCGAACGAAGTGGCTGGATACCACCTGAACGGCGCACCAACGACTCAAGCAAACGATATGGAGCGCTGATTATCGAATGCGTCAAAGGAGAATGCGGAGGGCTGCAAGTTGGAGACTGGGTCCAGAAGTATCAAGGGATAACGGTAGAAGACGGGAGAGATTTAGACTCGCTGATGGGTGTAGCCACACCGGACCGGAAGATCACCATGATGGTGGTGAGGAATGGCAAGACCCTGGAACTCAAGATGAAAGGCGAAGACTTAACATTGAAAACCCGGTAAGAGAAACAGAGTCGCAAGAACCCGATCCACCGGCGCGAAACACCTCTTGCAAAACGCAAAACGCCTATGTTAGCGTCGCCGCATGGTACACAAACGCACCTTCATTCTCGCTGGCATCCCCCTTCTTTTCTCCATCACCACGCTCCTCGCCTGCAAGCGGGACAGCGGAGATTCGGCTTCCGGCTCCGGCGCACCGCCGCTCATCACCAAACCCTTGGGGAGCCTGGTCAAAGAAGACTTAAAACCCCTCTGCGATCAGCTTGGCTGGAGCAGCAGCGGCCTTACCTTCTCGGACAGCTCGAAATTCTCCAGCATTATGCAAAGCTGTGCCAAAGAAGACCCCAGCGGCACCGACTCCCCGGACGGAAAAAAGCGGGCCCGCCTCACCATCGCATGGTTTAAGACCGACGATGTTCCGGGCAAACTCAAAGACCTCGACGACAAAGGCGCGGCCTACGCTGTAGATGGCCCGCATATATTCACGGCATATTTGCACACCAAGTCAAAACCCGACGCGCAAGCCATCCTTGTAAAAGTGCTAGGCAGCGAAGGAGCGGGCAAAGTCACATCCCAACCTGGCCCTGGAGCGGGACCCGTGGCCCCACCGGCCACGACCAAAGGCACGGTCAGCGGCTCGGTGGCGGCGGCATCCACGGCAGATGGCAGCGCCGAGCGACCCTTTGCCGCGGGTGATGCGATAGACATTCAATACAGTGGAGAATGGTGGAAGGGAGAGGTCAAGGCTGTAAAGCCGGGGCCTTTATATCATGTTCACTATGTTGGATGGGATGCGAGCTGGGATGAATGGGTACGGCCGACCCGGGTAAGGCCCCGCACGGCAAACGCACGGACGAAGTGAAGGTGTCAACCACTTCCCCAAGCGAAGGTGTCAACCACTTCCCCCAAGTGAAGGTGTCAACCACTTCCCCCAAGCGAAGGCGTCAACCCCTTCCCCGAGCTCCCCCCTTCGCCCGCGTCCTCCTAGGCGCCTTGGCCCCTTTCGGCAACATCACCCGCGAAGGTGTCAACCACTTCCCCGGCAACCTATCGATATCGCCCCCCTGCGCCCCCAGCCCTGCTGCATCCACGCTTGAAACGTCGTTTGATACACCTCCGCCACTTCCCGATTGGGAATCGACAACCGATACGGCGGACTCGGCTTGCCCACCTGCGGAGGCTCCGCGAACGACGCCTTTAAATAGCCCGAAAAAACAAGCAAATTCCACAACGAACGCACATCATTCTGAAGCTCGGGAAGCACAACATTCATATCCAAATATTTTTCGATAGACCCGCCTTCCAACAGCGTTTGAATATCGTCCTGAACTCTAAAAGCATGATGCTGCAACAACTGTTGGATAAGCGTATTGGCGCTTGTTCCCACCCAAAACGCAATCAAGAGCTTACCCTCGCGCGCCAGAAAATTCAATATCGACCAAGGATTATAAATCTCTACCCCGCCAAACACATATCCATCATAATAGGCACGAATATCGGCCATACGCTCCC
>CAZICM010000011.1:0-205279 GCA_964537685.1 uncultured Polyangiaceae bacterium
CTACCTCGCGCATCTCGGCGCGCGAGACGCGGCCGCGCTCTTCACGAACGCGGGCGCCACGGGCGCGTGAACGCGTTCACTGAGCCGCAACTTCTCGCAGGGCGCTTGCGACCTCCGCGCCGCAGCAGTATATTCTTACCCATGTCATTCGCGTTCTTCATCCGCCTGCGCTAGCGCCGGCAGCGGTTCCCGCATCGGCACGATTCATCGTGATCGACCCGCGGGGGCGCTGCCTTCCGTCCCCGTCTCCCGGTCAATTTTGGATTGTCGACCGTCGGGAGATCCGGGGCGCGGCGCGCCTGCTCCGGTAACGCGAATACATATACCTCGACGCGTCTGCCACTAGGCTCCTCGCCTCGGATCTCCTGCGCTCGTCATGCGCCAGCAGGAGGTTCACTTGTCTACGTCTCTTCGCCACAAAGCCCCACGCCATGCGGTGCTGGTCTCCGTTCAATGCCCCAATCGCTCTGATGCCGCGGCCGAGCGCTCGCTGAACGAGCTCGAACAGTTGCTGCGTGGGCTCGGCATTCGCGTGCACGCCCGGCTCGTCCAGAAGCGGCAGCATCCGACCGCAACTTACGTCGGCGAGGGTAAGCTGCGCGAGTTGGCCGGCCTCACCGGCGGAAGCGGCAAAGTCTCACGGGTTCCGATACCCAGCGGTTCTGCACCGCGCGCCGGTGCCATCGGGCTCGTGGTGGTCGATGACGAGCTTTCGCCCGGCCAGCAGCGCAGCCTCGAGCAGGCCACTGCTGCAGAGGTTCTCGATCGGACCGCCGTCATCCTTCGGGTCTTCGAAGGGCGCGCGCGCACACGTGAGGCGATGCTCGAGGTCGAGCTCGCCCGTCTCACCTACGAGCTTCCCCGGATTCGGGAGGATGTCTCGCTCGGCGATCGCGAGGGAGGTGGCGGACGCGCTTCGCGCGGGAATACCAATGTCGCCCTCGCCAAGCAGCGTACCCGGAATCGGATCGCCGAGCTGCGACGCGAGCTCGCCGGGCTTCAGGATGGGGCGGCGGTGCGCCGACAGCGACGGGCGTCGGCGCAGAGGGTCGCGCTCGTCGGGTACACCAATGCTGGAAAGTCCTCGCTCATGCGAGCGCTCACCGGCAGCGATGTGCTGGTCGAGGACAAGCTCTTCGCCACGCTCGATACCACGGTGCGCACGCTGGTTCCTCCGACCTCACCGCCGATCCTCATCGCCGACACCGTCGGGTTCATCGAGCGGCTCCCGCATCCGCTGCTCGCTTCTTTCAACTCGACTCTCGACGAGGTACACGAAGCGTCGCTCCTCCTGTTCGTCGTCGATGCCGCTGACTCCGAGAGCCGCCGGCAGCTCGAGGTCACGCGCCAAACGGTGAAGGAGATCGGCGCAGGCTCGCTCCCGCATCTCGTGGTGCTCAACAAGATCGACCGGGTCTCCGAGGACGTTCGGCGTGCGCTCCGTGACGAGCTTCCCGAAGCGATCCAGCTCTCCGCGTTCTCGTCTGGCGACGTGGCAGCGCTTCGACAGCGGTTGATCGACTCCTTCGACATGGGGCTCGAAACCGCCACTTTCGAGGTGTCCTATGACCGCCAGTCACTCTTTGCAGAACTGCGCGATCAGGTGAGAGTGCTCGCCGAGTCCTACGGCGAGAGCCTCACCGTGACGGTGCGCGCCGCGCCTGCGCTCGTCGAGCGATTGCGGAGGCGGCTCGCCGAGGTCACGGCACCCTCTTCGCTCACGGTCCCCGAGCCTTCCGTGCTTGAGTCGCCCAGGCGCGGTCCCGATGGCAGGCGTACCCCTGCCAAAGGTCGCGCGCGCGCCCCTGCCTCGGTGCAACTCGTCGAGTTGGCCGCTCGCCACGGCCTCGTAGTGGATGCCGGCGCCGTGCGCATCAACGAGGCGGGGCTCGACTACCGCGTCGCCTTCGTGCGAGCCGCCGATGGGGAGGACTGGGTGCTTCGGGTACCTCGAAGTCGCGACGCTGCGGCCAAGCTCTCCGACGAGGGGCGAATCCTGGAATTCGTTCGGCCCCGGCTCTCGGTGGCGGTGCCGATCTGGCTGGTGTGCAGCGATGAGCTCGTGGCGTATCGGCGGCTTCCTGGTGAACCAGGGTTGACCCTCGACGGGAGCAGCCAGCCCGTCTGGCACTTCGATCCTTCGTCCCCCGAGTTCGCGACAGCGCTGGGGCGGCTTATCGCCGAGCTACAGGCCTTTGACGTCGACGCCGCCAGGGAGGCCGGCGTGCCGGTGATGTCGATGTCCGAGGTGCGGTCGCAGTGGCGCGCCGACTTCGAGAGAGTGCGCGCCGCGTTCGAGATCGCGCATCCGCTCCAAGCGCGTTGGGAGGCCTGGTTCAGCAACGACAGGCTCTGGCCTGAGCGCACCGCGTTCACCCACGGGGAGCTATACGCCGCCCACGTGCTGGTCGACGGACCCTCGCGCATCGTCGGAGTGCTCGACTGGACGACGGCGAAGGTGGGAGACCCGGCCGTCGACTTCACCTATCAGCACATGATGGGACCTGCCGCGTTCGAGGCCACCGTGGCCGCCTACATCGAGGCCGGTGGCGTTCTGCTCCCGCACCTCGCCGAACGCTGCGCGGAGCTCGCTGCGGCTGCGCCGCTGGCTTACGGCCTGTTCGCGCTGCAGAGCAGGAATCCCCAGCATCGTGCAGCCGCGGCGGCGCAGCTTCTTGCAGAGGAGTGAGCTCGGCATACGGAACACCACGTGGTCAGGTCACGCGCTTCCCTGACCAATGAACGCGGCCGGAGAGGAGAAATTAGTGAGCACCTGCGACCGCTGCCGATGTCATCGCGCATACCCACGCCGCCGAGCGCGGTGAACGTAGGTTGATAGGCCCGCCGACGCCCGCGAGTACGCCCACGAACCTCACGCGACCAGTTCTCCACGCACCAAGGCGGGCACCGTTCGTCGCGCGTCGCGAGCCGTCGCCCCGATGATCAACAGGCTCGGCCCCGTCGCGGGCGCCGAAGCTGTTGACCAACGGGGCCGACTGTTGATCGCCGGGTACGCAGTTAAACGCCTCTCGGCTTCTCTCTCCCCACGGGACAGGAGAGAGAGCGGGAGAGCTGTCCCACGCGGCGCTCATCGAGCTCGCTCGGCGCTCTCTGCGAGCACGCGCGAGAGCGCCGCTGAAGCACGCGCAGCGCGCGAAACGCCCGGAGTTCTGGGGAGAAACGGCGAAGCCCCCTCGGATCGCTCCTTGGGGGCTTCTGTTTACCGACCCTCGCCGTTGGTTGGCGACGAGAGAAAAATGGCTCCAGCTGCTGGACTCGAACCAGCGACCCGGCGGTTAACAGCCGCCTGCTCTACCGACTGAGCTAAGCTGGAAAACAGCGGTGGGCGCGCATCCTACGTTTCGGCCGGCCTCTGTCAAGTTTTTTATTGGCCATTCCAAATCGCATCGGGCGGGGGCCGCTGTTCATTAAAGACTACAAAACAAGCATAAATGCCGATGTCAAGTCTTTTCGTTCGCCTCAATTATTTTTTTCGGCGCGGCATTTTTTTTGAGTTCTTACCCGCCGATTGTCTTCGCCGAGACACAAGCCCACCCCTTCCGACAATCCCGGCAACCACAAATCCTGTTATCCACACGATCCCAACTCCCTTATCAGGCGATGCTCCCACGGCGATACATCCACAGCTTGGGTCCCAGACAGGAAGGCCCGGTGGAGGCGGAAGATCGATACATTCCCCCAATTCTAACCCGCTCAACTTGCACACCTTGCCCTCGATGCAATCGAGATGGGATTTACACCCTGGCAGACACGCCGAGCCTTTGCATCGTAGAGGTTCGCAATCAATATCGTCCGCGTCTGGAATGCGAAGCGTATGATCGCCGTCGCAGCGGGGCTCGATAAGCGGCTGACACTTCCCCAGCTCACAAAAGCCATCTTCATCGCAATCTATATCCGATGAACAGTTTTCCTTGCACGCCGGCCTGGGAACGCCTCCATCCATGCCCTCGCCATTATCGCAGATATACGGAAAACAGGGGTCTGAAGGATCGCTCTTACACAGGTGCATTTGGCAGGACTGGCTTTCAGCAACACCGTTTATGCACGAGGCCAGCCCGCAAGCGCTGCCCTCTGGAGGATATTGGCAATCATCGGACTGACCATCACAGAAGCCTTTGCATTGGCCTTCGCCTACGCAGTCCGGCCGGAAGCCCGGCGCCGGCCCGCCACCACCACCTCCACCACCTCCACCTCCATCATCCAGGCCGCCATCCATCTTATCGCCCGTCACCGGCCATGGATTCCGAGGCGGTTCATGTTTATCGATCGATCCCCAGCGTGTGCACAGCCCTTCAAATCCACTCTCGGCACAAGAGCGGCACGAGACATCGCACTTCGATTCACAACAAAAGCCATCAATACAAAAATTACTGATACACTCCTCGGCCTTGGCACAGCCTTGACCAATAGGCTTTTTACAGGCGCAGGCGCCAATGATTAAAACTCCACCGCCCCCGCCTCCGGCCCCGCCGCTTCCAGCCGCCGCGCCTCCAGCTCCTCCCGTCCCGCCGGCTCCACCTGCGCTCCCACCGTCTCCCTCAAGGCATGGGTCTATAAATATCCCGGAATCGATAACGCCCCCGCTTCCGCCCATTCCCCCAATGCCTCCAGCTCCCCCCATTCCCCCCGCGCCTCCACTCCCTGGCTGTGGATTGAGCGGGCACCCGTTTGGCAGCGAAGTAAATCCCTGCTCAAAATTGCACCAGCCTTCGCTCGAACATTGGCTGGAATCCGCGCAGCCCGCGGTACAGTCGTTTCTAGCGCTGTTACAGATATAAGGCGCGCAATTCACGGTAGATTGAGGCACCGAATTGCCTTTTCCATCGCAGCCATTAAAAGTTTTAATGCCTTCAACACAGGTGATGCTCGTGGGTGTGCCTTGTTTTTCCGGCCCGCATTTGCCGTTATTCTGCGCCAAGGAAATTTCCTTCAGGTCTGCCCGGCATGCCATACACGGCGCATCGCAGGGACTATCGCAGCAAACGCCGTCCACACATTGCCCCGATTCACATTGCTTATCCACAGCGCAGGGCTCTCCAAGCCCCCGAATCAGCAAATAAGCCGTGTCTGTGCCTTTGGTGTTCACGGACATTGCGGGTTTTGTCGATGCTCCCCCGCTGATCAGCACGGTTCTGCCCGCGCCTTCCCCGCTTCCTGTATTTGTGGCTACAGCGGCATGCCCCATGCGAGGAGCGGGTAGATCGCCATACTCCAGCAGTTTTTGTTGATCGGGACAGAACACTTCTGTCTTCTGGAGGACAGCATTGGAGGCAGGAGCAGTATTCGGCAATCTCCCATATCCACCTGCCAGCAGCACATCTCCATTGGGTAGCAAGGTGGATGAATGCCGGGTTCTTAAAAACTCTCCGCTAAAAAGGTCGGGTGTAAAGCCTGAAGTGATATCATAGATTTCGGCGTTTCCCCACAGGGCGGATGTGTTTGGGTCCGAACCGCTCTGTCCCCCAGCGATAAGCACACGGGTATCGTCCATCAGCGTGGCCGTATGAAAAACCCTTGCGACCTTCATGTTGGTGGGCGTGTCTTGGAATTTGGGGGCGGCGTTGTCATTGAAGATCTCGGCGGATGCCTGGGCTGTATTGATATTCACCAATCCCCCCGCCAGGAGAACGGAGGCGTTGGCCGGAGCGGGTTCTGGGCTTAAGGCGACCGCGATATGACCGGCGCGCTGGGAGTTCATGAGAACGCTAGAACCCAGCGGTACGATAATCGAACCGTCGGCGTCGGGCGATGGGTCCAGCGTTAAAATATAGGCCGATGGCAAGGGCTGGCCCGTACCATCCGCGCCTCCGGCGATAAGCACTTTAGACGGCGCAATGCGAGTGGACGTGTGGATATAGCGAGTATTCAGCGGCGGCTCATTTGGAGCAGCCGGCACATCTTGAGAATAAAACTTGCCTGCGCTTCGCTGAAACAGCTCGATTTTAGAAGGAAGCGCATTCACGCCCGGTGGATCATCTGCCACTTTTCGCCCGCCTGTAATCAGCACGCGCCAGCGTATGTTGTTATTGCCATCCTTGAATTCAATGGCTGTTGCAGAATGATCCAATCGCGCTTCGTTCAGCGAACCGGTAACAGCAAAAGTTCTGGCGACGGGATCATAGACTTCCGCGGGCGCGACGGGTATCGAGCTATCGTTGAGTCCTCCCGCGATCAGTACGGGCGACGCTGGATCGGTCGGCCTGATGGCTGTCGCGCTATGGTGCGTGCGGGCAAAGGTCATGGAATCGGTAGCGGACCACATGGGGTCGAGCATGGCGGGATAATGGATAGTGTCGCGCGGCCAAGTGAGCACGACCGAGCATGTACGGGCTCCTGGTGGAACGACGGGCCGATCCCAAGGAAGAGCGGTGCTGATATCCACGGCACAGCCGGCGATAGCGAGCTTGACATCATGGCTTCGGCCCGAAGATTCGATCAGCCGAGCGCGATGGGTGCGCAGGCGCGGGAAGCCTTGGGTATCGAGAAACTCGATCGTATTGGCGACGAGACGAAGACCCGCGACACCGCTGACATCGACGAGATAGCGGAGTTCGGGTGTTGCGGGAGCGTGTTCAAAGAGAACAAAATCCTCGGCGCCTTCTTCGCTGATGCGAAAGAGAATATCGGCGTTTTCCGAAGGCCAGCCGCGTTCGAAGACGGCTAGGCCGTCATGAAGTTGAGCGGGCACATCGGCGGCGCCGTCGAGGGTGAAGGCGATAGAGAGGCCGGAGCGGCGGTGGGTTAAGCGCGTGGGGCCTGAAGCGCGAGAAGGGAGTTCGACGGATGCTGGGATAGGTTGGCTGTGTGTGGAATCCCAAACGGCTTTAAACGAAGCGGGCGACGAAGCGATCCAGCGGGGCGGGTTTTGCTCTTGGAAGAGATCGGGGAACTGAAGTTGAGCTGCGGAGAGGCGCGGGGGAGGGGCTGAGTGCGCGCTGGGATTCGGGGAAGAATATGGTTGAGGAAGCTCGGTGGAACTGGATGAAGGAGGCGAAACATCCGAGCAAGCGCCTGGAAACACCGAGCAGGAAGAGATGAAGGCCGATGGCAAAAGGAGCAGAGAGATCCATCGATTTCGGATAAATGGTTGG
Organism: uncultured Polyangiaceae bacterium; assembly: GCA_964537685.1. GTDB lineage: Bacteria > Myxococcota_A > Polyangia > Polyangiales > Polyangiaceae > CAZICM01. The sequence goes on from CAZICM010000011.1 coordinate 7,113, forward strand.
AGTAGAAACGACTTTGGCATAGGGGCTCCTTCGGAGGATGAAAAGCGTGGAGGCGCTGGGCCTGCCGCGCGCGGCGCGCATGATAGTGGTGGTTTGGAAGGGAGTGCAAGCAAAATCTGGAAGGGTGAAGATAGCCCGTGGAATCTAGGTTTTTGTGATTGGCGTGGTGAGTTCATGAGCTGACCTACAAAAGATCTTGACTTTATATTTTTGTTTTGGTAGAGGCAGGAGGCAAAGAGGAAAGAGACCCTACAAGAGTTCTTGACATCGCATGAGTGAGTCGGTAGGGTAGGGAAGTATTTGATTCGCATGGAGCGGGTCGGTACAAACACGATAGTGTTGAAGGAGCGGGTATGAAGAGGGAAGCGATTATGGGGGCATTTCATTCAGCGCTTCATATCGTGCGCGTCTGTTTGCGTTCGCCGCTCAGCAAATGGGCCATATTTCTGGGAGCCGCGGGCGTTGTTGTCTATGTACCCGGCGATAGTCATGCGATGGTATGTCCATCCCCTTGTGTACCGCTTGCGAATGGGGATAGCGACAATGATGGGTTCCAACTGACATGCGGAGTGTGTCCGGCTGAGTATTGCGATAATTGTCCGATGGATTTTAATCCTGATCAAGCGGATGCGGATTTGGATGGTATTGGCGATGCATGTGATAACTGCCCCTATGTGAATAATGCCGATCAAATCGATAGCGATAGTGATACTATTGGGGATTTGTGTGATGTGTGTCCGAGTGAATGGGATAAGCTCCAATTGGACTGGGATGGAGATGGGGTTGGAAATGCATGTGACAACTGCTTCTTTATCGTTAACCCGTCGCAGAACAACGATGATGGGGACAACGAGGGGAATGAATGCGATAAGTGCCCGAAGGTGGCATATCAAAGCAACGCTGAGAGCGTGATGGAAGTGCCGAAAGATGGCGTGCCAGATGCATGTGATAATTGTGTTGATGTATTGAATCATAACCAGCTCGATACGGATGGAGATGGTCTTGGGGATGAATGCGATACAGATGATGATGGTGATGGCATTTTGGATGTGAACGATAACTGTGTTCTTGTGCCAAATCCTGCCCAATCGACTTCAGATCAAGATAACGATGGTGTTGTCAATGCATGCGATAACTGCCCATTCAAAAGCAATTCGGGTCAAGCCGATACGGATAAGGATGGTAGTGGAGATGCTTGCGATAGTAATGATGATAACGACAGCTTTGCGGATATGAGTGATAATTGTCCCACAGTCCCCAATAATAACCAGGCCAATTCAGATGGCGATAACTTTGGAAATGCCTGTGACAACTGCCCAAACAACATAAATCCCCAGCAGTTGGATGACGATATGGATGGGGTTGGAGATGCATGCGACACATGCCCCGGAATTGCGAACCCAGGCAACCTCGATACCGATAGCGATGGGTTGGGTGATGCATGCGATATTGATGATGATAAGGATGGATGGGGCGATATAAATGACAACTGTCCGCTAGTCGCTAATTTCGATCAGTTAAACTCCGATGACCCTATCGATACGCTGGGGGATGCCTGTGATGACGACCGGGATGGCGACGGGGTTCCGAATGGGCTGGACAACTGCCCAGACCATGCAAATCCCTTCCAGCAGAATGCCGATAGCGATTCAGAAGGCGATGCGTGTGACAATGACGATGACGATGACGGGATCAAAGATGCGAACCTAATGCCTATGGAGGTCGCCGATAACTGTCGAACGGTAAAGAATCCTTCCCAAGATGATCTTGATAGTGATGGCTTGGGCGACGCATGCGATCCCGATGAGGACGGCGATGACTACCCTGATATATGCGATAACTGTTCCCGCGTATCAAATACAGATCAATTGGATTTCGATGGCGATATGTTCGGCGACGTCTGCGACGCCGATGCCGACAGCGATCTGATTTGCGACACAACAGAAATCCTAAACGGCCTCGACCCCCTAAATGCTGATTCCGATGGTGACGGTCTTATCGACGGCGATGAGGCTGGCGAATGTTTGAACATATCTTTCGCAGATGGCGGACCTTGTTTTATGACCTGTCCATTTATCAATACGGACGGTACGGATCTCATTGACATTCTCGATACCGACAGCGATAACGATGGCCTTGAGGACGGCGACGAACACAAGAACGACAATTCAACGTGTTATGATGGTCCCCTTGAAGATGAGGATGCAAACGGCCAGCTCGATCGTCTTCAGGACGACGGGGATGGCGTCTTGGCAACCACGGATAACTGCATCTTTACTGCCAATGCTGATCAGAGCAATGTCGACGGTGACAATTGCGGCGATGTCTGCGATCCAGATTGCGACGTCGACAATGACGGCTTCCCCAATACCTGCTTTGATAAAATCAACGGCACCGTCCAGCCCGGCAGCGACAACTGCCCCAAGGACTTCCAAGGCGATCAACAAGATTCCGATAGCGACGGCCTCGGCGATATCTGCGATCCAAATGACGACAAGGACAACATCCCTGATATCACCGATAACTGCGACTTCACTGATAACCCCGATCAAGCCGATGCCGACGGCGACGGCGAGGGCAATCTATGCGACGGCGATCGGGATGACGACGGCATTCCTAATGATATAGATAACTGCCCCGATACCCCGAATACAGATCAATCCGACGATCCCGATATGGATGGTATCGGCGACGCCTGCGATGACGACTGGGATAACGACGGTCCCAAGAACGATGCCGATAACTGCCCCCGCGCCCCAAATGCCGATCAAAAGGATACCGATACAGATAGCTTCGGCGATGTCTGCGATTCCTGTCCGCTTATCGATAACGATCAATCCCTCGATCAAGATTCCGATACCGTTGGCGATGCCTGCGATAACTGCATCGCTGTCGCCAACCTCGATCAAAGCGATTCCGATGCCGATGGCCAAGGCGATGCCTGCGATCCACTCGATCCCGGTACTGGTGGCATGGGCGGTATGGGCGGCGCAGGCGGCGTTGTCGAGCCTCCTCCGCCCATCGTCTTTGGCGGGGATGGCGCCTTCTCCTGTTCTCTCGGCCCTCCCTCAAACTCTAACGGTTTCGCCGTTCAGTTCCTCGCCGTCGGTGCCCTCTTCTCCAGCCTCGCCCGCCGCCGCGCGAAAGTAAAAACCGGGGGATAATCATGCCCACTCCCACACTCCGCCCACACGCCCCATTCCCTTGCATTTCCGCTGCCTTGGCCGTCTTGTCCCTCTCGGCTGCCCTTTGGCCGCGCCTCTCTTTGGCGCAGTCACTACCCGCCTCCATCGGCGATGCCGCCATCCAACAGCTCGATCCCACGCCCGCCGGAGATGCTTTTTTTAGCGTCTCCAGCCCATCCGCGGAGGGCCATCTCCATACGCGCGCTCATCTCCTCGCCGATTATGCCATCAATCCGCTCAGGCTCTTTAGCGAACCCGCCGCACCTATCGTCGGAAATCAGGTGTTTCTCCACGCCAATGCGTCTTTTGCTCTGTGGCATCATCTGCTCCTTTCCGTCAATGTCCCCGTTGCCGTCGTCAATTCAGGCGATAATCCAGCCGTCCCCAAGGTGCTGTTTCAAAAGCAGTCCGCCGGTTTCGGCGATCTTCGCTTCTCGGCCCGCGGAACCCTGTCCGTGCTGGGAACAGATTCAAATGACCCGCATTCCCTGGCCGCCGCGCTGGAAGGTTCGCTCTTTGTGCCCACCGAGCATGCCCTCGGATATGTGAGCGATCACAATGTGCGAGGGGCTTTTCGAGCCGTGTTTGGAGGTACCCATGCTCTGGCCGCGCCGTTTGTGTGGAGTGCCAATCTGGGGCTCATGTTGAGGGCTTCCGATGCCCCCCATTCGCTCACGTTCGGAGCTGCTGCCGCGCTGGCCCTCGATGAGGGGTTGTTCCGGGTGGGGCTGGAGGTGTTTGGGGCCCTGCCCTTGGGCGGCGCTCTGCTTTCGGCTTCGGGTGTGGAGCTTCAAACGCCTGCGCCGCTAAATGCCGAGGCTCTGCTCACCGCCCGCTATCGGTTTTTAAAGCAGTTTGAGGTGGGTTTGGGCGGTGGACCCGGGCTTACACAGGCGATTGGGACACCTAAAGCGAGGTTTTTGCTGTTGGCCTCCTGGTCGCCCGAGGTCATATACCCAGCCCTAATAGATCCATTGTCCCAAGACGACGATCGGGATGGAATAGCCAATGGTGTGGATGCCTGTCCAAGCCTTCCTGGGGTGGAGGATAGTGATAAGCGTTTTCATGGCTGCCCGCCCGATAAGGATAAAGACGGCGTGCCCAACAAGGAAGATGCATGTGCTGATGCAGCGGGGCCCAAGAATGTCGATTTAAGCAAGAATGGTTGTCCGCCCGACCGGGATGCCGATGGTGTGCCAGATATAAACGACAATTGCCCCGATGTGAAAGGCTCGGCCAATAAAGTGCCAGGACAGAATGGCTGTCCAATCGATCGCGATGGGGATGGTATTCTGGATATTCGCGATGCTTGTCCTGATCAACCGGGAGAACGCAGTTCCGATCGTGCCCGGAGTGGGTGTCCCGATGACGTGGATAAGGATGGAATCAAGCCGCCGGAAGATGCCTGTCCCTATGAAAAAGGGGCGTCTCATCAAGATCCAGCCCAGAATGGTTGTCCAAAGTATGTTCGAATCCGGGGGGATGAGATTGTGCTGCTTCAGCCTATTCAGTTTAAGCTCTATGGCAAAGAGAAGGAAGATACATCTGCATTTCCCATTATCGAAGATATTTTATCGGAAATCAAGGATGTGCTCGATCAGCACCCAGAAATCGAGCAGGTTGAAGTGCAGGGGCATGCGGATGGAGGTAATTTGTCGGAAGCAAAATTTAATGAAGATCTATCCAACACAAGGGCGCATCGGGTATGGTGGTGGCTTGTACAGAAAGGCGTCCCCAAAGAGAGACTGATCAAGAAGGGATATGGTGACGCCAAGCCCATTGGTGATAACAACACCAAGGAAGGGCGGGCGATGAACCGCCGCGTTCAGTTGACGATCACCAAAAGGAAGCCGGATTAGCCGGTTTTGCCCGGCCCATTTCCGTACCGCGGGGCTTTTTGGGGAGCTCAAAGGCGAATCGGGCGCTAAACCCGGGGACAACACCCAAAATAAAGCCATCCGCTATCAATGTATCTGGTGCGTAGGTACCCAAAAATGCAACGGTTTTTGCCGATGGGCCAGATGTCGAGGGGAGGGCTGCGCCTGCCTCGTGTTGTTTCGATTGGAAGGTGGGTTGGCTGGACACCGGAAAGAGCGCGAGCCCTTGAACAAAGAAACCAAGTTCAACATAATCCCCAAATGCATGGGTAATGCGTAGCTCAGGCGTGGCATAGGCCAGTAGACCCCTCGCGAAATCAACAACGGCGTTTGGGGTATAGGCATTGCCATTGGAATCCCGGAACTCTCCAACCCTTTCGTCTCTCACCGTGCTAAAACCAATGCCCGCTCCCAATTTTATGCGGATTTTAAAGCTTTCCATGATGCGAAACCGTTCAAACGAATAGTCAATCGTAGCCCCTAGCATCCATGCACCCAGCCGAATTTTATCGTCTACATTCCCCAAGTTTGCTTCAAGGCCATTGGGTGTAAAGGTGGAGCGGCGCCTGGTCGTTTTTTGCCATACAGGCAGATATCCTCCGGATAGACCCAGACCAATGCCCGAGCCAAGTTCATAAACGGCGCTCATCATACCCATCGCACCTAGGCCAATGGATTGAGAACAGGGATCATCCGAGCAATCGTCGCTCAGCGTTCCGCCCAGGGATGGGATGATCACAAAACCCGTGCTTGCATCGAGGACAAATTTGGAGGGTTTCTGCCAAATGTAGGCGTCATCATCGCGAACAAGCTCGATACTCTCCGCTTTTTGATCGCCGGGAGCAAGCCGGATTTTCCGGGAAACAGGCTGAAAGCCCTCGGCACGCACTTCCACTTGATGATCTCCCGATGCCAAAAGCCCGTCCCATTCACCATTCCCAAGGATAATCGAGTTTAAAGCGATCTGGGCTCCGGCCGGGGTGGGGGTAATTTGGAGATGGGCATCAAGTTGTTCTGTTTTTAGCGCAAGAGATGTCGTTTTTCGGGACTGAATCGATACATTGACCGGGGCAGTTCCCCATATACTTTCCCCACGGAGGAGAACCATATGGCGTCCCACACCCACCGAACCTTCCCAGGGGGTTTCGCCAACCTTTACCCCATCGATGAATACGCCCACCTTCTTGCCGGCCGATTCTGTAACTTTTAGCTTTCCCGCATCTTTGAGCTCGATCATGCGCATGGGAGGCGTGGTGGCCGCTGCGCCGCCGGCGACGCTGACGCGCGCTTCCACGGGCTCAAATCCATCTTTCACCAAGCGGACAATGTGCTCTCCCGCCGAGACCCGGAGCGGTACAACGGGTGGATATTCACCTCGGGGCCGGTTATCGATCAGAATTTTGGCGCCGGGCTCACCCCCAATCACATCGATGGTGCCGACCTTGGGTCTGAGTTCTACGATGTTTTTTTGGACGACGGCCACTTGGGTGTCGCTCATATCGCGGTGTTCGCGCAGGGCGTTTTCAAAGGTTTCCAGCGCTTCGTCGGGTTGCCCAAGCTCTTTTTGGCATAGGCCGGCGTTAATCGCCACGGAGGCCCTGGGGACCTTGGCGTACGACAGTTTGAATTCTGCCAATGCAGGGCCAAAAGCTCCTTCTCCCATAAGCTTGACACCGTTCGAGAATCGGTTTTTGGCTTCTTCTTCGTCGGATGGTGTTTCCTGGGGGTGTGCAAGTTCGTCTTTGGCGGGCTCGGTTTGCGCATAAACACGCGCGGATTGGAGCGAGAGCATGGTAAATATCAGGGCGGGCAGAGAAAAAAAATTGCGGCTATATGCTACAGTTGTGACGGGGCGCCGCGATGTTGAGATCATAGGAAATGTTTTCATGGGATTAGTATTTTTCTTGTGTGTCAATCGGTTTCTTTTGGGTTTGGGGGCTTGAGCTCAGCCCCTGCGAGGACGAGTTTTGGCGCGCATACATATCCACTTTGGGAGGTATCAAGCCTTGGTCGGAGATCGTCACGATTTCTTCGTTTGAGTAGGCGTTTTTATATACCCTCACCTTGAACACGCGCCCCAATGGCCCAATGAGCTCGACCGTGCCGTTCTTCACTTCGGCGGGTTTCCCGTCCACATCGACCGATGCGAACGCCGGAAGAATCACAAGCCGAAAGTGCTTGTCGGCAGACTCAGGCGCTCGCTCCTTCACCATCGTCGGTGCGGGCTGGGCCGTTGGAACTTGGGTAGGCATTGCGGTTGGCAGAGAAACAGGCTCGGTGCTGGGGATCGACGAAGGCTGGGGCGATGGAGTATCCGGCGCCCGTCCGAGCACGGCTCTGCCAAGGATGATCAGCGAAACGATGCCTATCATCGATCCCCCAACACCCAGCATTGGAACGAGGCGCGGCTTCCGTTCGGGCTTCGACGCCGCGGTGTTTGAGCGGGCCAGGGCTCCCGTTGTCGTACTGGAACTCATTTCGGCGGATGATGCGTGCGCACTGGGCATGAGCGCTTGAAGATGCGCGTCTGGCAGCGATGGAGCCGATGGCATGGGGAGCCGTGGCTGGACTTGCGCGCGGGCCGATGCGTGCAGCGGTACAAGCATGCTCTCGTGCAACGCGAAACCCTGGGGAAGAAGGCGTTTAATGGCTGCGAGCATCTCGGCCGCGCTTTGAAATCGATCGGCGCGATTACGCTGAAGCGCACCGTGCACAACGGCGGCCACATCGGGATGAACCCACGGCGCAAACTGTTGAACGGGTGCCATTTTGCCAGAGCAGATCTCCACAATGAGCAGCCCCAGCGCCGCGACATGATTGAAGGGCGTGCGGCCGCAAAGCGCTTGATAAAGAGCGATCCCCAGCGACCAAATATCCGAGCGGTGATCGATATCTCTATCGCCGAGCGCTTGTTCGGGCGACATATACAGCGGCGATCCGAGCATGTGGCCCGTTTTGGTGAGCTCGCCTTTTGACAGATCCTGCGCTTGGTCCATCATCACCTTGGCGATGCCAAAGTCGAGGAGTTTTACAATGACTTCACCTTCTTCGCGGCGGTGCAAGAAAATATTGCTAGGTTTGATATCCCGGTGAACGACATTCGCCGCGTGAGCTTTTTGCAGGCCGATACAAGCCTGCGCGATGATACGGAGAGCGAGGTCTGGAGAGACAGGGCCTGCATCTTTGAGGAACGCGCCGAGGTCTTGTCCTGAGAGCATTTCCATCACGAGGTACGGCGTATCCGTTGCTTGATCGACGCCTGTATCGAAGACCTTGGTGATGTACTGAGAATCGACGATCCCCGCGGCTTTGGCCTCGCGCTGAAAGCGGCCGAGGGTATCGGTGTCGTGCGCATAATCGCCGCTGATCACCTTGAGCGCGACGCGGCCGCCGGTGCCTGTGTGTTCGGCCATAAAGACCGCTCCCATCGCGCCTGCGCCGAGCTCGCGGATGATTCGGTATTTCCCGTCGATGATTGAGCCGATCATAAACCTCGTCCTGACTTTACAAGTTCGTGAGGACGAGTGCAATACGTGTGAGTATGGCGCGGGAGGAGCTACATAAAATTCATTGAATGCGGTGTGCCGGGTTGGGCGGCGATGCACATTTTTTAAGTTTTGTCAAGTAAAAAATTGTTTGGCGATCTTAAATATTAAAAATCAAAAGAATATTTCCTGTCTGAATGGCGGTCTGAATGGTGGTCAGGTTTTTTTCGGTCTGGCCTACTTCTTCTGCCGCGCCGCAAACTCCTTCACGGCCTCTTCTTGCTCCTTGGTCTCTATCGACCCGGGCCTAAGCTTGCGTATCTCCGCAATCGCCTCCTCCGCTCCCATACCCCGCGCCACAAACAGAGCCGCTAAAAATGTCCCCGTCCGTCCCTTGCCTGCGGCACAATGCGTCCCCACTTGCTTTCCCTCGGATAGCCATCCCTGAACGGACCCAACATATTGATCCAATTGATCCTGTGTGGGAGCATGAAAATCCTGCACCGGAATATGCATTCCTGCGATTCCATGCTGCTGAAGCGCTTGGGGGTTAATGGGAGTTTCAGTCAAAGACACCAGCACGTCCAATCCTTGTTCGTTCAGATATGCCAGATCTTGATCCAAGGGACGAGCGCCGCCGGGCCTGGGCATCCCCGCCACTTGTTTATTGATAACCCAGGAAAATCCATACATCGCGTTTTGATCCTTATTGACCAGCATTGGAGCTTCTCCCTGCAGACTCCCCATGTCGTCATCGGGTGCCGTTTGGCAAGAGATACACAGCAACCCCACCGTTGTCGCGCAGACCCACAGCATCTTTTTTCCCGGAATGATCTTCATCATAAGCCGATGCTATCCGAAAAATTACCCAAGGTCAATATCCAAAATCATCCTGTGTTCAACGCGCTGGACGGTATTGCAAATAATTTTAGATCCTTTCAAATGTTGCAAGTGCATTCGCGATTTTGATCGTGTAGAATGCCTGCGGGCTGCCGGCGGCGCGCCGGCCCCTCCATAGGAGTGAAGAGATGAGAAGCTATGCAGCGCTTAGTGGAATAGGCCTTGTCGCGTCGATCTTTGCACTGGCGACCTGTTATGAGGATCGAGCCATTGTCTTCGATGTGGATAAAGCAGGTCAAGGTGGCTCAATGGGACAAGGAGGGGCGGGAGGCCAGTCGCCCACGTCCGCGGCCAGCTCCGGTATTCTTGCAGGAAGCACCAGCTCTGGTCAAAGCAGCAGCTCCGGTTCAAGTTCGAGTTCGAGCTCGAGCAGCGGAGCGCCGCCTCTCGATTGTGCCAATATCCCCAAAGGCCCGTTTTCCTATAAAGTCCTAACAGGGCATAAAGCCTCCGAGGATATGGACTTCGATAATGCGGGAAACCTGGTCGGAGCAGACAATGGCAATTTGTTTAAATCCACTTTTGATGGTCAATCCACCATTTGGGTGCCCGGCGCGGGAGATTTTATTGCGGGCCTGCGCTTTAGCTCCAAAGGCGTTTTGGTCTATGCCAATGTAAACTCCAATTCGCTCTTTAAGATCACCCCGCCTGCTACGAAAACCCTGTTGATCGGTGGGCTTGCCTATCCCAATGGAATGGACGCCGACGATAGCGGGCGCATTACCGTTGCCGAGCAAAACGCGAGTCAAGTCCGGCGTGTAAACCCCGACACAGGGGAATTCGATATCTTGGCGACCGGCCTGAACAATCCCAATGGCGTAAGCTACAGCCCCGACTACAAAACGGTGTATGTGGGCAGCTTTGGCGGTGGTATTATTTACAAAATTGAACTCGATGCCCAGGATAAACCCAAGCCTCATCAAATCTTCGCGCAGAACTTCGCGGATGGCGGGAGCTTTGATGGAATGGGCGTCGATGCTTGCGGCAACGTGTATGTTTGTGAATATATTGCCGCGAAAGTTTGGCGTATTCCGCCTTCCGGACAGGGTGCCGAGCTGGTGGTCGATCTGAGCAACGACACGAGCTGGATACCCAATTTGCAATGGGGATCGGGCATTGGCGGATGGGATCCGGAAGTGCTGTATGTACGCGATATTTCAAGTGGAAAAATGTATGAAGTTCCGGTCGGCGTGCCAGGTAAGCCCCGGAAATATCCGTGAAGGAAATGGGAGATATCAAGATGAAGAAAATAGGTTTTCATTCATTAAAACAGCATGCAGGCGCCGCGGGGCTATTTCTCTTTGCGCTCGCTGCGGCGGGAGCGTGTGAGTCCAATCCCGTGGAGGGGACGACTGGCAAAGTCTGGTCTTGTGTGATTCCAGCGGGGCAAACTCCTGATTCTACAAGTGAAATTGGCTGCGCGCAGGATTTTGAAGTCTTGGGTTCAAGGCCGCTCGACGCCAGCATTCCAGGTGCCCGCTCCGCCAAGACCGTGATCGATAGAGCCGACGACAACAAGCTCTATTTTACCAATAGCAACAAATACCCCATCCACTACAACTTCGCGAGTGAACATTTATCGGGCAATGGCTTGCCCCCAATCGGAGACATTGGCCTCTTTAATCAATCTGAATACTATAGCCCGAGCCGGAGGTTTTTGCTTGGAGCAGTCACCTATTACGACAATCCGGGCGTTTGGGTGTATGAAATTGCTCCCTACGACACCTCCTCGCCCGAGATGATTACCGAAGCCTATACCCGCATTCAAAAGGCGGCTTTCTTCGGTGACAAACTCTATTTTCACCCCACATCCGAGGGAATTGAGACACTTGCCGCGCAATTACCTCCGTCGGTCAAGATCATGACCTCGGACGAACTATTTGCTGGGATCACCTACCAGCCGCTCAATCTGGGAGAATCTTATGGGCAATTGCGATTCTTTAATTCCACCAACCTAAACACAGCGTATGTTGGACCTAGGGATGTCGCCGTGCTCGATCGGGTGCCCAACGATATCGCCGTCGTGGCGGGCCTTATCACCGATGAGCTTCAAACCCCTCTCTCCCATGTGAACGTCCTCTCTCAAAACCGCGGCACCCCCAATATGGCGCTGCGAGGAGCCTTCAATAAGCCCGAATTCCGCGCTCTTGAAAATACATGGGTGCATTTGGTCGTAGATGCATTTGAATACAAAGTCGAACCGGCAACCAAAGAAGAGGCCGACGTATGGTGGGAAGCGCATAAGCCCCCGCCCATTGTTGTGCCGCCGATGGACTTAACGGTCACAGAGCTGCGGGATATCGAACTCCTTCGGGTCAAAGATATTCCGATCTTTGGGGGCAAGGCAAGTCACTACGGCGACATGACCCAGATCGGCGAACTCGTTCCCCTGCCCAAAGCCTTTGCGATACCTTTCTATTATTACAAGCAGTTTATGCAGCAAAACGGCTTTGATGCCCAGGTGGATGCGATGCTGGTCGAAGAGCAATTCATCAACGATCCAGCCTACCGGGACACCCGTTTGGCCAAGCTAAGAGCCGATATTTCGGTCGCCCCGATCGACGCGGCATTTGAGTCGGCGGTGCTGGCCAAGCTGGCCCAGGACTACCCCGGGTTCCCGATGCGCTTCAGGTCGAGCACCAACTCGGAAGATCTTAACGGCTTCACGGGAGCGGGCTTGTACACTTCAAAGACGGGAGATCCCAACGATCCCAAGAAACCTGTGGCCAACGCCATCCGCAATGTATGGGCAAGTCTATGGAATTTCAGGGCTTTTGAAGAAAGAACCTACCGTGGAATTCCCCATAAGGATGTAGCGATGGCGCTTTTGGTCCACCGCTCATTCCCCTCGGAATATGCCAACGGAGTCGCGCTGACGGCGAATATGTTTGATGCTACCCAGCCCGGTTTCTATATTAACGCTCAGCTTGGCGACACATCCGTTGTGCTACCCGATCCAGGCGTGACGGCGGATTCCTTCCTCTACTATTATTTTTATCCCGGCCAGCCCATTACGTTCTTCTCTCATTCCAGCCTAATTCCCGCCGGTCAAACGGTATTGAGCGTCGCTCAAACCTATAGGCTCGGGCAAGCGCTGGAAGCCATCCATCAGCATTTCTCACAATATTATCAAAATGGGAATAATTTCTATGCAATGGATGTGGAATGGAAATTTGATGCGGATGGCGCGGGAGGCGAGCCCAAACTCTTTATCAAGCAAGCCAGGCCGCACTATGGGTGGGATAGCAATTGATTAAGATATTTCTCTAGATACACGTTCCCTTGGGCACATCACAGGTCTTCCCCATGGGGCATGGATGAGTCGCATCACAAGGAATATGATCGGCCACCTCCAGAACGCCCAGCACATGAGAAAAGACCTCGAAGCGCACACAACCCGGACCCACCTTCACCGAATCCAGCGTGTGCCGAATCAGATGACCATTGGGAAAGCCCGTCACTCCAAAGCCGACCAGTTGAGTGAGCAGGCTCGCGGGAATCTCCGCCGAGCCTGTATCCTTTAGCTCACACACCAGCTCCACCGGTGAAAGTCCGTGCTGATCCACATTCAGCCGCACGCGAATCGTCGCATTTGGAGCCGAATTATCAGGCGTCCATGTGATCGCAAGGGGCTGGTCCTTCTTGATAAGCCATGTCATCGCCGGAATCTCAATGGGAGCAAAACCCTGCCCATACATCGTAAATCCAGGGTAATCTCCGCCTGTTGCCTTTAGCGTAATGGCCGCTCCCGGCGAAAATGCAGGATGAGGCAAAGATGTATCAAAATAGGTGCTCGGCGGCATGGTGGGAGTCATTAACACGGCCTTTTGAAGACCCGTTACAGAGACATCGCCCACACTCTTGGGCAGGGGATAGGGAATACACGTTCCATCCTGAGAACAGGTTTGGTCCGCGTTGCAAGCGGGATTGCAGAAAGGATTCTTACGCTGCCAAAGCGTACAATCCCCCTCCTTACCCACCTGAGTCAATATTTTAGAAGGCACGACACCATCCAGCACCTCACCGGCCACGACCGAATAATCTGTCTCATGCTGGACCGCAAAATATCCAATCTCTTCCGCGGATGCGCATTCCCCCCGAAACACGGGCATTTCTGCTTGGCCTCCGCTTCCCCCGCCTCCGTTGGAGGCGCCTGTGCCGCTCCCGCCCTCGCCTCCACCGCTACAAGCTGCGGTAGCCAGAAAACCAGCGCCCAAAATCAAGTGAAAGGAACGAAAAAATGGTTTCATAACAAGCTCCTTGGATGTACCGGCGAAGAACATAGCGGCCAGGAGCGGGCCTTGTCGAGGGGATTTTGCCGCTCCAGCAAGAACCTGCGCACAAATGCCTTGCATACGAGACACAGCTTGGCCTAAAAGCCAGGGCGTGTCCGACAGCTCAACCAAAAACCGCAGCGAAGAAGCCAAAAACCCGGCCCCCAACGCCGACGCAGCCAGAAGCGCGGGCCGCGGAGGTCTAGCCATCGCCGTCGCCAAAGTCTCCTTTATCCTCTTTGGCTTTGCCCAGCAAATCATCCTTCCCCGTCTCCTCGGCGTCGATGGCTATGGCGAAGTATCCCGGGTTCTTGCCGTCATCAGCATTCTCAACAACATTATCGTCGCCGTCGGCATTCAAGGCGTATCGCGAAGCGTTTCGGGGGCCGCGCCCGATCAAATCCCTGTCATCTTCCGCCGCACACTATGGATTCACACGGCTTTAGCCGCCCTTGTTTCCCTTATTTTTGCCCTCGCGGCCCCCACCATCGCCGGCTTTATCGGCGCGCCCCATATTTCCGTGCCTTTACGTATTTCAGCGGCCATCATCTTACTCTATGGAATATATGCCCCCCTTGTGGGCTCCCTCAACGGCCGCCGCCTCTTCCTCGATCAAGCCGGCCTCGATATTTTATATGGAATTCTGCGAACTTCGGCCATTGCCTTTGGCGCCCTTCTCTTCCTAAACAGCGGCAAGAGCGGCGTTACCGGTGCCATCAGCGGCTTTGTCAGCGCCGCTTTTGTCATCATTCCCCTGGCCATTACCCGAAGCGGCTTGGGCAAAGCCCCATCCACGAATTCCCCCCCACCCCATACCGATCAATACCTTCGGTTCCTCGTCCTTCTATCGGGCGGACAAATCTTCCTCAACTTGCTGCTCCAGACCGACTTTATGCTCCTTAGCCGCTTCACGGGCCTGGGCGCCCTCCAAAGCGGCCAAGGCGAAAAAGCCGCCGACCAACTGATGGGCGTCTACCGGGGAGCCCAACTCTTCGCCTTCCTCCCCTACCAACTCTTAATGTCCATCACCTTTATCCTCTTTCCCCTGCTCGCCAAAGCCCATGCCGAGGGCGACAAGCTGGCCGTCACCCATTACACCAAAACCGGTGTACGCCTCTCTTTTCTGCTCACCGGCCTCCTCTGCGGCACCGTATCGGCCCTCGCTCCCCATCTGCTCCGCTTCGCCTTTCCAGAAGAAATTTGGGCCAATGGAGCCACCACATTGCGCATACTTTCCCTAGGTCTAGGCACCTTTGCGATCTTGGGCATAAGCTGCGCCGCCCTCACCAGCCTGGGCCGCGAACGCGAAACCGCCCTGCTCACGCTGTCGGCCGTTGTTTTAATCGCCGCCGCCTGCACCCTCAGCCTACCCAGCGTTGCATTTGGCACATCCATGCTTCATACGGCGGCCATCGCCACATCCGGCTCACTCCTCATCATGACCATTGCCGGTGCCTTTCGGCTCAAGCGGGTTGCTGGAGGCTTTGTCGATCTGCTCACCATCGTGCGAGTTCTTGGGTCTACCGCCGCCACCCTGTGGATAGGCACCAAACTCCCATGGATGGGCAAATTAATGGTCCCCGTCCAGGCCATGGGCACGGTCATGATCTACATTGTACTGCTGATCCTGACCCGAGAACTGGGCAAAGCCGATCTACAGATTCTGCGCAGAACCATCGGCCGAAAAAGCGCATAAATCAGCGCAAACCAAAACGGGAATCAAGAAATAATCAACTCGTGAATTTTCCCCCGCCCCTTCGCCTGACAATTCACCGCCCTCGACGCCAGCACCTCGCGAATTTCAAAGCTTCCCCCATACAGCTCGCGCACCAGCCCCGCCGCCGAATTCGATAGCATCACCGATACGCCTTTACGCTTCAGCACCCGCGCCACATCCCTTAGCTTCGTTTGATGTTCCGCCCCAAAGCCTTCCGCCGTATATCCCACAAACAAAGAAGTCGCCGACAGCGGCACATAAGGCGGATCGAAATAAACAAAATCGCCTTCCCTTGCGCGCCCCGCAACGGCCGAAAAGTCCTCAAGCAGAATTTCCACGCTGGAAAGCGCCTTTGAACATGCTCTCAGGTTTTCGCTATCGCAAATACAAGGGTTTTTATATCTACCCAGCGGCACATTAAACTGATTCTTGCTATTGACCCGGTATAACCCATTAAACGCCGTCTTATTTAAATAGATAAACCACGCGGCCACCTCCGCATCACTCCGCTGATCGATAGGCAAAGCCCGCAGCTCATAGAAAAACGCCTTTGAATGAAGAGGCTTATACCGCTCCAGCCGCTCAATCACCTCTTCCACATGATCGCGCACACCCCGGTACGTGCGCACAAGCCTTGAATTGCTATCCGAAAGCACAGCACGCTTGGGCCGCATCGCAAAAAACAGCGCGCCACCGCCCACAAAAGGCTCGTGATATGTGCCAAACAGCTTTGGCTTCGTGGCCAAGAGCTCCGGCAGCAATTGCCTTTTCCCACCCACCCATTTTAAAAAAGGCCGGGGAGGGGGAGCAGGCTCAAAGCCCGCCGCGTGTTCAAAGCTCAGCCCGCCCGAGAACTCGGCGTGCCCCGTGGAATCCAGACCAGAGAGATGTGAGTCCAGCGCATCCATAGCGCTGCCCCTATAAAACTAGGCCATATGCGGGGCCAACAAAGCGGGACCGATTTTTTTGCGCCCCACATTTTTTCTTAAAATCGGCGCGGGCATCGGCTACAGTCCGCCCGCCATGAACAGCCGACAAGCTCTCGATCCCGCGCTCTACCCCGAGCTTTTGGACTATCACATCTGGCTCGGCGCCGACCTGGTGCGCCGCCTTCATATCGCCAACGCCGTCGCTGCCTCGCTGGGCGAAGAGTTCAGGGTGGACGACACGCCTCCCGAACAAGGCAAAGAAAGAGAAGATCCCGCCGAATGGTCGGACGAAGAACTCGACGGCCACTATGACGATTTAGGATCGGCGGTACGCACCGCGCCCTTTCGCATTCTTCATCAGAAAACGGGCATTCCATTTCAAATTGTTCCCGGCGGCAGCTATTTAATGGGCTATTCCGAGGACGAAGAAGCCTATTTTTCGGGCGATGAATTCCGCAATTCCGAGCGCGCCGAAATTATTTTAGAATCCGATGAACTGGAGCCCCTCCACATGCAGACCCCGGCGATGAGGCCGGTGCATGAAGTCAGCCTCAAGCCCTATTTGCTGGCGGAAATCCCGCTGACTGGCGAAATGCTTGAACATTTGGGGCTCAATCTCAAAAAGAGCAATGTGCGCCGCATCTTCGAATCTCCCACGGGAGTGACGTATGTATTGCCTGAGGAAGCGCATAAACTGCTATCGAAAAACAAGTTCCGCCTGCCCAGCGAATCGGAATGGGAGCACGCCTGCCGGGCTGGGACGCGGACCTTGTTTTTCTGGGGCAACGAGATACCTGAACAGCCCAACGACAAGGTTAACCGCTTTGGACTCGCGGATTTAGGCAATCATGCCGAGCTATGCGCGGACGGCTGGCATGATAGCTATGCAAACGCGCCGGACGACGGAAGCGCATGGGAAGGAGACGCTCAGCGCCTGGTCACGCGGGGCGGAGCGGCGAGCTGTTTTCCATGGCAGGATTGCGGAGAATGGCAATTGATGATGTCGGCGCTGCGCAATTCGGTAAATGTATCGGCCAAGTCCACTGTGGATAAGCAAGTAGCTATCCGCCCCGCGATTTCGATAGAGCTTGCGATAATGCCTGTTCAGCAGAAGTGAGCTGCCCCGTTACCTTAAAAACAGCAAGCAATCGGCTTTTGCGTCGTACAGTTCCCCCCATTGCTGATGCCCGCCGAAGGCAGCACATAGGTTCCCGAATAAGAGCCTGTCAAATCGGTCCAGTCGTTGCACGTATAACTGCCCACGGAACGGCCAAATGCCGGCGAGCCGCCCGTGGTGTATGCACCCGTAATATCCAGGGAAGGATCAATCCATGCACCCACGGCTGGAGGAGCCGTGCTGGAAACAGATCGCAGATACTCGGCGGCGTGGCACATATGCGCTCCTGAAAATTCGGCGTTGCAGGCGCCATGCATCGCGGAGCGCCCGCTCATCGAAGCAGACGCGCTTGTAAACCCGGCAAAGGCGACTTTAGGGGCCGCATTGCAGCACGCAAGCGGTTTGGTCGTCGTGCACACGCCGCCGTTGCTTATACCGCCGCTCGGCTTTACATAGGTTCCCGAATAAGAACCCGTATTGTCCGTCCACTGGTTGCATGTATAACTACCAGCATTTCGGCCCAAGCTGGGAGCTCCACCGACCGTATAGGCCCCGTCCAAGGTGATACTCGGATCCAACCATGCTCCCGACGCGGGAATAACGGCGGCCGTGGTGGATTGAATAAATTCGGAACTGTGACACAAGTGAGCTCCTGGAAACTCGGCCGCGCAAATGGAATGGGCAAGATGCCGCCCGCCCATATTGCCTAGATAGCTATTGACGGTAAACCCTGCAAACCCCCATTCGTCTTCGCCATAGGCCCCGCTGCCCGGCGGGCCGGCCGGACCTTGAGGACCCGGATTGCCTGCGGGGCCTGGAGGTCCAGCAGGGCCTTGAAGCCCTTGGATACCTGTCGCTCCCGTTGGACCAAGCGCACCTATTGGACCAGCCGGACCAGCCGGACCCATATCGCCTGTAGCTCCTGTAGCTCCCGCGGGTCCAGCCGCGCCCGTAGCACCGGTGCCTCCTGTTGCTCCCATCGCCCCCGTCGCGCCCTGAGCACCTTGAAGCCCCTGAAGTCCCTGGGGACCCATCATACCCATTGGACCTTGAGCACCGGTTGCCCCCGTTGGACCCACATCGCCTTGAGGCCCTGCCGGACCCATAGGACCGGCCATTCCTTGAACGCCTTGAGGCCCTTCCGGGCCAATCATACCTTCAGGTCCAGTGGACCCCGTTGGACCCAAAGCTCCATCGGCGCCTGGCGGACCTTCGGGGCCGGTTGCCCCCCGCGTAGCCTCCTCGCCGGTTGTACCGCATGCCAGGGCCGAAAAACCGAGCCAAACCATCGCCACACCCAAGTGCAGTGGCTTCTTCCAATTGCGGAGTTCTCGTTGCATGCGTCACACATACCAAAGATGGTTCCGCGGAATCAAGCGCGAACGGCGAAAAAAACCGGGATGCCAATAAAAACAAAAATACAAAAAAACAAAAAACATCGATTCACCCTCTTGATAATATCCTTGCCTCACTCGAATGCCATTGCTAGGGTTGCCCTCGCGCCATGAAGATCCCCTACGCCAATTGCGACTTCGCCGACATTCGCCGCGAAGGTTATTTCTATGTCGACAAAACGCCGTACATCCCTGCCATTGAAGAAGCGGGCGGCAAATACCTCATCTTCCTCCGCCCCCGCCGCTTTGGCAAATCCACGCTGCTCAGCACGCTTGAAAACTATTACGATATCGAGAAAGCAAACCAATTCGACGAACTCTTCGGCGGGCTATGGATTCACGCGCATCCCACGCCCAAGAAAAACAAATACCTCGTGCTCACGCTCGATTTCTCGCCTGTCGTTTCCGAAGGTTCAAGCGAAGACATCCGCAGAAGCTTTGCACGGCAGGTAAAGGCATCGGTTCAATCCTTTATTTCTCGCTATGCGGCCCGCCTTCCCCAACTTGCGCGTATCGACGCCAAGATCGATTCCTATCTGGATGATGCCGGAGGACTCCTCAGCGATCTCTTGACCATCATCGGGAATGCCGGCCTGCAGATGTATTTGCTCATCGACGAGTACGATCATTTTGGCAATCGCCTGCTCTCCGATGGACAAGATGAGCTCTACCGTCAGATTGTTCGGGGCACCGGTTTTGTGCGGAGTTTTTATGCAACCCTCAAAGCCTTCACGCGCACCAGCACCCTCGCGCGCATGTTTATCACAGGCGTCTCCCCGATCATGTTGGACGACTTGTCAAGCGGATTTAATATTATCACGCATGCTTCTCAGCGCGACGCGCTCAATGGCTTAACAGGCTTTACGCAGGCTGAGGTGGAACAAGCGGTCGACACGCTGCTTCGCGACAAGCCCGAACTCGCGGCCGATCCCCGTATCGGCGACCGCGCGGCCCTGCTCCAAACGCTTGAAGAGTATTACAACGGATATCGGTTCAACAAGCGCGCCCGCGAAAAGATGTACAATTCAACTCTTGTGCTCTACTTTCTGCGCGAGCTTTATATCTCGGGCTTTTATCCCGATCAAATGCTCGATCTCAATGTGCGCACCGATTATGGCCGCATCTACCGCATCGCGATGCTGGCCAGCTCCAAAGAAAGCGATACCCGCGAGTTCTTGGAAGAGATATTGACCAATGAATCGATCACAAGCCCGCTGGTCGAACAATTTGGCCTGTTGAGCATGTCGGGCTCCGCGCAGCTTATCTCGCTCTTTTATTATATGGGCATGCTCACCTTAAGCGCCAATGCCGCAAGCCAAAGCATTCCCGAGCTGGTTATCCCCAACCGGGTCATGCGCGAATTGCAATGGGAATATTTATCGGTGGCGATGGCCCAGCACGAAGGTATACGGCTCAGCATGCGGGATATCGATTCAGCGCTGTCAATCATGGCCAATCGAGGCGATATTCAGCCCTTGCTCAGGGTCTTTCACGAGCATGTGATCAAGCGCCTCAGCAATCGCGATTTGATTCAGTTTGATGAGACGACCATGAAGCTGATGCTATTCGCCTATATGGCCCAGACCCAAGTCTTTAACCTAATGAGCGAGAAGGAATTTGCGCAAGGATATTGCGATTTGCTATTGGGGCTTCGGGGGCATGCGTCGGCGGCCAAATACGCCTGGATGATCGAAGCAAAATATGTGAAGACCGATGCGCCGGTAGAGGCCATAGAACAAGCGGTTCAGCAAGGGTTTGAGCAAATCCAAAAATATGCATCGGACAAAGACTTGGTCGCGATGTTAACCCGGGGGCATTCGCTGAAGTCGGGCGTGCTGGTATTTGTCGGATTGAAGGACGTGTTGTTTAGGGCGTGGACTCCTCAAACGGCAACACCATAAGCTGCCGCTTCGAACATTGAAGCCATTGATTTTCCAAGGAGTCAGGTGGAAGCGAAAACGGACAAAGCATCGGACACGACCTTATCGGTCGGTGCGCATCGCGTGCAGTTTTCTCCACCCGGCCTCATCCGGGTAGAATGGAACGGCCCGTGTTCACGCGATGATTTTGCACGCGTCATCGAATGGACAGACCAACAGGTTCAGCGAAAACCCTATGTAATGCTGGCGAATTTGGCCCGCCTAGGAATCGTCGATCCCGAAGCGCGAAGATTTTCCGCCACAGACACTCGATTTTCGTACATCACACGTATCGCCTTCATTGGGGCGAGTTTTCAACACCGAGTCATCATCACGCTCATTTCGCGTGCGATAGACTTCTTCCACAAAGAACAGCGCGGACAAATGCGGTTTTTTGATTCCGAAGCAGATGCGTTGAATTGGCTGACGCAAGAGTACGCGCAAATCCATGCAGCAATTGGAGAATGATGGCGGGCAGGGGCACTTTTTCTTGGCGTATGGCGCCGCATCGGGTAGATTCTCCGCATGATCGACGTTGTACCGCTGCGCTATGGCACGGCATTTAAAAAGGCATTCTCCGATCCAGAGGTTCTGTCCGCATTTGTCCGCGATGTTCTGGGCGTCGAGCTGCACTTCACCAAAGTCGAGCAGGAAAAAGCATTTCTTCCCCCTGTTGGCAAGATCGATGTCCGCTTCGATCTCTTTGCCGAGGATGAAGAAAACCGGGCCATCGTCGAGCTGCAGCATGTGCGCGAAATCGACGCGTTCTCCCGCTTTTATTACTACCACCTGGTCGCACAGATCGAACAGGTATCGAGCAACAAGAAATACGCCGTGGATCGAACGGTATACACGATCGTGGTGCTGACGAGACTGCCTCAAGACGAGCATTTGCGCTTCGATCTGGCGTCGCAATCGAGCGATATCATCACGCACGATGGCAGGCCGCTCGGACTGTTTATGCACAGGATTGTGTTTGTGAACCCTCGGGCGCTGTCGCCCTCGACGCCGCCCGCGTTAAGGCATTGGCTCGAGTTATTTGAAGACTCGCTCGATCGCACCATCGATGAGACAGCGTTCCCAGATCCTCTATTTAGGCGGGTCATCGATGCGATTGAGACAACGCATTTATCGCCTCAAGAGGCGTATTGGTTTATTGAAGAGGCGGAGTGGGAAGACACCAAGACCGCGGAGAGGCGCGAGGGCAAAGAAGAAGGGCTGCGCGAGGGCAAAGAAGAAGGGCTGCGCGAGGGCGAGCGCAAAGGGCGCCGCGAGGGCAAAGAAGAAGGACTGCGTGAAGGCAAACGCGAAGGACTCCAACAGGCGATCACCGACCTCTGCGACGTTTTGGGTATCGAACTCAACGAAGACCGCAAGGCCCAGCTTAAGCATCTCGACATCGATAGCCTTGAAGCCCTTCGCGGGCAAATGAAAAGGGCGAAAGCCTGGCCGCGCTAAACGCGCGCGCATATCGGCAGGCACCGGTGAAGGGTTGGGGTAGCTCGGCGTGCCCAAGGGGCCAAACCTGTCCCCACCGTTCCCAAACGGACTTCGCCCCCGCATCGCCCCCTGTCACCTACCAAAGCCAGAGCATAGCGCTACAACATCTGCTCCATCTGCATAATCTTATCCTCCAAATCAGGCTTCTTCATCGGCGCCGCCGGACTCGGACTCGGCGGCGCATGCATCCGCCTCCGCTGCACATCCAATATCAGCGATGGCGGATACTCCACCTGATACGATACCCGTATCTCCCGCTCCTCCTTCGGCTTTAATGTCAAATTAAACCGGAAAATACCCTTCTCATCCGCCTTCTCATTCGGCGTTATCTTCACGTTGCTTACCCGGATATCGCTGTTCTCCGATACGGGGATACGCTCCGCCAGTACCAAACTCACATCCTTATCCGATAAATTCCTTACCTTGCTCACAAACGATAATTGCATCCGCGTCCGCGAATCCCTCACCAATGAGCTCTGCTTCTTATCCAGCTCCCTCGTAAGCTTCACCTGATCCGCAACGCTAAAGAATACCGAAAAATCCTCGTCCTTCGCCACAAAGTCGATATCCGTCATCCCCAAAAATGCCCCATCCTGATAGCGCGCCACACTCCCAGGCAATAGCGGCTGACTCGTCTTGTTGTTCATCTGCATCGTTATCGCCGCATTCAGCGACTCCTCAGGCGCCGCCATAATTCGCCGCTGCGCCTTCAGCCGGCTGCTCCCAATCCGCAGCCGTATCGCCCGCCCATCCGAACGCACAATCGCCGGATCTTTCGATGCAAAATGCGCCGTCGTCCCCCGCGTCTGCAACCCCTGAAAAATCTGCACCGTCTTGCTCTGCGTCCGCTCCAATAACTCTAAATTGCTCGCATAATATTGCTCAAAACGCTCCATCTCCGATACCCGCTGCGATGGCGCTTGATTCATCCGGTTCCAGGATCGGTTCTGCTCTTCATACTTCTGCTGCGCGCTGCTAAACGATGTCATCCGCCTCGTCATCGTCCTGCTCGTTTCCTGGGTCTTACCCAGCGCCAGCATCTGAAGCTCCGGAATCCGCTCGCTGTCCGTCGACGATTGCGTCGAAAAATAAAGCTCCGCGTTGTTCCAATCCTCCCCCGTCGTTTGAGTCACCGATGCAAAGGAATTCAGCTCGATGGTATCCGGATCATTGGCACTTGTGCGAATCTCATGCATCGGCTCCCATGTTGCCCCAGGTGTCGCGTACGTCAAAGATAGCGTCGCATTGTTTGCCCCGCTCCCTTGCACCATCACCGATACCGTCGTTTCCTCGAGCTTGGTCAGCCGGCTCAGCTCCTCCAAATTCCGCGCGCTCGCTTCAACCTCGGGAGCAAGCTTCTCTCGCTCCGCCTCCGCATTCCGCCTCGCCTCTGCCGTCTTACGCAGCGATCCACTCACAAAATCAACCACTTGACCATAGGTGTCGACCTTGATATCCTTTTTTACACCATCATCGGCCAGCTTCTCCACCGAAAAGACCTTAATCGACTCCACATGCTGCTTCTGCGCCTGCAAAATCGCCAGCTCATCATCCAGCGCCTGAAGCTTCCTCAGCAAATCCTTGTGCTTTTGCTCCGCCTTCTGAAAACCCTCGTCCGTCGAGCGCGCTAGAAATCGCCGCTCCACGCTCACATCCACAATCTTTCCCGCGCTCGCCGCCGCTCTCACCGAGCCTTCATCCACCCAGCCGGGCAGCTTGCGAAAACGATAAACCGTGGCTTCCGCGCTCAGCGCCACCACAGCCTCCCGTGTGATCATCGCCCGGTCCGAATACACCGTCACCTTGGTAATGCGCGACGCAATCCCCTTATCTGCAGGGTCTTCAGTCTTATCGTTGACTTGAGCCGCCAGTGAAAATACAGGAGGCGTTGGAGCTATCGGTGCCCCAGCCGAATTGGCCGTTGTAGGTGGGGGAGTGGCTGTGCATCCGATTGTTGGAAGGCTCAGCGCCAGGGTTAAAGAAAGGGCAAAGCGTGGATAAACAGAGGGAGTGGTTTTCATGGCGAATATCTTCTCAAAAATGGCTTTGACGCATCAGCCCTCACTTGGGTTTAGCGTCCGCCTTCATATCGATAATCCGGGGCTTTTTGGGCTCGTAGCATATCAGCTCTGGATGCTCATCCTTCATATTCGCCTTTACATGTTCAATCACCGCCTCGCCCTGCTCCTTGCTCTTCACCGCAATCCCCAGCACCCGCTGATCTTCCCAGTACTCCATCAGCGTGATTTCAGAAACCTGGGGAAAGGTCGAGAGCGCCTTGCGCGTCGTGGGATAGGTGTATTTTGAATCGTTTTTCCAAGATACTTCATAGAGATACACAAAAGGCGTCTTGCAATCGCCTTCCACATCCAGCCCCGACTTCTCCACCAGCTTCGCCGCTCCACCCGGCGCGGATACCCATATATTGTCCTGCTCATCCATGGTCATCGTCGAGAAAGACATGGGCCAGGGCAATTGAGCGATGGCCGTCCATTGCCCATCGTCCAAACGGTAAATGGTCCGCTTCATCAGGCCGTGCAATTTGCGGGAGCGCGATACAAACAGCTTTGAAAAAGGCCGTTCCAGCTTGGGCAGAGGCTCAATTTTCCCCTCGTTGTAGCGAAGCGCAGGGTGCGTGTCCATCCACAGTTCATCCCCCTTGCCCCGTATCAGCCTCGCAAAAAACGACACCTTGCCAATCATCGAAGACAGCTCAATAATCCTCGATTTACCCGGCTGATCCCATACCTCGGCCGCTGGACGCGACTCCCGCTCACACACATTCCCCACCGTTACAAGCGTGCCCTTTTCGGTGACGGCCAACCCCCGGAATGGTAGCGCGATCGTGCTGTCTTTGCTTTTGCCCAGAAAGGTCTGTTGCTGGACTTCTTCGTCGGTGCAATCCATTTTGGTGGCCAAGGTCGGGTTGATAACCAGTCCCGGACCCCGGATCGTCTTAATGACATAAGACTCATACATATCATAGCCCCCGACAATGGTTGTCTTGCCGAGCTTGCCCGTACCGATAAACCAACCCATGCCTCCGCCCGGAGAAAAGGTCACGGCGGCACCTTTGCTGCCGGTGAGGGGAAAGAGCGTAGGTTGCGCGGCCCTACCATTGACCGATGAATACAGAACATCGATTCCATCGGCCATCGAGCCCAGCACCCGATTGATTTGGCTGCCCCCGAGCCATTGATTGGTTTCTGGAATCGAGCCCAGCCATTCAATTTTATCGTCCAAAATGCGGCCAACCTTCAGCCCGGAGACAACGATCAGCGCATCGTCGACGCCATAAAAGTCGAATCCTTTCGCGGGTTCAAACAACTGGGGAACCAGCGTTGGAATCGGCTTTTTGGCGGGCGGAACAGGCGCCTTTTCCAGCGATGCCGCGCTTGCACTCGGAGACGCGCTCTGCACAGGCAGCGCCGACTGAATAGAAGGGGCTTCTTTTTCCGCGGACGGAGCCGATTTATTGCCGCAGGACGACGTCAGAACACAAAGAACAAAGGCGGGGAAAAGAGAGACGCGCAGGCTCATGATGGGATCCTCGGGTGCGGTTCTATCACGCCCGGTCTGGACACCCATCAAGATTTACGCCGCCGCCTTCCTCACCAAATCGCGCTTGCGCCTCGCCGCTGGATCGTCATACAAAAACACGATCGTAAATACAACAAATACGATCCAAAGCACGCCCAGATGCCAAATCAAAGGCAACCCCCCAAATTTCTCGGCAACTTGACCGGCAATGGGAGGCCCAATCAACATTCCGCTCGCATAGAAGACATTATAAATTGAATTGGAACGGCTATAATCCCTGGGCGCTACAATCACACCTTGCAGGGCTAGGCTAATGGGCGAAATCGTGGCAAAGGTCGCTCCCGAGCCAAAGGTCACCAGGCACATCAGCCAATACGCATCCAAAAAGACAAATCCCACCACGCATAGAATGCCCACGCATCCTAGAATGCGCATCATCAGTAAATGTCCAATTCGATCGGCAATTCGGCCAAATGCGTTGGAACACAAAAGAAGTCCCAAACAAAAAAGCGCCGGAAAGATAACCGTATTCTTCTCGGGAATATGCTTTTCCTCCTTGAGGTACAGCGGCAAAAACAGAACGGCCGCCGCCTGAAAATACCCATAGGCAAAACTGCCAAAGCACGAGGTTTTCACCTTCCACAAAAGCGAAAGCATTCCAATATTTGCTTGGCTATCGGCGCCCTCTTTGGCCTCCGAATGCTCGCCTTCGGCACGCTTCGCAGACGGCAATTGATCGGGCGCTTCATCGCGCGGCAAGAGAAAGAGCGAAAACAGCCCCGACGCGATGGCAAATACACCTGAAACAATAAAGGCCGTGTACATCGGCGCCACATACACAATGCCCATCGACAAGAGCGGCCCCGCCACATATCCGCTCGACAGCCAAATCGCATACAGCGTCGTCAAATAGGCTTTGCGCCCGGGCTCCGCGCGCATCAGCAAAATGGTTTCCGAGCCCACCCACACGCCCGCCGAAAAAATCCCATCCAAAAAACGAACGGCGGCGATCGCTTCAAAGCTCCTTAAAAAGGGAAAGGCAACAACCGTGGTCGAGTATAAAAAAAGACTGCAAACCAAGGTCCATTTGGCGCTTACCCTGCGGATTAAATAGCCCGCGGGAAGCGCCGAAAGCACCACACCCGCGCCGAAAAAAATGGCCAGATAGCCAATTTTTCCCTTTGAAAATCCGATCGCATTTAAATGCAGCGAAGACAGGGCGATCGAGATTCCACAAGCAATTCCAAAGAGCAGCGTCGAACGGAAGAGGACGCGCAGATGTGCATCAAGCGAAGAAGAAGAGGACACGGCTCGCCTCTACCACGGATGCGGATCTTTTTTTCATTGAATGCGCACAGCCTCCATTCTTCGCGAGCATTGACGGCCCGATATCGGATCGCTTAGACCTGTGCGCTATGGCTACGACCAAACTCAATCAAATCATCGCCGTCGAAAAATCGGTGAAGGGAAAAGCCCACGCCGAAATAACCGAGGCGCATCAGCAGCTTCAAAAACCCGCGCTTCTCTCGGGCATTTCGCGCGTGTACCGGCCCAAGGATGAAGAGGGCGAGAGGCTTCCTGCCGAGGCGACGCGCGTGCAGATGCGCGCCGAGGACGCCATTAAAAAAACAACGGCCGCCCTGACCGAGCTTTTCGATGTCGTCGCCACCAAGGATTGGGCGAACTGCGAGGCCCGCGCCGATGTGGTCGTCGATGGACAAGTGCTTCTTTCAAAGGTCCCCGTGACTTATTTGCTCTTCTTGGAAAAGCAATTGGTCGATCTGCATACCTTTATCAAAAAGCTTCCTGTGCTCGATCCATCTGAAACGTGGATCGAAGACGCCGCGCAAAACTGCTTTGCGACCGAGCCCGTGGAAACCGTGCGCACCAAAAAAGTCCCGCGCAATCATGTGAAAGCCGAGGCCACCGAAAAGCATCCCGCGCAAGTCGAGGTTTATTATGAAGACATCGCCGTCGGCTATTGGCGCACCATTAAATATTCAGGAGCCATGCCCCAAAAGCGCGTCGCTGAATTGTTGGGCCGCGTCGAAAACCTGCAGCGCGCGGTCAAGTTTGCCCGCGAAGAAGCCAATGGAATGGAAGTGACCCAGAAAAAAGCCGGCGACGCCGTGTTTAGCTATCTCTTCCGCTAGTTCATTGACACTTCCCACGCTTTGGCCGCACATTGATCGCGAGCCAAGCTGAGCTTCAGACTTAAGCTCAACCCTCCCCCAAAATGCGGTCATGTGCGCGGTTCGAATCCCGCCCGGGTCATTTGTTTTCGTACGCTGTTTGTAAACGTTGAGGCCCGGTAGCCCAAATGGAAGAGGCGCCGCAGGGGGTGAAATTGAGACTATTGCTCAAGCTTCAGCATTGCCGTCGGAGGTTGTCTCAAATACCTAAAAGCGAACTCGCTAGATACTGGTTCAAATCCGGTCCTCTCCGCTGTTCATAACGATCGAATTGAAATTTTATCGTTATGGACATGAATGCAATACATATTGGAGAGGTCGTCTAATCGAAGGACATGGCGACCTGAAGAATGACTTCTAGGTTTAAATGCCGTCAGCCTCCGCAAATGGCGGCTCCGAGGGCCGGGGGATAGGCCATACCCCCGGCTCTCACTTTTTGTCGTTTGGATTTTTTTCCACGAGCCCGACCACATCCCGCAGCGCCGCGGACAGCGTTCTCAGCGTCCGCGCCCCCCCGAAGGACACATCCAATTCAATGGCAGTGGCAGCCATCGCGGGCGCAATGCCCACCACAGTGCTTTCGGAACCCAAAAATCGGATTGCCGTCACAATGGATGAAATTTGGCCGCAGGTGCCCGTGTCCACATGAGAAAGGCCGGTTAAATCGAGAATCACATGCCTAGCGCGCATCGAAACCACCCGGCCGAGCACATTTAATTTTAAATGCTCGGCCCTCTCGCCGGAAAGCGCCGTAGAAATGGGAACGACCAAAACGCCCTTCCACACTTCAATAATCGGCTCGGAAATACGGCGCAGCAGCGATTCCTTCTGCTCGATTTCGCGCATTTTATCGGCCAGCGCCAATGAAGTTTCATGGACCTGGTCCATTAGCATCTTTTGCCGCTTCTCAATCATCTCGGTACGAAGCCGATTTAATTCGCTCTCAATGGTGCGCTCCGAGTCCGTCACGATATATTCGACATAAGGCTCATCCGCGTCCCGCACCGAACGCTCCGCCGCCCATGCGCGGCGCTGAAAGGCTTGGCTAAATAAACCAATGATTTTGCCCTTTAAAAACGGACAGCCCCAATAAATATCGCCGGCTTTCTGCATTCTCAATTCCCAGGGATTGCGAATGCGGACCAGCGCATGATGCCTTTCCGGCTGATACACCGGAAGCTCAAACACCCCCCATCCCGCGGCGCTTACGGCTTTTCCCCAAGCCAAAAACCCTTCGGGGAAATTCGAGCCGAGCTGGGTCACCATCGCGTGATAATCCTCGTCGGTGCCCAGGCTCGACGAATGCGCGACCAGCAATCTAAACAAATCCGTTCCCAGCTCCTCGCACAGCGGAGCGAGCATGCGGTACAGCGACGGATTGGCCCAAAACAAGACTGATGAAAGACCAAAGAAGGTAAAATCGCCCCGCTCTAAATCCCATACAATGGGCACTTGATTTAGTTGTATAGATGGATAGTCGCTCATGGGCGGGCGTCTCCGGGCGGGCGTCGTTGGAATCAAAGAAACTAGGATATTCGCCGGGCTTCTGGCAACTCAAAAATCATTCTTTCATTTTGCCTTCATTCGGCCTATGGAGCGCCGCCGCGCCAAACCATAAGGTTTAGCGGCCCTAGATCTCCATTGGCTCATCAGGAAGCGAATCGTGGCTCATCAGTTTATTTTCACCATGCAAGACGTCCGCAAGGTTCATCCTCCCAACAAGGAGGTCTTGAAGGGCGTATGGCTTTCGTTTTATCCAGGCGCAAAAATAGGCGTTCTCGGCCCGAATGGAGCCGGCAAAAGCACATTGCTCCGCATTATGGCCGGTGTGGACAAGGAATTCTTTGGTGAGGCCAAGCCCGCACCGGGGACGCGCATCGGGTATTTGCCCCAGGAACCGAGGCTTACGGCCGGAAATACCGTGCAACAAGAGGTTGAAACGGCCGTCGCGCCCATTCGCGGCCTGGTTCACCGCTTTGAAGAAATAGGTGTTTTATTGGGCGAGGGGCCTCCCGATATGGATGCCCTGCTCGAAGAATATTCGGCGCTTCAAGATAAAATCGATGCGGCGGGAGGCTGGGAAATCGATCGGGTTGTCGAGCGCGCCATGGATGCGCTGAGGCTTCCTCCGGCCGATGCCAATGTGGACAATCTTTCGGGCGGCGAGCGCAGGCGCGTGGCATTGTGCAGGCTGTTGCTTGAAAAGCCCGATTTGCTGCTGCTCGACGAGCCCACCAACCATCTCGATGCCGAAAGCGTCGCCTGGCTGGAACGCTTCCTCCACGAATATCCGGGCACCGTCGTCGCCGTCACCCACGATCGTTATTTTCTCGATAATGTTGCAGGTTGGATTTTGGAACTCGACCGGGGCAATTACTACCCGTTTGAAGGCAATTACACAGGATGGCTTGAACAGAAAAAGAAGCGCCTCGAAATGGAGCAAAAGCAAGAGGCAGCCCGGCAGCGCACGCTGGCCCGGGAATTGGAATGGGTTCGGGCATCGCCCAAAGCCCGCCAGGCCAAGAGCAAGGCCCGCATTACGGCCTATGAAACCCTGCTCGCCGAAGAAAAAGATAAGCAATTCGATCCAAATGAAATCTCTATTCCGGCGGGGGCCCGGCTTGGCCAATTGGTCATCGAAGCCAATCATTTATCCAAAGGTTTTGGCGATCGCCTCCTGATTGACGATTTAAGCTTTTCGCTTCCGCGGGGCGGCATTGTGGGCGTAATCGGCCCCAACGGCGCGGGCAAAACCACGCTGTTTAGAATGATTATGGGCCTTGAACAGCCCGATAAAGGCACATTTAAAGTCGGCGAATCGGTGCAATTGGCCTATGTCGATCAATCCCGCGACGCGCTCGATGCCAATAAAAGCGTGTGGCAAGAAATATCAGGCGGAGAAGACCGCATTGCGATCGGAAAACGCGAAGTCAATTCGAGAGCGTATGTCGCCAATTTTAATTTCCTGGGCAGCGATCAGCAGAAAAAAGTCGGCGATTTATCGGGCGGCGAGCGCAACCGCGTACATTTGGCCAAACTATTAAAACGGGGCGGCAATGTGCTCTTGCTCGACGAGCCCACCAACGATCTCGATGTCGATACGCTGCGCTCCTTGGAAGAAGCCCTGCTTTCCTTCCCGGGATGCGCCGTGATTATCAGCCACGATCGCTGGTTTCTCGATCGGATTGCCACACATATTCTTGCATTTGAAGGCGATAGCAAAGTCGTATGGTTTGAAGGCAATTACGGCGATTATGAAGTCGACCTCAAACGCCGCAAGGGCGCCGATGCCGCCGAGCCCCACCGCATTCGCTACCGGCGCCTGAGCGATATGGCCTAAGGGCTTCATTCAGCGATTTCGGGTTGCACCAACGATAAAATGCATGCCTAATTTCGGGCATGCGAACACTTGTGCATTCCGATTCAATTCACAGCTCAATTCAGAGCCGCGGCGGCCTCTTGCGGGTTTTATGCGGCTCTTTAGCCTTTGGCTCCTTGCTTTTCTTGCTCAGCGCCTGCGGCCAAGACGGAACGATTGCTGGCAATCCGTCGGGCGGAAATGGCATGGGCGGCGCTTCCAGCAGCTCTTCGGGCGGAGAAGGCGGCGCGGGCGGCTCTGGAACAGGCGGCCAGGGCGGAAACGGCCAAGGAGGCAGCCCCGATCCCCAGGCGCTCACCGTCGTGAATTGGAACACGCGCAATTTCTTTAACGACAAAGTGGACGATCCGGGCGGCGCCGATGTGATTGGCTCGATGTATTTGCTAACGGCCGCCGAATATAAAACCAAGCGCGATCGGGTCTCGGCCGTGCTCGCCGGATTAAATCCCGATATCGCCGTGCTTGCCGAACTCGAAAATACAAAAGTGCTGTCCGATCTGCAGGCCGACCTAAAAGCCAAAGGCGCGGACTATCCCTATAGTGCATTAATACCCACCAATGATATTAGGGAAATCGCCATTTTATCGAAGATTGAATTGGGCATGCCCAAATCGCATCAAGACGAGAACTTCTTTCGCTGGGACACCTTTGCACCCTCGTATTCCTATACCCGCGATTGCCTCGAAGTTCCGATTGTATTCAATGGCAGAAAGATTGTTCTCCTCGCCGTTCATTTCCGTTCCAAATTCTCGCCGGACGATCCTGAAAAGCGCCTGGCCGAAGCGCAGCACACCCGCGATATTGCCGACGCCATCACCACCGCGGAGCCCAATACAGGCGTGATTATCCTCGGCGATTTTAATGACGTACCCGGCAGCGACCCCGTCAATGACCTGCAAAATGGAAATAAAATTCCCGGCGTATACACCAATGCGTCCATGCTGGCCGAGCCCGCGAGCATCCGCTGGAGCTACGATTATATGGGCACCCTCGAACTCATTGACCACCAATTCTCAAGCCCTTTAATTTCCCCGATGCTCGATGTGCCCAGCATTCAAATCCTGCACAGCAAAGCGGCTCAAGACGCAAGCGATCACGCGCCGATCAAGGCCACCTACAATATTAAATAGAATTTTTTAAATATTAAATAGAATTTATTTAGGAATGGACACATCATCGCAGGTTTGCTTCACCACCTGCGCCAGCGCATCGCCCACCACGTTTGTATATTGGGCTGGATCTTTTAAATTGCCCCATATCGGAGGCTCGCCAAAGGCATTTAAAAATTCCCACAGGCTATTGTTTACATTTTCAATGCAAGGATTGATAAGCCCCACGGTCAAAATGCAGGCATCGCCTCCGCATTTAGATTTTACGGCCGTCAGCATGTCTTTATAGGCTTGGGTTCCCTCCGGCGATTTATCCGGCTCATCGCTCAGCACCACAACGACCAGCACTCCATTTTCATCGCGGAAAAACCCCATATTTTCAGCCGAGTTCGCCGGATGGGCCGCATATCCCGCCGCCGCCGATGGCATTTCAAACGAACATCCCGTCTCTCCTGCCGATTTGGCCGCGCTCGAAAACCATGTTTTTAATCCCTCTTTTTGATCCAATGCAGAAGTATTGGCCGAATAAAATCGCTTGCCCGCGTATTCATAAAGCTTGCCCTGTTCGCCGTTCTTGCCCGTCGATCCGTCCGTCGGTCGTCATCCCCACATGCAAATCCACATCCGGAGGCAGCTTTTGATACATCGCATCGACAAAGCCCGGAAATGCCAGCGCCAAATCCTCTTGGTAAGGCCCCATCGATGCAGAATTATCGATAATAAATAAAATATCAACGGATTGGCACCCCGCACTCGCTCCGCCTTCGCCCGGACCTCCATCAAACAAAACGGTGCCCGAGCTTGAACTCTGGGCGCCCGTTCCGGCCCCTCCGCCAAAATCCCCGGAACTGGAAGCCCCCGAACCTCCGCGCCCCTCGTTTTGAGAGGCCCCCGCCGCACATCCCTGCGCCGAAAGGCAAACACCGAAAAGACATGCGGAAAGCGAACACCACGCCATCCACGGCCAATGAAATCGAATTGAAGCGCTCATCCGATTACCCATATCAAAAAATCGGACCCACAAAAATCCAAAAATCTACAAGCTTTTATCGGCAACAGCCGCCGATTGTAGCTACCATGACCCGCTCTTCATGGCAGAGGTCCCGCTCACCCGGAAACGCAGAACCAAAAGCCGCGATTGGGGACGCATCGCGGCGTTTGGGGTGTGCGTTTTGTTCGCCATTGTCGGCGCGGTGCCTCTAAGTCTCGGGCTTTTGGTGCGTACCGAAATGGTTCGGGCGTGGGCTGCGAAAGAAACTGCGCACCTCTTGGAGCGCGAGCTGGGCATTGTCGCGCGCTATCAAGTTTCAATGCAGGCGTTGCCGCTCATTGTCCGGCTCGATGGCCTTACGGTCGATGCAACGGATGGTGGAAGCCCTTTTCTTTTTATTGAAAGCGTTGCGATCCGGCCCCGCATTTTTTCGTTGCTGGCCGGGCAATTGGATGCGGGCGATATTGAAATCACAGGCCCGCGCGTGCGCGCCGTCATCGAAGGCCGGGAACTTAAAAACCTTCGTTACAAGCTTCCCGAGCTATCGGAAAGCGAAAGCAAATCCTCTTCCAAAACACCGTTTGGCGCCGTCACGATCACCGATGCGCATATCGATGCGAGCATCGATTCCGTTCGGGTATTCGCGCGTGAAGTCGATGTGGATGTCAGTGCAGAAGACGGCGGCGCATTTGAAATGGCGCTGCGCGTCGGACCTTCCCGCATCTCGAGAATGCGGGCTGTGCCTGGGCGCGACGATGAAGATGCGGTTGACGACGATATGCTATGCCGCTTGGACACGCGCATCCGCATCGAGCGCGATTCGGTGTTGGTGAGGCGTTTTTCGGCCAGCGGCGCGGTGGATCTCGATGCCGACGCGGATACAACACCTTCCTGCGCGCTCGCCGAAGGCGACTTAAGAGCCTTTGAAATTAGCCTGAGCGCGCTTCGCATTCAGGGAATACGCAGCGGGGAAATCAATGCGGGAGGGCGCGCCAAGGCTCAAATCCCGATGATTGTGCTCACGCGCATCGCGGATATTCCCTATGCGGCCGGCATGGTGCACGCCGACGTGGAAATCGATTACGACGGCAAGCCCGGACTGCCCCGCATCACGGGCCGGCTCGAAGCAGAA
This sequence comes from uncultured Polyangiaceae bacterium, assembly GCA_964537685.1. Classification (GTDB taxonomy): domain Bacteria; phylum Myxococcota_A; class Polyangia; order Polyangiales; family Polyangiaceae; genus CAZICM01. The sequence continues at coordinate 41,753 of CAZICM010000011.1, forward strand.
AAGCCTAGTTTTGACGGCAAAATCGTGTCGCGTCATTTCACGGGCGAATTGTCCGCGGGCGGCGATCAAGTGCTCGTGCGTAAAATCGAATCCGATTGGGCGGAGGGCAAGGCTTTTATTCGCGATGTGAAGGTCGAGCCATTTGCCGAAGGCATTCCGCTGACGGCGCACGATATCGATCTCAAAGATTTAGAGTTCACCGCGCTGCTTCAGGATTTAGGCGCGCATCCCACGCCTTGGGTCACATGGAGCCTGTATGAAGGCCATGTCGATACCTTTAAAGGCACGCTGTCGCCGCTCAAACTCGAGGGTCTTCTAGGTCTCAAGACCCGCAATTTTGAAGTGTTTGACCGGCCTGCCGAAGCGCCTGGCCGCATGCACCGGGTCGGCGTGAAGGAAGCCACGGTGCAAGGAGCTTTTCAGGTACATGACAATGCTGTTGTTCTTTCTAATTTTGAAATTGCAACGCCCAACCGCAACAGTCATTTGCACACAACCGTTAGGCTTGGATTTGAAAGCATTCTCAATGTGCAGGTCTATGAAGGCACTTCGATCGATTTGGCAGAAATATCGCCCTTGACCGAATTGCCCATCGCGGGCCGGGCCACCATAAAAGCGGGCGCAACCGGGCCATTTACCGATCCGGCCGTTACCGGCGATGTGTCGGTAAAAAACTTTGAATTTGCCGGTTTTTCTGCGGGAGATATCGACTCGGCCCATTTAACATTTAAGCCATCCATCTTAAATATTCACGATGCGCGCCTCCGCAAAAATGAAAGCCGCTACCGGGTTACGGCGGCCCGCGTGAATTTAGAAGGCCCTGCCGCGGCGCTGCTCGATATGGATGTCGATACCCGCGAGGCCCAGCATCTTTCGCTGAAAGACTTTTATAAAATCCTTCATCTCGAAGACGATCCCCGCTTCGCCGATTATTCGGCGGTGCTCAGCGGCGTCGCCCGCATCCATTATTCGCTGGGCGGCCCTGAAGACCGCTGCGGAGGCGGCTTTTTATCGGTTCGCACCGAAATGGATGTATCGAATGTGGTGGCCTTCGACGAATTGTTTGAAAGCGGCCATATCGATTTAAACCTAATTTGGGACGATAAAGAGGCCAGCTCCAATGGAATGCGCATGGAGCTCCGCGAAGCCCTGCTGCGCAAAGGCACGGGCTCCGTTATTGCCACGGGCGGTTTTCAGCATGGAGGCGCGATTCAAATTACCGCATTGGCGAGCGGCATTCCCATTGCCAATCTCAATGCATTGAAATCCTATGGAAAACTATTTGACGGTTCTGTAAGTGCAACCGTTACAGTTGGCGGCACTTTAGCCCAAATGTCGGCCGAGGCCGATGTGCGCGTATCGCGTATCCGGATGGGGCCCGCTATTTTGCCTTCCTCGGATCTGCGCGTTTTGATGGAGCCCGTGGCCATTGCGCCAAAAACCCTGGGGCTTACCCGCTGCGGTCATGCAAAGCCTATGCTTTTCGATAAAACAGAATTCGAAAAGGATTTGGCAGAAGGCCGCTTCCGCATTACGGGAGACATGTTTGGAGGCCAGATTGCCCTTTCGGATGTATTGCTTTCCCGCCAGCGCAATAAAGTCGTTTCGGGCAAAATCAATGTGCGCGATTTGGATATAGGCGCCATTGCGAACGTGGTGCCCGGCGTTGCTTTTGCGGGAGCGCCTCCCAAGGGAACGCTGAGCGCAAGGCTGGATATAGGCCGTTTCGCAATGAATCTGCCCCAAACGGCGGACGCGACGATTGTATTGGATGGATTTACCTTGGAAAGGGCAGGGCAAAGGGTGCGGCTGACCAAGCCAAGCGAACCCATTGCATTGAAGAACAATGAAATAAAATTGCCTGAAATGCTAATCGAGGGAAAAACGGCGTCTGGTCTCACGGGCACGGTGCGCATGGGCGGACAGGTGCACAAAGTGATGACGCGGCCCGATGTGGACGTGACCTTTGCGATCGATCCCATCGATTTATCCAAGGCGGCGGCGGATATTCCCCAAATCGAAAGGGCGAGCGGGGCATTCGATGCAAAACTCCGGGTAAGCGGCCCTATTTCGGCTCCATCGCTGAGCGGATTGGCGAGGCTTCGCAAGGGAGCTCTGCGAATGACGGGTTTTCCTTTGGGATTCGACGAGCTTGAATTGGATGTGGCGGTGGGAGGCGGCGATGTCCGTTTAACGCGGGCTTCGGCGCTGGTGGGCGGAGGAACGCTTTCAATGACGGGCCGTTTGCCGGTGCGGGGACTGGAAGTTGGAACGGCATCCTTTACAATTGAAGCCAAAGGCGTAAAAGTTCCGGTGGCCGAGGGTGTGAATTTAACGGCGGATGCCAATTTGGAAGCCACCTTCGCGCCGGGCGCGAGCGTCGAGGGAGAGCGCAATTTACCCTTTGTAAAAGGCACCATTGGCCTTACATCATTTAGTTATACACGTCCTATCGCAATGAGCGTCAATATTGGGCAATTGACAGGCAAACCCAAGCGCACAGAAGTTGAAAGCTACGATCCCAACGGCGATTTCGTCCGATTTTCGCTCAATGTTGTGACGCCAAAGCCGATGAGATTTTCAAACAATTTGATCGATATGCAACTGGAAGTCGCGCCCCCGGCATTATTGTTATCGGGGACCAATCAGCGTTTTGGAGCGAGGGGCTTATTAAAGATTTTGCCCGATTCAAAGCTGACGCTTCAAAACAGCGAATTCAGCGTGCGCGAAGGCTATGTGCGATTTGACGACGAAAATCGTATTGCGCCCAAAGTCGATGTGCGGGCCGCGACGGAATACCGCCGCTATGCCCGGAGCGGTGAAACATCGCCTCAAGATCAGCCTGTGAGTTCGGCCGCTTCATTGGCGAGCCAGGGCGGCACATGGCGCATCAATATGAGGGCCAGCGGGGATGTGGATAATTTAAATATGAGTTTGACCAGCGATCCGCCGCTGAGTCAGGAGGATATTGTTTTATTGCTGGCAATGGGCGTAACGAGGGCCGAGCTTGAACAGGGCTTTGCGACGACGCTGGGGAGCACGGTGGGCATTGAGGCCATTTCAAGGCTGACGGGCGCGGACAAGGCACTGAAAACCATGGTGCCTTTGGTGGACGAGTTCCGTTTTGGAAGCGGTTATTCGTCGAAAACAGGCCGCACAGGGCCTACGGTGACGGTGGGCAAGCGCATTACGGATGAGGTTCGCGCGGGCGTAACAACCGGATTGACCGAGAATAGAGAAGTGCGTTCCAACGTGGAGTGGAAATTGGGCCGGGGTATCAGCGTTCAGGGCTCTTATGATAATGCCAACGATGCCTCGAGCTCGGTCTTGGGAAATGTCGGTGTGGATTTACGCTGGCGCCTGGAATTTGAATAAACATAGATTGGTTATATTTTTTATCGAAATGGTGCAAAAGTTGCGCGCGAAGCGCTGATTTTTCGACACCTGGGCATTGAAAACAGGCTTGGTGTGAAAGCTATTTCCAGGCAAAGTGCGAACTTGAAGACGTTTTCGCAGGGATTCGCGGGCACCTGTAGCGGAGGGGAAGACATCGGATCCTCTGCCTCAAAATAGAACAAGAATGGGGGAATCCGTCATTGACTAGATTCTGACATTCGGATGGCAGGGAAGATGCAGGACGATGGCGGACAAGATGAGGGGTTGGTCAATGCGAAAGCCGTATAAGAGCGTTTTACTTGCCTTCTTGCTCGTGCCCGGGGCGCTGATGTATTCGCCGCCGGCTTCCGCTCAAGCGGTCAACACGGCTTCTGTCAAAGAGGTGACGGGGGCTGTGCTGGCGATTGATGCCGAAGATTTAATTTTGGATTTAGGCGCCGATAAAGGCGCCCGGGAGGGGATGGTCGTTGAAATATGGAGACCGCTTAAATTAAAGCATCCGGTGACGGGGAAAATATTTTCCGACCGATTTTTGATTGGAACATTAACGCTGGGACAAGTAAGGCCGTCGATTTCATTGGCTACGCCCACGGCCGCGCTAAGCCGGGCGGCCATGCCGGGAGATGTGGTGATTATGGCGAAGGCTGTGGAGGCGCCGGCCCAGCCTTTGCCCGCGCCCCCGGGTACGCCCGCAAAAGAGCCCGAAAAGGAAGCGGAAACGCCTGCCGATCCAGATGCCGCGGCCATTTCAAAAATATTCGACAGGCTGCGCGGCGCGTCCGAGGCCGAACGGATCAAGGTATATGAAGATTATGTGAGGGCCCAGCCGCAGGGCCGTTTTGCAAGGGTTTTGTATGAAGAGGCGCAGGCGCTGCGAAGGCTGTACGAGCTTCAGCGCAAGGCCGAAAAAACGCCGGCCGCGGTTCAGACCAAAGAAACATGGGGGTCCGAATCGCCGGATTCGGCGACGATGCTCGTGAATTTTAATAAGCCTTCCGAAGCGATTTCAGGTGAGCCGCTGCACATTACCATCGAATTGAGCGATCGGGCCACGGGTGCGGTGCTGCATTTGAGGCGGGCCGAAAAACCGGGTTTTAATTCTTTTCCTATGGAGCCTATGGGCCGTGGATACTACTCGGTTGCTATTCCACCTGATCAAATTGGAGGCGATACAATTAAATATTTTATCGAGGCCGCGCGGCCCAACGGCGCCGTGGAGCCTGTGGCGGGAAGCAGCGAAGAGCCTCTGACCCTTTCGGTGCTTAAGCCGGCCGCGCTCGAATTAAAATCCAAGGCAAAGGCATCGGTTTATGTGCTCACCGATTATGCCGATTACAACGGATTGAAGGGCAATGACCGCGTATGGCAAACGGAAGGCTTTTTTCAGATGCGCTACGGCGATGTTGGCGTGCGCGCGCTGAGAACAGGTTTTGGCGTATTCCGGGGCGTGGGCGGTTCGGTGGAAGACCTGGATGTCAAAAATCTAAAACCCCGCGAAGTCGGCCTAACCTATGGCTATTTGGAAAGCGAATTTGGAATTGTAAACGCATTTTCGGTGATTGGCCGCCTTGCGGTGGGGCTCGATGAAGACGGCGTGGCCGGAGGCGGGCAAATTTTATTGCGCATCGGCAGCGATTTGCAGACCAATCTGGTGCTGGGCGGTGAGCTTTTGGGCGGCATTGGCCTTCGGGGATTTACGCAATTGGAACTCAATACAATCAAAAAGGTTCCCATGCTGCTCCGCATTGAAGTATCCAATCAGCCCGCGGGAGGCAGTGCGTCGGTGGCCGATGTTCAGGCGGCAGATGTTTCGACGGGAGCAGGCCAAGTCGGCGGGCGCGCTATCGTGCAGGTCGGTTATAAAATCGCAGAGCCTTTGGTTCTCAGCGTCCGGGGTTCGTTCCAAGGGCGCAATATCAATCACGCGGGGCCCGGCTTTGGCGCGGCTGTGAATTATCAATGGTGAGGGGAGGCTGGGCATGAAAACCATTTTTAACAATGCAAATACAAACAACGACAAGGGCAATACCATGAAAATGCGGGCCGCGGCATCTTGGGCATTGGGCATTGGGCTTTGCGCGGCGCTGTTTTCGCCGGGTTTGGCGCTGGCCCAAACGCAAAATGGCGCGGGCGGCGAGCAGACGGCGCCCGCCGATCAGCCGGAAGCGGCGAAGGATGCCGGGGCGGACGCAAAGAAAGCCGTGCCGGTGGCGCTGCCTGTTCAGCCTGCGCCGGCCTCGGCTTCCGCGCCCTCGGCGGATGCGCAAACGGATGAGCCCCGCGTTCACCATGCGCCGATTTCGGTGGCCCCGCCGCATCAAGATTTGGCGATTGAGGTCACGCTCAGCTTCCCCCAATTGATTCGCTCGATGGCGCTGATTTACCGGCATGGCACGGCCGAGCTGCATGCGGTGAGCTTTCAGCGGGGATCGGGAGCGGGGTATGTGGCGGTGATTCCGGCGGATGATGTGATGGCGCCCGGCGTGAGTTATACGATTGAAATTGAACGCACCGATGGCAAGCGCCTCGCGGTGTTCGCTTCGCGCGCACGCATGCATTCGATTCAGGTGATTGAAGATCGGATGGATGCGCGCGAGCGGATTCTTTATGAACGGCTTGGAAAAAGGCGTTCGGTGGCTTCCGCGTCCGGCGAATTTGTGCAATTCGGCGTGGTGCGCGGCAGGAACGGCGTGTGTCCGGGCGGCACGGATGAATGTTTCGATGAAGACCGGCGTGTTCCCGAATCCAATGAACAGTATTGGAAGGTGGAACTTTCGTATACCTACAGGCCCTTGCGCACGGTTGCGGAATTCAGCATCCGGGGCGGTGTGGTGAGGGGCACTTCGCTGAATAGCAATTCGCTCGATTCAAATGACTATAAAGTCGGATTGAATTATGGAGCGCCCAGCGTGCGTTTCCGCATTTTGGATGAATGGCATGTGGAGGGCGAGTTTTTGACGAGCATTACGGAGCAGGGTTTTGCCGTCGGCACGGGGTTGATGACAATCATCGGCGATCCTTATGGTTCAAACATTACATTGGGTTTTGAAAGCATTGGCTTTTCGGGTGAGAGTTATTTTGGAACCCGATTTTTTAGCCGAATGGATATCGCGGCCTCCGACAAGCTTTTGATTTCGCCCATCATTGAAATATCGGATATGCCCCGCTCCGAGTATTTTGGCGTAAGGCTATTGGGCGAGGCATCCTATGAAATTGGAAGCGGTTTTTCCGCGGCCGTGCGGGCGGGATATCAGGCGCGCGAAGCCGCGAGCGGCGGTCTGGGATTGGGCGGCCGTCTCTCTTTTGCATTTTAATGCATTTTAATGCGCAACACTTATCACCAAAGCTCGAAAGGAATGCGAAAGCATCTTCGCATCGCCGTTGATGCGGCGCGTGCAAGCGGATAGTCTGCGCGTTCTCCGTGCGGAATCTTCGCTTGTGCCGCGCATTATCCAGCGTAAAGAAGGGGGCTTTGGGCTTGGTGTGCCTATTGGCCGCGCCCTTATGCGTATGGCCCGCGGATGCATTTGCTCAAGATGCTGAAGTCGAAGAGCCGGCGCAGAGCACCGATATTCCTGAGCTTTTGCCTGCGGTTCCGCTGGGCGATCTGGTGGGAAAGCCCATTGTGCGCATTGAAGTTCGTCCGCTTGGAACGCGCTGGCCATCGGCGCCTGCGATAACGCGGGTGCGGCCTGGCATGCCTCTTTCCTCGGAGGCGGCGCGCACAGCGATGCGCGAGTTGCTTGAAACAGGCAAATTTGCGAGGGTTTTGGTGGAGGCGCTGCCCGAGGGAGCGGGAGCGCTGCTAAAAATATCGGTATTGCCCCGCAAGGTGGTTGTAACGATTCAAATGCCGGGAGCCGTGCTGGATGCCAAGCAGACGCTCGAGGCGGCGCGCATTTCGGAGGGTTCGGAAGTCACCGAGCCGCGCCTGGCAGAAATGGCTGCGGCCATCAAGCAATTTTATTACCTGCATGGTTTTCCATCGGCGCAAGTGCAGGTAGGCACGAGCGATACGGATAAACCGGATGACGTTATTTTGCGGATAGAAATAAAACCTGGTCCGGCGCGCACGGTGGCGAGGCGTATTTTTGTCATTGAGCCTTATTGGGATCGGGAGGTTGGCCAATTAAAACAATTGTATTCGGTGGGGCAGGGCGCGCGCGTCGATGAGACGCTGCTTTCGGAGGCCGATAGGGTTCTCAGCGAGGCATTGCGCAAAAATGGGTTTTTGCGGGCTTTTGTGAATCATGTGGTGAAGGAAGAGGGGGGCCAGACCTTTTTATATGTGTATGTGCAATCCGGGCCCAGAATTGTGCCTGTATTCGATGGTAATCGTTCTTTTGATGAGGACGAGCTGATCAAGGCATTATCGCTGGATACAGCGCCTGAAACGAGACCTTCGGAGCTGGTGCTGCGCGTAAAGAATTTCTATGTGGCCCGCGGTTTTCTGGATGCTGAAGTGCAATGGCGCGAGCAGGGCGGCGAAAAAGAAGGCAAGCATCAATTGGTATTTGCCATTCGGGAAAACCAGCAGGTCCGCGTGGACAAAAGGGTATTCCCATGCCTGCCTTCCACGGTGGAGCCCGATAAAATCGGCGATGAGATTCAAAGCTTTTTGGAGGAAGAGCTGCCGGGCGCGAATGAATTTTCGACGGGCAATCCGAATGTGGTGGATTCTCTATTTGGTCCGCAGCAATTCTCGGGGACGCGCGCGAAGCCCGTGGTGCTCAATCCGGCGATGACTTACGCGCCCGAGACCTATGAACGGGCGGTTAAGCATTTGCGCGATTTATTCCGGGGCCAGGGATATCTCAATGCGATCGTGGGTCCTGTATCGGTTGTGAGGCAGCAATGCAAAAAGCGTTCGCCTACAGGCGATTGTGTGCCCGAGCCATTTAAAGAAAAACTCGTTGCGCGCTGTGCAAAAGATCCATCGGGGCTTCCGCTTGCGGAACCGCCTTTGGCTGAATCCTATACCTGCCGCCCCGATCCTGCCCGCAATATTGAATGTGTGCCGAATCTAACTCTTCGTATTCCAATTCATTTAGGACAGCAGACAAATTTATATGATTTAGATTTTGATGGAAACCGGGCGTGGAGCGGGAAGGAGCTGGCCAAGATAGCCAATCTTGAATTTGGCAAGCCATTGTCGAGCGTGGAGCTGGAAGCGGCGCGCCTGCGCATTTTGGATGAATACAAAAACAATGGTTATGCCTTTTCTGAAGTCCGTTCGGTGCTCGAATTTTCGCCGGATCAAACCAGGGCCAAGGCGCGATTTGTGATTACCGAGCGCGATCAGGTGCTGGTGCGCGATTTTGAAGTGCGCGGCAATGTGTACACCGATAAAGATTTAATTCTGGGCCGTTTGGCGCTCGTGAAAAATAAGCCTTACCGGCAGGATTGGGCGAGGGCGAGCGAGGAGCGCGTGGCGGCTCTGGGCACATTTGCGAGTGTTTCCGTGGCGCTGGAGGATGCGGATGTGCCTCAGAAGGAAAAGCGGGTCGTCATTACGGTGGCCGAGCAATTGCCTCAATATTTAGATCCGCGCCTAGGGTTTTCGACCGGTGAGGGGCTGCGTTTTGCGTTTGAATACGGCAACCGGAATATCGCGGGCAGGGCTATCGCGCTCACGCTGAGGGTGCAGTTAAACTATCTGTTCGATTTTATTATTTTCGATAATGATGTTCAGGCCAATTACGCGACGCTTTCGGTGCTCGATAGGCTGGAGCGGCGCAATACGGTGTCCATTGCATTTCCAGAACTGGGGCTGGGGCCGCTGCTCGCGCTGAGTGTGGATGGTATCGATACCCGCGATAATCAGCGCGATTTCGGGCTGACGAAAGACGCCTTGATTCCGACGCTGACCTACAGGCCATTGCGTACAATTGCTTCCCAATTCAGCGCATCGATGGAGCTGAATGATGCGCGTATTTTTAAATGCGAACGAATTACGACAGAATGCGGTTCAGTTGATTACATATTAGGTCCATTGGGTGTTCCCGAAGGGCGAACTTTTGCGTTTGGACAGCGGGCCAATATTTCCTGGGATGGGCGGGACAATCCTTTCGCGGCAACCAAGGGATTGCTTGTGGCCGGCGGTATTGAGCATGTGAATGCATTCCCATCGAGTGTGTCGGGAAATCGGGCGGATATTAAAAGCCATTTTCTTCGCTTTACGGGAAGAGTCGCGGGTTATGTGCCTTTTGGAAAAGGCAAGACGACGCTCGCGATGAGCCTCACGGGAGGCTATAATTTTCAATTAAACGACACGAGCAGGACCTATCCGGACCGGTTGTTTTATTTGGGCGGGGTCGATTCAATCCGGGCGTTTTTGGCGGACGCGATGATTCCCGAAGATGTGGCGCAGCGCATTTTGACGGGTGAGGCGCGGGCCCGGGATATTGTGATCCGCGGCGGTGATTTAGCATTAAATCCCCGCATCGAATTGCGCCTTCCCATTACGGAAAGCCTTCATACCGGCTTGTTTTTCGATACGGGCAATTTATGGAAAGACCCGTCTGAATTCGATGTATTCGCGCTGCGCTGGACGGCGGGAGCGGGATTGCGCATTTCCACGCCTATAGGTCCGGTTGCCTTTGATTACGGATTTAATTTATTGCCGCGCCCTTGGGAGGATATTGGCGCGTTTCATTTTTCAATCGGGTTATTTTGAAGTGCCGCTGGGATTGGCCGCGCAGCGGAATCCAATGGCGTGATTAAAGACTTCGGGATCGGTTTTCCAGCGCCACGCGGGCCTCGCCCAATCGCGGTTGGAATTTAAAAAATCGCCGCCGCGGGCAATGCGTTCGGTACCTGCGGCAGGGCCTTTCGGATTGGCTTGCGCCGCTTCTGTATATGGAGCGAAATAGTCGGCCGTCCATTCCCACACATTGCCCGCTAAATCCAAAATGCCGTGGGACGATGCGCCTTCGGGGAAAGAGCCAACAGGCGCCGTTCCAGGGAATTTATCGTCGCCGGCGTACATGGGCGCGCGGTTTTCTCCAAAGCCCGAAAGCCAGGCTTGGCATTCGGAGCCGCACGCATTAAGCCTTGTTTCAGTGGGTTCTTCGTCGCCCCATGGATATTTGCGCTGGCTTTTGCCGCGGGCCGCGAATTCCCATTCCGCTTCGGTGGGCAATCGGGCCGAGTTTTTCTTGCAATAATTGTCGGCCATTGCCCATGCAATACAATTAACAGGATGGTCCATTCGATCATTATGGCCTGCATTGCAGAGCGGGCTAAAGCGCTGGATTTTATCGGGCGTGATATTGAGCCAATTCACTTTGTCCAAGGGCTTTTCGCATTCGCCGTGTCCGGCGCATTCCATGTAGGCGGCGAGGGTGACCTCGGTGCGATCGAGACAGAAGCCGTCGACGCTGACTTCATGAGGAGGCTTGGCTTCGGGATTGAGATCGCGGGCGCCCATGTACATTTTGCCTCCCTGCACGAAGATCATGCCTTTGGGGCAGGTAGGCTGGGCTTCGGTGGCAGGTGTTTTTGAAGCGGCGGAGGCCGATGCAGACGGTGTTGGTGCCGCGCTTTGGGCAGGGCCGGAAGACGAGCCGGGGGATGTGTTGGTTGATGAAGTGGACGTGGCTTTGAAGACGAAGAAGAAGCCGCCTCCCACCGCGAGGGCAAAGACCGCAAGGACGGGAAAAAGCAATGAGGAGCCGGTTTTAGGCGGTACAGGAACGGCGTTTAATGCGGGTGCTGCGGGTGCGCTGGAGGCGAGCGCGGATTGGGTGGCGGCGTTTTTAGAAGCGTTTTCCGTGGTGGCCAAGGCTTGGGTTGGAAGCTCCGAGGAGAGGCTGGCCGCGCTCTGATCTTTTCGGACAAGGCCGGGGAAATCGGCGGTGAGCGGGGCTGCGATAAAGTCGCCCGCGTTGGTGGGCGGGGCTTCGATCACGAGTTTTCCCTTGGGCATGGAGGCTGGTGATACGAGCTCGGCAAAGCTTCGGACACAGGCTCCGGCCTCGGGAAATCGGGCTTCTGGATTGCGGTTTACGCATTGGGCAAACCATGCGTCGAAGCCCGGAGGCAGATACCGATCGACGCCAAATTCCCGGGCGCGCACGCTCGCGAAGGGAATCTCTTCGAGGCAGATTTCACGCAAGAGTCCGGCCAGTGTTCCGCCGTCCGCCTCGAGCCAGAAATGCCTTCCTGTAAGCATCCGGAAGGCCATCAGCCCGAGCGCCCACACATCGGTGCCCGGTACGATTTTGCCTTTCCGATCGGTTTGCTCGGGCGCCATGTAGAGCGGTGTTCCAAGCGGTTGCGTGCCGGTTTTGGCGCTGTCGGCCGCGAGTTTGGCAATTCCAAAATCGAGAATCTTCGCCGTGAATGGAACGTCGCGCCGGCGCGATGCCGCGAGAATAATGTTCTCCGGTTTGATGTCGCGGTGAACGATGCCCTGCGAATGCGCGAGCTCCAGCGCGTGGCCGACTTGGGTGATGACTTCAACCGTGTCCCCAAGGGGCAGGGGACCGATGCGGTCCAGCGAGTCGGCGAGCTCTTCGCCCCGGAGAAGCTCCATCACCAAGAAAAGCGCGCCGGTTTCTTCGTCGAGGCCCGCGGTCACAATCTCGACCACATGATCGCTGTCCACGCGGGAAGCGGCCCGGGCTTCAAGAACGAAACGTTCGCGCGCATCGGGGTTTTGCGCGAATTCTGCCGCCATGATCTTGAGCGCGCGCGGTTTGCCGGTGCTGAGCTGTTCGACCACGTACACAGCGCCCATTCCGCCCGCGCGGAGGGCTCGCACGATGCGGAAGTCACGGCCGAAGATGGTTCCCGGCTTCAGGGCAGAAATCTCACTCACTTCGGTGCTCCCTTTGGTTTAGCGAGAAAGTAGCCTTGTCTTTTTCAGGCGCATAGCCTAGATGTGGTTGATGTTTGATCGTATTGTTTTTCATTTTATTGTGTTTTTGATAAATACGATGAAATTAAAAACAGATGCTTTCGGACAGGGATTTTTGGCTTCAATACCAAGTCGGACATTTTCTGTCCTACTCGATCGCGGTGCTCTTGCTTCCTGAACGGTCGAACAGTATGGGAACACTTAAGCGGGTCAAACACCCGTGTTCTGTCAACGCCGTATCGAGCCGCCGCGAGGTTTACGATGAGTGAGGAAAAGAATCCGAAGCAAAAGACTGCCGCCCTGGAGCTTGCGCTTGCGAGCGTGGAAAAGGAATTTGGCAAAGGCGCGATTATGCGCCTGAAAGATGGGCAATCACTTCACGAGGAAGTGCCTGTTGTGCCCTCTGGATCGCTGGCGCTGGATATGGCGCTGGGCATCGGCGGTTATCCGAGGGGCCGTATCGTCGAGATTTACGGGCCTGAATCGAGCGGCAAGACAACGCTGACGCTGCATGCGATCGCGAGCATTCAAAAACAGGGCGGTACTGCGGCATTTATTGATGCCGAGCATGCGCTCGACGTGAATTACGCGAAGAAGCTCGGGGTGAAGACGGATGAGCTTTTGATTTCGCAGCCTGATTATGGCGAGCAGGCGCTCGAGATCGCGGACATGCTGGTTCGCTCCAATGCCGTCGATGTGATTGTGGTGGACTCGGTGGCTGCGCTGGTGCCGAAGGCTGAAATCGAAGGCGATATGGGCGATAGCCATGTGGGTTTGCAGGCGCGGCTGATGAGCCAGGCGCTCCGCAAGCTGACGGGCACGGTCTCGCGTTCGCAGTGCCTGTTGATTTTCATCAATCAGATCCGCATGAAGATCGGCGTGATGTTTGGCAGCCCCGAAACGACGAGCGGCGGTAATGCGCTGAAGTTCTATGCGTCGGTGAGGCTGGATATCCGAAGGGTTGGGGCGATTAAGGAAGCGGCGGCGGGTGGTAAGGAGCCCGCGGTGGTGGGTAACAGGACGCGGGTGAAGGTGGTGAAGAACAAGATGGCTCCTCCTTTCCGCGAAGTGGAATTCGATATTTTGTACGGGCAGGGGATTAGCCGTACGGGCGATGTGATCGATCTGGCGACGGAAGAAAACATCATCGAAAAGAGCGGTGCGTGGTTCTCGTTTCAGGGAGAGCGCATTGGCCAAGGGCGCGAGAATGCAAGGTCGTACTTGGAACAGCGTCCTGAACTGATCGACAAGATTGAAGGCTTGGTGCTGGCCAAGCATGGGATTGTCCGGAAAGGCGCGGCCCCAGGTGCTCCTGCCGATGCAAAGGCCGCTGCGGGCGCCCGGGCTGGGAATGCTCAGGCGGCTCCTGCGGCGGCACCCGCAACAGAAGCGAAGCGGGCGGGCGCTGGTAAATCGAACTAGCAAATCCTTCCAGCAACAGGTTTGCTGCCCCGCCTTTCGGGTTCGTGACAGCCGCCCAATTTGACGATAAGGAAGCCGGACTTTTTTGGTCCGGCTGGCTGTACCGTGCACGAACAGAATCCTTCCACCGACAAATCTCCCAATCCTGAACGGGCCATGCAGGCGCTGGAAAGCGCTGTGATCCAAGCCGAAAAAGGTCCGCAGGCCGAACCTATGATCACGGCTCTGCCCGTGGATTTCCGCGCGGCGGCCGACCTTTACGTGGACGATGTTCGCCGCTGTTTTGACCGCATCGTGATGAGCAGCGATGCCGAGGCGGGATTGGATGCGCTGCTTGCGTCTGGCGCGCTCAGGGCGATTTTGCCCGAGGTTGAGGCGATGGTTGGTTTTGGTGACGGCGAGTGGCGTCACAAGGACGTCTGGAAGCACACCAAGCAAGTGGTGCGGCAGGCCGTGCCCAAGCTGGAAGTGCGCTGGGCGGCGCTGCTTCACGATATTGGGAAAGTCAAAACGCGGACGATTTCGCCCGACGGCGAAGTGCATTTCTTCGGGCACGCGGAAGTGGGCGCGCGCATGTTCGACAAGATCGACCGAAGGCTGCCCTTGTTTTGCAACGACGATGCGCTGAAGCAGACCGTGCGTTTTTTGATTTTGCATCATCTGCGCGCGAGCCAATACGAAGCCTCGTGGACGGACAGCGCGGTGCGCCGCTTCGCCAAGGAAATGGGCGGCTGTTTAGACAATTTGCTTCATTTGTCGCGTGCGGACATCACGACGAAGAGGCCCGAGAAAAAGAGGCGCGGCCTGCGCCAGATTCATGAGCTTGCGGAGCGCGTGCGCGAGATTGAAGAGCTCGATGCGCGGGTGCCTCCGCTGCCGAGCGGGATTGGCGATGCGATGATGCTCGCGTTTCAGATTCCGCCGTCAAAGCGCATTGGAGAGCTTAAAAAAGCGCTGGAAGAGGCGGTAAAGGACGGCGAGCTTTTGGGGCAGCAGCCATCCGAGTACTACATCGACTATCTGCTCCGCAATCGCGAGCGCTTTGAGCTTTGAGGGCAGACTGTTAAAGTCGGCCCGTGAACCACATGATCAAGAATCTTTCCCACGAAGATCGCATGCGCCTGATGCGCTTCGTTTGCTCGTTCGCGTGGGCCGATTTAGCGATACAGCCAAAAGAGCGGCAGTTCGTTCATTCGCTGGTGCGCAGGTTCGAGCTCGATGCGTCGGAAGCCAAGCAAGTGGACGCGTGGCTCAAAGTGCCTCCTCGGCCCGAGGAGGTCGATCCGACGCAGGTGCCGCATCAGCACCGGAAGTTGTTTTTGGACACGGTAAAAGAGATGATTTTGGCGGATGGGCGGGCGCAGGAAGAAGAGATCGAGAACTGGGAGCTGTTGCAGCAACTCCTTGAATAAGCGGCCTATCCGTGCAGCGGCGCTTCGCAGCTTACGCAGCGCCGGGGCACGCCGTCCTTGTGATAAATCTCCCCGCAGCGCCGGCAAAACCTCGCATCTTTTTCGAATGCGATGAGCTTGTTGCTCGCCTTGCAATGCAGTCCCGCGGCTTGAGGCGGTTCGAGCGTGATGTTCTCTCCCGCTGATTGATCAAGCGCAGGCAGGGCATCCCGCGCGGTTTCATCGACTTTTTGCGGAATGCGTTCTTTTGCCGCGGCCATGATGTGCGCAGCCGCCTGCCCGTGCGATGCAAGAGGCACGGTGATCTGCTTGCCATTGGCCTTAACGATGAGCGCGCTTTGGGTGAGCGTGATGTTTGTAATCTGATTCCAGCCTAGGCGTTCCAGCTCGTTTGGGCCTTTTTCCAAGGCGATTCCCGCATCGCCGACATGAATGGCCGCCAGTGAAAATTGGCCGAGCAGCGCCACGGCAATTAACAGCGCGGCACCCGCTGCGAGCAGATAAGGCGCGAGCTTATGAGGTTCGGGATCGGAAACCCGGAACCACTGGCCATAGACACCCGCGCCCGCCAGGCCGGAACCAATGGCTGCGCCGGCGATGGACAAGATCGCTGGCAACGAAGCCTTGGGTTCGTAGCGCTTTTCGCTTCTGGGTTCAGCCTTGGAGATAAGCCCTGAGAGCTGCTCATCCGATGAGGCGGAAGCACCGCTTCGCTTTCGTTTTTGGGTTTTTTCCGACGCCATGTTTCTCCGGTGCTTCGTATCGGAAGCCGCAAAAAGAAGCAAACGTCCCGCTTTCGTTCGCCTACCTTAAGCTGCTGATGCGAGTCCGGCTTGCGATGTACGGCGCGCCCATCCTGGCGATTTCGGTGGCTGCCGTGGTGCTGTTGGGGCCGGGAAGGTCTGGGCCTGCTCTTGGGGTTCGGGTGTGGGGCGGGCCTGCGCTTGGAGCGCGCTGCATGGCGTTTCGGCTTGAGGCGCTTCGCCGGTATTACGGCGTGGACGATCGCATTTCTCTCGCTGGCCTGTCGCTCGAGCTTCGCGACATCAAGAGCGGGTCTTCGGCCATATGGTCGGGCAGCACCGGCGATGATGGAATTGCAGATGCCCGGCTGTGTTTGGACAAGCCATTGGGCGATCGCGCGGAGCTTTTGATCAGCCGCAAACAAGAGCAGATCGCGCAGGGATCGATCGCGCTTGCAGACAGTTCAGCGAGGGTGCTTCCGCCGTTGCCGCTATCGGGCATTGTGCGCGGCGAGCTAGAAATTCAGGTGAAATCGCCGCGGGGCATTTGGATCGCGCCCTTTGAGGACACGCTTTGGATAGAGCTTGTGAAAGGCGCGAAAGGCCGTTCGGAGATATGGCTTTCGGCTTCAGCCCAAGGAGCCGAGCTTCAACAGAAAAGGCTTATTTTTCCGGTAGATCGAGCTTTGAGCCTAAAGTTAAAACCCACCTCGCATTTGGTAGAGCTCTCGCTCAGCGCTGAAGTGGATGGAGTTGAGCAGGGCGTATGGGAAGGCGTTGTTCCCGTGGTGCCAGGAGGTATTTGGCTCGAGCCCCAGCGGGCCGCGGATGCTGAGGGAGCGAAACAGATACGCTTGTTTTCGCCGTCGCCCAGAAAGAATGCCTATGTGTCTCTGCTCAGCGAACAGGGGCGGCACTTCGGCGCCACGGTGCCGCTCTCTCAGAATGCCGAAGGATTTTTTGTCGGCGAGTTTGGTATCGATCTCGGTGAACGCGGTGAACAGACGCTCCAAACGGCTGTGCTCGTGGCCGCCGGAGATCCTGCTGAACAAGGTTCGGCCACCGTGGCATGGCCGCTTCGTCCGGCCGTTGGCAAGGCGATTTATCCCAAGCTCGAGCTGTTGCTGGACGGTCTTCCTCAAGCCGAAAAGACCGAACAAGAGCGGGCTATTTCGTCCCGTAGAACAGCGGTGCTTCTGATCGCGGCGCTGGCTGTTTTTGAAATTTTGTTTTTCTTCGCCCAGAGCCGCAAAGACCGCCGCGCGCTTGAAATGCAGCTTGAAAAAGCTTCTGAAGCGGACGATTCAAGAATCGCCGCTGAGGATGGGCCGCCGCGCGTAGATCGCGTCGATCGAGCCGGAGCGAAGCCGTTCTTGAATACCGAGTCCTGGCTATGGGGTCTCGTTGCCGTGGCCCTTATCGGACTGGGCTTTGCGCTGGTGGCGGCGCTGGCTCTATTTCGATAGAATTTAAATTAAAAATGATCGGATTGACAGCGCTGCGTATTCATAAACGCCGCTGTACCGAGTTCCAAAAAGGCGATCTACCCTGGAAGCGTGCGATCATTTGTTTTTGCAGGGGTTCTATTTGCCGTGGTGCCAGCGGTCGCGCTCGTCGCGCCAAAGGACGCCGCCGCTCAATTCGATCCGACCGGCCGCAACAAGAAAAAACCCAAGCCGACGGCTCCAAAACCCACATCGCCCAAGCCCGTCCCTCAAAAACCTGATGCGCCTCAAACGCCTAAGCCTCAAGCCGATGATGAAAGCAAGGCAGGGCCGGGTTCCGCCGCACTTATCACACGCTATACGGCCATCGTGCTCAGCCAGCCGGCGGCGCCTTTTCCCTTGCAGCGCCTGGCTCAGCTCTACCGGGAACGCGACGGCAATCTAAAAAAACTCGTCGCCGAATTTGAAAAACGGGCGGCCGATTCAGGCCCCGATGCGTGGGCCGCGCGCGTTGTTTTGGCGGGTATTTATAAACAGGATGGCCGTTATGACGAGGCCGTGAAGGCTTACGAGGCGGCCATCGCCGAACGCCCCAAAGAGCCCGATCCGATTATGGCGCTGGCTCAGCTCGCGTCGGATCGGGGCGATAAAAGCGTGGCGCGCGGCCATTACGAGAAAGCGCTTGGGCTTCTAAAAAACGCGGCGGATATCGAGCAAACGACCCGCACGTTGATGACGCTCTCGCTGGATCTCAAAGACTTCGAGGGCGCGAAAAAATATCACGACGCTCTGGTGAAAACCGCGCAAGGATCGCTGTTTGTAAAGGCCGAACTGGGGCGCGAACTCCTTTCGCGGGGGCACTACGAAAAAGCGGAAGTTGAGTTTCGCGATTTGGTGAAAGCCGCGGCCGGCGACAATCGGGCGCTCGCTCCTGCGCTGCGCGATTTAGGTCAAGTGCTGGCCAAGCAAAAGAAGACCGCGGAGGCGATGAGCGTCTTGAAAAAAGCGCTCGCGGCTGCGGGGGGAGCGGCGGGCATCCGGGCTCAGATTCTGCTCATCATGGCGGATGCGTTTCGCGCCGAAGGAAAGCTTGCCGAGCTCATTGGCATTCTAGAAGCCGAAAAAGGCCAGGATTTTCAGCGGCTCGCGACGATGGGCGCGCTCTACGAAGAAACCGGCGAGGTGGATAAAGCCATTGCGACCTACCGAAAAGCGCTCGGGATGGATGGCAAAAATATCGATGTGCGGGTGAAGCTCGTTCACCTGCTTCAAACTGCGGGCGAACTCGAAGCGGCGATTAAAGAATACGAAGCGCTCATCAAAGCGGCGCCCAACAATCCCGACTTTGTCTTTGAGCTGTGCGAAACGCTGATTCAGCGCGGCGATCGCCCAAAGGCGCTCAAACTGCTGACCGAACTCGAAGGCCGCGTGGGCAACGAGCCCGAAATCTTGGCGGCTGTCGCCGATTTTTATGAGCGCGTCGAAGAGAAAGACCGCGCGCTGAAAGTGCTTCAAAAACTGGCTGCTACGGGCGGCGGCGACCCTTCCCATTTGATCGATCTCGGCGATCGCTACTTTCAGGCGGGCGACAAAAAGAAAGCCCTCGAGACATGGGCGCGCATCAAGACGATGATTCCCAACCGGGCGCGCGCCGCGGCCACGCTGGGCGAGGTGTATCTCGATCACGATATGCCTTCCGAAGCGCTTGCTTCGCTGCGGGAAGCAGTCGATGCCGAACCTTCTAATGTCCGTTACAAAAAGGCGCTCGCCCTTGCCTTGGAGCGCACAGCCACTTCGCTTGGCAATCCATCCGCCCGCTACGCCGAGGCCCGCGAGATCTGGGAAGACTTGCTTCGCACTGCGGGAGAAACCGACAAACTCGTCGCGCGCGAAGCCCGCACGCATATTGTCAGCCTTTGGGCGCTCAATCACGAACTCGCCAACCGGGTTGCCCCTCTAAGCTCGCGCTTCAATCAATCGCCGCCCGATCTTGAAGCGGGCCGCTTGCTCGCCGAAGTGCAGCGCAAGCTGGGACGCCTGCCCGATGCCGAGGCGACCTTGAGGCGCGTCGTCGAGTTCGCTCCGGGCGATGAAGAATCGCTTCTTTCATTGGAGCGCGTGCTCGTTCTTGAACAGAAGCTCACCGATGCAATCGCCGTGCTGGCCAAGCTCGTGGAGGTCAATCCCAAGCGCGCCCGCGAGTTCTATCAGCGCATGGCTCAGTACGCCGCCGAGCTTTACAAAGACGATCAGGCCATTGAATTCGCGGCCAAGGCCGTTGAACTGTCGCCCGATGATGCCAACGGCCATCAAAAACTCGGCGACATGTACCGGCGCCGCCAGGACTTCACCCGCGCCATCGCCGAGTACCGCCAGGCCATTCAGAAAAACGACCGGCTCTTTGTCGTCTACTTCGATCTCGCCGAGCTGCTTCTGTCTTCGGGCCAAATCGAAGAGGCCGATCGCCTCTTCCGCCGTGTCGTGCGCGCCTGTGCCGATGAAGAGCTTGTCGCACGCGCCGCCCGCATGTCGATGCAGGTGAACCTCGGCAGAAACTCTCTCGAATCGCTGGAGCGCGAGCTTCTGCCCGTCGCTGTCGGCAATCCTCAAAAATCCATCTATCGCCGCCTTCTCGTTGAGCTCTACGGCGCGATGACATTTCCCCTGGTTCAGAAAGTCAAAAACGCCGGACAGCGCACGCCTGCCGCCGAAAGCGCGAGAGCCGAGCTTGCAAAGATCGGCGCCCGCGCGATTAAACCGCTGCTCGATGCGCTCGCCGACGAACGAGAATCCCAGCAAAAGATAGCGATCGAAGTCTTGGCTTATGTGGCCAACAAAAGCGCGGGCCCGGCGCTCTACAATTTTGCGATCGGCCAGGCCGATAAAAACCTTCGCGTGCGCGCGATGATCGCCTGCGGTGCTCTGCGCGATCCGGCGATGCTTCCGCGCTTTGAGCAATTGCTGCTTCCCAAAGAAGGCGATGCGGGCGTGCTTCCCACGGATTCCATCGCGGTCGCCGCGGCGTGGGGCCTTGCCCGCCTGGGCGACAAAAAAACCGAACCCGTGCTTCTCAAGCTTTTGAGCTCACCGGCACCCGATGTTCGAGCCCTGGCCGCGCTTGGCCTTGGCCTCTCCCGCGACCGAAAATACACGGCAGAACTCACGGCCCTCGTGCGCTCTCCCGAAGCCGGCCCGATTCCCCGGGCTGCCGCTGTTCATGCCCTGGGCGAGCTTGGAGGCGCGGCGGAAATGCCTCTTCTCATGGCCGCCGCCGACGGAACGGATGTGCTGTTGCGCAAGGCCGCACTGCTCGCCATGGCAAGGCTTTCAAACAAAGACGAACGCGGCTCCTTCGCCCAAGAGGCCATTGCCCAGGCGGTCTTCTCCGCCGACGAATCGCTTCGGGACACCGCTGTTCTCGCGGCTGTTGCGCTCTCGAGCAAATCCTTCCGCCGCCAGCGTGAACCTCTCTTTGTGCCCGACGGACCTCTGGTTCTCCGGGACGTGCTGCTCGGTCTGGAACCCGATGCCGCAAGCCTCGAAGATAGAGTGGCCGCCTTGTCCGCCCTTGCGCCGGCCCTTCGAAAAGCCGCCGTCGCCGCCGTATCCACGTCACCCGAGCGCGCCCGCGTCGTCTCCGATGCCCTGCTTTCGCGCGGAGAATCTTTGGGGCTTTCACCATTTATTAAAACCGATGAAATCATCGATTTGAATACAAATACCAAAGTAATGAACGCCGTTGAATCCATCGCCGCGGCGTCTGTCTCATCATTTATCGCATTGGTTCGGCATCCTGTGATTGAAGTGCGAACCCGCTCGGTCGAATTTCTGGCCACCCGGGCCGAGCCCGAAGCTCAAGCCGCTGTCATCGATGCGCTCGGCGATCCCGAAGAAAGCGTTCAGCGGGCCGTGCTTTCCGCGGTGGGGCGCATAAAACACGCGCCAACCATTGCCGCTATTGCGGATGTTGTTCGTAAATCATCGAATTGGGCGCTTCGGGTCAGGGCGGCCCAAGCCTTGGGCCGTTTGGGAACGGGCACACCCTCGGAAACCATTGCCGAAACCCTTTCCTACGCGGCGAAAAACGATGCATTTGCCCTTGTCCGCGAAGCCTGCGCCCGGGCCCTCGCCTCCGTTGCGCCCGCTGCCGCCGCTCCTCTTCTCAAAGAACTGGCCGAAAAAGACGCCGAGCCCCGGATCCGCGAGACAGCCGCCGAGCTGCTCAAAGCTTCTCAAAAATAAACCATGAAAATGCTTGGAAAATTTTTGGTATTGCAATCCGCGCTCTTATCGTTCACAGCCGGATGTGATGATACCAGCCATTTCTCCAATATTCCAGGCGAATCTTATTGTGGTGCCATCACCCTGGGCTCATCCTTTCGAATGGGTTTCAGCCCCCGCGTGCAAATGCGCCTAACCCTGGACGCCTCTCTAATCGACGGACCCAATTCACCCGGCGTTTTATCCACCTATGAAGCCGCGACCGGCGATCAGCCCGAACAGCGCCTGATCGACAACGCCGAATTGCGCCTGTTTCCCGCTATGGCTCACGATCCCCTCTCGCGTCTCACGCTCTCCGACGCTCAAATGCGCAATGCCATTTTCGCCATATCTCCCGCCGATCCCGACGCCGAATCGCTTATCGCCGTGCTCTCCCTGCGCACAGACGATCGAATTGAAGTTCGATTGCTTCGGCCTGGAAGCCAAAATGCCGACGAAAACGCCGGGATCAACGAAAAGCGCAAACCCCTCTTTGGAATATTCACGCTATCGAAGCGCCAGGGCACCTGTGGTTTTTAATCGGCGCCCCTGCTTTTTTCATAGATATTCTTGAAAAACATTGGATATTCTTTTCAGCATGAGCTTACGCCTTGCTTCCCTCGCGCTCGCGCTTGCGGGTGCGCTATGCCTCTCCTCCTGCTCTGGAAACGGAGCTGAATTAGAGTCCGATCCCAATGCCATTGCCATTGCGGTCGGGGCTCGAGTCACCCTAACCCTCCGCCAGCACGCTTGCGATTCGTCTCTATTAGAGGCATGCCTAACGGATCGCCCGGAGAAAATAAACAGCGTTAAGGTCGACGACACGGAATTTTTTAAGATTGGCGAGCCGGTCTTCGATTTTAACGAGATAACACTGGATGTCACGGCCCTCAGCGAGGGCAATACCTTGCTGGTTATCGAATACGAGGATTTCTTCGGTAAGACCATACGAGATGAAATTCCTCTCCTGGCCAAGAATATCACGCATGTTGCGCCCGATATCACTTGCGATTCCGGTAAACAAGACCTTGCCCGCTATCCTATCACCACAAACAGCACAATCTTGGTTGGATTGGTTGCAATGGCCGGCGATAGGCCCTTGGCGTCCGGCGATTTAAAGCTCTTTAAGGATTTAGCAGGCTTTGAATTGCTTAATGAGCCTGGGCCGCAGGAAAAACTCTTGATCCGCACGCCCGCTCAGCCGGCGACCTATACCTGGGATTTAATAGGATCGCCCGATTTAGAGTTTGCGGTTTACAATCCAACCGAGATGGAAATCCGCCTCACCGAAGGCCCGAATCGCGTGAGGGTCGAGCGCTTCCTGGGGGATACACCGATCTGTAAACATGAAGGCCCCTCCCGGGCCTTGATCGAAGTCACGAAGGGGGCATGTTATCCGCTCGTTGGTGGGTATGCCATTGAGGGCAAATTGCCTGTGGACATGCAAGCCGGAGACTTTGATTTAAGCCTATATGGTCAAGACACCTGCGAAGTCAGCGCTGGGCTGGATGGGGGAAAGATTCTCAGCGTCACGCTCCCTGTGGACGAGGTTCTCGAAGCGCCCCAGACCGGCACGGGCCAGCCTATTGCGGACATGCCTATCTCGGCGGGCGGCGATCCCGTTTCCCACGAAGCCTGTCCCAAGATTACCAATCTCACCAATGGTTCCTGTGAAATCATCAATGCGGCTGGATATGTGGTTATCCCCGACGCGGATTGTTTCCTCGATTGGAGCTGGGTAAAAGATCTCTATTCGGCCGACGAAAAGGGATATGAAGAGGTGACATCCGGATCTATAGGCCAGGGCCTCTGGGCAGAGCTTCATTTAGGCGTACTCTATGAGGTTCTATTTATCGATATGGGCATTTATTCGACCAATAACCTAAAATTCTCCAGCAATCCGGCCTCGGGCATAGAGATTAAAAGCACGGGATGCATCGGGAGCGATAGGGAAGTCTTGGCGATACGCCCGACAGCCCCAGGGAATTACACCTTAAATCTCAATGCCGATAACGTATATGAACCGGCGACTTTTTCCCTGAGCGCCGAACCCGTGACCCAAGCCATATTCACGACAGACGCCGGCGAGATAGCTCCCGTAGTGGGCACACAGGAATGGTGGTTTGTCGGCTCGTATACCCCCGTAAAGATGAGCTATCAAGGAAGCGGAGGTAAAAAACTCTATGGAATCGGGCCTATGCTGGTGAGTACCCAAAGCAGCGATAGCGACGCGACCCTGAGCGGATATACCATTTCAATGGGCACCAAACCGGCGGTGATTCAGCTCGGCTCGCCTGTAGCTCCCAATGTTCATTCGATTCATGTTGGAGATGCAACGGCCATTGACGGCGTAGGCGGATTAAATCCATCGCAAACGCTTAAAATCCAACAGGGCGTGCCCCTGGGCGAGTGTATCGATGCCTATCCAACCCATGGCGGCGCGCGCATATATGGAGATAGCCCGGTCGTGCCCCGCATTAGCATTTCAGGCACTTCTGTCGTTGTCGATGTCCAGTTCTTGAGCTTTCTCGACTTCTGTGTAATGGGTTATGAGCCCGGAGCCAGCACGCTTACCGTCTCCTATGGAAATGCGAGCGCCCAGAGCGTGATCAACGCCCAGCCATAGTCCATCCGCGTTTATTCTCTATTGCCCGCCGTTCTTTCATGTTAAGCCCGTTCCCGCGAACCATGTGGGTTTTAGGCATCGAAACATCCTGTGATGAAACAGCGGCCGCCGTCGTGTCAGAAAAGGGCGAAGTGCGCTCGGATATCGTCCGAAGCCAAGTCGCCCTGCACGCGCGCTATGGAGGCGTCGTTCCCGAACTCGCCTCGCGCGATCATGCGAAGGCTATAGGGCCCGTCGTCGATGAGGCCCTGCGCTCCGCGAATGTAACACTTCATCAATTGGATGGGATTGCTGTCACCAATAGGCCCGGACTTTCCGGCGCTTTATTGGTCGGGCTTCAAATGGCCAAAGGGTTGGCTTGGGGTGCGGATAAACCTTTGGTGGTGGTCGACCATTTAATCGGACATTTGCTCGCCGTTTTTTTGAAAAGACCATCAAAAACAAACGAATTGAACGAAAAACCGATTGAATTTCCATTGATTGCCCTGCTTGCCTCGGGCGGGCACACGGCCATTTATCGCGTGGGCGGCTATCGCTTTGAAGACATTTGCGAATTGGGCGCGACCCGGGACGACGCGGCGGGAGAGGCATTTGACAAAGTCGCTAAATTGCTGGGCCTGGGATATCCGGGCGGGCCGGCGGTCGATGCGCTTGCGGCCAAAGGCGATGCCGAACGCGGCCAAGAAATATGCAAATTGCCTTCGCCCATGGCTCAGCGCGATTCATTGGAATTTAGTTTTTCGGGCATTAAAACGGCGATGGCCCGATTTGTAGCGGGGCACGAGGGCAAAGGAAAAATAGAAGGACAAGATCTCGCCGATATATGCGCCGCCTTTCAGGCGACGGTTGTTCACACCATGGTTTCAAAAACGGTGAGGGCCGCGCGGCGCGAGAAAATAAGCCGGATTGTGCTTGCGGGCGGCGTCGCGGCCAACCGCGGCCTCAGGACGGAGATGGACAGGCAATGCAAGCGTCATGGAATCGAATTGCGCATTCCGCCCATGGCGAGCTGTACCGACAACGCCGCAATGATCGCCTACGCGGGCGCGCTTCGTTTGCACGCGGGCGAGCGGGATGCCTTGAGCGCATCGCCGTCCACGCAAACGGCCTTGCTCCGCGTGACACGCAAAGGCCGGGGCGCCCGCATTTAAGTTGATCCAGAGCCGATTGAATCGGGTTAAATACCAGCAGCGTTATGAGCGAACACAAAGCCGACGAGACCCAAGCCACGGCGCCCGCGCCCGAAGAAAGTGCTTCCTCCGAGCTGGAAGAAGTCGATGGCTTACAAGCTCCATCCGGCGCCCCCGCGGCCCTGGAAGTGCTTTCGGGCATGGCGGCGGGCGCGGCGCTGGGAGCGCTTGCGGGGCCGCCTGGCATGCTTGCGGGAGCCGTCATTGGAAGCGCGATTGGAGCCGCGGCGAGCATGGCGCTTGATGCTCAGCGCGAAGAAGAAAGCCAGCACGAAGAAGAGCTCGACGAGGCCATCGGCGTCATCGGCGGCAATATCGGTGAAGCGTCGCCCAATCAGCCTCCCGCGAAAATAGGGGCGTTTTCAGTTGCCTCCATGGGCGCTGGAACTTCGGGCGAAGGCGAGGACACCGACGGCCCGATGCAAAACGTCGATTCGGATTAGGCCCGCATTGAATCCTTCTCAATTCGATGAGAATGGCTGGTATTCCGGTAAAATAGAGCCGCTTTTGGGCGGCGCATCTTTTACGCTGTTTTCGCCGGAAATCAGCTCGAAGGTCGACAGCGAGCGCTGGAGCGCGCAGGCCAAGTCATTTCTGCGCACGCACATCCGGATCGGGTCATTTAAACAATATCCAGCAGGGATATTTCCTATATCCGACCGGATTGATATGGACATTGGCCGGGCCGGAAGTGAGCAATACACCAGAATTGTGATCATTACTTTTCCGATTGAGAGGGCGCCCGAGCTAAAAGAGCGGGCGATATTGGGGGTCAATGCGATCGGAGGTGCTGGTTTCGATGTGCTGCTGGGCCGAGCCAAACGAATTTGGCAAATATCCGATCAAATCGAGGCCGGCGGAGATCCTCTTGCGCCGCTCGCCGGCGCGGCGCTTTTGGCGATGCTGTGGCTGGCGCCGATTGTCCCACCGGGAACGCCTACAATTTTCGGGGTAAAAGGCGCGAGAACGAGACTGGAAGCGGGAGGCTGGAGGACCTAACCAAACAATTAATTCCGCTCTTCAGCCGCCTTCCCCAAACCTTTGGGCGCGGCTTTATTTCCAGCGGCCAGCGCAAGCACCAACAGCGTCGCAACATAAGGCAAAAGCTGAATCAATTGTCCGCCCGCCGTTTGCCTCAGCGAGCCTTGAAGCACAATCTGAAGCGCTTCCAGCAATCCAAAGACCAAACAGGCCAGCGCCGCCCACGATGCCCTCCAGCCCGAAACCACCACCGCCGCAAGCGCCATAAATCCCCGGCCGTTGGACATCCCCGATTCAAATCGATGCTGATCAAATGCCAAATGCACGCCGCCCAGCGCGCAAATAGCCCCGGATATCAGCATCGCCTGATAACGAAGCCGGCTCACGTCCAAACCCACCGAGGCCATCGCCACTGGGTTTTCTCCGCAGCCCCTCACTCTCAATCCAAAACGTGTTTTTGAAAATACCATCGGCGTGATCACCGCCGCGAAAATCGTCAGCAGCGTTACCGGATCGCAAAGCACGCGGGCCAGCATCGCCGCTCCCGATGTGCCCGTCGGACCAATGCGAAACCCTTCAATCGAAGGCGAATTCGATGCGCTGTCGTAGAGCCCCCTCAAGAGCAGCCTCGTCGATGAGTAGGCCAATAAATTCAATGCAATGCCGCTGATGACCGCCGAGACTTTGGCCCGTTCCACCAATACCGCGTGAAACAGCGAAAGCAGCGCGCCCACGCATACGCCGCCCAATAATCCCAAAAACCCGCTGCCAGCCGCATGCGCGATGGCCACCGAACTAAAGGCACTCACAAGCAAAATGCCTTCCAATCCAATCTGAATGACACCCGAGCGCTCCGCCCAAATGCCCGCAACCGCCGCGCACGCATAGGGAGCCGCGATTCTAAGGGTTTCCGCCATCATGGTCAGGAGAAAATTCATGACGCATCCTCCTGTGAGGCCGTTCGGCGTTCCGTGTCCTCGGACGAAGGCGCAATCGGCAGCGGCGCCGGAGGCTGTTTTATGACCGAATTGCTTATCGCTACGATCAAAATGACGACCGCGATAAGTACGCTCATTGCATCTTTAGGAACGGTTGCATTGATGGCCAATCCTGCCTGCTCCAGCGTTCCGAATAAAATGGCCGCAGAACAAATTCCCCAAGGCGTTCCCCTGCCCAAAAGCGCCACCGCAATGCCTGAAAATCCGGCGCCCGCGCCCAGCCCAAGCTCGTAATAACCCTTGTAACCCAGCACCGTTGCCAGCATCCCCAGGCCCGCAATGGCTCCCGATAAAATCCCCGCCTGCAGCATTCGCTTTTTAATGGGAATGCCTTCCGATAGGCATGCCTGCGCATTCATTCCAATCCAGCGCATTTCGCGTCCCGTCCTGGTCCGTGAAAGCCCAAAGTCCGCCAAAAAGACCGTGAGAACCGCAATAAAAAACGCAATGCTCGCCGCGCTCCCCGATAGCGTTGGAAATATCCGGTCCAGCCTGAGCAGCGCCGCGCCCTTCACCACATCGGCCGTCCTCAGCGCCAGCGCTCCCAAAATCGCTACCAATACCCAAGGAATGATGATATCGACGATGCGATTCATCATAATAAAACTGATAATTTCGTGGACGCCGAGCTTGGTCTTTAACCAGGTGGGCAAGGCCGCAATCAGCGCGCCCGCCGTCATTGCCGCCGCCGCCGAACCCAAAAGCGCGATAGGCATCGGCGTATTTGCAGGGAGTTTCGCGGCAACAATAGCGCCGACCAGGCTGGCCGCCGCCAATTGGCCATCGGCTCCAATGTTGAAAAGCCCAACCCGGAAAGCCACTTCAAAGGCCAGCGCGGTGAACATCAGCGGCGTGGCTTTAAACAATACCTGTCCAATTCCATAGGGTGTTCCCCATGTTCCTTCAAATACCCTCGATAAGGTGCTCAAAGGAGCCTGGCCAAATCCAAACGAAATGAGATTCAATACAATAATAATTCCAGCCAGGGAAAGGGCCGTGGGCAGGGAAGCCCTTAGGGCATTCGGTGAAATCGATGCGTAACGGGCGTAACGGGATGGAGAACTCATGCCGAAGGCTCCTCGGAAAGCATTGCGCGGCCCAATTCGTCATCGGAGACATCCGGCGGAAAATCGGCGACAATACGCCCCTTTCGCATCACCAAGAGGCGGTGGCACACCGTGCGGAGTTCTCTGAGATCGGCGCTGATCAAGAGCACCGCAAGGCCAGCTTTGGCCGCGTGGCCAATGGCTTCGTGAATCACAGAAGCGGCACCCACATCCACGCCCCGGGTCGGCTGCGATAAAATCACCACGCCTTTCGATTTGGCGCTTTTCATTCGATCGAGTGCCCGCGCAACAACAAGCTTTTGCTGGTTTCCTCCTGAAAGCTCGGAGGCCCGCCGCTTTCTGTCCCGCGGCCACACTTTAAATGCATCCATTCGTTGGTTTATTGTGCCAATTTCATCAAAGTCTTTTTTGCCTTGCCCGGCGGCGTCGCCCAAATCGCCCAAAATTAAATTTTCGCCCACTTCCGCGTCCAAAAGCAGCCCATCTTCATGGCGATCTTCGTGCACAATTCCAAAGAATGGACGCCTCATCCGCACCCTCTGTTCGGTATTTATTTTTTCGGATTCGGCCAGCGTTTGGCCCAGCACCGCAACGGTGCCCAAGGCGCCGTCTTCGAGTCCGGCGATGCTGCGCAGCAGTTCTCTTTGGCCATTGCCTTCCACACCGGCGATACCGACAATCTCACCGCCTTTTATCGATAGATTGATATCGCTCAGCAAGGCTCTTCCCGGAGCTCCCGGTAATTGAAGCTGTTTTAATTCAAATACAACCGGCGATTTATCCAATACCGGAGGTGGTGAAAACGGAGGAGGCGCTTCGCCGCCCATAATGGCCGTGGTCAATTCGTGCTCGCTCCAGGACTCTTTGCGGGAATCGCTTCCGTTGCCGTCTTGGCGCGCGGTATCGAGAACAATTTTTCCCCTGCGCATCACCGTTACCCGATCGGCAAAACGGGTGACTTCATCGAGGCGATGCGTGACCACAACAACCGTATGGCCATCGTCCGCGAGCCTGCGCAGCATCTTGTACAGATC
The DNA here is from genome assembly GCA_964537685.1 of uncultured Polyangiaceae bacterium. GTDB lineage: Bacteria > Myxococcota_A > Polyangia > Polyangiales > Polyangiaceae > CAZICM01. The sequence goes on from CAZICM010000011.1 coordinate 71,187, forward strand.
GTCGGCTTCCAAAGGCGAAAGCACGGCCGTCGGCTCATCCAGCAAAATGGCGCGCGCGCCCCGGAACAGCACTTTTAGGATTTCGAGCCGCTGCCGTTCGCCCACGCTGAGCTTCTCGGTGATTTCCGAAAGAGGCACCGAAAGCCCTGCCTTTTTCATGATATCGCGGGCCTTGTTTTCCGCGGCTTTCCAATCAATACGGCCAAAGCTTATGCAGGGTTCGTGGCCAATCACGACATTTTCGAGCGCTGTAAAGGCCGGGACCAGCATAAAATGCTGATGCACCATAAAAACGCCGCGCTTTCCCGCTTCCGCGGCGGTCGCCGGTTCCAGCGCTTTTTTATCGATAAAGACACGCCCTTCGCTCGGTGTGAGCACACCCGCCGCGAGCTTGAGAAGCGTCGATTTTCCCGCTCCATTTTCGCCGACAATGGCGTGAATTTCCCCGGGCGACAGCGTGAGCCCGGCATCGCTCACGGCCACGAGATCGCCGAATTTTCGGCTTACATGTTCAAGTGTGAGGACAGGCCCCATCATCGGTCGGGAGCATACGTCCGAGATTTGTTGGATGGGAATGAGAAAAAGGGCGGGCGAAGATTTTTTCGGTTAATTTATTTCGCCAATTTATTTCGCCAACAAATAACGGCCTTCCCAAGGCTTTGCTCCGGGCGGGCAATCCCATTGAATTCCACGCTCCGCATTGGCCGAGAGATGCCTTAAAATCCAAAATACACTTTCGATTTCGTCCTCTGCCTGCGCTGCGTTTGCAATTTCATCGAGATTTAACCATATACCTTTGTTTTTGGCCAATGCGGAAAGAATGCGGCCCTGAAGGGCGAGCACTTCTGCCGCGGCTTTTTTGCCGGCCTCCACGCCGGGCTGATGATAAGCATTAATGCCCACCAGCGATGCATAAAAGCCCACCGCTCTTTCATACAATGAAATAAGCATTCCAATCGATTGTTCATTAACCTCGCCGATGGTAATCGTGATGGATTCCCGGCCGCGGTCGCTGAGCGCCTTGCGTGTGCCCTGCAAAAAGCCGGAAAGATAATCGCCCGATTGAATGCCCGCTTCGACGTCCAAGGTATAGCCGGGGCGGTTTCGGTCTTTTAATACTTCAATAAAAGTCACGAAGAAATTATCAATACCATCGCGTAATTGTTGAACATAAGCGTGTTGATCCGTCGAGCCTTTATTGCCATAGACGGCAATGCCCTGGTTCACCTCGCTTCCATCGAGTGCAAACTGTTTTCCAATCGATTCCATGACGAGCTGCTGCAGATAGCGGGAAAATAATTCCAGGCGGTCTTTGTAGGGCAAGAGCACCATGTCTTTTTTGCCCGCGCCTCCCGTCGCTGAATACCATGAGAGCGCCAGCATAGCCGATGGATTGTTCTGAATATCGGGGCTTCGCGTCCGTGCATCCATCGCCCTCGCGCCCGCGAGCAATTGATGGATATCAATGCCCTGAAGCGCCGCGGGCAATAATCCCACCGCGCTGCATTCGCTTGTCCGGCCCCCCACCCAGTCCCACATCGGAAAGCGGGCTAAAAATTCCTTTGAGATTGCATAACGATCGAGTTCACTTCCCATTCCGGTCACGGCTACCGCGTGTTTTGCGAAATTCAAACCAAGCCTTGAATAGGCCGCTTCCGCTTCCAGCATCCCATTGCGCGTTTCTTTGGTGCCTCCCGATTTCGAAATGACCACGCTCAGCGTTTCGCTTAATCCCGCGCCCGAGGATTCAATTTCATCGAGTGTTTTGTCAATTCCATCTGGGTCTGTATTATCAAAAAAGAATATATTCATCCGATCGGCCGGAGATCGCAGCGCGGAACTTACAAATTGAGGCCCGAGGGCCGAGCCTCCAATGCCAATGACGAGCACATTGCGAAAGCGGAAGGCTTTTTCTGGACGGATGCGGGCCGAATGAATATTCGCCGTAAACCGCAAAATATCCGCCAGCGTATTTCGAATCGCATGCTGAAGCGCCGGATCGGGCGCGAGTTCGGGCGCCCTGAGCCAATAATGTCCGACCTGCCTCCGTTCATCGGGATTGGCAATCGCTCCTCCCTCGAGGCTTAGCATCGCCCCAAAGGCTTCGCGCATTTTGGGCTCCATACGCTCGAAAAAGCCGGCCTCAAAATGAATGCGGCTTGTGTCCAGCCAGAATCCCAGCGATGGATCGTAAATTAAATGGTTTTGGAAGCGCTGCCAATCGTGCTTGCTCATTTCCGAGCTATATCACCGCGGACATGGCGCGGAAAGAGCGGTTTTTAGGATTTTGGGCCGAATATTTTGTATTCCCCCTCTTGCGCTCCAGGCCAATATTGCCCTACATGCCCTCTCAAACAATGCAGTTCGATTTCGGTTTTAATCAAGGCTTTGTCGAAGAAATCTACGCTCAATACCTCGAGAATCCGGCTTCTGTTGATATAGGCTGGCGCAGGTTTTTCGAGTCCCAGAACGGCGCGGCTCAAGCGAAGGCAGTTCCCCTTTCGCCGCCGAAAATAGCTCCGCGGGAGCCTTCCTCCGAAGACGCTCCGCCGCCCAGCGGCCCTGTTCCGCCCGAGGGTTTATCGCTGGATGCTGTTTATGCGGACACGCTGGCCGCGGGCGATCATAGCCGGGAAATCCTCGAGGAAGCCTCGCACAAGGCCCGGGTTTTTCATTTAATGAATGCCTACCGGGTATTTGGCCACCTCTCGGCGCATCTCAATCCGCTCGGCGGGCCTCCGCCTCAATTGCCTCAATTGCAGATTGAAGAGTTTGGGCTTAGTGCAGCCGATTTGGACAAGCCTTTTCCGACGACGGGTTTGGGGGGCGCTCCGCCTGTTATGACGCTGCGGGAAATTCGCACGCAGCTCGAGGAAACCTATGCGCGTTCGATCGGTGTCGAATTCACCTTTATCGAAGATGCCGAGCAGCGCAGGTGGCTCCAGGAACAGATGGAAGCGACGCATAACCGCATGAAGCTCAATGCCGAGATTCAATTGCGCATTTTATCGAAGCTGAGCGAGGCCGAGGTATTCGAGCAATTTATTCATAAAAGCTATGAAGCGGGTACCAAGCGTTTTTCGCTGGAGGGCGGCGAAAGCTTGATTCCCCTGTTGGATTTGATGATTGAAAGGGCGGGTGAGCATCAGGTCGATGAAATTGTGCTCGGTATGGCGCACCGCGGCCGTTTAAATGTTCTCGCGAATATCATGGGAAAAAGCCTTCGCGATATTTTCGCGGCTTTTGAAGATAAAGATCCCGAGGCGAATTTGGGCGGCGGCGATGTGAAATATCATTTGGGATATTCGACCGAGCGAAAGACGGCATCGGGCCAGGAGATTCATATCACGCTGACCTTTAATCCAAGCCATTTGGAATTTGTGAATCCGGTGGTCGAGGGGCGCACCCGGGCCAAGCAGGATAGAGCGGGCCTCGGTAATGGGGCGCGCGTGAAAAAGCTGCCTTTGCTGATTCACGGCGATGCCGCGTTTATTGGGCAAGGCATTGTCGCCGAGACGCTCAATCTCGCCAATGTGCCGGGTTTTGCGACGGGCGGAACGGTACATGTAATCGTTAACAATCAAATTGGATTTACCACCGATCCTGAGGATTCGCGTTCAACGCGCTATGCGTCGGACATTACGAGGATTCTCAAAGTGCCTGTTTTTCATGTGAATGGTGAAGATCCCGAGGCGGTGGCGCATGTGGCCCAGCTCGCCATCGATTTTAGGCAGCGCTATGGCCGGGATGTGGTTATCGATATGTATTGCTATCGGCGTTATGGGCATAACGAAGGGGATGAACCCCGCTATACCCAGCCTCTGATGTATGCGGCGATCGATAAAAAAGAATCGCTCCGCGATATTTATGTGAAGCATTTGGTGGCGCTCGGAAATATCAGCAAGCAGCAGGCGGATGAAATCGTTAAAAACCAGAGGCAGGCGCTCGCCGATACCTTTGATGAGGTGAAGAAAACGGGGTTTGCGCCCGTAAGGCATATGATGGGCGGGGTATGGCGATTTTACAGGGGAGGCTCGGATGCGGCCGTTCCCGAGGTGCCCACCCATGTGCCCGCAGAAAAATTGATCGAATTGTCAAAAAAGCTCTTGGAATTTCCTTCCAATTTCAAAGTGCATCCAAAAGTGCTGCCCATTCTAAAGAATAGGCACGATCGCTTGGTGGCCGGCGAGCCTTTTGATTGGGGCACAGGAGAAATGCTTGCCTATGCGACGATATTGGCCGAGAAGCGGCCGGTGCGCATGACGGGGCAGGATGTGCAGCGCGGAACTTTTAGCCACCGGCATGCGGTTCTGCGCGATATGGAAACCAGCGAGCCCTTTGCGCCTCTATCGCAAGTGGCATCGGTTCCGGCGCGTTTTGAGGCGTACAACAGTCCGCTGAGCGAGGCCGGCGTTTTGGGTTTTGAATTTGGCTATAGCCTCGATTATCCGGACGCTTTGGTGATTTGGGAAGCGCAGTTCGGCGATTTTTTGAACGGCGCTCAAGTGATTGTCGACCAATTCATTACATCCAGTGAAGATAAATGGCATTTGCTGGCGGGTTTGGTTTTGTATTTGCCGCATGGCTATGAAGGCCAGGGGCCCGAGCATTCGAGCGCGAGGCTGGAGCGTTTTCTTCAGAACAGCGCGGAAGACAATATTCAGGTCTGCAATCCGACCACACCCGCGCAATTGTTTCATGTGTTGAGAAGGCAGGTGCTGCGGCCTTGGCGCAAGCCTTTGGTGGTGATGACACCGAAGAGTTTGCTGCGCGTGGCGGCCACGTCCAAAGGGCCTCACCGTCCGGTGTCGGTGCTGAACGACTTGGTTTCAGGCAGTTTTAAGCGGGTGATTCCCGATTCGGGCGCTGCCGATCCTGATGACGTGAAGAAGATTTTGCTGTGTTCGGGAAAGGTGTACTACGACCTTGCGCTGGCGCGCGAAGCCCGTGGAATCAAGGATGTGGCGATTGTTAGGCTGGAGCAGCTTTATCCTTTGAATGACACGCTGAATCAGGTGCTCGCGCCCTATAAAGACGGTACAAAATTGGTGTGGGTGCAGGAAGAGCCGAGAAATTACGGCGCTTTCTATTATATCAATGCGGTGTTGCCCGGCCTGTTGCATCACCGTTTGCCGCTGTCTTGTGTGGCCCGCGCGCCCAGTGCCAGCCCGGCCACCGGTTCGCGTTCCAGTCATTTGCTTGAGCAGAAAATGCTAATGGATGAGGCGTTTATGTGATCGTATTGACTTTTATTTCAATACGATATGATTTTTGAGCAATATGAAGAGAGTTAAAGGTTAGATACATGAGTGAAGCGACCGAAAGCCTGAGCCTACAAGATCGTTATGCTCCTCAAAACCAATGTTTTGGATGCGGGCCGGCCAATCTCAAAGGGCTCCGCATTAAAAGCCGGGTGGAAGGCGATGAAATCGTGGCTGATTTTACGCCTGAACCTCATCATATTGCCTTTGCGGGAGTGCTGAACGGCGGGATTATAGGAGCACTATTGGATTGCCATTCCAATTGGACGGCGGCTTGTCATTTAATGCAGAAAAACGGTCAAAGCGCGCCGCCCTGCACGGTGACGGCCGATTTTCATGTGAAGCTAAAGAAGCCAACGCCGCTCGCGCCTGTTCGTTTATCGGCGAAAGTCGTTGAATCGTCGGAGGATAGGGCGGTGGTGGAGGCGACGTTATCGGCCGGCGGAAAGGTGACGGCGACCTGCCGCGGTACATTTGTGGCGGTTAAAGAAGGTCATCCGGCATTTTTTAGGTGGTAGGCGCTTTGGTTTTTGATTAAGGTGGGGCCGTCACAGCGAGACAGGTAGTCGCCGGCGCTTCTTGTTCAGCGGAGACATCCGTTTGAGCCTGAAGGGCGGGAGGAAAGTCCGAGCTCCTAGGGCAGAATGCCGGGTAACGCCCGGTGGGGGTGACCCCGAGGATAGTGCAACAGAAAGCATACCGCCGCGCCGCTATTCGATTGAATGGTCACGCGGTAAGGGTGAAATGGTGGGGTAAGAGCCCACCGCGCTCTCGGTAACGAGGGTGGCACGGCAAACCCCATTCGGAGCAAGGCCGTGTAGGAAGGCAATGCGATGGTTTTCGAAAGGAAGCCATTGCAAACGAACGGCCCGTTCGAAGCCTTCGGGTTGGCTGCTAGAGGTTCGTGGTAACGCGAATCGTAGAGGAATGATTACCAGCGGGGTGTGGGTAACCGCGCTTCGCGACAGAACTCGGCTTATGGCTTCTGTGGCCTTGAAACCCCGTCGAAAGATGGGGTTTTGAGTTTTTAGGCCGAGAATGAAGAGCCGCAGCCGCAGGTGCCTTTGGCATTGGGATTGATGAATTTAAATCCCGAGCCATGAAGCCCTTCGACATAATCGATTTCGGTGTTTTCGAGATATTGATAGCTTAGAGGATCGACATATAGCTTTATGCCTCTATCCTCAAAGGTTTCATCCATTTCACCGGGCTTATCTTCGAAATAAAGATCGTAGCTAAAACCGGCACAGCCGCCGCCGATAACCCGCAGGCGTAGTCCTTGCCCTTTTAGATCTTCCGCCTCGGCGATCTCTTGGACCTTTTCGGCTGCTCGCTCTGTGATCGTGATCATCGCAAATCCACTCCTTGATTGCAGTGCCTCGCGGTTTCTGTTGAAATCGTTAAACCGTATGGACAGTGCTTACGTAACGTAGGGTTTAAACCCTGCATTGCCAAGATAGCTTAGGGCCGCTTTGGCTAAAGTGCCAGTGCTAATTTGAGATGATTTTTAGATTTGTATAGGTCGCTAAAATATTTTAGCGTGCCATTATGATTGAAATGGTAGGCAATAGAATTAAATTGTGAGAATCTTCCGGCGTTCATCTTTTGTTATGCGCGGTTCGCTTGAGCCATTGAATGAAGAGGCGGTTCTGCGGGCGCTGCGAATTCCTCATGCGCATCGAATTGATGAAATATCTGAACGAGGTGTGCGCGAGGCGGTGCGCAAGGCGGTGGGAAGAGCGCTGGGGATGAGCGCGTGGAGTGCGGTGCTGGAGAGTTTTGCGCTTCGGCCGGAGAATTTTTTTGAGGATCGCATTGAAGTCGCGGGTTCGAAGGCGCTGCTTGTGGGGCGCGATGTGGTGAAGCTGCTTTCTGGATGCCGTGAAGTGAGTGTGCTGCTGTTGACCTTGGGCGAGGTTTGGGATGCCGCGCTCGATGCGCTTGTGAGTGCGGATGAAGCCGCTGAAGCGTGGTTTTTGGATGCGCTGGGTACGCGGATGGCGGACAGCGCGGCTAGGGTGGCGGAGGCGCGCGTGGCTTCGGATATGGCGAGGGCCGGGCTTGTGAGAGCGCGGAGATACCGGCCTGGTTACGGTGATTTTAAGCTGGAAGCGCAGGGAGAGATTTGCGCATTGCTGGAGGCGCAGAAGATTGGTGTCCGTGTGAATGAAGCCTTTGCGCTCTTGCCGCGCAAGTCGCTGAGCACGGTGGTGGGCTGGGCCGAAAGAACAGTGGGCGCGGAGGATGAAGGTGAAGGCGATGATGCCGATTGAGTCCGCGCGCGTGTCCTTCGGCGGCGCTGAATTGCCAAAGCTTTCGGGTTGAAATTAGGCTAATCAAGCCGCATGGATCGAAAAGACTTTCTGCGCCGTCTTCAGCAAGAAGTGCTCATCCTCGATGGTTCGATGGGCGCCTTTCTTCAAGCCCGGGGTTTGCCCGATGGGTATGCGCCCGATCTGTGGAACGTAGAGCAGCCTGAGGCGATTGTTTCTATTCATCGCGAGTATGTGGATGCGGGCTGCGACATCGTTCTGACAAATACGTTTGGAGCTTCGCGTTTGAGGCTCGGTGAGTACGGCGCTCAGGATCGGGTGAGGGAGATCAATGAGGCCGCGGTGATGAATGCGCGGGCGGCCGTGGGTGAGCGGCGTGTGCTGGTGGCCGGAGATATTGGGCCGAGCGGTACGACGGTGCAGCCGGGCGGTGAGCTTCCTTTTGAGGAGGCGGTGTCGATTTTCGCCGAGCAAGCTAGGGCTTTGGTGAATGCCGGCGTGGACTTGATCGTGATCGAGACGATGTTCGATTTGGTCGAGGCGAAGGCGGCGATGATCGCGGTGAGGGATGTGAGCCGGGCGGTGCCGGTCATCGCGCATATGACGTTTACGGCGCGGGGGATGACGGATACGGGGACCGATCCTGAAACGGCGGCGATTGTGCTTGAGGCGTGCGGCGCCGATGTGGTGGGTGTGAATTGTTCGGTCGGGCCGGAAGATATGCTGGATGTCGTTGGCCGTATGAGCCGGGCGACGAAGCTTCCTTTGTCGGTGCAGCCCAATGCGGGGCTGCCGGTGATGCGCAAGGGCAAGACGGTGTTTTTGCAGACGCCGGAGCATATGGCGCCCTTTGCAAAGCAGTTTGTCGATCGGGGCGCGGCGATTGTCGGTGGCTGTTGCGGGACGACGCCGGATTACATCCGGAAGATCGCGGCCGATGTTGGGCATAAGCCGCATGCGCATTCGAGCCGCTTGGAAGGCACTTGGATCACGTCGCGTTCGCGTTCGCTGCGCATTGGAAAAGGCGCGCCTTTTGTGGTGATCGGTGAACGCATCAATCCGACGGGCCGCAAGGAATTTTCTCAAGCGATCCGCGAAGGCCGAACGGACTTGATCGTTCAGGATGCGAGGCGCCAGGTGGAGGGCTTTGCAACGGCGCTGGATGTGAATGTCGGCGTGCCTTTGGTCGATGAAGCGGCGATGCTGGAGAAGGCTGTTTTGGCCGTTCAGAACGTTGCGGAGACGCCGCTGGTGATCGACTCGGCGAATGTGTTGGCGCTGGAACGGGGCATCCGGGCTTATCCGGGAAGGCCGCTGGTGAACAGTGTCGATCCGGTGCGCGAGAAGGCGGAGTTTCTGCTGCCGATTATCAAGCGTTATGGATGCGCGGTGATCGGAATGACGGCGGAGACAGAGATTCCCGCGAGGGCGATCGATCGCGTGCGCAATGCGGAAAAGATTTTGAGGATGTGCGAGGAGTACGGCATTCCGCGGGATTGGGTGGTCTTCGATTGTATTTCGATTCCAGTGAGCGCGGCACCGGAGCCCGCGGCGCAAACGCTGGAGACGATTCGGATCATTACGCAGGAGCTGGGATGCGCGACGACGCTGGGGCTGTCGAATGTTTCTTTTGGGCTGCCGCTTCGTAAATCGGTGCACAACACGTTTTTGGCGCAGGCGATTGGGCAGGGTTTGGATAGCGCGATCTGTAATGCGAATGATGCGCTCTTGAATGAAACGGTGGCCGCGGCGAGTTTGTTTGCGGGGCGCGATTCTGGATGCAGGCGTTATATCGATTTGGCGGTTCCGCTGGCGGAGAGCCGGAAGCGTGACCAGGAGATGCTGGAGGCGGCGAAGGCGGGCACCTTGCTTGTCGATGCGCAGGGTGGAGCCGTTCAAGGCGGGCCGAATGCCGTTTCGCCGGCGGTGAAAAGCAATCAGAAGACGGGGCGCGACTTGTTATGGGAAGCGGTTGTGGAGGGCGATAAAGACGGCGTGCCCAAGCTGGTTCAGCGTTGTTTGGATGAAGGCAGCGAACCTTTTGATTTATTTTTAAATGTGCTCACGCCGGCGATTCGGCATCTTGGGGATTTATTTGGCTCGGGAAAAAAGTTTATTCCGCATTTGATTGCGAGCGCCGATGCAATGAAGGCGGGGGTTTCGGTGCTGATGCCTTTGATGGAGCGTTCGGGCAATGTCGAGAAGAAGGGCACGGTGGTGCTGGCGACGGTGAAGGGAGATATCCACGATATCGGTAAGAATATTGTTGCGCTTATGCTGAGGAATTTTGGGTTTGGGGTGCACGATTTGGGGCGCAATGTGCCGATGGAAGATATTTTAAATGCGGCTCGGGAGCATAAGGCGGAGCTGATTGGGTTATCGGCGCTGATGACGACGACCATGATGCGGATGAAGGATGTGATTGATGCGGTGCGGGCGCAGGAGTTGCCGCATTTGGTGATGATTGGAGGTGCGGTGACGACGCCGAGTTTTGCCGAGGAGATTCGGGCGGATGCTTATGGCAAGGATGTGGGCGATGTGGTGCAGGTGGCCGAGCGGCTGCTCGAGAAGCATCGCGAGCGATTTGGGAAAATAAGCGGGGAGAAAGCTGCGGTTTAGCCTGCGTTCTTTTTGGCGGTTGTTTTTTTCGTTGCGGCCGTTTTCTTTTTCGCTGTTGTCTTCGCGGCGGCCTTTTTTGTGGCTGTCTTCGTTGGGGCCGGTGCGGCTAGCCATGTTGAATCAAAGGCGAGCGCTTCGGGTTCGTCCCCTGCAAGCCAGAGCCGGTTCTGCGAGCTCTGAACGGCAAATCCACTGCTTCCATCGCCGTTTTTCGCGGGCAGCGCCTTTAGTTTTTCGCCGCTGCGCGCTCTGTATGCGCGAATGGCTCCCACCTCGGCCGCGAAGAGCATCGAGCCGTCTTCCGAAAAACCCAGGGGCATGGGATACCAGTTCTCGGCGCCGGCTTCCTCGTCTTCTTCATCTCCCCCGCCCACATCGAGGCTTATACTCCATAGAGGGGTCTTGCTTATGCCATCGTATATAAATAAGCCTCGTCCTCCCCAGCTTTGGTTGGAAATAGCCACAAGGCTGCCGTCCTTGGACCATACGCTAAAATAGGGGGCATCATCTAGCCCGGGGGAAGGCTTGGGAGGTTTTAGTTTCTCCATCGCCATTTTGCCCTTTTCGATCTTGGATGGATCAAACCAGAGAATAGCCCCGCTGCCTTGATCGGCTGTGCCGCAGATGATTTTCGTTCCGTCGGGGGAAATGGATGCACCGGATGGGATGCTTTCCCCCGCGGCGCCTAAGGGTTTGGCGCTCGCCGTATCGTAGAGGGTGACTTCACATGCTCGCCAATTGGTGACGACCAGCCTGCTTCCGTCGGTGTTCAAAGAAAGGCCGCATTTATCGACTTCTCCAACGGGAATTGAAGGTAATTCGCTCCCATCCCAGCCAAATCGCAGGATCTTGGCCGATGAGATCGATGCTCCTGCCGGGGCGCTTTTGCCCGCGAGGACGGCAGTGTAAGCACCGCAGGCCGCGATTCGGTGCCCTTGGGGGGCTTTGGCTGAAGTCAGTTTTTGGGGGGTAGGACCGGAAATATCATAGAATGTCAGCACGCCTTTGTGAAGGGAAGCAAGGCGTGCCTGAGATGGATGAATGACGATTTTCATGTGCTTTTCCTGGTAGGTTTGAGAAAAAATAGAAATCGCTTTAAAAAGTCCAGCGAAGGGAGGCCGCTTTTGGGCCCACGAAGACTTCGGGCGCTGCTTTGGATAGCTTGATGTCGTCGCGCACCAGCAATTGATCTTTCTTGAAAATGGCGATGCTCATGAGCGTTACTCCGATGGCTTGGGTGATGCCATCCAGTAGAAATGTGGTGTTGCCTTCGTCAGCACTGCCCGTCATGATGAATGGGCCTATGAGTGGGACAAGAAGCGGAGCTATTTCTCCGGATCGGCTTCCCCCTCCGCCGAGAATGATGAGGGAGGCGCCGAGCGATAGGCCGTAAGCTAGTCCAAATAGGGATACCCCTGTGATGAGAAAGGGCTTGTTGGTCCGGGTTTCCAGGCGATAACCCGGGGGAATTTCTTGGTCCTCCGAATAGGGAAGGGTGGGGGGTATTAACATGTAGGGAGGGAGCATGGGGAGTGGGTAGGCCCATGGCTGCTGATTGTTTGCGGGTGCCATGGTAGGCGGCGGGGGTGGTGGTGGAAGCTGGGAAGGCTGTGCCCACGCGGAAGGTGCGGATATGAGTAGAAGAGGAAGGAGCAGCGCGCTTGGGGCTATGCGCTTGGCTTGGCGGGAATGCAATTTCATAGAATTAATTGCTCTATGGATTAGAAAGTCCAGCGGAGCGCGGCGGATTTGGGGCCTATAAACACCTGGGGAGCCGTTTTGTTCTGCGCGACGTCATTTCGCTTCAGCACTTTTTTGTCGCCGGTGGCCATTCCGATAATAAACATCGTGGCGCCGGCCGCCTGGGCTAGGCCATCCAGAACAAAGAGGCCGTCCAATCCGTTGTTGTTGGGGTCGCTGGTGCCCAGCGCAATCCATGGTCCGATAAGGGGAACATAGAGGCTTGCGTAGTCTCCGCTGCTCGAGGATAGGGCTCCGAGCAGGGAGAGAAAATATGCGCCGCCAAATACGCTGATGCCCGCAACAGTTAAGCCCCGGCCTCCTTTTTCTGTGGCCACGCGATATCCATCGGGAATGGGATCGCCTTCTTTGTAGGGCATCGTTGGTGGGCCGGAGGGTACGGCGCCGGGAGGCGGATAGTAATAGGGATAGTATCCAGGGGGTGGATAGCCGCCTTGTCCCGGTGGTGGATAGCCAGGTTGTGCTCCCGGTGGTGGATAGCCAGGCTGTGCTCCGGGTGGTGGATAGCCAGGTTGTGCTCCAGGCGCGGGTTGTCCCGGTGGTGGATAGTAGCCTTGTGGGGGAGGCGGGTATCCAGGGGGCGGTTGTCCTGGGGCGCCTTGGGGGGCATAGCCCGGTGGAGGCGGAGGGGGTTGTCCTGGGGGGAGTGCATTGGATGGTGGGAGCGGCTGGGGAGCCGTGGCGCCGGGCGGTGGCAGGGGAGGCGGGGCGGGCTGTGCGCTTGGGGGAGGAGGCGGAGGCGGGGGAGGCTTGTCTGCCGCGCCGGCTTGGGATGCTGTGAGCAGCAGGAGACTCATGCCAATGAATCCAGCGCTTGCCCGCAATTGAAATGACATGGTGTTGATCTGTTTCATATCGATGTATTCCGTTCCTTCCCTAAGCCTAAGAAGATTAAAGCGTACCGCGCAGGGTCAATCCAAGCGTTTGGCTGCTTACGACGGGTGTGATGGTCAGCTTGGATTTTGCCGTGACAATATCATTGCGTATTAAATATTTTCGATCGGTTAGCATTCCAGCAACAAACATCGCCACGCCGCCCGCTTGGGCTATGCCGTCAACCAGCAACATAAATGTGCCAATCCCTTCGGATTCAGCCGTTGCAACCGTAATGAATGGGCCAATGACAGGAATGAACAGGGGAGCGAATTCGTCATCGCCTCCTCCATCCACTGCGACTGCGCCAACAAAGGTCGATAGGAGGTAGGTGCTCGCGAATGTGACTGCGCCACCAATAATAAGTCCGCGGTTGGGCAGTGTTTCGACGCGGTAGCCAGGCGGGATGGGCGCGCCTTCCTCGTAGTCGATGCGTTTGGGGCCAATGGGCGGGTATTCGCCGTTGAAATAGCCTGGTGGAGGCTGCATGTAGCCCGGTGGAGGCTGGCCATATCCAGGCGGCGGACCATATCCCGGGGCATATCCGGGCGGCGGCTGGCCGTATCCAGGCGGCGGATAAGGGTAGCCCTGGGGAGGCTGGCCGGGCGGAAGGGCTGTTGTTGCCTGAGGTGCGGGCGGCGGTGGGGGAAGTGTTCCCGGTTGGGCGCTCGGGGGCGGCGGGCCGGGAGGCGGAAGTGCGGCTGTCGGCGGCGGCGGCGGTGGTGCTCCCTGGGCCTGCGATGCCTGTGCTGAAAGGAGGAGCGCAAGTCCAAGGGCTCCGCCCGCGACACAGGCCACAGCGGAACGCGCCTGATGTCGGGATTGAAGGGTTAAACCGGCGCCGGCAATGGATGATGAGCGGCGCGAGCATGACAGACTGGGCATTGTGATGGATTCCCCTTGGCCTGGTTCTGCGCGGCTGTCGATGCCGTGGTATTGAAACGCAACACGGCATAAGCGCATGGCGAGCATACGCCCCTGGACTTGGGGCGCCAATGCCAAAACAGCGGGGATGGGATGAGTAAAGAGAGGCGCTGATGGTTCAGCTTGCGGGGCTGCGGGCTTCGGAGACGGTCTTGTAGCTCTCAAGCCATTTGCGCCAGCGCTTTTGCTTTTTTCCGCGCCGCTCGCCGCGGGAAGCCTTGAGATCAATTTTCTTGGAGAGGTTTTTCCATTGTCGCTCGGGTCGGTACATGGGCGCGATGCTGGATCAATTGATGCTGGTTGGCAAGGGTTTCAAATGCCCGTTCAAGAGGCTTCTTCTTCGGGGCCCAAACGCCCATAGGTGTGAATTCCAAACATCATTCCGACGAGAGAAAGGAGCGTGATGCCAACGCCGCCTTCTTGGTTGCCAATGCCGATGAGCGCGAGGCCGAGCAAAAGAAAGAGAGCAGAGCCTGCGATCATTCGCTGAGGCTCGAGCGATGTGGAAGGAGCCCGTTTCAGAAGCAGGCCAAGAATCACTGCGAGGCCAAATACGGCGGCCGCGTTGACTGCGGTGAGCGCGTAGGCCGCGAAGCCAATGAGAAGCGCGGCGGTGATGAGAAGACCCGGCCTCAGGGGAGCTCCCGGCGCGGATGTCCGCGCGGCGGCCGTGCGCTTCGGTACGGCGTCTGCCGCAGAAGGCGCACTCTCGGTTTGGGTTTCGATTTCGCTTTCTGAGGCGCCGCTGCCAGTACCAGTACCCGCCGAGGAGCGTTTGGCTTTCCGTTCGCGCACAGGGCTCATGCTCACTTGAATTTCTGCGTCTTGGCGTAAGTGATGAAGTCCTGAACGTCGCGCGTCAGCAAGCGTTCGGCCGCGATCGTCGTCTGCTCGTGCTCTTCGCCCACCAAGTCGTCGTAGCGGTAATTGTCTTGATACAAGAGCACGATCCGCACGTCGCCGTTTTCACCTGCGCGCGCAAGGCGAAGCTTTTCGTCCGGGCCGTTCTTCGGAGGAATCGCGTTACCGAGCTTCTCCGCGTCTTCGGCCGTGATGTAGGCGACTCCATACTCATGGCCTTCGACGCTTACATCCACGCGCAAGGGCTTTTCATAGCCTGCAATCGTCACATCGCGCGCGGGTGCCGGCCGTGCGTTCTCGAGCGAAATGGCTTTGCGGATCACCTCGATGGCTCGCCGCTCGTCCAAGGGCCGCGTCGGATTGGGCGCGCGCGCCTCACCGGGCCCGCAGGCCAAGCCGTACAGGGAAATACAAGCCATCGCGAAAACGGTAGTGAAATGGCGGATCGGATTGTTCATCGCGTGACCAGGGTAGCCAACTGCACACGGCTTCGCTACTCCTGCGATGCATGGCGCGCCTAGCGGCGATTGATATTGGATCCAATGCGATCCGCCTTCGGATTGTGGACGCCGACCCTCCATTCGCCGGCCCCGACGGACCTCGTTTTTATCCCTTTCGCGACGTTCATTCCGAGCGGGCTCCGGTGCGTTTGGGTCATGATGTGTTCACCAAGGGGTATATCGAGCCGACGGTGCTTGGGGCTGCGTGCGAAGCGCTTCGCCGCTTTCGCCAGGCTATGGACGATGCCAAGGTGGAGCGTTACCGGGCCGTTGCGACAAGCGCCGCGCGCGAGGCTTCCAACGGCGATTTATTTGTGGCGCGCGCCGAACGGGAAGCCGGTGTTCACATCGACGTGATTGAAGGTGTGGAAGAGGCGAGGCTGGTTCAGATGGCCGTTCTCGAGCGGGTGAACCTGGGCCCGCAGACGGCGCTCTTGGTGGATATAGGCGGCGGCTCGACGGAACTGACGCTGCTTTCGGGGCGAAGATCGCTGTTTAGCCGCTCGCTGCCCATAGGCACGGTACGCATCATCGAAGCGTTTTTGGAAGACCGAAAGCCTGTGGACAAACTTCACGAGCAGTTGCTTGACGAGTATGTGCACCGTGTAGCGAGCGAAGCTTTTCGCGAGATCAACGAGCTTACAGAGGGCCGTGTCGATCTGATTATTGGCACAGGCGGCAACATCGAAACGCTGGCCGATCTCTGTCCGATGCCGGGCGCCTTTGCTCAGACGCGCGCGATTGAAGTCCGCGCGATGAATCAATTGATCCAAGAGCTTTCCAAGGCTTCTGTCGATGAACGCATGGCCCGCTATGGCCTTCGCGCCGACCGGGCGGACACCATCGTTCCAGCGGCTGCGGTGCTGCGCCATGTCGCAGGCGTTTTGAAATGCGATTCCATTTCAGCGCCGGGCGTGGGCTTAAAAGAAGGGCTGCTCGTCGATTTGGCGCATGTGCATTTTATTCCGCACGACTTTGGAGCCGAGGGCGCCGCCGTGATGGATGCCTGTGTCCGCCTGGGCCGCCGCTATCATTTTGATGAGCAGCACGGCGTGTTGGTTTCCCGCCTTGCAGTGCGCCTATTCGATGATTTATCCAACCGGCACAGGATGGGGCCCCGCGATCGAATTCTCCTTCAAGCAGCGGCATTGCTTCACGACGTGGGCGATTTCGTTCGTTATGAAGGCCACCACAAACATAGTTATTATATTATCGCGCACAGTGAAATCATGGGATTGGCTCCGGCCGAGCGGGAAATCGTCGCCAATGTGGCGCGCTATCACCGCAAAGGTCCGCCCAGCCTCGATCATGAAAACTTCCGCGCGCTGTCGAGGGACGATCGGGGAAAAGTCAAAGCGATGGCAGCGATTTTGCGCGTGGCCGACGCCTTGGATCGCGAACATGAAGGGCGCGTGCAGGATGTGGGAGCGCGCATCGAAGGCAATACACTTGTTTTGGAGGCCAAGACATCAGGAGAGCACCCGCTCGGAGAATGGACGGTGCTCGCCAAGAGCGGAATGCTCCGCGATTTTATTGGGCTCGACCTGCGCTTGATCAACGTGATGACAGGCCAGAAATCTGCGGCCGCGCGCACCGTGCCGCCTTCGGCCTAAAGCCTGCGCGAGGGCTGTCGACGCTTCACGCACTTTTGTACTACTCTGCCGCGCCGTGCTGAAAGCGACACTTGTTATTGCCGCCTTGTCGGCGCCTCTGTGCGCTGGGTGCGGCTCGTCTGCGCTCCCGCCTCCTGAGGACGCGCTCAAAGCCTATGCACAGGCTGCGGAAAAAGGCGATGCCGAGGCGATTTACGCCATGCTCAGCGACAAAGGAAGGCGCTCGCTTTCACGCGAAGAAGTGCGCGACATGGTCGCGATGGAGCGGCAAGAACTGGCCGAGCAGGCGAAGGCGCTCAATTCGGCCGACACCGTGGCCCGCCTCAAGACCCAAGCCCGAGTCCGCTGGGCCGACGGCGAAGATGCAACGCTTTCGCTGGAAGCCGGCGACTTTCGAATTTCGGCCGCCGCTGCTCTTCCTGCCGGAGCGCGCACGCCCGAACAAGCTCTATCTCAACTGAGGCGCGTGCTCGCGAGACGCAGCTATGCGGGCCTCATGCGTGTCCTCACGCCCGCGACCCGAAGCGCGATCGAAAGCGATCTGCGTTCTTTGGTGGAAGGTCTCGAGCATCCCGAAGGGCTTGAAGTACAGGTCACGGGCGACAGCGCCGTCGTACAAGTTCCGGGCGGCCATGAAGTCAAGCTCAAGCGCGAAGGCGGCGTGTGGCGGGTGGACGACTTCGACTGATATGAGCTCGCCCATCCTAAAGCGCCGCACGTTTTTTGGCCTTGTAACGGCCGGTCTCATCCTGCCCCCGCGCACAGGGTTCGCCTTTGGTGAAGAAGGCGCTTTTAACCCGCGGGTATTGCTGACGGGCACATCCCGCTTTGAAGGCGTGCGGACCACCGCGCCTGCCCGCTGGTCACGCGAACTCGTGCAGCGCACCAGCGCGCCCGCCCGCCTCTCTCCGCCCACCATCCGCGCCGACGATCCCAGCCTTCTCGCCGAACCATTTGCCTACTGGGGCGGCGATTCCGATATCCCCGCGCTCACCGAACGCGAAGTCGTCAACGTGCGCCGTTTCATCGCCTTGGGCGGCATCTTGCTGGTCGACGACTTTGCTCCTTCGGAATCGGTATTTGTGCGCGCCGCCAAACGCGAACTCTCCCGCATCCTTCCTGAAGGATCGCCCATTGCCATCGGCACCGAAAACGTCGTCTTCAAATCCTTCTATCTTCTGCGCCGCGCCGTGGGCCGCGTCGAAGGCCCGCCCAAACTCGAGGCCATCGTCCGGGGCGGACTCCCGCAAGTCATCTTCTCCGTGCACGATCTCGCGGGCGCCCTCGCGCGCTCCCAAAATGGCGAACACCCCGTGGCCGTCACGCCTGGAGGTGAAACGCAGCGTGAAATGGCCATACGCCTAGCGGTCAACATCGCAATGTACGTGCTCTGCTCCAACTACAAAGACGACCAAGTCCATGCCGAGCACATCATGAAACGCCGCCGCATGCGGGACGTACCATGACGGAATCCTTCGCGCTGTCCGGAGATTTAGCCAGCGTCTACATCATCTCGGCCTGCGTTCTTGCCGCTGCATCCGCGCTGCTTCTGATCATCGAACTCATCCGCTCCACCCAAGCCCGCAAAGGCGCTTTGCTCATCGCACTATCCGGCCTCTGCGCCGCGGTGCTTCTGCTGCTCGCCGTCTTAAGACCCGTCGCGGTCCGCTCCAAAGTCAGCCTCGTCGGCTCTAAAGTCATCGTCCTCGCCGACGGCTCCCACTCCATCGATCTGCCCGGCCTCTCCAACACCCGCCGCGAAAGCCTCAAAAATGCGCTCACCGAACTGAGCAAACGCTCATCGGAAGTTCGCTTCTCGCTGCTTCGCTTCGGTGAAAGCCAAAAATACTCCAGCGAAAAAGAAGCCCAAGGCGAAGCGGCCATCGCATCCCTCAGCGAGGGCTCCATCGCATCGCTTCTCGCCGCGCATCCCTATTCCAAATCCGATCTCCAAAGCGCCCTTGAACAAGTAGCCGGCGCTGCCGACGAACGCCCCGCGGCCATTGTTGTCCTCTCCGATGGCCGCCTCGATCGGCCTTCAGAAACCAGCCCAACAGACGAAATAAGAAACGCGCTCGGCCATCTCCAAGTCCCTGTGCACACCGTCGCGCTTGCCGCTGCCGCGCCCGCCGACGCCAGCATCCGCGCCATTCGCACGGCTGGAGCGGCTGTTGCCCATCAGCCCCTCTCGCTGCGCATAGAAATCGGCTGCGATGGCGGACTCTCCTGCGATGAAATCCCTGTCTTTGCGCGCGAACTCCGCGAACAAGGAGATCCCACGCCTCTCGCCTCGGGAACGGCGCATGTCGAAAATGGAAAAGCATTCCTCGAGCTTCAAGTCACACTCGATAGAGCTGGCACACGAATTCTTGAAATTGAAATTAAATCCCCCAAAGGCGATACGATTCTTGAAAACGATAAACGCCTCTTCACCATCGATGTAACCCGAGAGCGCGTTCGCGTTTTACACGTCGCCGGCCGCCCAACCTATGACGTTCGGGCGCTGCGCATGTGGCTGAAGTCCGACACATCCGTTGATGTTGTTGCCTTTTTTATTTTGCGCACCCTCACCGACGACGTGAACGCATCGCCGGATGACCTGGCCTTGATCCCCTTTCCGGTGGATGAACTCTTCAGCGTGCATTTATCGAGTTTTGACGCCGTTGTTCTTCAAGACTTCGATGCCCGCCCCTACGATTTAGAAAAACATCTGCCCGCCCTCGCCCGCTATGTCGAGAAAGGTGGGGGATTGATCATGGTTGGCGGTCCCGATTCCTTTGTTCCAGGTCATTACGCGGCCACGCCCCTGGCTCGTGTATTACCGGTAGAACTTCCCCCTTTCGATCGCCGGACCCAAGGCATAGATCTTAGCACATTTATCCCCCGATTTACAGAAGCGGGCCGCATGGCGCCTGTACTTAGCCCCCTTCGTTCATTGATTGGCGAAGAACTACCTGAAATGCCCGGCGCCAATTTGGTTGGAGACGCGCGCCCCGATGCGACCGTATTGCTCACCCATCCCACGCTCAAGACGGCCAAGGGAGCGCCCATGCCCCTGCTTTCCCTAGGTGAGCCTGGAAGCGGACGCACCATCGCATTGGCGCTCGACGGGTCGCACAAGCTATTGTTTAGCGCTTTTGCTGCGAATGCCGCTGGACGCGCTCATGGGGCATTTTGGGATGCGATGCTCGGCTGGCTGATGCGCGACCCCCGTTTTGAACCCGCAGTCATCGATATCCCTGGAAGCTGCATAGCGGGAGAAGAGAGCATCCTCCGTTTAAAGCCCTTGGCGGGACAAACAGGCCGCGCGGACATTACGATTACGCGATTGGGCAGTGGAGAAACCGTCAAAAAGCACACGGCCGAACTCAATCCCAAAGGCGAACCTATCTTGATACCGCTTGGGCGCATGGCGGTTGGGGGATATTCGGCGCTGGTAGAAATGCGACCAGGGGCAAGCGGTACAACGAACGGAGAGAAAGGCTCGACGACGAGACGAGACTTTGCATGTGAAAAAGGCGGGGATGAATGGGCGGATTCGCGGCCCGATCCTGAACGATTGGCGGCGATATCCGAAGGCACGCAGGGGCGGCATGTAAAGGCGGACGACGTAGGGCAATTACCGCTTCCAAAAGCGACCCAAGTGGCGGCGGAGCGGCATGTGACGCCTATATTGCCGGCGTGGGCATGGTCTTTATTGGCGGCGTTTTCGATGGGTGTGCATTGGATAGCGAGGAGGCGAGGGGGGTTATCGTGAGGCATGCCCCCTTTGCGTGTGGATGAGCTTGGGAATTCGTTATTCCACCGGTTTCAAATCAAAAATATCCACATCCACACCCGGCGAATACAATACCAGCGGCGCTTCATCCGAATGGGGCAATCCCGCCGCCTTCACCATGCTCTGGCTGACCTGCTCCACCTCCGCCGTCCATAAAGGATAGGGCTTATGATGCACCCGTCCACTCAATAACTTTCCCCCCTTCCTCCTCGTGTACAAAATATAGCGCTCCGCTAAAAAATGCTCAAAAGTTCCAGGTTCTGCGGCTCCCAGCTCCTTTCCAATCCGATAGTGACATTCTAAATTCGCCGGCACAGGCTTTGGCCACCGCCGCTCACTCCGATAGTGAACTTCATTATTTTGAACGGATAGATCCATTGACGCCCTAAAATAAGGCAGCCCCCAGCCCGCCCTCGCCGCCAGCACCGCAATCGTTCCCGCCGCATCCAAGCTAAAAAACCACACCCCAGGCTCCCGCCCTTGGTAATGCACATACGTCCGCACATTGAGCTCGTGAAAATTCGATATCCCAGGCACCGACGGCGACCACCACGGCGTCACATCCCGCATCGTAAAAGGCACAACGCCCACATACGCCTTGCCATCAAACGTATCGACCGAAAGCTCGCTTGGAATCAGCGCCCGCACAGCATCCGCAGGCACCTCCCAATGCAAAAACAAAAGCGTTCGCCAGCGCTGAAATCCACGGGGCCGATCGTCCGGCCGAAGCGTAGGTGCAATTCTATCCATACCCCGCAGGATACCGCGCTCCCTTGCCGGGGCGCCGCCGAATTTACCGGCGCTCAAAATCGCCCTTGACGCCCGCTTTCCAGAACGCTTTGGTGCCGCCCGTGACCCCCGAACAGGCTATTAAAGAAGCGAAATCCAATTCTCTGCGGCCCGTGTATCTGGTGCTGGGCGAGGAACGGTTTTTGGTCGATGCCGTCGTCGGCGCGCTCCGCGATGCGACAATGAAAGGCGGTATTGCAGGCTTTAATGAAGATAAATTCACCGCCGGCGAGGCTTCCGCCGAGGCCATCGTGGGCGCCGCCAGAATGCTTCCGATGATGGCGAAGCGCCGTTTCGTGCTCGCCCGCGGACTCGAGCGCTGGGAGAAAAAAGAAGGCGATGCCGATGCCGCCGACGAAGCCAAAGACACCAAAGGTTCATCCAAAAAATCGAAAGAATTAAGTCCACTCGATGTAATGGCCGAATATGCGAAAGCCCCGGTGGACAGCACGGTAATGGTGCTCACGGCACCCAAGCTCCACGCCCAGCGCAAACTGGTCGCGCACGCCAAAAAGACTGGATTTATCGTGAATTGCGATGCTCTTTCCCGGCGCGCACTACCGGGCTGGATTGAGCACGCCGCCAAAGAAAAAGGTCATAAAATCGATAGTGAGACGGCGAATTTATTGGCCGAGCTTTCGGGGCCTGAATTAGGGCCGGTTGCCGACGCCCTGGAAAGGCTTTCGCTCTATGTTGGAGAGGGCGCGCCCATTAGCGAGGATGCCATTGCAAAGGTTGTGATACGAATTCGAACGAGTACAGTGTGGGAATTGCTGGATGCCCTGGGCCGCCGCAAATTAAACAAAGCTCTTTCGGATTTAGCCGATGTGTACGATCCCCGGGACGGCGGACTCAAACTCTTGGGCGCGGTTTCGTGGTCGGTGCGCCAAATGGTGAAATTCGAATCGGCGCTCTCGAGCGGCGCATCCCGCGAAGAAGCGGCTCAGCGCGCGGGCGTGCCGCCTTTTCGCGTTCATGAAGTCGCCGACATGCTCAAAGCCATTCCCAGGGGCACCCTATCGCGCTGGATGCGTTATTTGGCCGAAGCCGATCTGGCATTGAAAAGCTCGAGGCGTCCAGCGCAGGCCATTTTAGAAACGATGCTCATTGAGATGTGCCGTCCATAGGCTTCCCCTGATACCCCGCCCGTGATAATCAAAACACTCGACGATCGAGGAACAATCACGATGCTGGCCTTGGGGATTCGCATGAGCAAGGGTATTTTTTATTCGCTTTCTTCGCATGCGCTCGCTGTTTGTATGGCGGGCACGCTGGTTTCATTAGGTGCACTGGGCTGCGGCAATAAAGAGCAATCGGGCACGCCGGGTTCGGAGAGCGTCGTCAAAGAACCCAAACCCGCCGAAACGGGCGCGAGCAATGCCAATGCCCAAAATGCCGCGAATGCAGGCGATAAAAAGGACGAAGGCACGGCCGCCAAGCCCGAAGGCTCTCAAGCCGCCGCCCCCGCGGAAAATGCAGGCGGCGCCGTTAAAGCCGACCCATCCAAGGCAGCAGCCGCCAAACCCGGCGAAACACCGGCTCCCGCAGCGCCTGAACCGTCCGCAACCGCCTCCGCCGTGGCGACCGCAACACCCGAGCCCACCAGCGCCGCAGGCACAGCCAGGACCGCCGAAACCGGCCCTCCCGTCGAGGGTACCAAAGTGGGTGAGTCCAATTTTAGCGTATGGATGCAATCGGCCCCCAAGCACAAAGTCGGTCAGCCTGGAAGCGTGCAAGTGGTGCTGGTTCCCAAAAACGGCTTTAAATGCAATGCCGAATATCCCTACAAACTCAAGCTCAACGATCCGCCGGCCGGCGTATCTTATCCCAATGCGATCGTGCGCAAAGAAAGCATGTCGGTATCGCCCAAGCAGAGCACGATGAACGTGCCCTTCACACCCACGGCCGCCGGGGATGCCCGCATATCCGGGAAGTTTTATTTCTCGGTTTGCACCGCCGATCAATGCTTGATCGATAGCCGCGATGTAGCGGTGAATGTAAAAATCGAGCCCTGATCCCGCCTTTTTAATCGTATTTCACATCAATTCGTTCTAATTTATTCTAAATCACGTACGGAGGATCAAAGAATATGCACAGCCGTATTGCTGCTTTTGCTTGTGGTATTGCCCTTGTTGCGGTGTGGGCCTGCGGTGGTGATGAAACAAAGCCTTCAGGAACAGGCTCATCAGGCACGGCATCCTCGTCATCGGGAGGCACAGGAGGAGGCAATTCAACAGGTGGCGGCAGCAATACCGGCGGCAATGGAAGCGGAGGCGCGATGACGGGCGCGGGAGCCAGCGCTTCCCAATCGGACGGCCTCTATTTCCCCTCGGATGCCGCTTGGTACAAAGACATATCCAGCGACCCGGTATCGCCCGAATCCTCGGCCATTACGCAATGGATGGAAAATGCAAGTCCCCCCAATGGCTGGGGAACGGGCGTCATGAAAGTCGATTTTAGTATTGTCGCCGTCGACGTAAAAGCCGGCACGGCAAAGCGCACGTATCAAGAAGCACAAGGATATTATTACGTTCCCGATTGCGATTTCGCTCCGGTCCCTGTCCCCGAAGGAGGCGCGGTCGAAGAAACCTATGGCACGCCTTTCGATTTTTCAGGACCATTTACCGGATACAATTGCTATGACTTCGATAGCGGCGCGGATTGCCACATGCTCTTCGTGTCGCGCTCGGAAAATCGGCTGTACGAGATTTATCACGCGACCATCGATTCAAATAACACCTTCTTTGGCGGCTGTTTGGCCATTTGGGATACTTCAAAGACATACGGCCCCGAAGGCCGGGGCGATCAATGCACGAGCGCCGATGCGGCTGGATTTCCGATTGCGCCGCTCCTCTTTACGGCCGATGAAATTAAAGCGGGCGCCATTAACCACGCCATTCGATTTATTTTGCCCAACAGTATGGTTCGCACCAAAAAATATGTCCGGCCCGCGACCCACGGAACCAATACAACCGGACCTCAAACAAGCATTCCTTATGGCGCAAGGCTTAGGCTCCGAAAAGATTATCCCCTTCAAAACCTGAGCCCAGCCGCGCAGATCGTCGCGAAGGCGCTGCAAAAGTACGGCATGCTTCACGCCGACGGCGGCAATATCGCGCTGACCGCTCAAAGCGATGCGCTCTCCGATGTGAAATGGGCCGATGTCGGATTTGAAGCCAACTCCCTGGCCGATCTAAAAGCCACCGACTTTGAAGTGCTGGATTTGGGAACGCCCATTGACGTGACCTACAATTGCCAGCGCACCCAAATCACTCAATAAAAAGAAAGAGAGCTCCTTTGCCGCTCTCGAGCGTCTAGTTAAGGGCTGTGAAGAGTGCAAACGACACTCCCGTAATATTTTTTGCATCAACCCTCAAATCACTATAAGAAAGCACCATGCACGCACGATTCGCCGCAGTCGTTCTACTTGCAATGCTTGCCGTCTCCTGCCGCACGCCGTTCCGGGATAAAAGAACGCCCTCGGGCGGTTTCTGCACGGACATGCCGGTTTATCCCGCGGGACAAGAGCCGCAGCAGGAGTATCATCGCCTTGGCCCGATCGCGAGTTCGCCCGAGGCCAGAACCGAAGCGGAAAGGCTCGAGTCGCTCCGCAAGGCCGCCTGTGATGCGGGCGGCGATGGGGTGATGGAGGCCGTGAATGAAGAGATTCGCACCGAGCAGGCAACTTACGTCATTGTGGCCAGCGGGACGGCCATTATGTGGGTGCGGCGCGAGGGTGTCGATCAGCGGCCGATTACGGTGCTGACCCAGCCCAAGCCGGTTCCTACCCATGTCGCTTCCGCCGAGCCCGCTCCTCCGCCTCCTGCGACGACGACCGCGGCTGCTCCTCCCCCTCCGCCTCCCGCGACGACGACTGCGGCCCCGCCGCCTCCCCCGCCCTCGGCGTCCACGCCCGCGCCTAAGCCCACGTCGAAATTCCCGACCATCCCCTCCAAGAAATAATTCATTCAATTCAAACGTATTCGAGCCCGGGCACAATTGAATTGGTCCCCGGGCCGCGGCTTATTTCAGATCGCGGCCAATCCAATCATTTATTGATTCAATTTGATATTGATTAATTTTGGGGCGGAGGCGGGGGAGGTGCTTCCGGCGTGGGCGCGGGAGAAGGCGCGGGAGCGGGCGGCTTGACGGGGGGTGCCTTTGAGGGGGGAAGCACGCTCTTTGGAAGCACATTCTCAATCTTTGGCAATGCAGGCGCGTCCACCGTGCCCGATTTCGGAAGCGTTTGGCCGCCCGTCGGCAAATTGCCTTTATCGGGAAGCGTTCCGCCCTCAGAACCGGGCAATACTTTTTGGCCTGGAGGCAGCCCCGTTCCCGATTTAGGCAAATTCGACGAATTGGTGGGTAATACGGAGGTATCTCCCGTTCCCGACATATTGAGCGGCTTCGGGCCGTGGGGCTGCTCAACCGTTTTGATTTTGAAAACAACACGCCTGTTTTTAGACGTTTTGAATTTACATTCAGGCGTTAAGCCTTCGTCTGGGCCAAGACAGCCTGTGTCGTCATACAATGGCTTGGTGTGGCCATAACCAACAGCCTTAATGCGCGCACCATCGACGCCCCGATCCATTAAGAATTGCCGGACGCTATTTACGCGGCGCTGCGATAAATTAATATTGTAGACATCGCCTGCACGTATATCGGTATGCCCTTCAATTTCAAGGGATTCAATCTCCCGGTGCTCCACCATGACTTTGGCCACTTCTTCGAGCACCGACATCGATTCGGGAAGAATAATGTCTTTATCGGTCGCGAAATGCACCTGATCCAAAATAACAATTTCATCGCCCTTAATAAATGCGCCTGGGCATCCATTCCTTCCGCGCGGCCCAGCCGGGATATCGGGACACTCATCGACCCGGTCAAACCAGCCGTCTCCATCCCGGTCTTGATCCGGACAGCCGTTGTTCTCAGGCTTTCCGGCCACATCGGGACAGCGATCCGCTTCGCGGATTAAACCATCCCGATCGGGATCCTCGGTATTCTGTTCCAATATACGATTAATTTCTTCTTGCTCTCTGGTCGTGTGGGGCTGATATGTGATGCTATTGAAAAAGCGAATCGCCGGAGCGCCAAAGCTGCAGGCCGCGCCAAAGCTTCCTCCAAAGGTAACGGTGATGCCGTATTTGGTTTGCCAGCGCAGGCCAAGCAATACTTCAGCCGGAATTTGCGCGGGATCGTCGGGATAGCTTTTAATGGATGGATATCCGTAGAGATTGCCCACGACCGAAAGGCCCCAGCTTTGAACGATATACATTTCGGCGCCCACGCCGAAAGAACCTTGATCACCAATTAAAACACCTGCGAATTGGCGCTCGGGGCGAAGCCTGATTCCGCCGTTGAGCGCGATGAGCAGGCCAAAATCAAAACGGTAATCGGCAATGAGTCCCGCGCCGCCCGCGAATGCGCCGTTGCCCGTAAAAGCCAGCGGATCGCCCGTGGGAATATCAACGCCGCCCGTGAGCGAAAGAGCAAAACCTTCTTTGACTTCGTCTTTGCGATTTAAATAGGGCAGCGCCAATTTCGCATTAAGCCTTAAATCGCCGAATGCGGGCGACTTCACTTCGCCTTCTGTTCCAATCGATCGCAAATTGCTGCCGGCCTGCCATGCGACAAATGGAGCGGCCAATGTCAAATCAAGCCAATTAAACAGGCCAATTCCAGCTAAACCCGTCAGCGTGAGGCGCGCTGTTACGGCCTCAATCGCTTGTCCCGTATCCGCCGAGACAATCACCAAAGGATCGAAAGCCAAGTCATAAAAAAGACCAATTACAGGCGAAATATGCCCAATCACTTCGGTCTTTTGAACCATCACCAAATCGCGCGGAGCCGCCGAAGGCCGGAAGATTTGAGCATCAAACCGGCCCTCCTGCTGAGCGAGTGCGTTCGCCGAAAAAAGCAGTGTTCCAAGCGAAAGAAGTGCTGAAATGCTCCGCTTCACGACCGACCTCGCATTCGCCGCCTAAGCAATAATGCCATCATAGCAAGTCCTACGAGTCCAGCGGGAGGCGGATCTTCTTTGCTCTTGTTTCCAATGCTCGAGTCACACGCTGTTCCCAATGTCCCGCCGCAGGCCACGTCGCCCGGCATCGGACCCAGCGCGCATTCTTTGGCCTCGGCGTTTTCTGTGTAACGGCAGTGTTCATTGCCAAGACAATCAATATTGGTTTTGCAGGACGGCGTACAGGTGTTGGTGCTTAAATCGCAGGTTCCGCCGCAGGGGCATTGCGTGTCGGCATAGCATTCAACGCATTTTTCCGCGTCGCAGAAGGGCGTCGCCGGATCGCAGCTCATCATGCATTGGCTTTCGCATTGGTGTGTGTTCGGATTGCAGGCACCCACTTTGCAATGCTCGTCCGTTATACACCGGACGCAGCTTGCATTATCAGCGATTTGATTGCCTAAACAATAGGGTGTATCGCCAAAACAGGTTTCACAGCGCAGCCCGCAATGCCGGTCGCGCGTGCAGGCCGTGCAAATGCCGCTCAAACAGAAATCGCCGTCTTTGCAATCCATATCGGAAGCGCATTGAGCGCAGGCGGTTCCGAGCGGGCCGGGCAGGCAAAACGGAAAGTCATCGGGACAAATGGAGCATTCGGGGCCGCAGCAGGTTTTGGTTTGATTTTTATTCAGCTCGGGAACGCAATGCCCAATGGTTAAATCGCATATACCGCCGTTTTCGCATTCGGCGTCGGATTGGCATTCAATGCAAACCGGCGGCTCGTCCTGTCCGAGCGCGACGCATTTCATCAAGCGGCCGTATTCATTGGGCGGGCAGCAATTGCAGGAATTGCCCGCGCAGCCGCTGCTATCGAAGCACCAATCGCATTTATGGTCGATACAGGCTTTTCCGCGGGGACAATCGCTGTCATCGGCGCATTCTTCGCACGTATTGTCGATGCATTTTTTGCCCATGGGGCAATCGTTGTCATCGCGGCATCCGCCGCATTCCAGCGTGCCGTTTTTATTGATGCAGAAGGGGGTTGCGCCTCCGCAGGGCGAACATGTGGCGCCGCATAACAGAGCTGAATCGCAGGGCGAACAGACGGCGGCCTCATTGCAGTAATAACCGGGCAGGCAGCCATTGGTGCCAGGTAAATTCACGAAGGCCCGATCGCATTGCTTGCATTGATTGATATCGGGGAAGGGGGCCGCGCCGCTTAAGGTTTGAAAGAATTGCGAGGGAGGGAAAATCGTAAAGGCGGACGTTTGAAGGCTGGTGCTGCCCATCGCATTGGCGGGCAGCTCGAAATCGGTAAAAGGTCCGATGAAATAAGACATTTCAAGCGCCGCATGCTCGCCGATTTCAACATAAAGAACTTCAACCGGATATAAACCAGCTTCGGTGAAATTGACTTCTCCCGTCGTGCGCCATGTGGGGAAACCCAATTGAGGCGGCCGGATTAGAATGGGATAGCCTTTATTGTTTTTATCAAAAAACGTGAGGCTTACAGCATCATCGGTATAAAAACCAATATGAACGGATTTTCCTACCAAATCGGCGGTTACATTAAAAAAGCCGCGGAGGCGCGTGGCAAAAGATGCGGTGATAGGGTCGGCGCCGGCCGGAAGGAGAAAATCGCAGCCGCCTTCCAAGCATGTGGGCAGCATTGAATTGGTGAAGTCGCCGTAGCTCAGCTTTAAGCCCGTCGCATTGTTATTGCTCAAATCCAAGAGCGTGCGGACCGTGCCCTCCACGCGGTCCATGATGTGGGCCTCCATGAAGGTATTGAGATTGCCATTGTAGTTTGCGACGCCCAGCGTGCCGAAGTCCGTGCCTGGCACCGTGGAAACCGCCGTCGCGGCGCACAAGCCATTTCCTTCGCTTGTCAGAGGTGGCGTGACAGGCCCGCTGATCACCACGGGAGCCGCGTAAAGACTCGCGGGAAGGAGGGACGCGGAAAGCAATACGCCGAGGAAAATAGACTTTGATGCCATAGGGATTCCGCCTGCACTCTACATCAATAGGGATGCGATGAATATCGCCGGGAGCGCCTGCAAGGATGCCACATCGGGCGCCAAGGTTTTAACTTTTCTACGTTATTTTTGAGCGGGCTTATTCGGGCGGGAAAATAAACACAGCGGCCCCTGCCACATCGGGCGATGGATCGCTGGCATAGATCTCGAGGCGTTTGCGGCGTTCGGACGTCCAGCCGTCTTTGGGCCGGGCCGATTGAACCAAGGCACATAAGGCGAGGCGGCGGAGTTGTGAGGCGTTTTGGGCCCGGAGTTCTTGTTCAATCAGCGAGGGATGGGTATTTTCTTCAATTGCACGCTGGGCGGCGGCCATTGCATCGGAATGCAATAGATTTCTCGATGAAAGCTCGATAAAATAGTTGACCAAATCTTTGGTATTTAGCATTTTTGAGGCCAGTTCAATGGCCAAGATCACGGAGAGGGGATCGCGGTTAAGCGCTTTAAATAATTGCTCGGCAATACGTAAGTGATGAGCCGGAGCATAGGGGCCGAGCTGGGCCATCAGGATGGGAACAAGGGTTTTGATATGACGCCGCTTGGGCACCAGCTCCATGAGACATTGGGCCACCGCGCCTGCTTCGCCGGGATGCATTCGAATGAGCACGGCCGAGAGCGCATGCGCGGATTCATCGGGATGCGTGCCTTGCACATGAAGCAAAAGCCTTTGAAAAAAGGCCCGGGATGTATCGCGCAAGGGTAAAAAGGCCGCGCGTTTTAATAATTCGAGACGGGCATCGGGCTCGGGCCTCGCCAAGATTTGAGCGAGCAGCCGAACCAAGCGGGCCTCGGCGTCGGGTGAAAGGCGATCGACCGGAATATCGGCCAGTTTCGACGATAAAATCCAATCGGAATCCGAGGCTGCCCGATGAAATATTTCCCATGTTTCCGGGCGATTTAAATGATCCCAAAGCGCGCGGAGTAAGGCGATTCTCACGTCGCGGTGAAGTCCCGGCCGATCCAATTGAATTAAATCGTGAAATGAGTCTTCTCCGCCCATTTCTCCGAGCAGCCTCACGACTTCTTTGGCGACTGTTACTTTTGAGGTGGGCACGCTCCGCAATTGCTTGAGCACCGCTTCGCGGGTCATTTCGGAAAAGGCTTTTCGAAGTGCATAGATTGCGTATCGAATTCGATCGTCACCTAAACATTCGATGAGCGTCGTCATTCCTTGGCCTGCATCTAGCCATGGAAGCGCGCGGATGGCGATTTCGCGCACGGGTGGGCGGGTATCGGATGCATACGATAGAATTGGACCCGGATCGGCATAGGCGAGGCAGGCCAGTGTGCTCAATGCAAATCGGAGGGTGGGAACGTCTCTCTTTTGATCGGCGAGAAGCGAATTTAATGCGATTGCATATCGGTTCTGTTGAATTTGAGTCCAGCGGCCGTGGCCCCGTTCGAAATCGATAACCCAAGAAGTGCGGCCAGTGGCGAATCTTCCCGACATGGGCTTTCCATCGAGCAAGGGCGGGAGCAGATCTTGGCGGTATTGGCTGATCAGCGAGGCCACACAGGGGATGAGGCAAAAACTCTTAT
The DNA here is from genome assembly GCA_964537685.1 of uncultured Polyangiaceae bacterium. Taxonomy (GTDB): domain Bacteria; phylum Myxococcota_A; class Polyangia; order Polyangiales; family Polyangiaceae; genus CAZICM01. Next base: position 101,973 of record CAZICM010000011.1, read on the forward strand.
CCTGCTCGAAGAGGCGGACGGCGAGGCCGGCAAAGCGTCTGGGCGCGTGTTTTCGGAGCAATGCGAGCGAATTGACCGCAACGCCGACAAATGGCAATTCAGAGGCGAGGCGTTCCAATGCACCGAGCAATGGATCGGCATGTTTTAATCGGATTCCAAAGCTTTGGCTGAGCGTGAGCAAGGCAATTGCCCGTTCCCGGGTCGCCCAGACGGTTGCCAATTCGTTCAGATAAGGTGACAATTTTTTGGTTTGTTCTGCCGTGAGCCCGTCTCCAATTCCGTAGGTGGACACCGAGCCGCGGGTTTCAAGCAGCTTCTCGAGCCATTTCGCGCCCCATGCGCCGTCGATGCGAAAGAGGCGCACGATTAGCCTTTCTGCGGCTGCCGCTGTGCTTGGGGATAAGTCGGCGGCGTCGAGCGCATCTTGGGCAATCGCCCCGACGGTCTCCAAATGCGCGCTTGAAAAACAGGCGATCGGAAGCGCCGCCAGCGATTCGAGCATCGCGAGCCGAACCGGGTCTTGTTCGAATTTGCGCGAGCGCACAAGGGCCAGCGCATCGGCGATAGAAGCCCGATCGAGTGCCACGCTCGGAATCAGAATGCGCAAAGCCTTGGCCCGCTCTTCGCCTTCGGGATGGCCCAGCCAGGGCAGCAGAACGTTCTTCGCCTCCGCAAAGGGAAGAAGGCGCGCATAGGGAAGCCTTCGTTCGGGTTTGTTGGCGATGTTTTTCAGCTCAAAAAGATGCCGCTTCGCTTCCCGCTCGCGCAGGTCGCGGGGCAAATCCTCGAGGGCTGGAAGAACAATGGTTCCATCGTTGGTTTGAGCCGCGGCGGACCAGCGCTTGTAGGCGCGCTCCCTGGCCTTGGCATCGGGCCCCTCGCTTGGGATGTGGCGAAATAGAAAGGCGCCGTAAGAGCCTCCCGTCCGCTCGAGAAAGGCTTGGATGACGCTCTTTCGATCGTCGCCGGATAACCTTAAAAACCAGCGTCTTCCGCGTTTGCTGTCCGAGAGCGTGCTCGCTGCGTGAGCGATTAAATAGGCGAGCCGTTCGGCGCCGAGTTTATGCGCGACCGCATCAAAGCGCACGACGCCAAACGCACCCGGCGGACGCTGAGGACGGCTGCTCTCCCGCCTCATTTTTAACAGATCGAACACTTCGGTGGGCCGCTTGCGGACAAGCTCGCGAAGCGCCGCCGCTAGGGTGTTGGTCTCTTCGTTCCGTTCAAATAGAAGGCGAATCAGCTTTAGTGTCGCATCGGGCGCGCCTTTGGCGAGCAGCGCAAAGAGGGACATGTAGCGATAGCGCTGCCTCGGATCGAGCGAAGGCGAGGCTTGAACTTCGCGGATCAGGAACTCCGCGGTGAATGCGGGGTGGTATTTGGCGAGTCTCACAAAGGCTAAAGAACCCGCTTTTTCATGCAGTTCCGATGCGTACTGCTCCGCGAGCGCGCTCGAGCCATAGGCCAGTAAATCGATCGCCTTGGGATTGTTTTTGTCGTTCAGGCATTGAGCGATAAATGCATCGGCTGGGGCGCTCAGGCCGTGACGGGATAGGTGCCCGAGCATTCTTGTGAGCAGTCTTCGCTCGGCGATTTGATGAAGCGCAGCCGTGATCTGCTCATTGGAACAAGCGATGCGCAATAGCCGCGCTGCCTTGCGGCGCACAGAGCGCGAAACATCTCCGATGCAGCCCAGAACAACCGCTGCGTCCCGGCTTCCGTACACCGTTTGAAGCGCCAGGCAGCGCACATAGATGCTTTCGTGCGAGCGCATCGCGCCGACACAGGCCAAAGCGTCGCTATCGCCCGAAGCGGCGCGCCTCCCCAATTCAACCATCCGGCGCGCGCGGGCATGGTGCGTGAGCGGTTCAAGCTCGGAAAGCAATGAGTCGAGATTCATGGCGGGAGCGATGGTACGCCCCCTCCGATCGCCTCACAGCTTCAGATACATGTGTATATCGTCAATGCGATGGTCGCCAATTCGAAAAGCATCTTTTCTAATTCCAAGCAATTGAAATCCCATACGTTCGTAGAGCTTGCGGGCGGGCCAATTTTCGCTGAACACACCGAGATCGATCCACGCCAAATGAGCTTCGGAACGAGCCCATTCAAACGCAGTCTCCATCAGCCGCCGCCCATTTCCCCGGCCTGTGAATTCCCGGAGCATGCCCATCCCCAAGGTGGCCCGGTGAAATTCCGCGGGAACCCGTCCGCCAATTAATTCAAGATGACCGACAATACGTTTGGGTTTTTGACTCCATAGAAGCCAAGCCCGTCCCCACAGCGGCTCATTCAAAGCCTTGCTCCAGCGCTCGATGGCCCGGTTGTGAATATCGTCCCTCGACATTTTATTGGTCACTGCGAAGTGCGGCATTCCATCGGCGCCTGAGTGCGCGACATGCTCGACGATATGCACGGCAAACTCGCCCGCGTCCGTGAGCCTGGCGAGCGTGATGTCGGTGGGAAGTACAAGGGGGGCCGCGTCTTTTTGGAGTTCGCTCATCGGGCCGGGGCCACGATAACAACAAAGCCTGTATGGCGGCTGTTTTTGCTGCGCTGTTTAAAAGATGGGCGGCCTATACTCCGCGCCCGTCCATGAACGCCGAAAAGAACACCGAAAAAACCAAGACCAGCGATTTCATTGCGCGGCGCAAAGCGCTTCTCGCCCGCATTCAAACGCCTGTGCTGCTTGTATCGGGCTTTTCAAGCCCTAGAAATTATCGCGCGAATGTCTATCCCTTCCGGGCATCGAGCCACTTTTTATATTTCGTGGGCGAAGCGATGCCTGGCAGTGCGCTTCTGTTTTTGGAAGGCCGGGCGATCTTGTTTGCGGAGCCTCCCAATGCCGAGGATGCGCTTTGGCATGGTCCGCGCCCCACGCTCGAGGAAGTGCGTGTTCGTACGGGTGTGGATGAAGTGCGCGCGCTTTCGGATCTATCGGGCGTGCTTGCACCGATCCGCGCATCTGTGGCGACCTTATCGACGCCGGACTATTACGGTTCCGCATGGCTGACTGAGCTCTTGGGCCGGGATATCAAGCCCAATACAGCGAATGCGCTCGAGCCTGGTTCTGCCGACGAAACGCTGGCCAACTCGATGATCGATCTTCGGCTGCGCCACGACGCGGCGGCGCTTGCTCAACTGCGGGCGGTGGGACAAGCGAGCGCGCACGTTCATGTGGCGGCGATGAAGGCGACGCGCGCGGGAGGCCATGAAGCGGGCATTGCGGCGGTGATTCTCAGTGAGCTGAAGCGGCGGGGTTTGGTGGAAGCCTATGGATCGATTGTGACGGTGCACGGCGAAGTGCTGCACAACGAAGAGCATATTCATCCGCTTCGGGACGGTGATTTATTGCTGGTCGATGCGGGAGGCGAGCAAGCGGAGGGCTGGGCTGCGGACATCACGCGCACATGGCCTGTATCGGGGCGTTATTCAGCGACGCAGAAAGCCATTTACGACGTGGTGCTCGATGCTCAGCTTCAAGCGATAGCGAAGGCCAAAAGCGGAGTGAGTTATCGATCGCTGCATGAAACGGCGAAGCGCGCGATTGTGAGCGGGCTTCGTTCGCTGGGCATTTTCCGGGGTGAAGTCGATGGATTGTTGGAGCGTGGAGCGGCATCGATTTTCTTTCCGCATGGCATAGGACATCTGCTTGGTCTCGACGTGCACGACATGGAAGATTTGGGCGACAGGGCTGGATATGCGCCTGGGCGAACGCGCTCGAAGGGGTTTGGGGACTGTTATTTAAGGCTCGATCGGGAATTGGAGCCTGGGATGCTGGTGACGATTGAGCCGGGCTTTTATCAAGTGCCAGCCATCTTGGAGAGCGCCGAATACACGGGGGCGGTGGGTTCGGATTTAGATCGGGATGTGCTTGCCAAATTCTCGGATGTGCGCGGGATTCGCATCGAGGACGATGTGCTGGTGACTTCGGGCGAGCCTGAGATTTTTACGAAGGATGTGCCGAAGCGGACGGATGAGATTGAAGCGCTGATGAGGGGATAAAGGGCGAGGCCGCATGTTTTTTCGGGTTCAAGATTTGGGTCCGCTGAAGGACGCGGAGGTCGATCTATCCAAGCGCCTTATCGTGCTTGCGGGGCCGAACAATTCGGGGAAGACCTATTTGGCGTGGAGTGTGTATGGGGTGCACCGGGCGCGGTGGGAGAACGCGATTGATCTGAGCTCCTTGGTGAAGCGGCTTCTCGAATCCCCCGAGCACCGATTGGATGCGAATGAATTATTCGCCGAACTGGAAGGTGGGCCTCTGGAGAAGATCGTTGCGGCTTGCGAATCCCAATTGCACCTTTGCTTTGCCGCTGAGAGCTCGCGTTTTGCCAGGACACGCATTTCGCTGAGAGAGCTTCGGGGAGTTTCTGCACTCGGAACCGATATGGAGTCGGTTTTGGCCGGGACGGGTGGAGAATCCGAGTGGTTTGGCCTCTCTATGAACGAACATGGCACGATCGAATTGAACCTTGGATTGGTTAGCAACGAAAGTCCTCAGAGTTGGAAACCAAAATTTCCGAAGATTTCCTCAATGTTGGCTGCTTTTATTAGGTTATGGCTGTTTCCCCTGTGCACACTTTTTCCGGCCGAGCGTATGGCCATCAATATCTTCGCCAAAGAACTCGCTCTAAAGCGCACGGCCTTGGTGGACGAGCTGGTCGATGCGGATATCGAGCAACAGGCCAGCCTTCCCCTAGAGCTTATACGCCGCAATGCAGGCCGATATCCCTGGCCCATTCGCGATAGCCTTCGCACAGCCAACGATCTGGCGAACCTGAGCAAGCGGAAAAGCGACTATTCCGATTTGGCCGATGAGCTCGAGCGCGCTGTGCTTGGAGGCCAAGTTTCGGTATCAGAATATGGTGAAATGCTCTTTTCCCCGCAAGGCACGGAGAACACCAGCCTTCCCATGCATCTAAGCGCATCGCTGGTCAAATCGCTATCCAGCCTGGTATTCTATTTCCGTCACCTTGCTCAGGAGGGTAACTTTTTGATTATCGATGAGCCAGAGCTCAACCTGCATCCGGATAACCAGCGAAAAGTCACTCGTCTCCTTGTAAAAGCAATAAATCGAGGACTGAAGATCATGATGAGCACCCATAGCGACTATGTGCTCCGGGAGCTCAATCATCTGATTATGCTCAATCAAATCCCAGAAGCCGAGGCCCGTGAAATGGGCTATGACCCCGAATGGGCGCTCTCATCCGAACGTTTGGGTGTTTATCTCTTCGACGAGCATCAGGCTCAGCCCGTTCCTATCGAGGAAACAGGGTTTTCCATTAAGACCATCGACGACGTGGTCAATCAATTAAACGCCGATGAACAGCGTTTGTACGCGCGGCTCTCCGAGTGATTCAAGCATGTCAACCTTAATTCAAGCCATCGAAGAGCTGCTTCGCCCAGAGGTTATCCAAAAAGGGCCTCTTGCTCTTGAAGAATTGGATAAGGGCAGTTCCTGCAAAGCTATTACTCTTCATAAGAGCGGCTATGTTCTTGCCCTGAAGCCAGACCTGATCGGTGGAAAAGCCTGCTCCCGGCCCGATTGTAGTCTTGGTTTTTCCTCCAACGACCGGCTCTTTCCGTTGTTTCGCTCAAATGTGGCCGGCTATACGGCGATGTGTGACTATATCTTGTTTTGTTCTCTGCCGGAAAAGGATAAACACTTATTCGTGCTGCTGTGCGAGCTTAAGTCGGGCAACGCGGGCATTTCGCAAAAGCAGATTGAAAATGGACGTATCCTCGCCGACTACATACTGACGATGGCAAAACATCACGGTGCTCTGGTATCGATGCCGGAGATTGAATTTAGGGGTTTGGTTTTTGGTACCCATCCAAGCTATTCAGTGCCCAAGGGGAATCTTCGTAAGGTTAAATGCCAATACATGCCAAGCAGCAAGGGCTTTCCCGATATGAAGTTTGCCCATTACCCATGCGGAACGGGATATCCGTTGAGCCATTTCTGTGTGTGATGTATCTCTATCACGGCACCGGCGGCGTACACGTCCCCGCTTTGTCATAACACGCCCCCTGAACACATATTCCCTGACAATCCCCATCGCTCGAACACGGCTTCCGCGCGCATCTCTTATCCGCCGAACAGCCGTAATTTATAGGGCATACCGTGTCATCCATACAGGGCTTGCCCACACACCGGAGCATCTCGCACGCTTGCCCATTTCCACACTCCATGTCGCTTAAGCATCCAAGCTTGCATACTTTCTCTCCCCCACACGCGCACTGAGCAGGCTCGCAAATCTCATTCGCTCCCGCGCATGCCATGTCGTCCGCGCAAGGCATATCTACGTTCATGCATGCTCCGCACCCAGGCGATACCCCAGGAGGTAGGCAACTCTCCGCTGGGCCTGTGCAATCCGCATCCACTCGGCATTGGCCCGGCATCAATACCGTGCCTCCGCCCCCACCCCCACCTCCGCCCATTCCCTGCCCCGATGAAGAACTGCTCGAGGACGACCCGCCTCCCGTTCCTCCGCCCGTCCCTCCGTCGGAACACGCGCCCGCTAACAGTGCAGCGAAAACGCCAATGGCCGTCCAAAATCCTATCCGAGAAACAAAATTCATCATATTGTTACCACCTTCTAAGCAATTGCGATGCTAAGAGTAAAATTAACCCGCTTCCAAAATGGACGAAACTTTTTGGACCATCGACCGTTGATCAAAAACTTTCCCGAGGACCCTAAGCCGCAGTTCGGCTTCGGCGTCTTGCCTTGGAATGATTTCGATTGTGTCTTGTTGAAGGGCTCGAAGTCCTCCCTCCAAAAGCTTTAGCCACGGAGATTTCACCTATGCGAACGCTCGCGATGACCCGATGGGCAATGGTTCTTCTGTCGTCCTCACTTCTGTGGGGATGTGGACAGGGACCTCAAACCGTTTCTCCTCCTTCCTATGCCGTAAAAGAAAGCAACGCCGCTCCGCCTCCTCTCGCGGTCGCGGCTTCAGAGCCGCCTTCTGCGCCATCTCCTCCGGTTCAGGCCGTTCCTGCCGCGCCCGCGCCCGTTCCAGCCACCTTCGATGTGGCGGCGCTCTCCGAACAAACCAAGCCTCTGGTCGTCAACATCACCACCGTTCATCAAGTGCAGGGCTTGGGCGGAGGCGCCGATCCTTTCGAGTTCTTTCTAGGTCCGAGGGGGCGCGTTCCCCGCGAAGGTCTGCAAAAGCAGACGGCTCTTGGAACAGGCTTTATTATCGATGCGGACGGTTATGTCGTGACCAACGAGCATGTCGTCCGCGAGGCCGATTCCGTGAGGGTCCGCCTGGCTGATGAACGGGAGTTTGCGGCCGATGTCGTGGGCCGCGATCCTAAGCTTGATTTGGCGCTGCTGAAGCTGGTCGGTGCATCCAATCTTCCCACGGCGCCGCTCGGTTCAAGTGAACAACTGCGCGTCGGCGAGCATGTGCTCGCGGTCGGAAATCCCTTTGGATTAGGGCATACGGTGACGCTGGGCATTGTGAGCGCGAAGGCCCGATCCATCGGTGCCGGACCTTATGACGACTTTATTCAGACCGATGCATCGATCAATCCAGGCAATAGCGGCGGGCCGCTCTTCAATTGGAAAGGTGAAGTCGTCGGGATCAACACAGCCATCCGCGCGGGCGCGAATGGAATCGGCTTTGCGACACCGGTGGATGCGCTGAAGGATGTGCTGCCTCAGTTGCGCAGCAAAGGCTTTGTTGAGCGGGGAAAACTGGGGATTTTGTTTCAGCCGCTCACAACCGATTTGGTCAAGGCGATGGGTTTGGATTCGGCCAAGGGGGCGCTGGTCTCCGAGGTCGAACCTGGAGGCGCGGCGGCGCGCGCGGGTATTCAAAGCGGGGATGTGATTGTGTCCGTAAACGGAACACCCATTGCCCACGGCGAAGATTTACCCCGCAATGTGGCGCGCAATCCGCCCGGTTCAGACATTAAGGTGGGGGTTATCCGCAAAGGCCAAAAGCGCGAGCTTGTCGCGAAGCTCGATTTGATGCCCGATGACGATGTGCAGCGGGGGCCGCGTTCTCCCCGCGCTAAAGACGCTCCGCAGGCTGCGGATAAGCTCGGCATTCAGATTTCGGATGCGCCTGAAGGCGGCGTCCGGGTCGATCGGGTGACGGGTGACTCCCAAGAGCTTTTGCCCGGCGATTTGATTGTGGAGTTGAACGGCACACCCGTGAGGAACTTGCAGGATCTCAAGGCTGCAGCGGCCAAGGCAAAGGCGGGGTCGACAGCGCTGGCCAAAGTGAAGCGGGGCAGAATTACGCGCTTTGCGGCGATCCCAATGCCTTCGAAGTAAATCAGCGATTTCTTCTCTCCCTCCTATAAGCATTCGCCCTGCAATTCTTTTGAAGGTTGAAGTCATTCAGGCTTTGGCCGCACACTCCGCCCGGTTGTGCGGCCTCGGCCATTTGGGGTGAGGCACTTATTTCAATTCAATTGAATTGAACAAAATTTGAAAGGCACCGGTGAACCATGAAGCCCGCGAATGCAAATCGATTGTATTTTATATCAATTTTATCAATTTGCGCGGCGGCGGGCTGCAATACCGGTGATAAAGCAAAAGGCGATGAGCGGGTATCGGCGGAGTCGGCTCCAAAGAGCACCGCGGAGGCAGCAAAACCCCCCGTAAAGATGCCGCTTTCGCCGGGCCGCACTCCGCCGCCTTCGCTCGAAGAATGGAATTCGATGCGCAAGGAAGTCACGGTAAAAGGCTCGTCTGCGCTGAATTGCGAGACCAAAATCGTTCGCGAATATCTACGGGTTTCTTGCCGCGGAAAGAACGATACAGGAGGCACGCCCACAACCGTCGGCGTGACCCGCGGAGGCCGGGAAGCCTACACCTTTGCGGCGGGCGGCGTGACGAGTTTGGTCGTTCCTTTTGTGAGCGGTGTGAATCTGGAGGCGATGTTTTCCTGGACGGACAAGGCGCACAAGCTGGTCGTGAAATGGCCGAATGGAGCGCCCCAGCCGCCTATTGTCGGTGTGTTTGAAGGGGCGAGCTCGCCTCTCGATGCGCGCAGTCCGGATATCGCCGAGCGCTTGTGTACATGTCACAAGAAAATCACGGGAGCGCAAAGCTGCGAGGATGTATTCGGTGGAGCCGATCCGGATTGCGATCGGACCTACGCCAACGATTGCGCGAATTTGCTCGCCTGTTCCCGTTTTGAGCCCGGTGTGTGGCCGAAATGCCAAGAAGGATTTGTAAACGGTCCGCCTATGGGGCGCTGTGTTCAGAAGTGCGGGGCGGGCAATACATGTCCCAGCGGCAAGGTGTGCGCGACGGATATGGGAACGACGCCTGTGTGCGTGGAGCCCTGACAGCGCGTTTCTGGGAGCGCTTAATCCTCTCGGAGCTTCGAGACGATGTAGGCCATCGCTTGTTCACGGGCCGTAAACATTTTTAAGGGCAGGCCCGAGGCAAACGTAAGTGCTTGGCCGAGCATTCGAATGGCGCTGTGATTGACGACGGCAATGATCTCTTTGCCGCCGCGGGATTTAAATTCGGCCAGAAATCTCAAGGCGCCTGCCCTGGCTGCGGGGCTAAATCCAGTGCCCTGCACCGCGTCGAAAAGCACGTACTTGGCGGGCTGATCGGCCGTTACTGAAAAGAAGTCCTTAAGAAGCTGTTCGACAAGCGGTTGAGTGATTTGCCCTTCGAAGGTGACTTCCAAGGTACGGCGATCCAGCCAGCGCGTGACTGCTGCACCGTCGGGCTGTTTGGCCAACTTAACCACGGCGGCAATCTATCAGATTCGGGTCCAGCGGGAGAACAATTGTTGGCGGCGTGCAGCCTTCGGGGGCAGACCCTCGGCGTCTTAACCTTGCATTACTGTTTTCAGGTTGAGCACTTCGGCGGCAATCCGCCGGATTCGAACATGGGAAATGGCAGCGGTTTTCGTGTCGCGGCTCATGTCACCTGTAAAGAATTCCCTAGAATAACGGTCGGCATGCCATCCCCAAACAAATAGGCCGTGCAAGAAATGCTGCAGGCCAATCACATAGCTGCGCAGGTCGGGCTCGCTGTCTTCATTATGAAGAATTTGTTTTGCAATTTCATCGAAATCGAACATCTCAATGTTGTGCAGATCGGCAACTTGCTGAATGGCTTCCAGTACGTCGGTGTGGTTGTAGTGAATAAAAGCGGTTACGAGATTCATCATGTGGCCATGAAGGCTTTCTTTCCGATAAGAAAAAACATCATTTGGATAAATGGCAATCCTTCCGGCTATTTGTTGAATCTTTTTGAGGTTGTCGCTTTGGCGGGCGTTATCCGAAAGCTGAAGGCCAAGGGCGGCTTCAATAAAATTCATAAAGAGCAGCACCGCACCCGAATGGGGCCGCACGCTTAACAAAGCGGCCGGGCTGGGAATTTCTTCTTTGAGCCTGAAGGCTTCTTCTTGGCGTACGCCTTCGATCCAGTCATTGAAGTCCAGTGCAAATCGGGCCAGCCATTGATCGGATACGCCGTACGACGACAGCCTGCCGCGGATATTGGAACACGCGGTCAGAATGGGTATTCTATTTGATGATATTGGAAGCTGACCTGTTTGCCAAAAGGCCGTGAGCGCCGAAAGGAATGAGCCATGCTGCAATTGGTTTCCAAATTGGCTTGACTCTGGGCCGGACAGGCATAAATCGCGATCGAAATAATCATCGAGGGCGAAGACCATACACACGGCGTCGCTGATGAGCTGATGATAATGGGGAGGGGCGTCCGGCCAGCATAATGTTGCGAATGGTCCGCAATCGGCCGCACGGATGTGTTCAGCGGAAGCGCTACTTGCCTTGATGAAACCAATCTCCCTCGCCCACTGAATTGTATTTTCGGTAATGGCTTTGCCTTTGGTCAGCCTGTCCTGTGCGGAGCTGATTCGGGCTGGGTAATAAAAGTCATCGGCGCGTAGCGTAGGTTTCACAGGATTAACCTCCTTGCGTATGCAGTATTCGGCACCGTAGCAGTGCCAAGAATAACCTTCGTGAATATTGCGCGGGCGGCGCGGCGTCCAGCGGGTTTTTCTTTTTGGAAATGATTGTGAGGCGGGAGCTAGCGGTTCTTTCGACCAGAACCGGCCGGAACGCAGTGCATTAAGAAACAATCTTAAGAGATCGGCCGACAAGAACTTCGTTATGGCTTCCAGTGCGATATCCAGCCAAATCGAGTGTGATGTAGCGGAAGCCATGTTTTTTGCCTGCGTCAACAATGCGGGTGCGTATGTCTGGATCGGCCGCGCGGCTTACGTCGGCCGGATCGAGCTCTAGGCGGGCGAGGCTGTCGTGATAGCGGACACGCACTTGGCGAAAACCTAAGGCGCGAAGGTCTTGTTCATAGCCTCCAATTTGCTGAAGGCGCTCTTGGGTGACGCTTGTTCCATAGGGGATGCGGCTCGAAAGGCAGGCTGCCGCGGGCTTGTCCCAAATGGGAAGGCCAATGGCTTGGGCGCCGCTTCTCACATCGGTTTTGGTAAATCCAAGCTCGACCAGCGGGCTAATAACGCCGGCTTCGCGAGCCGCCTGCAGGCCGGGCCTGTAGTCGCCGAGATCGTCGGTATTGGTGCCATTGATAATCGCTTGAAGCTGCCATTCATCGCGTTTCTTTAAGGCAATACGGTACAGCTCGCTCTTGCAGTGAAAGCAGCGGTCGCTGTTGTTGGCCACATAGTTTGGATCGTCAATTTCGTGAGATTCGACAAGGCGGTGATCGGCGCCGATCTTCTTTGCGATCGAAATGGCTTCTTCTTTTTCAGAGGCGGGGAGGCTGGGCGAAACGGCGGTCATCCCAATGGCCCGCGGACCCAGCTCTTCATGGGCGATGGCCAGCACGAAGGCGCTGTCAACGCCTCCCGAATAACAAACGAGAACGGATTGAAGCCCGGCAAGCCGCGCGCGGAGGGATTTTAGTTTTTGTTCGATAGGTGGTTCGGGCATGGCTTTCTTCTTTTCACCTGCAATGAGCAAGTGTTCAAGGTTTGGCGATGGGGCGTTTGGTCTTTTTGGTGGTGGTGCGCCCATCCGGAATTGGCAAGGGAGTTCATGCAATTTTGTGACAATGGCTGCCACTTACTTGCGGCGGGCGGCCTGTATAGGCGACGCTTAGAGCGCAATGGATTCAATGCGGATACGTCCTCGTCGGTACGGGCTGGTTTTTGGATTTGCGGTGATGGCTGGAGCGCCGCTTTTGGGCGCGTGCGTGGACAACTCGCTTCCCGATGCGGAAGTGCCGAAGGCTGAAGGAATTCGTCCGCTTCCGCCTTGGTATCCAGAGGCGCCGTGGTCGGCGAAGGCTGGCAAGAGCCAGATCTTGATTCAGGGCAAGGTGGTGTTCGACACGGGCAAGGCGACGATCCGGCCCGAGAGCGAAAAGGTGCTGAAGACCTTGCTGCAGTTTTTAAATGAGCATCCCGAGGTGACGAGGCTTCGCGTCGAAGGTCATACGGATTCGCGGGCGGCCGAGGATTTTAATATGGAGCTCTCGGCCAAGCGCTCGGTTGCCGTGTGCGATTGGCTGGTCGATCACGGCGTCGATCATACGCGTTTGATTGCGGTGGGTTTTGGTGAGTCGAAGCCGCTGGGGCCCAACGATGAAGCGCTGGGCAGGGCGGACAATCGGCGCACGGAGTTTCATGTCGCTGAAGTCTCGGGCCGTCCGTTTGCGGGGAAAGATCCCTATAACGGGGGTTTTTCGATCGAAGTGCTAAGCGCCGCGGAGCGCAAGCGGCGCAAGGAAGAAGAAGAGAAGGCCAAGAGGCTCGTGTTTGTGCGGCCTCCTCCCTACAAACCGACCGGCGATCAGGTGAACCAGGTTGAGCAGTCGACGGAGCAGGCTGGCAAGAAGCCGCGCAAGGATGGAAGCAGCACAGGCGTGGTGCTGAAGCCCGAAAAGGTTGAGGACAAAAAAGAAGAAGAGCCGGCGCCGAAGAAGGATTTGGGGCTTTAAGGGCTTAGATGCCGCGTCCGCACATCCGGTGTGCGGTAGCGCGAGAGCAGTTCCAGGGTCGCCTGGAGAGATGCGTTGTAGTCGAGGATATTGCCCTTGGGTGTGGCGTATTCGAGATAGAGATTGTCGTCGGTGGATGTGACGGCGCCATCCTCGGTCTCGAGAACAAAGCGGTCGAGTTCGGCTTGGGATGCGACAAGCTCGGCGAGCAAATCAGAGAGCCGGGATGTGCCGAGAATGGCTTTGAGAGAAGGGGTTTGCTCAAGCCGGGAAAGCCGTGCTTCAGAAGCAATGAGCGGCTGCGTGCCCGCGACCAAAATGCCTTGTGCGCCTCCGACGAAGAGCGCCACATGCGGGAACACACCCCGCAGCGTGTGAATGATCGTCGCCAGTTCGCGGCGCCGGATGTGATGGAGCTGAACCCACTGCTGAAGAATCCCGCCCTGTGTGAGGCGCGATTTAACGAGTTCGTAGAACTCGTGGCTATAGAGGCTCGCAGCGCCCGCAAACCACACGCTGGTCAGTTCAATGGTCACCAAGTCGTAGGGATGGTTCGCGACCAAAAGCACGTTGCGGCCGTCGTTTAGAAGAAGCTTTACGCGCGGGTCGTCGAGCGCGAACAGGCTTGGCTCGCGGAAAAAGATCTGCGCCGCGCCGACGATCGCCGGTGAGATTTCGGCCACGTCGATGTGTTTGTAGGGATAGGCGGCGATCGTCCCAAGGGTCGTGCCTGTGCCCAGGCCAATAACAAGAGCGCGGTTTTCTTCTTTCACGAAGAGCGATGGGAAATGCGCGAAACGCCTTTGTGCAGGCATTTCCGGGCCGTTGTCGCCCTGGAATTTGCCATTCGTGTACATCGTCGTAATCGGGCCCCGCGAAGTGACGGTTGTTACGCCGCCGTGAACATCTTCGCGCACATAGGCGATGCGATCGGGCGGAGGACCAAGGGTGAAGTAGACATTCGCGCCGCTGGTGAGGCGGGCCATATTCCAGCGGGGCAAGATGGCGATGCTGATGATCGTGGCTGCGAAGAGGGCGGCCGGTGTGCGGAAGGGCGGCCTCAGCAGCGCGGTGATCTTTCGTTTCGAGCCTGGGCTTGTGAGCATCGTAACGAGCGCGGCAGCCGCGAAACATAGGGCAACGGCATCCAGCGCCCGCTCAGAGCCCAGCCACGGCAATACGAAATAGCCGGTGATAATCGAACCGGCGATGGTGCCGACGGTGTTTGCGACGGTGAGCCTTCCGACGTGCGCGGCCACATCGGGGCGCGATGCGATGCGCGAGAGAAGCAGTGGAAATGTGGTGCCCATCCAGTAGGTGGACAGCGAAAGAATGATGAAAGCGGAGGCGGCGCGCACGGCTTCGCGCCCTCCCCACGAGCTCACATGTTTGCCTGCGAAGGCGAACACAAAAGGCAGCAAGTCCCAGAAGGGCCGGGTGAGCACGATGGCCAGCGCGGCGGCGCTCAAGCCGAGGCTGAGGGCGACTTGTTTGTTTCGCTTGGCGAACGCGGGAGCGCGCGCGGCGCCCAGCGACAAGCACACCAGGAAAACGGCGAGCATGAGCCCAAAGGCATAGGCGCTGTTGCCGATGAGCAGCGCGAGCAGGTGGGTTTCGATGACTTCGGCCGCGAAGACCAAAAAGCCTGATGCGAAGGCTAAAATAGGCAGGAGCGAGGCTTGTGTTTCAAGCTCGTCCGGTGCGTTTTCAGGCTGGTGCTCCGGCGTGGTTTTCGCTGCCGTTCCGGCGTCGGCTGCAGTGGCTGATGCGGCTTCGTTCGCAGATATTTCATTGCGGCCCGCGATGGCCGCAATGAGCCCGATGACCACATTGACCAGCGCGGCCGCCCACATCGTCCAGCGAATGCCGAGCGTGGGAAGAATGACGAAGGCGCTGAGCAGCGCGCCAAGCGCACCTCCAGCCGTGTTGATCGCATACAAGCCGGAGAGGCGTTTGTCGCTTCCTGCTTTGTGTTCACCTGCGACCACCCGCGAAAGCAAAGGCAGCGTTGCGCCCATGGCGGCTGTCGGAATGACCACCACAAGCGCAGTGAGAGCGCCTCTGAGAATGGTGAGTGCCGCGACGGATTCGGGGGCCGAGCGGGCCGCATTCACATAGGTCGCCGTAAGCGCATTGAACAGGGAAGGCGATGCCGCGCACACCAGGCCGACCACCACTTCCACTAGGCCATAAGCGAACAGCGGCCGCTTGATATGAGCGGCGCGGCGGCCTCCAAGATGAGCGCCCAAGGCAAGGCCGCCCATAAAGGCAGAAAGAACCGTGCTGATGGCGTACGCCGTCGCACCGAACACGTAGGCGAGGAGTTTTGAAAAGGCGACTTGGTAAAGCAAGCCGGTGGCCCCTGAAACAAGAAACAGGGCAGCCACAAGGGAGAAACGGGAGCGCACGGGCAGGACCTTAACCGAAAAGGCGCGGCATGCGTGGTCTGTGCAGCGAAGCCTCTTAGAGTTTTGCGGAGCATTCGTGATAGCCTGCCGAGAAGCCTCCGCGCGAGGGAGCTCTATGATGAGGCATTCGAAAGGTCGGGCTGAGACCCTAAAAAAAACGAAGGATCCTTTCGCATACCTCGTGTGCTGTGAGCGGGCCGCAAGCGGGGTCATTGGATGATGGAGCTCAAGGGCGGTCGCGTAATTGCCGGGAAATTCCGTCTCGAATGGCCGATAGGCCGAGGCGGCATGGGCACGGTGTGGGCTGCGATGCACTTGCAGCTCGATATGCCAGTCGCCGTGAAGTTCATGGATCCGAGTGCGGCGGACACCGACGGGCGCGTTCGTTTTGAACGGGAGGCCCGCGCAATCGCGCAACTGCGTTCACCGCATGTCGTTCAGATCCTCGATCACGGACTTGAAAATGGCGTGCCGTATATCGTGATGGAACTCTTGGAGGGCGAGGATCTGGAGTCGCGGCTCAGGCGCGTCCGCAGGGTGCCCATCGCGGTTGGAGCGCGCATCTTCACCCAATCAGCGAAGGCTCTGCGCAAGGCTCACGACGCAGGCATCGTTCACCGCGATCTCAAGCCCAACAATGTCTTTCTCGCGCGCGTCGATGATGAAGAAGTCGTCAAGCTGCTGGACTTTGGCGTCGCGAAAATGACGTGGAACGGCGCGCAAGATCCGCATAGCGAAACGACGGGCCAAGGGCTGCTTTTGGGCTCGCCCTGTTATATGAGCCCCGAGCAGGCGCGCGGCCTTCCCGATATCGATTACCGCAGCGATCTATGGTCGCTCGGCGTCATCCTGTTCCGTTCGATTACCGGCGTGCGGCCTTTTGATGCGAACACCATCGCCGATTTGATCATCCACATCTGCACCAAAGATCCGCCCCGCGCGAGCGAGCTTATGCCCGATGCGCCTGCTGGGATCGACGAGTTCTTCTTTCGCGTATTTCAGCGCGATCCGGACCAGCGCTACCAGTCGGCGCTCGAGATGGCGAATGACTTCGAAACACTCGTCCGCACGATTCCAGGCATCGATTTGCCGCAGCGGACAACGACCAGCGCAACCATGTCGCCGGTCGCAATGGATCCTCAGCGGACCATCAGCAATCCCAACATGCCCGCCGTTGTGATCACGCCCGAGCGCGCGCTGACCAATCCAGCCATGCAAGCGGTGCCCGCGAACATCATGCCGCCCGCGCCCCGCGCCTCACGGCCATCCATTCCTTCCTTCGATCCTTCAATGGCGCCCGCGATCGCCTACGGCCCCGCCGCCCCGGCGGCCCGCTCGAGTCATCCCGACCTTTCGCCTCCGGCTGCGGCGGCACCGGCCCAAAGCGGCTACGCGCTCGGCGCCAATGCAGCGCCTGATGAAAGCGGCGGGTACGCCGAAGGCCCGTTCGAACCAATGGATCCCGCGGATCCTGAACCAATGCCTGAAACAGATGCCGCAGGCGAAGACGCTTCGGCCGATCCTGAATCCGAAGATCCCAACGCAGACGGCCAAGCCGAAGGACTCGACGGAAGCTCCGCCAACGTTCCCGAATCATCCTCGCAAAACCGCCATTTGCTCCTCTACACAGGCATTGCGGCTGCGGTGGCCGTCTTTGTCCTCATCCTCATTCTTATCGTCGCGAAGGTGCGCTTCGGCGGTATCGTCCCGGCCGCGAAACCCGCGGAAAGCCAGGCTGCGGAGGTTGCGACAGGCTCCAAATCGCCGCTGCCTCCAACGCCCTCTCCATCGGATTCAGAAAACGCCCAGCCCACATCTCCGGCGGCGCCCTCGAATTCCGCCGCCTCAGCTCAGCCATCGGGCCCGCAAACTGCGCCACTGAATCCCGATCGCACAGGACCTGCGCCCGCCGTTCCGCCCACCGCACCAAACATCAATCCATCCCATCCCGCGGGCTCTTCATCCGCGAAGAAGCCCAAACCCAATTTCGGTTATTGATTGGTTTGAGAGCCAAACAGATGAGAGTCCTCTGCTTATCCTTTGCCGCGGCTGTTTGGGTGGGAGCTGCATTTCAGCCCCGGGCCCTGGCTCAGCCGAACCCGCCATCTCCGCCTGCCACGCAGGCCGACGACAAAGAAGCCGCGCGTTCGCTGGCCGAGCGGGGCTTTGAATTGTTTGAACAAGGCGACGCCGAAAAGGCAATCCAATCGTTTATGATGGCAGAACGGCGTTTCCATTCGCCGGTACATCAGCTCTATATCGCCCGGGCCCAGGTCAAACTGGGCAAGTTGGTGGAAGCCATTCAAACGTATGAAACGATTCTCACCGAGAAATTGACCGACAGCTCCCCGAAGCCTTTTTTAGATGCCCGCCTCGATGCCGCAAAAGAAGCGGAAGCATTAAAAGGGCGAACCCCGGCGATAAAAATCATCCTCTCGGGCCAATCGGCCCAAAAAGCCGAAATCCGGCTCGATGGAGTTCTTCTCTCCGCCTCGCAAATAGGCACGCCCGTGCGCGCTAACCCAGGCAATCATACCGTAGTGGCGTCCATTTCAGGAATTGGCGAAATCCGCCGCCCCATTCAATTAAATGATGCTGCTTACGTTCAATCCGTTGAGATTCAAGTAGAATCTTCGAGTGTATCCATTCCAATGGTGACTGCATTTTCACTAGGGGGAGTTGGATTGGTGGTGGGCACTGCAACGGGAGTCGCCTATCTTGGCAAAGAGACGCCAAACAAAGCGCTTGGGGCCGTCTCATTGGCGGGGCTAATCACGGGAGGCATAGGTCTGATTGCAGGAACAGGGCTTCTGATATCGAGCTCCAATAATGAAGTGGTGGACGGCCGGAGCCGCCCATCCATATATGCTCGAATTGGACCAGCATCTTTTCATTTAGGTGGTACATTCTAAAGACAATTGCCTCAATTCAACAGGCGCTACAGATTCATTTGTATCGATTGTTTTTACAATGCAATAAAAATGCATTGGATTCACTGGAGGTAGGAGATGCGATTGCTTAAACGGTATGGCGTTGGCGCTGCCTTTTTGGCGCTGATGGGTCTCTCGCTTGTGGCCACGGCTCAGCCAAAGCCCGGCCCTGAGAAGCGCAAAGAGATTCGCGAAGACAAAAAAGAACTTCGCGAGGATCGAAAAGAGATTCGCGAGGACAAAAAAGAGCTGCGCGATGCGATTAAGGACGGCGACAAAAAAGAGATCGCCGAAGAGCGCAAAGAGCTCCGCGAAGACAAGAAAGAGCTCCGCGAGGATCGCAAAGAGCTTCGCGAAGATCTGCGCAAGAACAGGCACGAGCGAAGGCGCGAGCACGTTCAGAAGCTCCGCGAAAAATGGGGCGATGCGCTTAGCCGGCCTGCCGTGCGCGCCGAACTGAAGATCCACGCGCGCCGGATCGCCCGCCTCAACCACATGCGCAGGCTGGCCGATGAAGCCGGAAAGACCGAGCTTGTCGCCCGCATTGATAAACTGATCGAGCGCGAAAGAAATCGTCATCAAACAGCGATGGATCGCCTGAAGAGCGAAGGAGCCAAGCCGTGAAATCTGCACTCATCCTGATGACAGCACTTTCATTGCTTGCGCTCGGCTGTGAGCAGAAGAGCGGCGATGCCCAGGCAACCACCGGAGCGGCCAAGAGCTCGGCGGCCCCCGTGACCACGCAGGCCGCGGCGGCCAATACAGGAGCCACAGCGGCAGCGGCCGACGAACCGGCGACCGAGGAAGAGTTTGAAGAAGAAGCCGAAAAGGACATCAACAAAGACAACCTAGAGGCTGAACTCGACAAGCTAGAGAAGGAAATAGGCCAGTAATTTTCGGTCAATCCCTGGCCGGGTGCTGCACCAACCATGGCGGACGAAACGCCTAAAATTGAGCCTGGAACCGTTATCGCCGGCCGTTACCGCGTGGAACGGCGGCTGGGCGAAGGCGGAATGGGGTCTGTCTTTTTGGTGCAGCACCTGCACACCGAGCAGCATCTTGCGCTCAAAGTTTTGCGCAGCACGATCGTCAAGGATGCTGTTGCGCTGGAGCGATTCCGCCGCGAAGCCCGGGCGCCCGCACGCATTCAAAGCGATCATGTCGTTGTCGTTACGGATGCCGATGTAGCGCCTGAGCTCGGCGGATTGCCGTTCTTGGTGATGGAGTGGCTGCGCGGTGAAAACCTGGAGCAGCTTAGTTCGCGGGGGCCGCTGCCGGGCGCCGAAGTCGTTCTTTATCTGCGCCACACCGCGCGCGCTCTCGACAAAGCGCACGCCTTGGGAATCGTTCACCGCGATCTAAAACCTGAAAACCTATTTCTCACCACGCGCGAAGACGGAACGCCGTGGATCAAACTCCTCGACTTTGGAATTGCCAAACTGACGGGCGTTCCAAGCGAAATTGCCCGCGCGGGCTCGGCCACCAGCACCGGCCAAATCTTTGGAACGCCGCTCTATATGTCGCCCGAACAAGCGAAGGGCGAAGCCGGCAAAATCAGCCCTCAATCCGATATTTGGGCATTGGGGCTCATGGCTCACAAGCTACTCACCGGCAAAGAAATTTGGACGGCCGACACGCTGGTTCACCTGGTCGCACAAATTGCCTACGAGCCTTTGCCCATTCCAAGCGAGCATGGAGCGACCTTCGGCCCTGCCTACGATGCATGGTTTCTGCGCGCCTGCGCCCGCAATCCCGAAGAGCGTTTCAAGAGCGCTGGAGAAGCCGTCACCGCTCTCGCAGAAGCCCTGTCCGTCAACGAAAACAGCATCCGCATTTCGCATGGCGACATCAAATCTTCACCGCTCTCCTCGGGCAAGTCGGCGTCCGCCGCTGCCCTCGCCGAAACGGCATTCGATACATCAACAGGGCCTGTTGCGGGCACGTCGATCAACACATCGCCGCCCCGCTCTGCCCGCGAAAAACAGCCGTCTCAGCCATCGCGCGTGCCGCTTATTGCGGGCGCCCTCTCGTTGATTGCGCTGTTGAGCCTTGGCATCGGCCTCTTGCTTGGACGCGGCAACGGCACATCAAAACCCGTTGAACCCGACAGCTCTGCGCCATCCGCGCCGCGCCCCACCGATCCTATGGTGTTCACCACGCCGCCCCCCGCTGAATCGAATCAGCCCCTGCCCGCGCTCACCCCAACACCCGAAACACCATCAGCCCCCCCGATTTCATCGCAGGCCAAGCCAACAAAACCATCGGCCGCGCCCATCCCATCCAAAACGCCCAGCGCCCGCCCCAGCGTCGAAACTCCGCCGCAGCCCACGGCAACCGCCTCTCAAAAACCCGTTCCCACGGCCCCCGACGATCCGCTTGGCACCCGCCACTAAACACCTATAACCATAGATCTATGACCTTCCCGGCCACTCGGACGCTGTTCCCGAAAATTGGCTGCACCGCGCTCCTCGCCGCGCTCCTCACTGCGCCCCAAAGCGCGCTCGCGGGCGATCCAGCCGCCGCGGATGTGCTCTTCAAACAGGCCAAAGCCCTGGCTGGCGAAGGCAAATATGCCGAAGCCTGCCCTAAATTCGAAGCCAGCTACAACCTCGACAAGACCGTCGGCACGCTCATGAACGTTGCCGATTGCCATGAAAATATCGGCCGGATCGCCAGCGCTTGGAGCGAGTGGAACACCGCCTTCGAAATGCTCAAGCGCGACGGCGACAAGCGCGAAAGCTTCGCATTGGGACGCCGTGAAACACTTGCGCCGAGGCTTCCCTACCTGCGCATCGACGTGAAGGGCACCGCCGAAAATATCGATATTTTCCGCGGAGAAACCCGCCTGGAATCCGGTGCCTACAACATCGCCCTGCCTGTCGATCCCGGCCTTATTGTTGTGGTTGCGCGCCGGGGCGATCTCGTCCTCAAGGAAGAGCGAGCCCTTGCGGAAGAAGGCAAAACCAAGGTCATTACCTTAGATTTAGCCGCGATCGCCGCCGCTGCCCCCAAGCCGCCGCCTCATGCCCAAGAAGGCACGCAGCCTTCATCTCCCTCCATCATGCGCCCCACCGGTTTTGTCCTCGCAGGCGCCGGCGGCCTCGCCTTGCTCATCGCCGGCGGCCTCGAGCTCAGCGCCCTCACCAAACGCGACGAGGCGCTCAATTCAGGCCAATGCGTTGGCAGCTACTGCAGCACCAAAGGCTTCGAACTCATCGAAAGTGCGCGCTCATTTGCCTCGGCCGGACAATGGCTTGGCATCGGGGGCATTTTAGTAGGTGGTATTGGATTGTCGATAGTATTGCTCGCTCCATCCAGCGAATCGGCTCCTGAAAAGGCTGCTCATAAAAAAACCTCGCCAGGCATATTATCCGCCCGTGTCGAGCCTTCCATTTCGAATTCATTGACTGGCATTTCGATCAAAGGTGAGCTGTGGTAATTCGCCGGCCCAGCTTTATGAACAAATGCCTTGTTTTGCTCAGCTTGGGCGCCGCCACAACATCATTAAATTGCGAATCCACGCTTGAATTAGATACCGAATATCAAATTGTCGCCCAACAGATGTGCCAATGCGAGCAAGTGACCACCGCCCTCGGAGACTCGGCCGCCTGTGAGGAGATCATTAACAATCGAATTGAAACCGCAAGCGACGAAGTAAGAAAGGCATGGTTCAACCAATTCGTCACGGAATGTGAACAAGGCTGCGGCACCTACACCAAATGCCTTGGAAACAAGCCTATTTGTGCCGAGCGCGACGAACCATGCGGCAACGGCGACTTCTGCTGCAGCGGAGCGTGCGATATGGGCGCTACAAATCTCTGCCTTTAACCTCGCCTCCGCCGCAGTTGCTCATCTTCGGAGCACCCAATCCCAAGCCCCTAATGATAAGTTCGTAACGCGATGCCCACTCCACACGAGCGCAGCTTTCTCGATATCCGCCGCACGCTGGCATTCTTGCTCGTGGGCGTGACCACGCTCTTCGGAGTGAATTGCCAAAGCTTCTGGAGCCTCGAACCCTACCAGGATGCGCTCACCGAATGGTGTGAACTGCTTTCCCGCTGCGCTACCGAGGACAGCGCCGAAACGTGTGAACAGGAGATCGGCCTCCGTCTAGCGGTTGGCCGCCCCGCAGGCGACACCTACGTCGACAGCGACGAGCGCTGGAATGCATGGCTTCATCATTTCAATACAAAAGCCTGCGCGGAAGATTGCAAACACGCGCGCAGATGCCTCGATTTTCAGCCTATTTGCAGCGAAACATCCTGCGAGACCCGCGAAGATTGCTGCGGCTTCTCCGTGGCCAGGGCGGACTGCGATACCCGCTCAAAACCAGGCAAATGCTGCAAGGTACGGGGACGCGGCTGCGAGAAAAACGAAGAATGCTGTCCGGGCGCCGGCCTCTGCGAAAACAACATTTGCGGCGGTGTTTTATGCAAAGAGATCTCCGAAATCTGCACCCAGGATTTTCAATGCTGCACCCAAAGGTGCATCAATAACCAATGCGCTGAAGACGTCTGTTCGCCGGACGGTTCGGAATGCAGAGTCGACCAGGATTGCTGCTCAAAGACGTGTGACCCAATATCATTAAAATGCTTCACAGGCCAATGCATCGGCGAATCGGGCCCGTGCACAATCGATGCAATGGGCAGCACTCCCTGCTGTGATGGCAACGTATGCGTCGAGGAAGGCGGTGGCAAAGGCGTATGCAGTCAAGTCACATGCAATTCGATCGGCGTAGAGTGCACCGGCGACGCATCCTGCTGCAGCAAGAAATGCGATCAGGAATTTCACAAATGCACCGCGTGCCTCTCAAGCGGAGAACCTTGCGTGACAGCCGGCCAATGCTGCGACGGCGCATGCATAAGCGGTCTCTGCGCGAAGTGCACTGAAGATGGGCAATTCTGCAGTGAAGACATTCAATGCTGCACAGGCAAATGCGTAAACGGAGCATGCGCTCCCCTCTGCGCCTCAAGCTGCGATCACGATATTTGCCAGACAGGCCCTGCCATTTCTAAAGATTGTCCAAGCAATATGGTCAATAGCGCATGCGTCGAAAATGTATGCAAAATTGATCCGTATTGTTGCTGCACACAATGGGATTTGCTCTGTGTAAACGAAGCAAAAAAGCAGTGTCCCAACGCCGCCTGCAACCCTTAGAGCAAAGCAGACAACCACCAGATCTGAGCGTTCATGTGTTATTTTGTGCCAGCCTATTGGGCGCTCTCCCAGCAAAAACCAGCGCAAACAAGCCATTTTTAATGGCATAAATATTGCCAAATCGCACCGGATACCCACATCGGAAGGAAACTGCCATGAACAAACGATGGTTACACGGAACTCTGATGATGTTTTATGTCGCTGCCGCTATTCATTGCAGTGCGGGTGACGAGGCTGGATCGCCCAGCGAAAGAGACGTTTTTCAGGAATCCGTAGGCAGCTCAAGCGGCTCAAGTGGAGCGATGGGCGGGGGCCTCGCAGCGTTCCCGCCGCCTTTTCACGGCACGACCAACCGCATGAGCGATGTCACTTCGGGAAGCGCGCCTCCTGTGGAGTGCGCTGGACTCGACCAAGAACCCGTCATTATTTATATGTCCGCAGACGATTCCAATTCGATGGCATCGCCTGCCTATGCGCGCGAAATGCTCCGCAGCGCCGTACCCCGAAGTCCCGAGCCCGCCCGCCTTCGCCTTTCAGACTTTTTAAATTACTACAATGTGCGCTACCCATTTCCAGTCAACAAAGAGCCCGAAGTCTATTTAGCCGCCGAAGCCGAGACGGGATTAACCAATAGCTTTCGGTTTCAAGCCGGCGTTCAGGCCCCTCCCCCCGCCATCATCAATCCGATGGTATTGACAATCGTTGTGGACACTTCCTATTCGATGAAGGGTGAAGGAATACAAAGAGCCAAAGCGGCACTCAATGCCATTGTGGACGCGCTGGTTCCCGGCGATCAAATATCCTTGCTCAATTGGAAAGCAACGGGCAACCTTCTTATCGACAACTATGTCATCACGACCGAAGGCGATACCAAAAATAGCCTCTATGAAGCTATTTCGAAAATTCAAGCGGATGGCGGCACCGACCCGGGCCAGGTACTGCAACAAGCATATCAAATTGCAAAAACCAACGTTGCTGGTTCTAAACACAGGCGTGTTGTATTCATCAGCGATGGCCAAACAAGCCCCGTGTATGAACAAGAGCAGCGCGAACTCATTCAGCAAGCCGCGAGCGACGCCGATAAAGAAGGCATTTATTTGGTCGGTGTGGCGACAGGGCCGGCCGAAGGCCATCGCGACGACTTCTTAAATGCGCTTACCGAATCGGGCAAAGGCGCATACGTTTATCTCGATTCCGAACAAGAGGCCGCGCGTGTGTTTTCAGAACGCTATGCCGAAATCATGATGGTTGCCGCGCGAAACGTGGAAGTCAGCGTGACCTTGCCCTGGTATTTTAAGGCCGAGCAAATATTCGCCGAAAAAGCGGAATCTTCGGGCCCGGCCATTGAGCCCCAGCACTTGGGAATGGGCGATTCGATGGTATTTAATCAAATCATTCAATCGTGTATGCCTGTCGATAATAATGCACTTGAACCTATCCAGTTTTCAATCAACTGGATCGATCCAGTGAACTTCACTCAAGGAAGCATTACCCGCCAAGTGACGCTTCAAACCCTTCTGTCCGCGCCCGATCCCGTTCAATCCAAACTAATAGCCAAGGCCAACGCTGTAATTGCCTACGCCCAAGCCTTGATAGACTTTCACACCAGTGGGATTTTCGCCGAGGCGCAAAAGCGCATCGATACCGCGCGGAACATGTATACCGATAAGCCCGATGCCGATCTCGATGAAATTGCCGCGCTTCTAAAACGCCATCCCAATAATCGATAAAGCTTATTTGAACCCCCCTTTTCATCGCGGCGCCCTTCGCTAAAGAAGGCGCATGAGCACCGCCATCCTGCTGAGCTGTCACGGCACCGTCGAACACATCGCCGATATCCCCGCCTTTCTCGCCAATATCCGCCGCGGCCGCCCCGCCTCTCCCGAGATCGTTCAAGAAGTCACCCGCCGCTTTGAACGCATCCAAGGCTCGCCCCTCATGCGCATCACCCGCGCCCAGGCCGATGCCCTCGCCGCGCGCCTAAACCTTCCCGTCGCCGTCGCCGGAAGGCTTTGGAAACCCTATCCCAAAGACGTCATCGCGGACCTCTACGCGCAAGGCATACGCACGCTCGTATCGCTCCCCCTCGCGCCCCAATCCGTGCACATCTACCACGCAAGCGTGCGCGAAGCGGCCGCCGCCTACGCCGATCTCGAGCTTCGCGAAGTGCCGCCTTGGGGGCTCGAACCCTCGCTCATCGAAGCATTTACCGAGAGCATCGAAGAAGGCATGAATCCAGTGCCGCCCTCCGAAAGAGCCTCGTTCACCGTTATCCTCTCGGCCCACAGTCTGCCCATGCGCGTCATCGAAGCCGGCGATCCTTATGAAATCCAATTCCGCGCGCTGGCGGCCGAAGTTTCAAAACAACTACAAACCAAGGGTATTTCAAGCTGCGTGGCCTTTCAAAGCCAGGGCATGACAACCGACGCCTGGCTGGGCCCCGACCTGCCATCGGCCTTCAAAACCCTTGTTTCACAGGGGATTGAAAACGTCCTCATCGCGCCCATCGGCTTTGTCGCCGACCATGTGGAAACCCTCTACGATTTGGACATCGAAGCGCCAGAGCTCGCAAAACAGGCAAAAATAAAGCGTTTGTTGCGCGCGCCCGCCATGAACACAAGGCCGCTCTTTATCACCGCGCTTGAAAACGTTGCCAGACGCGCGCTTGCATAAGATGATTTGACCGAGAGCCATGCGGAAAACCCTTTTAAAGACTGCTTTTTGCGCCCTCTTCGCCGTTCTATCCGCCGAGGCGGCCACACCCCTTGCCCAAGCCCAGAGCGCGGAGGACGCATCGCTACTAAAGAGCGCACAAGCCGCCTTTGATCGGGGCGAATACGCATCGGCGGAGAAAATCATCGCGGCTCTTAAAGGCGCCGACGCCCAAAAAGCAAAGCTGCTTCAAGCCCAAATCGAGCTGTGCACGGGCCGCTATGAAAAGGCTGTTGAAACGGCCAAGGCCGCCGCCCGGCTATCGAAGGAAGCCCGGATTTCTGCGGCGCCCATTGCTGCAGAAGCCCTTCAAAACATGGGCAAAGTAGACGAAGCGATCGCGGCGCTCAAAGACGTCGAAACAGAGAAAACAGCGTACCGCGCCCGACTTTTGCTGGGCGAAATCCTGGTACGCATGGGCAAGCGCAACGAAGCCGGCCCGCATCTGCGCTCCTTGTTCGACGCCTACGAAGCCGATGAAATTAAGTCCGGCGATGCCGAAGGCTTATCGCTTGTAGGCCGGGCCGCGCATCTGCTCCGCAGCTACAAAAACGCCAACAACGTCTACAACGAAGCCGAGCGCGCCGGCGCCAAGAACCGCGTTGAAACGCTCCTGTGGCGCTCCGAACTCTTCCTTGAAAAATACGATCCCGGCCATGCGGGCCAAGTCGTGAGCGAGGCTCTAAAAATAGCGCCCAGCCATCCGCTCGTGCATGTCGCCATGGCCCGCGTGAAATTGGAAAACGCCATGGATTTCGAAGCCGCCCAAAGCGAAATCCGCAAGGCCCTCGCCGTGAATCCCAATCTCTGGTCGGCCTTCTTCGTTCAAGCCGGCCTGGCCCTGCGCGATTTGGATATCGAAGCCGCCGACGCCGCGGCCGATAAGGGCCTAAAAATAAATCCCAATCAGCTCGAGCTCTTATCGATGAAGGCAGCCATCCGCTACCTCGCCGATGATGCCGCGGGATTCGAGCGCTACAAGAAAACCGTATTTAAACTCAATCCAGAATATTCTCAATTCTATCAAATTGTTTGTGAATACGCTGAATGGGAGCACCGCTACGAAGAGATTGTCAAAATGATGCAGGAGGCGGTGAAGATTGATCCCGCCGATGCCAAAGCCTACGCGGTTCTAGGATTAAATCTCATCCGTTCGGGCGATGAAAAAGGCGGCCTGGACGCCCTCGAAAAAGCCTGGGAAAAAGACAAATTCAACGTGCGTGTATTCAATACGCTGAATTTGTACGAAAAACAGATTGCCAACGAATACGTCAGTATTGCGGGCCAGCAATTTGTACTCCGCTATCATAAAGACGAAAAAGACATTTTAGAGCGCTATGCGCCGCGCATGCTCGAAGAAGCGTGGACCAGCATGGTAAAACGCTATGGCTTCACGCCCAAGATGCCTGTTTCTATCGAATTCTACGCCGACACCGAACACTTTAGCGTCCGCACCAGCGGCCTTCCCAATGTTGGCATTCAAGGCGTATGCTTTGGCCAAACGCTGGCCGCGCTCAGCCCCTTGGCGGGCCAATTTAATTGGGGAAATATTCTATGGCATGAACTCGGCCATGTTTTTGCCATTCAAATGTCAAAAAACCATGTGCCCCGCTGGTTTACGGAAGGATTGAGCGAATACGAAACCATTATCCGAAGGCCCGAATGGCAGCGTGAGGAAGATCCAGCCCTGTTCGCCGCGCTCAAAGGCGGAAGAATTCCCGCCGTGAATAGCTTTAACCGCGCCTTTACCCATGTTGACAGCGTGGAAGACGTAACGATGGCCTATTACGCGGCCAGCCAAATCGTCGTCTTTATGGCGAAAGAATTTGGTTTTCCAAAAGTCGTTTCGATGATGCCCTTGTGGGCCGCCGGAAAACGCACGCCCGAGGTAGTTAAAGAAGCATTGGGCATCACCGCCGAAGAATTGGACCGGCGCTATAGGGCTTGGCTCGAGCCTCATTTAGATCGTTATAATAAGCAATACGTTCCAGACCTTCACGCCCCGCCCTTGGACATCGCCCGCAAGGCGGCGCAGGACGATCCAAAGAATGCAAAAAAGCTTGTTCAGTTGGCCTTTGCGCTGATGCGAGACGATCAAAATGCCGAAGGCGAAGCCGTATTGTCGGAGGCCCTGAAAGCCGATCCAAAACAGCCCGACGCCCATTATTACAAATTGGTCAAGGCGATGAGGACCAAGAAATTCGCCGAGGCTCAGAAGCTCGTCGATAAAATGGTTGCGGATGGCCACGATGGATATGCCATCCGCATGAAGGCCGCCGATTTAGCCGAGCTTAATAAAGATGAAGCCAAAGCCCGCGCCCATTTCGAAGCGGCGTCAAAATTCGATCCATCCCAGGCCGAGCCATTGCAGGGCCTGTACGATTTAGCCAACCGCAAAAAAGACAAAGCCGGCCAATTGAGCGCGCTGCGGAGGCTGGCCTTGGTCGATCAGCACGATCGCCGCGTGTGGATAAAGCTGCTGCGCCTGCTCGTGGAAAGAGGCGAGTGGGAAGAGGCCAGAAAGTTCGGTGAAGGAGCCATTTTTGTGGATGTGGCCAACCCGGAGGTGCACCGCTTGTATGCGCGGGCGCTCGCCCGCACGGGCCATTTTCATTCGGCCATTTTTGAATTGAATTCGGCGTTGATTGCCCTTCGCAAAGGCAAGCCCAAGCCGGACGAAACGCGCGCAATCTATCGAGAGCTGAGCGCCGCGTACACCAAGCTAAAGCGCGACGATTTAGCGAAAAAAGCCCAGGATTACGAGAAATTGATCGCGCCTCCCGACGCTTCCAAACCCGCGGATGCTCCGGGCGGCCCTCGGCCTAGAAAAGATCCCCACGATCAAGGCGGCGGCGACGAAGAGAGCCTATAAATCGAATACATTTACACCAAATTGCCCAAGCAAACCAACGAGTTTGGTCAGAGGCAATCCGATAATAGCGCTAAAATCGCTTCCCTCCATTTGTTCAAAGAGAGCGATTCCCAAAGACTCGACCCGGTAAGAACCCGCGCAATCCAAAGGCTGATCCCGTTCTATATACGATCGTATTGATTTATCATCCAGCGCCCGCATTTTCATTCGGTGAATATCGAGCGCCTCGGCCGTCCGTCCGCTTTTTGAATCGACCACGCACACCGCGGTAAGCAGCCGGTGTTCCTTTCCCGAAAGCATTTTTAACTGCTGCGCCGCTCCCTCTTCCGTCTTGGGTTTACCCCATATTTTCGATTCAAACTCGACGGCTTGATCGCTCCCGATAATCAGTGAATCGGGACATGTCCCGCAAAGCGAACGGGCCTTGCCCCTGGACAGCGCCATCACGAGATCGCCGCAGGGCATGCCATTCAGGCCCCGCTTAGCCTTGTCTTCATCGAAGAGCGGCGGCAATGACTTGACATTTGGAAGAATGCGCAGAAGCAGCTCTTGCCGGTATTTGGAAGTGGAAGCGAGAACGATGTTCATAAGCCCCCTGTTATTCGAATGGAAATTCTACATAGGCGAATCCTCGAAGTACATGCTTTTTATTGCCTCAGCGCTGCAAGACTATTTGGCAATCCAATCGTTATTATAGTCATCAAATGCGGGCGCTTTTTCGATAAAACCCAGCTCCACCAATTGATTGCCCATTGTTTCCCAGCGGGCCCGCGTCATATAGCCCAATCCTTTTTGCTGGGTCTCCTCGGTTTCGATTAAAGGCTTTTGAACGGCTGCCGCTTCCTTAAAGGTTTCGGCATCCATGCTTGTATTGAGCTTCCCCATCACCGAATTGACAGCATCCGGCTCGTCCAAATAAGAACGCCATCCCTGCCGGGTGGCCTCCACAAACGATTTAACCAGCGCGGGATTGTCCTTAAGCAATGCCTTCCGCGTAAACACCACCGTCAAATAAGGATTAAAGCCTTCATCGGCGATTAAAAATACCTTGGGATCAATGCCTTTTTTACGGGCCAAAATAGGCTCGGAAGTAATAAAGCATTGCTGAGAAAAATCTTTTTCGGCCACAAAACGGGCCACGCCTCCATCGTAGGGAACAATTTTTATTTTATCGAAACCATGCTTTTTCTTTAAAAAGGCCGCGAAATAAGTGCCCGGCTCAATGGCCAGCGTTCCCTTGGAAAACACATCGGCCATGCTTTTCGCCCCGCTCTCGGCCCGGGTCATAATGGCCTGGGGCGAGGTTTGAAAGGTCGCGAACAAGGGCACAATATCCACGCCCCGCATCCGCGCGATTAAAATCTCATCGGACCCGGTAACACCAAAATCGGCTTGTCCCGTCCCCACCATTTGGACAACGGGCACACCCGCGCCTCCCCCCTGAATTTCAACGTCGAGTCCCGCCTTCGAATAAAAACCTTTTTCACGCGCGGCATAAAAACCGCCAAACTCTGGTTCAGGAACCCAATTCAATACGATTTTTGTTTTTTTAATGGCGTTTTCTTTTACATTGCCCGCCGCCGATGAGCCCGATGCGCCTGGACTCGATGAAGCTTTTTGATCTTCACCCGAACGGCAGCCCAGCATGACCATCGCACATGCGCTTAAAGCCCCTAAAACCCAATTTCTTCGAATGCTCATACAATACCTCAATATTCACTCAACTATCAAAAATATTAAAATGAGCCGCCGCGCGCCGACGGATGCCAGCGCCGAAGCAATAAAAACCCAAAACCGCTCACCGCAGCAAACAAAGCGAGCCCGAGCAAAGAAGCCGTTAACACCGCAGCAAACAGCAAATCCGTGCGAAGCTGACGGTAAGAGCTGAGCACCAAAATACCAAGCCCCGCAGCCCCCTCCGCAAAGCCGGCCACGAATTCACCGACAATCGCGCCGATCACCGAAAGCCCAGAGGCAATGCGGCACCCCGTGATCATATTGGGAACGGCAAAAGGCAATTCCAATTTGATCAGCGTGGAAAAGCGGCTCGCACCATAGAGCCTAAATAAATCGCGAAGCGCAGGGTCTACCGAACGGAGCCCCGCGAGTGTATTCGCAATCATCGGGAAAACCGACACAATAAATGCCGACACGGTCACCGCGCGCAATCCCGCCCCAAACCATAAAACCAATAAAGGCGCAATCGCTACGATAGGAACGGTCTGCAAAAAGACGGTATAGGGATAAAAGGCTTTTTCAATAAGCCGCGACGACGATAAAACAATCGCACAAAGCACGCCAAACGCAGCGCTAAGCCCAAAGCCAAATAGGGCGGCTTTCGATGTCGTCAGCGCGGCGCCGAGCAGCGTCTCCCATTCTTTTAGGCCCGCCTTCGCAATCGCCGAAGGCGCCGGCAATAAATACGGTGGTATTTGAAGCAGATTCGTTAGTGTTTCGCCCAAGAGCACAAAGACGATCAGCGCGGCGAGGGGAGGCAGCAAAAGGCGCGCGCTTCGCATCAGGCGCCTCCTTGTTCCAGCGCCTCGTGAAGCGCAAGAACATGGCGCGCGAATTGGGGCTCGGCCCTTAGGCGGGCATTTCGTTCAGATTGAAAGTCAATTGAATGATCATGGACAATCCGGGCGGGCAGCGGAGAAAAAACCAGCACCCGCTGCGCCAAAAATACGGCCTCGGAAATGGAATGCGTTACAAATAAAACCGTCATTTTGCGCTCTTCCCATAGCGCGAGCAGCTTTTCATCGAGGCGATTGCGCGTAAGCTCATCCAAGGCGCCAAAAGGCTCGTCCATGAGCAATAAGCTTGGATGCGTCACCAATGCGCGCGCAATGGATACCCGCATCCGCATTCCACCCGAAAGTTCCGCGGGCATTCGCGTTTCAGCATTGGATAGACCTACATCGGAAAGCGCTTCCCGCGCCCTCGCGCGCCGCTCTTTTCGATTGATTCCGGCGAGCTCCAAAGGCAGCGCGGCATTGTCGAGCACCGTGCGCCAAGGCAGGAGATGAGCGTCTTGAAAGACAAATGCAATCGATTTTTTTGTGTTTTTGATGGTGGTGGAAACGGCGCTTTCGCTGTCGACTCGAACAGAACCTTCGCTGGGCGCATCGAGACCTGCAATAAGCCTTAGAAGCGTGGATTTGCCGCATCCCGAGGGGCCGATAAAGGCCACAAATGAGCCGGCTTTTATTTCGCAATCCACGCCGCCGACGGCCAAAATCCCGCCTGGAAAGATGCGCCGCACACCCGCAAGCGAAATACCCACGCCATAAGCTTCACCGGGCGCGGCGGCGCTTTTGGGGTTCGCAGAAGGTTCGGCAAAATTCACGGCGCGCTTTTAACCCGGGCCGCGCGCAAAAGATAGATAGGAGCGCGTCCCTCTACAGCGGCACAGCATTTGCTGAATCGCTTTGCGCGGACGGCTCCAGCTTCAGGGACCGCCGATAAATTCAGGCGAAACTCGGTTCGCCAAACAAGAGCGAGATCCACAATGAAACAAGATGTAACAAGATTTTTTTCGATGGTGGCCGTGGCGGTTGGATTAAGCGCATTGATGGCCTGCGCGGGCTCGGAAGCGGCTCCCGAAGGCGGAAAAAGCGCGGCTGCACAGCCTATGCACGGGGGACATGGGCATGGCCATCATGGTGAGAATGGCTGCGAAGGATGCAAAAAAGGCGACGGAAAAAGCTGCGCGGGCATGCAAGGGCAGAAGGGCGAGGCCGGATGCGAAGAGTGCAAAAAGGCCAAACAGGGCGGTGAAGCAAAAGAATGCGCCTGTAAAGGCAAGGGCGGACATGGCCACGATGAGGCCCATCATGCGGATATGCAGGTGTTTCACTTCCTGCTCGACAATAGGGCGAAGATCGTTCGCAAGGTCAATAAAATATCCGATGGAGTGGAGACGGTGACAGAATCGGACGACCCGGCGATCGTGCAGAAGATTCGCGAGCATGTGCAAGCGATGCGCGGGCGCCTCGAACAGAAAAAGCCGATTCATATGCGCGATCCTCTCTTTGCGGCGGTGTTTGAGCACGCCTCGGAAATTCAAATGAAGACCGAGGAAACGCCCAAAGGAATGAAAGTGACGGAGACCTCTTCCAATCCAAAAGTGGTGGCGCTCATTCAGGCTCACGCTGAAGTTGTAAACCTATTCGTTCAAAATGGCCGGGAAGAAATGCATAAAGATCATCAGGTCCCCCAATGAAACGCCTCTTCTCATAATGCGCCGCGTAAACGGACATATAAACTCGAGCATCAGTGAAGTAATGCAAAATCAATGAAATAGCATCGCGGCCAAAAAAAATAATTAAACAACGCACTTGCGGACGCTTAAAAATCCCATCTAACCTGCCAGCTCTCCGACCAATCGCCTGGGCACGCAGGAGTTAAGTATGCCGATTTTGGAGCTGTCATTTGCGTCGAAAGAAGACTCGCTCTCAGTAAGGCGCTTCTCGGTTCACGAGGGCTTGTCCACCATGTTTGAGGTCGCCCTCTGGGCGATGTCGCCCTACGAAAATATCGATCTCGAAGCCATCGTGGGTAAACCGGCCGCGTTTAAGATCAACAGCGGTGTTCTGTACGCGCTCAGGCCAGCGCGCATTTGGTCGGGCGTCTGCCGCCACATCGAGCAGGTACAGGCCGAGCCCACCGGTTTGTCCACCTATTATTTGCGTATCGTCCCGCAGCTTTGGCTGCTGACGCACCGGAAAAACAATCGCGTCTTCCAGCATAAGAGCGCTCCGGAAATCGTCGATGCCATTTTGAACGAATGGGGTATCAAAGCGAAATGGAAGGCTGACAAAGGCCAATATCCCAAACTCGAATACCGCACCCAATACGGGGAATCCGATTTCGATTTTATTTCCCGCACACTCGAAGAGTGGGGCATAAGTTATTATTTCGATGAGGACGAGGCCAAGCCCTCGGAGCTTATTTTTGCGGACAAACCTCAAAGCCGCAATGCAAGGCTCGGCGGTCCGATTATTTATACGGACAACCCCAATCAAGAGGCCGAAAAAGAATTTGTTTCGCGCGTGCGCCTCACCCATGTGGTGCGCCCGGGCAAAGTGACCATGCGCGATTACGATTTCCGAAGGAAGCCCGAATACGAGCTCTTTGGGAAGTCTCCCGCGGCCTCGGGGCCCGAAGAATTTTATGAGCAATACCATTATAGGCCGGGCGGTTTTTCGATTGAAACCGGCAAGGGCGGCGATACGCCGGTGGCCGACGATAAAGGCGTTTCGCGCCACGACGATAAAGCGGGCACCGATAGGGCGACCCGCGCCTCGGAAGCCGAGCGTTCGGGCAAGCGCAGCGTCACCTTCGATACCAATGTGCTGGATTTCTCCGCGGGCCTTATTTTCTCGATGAGCAATCATCCCCGCAGCGATTTGGTCGAGAAAAAACTATTGATTACGGAATTCTCCGTTGAAGGCTCGCCCACCGATCAGTGGACTATGTCGGGCCGGGCCGTCTTCGCCGACGAGCCTTACCGCGCGCCGATTAAAGGCGTAAAACCCATTGTGCGCGGCGTTCAGAGCGCCATTGTCGTCGGCTCGGCGGGCGAGGAAATTCATACGGACGAATACGGCCGTGTGAGGATCCAATTTCATTGGGATAGAGAAGGAAAGCGCGACGATAACAGCTCTTGCTGGGTTCGGGTAAGCCAAGGCTGGGCGGGAAGCGGTTTTGGGATGATCACCATTCCCCGCGTTGGCCAGGAAGTGCTGGTCGGATTTTTCGAAGGCGATCCCGATCAACCCGTTATCATTGGCCGCGTATTTAATAATACCACGCGCGTGCCTTATAAACTTCCCGATCACAAGACCAAGAGCACCTGGAAGAGCGACTCGTCGCCCAATTCGGACGGATTTAATGAAATTATGTTCGAAGATGCCAAGGGCAAAGAGCTCGTCTATATGCAGGCCCAGCGCGACCTACAAAAATTGGTTAAAAATAATGAAACCGAGCGCACGGGCGTAAACAGGACGATCGTGGTGGGCGCCAATCGCTCGACCATTGTGGGCGCCAACGATATGACCATGGTTGGCCAGAAGCACCGGCTCACCATCGCGCAGCCCAAAGAGCCGCCGCCTTCGATTCCTCCGACGACCTACGATATGTCGGACAAGAAAATATGCTATACAACCGGAGAGGCGAGCATAACGTTTGATGGTCCGAATATTACCTTGGAGGCCAAGGGAAATATCACCATCCGTTCGACCGGCGCCGATGTGATCATCCAGGGCGGGCCGAACGTGAAAATCAATTGTTAATCAAGTATTTGCGATCGTATTGATTCAGGGAGAATAGCCATGTGCCTCGAAGCCGCGAGAAAAATGGATCCGTGTATGCACGGCGGCATGGTAAAAGACGGCTCGCCGGATACATTGATTGGCGGAATGGCGGCGGCGCGCTGGGGAGATGGGCATATTTGCCCCATTCATCCGCCGGGCCGCATTGTAAAGGCTTCCACGACGGTATTTATCAATAAAGTGGGCGCCGTCCGCAAGCTCGACACCATTGCGTGTGCGGTGCCCGCTACGCCCGCTCCGGGCGGCACAGCCCATAAAGTGGCTCTCCATCACAAAGAAAATCCCGATAACGAAGGGGATTACGAAAAGATATTTTACGCCGAGCATAAAGGTGAGGGCCAGATCAGCGATACCTCGGCCACCTTTAAACAAGAGGTGGGCGCGGGAATGGTCTCCATTGCCAAGCAAGGCGAGACGGCGAGCGGTATCGGCGGCCGAATCAAAATGGACGTCAATACGGCCAAAGCATCGGTGGAAGGCGGCGTTTCGCCCTTTGGAGGCGGCATTAAAGGCGAGGCAAAGGCGGTCCACACCAGCGTGGAGGGCAGTGTCTATAAAGGTCCTCCCGGCGATAATGGCAAAAACCCTTATTTAGAAGTGGGCGGTTCGGGCGAGGTCTTTTCGGCCAGCGCGAGCGGCGATGTTTTATCGGGTTATGATGGGAAACGCATTGGTTTTGGCGCCAAAGGAGAGGCATCGGCGAAAGCGGTTTCGGGCGAGGTAAAGGGGCGTTCATCGATTCCCTTGGGATGGCTTGGATTAAAAGATTGGACGATTGATATTCAGGCGAAAGGCGGAGGCTCGGCGGGCAGCGCTGAAATAGGCGGCGGCGCAATGGCCTATTACGACACGGAAAAGAAAAGATTCTTCTTGGAAGGTGCAATAAAAATAGCGGCGTTATTGGGTTTTGAGCTTGGGATCGACATTAGTATTGGAAAGAAATTCGGAGCTCCCACGCCGCCCGCGCCCGCGCCTGATGCCGTGAAAATGGCGTGTACCACGGTATTTATTGGAGGATAGCGTGGCCGAATCTCTCCCGCAGCCGACGGCATTTGCAAAGCCAAAATTAGAAATTCAGCGCGATTTTATTTCAATCGAGCAAAAGCGCTGTAAAGACCCAATTTGGCATTTTAAAATGGGGGTTCCGCGCTCGTGTAAGCTCGGTCCCGATGGCGAAGAGCCGCCGGGCGAGGATTTTCCCCGCACGCTAGCCTTGTTTCACAGGGAAAATCCGCCCGCCGATATTGAAGTCATTGGCATTCAAGCCATTCGTGAGGTTGATCCGGCTGATTATTTGGATTGCCTTATGGAAGCCGAAGGCAAAGAAGTGCTTTCGCGCAAATCGGTGCCCATGCGCGCGGGCGTTATCGGGGATTGCGTGGCCACATGGGAAGCGGATGGCCAGCGATTTTTGGGCCGCTTTTTCTGTACCAAATGGGGGCCGCGATTATTTTTAATTTGTTTTCGCACGCTCAAGGAGCATTACGAGGCATTGGCGGACGATTTTTTCGTATCGCTTGCCACGTTTTCTGTATTGGATGACTCGCTCGGCCTCTTTTCCGAGAAGGTGCTGACGGTCGATAATGCCATTCCCGTGCCTTGGCGTGTTCTTGTGCCCGATTCTTGGGTGATTCAATCCGAGCCGCCCGCGGGCGATAAAGTCGCGTCCTTTCAGGCGGCGCAAACGCCCGTGGTGCCTAGCACAACCTTGGAAGTGCTTTATGGAAAACTTTCTTTTGCGGTTGTGGCGAGGAGCGAGGCGAAAAGCGGGCGCGCGGCGGCCAATGCCTATTTAAGCGCGGTGCGCGATTTAGGCATTGAAATTGAAAACGACAATTTCGTGGAAGAACCCGCGGCCGAGCCTTTTGAACGGTCGTGGCTATTGGTTTCGCCGGTAAAAAAGGGCCAGAATCCGGGCGAAGTCCGCTGCCGCGTCTTAATGCATAAAAATGCATGGGTTATCGCCGGCGTTTTAGGCCCTATTCGCAAAGACAGCGCGCTTGCCTGGATGCAAAACAAGCGCGTGCTCGACATTGTAACGTCCACCCTAAAAATAAAATCCTAATCGGCGGAGAATATCGATATGGCAATGCTCGAATTATCCTTTGAATCCGGTGAGAGCACGCTTTCGGTAAGGCGCTTTTCCGTCAAGGAACAAATATCCAATCCGTTCGAGGTGTATGTTGTGGCGATGTCGCCCAACGATGAGATCGATTTAGAATCCATCGTGGGCAAACAGGCTTCGTTTACGATGGTGGGCGGAATAAAGCCGCGCTCGTGGACGGGCATTTGCAGCCATGCGGGGCAGGTGCAGCCCGAGGATAAGGGCTTGTCGACCTATGAACTCGTGATTGTGCCTAAATTGTGGCTGCTTTCTCACCGCCGCGGCCACCGGATTTATCAGCACAAAACCATTCCAGATATTGTGGAGGCAATGCTATCGGAATGGAAAATTGAATTTGAAATGCGTGTGGATAAAGGCAGCTATCCAAAACAAGAGTACAAGCTGCAATACAATGAGACGGATTTCAATTTCATCGAGAGGCTGCTGGAGGAAGCGGGCATTACGTATTTCTTCGAGGATGGAGGCCCGGGGAAGACCAAATTGGTGTTTGCCGATAAGCCCCAGGCCGGAGAAGCAAGGCCGGGGCCGCCCATTGCGTTCGCGGATAATCCCAATGATGCCGCGCGTATGGAGTATTTAAATGTGGTGAATCTCGTGCACGGGGTGCGGCCGGGTAAAATTACCACGCGCGATTTCGATTTTAGAAGGCGTCCCGATTATAAGCTGCTCGGCGAAGCGGAAAAGGCGCAGGCCCCTGAAAATCAACTGGAACATTATATTTATAATCACGGGCATTCGCTGGTGGAGCAAGAGGGAGGCGGAGGCGATACGCCTTTCGCGGATGCGAAGAGCAAGGCGCGCCACGACGATAAAGAAGCCAAGGCGCGCGCCGATCGGGCGCTCGAGGCGATGCGCGCCGATAAACGCAGGGTCGTGTATGAGTCCAATACCTTGGATTTGGCCCCGGGTGTGCTGTTTTCAATGAATCATCCGAATGGCGCTTTAAGTCCATCGGAACGGCTGCTCGTGACTCAATGCTTGATTTATGGAACCCACGATAGCGAATGGGGCCTATCGGGCGAGGCTGTGTTCGCGAATCAGCCCTACCGTCCGGCGCTGGTGACGACCAAGCCGAAAATTGAAGGTCTTCAGAGCGCGATTGTGGTCGGGCCGCAGGGCGAGGAAATTCATACCGATGAATTTGGCCGGGTACGCGTTCGTTTTCATTGGGATAGGGAAGGGGAGTGGGACGATAACCGGACGTGCTGGCTCCGGGTGAGCCAAATTTGGGCCGGCGGAATGTTTGGCGGGATGCTGATTCCCCGTATCGGCCAGGAAGTTATTGTGGATTTCTTCGATGGAGATCCCGATCAGCCCATTATTATCGGGCGATTGTATAACAATACGACCGTGGTGCCTTATCCATTGCCGAAATACAAGACGCGGAGCGCATGGAAGAGCGATTCTTCGCCCGGATCGGGCGGATATAATGAGATTATGTTTGAGGATGCGGCTGGACAGGAGCTTGTGTGGATGCAGGCTCAAAAGGATTTGTCCAAGCTGGTCAAGCGCAATGAATCGGAGCGCACGGGCGCCAACCGGTGGCGTGTCGTCGGAACCAATAAAACAGCGGTGATCGGCGCCAATGATACGACCGAAGTGGGCGTCAAATCGACCTTGGTGATGGCCGAAATGCAAGACCTGCAGATTCTAAAGCAGGGCACGCCCGAGCTGTCGCTGAAGAAAACCAAAGTGGAGATGAGCGATAAGAAGATATTGCTCACCACGGGCGACGCGACCATTCTTTTAGATGGTCCGGATATTTTTATCGAAGCCAAGGATGCCATTGGCATTTTAGCCGAGGGTGAAGTGATTATTCAGGGCGGGCCAAATGTGTATTTGAATTGCGATTGTCCCGCGATGCCAAAGGGCCAGGGCGTGTGCCTCTTGAATGCGGCGAGAACGGGTGCGGCCTTTGTGCAGGCGTCTCCCTAACCAAAGAATGCAGGTCTGGGCCTAAACGCAATGAAGCTTGTGGAACAAATTCTAACGGAATTAGAGCATGCGCCAAAGGATGGGCGGCTGTATTTGTACGCGCTTCTGGATGCCGCGCGTGAAAATACCGTGCCCGCGATGCTCCGGAATATTCCCGAGCACAGCGAATGCCTCTACGAAGGCCAAAAGGCCCGCGAGCTTGCGCCGTTTGCTCCTTATTTGGTCGAAATGGAAGGCGATTCGCCATTTTTGAATGAATTGGCTTCGAAAGCGGTGGGCCGGGCCTATTGCGTCTTTCTTTCTTCGAAATTGCAATTCGATGAAATGCGCCGCCATTTTAGGCATTTTTTAATGGTTCAAACCGAGGACGGGAAGGAAGTGTATTTTCGTTTTTATGATCCCCGGGTGCTGCGCGTCTTTTTGCCCAATTGTACGCCGGAGGAATTAAAAACGTTTATGGGGCCAATTCAATCATTTTGGGCGGAGGCGAAGGAGCCCGGAATGGTGTCGCGATTTTCAGTGAAGAGCGATGGGCTGTTAAACGAAGAGCGCTTTGAAAACCGGGTGGCGTCACATGTTTAAGATTCGCAAAGAGCAGATGGACGCGCAGCACAAAGCGGTGCGCGAGAGTTTTGAGGATAGGCTCATCGAGTTTTTATGCGGTGAGTTCCCTGAAGCGAAGGAAGCGCCTCCCGAGAAGCTTCGTTTGGCGGTGCGGGAGCAAATTGATAATGCGCTGGGTTATGGGCTTTCGGAGGAGCGCTATGTCGCGGTGTATTTGGTGACCGCGTGGCTGCTCGGGCAGAAGTTCGACAAGGAGTTTCCGGCCGCGCAGGAGATTTTGACGTCGAAGATGCGTTCGTCCGCGATGAAAGCCGAGGATTTGCAGAAGCTGACGGAGCGCTTGTTTGTCGCGCTGGAAGAGGAGGGTTAGGCCATGGGCTGGTTTGGCGACACGTGGAATTCGGCGTGGAACGCGGCGAGCGGGGCGGCCAAGAAGACGGCCAGCGCGGTTGCCAATGGCGTGAATTCCGCCAAGGATTGGACGGCGGAAAAAGCCGGGCAGGTGAAGGATTGGGCCGTCGAAAAGGGTACGCAGGCCAAGGATTGGGCTGTCGATAAAGCGACGCAGGCCAAGGATTGGACGGTCGATAAGGCGACGCAGGCCAAGGATTGGACGGTCGAAAAAGCGACGCAGGCCAAGGATTGGGCTGTTGAAAAAGGCACGGCGGCCGCGCGCGGGGCCGAGCAGGGAATTGCAAAAGGGGCGCTGTGGGCCGCGGGCGGAATTAACCGGGGCGTGAATGCGGCCGGCAATGCGTATGATTCGGCCGCGCAGAAGGCCAAGGATGCCTATAACAAGGCGCGCGATTTCTTTGGTTTGGAGCCGGTGGGCAATGCTTGCCCCGAATGCGAGGGCAAAAAAGAGCCGACGACCGACGGCGAGGCCGATGGCTGGTATATGGGCGAGGGCTGTAAGCCGAAAAAGACGCTGGCGGAAGCCAAGGCCGCGCCTGTTAAGCCCTCCGCAAACAATAAATGCTGCGAGGGTAAATCGGGGCAGAAGACCATTTATTATGTGAATGGTATTCAGACCGACCGGGCGGCTCATTGCAATACACTCAATGAAATTGCCAATAGCACCTGTGCAAATGTTATTGGTATTTATAATGCGACGGCCGGCTCGGGGCTTGGATTTGTGGGCGATGGTCTTCAGACGGGCGGAGACCGGGCGCTGATCAATGCGGCGGCCAATGGAAAGCCTGTGGCGCTGGATGGGCGCAATCCGGCGGTCAATACGGTCAGCGATACGATCTATAGCGAAGTAATGGCGGGCAATAAGCCCGAAATTTGGGCGCATAGCCAGGGCGGCGCGGTGACAAGCCTTGGATTGTACAGCGCGAATAATAGGCTGGATGCGGCTGGCAATCCGAACGGATTGCAGGGCGTAAATGTGACCAGCATGGGTTCCGCGGCGCCTCAGTGGGTGCAGGGGCCGAACTACGACCATTATGTAAATACAAACGATTTGACGCCTGTATCGCTTGGATTGGGATCGGATCCGGCGAAGGCGGCGGCCAGAGGCAATGGAAACGTGCATTTGTTCTCGAAGGACGGAAACACGTTCCACGACGTGGGCACGCCGGGATATTCAAAAGGAGTGCTTACGGCCACCTCCAATCACGGTGTGGAGGAAACCTATATTGCCAAGCGGGATCAGGATAAGGGAGGCTGCGGGCAGAGTTTTAAATCGCAGTGAAAATTGCATGCAATGACTTGGCAATTTGACTGAATTTTAAAATGGACGAATGGGATTGCGGAGTTTCGTATGAAGAATGAACAAGGCAGCGCTTCCGGCGGCCGTGAAAAAGCCAATTCGCTCGTTGCGGGCTATGGCAAGTGGCTGGGCGTGTACGATGCCGAGCTGGATCAGAAAAACGACCGCTCCTTTGGAGGCTCGGGATTTCATTACGATGCCGATACCGATATGCTCCGGGGCCGCGTTTTTATTGAACAGGCTTTTTTGCCGGGCGATCCAGATGGCGTGAAGGACAATTTCCGCAAGGTTCTGAAGGCGCTGAATGATCCGAAAATAGGCGGGATGTTCGAGCGGGGCGGCGGGACATTTGTGCTGGATGAGGAAAAGCGCATGTTTTTTCTGGTGCGGGATTTTCCCGCCGCGCAAATGACTCAGCGCGCGCTGCGCCTGAAAATGGAAAAACTATTGAATGTTGGAGCAACATGGTCATTACATTGGTTTGGGCGTGTGGCCAGGATTGCTCATGGGAGGGAAGCTCCGCCGTCCGAGCCCGTGACATGGAGCATGGATGGAGTCGGGCTTGTTTCCGACGAGGAAATTGAAAAGGGCGAGTGAGCGGGCAGGCAGGGTTTTGGACGAGAAATCAATTCGATAGGAGTAGTAGGTTATGCTGCTCAAATACGGCTCGGTAGGGCAATCGGTAAAAGATCTTCAGCACATGCTGAATTTATACGGGGCTCAGCCGCGGTTGATCGTGGATGGAGATTTTGGTCAGAACACGCTGGATGCGGTGAAGTATTTTCAGGCCAGGGCCACCGATATTACGGGGCGTCCGCTGCTTGTCGATGGCGAAGTCGGGGATAAAACCTGGGAGGCTTTGCGCAATTCGACGGGCGGGGGCGGGGCAAAACCGCCCGAGCCTCCAAAGAATGAGCAGGGCGGGGCGGTTGGCCAGCGAATCGCGCGCATTGCCTTGGCGGAGGCGCAGAAGGGCGTGCGCGAGCATGGCAAGAATACCGGCAAGGATGTGCGTAAATATCAGGATTCGACGGGCTTGGGCGGCACGGGATGGGCGTGGTGCGCGGCTTTCGTGACCTGGTGTTATGAAACGGCGGGCCTTGTGCTGCGGAGCGCGTGGGGATTCGCGGGTGTGGCCGATTTAGAGGCGTGGGGCCGCAAGACGGGGAAATGGAAGCCCCGCGTGGCTGGATATACGCCGCCCACGGGCGCCATTGTGATTTTTAAATTTTCGCATACGGGGATTGTGATTTCAGGCGGGAAATCCGCGGATATCACGGTGGAAGGCAATACCTCGTCGGGCAATCAGGGATCGCAGCGGGACGGCGATGGTGTGTTTCAGAGGACGCGATCGCATTCCATTATCAAAGGATATGTAATCCTGCCTGAGATATTGAAGGAAGATCCCGGTAAAGATAAGGTCGCGACCAAATAAACCATTTCAATTTTATTTTGGGCGCACTAGCAGTGCGTTCTCGTGAACGACATTAAACGTCCGCGTTCGGCCTTGGTGCTGGCGCTGCCGGCAGAGCGGGCCGGCGCTGCGCCTCCGCTTTCTGTTTTGGCTGGGCTTCCTCTGGTGCTTCGCACCGTGCTTACGCTTCAAAAAGAGGGGGTTTCGCGATTTTGGGTGCAGTGTGCGGGGCCGGATAAAGAAGGCGTTCAGAAGGCGCTTTTGGACAAGCGTGTGCATGCTCAGGTGAGCGTGATTGAAACGCTGTCCGAGGCGCGCGATGAGCTTGATTCGCAGGCTTTGCCTGTGATCGCGGCGATGTCTGATGTGGCCGTGAATCCCGCGGTATACCGTATGCTTTTGGATGTGGGCGCAGGGGAGCAGGGCGCCGCGGCTTGCCGCGATCGGGAGCCGATTGGGCCTTTTGCGGCGATGCCTGCCGTGTTGTTGGATGGCATTCAGCCCGATTCCGATCCTCAGAAAATAGCGGGGCAGTTCTTGAAAGAGGGGCGGCTTACGCCGCTAGAAATACCGGGGCTGTGGGCGTATTCGCTCCGGGACAAAGAAGGGCGGGCTGGGGCTGTTTATTCGCTGTTTGAAGCCTGCCGCAAACCTGTGGATGGACTGGTTGCCCGTTATATTAACCGGAACATTTCGATTTTTATTTCAAAACGCATTGTAGGATTGCCTTTCACTCCAAATATGATCAGTGTTGTAACATTTTTGATCGGAGTGGCCGGCGCTGTATTCGCGGCGCGGGGCGGGTATTGGAATTTGCTGCTCGGCGCATTTTTATTTCAGTGGAATTCGATATTGGACGGCGTGGATGGTGAGCTTGCGCGGGTGCGATTTCAGCATTCGAAGCTTGGGCAGTGGATCGATACGGTGGGCGATGATGTCGCGAATATGATTTTTTATGTGGGTCTGGCTTATGGATCGCTGACGGCTCCTTACGGCAATATTTTATTTCTATTGGGATGGGTGGGAACGATTGTGACGGGTATTATCCGGGCTATCGATTATTCAATGATGATCCGGGCAGGTTCGGGCGATTTGTATGCGATTGAGTGGGATATCGATAAAAAGCCCGCGGAGGGTTTGATTGCAAAGCTTGTGGTGTTTTTCCGCTATGCGCTGAAAAAAGATTTTGCGCTTCTTTTCTTTTTGGGGCTGGCTGTGTTCGGGGTGTTGCCGGCGGCGCTTTTGTTTATCGGGGCGGGTTCGGTCGCTACGCTGATCGCTACCTTGATTAGGATTGCAAAGCCCCGTAAATAAATAATGTTTATGTCAATCCGATGATGTGGATGATGTGGATGAAGACTTGGACTCTTCGCCCTTTTTTGCAATTGGAA
The DNA here is from genome assembly GCA_964537685.1 of uncultured Polyangiaceae bacterium. Lineage (GTDB taxonomy): Bacteria > Myxococcota_A > Polyangia > Polyangiales > Polyangiaceae > CAZICM01. The sequence continues at coordinate 146,459 of CAZICM010000011.1, forward strand.
TGTATTGCTTCATATAACTATTTAAATAAATTCCAGCGGTAATGAGCGATGAGCTAAAGCCGACGATCATGGCGAAGTGGGCGAGATAGCCGAGATAGGTGCTGTAGGGTTCGGGGGCGAGTTTTCCCCGGCTCGCGGCCATGACGGCCAAGGAATAAAACATCCAGTTGGATGCCCATTTGCCGAGAAAAATAGATGGAATCTTAAATCCCATTTCCGCGGCGCTGGCCCTTAAGTTCATGACCAGGGTTTCCCGGAGCATGACGCCGTAGAGCAAGAGCGCGGGCCATGTTCCATCCCGCACGAATATAAAAATAACGCCCATCATGTAGAGCAAATCGGCCGCTTGATCGATGAGCGCTCCAATGCGGGTCGCGCAGTTGAGCTTGCGCGCGAGATAGCCGTCCAAATAGTCGCTGAGGCCCGCGATGATGCCGATGCCTAGGCCCAGCGCGAAATAGCCGTAATACCAAAGGCCAAGGCCAATGTAGATGAGCACGACGCGGCCAATGGAGATGATGTTCGGCAGTGTGCCGAGATCGCGGAGAAAGGCGCTTTTGCCTGTGTTTTGGGTGGACACGAGGGGTCTTTCGATTGAGGTTGGTTGTATGCGGGTTTGTGTCCGCGTGATACGCCATGACCGATTTGTGCTCAAGGCTTGTGCGAAGAAGGCGCGTCGGCTCGTATTGCCGGCCTAGGTCTAATTCAGGGAGTTTTAAAATGATGAAGAAGTTATTGGCCGGGTTTTTTCTTGTTGGGTTTGGCGCGCTGAATGTCGCTGCGTGCGGGGGCGCGGAGGTGGGCGAGGAGTGCGATACCTCGGGCAATACAGATGAATGTGTCGAGAATGCGGTGTGCGGTGATTCCGGCGATAATACGGGTGTTCTTAAATGCCTGAAGGTGTGTACGGATCAGGCGGATTGCGCGGCCGAAGAAGAGTGCAACGGTGTGAGCGGCGGAAGTTTGAAGGGCTGCCGGCTGAAGGCCAAATGATCAAATATTAATGATTTAATTGGTTTACAATTTGATCGACATTTGGTTCTATCCCCTTTAATTTTTCCCAATCCAATTGTTGAGCAATTCGGTCTAATGGATCGCCCCCGGCGGAAATAGGATGTCCGTAGGCGAGGGCGATGGCCCTGACGAGCGCTTTGGGGTCGTGCCCCATGGTTCGCTGGTCGCGGATGGGGACGCCTTTTTCGCGTTTCGAAAGCCTTGTTTTTCCGTGGCCGTATAAAAGCGGGATGTGGGCGTAGCGGGGCGGCTGGGCACCGAGAAGCCTAAATAAAAGCGCTTGGCGGGGCACCGATGAGGCTAAATCGGCGCCCCGGACGACATCGGTGATGCCCATGGCGAAATCGTCGACAACGACGGCGAATTGATACGCGAATACGCCGTCTCCCCGGCGGAGTACGAAATCGCCCGTTATTTCTCCGACATGTTCTCCGATTGGGCCTAGAATATGATCGAATGCCTCGGCATAATCATCATTTTGCCCGGGAACGGCGAGGCGAACGGCGGGAGGGCGTTTGAAGGTTCGCGGCTGGTGTCCAAAAGGACGGCAAGTGCCGGGATAACGCGGGCCTTCTTCGCCTGCGTGCGGAGCGCTTGCGGCGCGGGAGATTTCGGCGCGGGAGCAATCGCATAAATACGTCAGGCCGCGGGCCGTGAGGGAGGCCAGCGCTTGTTCGTAGAGCCCGAGCCGTTGGGATTGATCGTAAGGGCCGAATGGGCCGCCGATATCGGGGCCTTCGTCCCATGAAATGCCGAGCCATCGCAGGTCTTCGAGAATGCCAGCGCGCGCGCTTTCGATAACGCGGTCGCGGTCGAGATCTTCCATGCGTAAAACAAGCGTTCCTTGGGCGTTGCGGGCGGCGGCTGCGCAGAAGATTGAGGCGGCTGCGCTGCCCAGATGAAGCTCGCCCGTTGGAGAAGGCGCGAAGCGGCCGCGGTATTTTTTTTGATTTGGATTTTTGGCTTCCGCTGTCGTTTTTGCTTGTGCGGCCGATGAGAACGAATCTAAGAGCGGCTTAGGCATGGCATCTTTAATCGTCGGCATTGCGGGCGGAACGGGTTCGGGAAAGACGACCGTGGCAAAAGCGATCGCAAACGCTCTGCCCAAGGAGAGCGTCGCGATGATCGAGTTTGACGCTTATTATCGCGATCGGCCCGATTTGTCGCCTGAGGAGCGCTCGCAGTTGAATTTCGATCACCCCGAATCGCTGGAGACGGAGCTCTTGGTTGAGCATTTGTCGGCGCTGCGGGCGGGCCATGCGGTGCAGACGCCGATTTACGATTTTAAGACGCATAGGCGGTGTGCGGAGTCGCGTTTGGTGGAGCCGGCGCCGGTGATTATCGTCGAGGGGATTTTGGTATTTGTCGATCCGCGGCTGCGCGAGCGCATGGATATGAAGCTCTTTGTCGATACGGACGCGGATATTCGCGTATTTCGCAGGATTCGGCGCGATATGGAGCATAGGGGGCGGAGTTTTGAGTCGGTGCGGGAGCAGTACTACAAGACGGTGCGGCCGATGCATTTGCAGTTTGTCGAGCCTTCAAAGCGCTGGGCCGATTTAATTATCCCCGAGGGCGGCAATAACCGGGTGGCTTTGGATTTGATTATTGCAAAGCTAAAGAGCGTGCTTTCTGCGGTGCGGGATAATAAAAACTAATCGACGATGAGCAGCGCGCCCGATCCTTCCGAGGAAACAGATCCATCCGCTCCTGCCGATGCATTGGCGGAGCCTGTTTACGATGAGCCTCCTCACCGTCCATTCAGTTACCGAACCAATTTGATTTTATTTGTTGCGACGGTGTTTTCGGTATTTTTGGCGGGCGCGGGTTATGCGGGGACACTGGTTGCGGATGGCTCCGCCGCCGAAAAAATAAAAGGTTTATTGGGCGGTTATTCTTATGCGGTGCCGCTGCTGGCCATTTTATTATTTCATGAATTCGGCCATTACTTCGCCGCCCGCTATCACCGCGTGGATGCCTCGCTGCCTTATTTCATTCCTTTTCCGCTGCTGAGTCCTTTTGGGACGATGGGCGCTGTTATTTCAATGCGCGGCCGTATTAAATCGCGCAATGCCTTGCTGGATATCGGGGCGGCGGGGCCGCTCGCCGGGCTGTTGATTGCGCTTCCCGTGCTGGTGTTTGGCCTGCTCGGATCGCCCGTGAAAGAGATTACAAGCCCGAGTATTCAAGAGGGGCAGAGCCTTTTGTATATTGCGATGAAGCGCGTGCTTCTGGGGCCGATTCCCGATGGGTATGATGTATTTTTAAATCCGGTCGCATTCGCGGGATGGACGGGTGTATTTGTTACGATGCTGAATTTATTGCCCGTCGCGCAATTGGATGGAGGCCATATTGCTTATGCGCTGTTTGGGCCGGCGCAGAACCGGTATTCGCGTATTGTGCATCAATCGCTGCTTTTATTTTTTGCCATCAATCTCGGGAGATTTTTAATTCCCGCAATAAAAAGCCCGGATGGCTCGATCGGCCAGGCCATTAGCAATTCGACATTTTGGCTTGTGTGGTTTGCGCTTTTGTTTTTGGTGAAGCGGGTGGGCGGTCAAGATCATCCGCCGACCGAGCCGGGAGAGTTGTCGCCCGCGCGCAAGGTGATCGCCGTGTTTTCGCTCGTTGTGTTCGTGCTGTTGTTCATGCCAACACCGTGGGCTGCCCATTGATGTAGGGCGCGCCGGAATGGGCTGGCACAGCTTGACTCATTAAAACATTATTTTTTATTAAATGCCTAAAAATGCATTGAAATAAATCTGGCAGGGAATTTGCCAAACCCTGGATGTCCGCGCGGTGCTCAGATGAACCGGCGTGGCTATCGATTCGAAAAGAGGTTTGCTATGCGTGCATCAAGACGTGCCTTTTGGTCTATTCTTGCGCTTTCTGGTTTGATGATGGCGGCGGGTTGCCGGGTTGAGGTTGTATCGGGCGATCCTAAAGATCCTTTCGATCCTATTAAAAACCCGCCGGTCGTCGATCCTGGAGCCGCAATCGATGCGACCAAGCTGCCGGCCGATCAGCAGGCTGAACTCGATGGTTTATTGAGCCAAATTAATGATTCTGCCTCGATGACGGCGGCCGATTTTCAGGATACTTATAAAGTGCCTTTTGCCGCGGGAATTTCTTATGATCCTTCCCAGGCGCTGAATTTAAATTTAATTCAAGCTTCGCCTTTGGCGCTGGATCAAGCCGATATGGCCGTGCTTTCGCAGCGGGGCTTTGTGATTTCGGAAAAGCAGCGCTTCCCGACCTTTGCTTATGGTTATTCATCGATTTACGCGGCGGATTTGCCGGTATTTATTTCGGCGGATTCGGTGATGTTCGCCGTGCACCGCTCTTATGATGAAATGCTAAAGGCGGTGGAGACGGCATCATTGATGGGAGAGCTGTCGTCGATGCTGGGTGAAATGCGTTCGGCGCTTTCATCGGGCGGGGCTTCGGCGTTTAGCGCGGAAGTGCGCGCGGATGCGGATTTGTATTTGGCTGTGGCCGAAAGCCTGCTGAAGGACCAAATCAGCGCGCCTGTGGCGGGCGGGGATGCGCTGCTGATTAAAGAGATTGCGGGGATGGCCCAGAGTGCGTCGGGCTGGAAGCGCGTAAAGTTGTTTGGCATTGAGCGGGATGAGGATTTTTCGCAGTTTAAGCCGCGCGGGCATTACACGGATTCGCCCGAGCTCGAGAAATATTTTAGGAGCATGATGTGGCTTGGCCGTGTGGATTTCCGGATGCTTGAAACTCAATCGGATGGTTCGCAAATTTTTAGGCGAAGGCAATTGGAAGCGGCGCTGGCCTTGCGCGATTTAATGAATACGACGACGGAAGGGCATTGGAAGCGTATTGATTCGGCTATCGGGGCATTTGTGGGCGAGAGCGATTATATGACGCTGCCCGAGCTTTCGAGCCTGATGAGTGATTTGGGTATTTCGCAGACGTCGGAGCTGGCGAATATTCCCGATGCAAAAGTTGCTCAGGCCATTGTGGACGGCGCTTATGGAACGCAGCGCATTTCCAGTCACATTATGATCAATGGTCTTGGCAATGCGACGCTGCCGCTTTCTTCGAGCTTTGCGTTGCTGGGTCAGCGTTATGTCGTCGATTCGCATGTTTTTTCGAATGTGGTGTACGACCGCGTTCAAAAGGGCACGCAATACCGGATGATGCCTGATCCGCTGGATGCCGCGTTTGCCGCGCTTGGAAATAATCAGGCGGGTATATTGCTCGATCCCCAGATTCAAAAGTATTCGTACGCGCCCGATTTGCATTCGATGAGATTGCTTGTGGATGCGCATCCCGGGGAGTTTTGGGGAGCGAATTTATACAATTTATGGCTGGGTTCGTTGCGTGCGCTGTCGCCTTCGAAGGATATTGCCGATTGGAAGACGGCGGGATTGCCCGAGCTTGCGGCGACGGAAGCTTGGGGCAGGCGTATGCTGAATACCCAGCTCGCTTCTTGGGCCGAGCTGCGTCACGATACAATTCTTTATGCAAAACAATCGTATACAGGCGGGGCGACGTGTGAATTCCCCGATGCCTATGTCGAGCCTTATCCTCAATTCTTTGAGGGTTTGGAGAAATTCGCAGGCAAGGGAACCGAATTGGTGAGCGTATTGGATTTGTCGTCGCAGCCTTGGCTGGCTGAACAGATTCCGGCCTATTTTAAGAAGCTTGGGGAAATTTCTTCGACGCTTCGGCAAATGGCCGAGCATGAGCGGACGGGGACGCCCTTTACCGCAGAGCAAATGGCATTTATTAATCAAGCGGTTGCTATTCAATACGGATGTGGTGATCCCGAAGGTTCATCGGGCTGGTATTCGGAGCTATTCTTTAGTAATTGGTCGTCGGCTCAATTGGATCCGACGATTGCGGATGTGCATACTCAGCCGACGGATGAGGTTGGCAATCCGGTTGGAAGGGTATTGCATGTGGGGACGGGGATGCCTAGGCTGATGGTGCTGACGATGGATACCTGCGTGGGTCCCAGGGCTTATGTGGGTGTGGCTTCGTCGTACTTTGAGCAGGTGACAGAGAATTTCGAGCGGCTTACCGACGAGGCGTGGGCGGATGGGCTGAAGAGCGAGACGCCGGCCGACGTGCCTTGGATGACGGATTTGGTGACGCGTTAGAGCTCGTCTCGATTTTTTGAGATGGGTTCCGTTGCCATTGACGTATAATCTACGCATATAGAAAAGGCGGGTTCAGGCCCGCCTTTTCCCATTCCAACACCTGTGCGAGGCCGCCGATGAAAAACTGCTTTATTGCTTTGCATTCCTTTGAAATTCTTGCCGCGATGGGGCTTTTCATGGGCGGGCTCGGCTGCTCTTCGGGTTCGCCGCTTGAAGAAATGGATTACGACGATCCCGAGCCTGTAGGTGTGGCGATTTCTGGGCTGACGGTGGCCGAGGCTGTGAATCAAGGCTGCTCGACGATGATTTTAAAAAATCTCTCGCTGCAGATTATCGCGCAGGGGCAGTGCATTAATCCCGATGCTTTTGTGGAGGTGCCGCAAGCGGCGAATATTAGCTTTGGATCGACGGTGTTTCCCTATTTGGAGCTGCCTGCGAAGGATGCCTTGCTCAAGGCGCTGGCTTCGAAGCCCAATACGCAGATGACCGTGAATTCGATGTTTAGAACGGTTGCGCAGCAATATCTATTGTATACGTGGTATTTAAATGGCCAATGCGGGATTGCCCTCGCGGCGAAGCCCGGCGCTTCCAATCATGAGACGGGCCTTGCGCTGGATGTGAGTGAATACAATACCTGGATGACGGCGCTCGAGAATAATGGCTTCAATTGGCTGGGCAATTCGGATGTGGTGCACTTCGATTATGCCGGTCCGGGAGCCGTGAATTATAAAGGATTGGATGTTAAGGCATTTCAACAGTTGTGGAATATTAATCATCCCAATGATTTAATCGATGAAGATGGTATTTATGGCCCTCAGACCGAAGCCAGGCTGAAGCAGTCTCCAGCGGATGGATTTGCAATTGGGCCGAATTGTAATGCGCCAAAGCCTTCGCCGGATTTATTTCCGGCCATATCTTGGGCGGATGCCGAAGATCGATTTAGCGATCATAGCTCGGCGGGTATTATCGATTGGATGGAGGGGGATAGCCATTCGGTGTATTTGTCGGTGAGCAATAAAGGCGGTGAAGGGGCTTCCAATGCCGATATTGGGATTTTGGTGGATGAGCCATTTGTGGTGGTGAGCGATTATTTGATCGAGAGCGATTGGCAAAACGGTGGTGTATTTCAAGAAAACGATGCAAATAGCGATCCGGCGAATCCTGTGCATAGCCAAGCTTTGGGCAAAGCTTTTTCATTGAAGCTGAATGGGATTTCGCCTGGAGAAACCAAGCGGGTAACGCTGTCTGTTCAGACGGCCGCCTATTCCATTGGGCTCGCGGATTCACCGGGGATTCGTTTTTGGGTAAAGGATATCCCTAATTTTTATCATCAAGATGATTATGATGGTCCGGCAACCAATGTGGATGGTTCGCAGAGTTTTGGCGATAAATTACAGGTGAATGCGCCTTCGGATATTTATAGCCGCACGCATTGGGAGTGGGATAGCGACAGGCTGGAGGGGTGGGAGGCGCGCAATCAGGTGAGTGTGGTTGCCGATGCTTCGCTAAAAACGCTGCTGATTGAGGCCGATGGGGATGATCCTGGGGCGATGGGGCCTGAGACGGCTTTTGGTGCGAAGGATTTTCATAAAATTGTGATACGTGCCAAGCGTAATGGAGGAACAGGGGCTTCAAAGCTGTATTTCTCGACGGTGGAAGATCCTGTGATGGATGAGGTGAAGTCTCAGGTGCTTGAGCTGCCCGCGGATGATTCGTTCCGGGAAATCATTTTGGATATGTCGGCGCATCCTCATTGGACGGGGACGGTGAATGCGCTGCGTGTAGATCCTTTTGATTCGGGTCTTGGAACGATGGAATTGGATTATGTGCGGGTGCTGTCGGGCGTTTCTAATGGGAACAATGGTCCTGGCAATGGGGTGGCGCCTGAAGATAATTCGCTGGGATCGTCGTGTATTTGTGCGTTTCCAGGAAGCGCCGGGTGTCATTTGAATGGCGCGGGATGGCTGTTTTCGTTGAGTTATTTGCTGCTGGTATTGCGAAGAAAAGGGCGCGTGTAATTTGTCTACGCATAAAGTGGTGCTGATCGGCGCGGGGGTGGCCAGTATGTGTGCGGCCGCCGTGCTCAGCCGCCGGGGTTGTTCTGTGACGCTTATCGAGCGGGACACGCTGGCTGATGGAGTTTCTGCGCGGGCGGGTATTCCCCAGGCTCGGCATGTTCACGTTTTGTTGCAGAGTGGGTGGATGGAGATGGAGCGCTTGTTTCCGGGCTTTCAGGCGCGGATGCTCGAAGCGGGCGCTCATCTGTTCGATCCAGCGCAGGCGTCGGCTTTGCGCCGGCCTTCGGGCTGGCAGCGGAATATGCGAAGCGGTGTGGTGAATGCTCTTGCTTCGCGCGATCTGACGGAATCGATCATCCGGGGGCTGTTGCGGGCTATGCCGGGGGTTGAAGTGAAAGATGGATTGGATGTTGTGGATCTTCGGGCCGTGAAAGGCCGGCATCGTGTGCTGGGGGTGCGGGCAAAAGAGCGCGAGGGAGGAGCGCTGATCGATTTCGATGCCGATTTGGTGCTGGATGGAAGTGGTAAGGCATCAAAGGCGCCCGCTTGGCTCGAGGCGATGGGGGTGTCAGCACCCAAGGAAACGGTGGTGGATAGTTTTGCAGGATATGCTTCGCGTTGGTATAAGGCAACTTTGCCGGAAAAGCGGCCTGGAGGAAGGGTGTTTCAAGCGATTTGGATCGATCCCGTGCCACCTTCGCATCCGCTTGGGGCCGCCTTGTTTCCTATTGAGGGAGATCGGTGGATTGTTACGATCTTTGGACATGGAAAGTGCTATCCTCCAAGTGATGTTGAAGGCTTTCAAAAGGCGCTTTTTGGGCTCGCTTCGTCTCTGATTGCCGCGACGGTCGCCGACGCCGAGCCGCTGTCGCCGGTTGTGTCGGCCCGGTCGCATATGAATCGCTTTCGGCGTTATGAGCAGTCTTCGAATATGCCCGCGGGTTTTGTGGCGATAGGGGATAGTGTGTGTGTGTTTAATCCTATTTATGGGCAGGGGATGACGGTGGCCGCGCTTGCCTCCGGGGCATTGTCGACTGTGCTCGATCGCGGTGAAGTGATGGGAAGTGCTTCATTTGTCAAGGCTTTTTATGAGGAACAGGCGCGGCTGTTCGCTGATCCGTGGGCGCTCGCGACCGGGGCCGATTTTCGGTATCCAGAGACGGTTGGCGATAAACCCCCGGGAGCTGATTTGCTTCGGGGATATGGGGATCTTCTGGCGGCGTGTTCACTGGAGGATGAGACGCTGCTTCAACAGACTTGGCCCGTGTTTCATATGTTGAAACCGGTGAAGGAGCTGGCTGCTCCAAGGGTATTCGCCCGTGTGCTTTTGTTGTCGCTTGCCGCAAAAACCAGGGCTCTGATGAAGGGGGCGGAGGCAATTCCTCCTATGCCTCCCGAATAATGGGTGAATTATGAAGTCGTTTGCACAATGATAGAGCAGAATCGTTCGGGATCGGCAATGCCTTGTTCCCGAAGGACATCGAGGGCTGCTTTGCATTGGCCCGCGCCTTCGTCGCCTCCTATAAAGAGACCCATATGCCGGCGAACGGCGGCTTCGTGAAGGAGCATGCCCGCAGCGCTAAAGAGTTCAACGGCCGATTTGAATCGGCTTAGGGCTTCTTCTTGACGGCCAAGTTGGGTGGCAAGTGTTCCAAGAATAAGCTCCGACGAGCCTTGAGCGCAAGGTGTTCCCAGTTTTGCAAGGGTGTTGGCGTCCTGGGAGGCGCGCCGGCGCAATAAGGGCGCGCGAAAGCCGCGGGCTCGGGCGAGCGATATCGCTGCGCGGAGTTGGAGGACGTTGATGCGAACATATTGCACGCGCATGAGGTCGGCGGAGCGAAGGGCGCGGTAGGTGGTGGTGAGCCTGTGTTCGGCGCTTTCGATGTCACCATCATAGATATCCGATGAGATCTCGATTCGATCGCCATACCAATGTTGGTGGGTGTAAGTATCCTTAAACCAGAGGCGCATGGCTTCGCGCGCGCTTTGCCGGGCAGCGTTTGGATGGCCGTCGGCAAGCTCGATATTGGCGCCGGCTAGTTGGGCGGATACGACGGCGAAGACATTGCCAAGCCGTTCCGCCTGACGCTTCCATGGTGGCAAAAGAGTGCGCAGTTCATTAAAGCGCCCGAGCCATTTCAGGGATTCGGCAATGGCTGAAATGGCGGTGTTGCATTCCCAATCAACGCCTCTGCATTGGTCGCGGAAGATGGTGAGGGCCTGTTGAACCAACTTGGTGCCTTCATCGAATTGGGTGATGCCCATGAGGCCAATTCCCTTGCACTGGAATATGTTGGCGCGCACGTTCGGCGTTTCGCGGGTGATGGCCATGCGTTCAACTTCGTCGAGCAGGCTCATGCCCTGGGTGAAGCCCTTTGCAGAGCCTTCGTACATTTGGACCATGCCATATAAAGTGAGGGCCCAGGCAATACAGGTGGGATCGCCGATATCGAGCGCGAGGCGCGTGTAGCGCAGCAAGAAGCTGGCAGCGCGCATGGAATCGAAGGAAAGCAATCCCTTGATGGCCGAGGCACATGCCTCCAGCCGGGTGCGATCTGCGGCAGAAATTTCGGCCGGGGGGCGCAGTTGGTAGGATAGGCCCCGCATTTTCAGGCGTATGAAGCCAATGAGGGTGGAAAGGAGCGCTCGCCCAGACGTTTGGGGCCATGGAATGCCAACTTCTTCCAGTACGGGTCCAAGAGCGGCTCGCCCTTCTTCAAAATGGCCGCTGGATAAGAGATGCTGCGCGCCGAGGCTGCGAAGGCCGGTCGCACGCTCGGAGGGAGCTCGTTTTGCGGCCTCGAAATAGTGAGGCGCGGCCTCGGCACCTCGCCCAGCTTCCGCTAGGGCCTCGCCCAGAGCTTCGTGAAGCAGGGCATATCTTGGGCTATCGGCTGGATCTTGGGCTGTTTCGAGGGCCAGCCTAAAGAACTCTGCAGCGCGTTCAAAGGCGAGGGAGCCCAGGGCCTTTTCCGCGGCGGTTTGGGCATAGGCGGAAGCTTTGGCGCGTTCACCCGCGCCGTTGAAGTGAAAGGCGAGCCGTACGGCGTCTTCAGGTGTGCGGCGCTCGATTTCGTCGGCAATTGCGGCATGCCTTTGGCTTCGGAGATCTTCGCTCAGTTGGCCGTATACGCTTTCCCGGATTCGATCGTGGTAGCTTTCCACGGTATCCAATTCGCTCACCCCCAGCGAGCGCACCAGACGAGCGTTGCGGAGAGTGGAGAGGAGACCATGAGCGCCCAAGCCAATGCCTGCGGCTGAGAGGGCAACGCCTAGTTGTACCGGGCCGCCGGCCACGGCAATGACCTCGAGAAGGCGCCGCGGTTCTGGGGCAAGGAGTGTAACGCGGGCGGTGATGAGTTCTTCCAGGGAGATCTCTTTTGGATTGGGTGCGTTTAGAAGTGCTTCGCCTCCTTGCTGTTCTGCCGTAGAGGATGCCGCATCCAGAGATTCCGCATGACGGACGAGTTGCTCGATGAAGAAGGGCGAACCTCCGGATTCTCGGGCGATGGAAAGCGCCCGCGCCTCGGCATCGGGGCCATGTTTGCCCATGAGGGAAAGGGCAAGGGTGCGAGCATACTCAAAGGAAAGCGGTTCGATTTCAAGGCGTTGTATTGAACGAGCTGCGCCTTGAGCCGGTATCGAATCAAGGATCTTTTTGAGGAATGGGCTCTTGTCGATCTCTTCGCTGCGGTAGGAGCACAAAAGGAGAGCCGTGGGTGGATTAGGAGGGGCAAAAAGTTCTTCAAAGAGGCGGGCGCTGTCGATATCGCCCCACTGAAGATCGTCAATATACAGAACCAGGGTTTTTCGTGTTGCGATGCGCGCGAGCAGTTCTTTAAACCCCTTGAATGCCCGCTGCCTGAGCTCGTTTGGGTCGCGGGTCCGGTCGTCTTCCGCAGGTCCTATGTCAAGCCCCTTTAGCGTGAGCAATACTGGAAAGATGCGGGACAACTCCCGCATATGCGCGGGCAGCAGGAGACGGAGCTCGCTTTCGGGCAGACCTTCGAGGAAGCGCGCCAAAGCATCGATGATGCTATCAAATGCCTTGAAAGGCAGGCTTTCCCGTTCGTAGCACCGGCCCCGAAGCAGTAACGTGTCTTTGCGCGCGCCGATATGCCTCAAGAAGCTTTCACACAGGGTGCTCTTGCCCATGCCCGAACGTCCGCCGATGTAGATTGTCGAGGGAGCGCCCTGGGATACGACTTCCAATGCCTTTTCAAGAACCGCGAGTTCCGCGTCGCGGCCGATTACATCAATGGCGGAGGGGGGTGGGACAGTATCTTTGTAAAAAATAGGATTTGGTGTCGGACCACCAATGCGCGCGAGGATTTCAGCAGCATCTGGACGTGCGGCAGGGTCGGGATTGAGGAGGGCCATGCACAGTTCATCGAGGTCTTGCGGGACGCCTGGAATGCGTATTCGTGGCCGTTCGGGGATAATAAGTGCCCTATCACTAAGCAATTTTGCAGGCGATTCTGAATCATGAGGCACCGCGCCTGTGAGCGCCTCGTAGAGCATGACCCCGACCGCGTACCAATCCGAGGCTGTGCCGGCAGGCTGAAGGAGCACGAGCTCAGGTGCCATGTAGGCGGGAGTTCCTGCAAGATTTCGCTTGGTCTCCTTGTCCGGGAGGACATCACTGACCAGTCCGAAGTCGAGAATTACAACACGGCCTTCACTGGTCACCATGACATTGCTTGGCTTGAGATCGCGGTGGAGCTTGCCCGCGGCATGCAGTGCGGAAACGCCTTCTGCGAGCTGGCGCATCGCCGTGCGCAGCCTGTCCACGCAATCTGGAGACAGCGGTTTCGATGGGGGAGGTGTGGGGATGGCCGCAGGATTGGGGGTATCTAATATCAATACAGAGGGAGTATGCGTTTGTGTCGTTGTGGGGGCGAGTACTGTCTCCGCAAAACGGGTCGTTGTTCGGCGACGTAGGTCTGCTCCGCGCACATAGTCGAGAAAGGAGGCGCCGTGCACGAGTTCCATCGTGAAAAACCAGTCATCGCCCTCGCCCACAAGCTCATGCAAGACGACCAGGTTTGGGTGGATAATGTCCGCCACTGAGCGAAATTCGTTTTTTAGCCGGAGCAATCCTTTAGGGCTCATTCTCTGTAGCGTTTTTAGCGCTACTCGTTCATTTCGTTCAGTGTCGAGCGCAATGTACACAACACCCATGCCCCCCGCTCCCAGGTGCTCCAGGATGCGATAGCGGCCAATCTGCACGGGGGCTCCAGGCTCCGATGGCCGGATTCGCCTTGAGTCAGGACCGTCCGAACTCGGATTCGAGCGATGCGTTGGCATGTCGCCTCGTTGTGGTGTGCTGTGTTTCCTGTTATGGTTTGCTGCTAAATGAGCGCAGCATCGATGCGAAGCGTCCAGCGATGAGGTGGCTTAGCTGTTTGCCCGCGGAGACATCTTTGGTCAATGTTGGGGTGGGGAAAGGTTCGGCCGATTTAAGCTGCATCAGCGCATTGCCGATAGCCGTCATCTGCCGAATATCTTCGAGGCCCGCATCGCTCGATGGATTCTTGGCGTTGTAATAGGCATTGCCCGAGCCGACAAATGACGTTGCCGCCTGCATGAACTCCATCGCCCATTCGGGGGGAGGAGGATTTTGGGGTGGGGGTGTTAACAGACCTGCTTGTATGAGCGCCGTTGCCAATTGATCGGCCACCCAGAGGAGCAAGGCTTGAGAGTCTTGAAACCATCGTTCTTGTTCCCATTGTTCGAAGTTTAGGCTCGAACCGTTGTAGAGCAGGGTGCAGAAATTGGCGAGCACCTCTTGGACTTGATCGACCGACAGCGGCGGGGGTTCGATAGGCATTTTGATGGTGGGCGCTTTTTCTTCGGGCAGGCTTGTTTCTTCGGGCGTGTCATCGAGTTCAGCATCGGATACCGTTCGGTTTAGCGCTGCAAGGATTTGATCGGCTACAAAGCGCCCCGCAACAATGGCGCCATCCATATAGCCTAGGCTTTGGCGCGCTTCGGAATAGCCATCGACCCGGCCCGCGCCGACTTTGCGCGATGTCTCCGCCGATGCGAAATATACATGATTCCAGGGCTTATTCAGCAAACGGCCCGCGCAATCGGGTCCGCTCAGCATGCCCACGCCCATGACGGTGTTTGGACCCCCTCCCACATAGGTTTGAGCCGGATCCCAGGAGTAGGGAATCAAATCGATAAATTCGCTGGAATCAGCAAGGGCGCGCGTATCGTTGAAGAGAAAGGATAGGTTTTTGGTGAGAACGTCGACCAGTTTTTCCTTTGAGGGATAGGGTCCGAGTTCGTCTACTTGGCGGCCCACGGTAAAGGTCATCAGCGCATAACAGGAAGATTGTCCCTCGGGAATTACCGGCGAATAGTCCATAACCCATAGAATGGGCGTTCCTTCCGCGCCCGCATAACCGGTGTAATGAAGGCCGTGGCTATTGCGCCACCAGGGCGTCCTATAAAAAACAACGCATTTTATTGTGCGGCCCATCGGCTGCGAGGCGAGCTCTCTTCGCTTTTCCGGTAGCTCGGGGGCATAATTTAGCCGTCCATAGGTCTTTGGTGACATTGCTACCAGCACCTTGTCCGCCGTCCATACGCGGCCATCCTGCAGCGTGACCCGCACAAAGGGCTTGCCATCGGCATCGATCAGCGGATTTCCCTGCTCATCGGCTTGGCGAATGGACTGAACCGGGCTGTCGAAGTGAATGCGGTGCCGTATATGCGCAACCGTGCGATCGATTAACGCCTCCATGCCGGTTGCCATGTAGTACTGCTGCGGCCCACCCTCTTCATCGTTGACTTCATTGAGGAAACCCAAATTGCAGGCGCAATACCAATGGAAATAAAGTGCGGACAGCTCATGAGTTTCCACGGAAAGCAGGGCTTGAACACTCATGGCCATCAGCGAGCGGGACATTGCGGGAATCCACGGGCGCGCAAGCCACTCGGCCATCGTGATGGAGTCCAGAGCCGTGATGTGGGCGGGCGAGCGCCAAGGCGAGGCAACATCGATCTGACGCTCAACCGACTGAATCTCAAGCACCAGAAGGAGCGCTCCAAGCACGCTCCACAGATCGAGATTGGGGGGAACGCCGCCGATGCCAAAGAGGCAATTGTCGCGGTTGTATTCGAAGCGAACACCGTCGAGCACAGCCACTTGATTGCGGTAGGGCAGCCGGGCCGTGTAGCCATCCACGAGCGCTTCCGGCAGATATTGGTTGATAAGCGCCATAATCTCGGTCTGTGCGTCACCAACGTATTGAGCGCCGTGTTCAAAAAAGAAGCGCTGCGAGCCTGCGTTGCCAGGCGTATATCCAAAGGTTTTTACGCGGCCGCCGAGTTTTGGCCCCGCTTCGAGAAGGGCAACATTGACGCCTGCGGCTTCAAGGCGGATTGCCGCTTGGGTGCCTGTCCATCCACCGCCAATAACGAGAACGGAAACGTGGTTGTCGTTCTTGCTTTCCATTGAAATCTCCCCGGTTGTTAATGTTGAATTGATTGGCGAGCATATCTATCTCTTTGGGTGCTCACAATGTCTTCCTCAGTAGAACGCAAATGAACGCAAATCCATGAATACAATCGATAAAAATAACGATGAATTTGTTGCAGTTGCAAAACTTTCGGATGTGCCCGTGGGCGGCGGGAAAACACTGAAAAAATGCGGAAAGCAAATAGCGCTGATTCGCGTGGATGAAGGCTGTGTATACGCCATCGATAATCGCTGTCCCCACGAAGGTTATCCCTTGGCGGATGGAACGATTAAAGATGGGGTGCTCACTTGTGATTGGCACAATTGGAAATTCGATTTGAAATCGGGGGCTTGCCTAAGGGGAGGGGAGGATGTGCGGGCCTATCCATTGTGTGTGAAGGATGGCGAAATCCTTCTGGATTTGAGGGACAAAGATAAGGAAGCCCTATTGCCCAGGGCACTTTCGAGTTTTGATGAAGCCGTTGAAGAGCGGGATTTAGGGCGTGTATCGAGGGATGTAATTCGTCTCTTTGATTTGGGAAAAAATCCTGATGAATTGATTACCCGGGCGGCGAAGTATGCGGTTCAGCGCTTGGAATGGGGCTGGGATCATGGGCAGACCGCGGCATTTGAATGCATGCAGATTATGGATTTATACAAAGGTCACCGGCGCACAATTCCGGTGACGCAGGCGGTGGCCGCGGTGACCGACCGGGCATTGAGAAGGCCCGTGAGAAAGGCGCCTGAGCCGTTAAAAGAGCCTCCCCGCAATCTCGAAGAGGCGAGGATCGCATTCGATGAAGCCTTGGAAGGGGAGGAGCAGGAGCGGGCCGAGGCGATATTTATAGAGGCTTTGGCGCTGGGCATTACGCTGAACGAGGCGAGGAAATGGCTTTTTTCAGCGGCCACCGCCCATTTTCTGAGCTATGGCCACGGATTGATTTTTACGGTCCGGGCATTTCAAATGCTTGAACGTATTGGATGGCAATACGCTGCTGATTTTTTGCCCGGTTTGGTGTTTCAGATCGCTTGGGGAACGCGGGAAGACCGGCTGCCCTATATGAGGAAATTTAGGCTGAAGCTGGCTAAGGTATTGCCCGAGCTTGAGCGCTTGTTCGAAAAACAGAAAAACGCTTCGAAAGGAGGGATTTGGGAGGGGGAGGATGCTCTATTCGATCGTATTGTAGGCGATTCGATGGAGGAAGGTTTCGAGGGTGTGCTGGCTGCTCTTGAGAATGGAATTCATTTTGATCGTATTGTGAGCGTAATCAGCCAGGCGGCTTCTGAGCGATTGCTTCGTTTTGATCCCCGTATCGATAAAAATCCCTACCGGGAAGAGGGATGGCTCGATGTGACGCATTTGCTGACCTATGCGAATGCGGTGAGAGAGGCTTATGCGGCCGAGCCTTGTGCAGAAATGATACGGGGCCTGTTTATGGCGGCGTGGTTTGTTCATTATGTGCATCATTTGGATGCGCCGCCGGAACTTCGTTTTAAATACGAGCCTTTAGGAAAAGGTTTTGGTGGGGAACATTTAATGGACGGGCTGAAGATCGCGCTCGAAGAAAGGTATGCCCAGGCGGCCGTGGCTTATGCCGAGGCTTATTTGGAAGGGGGAAACGATATCGGGGCCCTAAGGGCGATGCTGCTTCGCTATGCGGTCGAGGATTCAGCCGCGGTCGATATTGTGCTCGCGCATCATATAAAAACAATCGCGGCGGCTTTTGCGGAATCGGCGGCCATGGCCGGCCCAGGCCCAAAGAGGCGTTTCTGGCCCGTGTTATCGGCGGTGCGCTTTATGGCTTCGCCTAAAGTGGAACGTTTCTTAATGAAGAATGCTCTTTTGGCGATTAAGCTGGCTTCTGATTAGAAGGCGGTGCGAATTTAGCCTTGAGCGCGGCGCATACAGCGGGCGGGACATAATGGCTGACATCTCCGCCGTGGCTCGCGATTTCCCTGACCAGCGATGAGGAAATAAATCCGTAGCGGGTGCGCGTCGGCAGGAAAATCGTGTCGATGTGCGGCGCCATATCGGAATTGGCATGGGCAATTTGAAGTTCGTATTCGAAATCGGTGGATGCCCGCAGGCCCCGCACAATGACGCGCGCGCCAATGCGATCGCAATAATGAATGAGTAGGCCGTCAAAGAAATCGAGTTGTATGCGAGGGATCGTTTGCGTGACTTCGCGCAGGAGATCGACCCTTTCCGAAAAGGTAAACAGCGATTTTTTGGTGGCATGCCGGCCCACCGCAATCACAACATGATCGAAAAGATTGGAGGCCCTTTCGATTAAATCTAAATGGCCAAAGGTGACTGGATCAAAACTCCCCGCGTAAACGGCTGTTATTTGGCCCATGGGATGCCATCTCCAATGGATAGTTGATTACCGGTGTTTTCAATACAATCAGCGATCGGGTGTATTTTTTGGTGTATTAGGCTTGGGCGCGCTTTTTTCCGGTGCGGGAGAGGGCGCGGGGGCAGAGGGAGGCGGCTCCTTTCCAAGCGTGGCCGGAGGTTCTAGGCCCACATTCGGGATGCCAGGCGAGGCCAGTGACTCCTCGAGCATTTTTTGGAAGACGGAGTTGTCTTCAATCCAAAGGGATTGGCCGCCGTCGCCCATGGTAATTCGAAAATAGGCCAAGAGGCCGGCGCCGATGACGCCGTCGAGATCGAGGGGTGTGAGGGCTTTTTCGACGTCGGTGAGCGCAGGGCCGTAAACGCCCGGCACTTTGGGGATATCGTAGGCACCCAGGCGCATCAGGGGAATTAAGCCTTGTTTTAGGCTCTGCTGAGGATCTTGGGGAATAGGCGATAGATCCTTGATATCGAGTCCGGCTTTTTTCCATCCGGCTTGATCGAGCGCGACGGGAAATCGCATGGTCGTGTCGATAAGAAGGGAAGCTGAGATGTTTTTATCGGCGGATAGGCCGCTCCGTAGAACCATCCCTCCGCCGCGGTAGTAGTACACGTTGAGGTGTGTCGCGTTGGGCGGCGGGGGCGGTGAAAAGGTGCGGACCACAAATTGATGGCCGCCGTAGTCAATGGTTGTGTTGAGGTGGCGCAGCAGGTTTACGCCCAGCAGCGCCTTGATCGGCACGCCAAGCTCTCTGGAGATGCCGCTTAAATCTTGGGTGAGGGCGGGCACGTCGCTGACTTCAATGCGTTTGCCAAAGCGAAGTGAAACCCAGCTCGGCTCTTTGCGCGTGTTGCTGTCGACAACCAGTTCAGGCACGCCGGTCGAGATCATCGCGAGTGCGGGTTCGCCGTCGATTTCAAGCTCAACAATGAATGTCGGCGGAGCTTCGCGATCGGGGCTTACGCGCTCCATGTCGATCGCGGCCAGGAGGCCGCCGGACAATGTAAACGGTGTGCGTCCAGCTCCCCGGCGCGCAAGTTTCGCGATGCTCTTTGCCCATTCGTCTTTTACGTCGGGATCGTTGAGCATCGCTTCAAGCTCGTCGGCGGCGCGTTCGAGATCGCCCTTGTACCAAAGCGCGCGCCCGCGCAGGCCCGCCGCGTCTGTGCCTTTGATGCCTTTGAGGTACTGAAGCGCTTCGGCGAACTCCAGGCGCGCAAGCGAAATGCGCGCGGCAAGCATGCGGATCTCTTGATCGGCCGGAATGATTGAAAGCGCTTTGACGACCGAGTCATTGGCTTCTTCGACATCGGCGGTTTTAAAATTCTGCTGAGCGCGCTGATACCACTTATCTGCGCTCTTGGGTCTCAAGCTGTCGCTTGTTCCTTCGGCGCCGCCGCATGCGGCAAGCGCAAGGGCAATGAGCGCGGCGGTGCTTGTTCGGAAGGTTTGAGTTAGGCGCTTGTACATCGGTACATGTCTCATTTCTGTCGCGCCCCAGGCTCTGCGGCTGGGCCTACACTATTTTCTAAATCGAAAACGGGCTCAATGGCCAAGATGCGGTCGGATCGGAGATCCCGGCGGCTTCGTGACGGAAGCAGATAGCCGAGAACCCGCGGTGGGTCGAGGTCTGTTCGCACGGAGGTGATCCGCATTTGGTAGTCCTCGGGAGGCCGGCGCGCCGGGCGGTAGCGGATGTTCACAAAAGAGCTATTTTCCGCGGCTTTTACGGCTGCTGCAACGATGCCCGGGCGGGCATGGCGCTGGCCTATGCGGATATGCCAGAGGTCGCGCGGGGTGTGGGGGCGCAGGACGGTGAGCAGGTGTGTCCACAGCGCCATCAGGGCTTCTACGTCGTCGGCGGCGCGGTGTTCGCGGCTGCGGCTGATTTTAAGTTCGCTGCATAGGGCGGAGAGGCTGTGATTGGAAAACGCAAAGGCTCTGCGCGACAGCGTGAGGGTGTCGAGAAAATGAGGTATTCGCTTGGGGCGGCCGATGCGGGCGAGCTCGGCCTCGAGAAACGAAATGTCCCACCATGCGGCGTGGGCAACGATGACCGAGCCCGCGATAAGCTCTTCAATTTGATGCGCGAGGTCGGCGAAGAGCGGCGCATGTTCGAGGTCGGAAGGCGTGATGCCGTGCACGTCGCTGTTTCCGTGAGAGCCGCAGTCCGGTTTGATAAGCGAGCTGATTTGAGCTTCGATTTGGCCGTTTCGGGTTCGGCACGCGCAGATTTCAATGACCCGATCACTTCCGACACGCAGTCCTGTCATCTCGAGATCGAGAAACACGAGCGGCGCCTTGCTTAAAGGCTCATCCCATGCGCCTCCATGAGGAGGCTCTGCGTGTCCGGCATCTTGGGTCATTCGTCTTTCTTCTTGCCGCGGCCCGCTTTTGAAGCATCGCGCATGGAAGCGATAAGCGGCTTGATCGCCTGGGGATCCATCATCGCGAGTTCGTTGAATGTGCCGCCTTTGGCGAGAGACGATCCGCCGTCGATGGTGATGCAATCGCCGGTGATGTACGCGGCGTAGTCGCTCACGAGATAGGCGGCCAAGTTGGCGAGTTCAACATGTTCGCCATAGCGCTTGAGGGGGATTTTTTCTTTGCCGAGCTCATTCATTTCAGGCGTAGGAACAAGGGCTTTCCATGCGCCTTCGGTGGGGAACGGGCCGGGTGCGATGGCGTTGACGCGGATTTTGTATTTGGCCCATTCGACGGCGAGAGAGCGGGTCATCGCGAGCACGCCGGCTTTGGCGGCCGCGCTGGGCAGCACAAAACCGCTTCCGGTGAAGGCGTATGTCGCGAGGATATTGAGAATGCTTCCGCCTTTGCCCGATGCGATCATTTTGCGGCCTGCGGAAAGCGTCGCGTGAAACGAGCCATTGAGCACGATACCCACAACGGAGGCGAAGCCATTGGGCGTGAGATCTTCGGAGGGGCAGAGAAAATTGCCCGCGGCGTTGTTCACGACGATATCGATCGATCCAAAGGTGGACACGGCTTCCTCGACGACGGCATCGACCGATTCAAACGAGCGCACATCGCAGGATCGAGAAAGCACCTTCGCGCCTTTTTCGGCGATGGCTTCTCCTGCGTGCGCCAAGTGATCTGCACTGCGGCTGGCGATGACGAGATTGGCACCCAATTCGGCGAAGCGAAGCGCCATCGAGAGGCCCAAACCTGTACCACCGCCCGTGACCAAAGCTGTTCGCCCGCTAAGACATCGATCTTTAAACATTTGGTGTTTCTTAATGAATGTGTGGCCGCGTTAAAAGATGGAGTGTGGGCGGGGCGTATATCGAATGGTAGGATTCGCCCGTGCTGCACGATACCGACGACAGCATGAGCGAGGAGTTTGCGGCGTTTTCGTCGGATGAGCCGGAATTTGAAGAGGCGTCGTTTACGTGGTCTTCGGCTGGCCACAATGAGCCTCTCGAGCTGCCGGTGCTTGTGGTGAACCGCTATTTTCAGCCGGTTCAGATCACAACGGTGAGGCGGGCATTTTTGCTTTTATTTGGCGGCGCCGCGATGGCTATCGATGAGAGCGGCGAGCTATACGATTTTTCTTCGTGGCGCCGGCTTTCGGTTCGAGATCGGGATGATGGGCTGCCTGTTGTGGGCGGCGTGCTGAGGGTGCCCCGGGTATTGCATTTGCGGCGCTACGACAGAACCAGGCGGCCCACCATTCGGCTCACGCGGCAGAATGTGATGCTGAGGGATGCGCATCAGTGTCAGTATTGTTTGAAGCAACCCAAGGTCAGTGAATTGAATATCGATCATGTGGTTCCTCGCTCGCGCGGTGGTCAGGACTCTTGGGAAAATTTGGTGACTGCGTGCAAAATATGCAATTTGCGGAAGGGGAGGCGAACGCCCGAGGAGGCGAGCATGCGTTTGCTGAAGCCTCCCTCCAAGCCTAGGTGGTCCGCGGTGGTTCAGTTGATGATGGGACTGTCTATTACGTTTGAGGAATGGAAGCCATTTTTAAAGACGGGTTAGGGCGTTCGAATAAGCCCTCGTCGTTGCACGCCGCGCGGTCCCCCAAGTAGAGTCCACTCTTTATGGATCTCGTCCCCCTATTGATATAATGAAAAACAGACTATGAACACCACGCATCTCTTTTTCTGCGCCACGGCCCTTTGTTTTCTATCCTATAGTGCGGTCTTTTCGGGCTGTGGCTCATCTCAGTCGCCGGAACTCCCATCCATAACGGGTGCGGGCGGCGCAGGTGGAACAGGCGCTTCAGACAGCTCGGGCGGAGGCGGAACGGCCAACATCGGGGGAGCGGGCGGGAGCGGAGGCGCACCCATCACTTGGCCCCAGCCCTGCGCGGACATCTACGACGAAAATACCTTGCCGACCTTTGAGCTTATCTTTACCCCGGATGAATACCAAGCACTTCAAAGCGACTGCGCCAATAATATCCAACAATATCGGCCAGTAAAATTCATCTATGGCGCCGAAACCGCAGACGCCATGGCCAGGCTTAAAGGAAACTGGTCATGGGACTGCAATAAGATGCAATTTGTCATTTCATTCAATGAAATTGATCCCAAAGGCCGCTTTCATGGTCTACGTAAAATTGTGCTTGATGCCCCCTGGTATGATCGAACACTGATGCATGAGCGCCTGGCGATGTCGTTTTTTGGAGAGCGCGGAATCCCCCATTCTTGCGTAAACAGCGCGAAGCTCAAGATCAACGGAGAATACTATGGCTTATACAGCAACGTAGAGCGGCTGGACAAAGAATATTTACAGCGCAATTTCGAACAAGCGGAGGGCAATTTATATGAAGGGGGCGTAGAGCTCAAGACCAACGAAACCATTGGCGACACCAGCGATTTAGCGGCGCTGAACGCGGCGCAGACGGTGGAAGAACTTGCCCAGCATATGGACTTAAACCAAGCGGTCTCGGAATGGGCCGTGGAGGCCATGCTCCCGGCGATGGATAACTTTTGGGCTGGGGTAGAGATCAACTATTATATTTATCATCACCCCATGCAAGGATTTATTTATTTGCCTTACGACATGGATATTGTATTTGGAGATTCGGCATATCCTGATGGCAGTTTGATATGGCCTGACAGCGTGACGGCGGACCCGATCACTTACGAGCATCCATTTTGGCAAAAAGAGGATCGGATGAAGATGGTGTTATCGGATGCGGGGTGGTGTCAGGCGTTTGTCGATGAGGTGGTGAAGGCGCGTGAGGCGTATTCGCCCGCGAAGCTCAGCGCGAAGGTAGATGCATGGGATGCTCAGATCAAGCAGGCATTGGCGGATGATCCGCGGAAGCCCTTTACGTCGGCGGATCACAATACGGCGATTGTAAGTTTGAAGAAATTTTTTCAAGACAGGGCCGATTTTGTAGACCAATGGTTGGCGCAAGGTGGGCATTGTCCTGGGAAGTTTTAGGGGGAGGGGATTGCGTTCATGCTCCGCAATTTTATAGCGTCCGTAATTTTGCAAAGTTAGGCGGTTTTAGTGAGCAAATGAGCCAGCACAAAAAAGATTGCCAAAGCCAAGCGGCATGCCTTATATTCATAACCAGCTTGCCCATGTTAGATACAACAGCCGATAAAGCCAGCGAATTAGAGGAGATCGCTCATAAGCTCGCAAAACGGCTTGGCTCAGCCGCCGGTGTCCAGGCTATGGCGAAGGCGGTTGAGGAGACACGCCAGCGCGCCGCAAAAACGTCCAAAGATGCGCGCCTTGACCCAGAACTGCTTCGAAAGCGTGTGACGTTCTAAAGTGCCTGCTGCTAGTGTCCTGCCTTATTCCTACGAGGCTTTATGCGAGCTTTTCGCTGAGCACTCAAGCAATTCACTCGCTGTTGTCAAGCGCAAAATCCAGACGGAATACTTTCGCGGGTATTTTGAGGAGCTTAAAGCTCAGACCATTGTGGTTGAGACGGACTACGTTGACCACGACTTTCTCGAAGATTTCGCGGCTTATTATGTCCGGTGCTTTGCAACCTATTCGCGATATTGCACAAGAATTCATTTCTTTGGCAAGCCTTTCGATCAAGATCGTTTCGAAGGACTCTTCCACGCCGATGCCGAAGTGCAAGAACTGCTGCGCCAAAGTTATCTGGGTTTTATTGTTGTAAGACCTGTCCCTGAACGCATTATTGGCAGAACCTGTCTCGCCACCTATTCCACCGCACCTTCGTCGGAGCGAAGGTTTCCCACAACCCGGACCTGCGAGGCGTCACTATTTGGGTTAGCGCTTCAACTTCCAACCATCGCATTTCAAGAGCAGGACCGCGCTGTATCCGCGTGTGCAACAAGTGCACTTTGGTCTGTTTTTCAAGGCACAGGAGTGCGATTTCATCATCGTATCCTATCTCCCGCGGAAATCACGCACCGTGCTAACGCAAGGAATCCACTCGATGGCAGGGCCTTTCCAGCAAGCGATGGTCTTATGTTCATCCAAATGGCGGATGCCGTTCGCTCCTGCGAGCTCGAGCCGCTGTGGCTTGCCTACACCGAGCCTTTTTTTCTTCGGGCGGCGATTCATGCGTACCTGAGTGCGGGCATTCCATTGCTTCTTAATGGCGATATTGTGGACTCCAATAGTTTGAATGCGGGCGGTGATTCAAATGATTCTGGAACGGTCAAGGGAGTCCACGGTGTGGCTATCGTTGGCTATCGCGTATCATCAGATCCACCTGCGTGTGAAGAGGATGGGTTTATGTTGTGGTCTTCGAGAGTCACCAAACTCTATTGCCGTGATGATGGTGTTGGTCCATTTGCGAGGATGGAATTTTTGCCTTCGGGGGATTCGTCGCGTGCACTTTTGTCGACATCCCAAGCGGACACGATAGAAAATATAGGTTCATGGCGATTTGTTCCGGATGCGGTACTCGTCCCCCTGTATCATAAGATTCGCGTTCCTTTTCTTAGGATCTATCAAGAGGTCCGCGCATTCGATAACTATCTGGCAGAGTTGGCGAGACAGCTTGAATGCGAGAGAGAAAATGGCGTTATGGAACCTGAAGTGTTTCCCTCGATAGAGTGGGATATCAAACTGACTACTGTAAACGATTATAAGCGGGAGCTATTGAATCATCCCGCTATTGTAGACCGCAAAGGTATACTTGAAACCGGCCTGCCGAAATACCTATGGCTTGCGCGAGGACTTCACAGAGATGATCGCGGACTAGATCTCGTCTTTGATGCGACGGGACTAGAGCTGAGCAACCTATGCCTGCGGGTTGTCGAGTTTGGCTCGCCAACGATTCAATTGCTGCGGCGCCTGCACAGGAAGGCGCCGCTCTCCTATGAAGGTTGCCAAGGAATTCTTCAAACGGTTCCCGTGGGCTAGCCAGCTCTCTTGGTTTTCGTATTCACGGGCGGTGTGATAGCAATTCAATCCCCATAAATCCCGCTCATCTACCCTTTTGCACCCCTCAGCACCCCCTCAGCACCCCCATGTCCCCAGAGCAACCCAACTCCACCCCCTGCGATGAGTGCGGCAGCCCATTCTACCGCGACGCTTCCCCCATGAGCGGCCTATGCCCCGAATGCGCCCACCATCTCTATGGATACCCCCCTTGTCCGCACCAGTTTGACCCCTATCGCTGCACCCGATGCGGCTGGGACGGATCGCGCTCCGCCTTTATCGAAAAGCTCATCGCCCAGACCCGGCCCACCGATACATAAGGCCGTTTTTTTTGACTTGACGCTCGGCGTCCATCCCTCGACAATGCCCTGCAAATGTTACCCAAACCCGAACACTTCATCGCCTGTCCCGCCTGCTCCTGCCACGCTAAGCCCCATGAAAATGCGTGCCCTCACTGCGGTGCAACCCTCCGCCGCAAAGATGGCTCGCTGCCCAGAACCACCGCCGCAATGCTCATGGGATTAACGGCCATTGCCTTGCCCGCACTGGGCGCCGGCGCCGCTTGTTCCGGTTCCGAAACCGGCGGCCAAGGCGGAGGCGGCGGGTCGAGCTCCAGCATGGTATCCACCAATATGGCCACCGCCTATGGCGTCGCCGCCTCTTCCAGCGGCGATCCGCAAACCGATAATGATATGGATGGATATTTTGCTCCAGGTAATGATTGCAATGATAACGATGCCAATGTGCACCCCAATGCATCTGAGACACCTGGGGATATGATCGACTCCAATTGCAACGGCGATGACAATACTTGACGGGAACCGTAAACGCCAAAACCGTGCGCGCTGCGCTTGGCGCCGCTAAAGCCTTTCAGCTCGATGTCCAAGCTCTAGCATCGGCTCATGGCCTCTCCACCGCCCTGACCGACGTGGATGCCCGCTTCCCTCATGCGGCTTGGCTCGATCTATGGCGCGATATCCAGCGCTTGACAGGCCGCGAGTCCATCGGCCTCGATGCCGCCGAGCGTTTGCCTTGGGGGCATTTCGAGGTTATTGATTATCTAGCCGGAACAAGCGAAAATTTGGGCATCGCCCTCCGCAGGTTTGAGCGCTACTTCTCCCTCGTGAGCACAGGCGTCTCGCATATCCTCGAAGACCACGGCGAGACCCTTCATCTGGTGCGCCGTTACGCCCCCGATTGTTTTACCCGAATGCTGGCTCCCGCCGAGTTTGCCTTTGGCAATATCGTGATCCGCATGCGTTTGGTGCTCCGTGTCCCATGGTCTCCGCTCGCCGTGCGATTCGCAGCGCCCAAACCTTCAAGCGATGCCCCCCATCGCCGGCTGTTTCATTGTCCCGTTTCCTTCGATGCGGAAGAAAGCGTGATTGTCATTGGGCGCGAGGCGCTTGCGCTTCCGATGAAAGCTCCCGATCCAGGCTTGTTGCTGGTTCTCGAACGGCACGCCGATATGCTGCTCGAACGGCTTGGTACCGAGTCTCCTCCCTTGGGCCGTACGCAAAGCGCTATTTTGCAAGGATTGCGCGATGGCGATGTCTCCATCGCCCGCACCGCGCGGCGGCTTGGTATGAGCGTGCGTAGCCTTCAGCGCTCGCTGCTCGGCAGCGCTCAGACCTTTAATCAGCTTGTCGACACAACCCGTCATGAGCTTGCCCGCCGCTATCTGGGCGATCCATCGCTGTCGATTCAGGAAATCGCTCATTTGCTCGCTTTTAAAGACTTGAGAGGCTTCTATCGCGCGTTTCGGCGCTGGGAGGGAAGCACCCCGGCGGAATTTCGGAAACAGTGCCCCCGCTGAACAAGGATTTGGCGCGCTATGCCCATTCATTGGCGCGCTATGCCCATGTGAAGCTTCTGCGGCCCGCGTATACAGCGCATATGAGAAACCTATTTCTTTCTTATGTGGGCATGATGTTTGTTCTGGCGGGTTGCAGCAGCGATCCCGTCTCTTCCAATCCCCCTCCCGCCTTTCCAGCGGCGCTTCAAGCGGACCTTCAGGCCACGCTGGATCAAGCCGTCGCGGATGGAAACGCCCCGGGGGTATCCATCTATGTATCCGGTCCAGAGGGCACATGGTCGGGGATGGCGGGTATTGCCAATATTGATGGCAATATTCCCATGGCTCCGGGCGACCGCTTTCGAACGGGGAGCATCCTAAAGACCTTGGTGGCCACGGCTGTGCTTCAAAGCGTAGAAAAGGGTGCGCTCGGTCTCCACGACAAGCTTCAAGATCGGCTTCCAATGAGCGTGAGCTCAAAAATTCAGCAAGCGGATATCATCGATGTGGAGATGCTCCTCAGCCATCGCTCGGGCATTCCTGAATGGGTAACGCCTGCCGTGAAACAGATGGTGGTAAGCGATCCAAAACATATTTGGTCGCTCGATGAAGTGCTTGGCGTCATTGAAGGGCAAGCGCTGCTCTTCAATCCGGGAGAGAGTTATAGCTATTCCAACACCAACTATATGCTCTTGGGAGAGATTCTCGCAACCGTTGAGGGAAAGAGCTTTCGCGATGTGCTTCGGGAGCGGGTGATAACGCCCGCGGGGATGAGCAACACGGCTTTGCCCGAACCTGGGGATGTGGAATGCCCGGACTGTGCGCATGGATATATAAGCATGGATACGGGGATGCTGGATGGGACAAATATCGATCCTTCCATGGCTGGGGCATCTGGAGGGCATGCAATGATCAGCACACCGGAAGATTTAACGCGATTGCTCAAGCAGCTTCGGGCAGGGGCATTATTTGACAGCTCTGCGACGGCGGACATGATGTTTGCCTTTCAGCCCGCGGTTGATGCCCAGACCCACCAAACGGGCTACGGGCTTGGGATGATGCAGCTTGAGTCGGAAGGGGAAATTGTGATTGGCCACCTAGGAGGAACGGCCGGTTATTCAGGCTTTATGTTCTATATTCCCTCGACAGATCGATATGTATCTGGGTTCATCAATATCATGGGCGATCCTGAGCCGGTGCTGACACCTGTGATTGGCCGGCTGGCGGAACCCTAGGTTTCGGAATTCCCGCCGCGTATTCGATTGATACTCTCGGGCCCCTTTTCTCGAGAATGAATGGGTGTCGATTTTCTGCTTGACACCGGCAAACGATATCTTCATGAACATGCCATGAATTCAGCGTCGGTTTCGGTGAGCATACGCCCATGGCAAGAAGAAGATGCCGGGTCTCTCGCGCAATTGGCAAATGATCGGCGTATTTGGCTAAATCTAAGAGATGCATTCCCTCATCCTTACGGAATCGCGGATGGGCGCGCCTTTATTCAAATGGCCCGGCAAATGAAGCCTCAAACGTATTTTGCTATTGAAGCCGGCGGCCAGTTGGCGGGAGGCATTGGCTATACGCTGCGCACGGATGTGGAGCGCATTGGGGCCGAAGTGGGCTATTGGATAGGGGCTCCATTTTGGGGGCAAGGCGTAGCCACATCTGCTTTACGCCTCGTAACGGCCCATGCCTTTGGTACTCATTCCGAGCTCAGGCGATTATATGCCTTGCCTTTTGCGACGAATCTTGCGTCGGCTCGGGTGCTTGAAAAAGCTGGATATACCCTGGAGGGGATATTGCGAAAGAGCGCGCTCAAAGACGGCAAGGTATTGGATCAGCGGATGTACTCGATACTGAGCGATGAGTACACGAGAGCGTAGGATAAGGTTCAGAAAGGCAAGGTAAGAAGACAATGAGTGAGAAAAGGGTAGCCCCTGCGAGCATTGATGCATATATCGCTGGATTTCCCATGGAAATTCAGACGATACTACAAGCCATCCGAGAGACCATCCGGAAGGCGGCTCCGGAGGCCAAAGAGAAAATTAGCTATCAAATCCCTACCTTTGAGCTACAGGGGAACTTGGTTCATTTCGCGGCTTTTCAGAAACATATAGGTTTTTATCCCCCGGTTCGAAGCGATCAGCAACTTTTGGACGAGCTGGCTGTGTACGCGGGCGAAAAGGGCAATCTCCAGTTTCCCCTCGACCAGCCCATTCCTTACGAGCTGATCACCAGGATTGTAAAGGTCCGCATTCAAGAGAACGCAGACTTAGCGGCGGCGAAGAAGAAAAAGAAGAAGTAAGCGATCGATTTTGGTGGTGCAATCCCTTTGCGCAACCTCAGCCATTGGCAAATGGATGCATGCAATTCTTTGCATCCTATGAAATTGCACTGACTTTGGCCAGTCATCTCCTAAGAAATACCCTTGCAAATGAGCCATTCATGGCCCTTGGACGGACGGCACGGTAGTTGCGTACGCTGTCTTCACCAGCCGCTATTCTGGGGAAAGTGGATCTATTATGCAAACGCCTCTAACACGAACATGGGTAGTATTGATCCTTGCTATTGGACTGAGCGATCTGATGGGAGTGGTTCATCAAGAACGCTTTTGGGATTGGATGGTTAGTATTTCGGACGGCAGCGCGGTGGAAAGCCTAGGTGCGGACAGCGTCACGATTTCTTCAGGGCCCGCAAACCTGTGTCCTGAGTTTCGGCAATGCCATCGTATGGACATAAACTTATGCTTTTCGGTGTATTTGAATAGCAAGGATGTGGATTGGGATGGAGGGGTGGATAGGTGTTGTTGATGCATTGCCGGGAAAATGTTTGTTTTGCCTGAACAAGGGCACGGTTATTGCTGGCCATCCCGGCAGTAATTGCATACGGAGTTACACAATCATGACACGGCCTGCTTTTTATCAATATCATCGCATCCGGCATCTATTCCTCGCGGCAAGTCCGTCGGGTCAGCAGCGGATTGCTTATCAACCAACGAGAGCGATTAAAAAAGGCGTTTCTCGCTCAAAGCCAAATCATTCCTCCCAGCTTCGCGAGCATTTTCTGTCCCATCACAAAGATATAACGGAGCAATTGGCTCAAACCGCATCGGCACTGGCGGGGGATTTTTCGGGTGTGCCCATTGTGGTGACGGGCCGGTATATGGGATTGGGGCAAGAATGAAGCCCGTCGTTTGCTAGATAATTGGGGCTATTTGCCGCTTGCGATCCGTCTTGCAGCCGCACGCTTGAGGCGCTGCGGAATGAACAGCTCTCTCGCTTCTACAGCCATGTATGGGAGAATTTAAGCCTCAAGTATCAAGATCACGCGATGCTTGCGCATGTTGATAGGGACAGAAGCGATATCTGGCGGCTGGGCCCTCATGCGGTTTTGGGTCTTGCTTTGGAATGGCTGTGATTGGAGCGCTGGACGAGCGCGCCTACGAGGATTTTTTGTATCAAGCCCTGATGTATTCTACGGCGAGACGACCACCACCCCTGGAATCGGGTTAGCCCCAAACTGAGTGGTTCCTTTTAATGCGTTTATTGCGGGACAATCATCAGATTCCCATCCAGATCACAATGGGCTACATCAACCCACCCATCTTTAGTACATAGGAAAAAGTCAAGACAATCCGTTAGGCATGCGCTGCTAATACAGACTTCAGCGGCGCTTGCTGGACAATCTGGACTCTGTAAGTCGGGTGTACAGCCGCTCACCTCGTTGCTTCGATCAAAGGTCACCGTCGCGCATCCACCCGCGCCCGCCCCGCCTGCACCCGTACCACCCGCCCCGCCTCCTCCTCCAAACGAAGGACACGCCTCCGTCAATATCCACGTTCCGCCCGCGCAGTCATAAAGCGCTGCACACAGGGGATCGTCACATGTGCCTCCTCGGCCAAGCGGACATCCATCGAGCGGTATTTGTCCACAGAGCTCCGGCTCGGCCGAGCCTCCGCATCCCGCAGCGAACAATACGCTGCCCAGTGAGCCCACCGCGCAAAGCGCGAGAGGCAAGGACAAGAGCACCAAAAATCGTCGTTTCATAGGCGACTAAATTACACTCTCCAGCATGCGTGCATGCACAACTGCCAACGCGATCGCTCTTGGACTCGTTCTCGCGATCGCCTCGTTCGCCGCCTGTGGCGGTTCCAATTCGTCGACGCAAAGCTCTCAGCCCCAGGGTGCCGCCAGCACTGCGCCGGACGAGACGAAAGCCGGTACAACCGGCACAGAAACAGGTGCTGCTAAGCCTTCTGAGACGGTTGCGCCCTCCGAAACGGCGGCAGCCAAAACAGCAGCCAAACAGCCTGAATCAGCAGCGGATTGCAAAGAGATCCAAAGCGTGATCGTCAATGAGCCGCCCGACAGCGCGGTGCCCATGAACAACGCGACGGCGCCGAATGCCGATGCAGGTGTGGTCAGCGATCGCCTCTCGCCTCTCGCCTCGCTGATGAAATCGAACCGCGACAAATTCAGATGCTGTTTCGATTTGTGGGGCCGCAAAAATCCGGGAGGCGCGGGCCGTGTGGCGCTGCGGCTCAAGCTCGATCCAGAAGGCAAGCTGACGAGTTCTGAGATCGTCGCGAAGGACACCACTGTCACCGCGTCCGAAGTGCACGCATGCATGCTGGAGGTCGCCAAAGTGCTGCCCTATCCAAAGTCTCAATCGGGCAAAGAAACCACCTACACCCATCCCTTTGATTTCAAAGCGCGCCACTAAACGGTGAGCACACCCGGCCCTCTATCGCCCTTCGTTACGGCTTCGCAGGGCCGCAGTGTGTACGCCGAGCTCTTGCGCGATACGCGCGGCCTTTCGCACGATGCGCTCAAGCTTCGCGAACAGTGGTATGCCGCGCTTCCGCTTTCCCACAAAGCCGATGTGCTGTTTGAACTGGAGATGCTCTTAAAGGGCATCGCCAGTTTCGGAAGCCCTCGCAATCACTCCCGCGGAACAGAGCAGGAACGCATTTCGGCGCGCAATTTCGCTTCGCATCTGCGCTGTGTGCGGGAAGGTATTTCGCGCGCGCTTGAGCTGATCGATTTGCTCTTGCCACAGAGCAAGACAAGGCCGCGGCGCTGCATCCCCAAGAGCGTCGATTCCCATACAGCGCCCGAGCCAGCGCTTGCCGCTCTAAAGAGCGAGCTCCAAAACCATTCGCGCATCGCAGATGGATTGCTCAAGCCCGGCCACATTTCGTTTCGCCTCTACGCGGCGTTCGTATCCGTCACCGCGGATGGCATCGCGCGCAATCCTTTCTTCAACCCATCGCCCGCGCTTGAGTTCTGTCCTGAGTACGACCGCATCGCATCGGCGCAGATGCTCGGTGTGCTGCGCGGCCTCGAACAAAGCCGCATTCAGTACTTCGCGGTGCTGACATCGCTCTCTCTGTTCCGGGGACTGCGCTGCCTCGCGCTGCTCTCTTCGATGAGTGAGCGCGAGCGCTGGTCGGACAGCTTGGGCTTTTTGATTTTGGCCGTGATCCGAAATGATATGCGGCTTCTGGAAGCGCATATTCGGACGCACATTGGCGAAGGGCTCGCGCGGGAACTTCAGCACGATGTGATGGCGGTGGCCGCGGCAGACATCTTCGCGCGCTTTGAAGATCTGCTTCTGCAGCATCAGAAACTCTCTTCGGAACGCGAGATTTTTATTTCGCTCACACTCGGTCTCGGCATGGAGCTCCGGCATGTATTTCTGCGCGAGATACCTTCGCCCAGCGATGCCTTCGTGCACGAGAATCTGCGCGCGGTTCTTCAAGGCATCGTCCAGCGGCTCATGCCCGCGTTTCAAAATGCGCTTCTATTTTTGGGCCGATCGCTTGGAGCAAAAATCGATGAGCAAGATATGTTTCCAGGGCCTGAACACAGGCTTTTGCGGCTCATCAGGCTTCGCCGCGATGTTTGGATGTTCGCCCAAATTCTCCGCGCCTTCTCGAGCAAGGCCCGGCATGCCGACGCCATCGTCGATCGATGGACAGCGCCCGCGGCATTCTCATTTGTGCGCGACTTCTGGCTGTACTTCCGCGCGCTCGGCTACCCGCTTTTATGGATCGCCGGCTACCCCCGCGCCGATGCTTTTTTGAATGCGGTGCGGTCGCTCAAATCGGCCGATTTTGTCAGCCGCGATCGCATGGAGTCGGCCATTTTGGAGTGCGAGAATTTCTACGCCTTCCTCAAGCGCATGTTCGATCAGCTCTCGCGCAGCGAAGCGCTTGCCGGCATTCCCTTCGACAGGCGCGAGGCAGCCCGCACGCTCCGCCACTATGTGACCGGCTGAGCAGCTTCCCCGCTGCGCTTTGCCGCATGCGTTCCCATCCACCACAAGAGCGCCGAAAGGCCGAGCGAGACAGGCAGCGTATACAAGCCGATTTGAAGCCCCTTTGCGCCTTGGCAATACGCGCGCGGATCTGAAAATGCATCGCTCACGGTGCCGATCAAAATGGGCGACAGCAGATCTCCGAGCGCGTGAATGGCGAAGATGCTCACGGCCATCGCGTTTGCGCGAATTGCGGGAGGCACCGATTGAAGCGTGGCCGTGTTGATCGGCGCGACGCTGAGAAACACACAGATTTCGCATAAAGCCAGCGCTCCGATCACAAGCTCTGCGGTTGGCATCATCACGGCGGCGAGCGCAAAGGGAGTGCCTAAAATGGATGACCACGCGCAGATACGAAGCGCCGTGCGGACTTGATCATTGCTCTTCACGCGATCGCCGATAAAGCCGCCCAGCGCTGTACCGACGAAGCCCGTGATCACCGTGACAGCGCCGAAGATGCTCGATGCGGTGCTCAGCTCAAAGCAATGTTTGCGGTACAAAAAAGGCACGACCCACGCCGTAAAACCGCCGAGCGCGAAGGTCTGCGCGATATAGCCGGCCACCGTAAAGAGATAACGGGGCGATCGAAGGAGCGTGCGATACGCTTGAAAAAACGATGTTCCGTCGCGCGATTCGGTTCGCTTTGGTTCGTGGATGAGCAGTGAGAGCAGCGCAAACAAAACGCCTGGAAGACCCGCGAGAAAGAATGCCGTGCGATAGCCGTAGTGCGCTTCGAGCTGGCCTCCGACAATAAATCCAAGCGCCGAACCGATGGGCGTGGCCGAATAAAACACAGCCAATAAACGGTTCTTTACGTTGGTCTCGGCGATGTCATCGATAATGGTCGGACTGATCGAGGCATAGCTGGCCTCGCCGATGCCCACGAAAATACGCGCCGCGATTAAGGGCGCGAAACTCTCCGCGGCTCCAGAAAGCGCCGTCGCCGCCGACCAGAGCAGAATTCCTCCACAGATAAGCCCCTTGCGCTGGAAGCGATCGCCGAGCCAGCCAAATAAAGGGCTCGTGACCATATAGCCGACCATAAAGGCGCTTAAGACCCAGCTCAGCCGCCCATCGTCCAGCTTTAATTGCTCTTGAATTCGTGTACCAACGGCCGCGACAACGTAACGATCAAAGTAATTTAAAAGGTTGATCGTCGTGAGCAGGCTGACGATGAAGTAGCGATTGCGTATCACCGGCCCAGCTTATGCGAATTGCGCGTACAAAAAGCGAAACGGGCAGGCATTCGAAAATACCTGCCCGTTCCGTTTCCGTTAGGGCACAAAAACCAGCCTCAATCTGCGCTTGTACGCCCCACGGTGCTTGAACCTAAATCGCGGGACGCACACAAACGCCTGTTGATGCAGGTTATTGTCACAGGACCGCCAAAGCGGACGCTGAAGACGAGTGAATATCCGCTCAATTTGGCCGAAATACCTTAAAACATCGAGAACCGGCCAACATCACCGCTTCTCAGGTTCAGCCAAATTCAGCGAAATGAGATACCCGAAGATACGGGGGTCCTATTCCTCTTCGCTGGAGGGCGACGACTGCGCCTGAGACGAAGAAGCGGACTTCTTGCTCCTTGAAGAAGCGGACTTCTTCGGAGCAGCCGCCTTCTTGGGTGCGCTCTTGGCAGCGCTCTTGCTTGCGCTCTTCGCCGCCGGCTTGGCCGCCGGCTTCGCCTTGCGCTTCGCCGGAGCGGCGGCCTTCTTCTTCGCAACCGTTTTCTTTGCGGGTTTCTTGGCCGCTGTGGTGCGCTTTACCGCGGCCTTTTTCACCGTCTTCTTGGCTGCCGGCTTCTTGGCAGTCTTTCCCGCCTTGCTGGCCGTTGTCTTTTTTACGGTCTTCTTCGCCGGCTTCTTGGCAGGCTTCTTCGCACTCGTCTTCCTCGTGGTGGCCATCTGTAGACCCTCCTAAAATTGGCAGCCTTGCTTAGTTCCACTTCCAATCACGGCGAGCTGTGAGAACACACGTTCTCGCCATTAACTGGTGGAGCAAAGGCAACAGATGTTGCAAGACCTATATTGCCATGCATGGTGATGGTCAAGGAATTTCTTGCAAGGGTCCTTGCGCTCAAGAAATCGTTCTTGTCATGCCCAGGGAGTTCGGGTGGTGGCATACAACTCGTCGCTTTGCGGGCGTTTCAGCCCTGTCGGAACGCATTTTCAGCACTGATAAATCAGAAAGTGCAGAATATTTATTCAAAACCCCCATAGATTTTAATTGACAAGCACATTTTTTTTCTTCCTAGCGGCTGAAAAGGACAGTTCTTCAGGGCGATGGGCGGTGGAAGCGATTCAACCGCGTGCAATCGGCGCCCATACGGCATGCATGGCCGGACAGCGGGAAGAGGCTTGTGCACTTGCGGGGCTTGGGCGTACCGTCCGCGCAGGGCACGCAAACCAGATCTGCGCGGGCTTTGCGGGTATGAAGTCCGCGAAGATACCCGTGAAGACGAAGAAACGATTGCTGTAGAGACAGCGAAAGACAGCATGGAGGAGCTCGGAAACTTATGACCCTTCGTCGTACAACCTACTGGCTGATGCTTGGAGTCGCGCTGCTCACCGGCTCGAGCTCACTCGGGTGCGGCTACTCGGAGGACGAGTGGCAGGCGAAGCTAAAAGAGATCGAGG
Organism: uncultured Polyangiaceae bacterium; assembly: GCA_964537685.1. Taxonomy (GTDB): domain Bacteria; phylum Myxococcota_A; class Polyangia; order Polyangiales; family Polyangiaceae; genus CAZICM01. The sequence continues at coordinate 182,538 of CAZICM010000011.1, forward strand.
CGCTGAATCAGCAGCTCTCGCAAGAGCGCGATCAGAACAAGAAGGCGCAGAAAGAGCTGAGCGACGCGCAGGCGCAAATCGAACAGCTTAAAGCGCAGCTCAAGGCGGCGGGCGTTGATATCTCGAATCTCAACGCGAACCTTGCGGAGCAGGCGAGGGCGCTCGAGGAATACAAGAAGCGCGCCGAGCAATTTGAGCAGATCAAAAAGCGGTTTGAACTGCTCCGGGACAAGCTGCAGGCGCTGACGAAACTCGGTCTGAAAGTGACCGTGCGCAACAACCGGATGGTGATTCAGTTGCCGGGCGACGTGCTCTTCGATTCGGGCAAAGAGACGCTCAAGCAAGAGGGCAAAGATATTTTGCTGAAGGTTGCGGAAGCGATCCGCAACGACTCGGGCTTGAACACCCGTACCTATCAGGTGGCAGGACACACCGACAACGCGCCGCTTGCGGGCGGTAAGTACAAAGATAACTGGGGCCTATCGGTGATGCGCGCCCGCGAAGTGCTGGTCTACTTGATCGATCCGCTGGAGAAGGGCGGAGGCGGGCTGAATGTGAACAAGTGGAGCGCCGTGGGCTATGGCGATACCGATCCCGTGAGGAGCAACGATTCGCCGGAAAACAAGCAAGCAAACCGGCGCTGTGAAATTCAAGTCGTGCCCAACGTCGAAGAAATGCTCGACCTGAATGCCTTGACGCAGTAGCCGCATTTGACACGGCTCGAGCTGAAGCGTCGTTACGACGCTCTGCGGCAGTCCCGCCCCTTACGGCATCCCCGCCATTTGCGCTTATAGAAGTACGCACCTGAAGGCCGCGCTCCCTGCCCCGCACAAAAAGCCTTTAAATCAAGGCAAAATAAAAAGCTTTTGAGGTCCAATGCATTTTTCAATTGACGGATTTGGGCGCCGTCACTACAGTGCGCGCGCCTGGCGCAAACTGACCTCTTCATGTTTCATGAAGCGGTTGTTTTTCCCTCAACACCCCGCTCCCCCTTCCCGTCAGGGAGAGTCACCGAAGGTAGGGTTTTCGTTCTTAATCTTCCCCCGATAGCGGGATTTCTGCGGAATGTGCGAAGAGCACTAACGCGCTTAACTTAAGTTCGAGGCGTGTTTAACAATTTCGAAATGATTTGGGAATGAGAACCAAGCGGTGACGGTTCCTGCTCGGCTCATCCGATCGGCGCGGTTATCTGTCGCATTCATGTGTAGAACGTGCGCAAAGGGCGCACAAAATGAGCACAAAACAGCGGCAAATAACCGAAAGGCAGGCTTAGGGACATCGGCCGAAGGATGGGTTGATTGTTGTGCACGGAGGGGTGGTAGGCAAAGGAGACACTATGCAGGCTCGTATGGAGATCCAGTTTAAAGTTGGCGATAAGGCGGTCTATCCGGCTCAAGGAGTAGCCGAGGTCGTCAACATAGAGGAAAAGGATATCGCTGGTAATCGTCAGCGATTCTATGTCCTCCGCATACTCGACACGGATCGTAAGATCATGGTCCCGGTTAGCAATGCAAGCGCCGTGGGCTTAAGGCAAGTCATCTCAGAACAGGAGATCCGTGAGATTTTCGATATTCTGCGAGAGCGCACGATTGCATTTGATAACCAGACGTGGAACCGGCGCTATCGCGGATTCATGGACAAGATCAAGACCGGTTCAATCTACGACGTAGCGGAAGTTCTGCGGGATTTGTACCGGTTGAAGACCGACAAGCAGCTTTCGTTTGGCGAGCGGCGCATGCTGGACACGGCACGCACGCTGATCGTGAAGGAAATCGCGATTGCGCGGAGCCAGACGGAAGACCAGGTAAAGACCGAGATTGAAGCGATCTTTTTGGCGAACTAGGCGCTTGTAGGCTTTTTGCCTGGCGCTGGGGCCTTGGAAGCCGGCTTTCCCCATGGAAAGGGAAGCCGGCTTCGCTGCATTTTAACCTCCAGGAGCGGGCCTCATTTGCACCGGTGGAAGCGCGGGCAGCAACACATCCACCCGCCAACCATTGTCTTCCAATACACAAGGCACTTGAGCCCGATCGGAAGCCGCACTGCCGGATACTTCGACCAAGGCGAATGGGCCCGCGATTTGAGCCGTATAGCGGCGAGGCTCAAAACGAAGCGAGAAACGTGAAGGAGCGATCATCGCCTCGGGCGTGATGGTCTTGCCCGTGGCCGCGCTGTAACGCTGAGCCCGCGCCGATAGATTTTGCTGAGCGCGTTTTGAGAGCAGCGAGAACACAAACTTGGCATCGCCCAAATCGCCGTGCACCCGCTTCATTCCATCGATGAACGCGCGCACCGCACCTTCCGGCGTCGCATTCGGAATACGCGGCCGGCAGCCCGCGAGCGTCAGTGCGAACAGCATCGCGAACACGCTGGCCAGCTTGATGCCCGCAAACGTTTTCACGGCGCGCTTCATGACGATTTGAGCGGGCACATCCCCATCGCGCTTCGCACTTCATTCAGCGTTTTAGAAGCCCGCTCGCGGCACTTTTCGGCGCCCTGTTCAAGAACGAGACGCACGCGCTTTGGATCTGCGCGCAAAGCTTCCGCGCGCTCGCGGGCAGGCGCGAGCTCCACTTCCAGCGACTCGTGCAAAAGCTTCTTGCAATCGCCGCATCCAATGCCTGCTGTACGGCAGCCCTGATCGACCTCGGCGATGCGCTCCTTGCTCGAGATCGCCGTATGCATCGTAAAAATATTGCAGACCTCGGGGTTGCCCGGAATCTCGCGCGTCACGCGCTGAGGATCGGTGAACGACTTGCCCAGCTTCTTCCATACGGCCTTTGGCGCTTCGAGAATCCCGATGGAATTGCCGCGCGACTTGCTCATCTTCTCCTGGCCATCGATGCCTTTGATCCGAAGCTTTAACGGATGCGGCTGAGGCTCGACCAGAAGCTCGACATTGAAACGCTGATTGAAGTGGCGCGCGAGATCCCGCGCGAGCTCTAGGTGCTGCACCTGATCGGCGCCCACGGGCACCAGCGATGCTTTGTACAGAAGAATGTCGGCGGCCATCAGCACTGGATACGTAAACAAGCCTGCATTCACGCTTTGCTTGTGCTGCTCGCTCTTCTCTTTGAACTGCGTCATCCGCTGCAGATCGCCCATCGGCGCGACACACGACAAATACCAAGCGAGCTCAAAGTGCTGAGGCACATGGCTTTGAACGAACACCGTTGTCTTTTCCGGATCGACACCTGCGGCCAAATAACCAATCGCCGTTTCGAGCACGCGCGGTTCAAACTCTTTGATTTCATAGGGCGCGGTGAGCGCGTGAGCATCGACGACGCAGAAGAGAGGATCGTGCCCGCCGCTGCCTGCGAGGGCGACCCATTGGCGAAGAGCTCCGAGATAATTGCCCAGATGAAGTTCGCCCGTCGGCTGCATGCCGCTGAAGATGATGGCCATGGCTTTGCGTGGGTTTAGTCGAAGGCGCGGCCCACCGTCCATGGATTGTGCGGCCTGGGCGTATCGCGAAGGCCAGCCCCAAGCATCCAAGCCTCATGTTTTCGTTTTATTTTGAAAAATCTGCTTGATTTATTCTTCATTAGGGCTAAACCTTCTTTTCGTTCATTCAAGCTGTTCAGCTTTCATACAGAGCGGAGAAGATATATGCCCTACGTGTGTCCGAATCCAGAAAGTTACGAAGGAAAGGTTGTTGATGGAGGCTCGTGCGCCCGATTTGTGCAGAAGGCAGCCGGCGCTTCTCATACAAGCCAGTGGAAAACAGGCGTGCACGTCAAAGATGCGGGTTATATACCTCATGGGACCGCCATTGCTACCTTTATTGGGGGTGTATATCCGAGCGGAGAACATGGCAAGCATGCGGCGATTTATATCTCGCATGATGCGCATGGGATTCAAGTATGGGACCAATGGAAAGGGCGGCCCGTTGGAAAGCGCACCATTGCCTATAAACAGGGCGACAACGACCCGAGCAATGACGGGGATTTTTTCTACGTGATTGAGTAACAGCCACAAATTTTTTGAATTGGCTCAGCATGTATAAGCTGCGCTCATGTCCACCGAGCCGCAGCCTGCCCGTTCAGCGCCTCTCTATGCCATTGCCCTGCTCTTTGTCGCGTCGGGTGCGGCAGGACTCGTGGATCAGGTCTGCTTTTCCAAATATCTAAGCCTTGTTGTCGGGGCGACAGCCCATGCGGTCAGCGCCGTCCTCGCCGCCTTTATGACGGGCCTTGCCTTGGGCGCTCATCTGGGAGGCCGCTTTTCCGCCCGCACCCAAACCCCGCTCAAGGCTTATGGCATCATCGAAATTCTCGTTGCCCTCACCGTTGCCCTATCGCCCTTGGGCTTTGCCCTCATTGAACCGGCTTATGTCGCGCTTGCCCGCCTTGTTCCAGGTTCGATGGTGCTATCCAGCCTCCTTCGCTGGGTATTTGCGATGCTCGTTGTTATCGTTCCCACGACCGCCATGGGGGCAACTCTTCCTCTGCTCGCGCGCCTGATTGAGCAGAGAAATGATGCCCAAAGCCGAAGGCGTGCCTTGGGTGTTTTATATGCGGCCAATACACTGGGCGGTGCCATAGGTGCGCTGGGATCTGCGTATTTTGTGCTTCCCGCGCTTGGTTTGAGAACAACGACGCTTGCATCCGCGCTGACAAGCGCTCTTGTGGGTATCGTGGCCATTCGATGGGGCGCTCATGGCATTTCCAATCCCCCGAAACGCCTTGTTCAAGAGGTTTCCGAACAAAAAGCCCCCGCTCCAAAGGATGACGCGCACCGAGCCCAATGGGCCCTCGATATCGTGGCTTTTGCATCGGGTTTTCTGGTTTTGGGTTCGGAAGTATTGTTTACCCATCTGCTTGTGCTTTCGGTAGGTACAAGCGCCTATGCTTTTGGGCTGATTGTATGTATCTTTCTCGTATGCTTATTTTTCGGGGCATCCCTGGCTCCGCTCGCCGATCGCCTCTTCAGGGGAGGCTCTCTGGCCGTCGGGCTGTCCGCCGCTTCGTTTGCGCTCATGACAACCCTGCCCGTATGGGATATGCTGCCCGGCTTTTTTCGGGGCATGGGCAATCAAGCTACGACGTTTGAAGCGCGTGAATTGGTCCGGGCAACGGCTGCATTTGTAGCGCTTGTAGGTCCCACAACCCTGATGGGATTATCCTTTCCGCTGCTGCTTCAGCGCATTGCCACGGCGCCGGACGCGGGCATTCGGGTTGGACGGGCTACCGCGATCAATACCCTTGGATCGGTCCTTGGGTCGCTGGTGGCCGGCTATATGCTGCTTCCGGCGCTCGGTGCACAGCGGGCGATTATGGCCGTGGGATTTTCCTTTTGCGCTTTAGGTCTTTTGATAGCGGCGATTAGCCCATCTTCTGGCAAAGTTCAGAAGCTATGGCGAGCGTTTGCGGCGATCCTGGCCCTTGGCTCTATTGCCGCCGGATTAAGGGCTCCTTCCTGGAATTTAGGTGAACTAACCGGGGGATACAACGTATATTTTGACTATGGGCGCGGGGCTGAAACCATTGTGTATGCGGAAGAAGAAGTTCAAGGCGGGGTTACCACCGTTACGGAAAAAGACGGCGTGCACACGCTGCTCACCAATGGCAAATTTCAAGGCAACAATGGCGATGAAGTTCATGCGCAGCGTTTCTTCGCACATTACCCCGTGATGTTTACGCCGCGTTTAGAGAGAGCGCTTGTGATTGGCTTGGGAACGGGCACCACCCTGGGTACTTTGTCGGCCTATCCTTTTCAGCATATTGATGTTGCGGAAATATCTCCATCGATTGTGAAGGCGGCCCGTAAATACTTTGGATCCATCGGTGCCGATCAACTCGACGATCCCCGGGTATCGCTTCATATCGCCGATGGGCGCAATCACCTTCTGCTTTCCCAAAAGCCCTATGATTTAATTGGTATCGAGCTAACCAGTGTATGGTTTGCAGGAGCATCAAGCCTCTATACCCGGGAATTCTATCAGCTTGCAAAATCGAGGCTTTCAGAAGGCGGCGTATTGCAGCAATGGATTCAATTGCATCATATTTACCCCAAAGATCTGGCCACCGTACTGCGGACACTTCGGCTTGAATTCAGCCATGTTGTGCTCTTTTATGGAGGAGGGCAGGGGATTATCGTGGCATCAAACGCGCCCTTAATCGCCTCGCGGGCCCGGCTGGACCAACTGGAAGCCGGTCTTTTGGGTTTTGCCCGGCCTGGCCGAAGTCTTTCTACCCTCCATGGCGATGTGCTTCTCCATCACGGGGGTATGGATTCGTTTATTACCGATGCGGCCCGTGAAGCCGGTTTTCCCATCGAATCGCTTGTGGCTACCGATGATAACCTCATCCTCGAATACTCAACGCCCAGGGGGAATGTACTTCCTTGGTCCTCCAGGGAAGAGATGGTCACAAGGTTGTCGAAATATCGAGATATCCAGGCCATTCAGAAGTTGATGGGGCCTTAAGCCCAGCGCTCCTTCATCCTTTCATCCTCCATCTTGCCATGTTAAACCCAGCGCATCATGCGCTCGCCCCTTTCCGATCCCCAGTTTCAGCAGCTTTACGAAGTCCTTGGCCCGCTTGGAAAGGGCGGGATGGGTGAAGTCGTCCGCATTCGCCACCGCCTCTGGGAAATCGATCTCGCGGTAAAAGTGCCCCTGCCCGATGCCATCGCATCCGCCGGAGGACTGTCCCGCCTTCGCCGCGAAGCCGAAACGTGGATTCGCCTATCCAGCCATCCCAATGTGGTGACTTGCCATTATGTCCGCTCCTTTTCCGATACCCCCCTTATCTTTATTGAGTTTGTCGAAGGTGGATCGCTTGCCGATGTGATTGGGCGCGGTATCTTCAAACATGCTGCATCAAGCAGCGCCACCATCGCTCAAGTCCTTTCCATTGCCTTCGATGTGGCTCACGGGCTTGCACATGCCCACGCGGCCGGAGTTGTCCATCAGGACATAAAACCCTCCAATATTCTTCTCGATTCTTTTGGCGCGAAAATCACCGATTTTGGTATTGCCGCCGCAGGCCGCATCGAAAACATCCCCGCGGGGTCCGAGCTTCGGGGCGATGGAACCATGACCGCTACCGTTGTTGGGATGACCCCGCTTTATGCATCGCCTGAGCAGCTCGCGGCGTTTGGTTCTTCCAGCGCGGCGCTGGAATCCGGGCCCATCACGAGGGCCACCGATATCTGGTCGCTCGGTTTATTGCTGCTTGAAATGCTGCTTGGCAAACCTTTGTGGGGTCCGGGAAAGATTGAGCATGTCTTCGGGAAACGGATGGAAGATTCATGGGAAGACTTGATTCCGCTCCTTCGCAAGATGCTTTCTTCCAAGCCCGCGCAGCGCCCTAAAGCCACCGAAGTCGCCTCGGAACTTTCCACCTTACTCTCCCGCCGGGGCGTGTACCGGGCGCCTCCCGAGAATGCGGATCTGCGGGCCAACGGCTTGAACAATCGCGCGGTTTCGCTGCTCGATTTGGATTTGCGCGATGAGGCGCGGCCTCTGCTCAGCCAGGCGCTGGCCATCGATCCATGCCATCCCGAGGCTGTGTTCAACGATACGCTTCTCGCATGGCGGACAGGGGAGATGAACGATCGAGGAGCGCTGGAACGGGTCCGCCAGGCCCTCTCCGCAAAAGCCGGCTGGGAGGCCGAATTGCTGGAAGCCTGGATTCAGATTGAGCGGGGCGATGAAAAAAGCGCCTGGTTGGTGCTCGATCGGGTTGCGGAGCACGCGGCCGGTGCCGTTCGGGGAACAAGAGCCGTGGCCCGGGCTTCGCGGGCGGTGCGGGATAGCGTGCGCGAGACAGCGAGTTTTCGGGGCTGTCCTCAAACCGCGGATGGGCTGGCTGTTTCCCCCGATGAAACCCGTGTGGCTGTTGGGGGGCGGGATGGCTGTATCCGTATCTTCAACCTGGCTCAAGGCCAATGTGAACGGCGGATTCAGGCCCATTCGGGATATGCCTTTGACGTTGCGTTTAGCCCCGATGGGCGCCGTGTGTATTCCGTGGGCTGGGATTCGGTATTTACAGCTCATGATATTCAGAGCGGAATCCGGCTATTTACCCAGGAAATGCCAGGAAACTTATCGGCACTTGTTCTCTCCCCCGATGAAAAGCGCGCCTGGGTCGGGAGCTATAACGGTATATTCCGCGCCTTTGCTCTGGAAGAAGGAAAAGCCAAACCCATCGGCGATTGGCTCTCTTTACCTCACGATTTATCGATTATATGCGCTGTGCTCACCCCCGATTTACAGACCCTGTTGGTTTCGGGTGAGGACAATACGCTGCACTATATCGATGCGGCAAACGGAGAAGTCCGAAAGAGCCTTAAGCTGCCTTCAAAGGCGTACAGCATCGCCTTTTTCACCGAAACGGGCCGGGAAATCATGGCGATTGGCCAGGGCGATCAACGGATTGCCTTGTACGATCTAAAATCGGGCGAGATCATCGGCGTTCTGCGGGATCTTCAATCGTGGGTGAATGTCATCGCCCTGAGCCCCAAGGGCCGCTGGGCTGTTTCGAGCAATGGATTGCATTGGTCGCTATGGGATTTGCCCGCTCGGCGCTGTATTCGCACCTACGAGGCTCCCGCGCTGATCACCGAAGCTCTTTTTCTTTCCAATGGAGAACTCCTGACGCTCGATTGGTCGGGGATGGTGCACCGCTACATGCTGGATGAGCCCAGCCGGGCGCCGACCATGGTTGCGCTTCCCCATCGCTCCCGGGAACTGGCTGCCGGCCGCTCCGCCGTGGATGCGGCGCTGGCCGAATCCTCTTCGGCACTCGAGGCGGGCCAAATTGGCAAGGCCCTCTCGGCGGCAAGGCGAGCCCGTGAATACCAGGGATTTGAACGAGCGCCCGATGTGCTTGCGCTTTGGGGACGTATTGCTGAAAAGGCCGAGCGAACAGGGGTTCGGGCTGTATGGCCCATCGATCACTTTGGGCGCATAAAGGCTTCTTCCGGGCTTGCCTTGAATCGGGCGTCGAATTGGCTGGCCGCCGCGGATGACCAAGGTGGAATCACCATTTGGGAAATGAATGCCGAAGCCCCGCCTCTTCGCATCCGAAAAATCAGCTTTCCCGAGGAAGAGCTATTCAGCCGGGCCATGGCTTTTTCCCCCGATGGAAAGACCTTGGCCGTGGGCACCTACCAACACCTCTATATCTACGATCTCGCCTCATGGGGAAAGCGCAGCATCGGCACGCTCCCGGGCTATGTGCGAAAAGTGGCTTTTGGAGGAAGCCGGGGAGAACGATTGGCCGCGCTCGATGATCAGGGTCATGCGCATTTCTTCAGAACCGCTGATCTGGAACATATTGCCTCTGTGCGTGGACCTGAAAACTGGGTAAATGCCCTGGCCTTTGTGAATGAAAAGCAAATTTTGGTAGGTGATTATGGCGGGCAATTAATCTTATGGGATATCGAGCGAGCATCGCAGCATTTACTCGACCCCAATGAATGGAAATCCGACAATCAACACAAACCCATTCCAGAACAGGCTTTTATTCGGGATATGGCTGGGTTTGCGCCGGCGGGCACCAAGTCCGTTTCATGCATCCACGTTCGCGATGACCGAATCTATTATGGCTGCGCCAGCAAGGGCGTTCACATCCTCAATGCCGATACAGGCTATAGGATTGCAACGCTATGGGGTCACACATCGACCGTTTCATGTATGGATTTTCTGGACGACCATCATCTGGTGACGGGCAGCTTTGATAAAACCGTACGCATCTTCGATTTGCGCAGCGGCTCATGCTTATCGGTGGTGGAGGGCCACACGCATACGATCTGGGATATTGTGGCGCTGGATCGGCACACCTTCTTAAGCGCGAGCGACGATGGCCAGATTCGGCGTTTTTACATCGACTGGGAACTTTCCCCTTGACGTCGATCGCAAATTGTGCATGCCGTCCGTCAATCACCAGACCCGGGCGATGCGCCTTGGCGGTTCAGCCCGGCGCTGCGCGATCGAGCGCGCCCAATTTTCTCAGCGCCTCATACAGAACAATCGACACCGCATTCGCGAGGTTTAAAGAGCGCACAGGCCCCAGCGTCGGAATGCCGTAGGTGTCGTCCCGGTAGCGATCGAGCAGATCGTCATCGAGCCCCGTGCTCTCGCGCCCAAACACCAGCGCATCGCCCGGCGCGTAGTCCGCCTCGAGATAACTCCTGGTCGCCACGGCACTGAAGAGCCGCGGCCGGGCACTCGGATATTGATGCCGAAAGTGATCGAGATTCACATGCTGGTGCAGATCGACCAGATGCCAATAGTCGAGCCCTGCGCGCCTCACGGCGTGCTCGTCGATGCGAAAGCCAAGCCTTCCTACAAGATGCAGGCTGCTCTGCGTCGCCGCCGCAAGCCGGCCGATGTTCCCCGTGTTTTGAGGGATTTCAGGCTCAACAAGCACAATCCGAAAAGGCGTTTGCAATGCCGGCGCCCGAAGGCGCGGCCTACTGTCTTTAGCCACGCGCCTTTTCTAGGCAAAAAAGGCCGGCCGCATCAATCACCATTCGGCGAAGTTTCACGGCAAAATAAAAGCCGGTGTGATTGATCGCTTGACGCCATGAGTTGCCCAAACGTAGCCTCCCGCTCGGAGAATTCAGGTATGCGTCTTATCGGCTGGCTCGCGTCAGCAATGGCGTTTGTGGCAGGAGTGATGTTGCCGGTTGCGGCGTCCGCGGACAGCATGGATCCGGCGCTGGCACGGTTAGTGACCGATCCAAGCTGCCGTGTTCTTACTGGCAGCGGTCTCTATTACAACCCGACCTCGGGCTACGGCAAATGCGGCACAGATGATGCGGCTTTCGCAAAGCTCATCGCGCAGTACGGCTTTGCGATTGCGCCCACGGCCATGCATTCCGCGCGCACGACAGGGTTTGGCGGCTTTGAGATTGGTTTTGAAGCGGCGTTTACTTCAATCGATAAAGACGCCGAATATTGGAAGCAGGGCACGCAGGGAGCGCAGGACCCGGTCAGCAAGGATTTTTCCTATGTGAACGGGGATCCGGACGGCATGCTCGGAAACTACTCGCTCAAGATTCGCAAAGGTTTTCCCTTTGGTTTTGAAATCACGGGCGTGATGGGTTTCATGGGGAACACCAATATTGTGACGGCGGGCGCGGATGTGCGGCTGTCGCTGCTCGAGGGTTTTAGGCGCGGCATTCCCGCGGTCTTCCCTGAAATTGCAGCGGGCGGCGCGGTCCGGACGATCACGGGCACCGAGGAATTCCAGCTCACCGTGGTGGGTGTGGATGGCCAAATCTCCAAGCCCATTCCCATCGGAGGCGCGGTGGTGATCACGCCCTACGTTGGTTATCAGTGGCTAAAGATTTTCGGTGACTCAGGCTTGATCGATCTCACGCCCAATACCGACAGCGTGAACCTGTGTAACTACGCCGGGCCGAACAACCCTGCAACGCCCGACCCGAGCAAGAATGGCTCGAATGGCCAGCCCTTCTACGATGGCCAGCCTGTGTGCACGACAGGCATCAGCGCAGACTTCAACAACACCGTGGTTTTCGATCAGGTGAGGCTCGAGCGTCACCGCATCAACTTCGGCCTTCAATTCCGCTTCCAGATGGTGAAGTTCAGCGGTCACTTCATCAAAGAGGTTGGCGATCCCGTCGAGCTCAACAAGCCCGAGCCTCCCAACGATGCGCAGGGCAATCCAAGGCCGAATGCGTTCGAGGGGCTCAAGCAGCAATGGACGCTGGCCTTCGATATCGGCGCTCAGTTCTAGTTTTAGTTCTAGGGCTTGCCCGATAAATCCGGCAGCGAATATCCCGCCTCCGCAAGCACCGATCTAAAAATCCTCTCTTCATCCCGCGCCGCATTCAGGTGCTCGGCAAACTTCTTGAAGTTGCCTTCATGCGCTGCGCTCGCGGCCCGTTCGGCATTCTCGAGCACCAGCAGCAAATGAGGATGAGCCTTGGCCACGGCCGCTGGAACTTCCATCTTGCGGCCCGCCTTCGCACGAATCTCCGCCAGCGATTTCACCAGCGCCACGAGCTCTTTGTCGTGCGTGCGCGGCCTGAGCATGTCGCCTTCTTTGCGCGTCTCATCGAGAAGCAGCGCCGCCCGATCGAGATAGCTGCCCGCCCACACCGGAAGCGCGCACAAGAGCATCGCAAAAGCCAATACACACGCGACAAATACACGCCGGATCATGACGACTCTCCTGTGTTGCCCGAGACGTTTAACACAGCTTTTTGTCCGGCGAGCGCCGACCTCGCCGCATCCTGCTCGGCGAGTTTTTTAGAGCGCCCGCTGCCTTGTCCCAAAATCTCATCGCCCACTTCCACGACGGCGATGAACTGCCGGTTGTGATCTGGGCCGTCGGTGTTCACGATGCGATAGCGCGGCGAAGGCTGTCCCGCTGCTTGAACGATCTCTTGCAGTTCGCTTTTCGCATCGCGCCCCAAAGGCGGCCCCGAAAGCATTTTGCTCAAAGGCTCGGCAACGATCGCCGATGTCAGTTTGCGCGCTTCATCGATGCCGCAATCCAAGTACACAGCGCCCACCAGTGCTTCCACCGCATCCGCCAGCACATTCTTCTGGTCGCGCTCGCCCGCGGCATCTGCGCCCCTGCCCAAACGAAGCAGCGGGCCAAGCTCAATGTTCTTCGCCCATTGCGCGAGCGCATCCGTATTCACAAGCGACGAGCGCATCAGCGAAAGCTCTCCCTCCCGCGCGGCAGGAAAGCGATCCATCAAAAGCTCGCTCACGCACAGCCCAAGAACCGCGTCGCCAAGAAACTCAAGGCGCTGATTATCGGCGCGCTTGCTGCCCGGCGAAGTCCGCTGCTCGTTGGCGAAGCTGGGATGCGTGAGCGCCTCCTCGAGATGAGGGAGCGAAAGAGCTGGATCCAAAAGAGCTTGAAGCTTTGTCGCCGTCATCGGCGAGCCTCCGCAAAACATCTAAGCATCGCCGCGATAGAGCCGATCGCAAAGCTCTGCCATTTCAAAATCCACGGCACTAATCCCGCCTGCATCATGCGTACTAAAATTCACGCGGACACTTCCCCAGCGCACGTCCAAATCGGGATGATGATCTCGCTTTTCTGCCGCAAAACCAAGGCGCACAACGAATGCAATCCCATCCGGATATGTGGCAAACGAATAGCTCTTTGACAGCGCCCGCACAGCATCGCCGCGGGTTTCCCATCCAGGATGGGATGAAACAAATGCCGAGATGGCCTCATCCGAAACAAGTTGCCGTCTGCTCATACAGTCTCGCCACTATGCGATATTGCCCCAGGAATGGGAATGCATAAGCCGAAAAGCGGTCTTGTCGCATGTCCGTTTTGCCGTCAGATGTTTGAACGCGGCGAAGCCTCGGCATGTCCTGAATGCGGCCTTCCGCTGAGCGACATCCGCGATCTCGGACCGTCGTACGACGCGCATCTCGAAGAGCCCGAAGAGCCCGTGCCGCCTCATCTGGAAGTGTTGCCGTGGACGTATGCGGGGCGCGGCCGAGGCTTGCTTCTTCTGTTTTCGGCGCTCGGTTTTTTAGCCTTCTTCGCTCCATGGGTTCACGAGACATCGCCTGAGCTTCGCGTGATGAGCGGTTTTGACTTAGCGCGCAGGCTGTTCTGGATGTGGGCTCCAGCCGTTGCATTCTTCGTGATGTTCCCGCTCGTGCTGACGCGGCGCTCGGTGTTCAAGATGCGCGGCGCCCGTTTCTCGGTGGGCTTCCTCTCGGTGCTCGTGCTGCTCACTGTCATCGTTCGCATCGTGGCTGAACCTGCCTCGCCGAAGTTTGCGCCGCTCCGTTTTTCATGGGGATTTGGCATCTACGCGACCTTCGCCGCGGCACTATTGACATTGCTTGTGGCGCTTCGCTTTGGAGGCCGATTGGATGATCTTCCTACGAAACAAAAGCGCGATGGAACAGAAGTGCTCCACTAAAACAAGAACGGAGATCGACAGCGGCAGGCGTGTCGCGTAGCTTCTATGAGCTCTTTGGTATCCGCTGATGCAGAAGCCGGGAGCCGGGGTAGGCCATGGGCAGGGAACAGTCTTCCGCGCGCAAACAGCGGGTGCGGGATGAAGAGAACTTCGATGTGTTCGATGTTCCTGCCACGGTGATTTGCGCGCGCTGCGGTCAGCCCGACTGTACAGGCTGTCATCCCGCGGGTGAGCATGAGAGCGGCGTGGTGACGCTTGTACCTTGGGAGAGGCCGGGTGCGGTGTGGCCGCGTTTATGGTCGACAGCGAGCGCGGCAACACAGGGCGCAGAAAGTTTTTTTGCGACCCTGCCTGATGGCGAACTGAGTCCTGCGCTTCGTTTTGCGCTACTGGCTGAAACGCTGGCCATTGTGTCGATGGTGCTGGTGCTTGCGGGCTGTGTGCTCTTGGCGCTGCCCACGCTGGTGCTCGCCTTGCTTCGCGATCCGGCGCTTCGCGCATCGGCGCTTCGCCTGGCGGGATTGGGTATCCCGCTTTTGACGTGCTGGATGATCTTCGCGCACACCACCCATGGAGCCATTTTAGACGTGGGCGCGCGCAAGCAGGGAGGGCGTCCACAGCGGCGGCGCGCGCTGCGTTTTGGCCTATACGCATGCGGCTGGGATCTGATGGCCGGACCGCTGGGAGCGCTGGTTGTGCTTGTGACGCGCGGGCGCAAATCGGTGACAGAGCTTTTGTCGCTATCGATGACAGTGCCTGGAACGGCATCGATGGCATTTCTTCAGGGCGTGTATGGGATTGCGCCGGAGCCTGCGAAACGGGCGCGCAAGTGGGGAACGGGCGCTGCGATACTGCTATCGCTTTTGTCGGGAGCGGTCGTTGTCGTGATTTTGGTGCTCGCGCTGTAGCTCGAACGCCTTCTCACTGGCCGTCCGGTGAATCACCTTCGGCGCGCACTTCAGCGAGCTCGGTCCACAGCGCATCGATATCGATCTCGAGACCTTCGCATCCGGGCACGACAGAAAGCCTTCCTTCGGTTTCTGAAACCTTGTGGATGTATTCGTTTTCTGGGCCCAGCTCGAGAATCTCAAACGACTGCAGGGCTGGATCGACAATCCAGTACCACTTGACTCCAAAGGCCGCGTACTCCTTGAGCTTCTCCACGCGATCGCGTTTGGCGTCCTTGGGCGTAGGCGAGACGACTTCCACGGCGATGCTTGGAGGCACATCAATCAAGCCTTCCGCGCGTGGGCGCCGATCTTTCGCGAGGTACACCGAGACATCGGGCATGCGGCCCTTGGTGCGCGAGACGGCCAATTTTGCGGCAGATCCAGCGACACGCGCGCCATGCGACAGCGCCCATGTACGCAAGAGGTGAATAATCCAAACGACGGCGACTTCGTGGATAAAGCCGGCCATTTCTTCCTCGACGAGTTCACCATTGGCGAACTCACCTGGTTCGTCCTCGGGCAACGCGGCCCACTGCGCCAGCGTGGTGAGCTTGGGCGCGGAATGGGGTAGGGCGAGGTTGGCGGGACTCATGGGGCGAGATTATCGAACCGGCGTAATTCTGTCGATGTGCGGCTACAAACCGTTCGATGTTGAGATACAAACGTGTCAATGACAAGGTGTGAGCCTGTCGATATCTGGAAACGAACCTGCTCACATGCTATGAATTGTGCCTATCAAACCCCTAACGCAAAGGAAGCCCCCATGTCGTCCCTCAATCGCCCCCTTCCTGACACCCAGCTTCATTACGCCGACCCATCGATCAACGACCAGGCCCAATCTCTAGCCATCATCCCCTTGATCGACAAAATACATTACCCCACACTTGGTTGCCCGGCCCTCCTGGGTCCAGGCCAATCTCTTATCGTGATTCTCAGCCTACCCCACGGCGAATCTCCGCGTTCCGATTCTATCTCCCTTCATGATCGGCACGGAGACGGTGGCATCCTTCAACTGACGCTATTCAACGCACCCATTCCCCTTGAAGCACCCGCACCTCAAGGCAGCACCCGCGTCCTTTGGCGGCTTGAAGCCGATCTTAGCCAAGTCCCCCCCAAACTCTACGACCTATGCATTCAATCCGCTCAAGGCACGGAAACCCAATTCAACGCCGTCCGAGTCTATGCTGAAATTACAGGCAAAGAAAAAGTTGTCTTCTGCGGCGATGCCCAGTTTCACGAGGATAACGCTCAATGCTTGGAACGGTTTATCGATAAAATCAATGCCCGCGGCGATATCGCATGGATCGCCATGATCGGCGATGTGTGTGATAATGCCGTACGCAGCTCATTCAATATTGTCCGCCTTGCCGCCTCGGCAAAACCGGGCCCCGTTCATTCCTATTATCACCGGGACTATGCGGAGGCCGCAAAGCGCCTATCCAAACTCAATAAACCCATTGTGCTCATGGCTGGAAACCACGACGGCATGGCTGCCTATGAAAACTATTCCGAAGGAGAAGATTCGCAGATATACCTGGGCCCAGATCCAAAGAACAAAGTCGCCTACGATGGATTTCATCACTTCCGCCGCACCCTGGGGCCGCTCTATTTTGCCTTTGATTGGTCGAAAACCCGCTATCTATGCACCAATACCTTCGAACTCGACCGCCATCAGCGCCTCGGCTATCACGCTATCGTCGCCAATTGGGGCGGATGGATGCGCGATGAGCAATACCAGTGGCTGATTTCCGAGCTACAAGATGCAAGCGCAAACGGACTCCATAAAGTAGTGATGATGCATCACGATCCACGAGGAGGCAGCGAGGGAAGTAATTTAGGCTATTTTCATAACTATCGCTCCTATAATCTCAATTCACTTGGCGATATCGTTCTTTCCTATCTTCGCTATGTGGGCCGCGTTGCCTTTACCCGTATAGGATGGCAGCAGGAGTGGATGAGATGGCCCAATCAGCCTCTTTCCGAGCATCCCGTGAAAAAGCTGCTCGCCGCCCTGCTTGAGCAGCGGGTATGGGCTGTCGTTATGGGACACGATAACGAAAATTGGATGGAGAGTTATTGCGAGGGCGACGGGATTTTTAGTACTGAGCCCCAAGTTCAAAAATTCTCCGCCGATGCCAGCGCGGTGGATGCCAATTTGGTACGGGATATAGCCGATCTTCTCGATAGCGGTGAAATCGGAGAGGTGGTGAAGATGCTCGAGCAAACAGGGGAAGAACAAGCCGAGGACGCGCTTGAGTCGGCCGTTTCAAGACTGGACGCGCAGGGAAAATTTAAGCGAGCCTTTGATTATGCGCCCAATGAGATCAGCGCATGGAATCTTCGCGCCAAAGCCAGTATTCATTTTGCGCATGTGGATGATATCGGCGAATACAAGCATACCCGCCAATCGCATTTTAAAGCTTATGGCTATGCGGTGGCGGAGCTCGACGAAGGCAGGCCCATCATGCTTCAGCATTTTGATTTGCTCGATGAAACGCCTGGATCGAAACTTCCTTTGGAGGAGCTGTAGGCGCATGAGTGCAGGGAAAACGATTTGTTTTGCGGGCTGGGATGCCCAAACTCAACAGCCTTCCGTAGCCGAGATTTCAGATAGCCGCATCACAGGGGTTGCGCGGCGCCTTGGGAGAAAGCCCCCGGCAGCGGCGCGGGTAAAGACCCGGGATGCGCCGGTATTTGGCGATAAGAGCAATCCAAGCGTGGGCAAGTGGGCTATTGTAGCGCTGGAATCGGATATGGGGCGGGCTCAGGAATCCCTGGCCCCTCTGATAGAACACCGCCTTTCACAAGGGATTGCGGCGACTTGGGTGCCTAGCGCCAATCTCTCTCCGGGTATCGCCGCTATCCATCCGCCCCCCGCCAAGGCCGCCTATTCCAAATGGATAGCGCGTCTAAATGAAACAACGGACAACCAAACTCCCTATTATCTTCTGTTGATCGGCGGCCCCGATAGAATTCCGTTCGAAGTCCAAATTGAGATGGACAATTACTTTGGAACGGGGCGTTTAGATGTGAGTGATACCCCCGGAGGAGCATTTTCGTGGGAAGCGTGCCGCGCCTATGCCGAGAAGATTGTCCAGTTTGAACAAGGCTTGCTCCCTGTGCAAAGGAAAGCGCTGCTGTATTCCTTTACCACCGACGATGCGACTGGAGCGGCTCATCGCGAAGTATCCGAACCCTTGAGCAAATACCTTGTGGATTTGCTTGGTCCTGGAGCTATAAACACGCTATTTGAGAAAAATGCGACGCCGCCGAAATTGCTCTCAGAGCTTGGGTCCGGTGTGAGCGATTCCCCGGCGCTGATTGTGACCGTCTCGCACGGCATTGAAAGACCGAGCGATCCTGTATTGTGGGGAGCGCTTACCGACAGCACCTTTGTTAAGCATGCCGGCGGAACGCCGTTTTCGGCGCACAGCGTATCCAAAGAGCCCTTTGCGCCGGGCGCAGTCATCCTATCCTTTGCCTGTTTTAGTGCCGGCGTTCCTCAGCGGAGCGCTCATCGTCTGCTTCTGGGGGAAGGAGATGAATATTTACCCTTTGCCCCAAGAACGGCGGATCTACCCCGGACGCTGCTCGCGCATGCTCAAGGTCCCATTGCATTTGCCGGCCATGTGGATAGGGCGACCTCGTATTCATTTCAAGCCTTGGGAGCGGCCGATGGCCAGAATGCATTTATTCATTTTGCGGCGTGGATATTGGGGAAGCTCAGCGACACCGATTTAGCCCGAGGGACGCTTTCGCGCGCGCTGTCGACGTTTCGCGAGCGGGCCGGCCAGCGGGCGCGGGAGCTAGTGGCACTTAGCTCACCGGCGGGGCGCAAAGGGAGTTCGCCGGCCGCTCTCGTCGATGCCTGGGTGAAATGCCATGATGCGGAAGGGTATATTCTGCTGGGCGATCCGGTGATTCGGATGGCTAAGGTGATGGGGAAGGGGGATTTACCGGGTCGATGAATTAGGAGTGTTTATCTATATAAATTCTTTGTTTTCATTTTAGATCAATAAAATATTGACACCGGCGAATAATTTATGATTATATCGCCGCCATGAGCTCTACATCCTTCAAATTATGTAGATTGATGAGAGGAGCGGAGCGGTGGCCAGCGAGTTCGGCCAGACGGGGAGGCATACCCTAAATGTCTCAACTGGTTTTAGTCGAGGGCGCCGTATTTGCCGAGCGATACAAGGTGATCCGCTGCATTGCGCAGGGTGGGATGGGAGCGGTGTATGAAGTGATTCATATCCCGACGAAGAAGCACCGGGCGCTCAAGGTGATGCACTCCAATTTGCTGGATGCAGATGGGATGCTGCAGCGCTTTGAGCAAGAGGCGCGTGTCACGTCGGACGTGGAAAGCGAATACATCGTTGAGGTGATGGATGCGGGCTTCGATGCGCAGACGCGCACCCCCTATCTGGTCATGGAGCTGTTGCGTGGTGAGGATCTCAGCCGAAAGCTAAAGCGGGTAAAGCGTTTGCCGGTGGAGGAAGTGCTGACCTTGCTTGGGCAAGTAGCGTCCGCGCTGGACAAAACGCATCAAGCAGCCATTGTTCATCGCGATCTCAAGCCTGAAAACATGTTCTTGACCACGCGCGATGATGGCTCGCCGCGCATTAAGATTTTGGATTTTGGTGTTGCGAAGATGCTTGCCGAGGGGGCGACAAGCGCGGGTGCGACGCAGAGTCTTGGAACACCGTTATTCATGGCACCAGAGCAATTTTCCAACGCGGCTAGCTCGATTAGTCCAGCGACGGATATCTATGCGCTGGGTTTGATCGCCTACAAACTGCTGGTCGGAGCCAATTATTGGCAGGACGACTTGGGGCCCGGGGCTAATATGTGGGCCTTTGCGGGCATTGCGATATTGGGTGCTCGCGAATCCCCCGTGGAGAGAGCCAAACGGGCGGGAATGGAGCTGCCAGCGGCTTTTGATGAATGGTTCGCAAAAGCGTGTGCGTTAAATCCTCGCGAGCGTTTTGGAAGGGCTTCAGAGGCGGTTGAGGCGCTTGGGGTGGTATTTCGGCAAGCGCCCGCGCGATTGAGTGTTGGACCTTCAGAGCGATTTCAGTCCGGCGATTCGGAGACGCCAAAGTCCATGCAAGACGGGGATGATGAGGTCCGTACCGTTTTCTACGAAAAAGGAAATGCACAGTCCGCGCTGGAGGTAGCAGCGCCGGCCGAGCGATTGGAAAGCGGATCGCATGGGCTGAAGAGCCAAACGGCAGTGGGCATGGTACGAACTGCGCCTTTACGGTTGGGCCGAAATGGTCTCTGGAAAGGAGCTGTCATTGCTGTGGGGATGACGCTTGGAGCACTGGGGGTGTGGATAGGAAATTATATGCTTTCGCCTGGAAGGGTTGCTGTGAGCGCCTGGCCCTCTTTGGAAAGTGCGGCACCGATGGGCACAGTGAGCGTTGCGCCTGCATCAACACCATCGTCCTCCGCTGGATTTCCCAATAAGCCGTTGGCAAGTGCTGGGATAAAGGGTGAGGGAACGGGTGTCAAGGCGCAACCAAAGCCAAATCCTGAGAAAGTCCAACAGAACAAGACGCCGCGGGGAGTCTACGACACGCGGGAATGAAAAGTGAGGGAGGCCATGAGAACAAAAGAGCGATCGGCGGCGATATTGGGTTTGGGTCTGGCGCTCGGATTTGCTGCGCCTGCGTGGGGGCAAGATGTAGAAGCAGCGGATAAACTCTATCGGGAAGGGATCGAGAGGCTTGGCGCTGGGGATTATACAGCGGCATGCCCCTTGTTAAAACAAAGCCTGGAAGCGGATAAGGCGGCGGGAACTGTGTTTGCGCTGGCGGATTGCCACGCTTTTGCTGGGAGGACAGCGACTGGGGTTCGTTACTACGAAGACTATTTAAAGATGGTTGAGGAGATGCCCCCTGCCAAGCGAGCGAGGCAAGAGCAACTGGGCAGGGTAAAGATGGCGCGCAAACAATTGGAACAATTGCAGCCGGATATTCCCCGGGTTTTATTTACGGTTTCAGCACAAACGCCGGCTGGAACGCGGGTGGAGTGCGATGGCGCCGAGATGGAACTCGCCTCAATGACAGCGGAGCGTTCTATAGATCCGGGTGAGCACATTGTGCGGGTCATCGTGCCGGGCAAGACTCCGGTTGAGACGCATTTTACGGTAGCCGTGCGGGAGACGAAGACCGTGGAGCTTCTATTTCCCGTGGAGGAACCGATTGCGAAAGAGCCTGTTAAAAGCGCGCCTGTCGTGCAGTCCAAGCCCAAAGTCGCCATGAAACCCGAAGAGCTAAGACAGAAAGAGGACAATGCAGGGGCAAATTGGATGAATATCGGCAAATTTGTGGCAGGAGGCGTGGGCGTTGTAGGTTTAGGCTTAGGTGCGGGATTTGGATATACGGTGTTGAATGAGAGTGAAACGCTGCTAAATATATGTCCCCGGGATGGCAAGACGGGGCGGATGACCTGTGAAAATGAAGAAGAAAGAAGCCGGGTCAAGGATTGGCAAACCCGGGGAATTGTGAGCACCGTTGGATTTGGAGTCGGAATTGCCGGAGCGCTTGGGGCATTGGTCCTATGGAAGCTGGAACCCATTGAAGAAAATAAGCTAAAGTTGAATATTTATGGCTTGGGACCGCATGGGGCCTTTGTGGGCATGGGGGGAATATGGTGAAGGCTCGGTGGCTTGGTTTAGGAGCTTGGTTTGGTATAATTTTGTGGGGAGCGGCATGCACGCTGGTGGCGGGAATTGAGGGTGAGATTGACGTGAGGGCAAAGCACGGGGGTGGTTTGGTGATAGGTGGAATGGGAGGTGGAGGACATTCGGTCATATCTGTCGGCGGTACTGGAGGAATGGGGGGAGTTGGCGGCGGGAGTGCGGGCATGGGTGGGATGCCTGAATGCACGATGCCCAGCCATTGTCCCCCTACGCCCAACGACTGTGTGATCGCTATCTGCAACAACTTTGTCTGTGGAACGATGAATGTGCCCGATCAGACGGGGATGCCCGCCCAAAGCTCGGTAAGCCAACAAACGGCCGGCGATTGCAAGGCCGATGTGTGCGATGGGACAGGAAACATCGTTACGGTCGAGTATGGAGCAGATACGGACGATGATCAAAACGAGTGTACGACGGACACCTGTGGACAAGGATTTCCTGTGCATACAGTTACCCCTGGCCAGAATTGCAGCGCTGCGGGCGGTATCAAATGCAATACCGACGGCAAGTGTGTGGAATGTTTGGTCATCGGCGACTGCAAAGATGCTGCCAAGCCCAATTGCGACACCAATTTTAATAAGTGCGTTGCCGACAGTTGTTTCGATGTTGTGATGAACAACAGCGAGACCGATGTGGATTGCGGCGGGCCTGATTGTTCTCCTTGTCTGGCAAACGCCAATTGTATGGTGGCAAGCGATTGCCTGAGTCTATCCTGCATTAACAACAAGTGCGCGCTGCAGGGCTGCTCGGATGGCGTATTCAACCAGGGAGAGACCGATATCGATTGCGGTGGAGGATGTTCCCCCTGCGCCAACGGCCAAACATGCCTGGTGTATGCCGGTTGCGAAAGCGGCGTATGTTTGGGGGGCAAATGCCAGGCTCATGCGTGCAATGACTGGATTCAAAACGGTGCAGAGAGCGATGTGGATTGTGGCGGCGATACATGCGCCAAGTGTCCAGATGGCAAAAACTGCATGATGGTCAGCGATTGTGTCAATGGAGCCTGTGTGGGCGGCGTTTGCACGATGGGCGGCATGGGTGGCGGTGGAATGGGGGGAACAGGCGGCATGGGCGGAGCCGGGGGAAATTAGCTGAGCGGAGGAACAGATGCTCTCAATAAAAACGCGCAGATATGGGCTGGGATGGTGGCTTTTAGGGTTAAGCGCGACGGCATGCAACCTAATGGCCGGGATTGATGGGGAAGTGGA
>CAZICM010000012.1:0-201682 GCA_964537685.1 uncultured Polyangiaceae bacterium
AGAACGCCGCTTACACGGGATGCGCGCGCGTTGCAATTTATTTGTGTTGCAAATCGAAGAGGGTGCCGAGCATGTCAAAAAGAGCTTGACCATGCCCCGGCCTAGGCAGATCGGCATTGACCCTCGCGCATGCATTGGAGCGCATTGAATTACGCAAACAAATACCCGATTAGCGTATTACACAATCCGGTCAAGGCGGGAGATAGACACTCAATAGAAAGTCTTATCCTTTACGTATAGATGCCCACCGATCGATATTGATGTATACACAACCCCATTCAACGAAACAACATCACCGGCGATCTCCTTTGGAAATGCAAGCCTTTTTTGAGTGGGAAGGCCATCGAATCGGAACCTTCAAATGCGGTGCCGGGAGCGGTCAAAAAGCGGTGAAGGGAGCGGTCAAAAAGCGGTGATGGAGCGGTAGCCGAGCGGTGAACGAGTGGTGACGAGCGGTGAATCGCGAAAATGAGGTTTTGGGGGAAGGTGGGGTTGTGAAAGGAGCAATGCTTTGGTGGTGGATTGCCTAGAGTGCTAGAAGAGGGTTGACATGGGGGCAATCAATATTCTAATGCGTGGGAGCATGACGATCGGCGGAATGAATAGGCATGAAGCGGGTGTGTGCCCATATCAAGGCGTATGGAATTGAACGAAAGAGGGGGCTATTTTTTCACCGAGCAGCGCGGAAAAGCGCGGCGAGCGGAGCAGAAAGCCATGTCTTCCCATGATTCGCCGATTGATGTGAGCGGCTCACGCTGGAGTGAGAATCGAAAAGATTTTCATGATCCCATTCGGCCGCATCCCATGTTTCCCTTGAGTGAGGATCAACCCGAGGAAACAAGGCGTATTTATTACATCCACATTTGGCGAAGGAATGAGCAAACGGGCATTCCAGAGCGTTGCCCTCGGCGCTTCACGGCCGAAGAGACGCGGGAAAAGGGATGGGAGCTGATTATTTCGAAGTATGGCCGAGGGTTTTATAGGGCCGAAGGGCTTTCATCGATGTGTGTGAAACAGGCGTATAGCCGCGCCGCCGACGGGAGCGAATGGGAGTATTTTGCAGGCCCTGATCCAAAGCCTTTTTTCTCATCGGAACAAGGGGAAACGCCGCGCTTTGGAGTTTCGCAGCCCTCGGCGAACGCTCCGACTACGGCCACGCCCCCAAGTGCCGATCAAGGCATGAATTGGCTTGCTTTTTTGAGTGCCGAACGCGAGCGATCCGATCGGGCAATCGAGCGCGCGGAGCGATTAGCCGAGGCCGAGCGAGACCGAAATGCGCGCTTTGTGGAGGCGCTGATTTTGAATCGAGGAGATGCGCAATCCTCGAGCCTGAAAGAGTTTTTGATCTTGTCTCAGAAGCAGAACGAAATGGCGCAAAAGCAAGCCGAGGCCGAGCGAGAGCGAAGCGCGCGTTTTATGGAGGCTTTGGTGACGACGCGCGCGGATGCGCAGTCATCCGGCGTCAAGGAGTTTCTTGCTTTGGCTCAAAAACAAGCCGAATCCGAGCGAGAGCGAAGCGCGAAGATGATGGAGCTTTTGGTCTCCCAGCGCACGGGATCGCCGCTTGCGGGTGTGAAAGAGGTTCTTGAGTTGAGCCGCGCGTTGCCCCGCCAAGGTGGGCTTTCCGAGCTAAAGGAAAACCTCGATTTGCTTGAAACGCTTGGGATTGGCGTTCGGCGGGATGCTGTGAATGGAGCCGGTGGAGGAGGGCAAGACGCCGACGCGAGCCTTGCAAAGGAGCTGATTTCGACGGTTCAGGGCGTGCTGAACGGGGCGAAGGATGTACCCGCCGCAAATGCGCCCGCAACGAGTGCGGCCCCGGCGAAGGAGCTTGAGCCGAACGCGACGACGGAAGCCGAGAAGCCCAAGGCGGCAAAATCAGTGACGATTTTCATTCATGGGATCGGCGAGGTGACGATGGATGAAAGCCGGTTTTTGGCGATGATGGAGGCAAGGCGAGCAGCGCAGGGAGCACAGGAGCAGGCGCCGCCCTCACGGCCCGCGCAGGCTTCGCCACAGGCCGCGCCCGAAGGTATGGCGATCATTGAGACGTTGGCGAAGCAGATGGCGCAAATGCAGGCGCAGATGATGGAACTCGCGAAGCGTCAAGCCGAGCTTGCGGCGTTGCTTTTGCCTCAAAAAGACCTTGTTTCGAAGGCTGAGCCGGAGAGCAAGCCGAGTCCAAAGACCGAGCCCGTAGTCCTTGAGATTTCGACGGGCGAGCCAGCCAATGATCAAGCTATTCAGGATTTGATCGCGGCGATCGAGGCGCCTTTCGAGGAAGGCCCGGAGGAGGCAGCGGAAGCCGCGCAGAGCGCTCTTGAGCCGGTCAGGCAGGCCGAGCCCGCGCAGAGCGAGAAAGCCGCGCAGAGCGCCCCGCAGGCCGCGCCAATGGCGGAAGCGATGCCGAGCGGCGAGGGCGAGGAGAGGGAAGACGAAGAGGCCACGCCGCCCTCACGGAATCAAATTCCGTTGGAGGAACGGCCGCCTTTGATTACGCCGCCGCCGAGTGTGTTGAGCGAGGATGATATCGCGAAGATTCTTTCACAGCCGGAAGTGATTGAGCTTTTGCCACCTGGATTGCAGGCGCATACGGATGCGATTATTCGAGAATTGCAGGAACGGCATAGAGCGAAGAGTACTGTGAAGTCTGCATGACGACAGTAGGTTTGATTCGTTAAACAATTGCTACAAAAATGGGGAATGTACAACAGGTAACCAGAAATGAGCATTCTTTGAGTGGGAAAGTCTTCTATACAAATTTATACTCGCTTGAATGCTATTCGTGCCGTATTAAGTAAAGTGACCGCATCTCCATCCTCATTCCATACTGTTCTCTTCAGGCCCCAGTAGAAAACGTGAACACGATAGCCCTGTTTATTAATGAATATTCGATCCGTACCCTTCTTGGTATAGAGGAGCAGATAATCAGTAGGCGATACGAGCAAATCAGGGAACCAATAAACGTGTCGATTCTTATTAGAGATCGTTCCATCATCGTTATCTGTCGAATCAAGAATTAGATAGTGCATAAGGTTGCACTGCCGCACGACACGTAATACGATCCGCTCAGTCAACAAGTCGCCTTTGCCTGTTACGGCGACTATGCGTAGATTTGTAACTGCGTTGAAAGCCATTAGCGAGCTCCTTCTCGAGCGGAGTTACGCCAACGGTAAAAACCGGAAAGTATCGCGACCAAGACGAGAGCGAGGCCCACCAGCAAGTTAGCCCAAGAAATATGTGGAGAGATGCCTGCGCTAAATAGTCCACCACCAATGGCGAGCAGTGCACCTTCCACCCAAATAGTTCGGGTGGCATTGCGAAGCCCATCTTCGGCAAGCGCACACCGCATGTCGAGATTGTGCTGTGCTTGTGTGAGCGTTTTGACCTCCTCCTCTAGCGCCGCAATTGACTCGTCGCGCTCGGCCACGAGTCCCAGCCAATAGTCTCGCTCGTCGAGCAGCACTTGAACAATTACAGGGTCCGTTAATTTTTCGCGGGGGATTGAACCCAAAGCGGGTTCATACCGCACGACTTCACGGACACGTCGTTGCGTGACCGCTTCGGTCGTTTCGCGTTGAACTTCCACCGCCCCGGGTTCGTTTTCAGACGGGAGAGAAAGCAGTGACTCGGGTCTTTCGTTAGCAGTGGCATGCTTGGGCATTACAAAGCCTATAGAGAAAAATATGAAGGGAAGAATAGACCCCGAAAGCAAGACAAAAAGCTCATGTTGTAGCCCCCTCCAGTCGTGTCAATAATTCCTTCACAGCGGCTACGATTTTAGAAGCGTCATCTCCCCATGAAAGGTACCGCTTATCACCGTGCAGGGCAAGACGCCGCCAAAGTGCGTCACGGGCTTCGTCATCCGCTGCCACAAGTAATGGGAGCACTCGGGTCGTGCCTTCGGATATCTCGCGAGCCAGTGCGGCATTCATTTCCTTTTGCGGCCAGTGCTTTTCGAGAGACCGCTCGCTGATAACCACCAAAACGAACTTCGCTTGAACGAGTGCGCGATTGATCACGTTCGTGACGCTATCGCCCCATAGAATCTCTTTGGCGTCAAGAAAATAGCTTATGCCTGCAAGTTCGAGTGCATCGGCAATTGGCTTGACAACGCGATCCTTATCCTCGCTGGCGTGACACAAGAAGACATCTTTTTCGGTAGCATCGATCATAGTAAGCACCTTGCTTTTCGCATCTGGATTCAGATTGCAGTAATAACGCAACAACTTCACATAAATTGGATCACGTTCACCCCTCACGAGGCCGATAAAATCGATCTTTCCTCGAACAACCTTCTCAAATTTGGGCGGACGCTTGCGAGGACCGCGATCTTTTTTATCCCATTTCGTCGCAAACTCATTTTGTGCTGCGGGAAGACCGTGCTTTCTCCAGGCGTGTAGCATGGCCCTCACCTGACGAACGAACTCTCTCGTAACATTGGGTCGAACATTTGCTGTTAGGCCAGTTACCTCTTGACGCTTCGTCTGGTCAAGAAGTCGTGTCTTTTCGGGGTTCAATCGAAAGCCATGCTTCTCAATCAGGCTCACAAAGGCATCGGAAAGTTTGGGTTCTTGCTTGGGTATGAATGTGGCAATTTCTAGCGGGAATTCGCGACGCGTTGTGGAAAAAGTGATGTCGTCGCAGTATCGCGTGTAGCGGCAATCGTGCTCTCTTGCGAAAGACGTCAATTCAGCATCGAGGCGGTCGCAAACAATGTTCGACATAACTGGGGAAGTCGGAGCACCTTGGGGAAGTCGCCCATCCAAGCAGCACAAATGAGCAAGTTCCTGGGCGACATCCCTGTTAAAGTTGAAACGAGGGCTCTGCAAAATACCGCGGATACGCCCAAAGTGGACGGAATGGAAGAAATCTTGGAGATCGATGTTGAGTATCCAACGCTTCCGACAGTGTACTTTCGCGTTTTTTGCAATATTCATATCTTTGACGAACCCAAATACGGGTTTTCGCGGCTGATGGATCTCCAAAAGGACATCAGCAACACGTCGTTGCATTTCGCGGATCGGTTTTATAGGTGCCTCTATGAGCCTTGGTTTTCCGTTTTTTTTGCTTATCGTAAATGATTTGTAACGTTTGGTGGCGGGTTTTCGACGCAAGAGAAAAGTAAACGTTTCGTATGTTACGCCCACGAAGGTCGCGAGATCGCGTTTCGTCTTCATGGCAAGAAACTGCTCCGCTCGCGGCGATTTAGCGGGTCGATTCATAGGTGATGAAATGCGGGTGATGTCCTCGAATTTTCCATTCCGCCTTTGTTGTATATTTTCATGTTATGATACAATACTGAACTGATCATAAATGAAGTTATGATAATACAAAGGTGGGCGCTAAGGTACGGCTGACCATGCAAATGTGCCGCAGGATCGACAGCACAAAGATAATTCCGAAGACATCACCCAAACGAATACTCGCAGAAACAGGATGCGGTTTCAAGACAAAAGAATCGTTATTTGTGATCAATCATTTTCATTAAAACCGTGCCCAGGCTAGCCCACCACGTTCAAATCCATCTCCTCAAACCGCCCCCGCCTCATCACTCTTGTATAACGATCAGTTTTACTCTACAGAAGAGCCATGCGCGAACTCCGCCCCTTTTCAAGATGCATCCTGCTCATTTCCGCCCTTGCGCTCTTCCTCTTCGCATTCCCCGCCCGCGCAATCCCGCCCGATCCCGAAACCGTCCGCCGAGAACTCTTCGAGGCGTCTGTCGCCCACGTTAAGCATAAACGCTATGAACTCGCGCTTTCCGCAGCCAAAGCCGCTCTTGTCATTCGCCGCGATCGCGAAATCTTGTGCAACGCAGGCTTGATCGCTTCACGGATCGATCGCTTCGTCGAATCCGCCGAGTTCTTGCGCGAATGTATCGAGCTGGCTACCAATCCCACCAATGACAAGGAGGAACTCGAACGGCGCCTCACGCACGCGACCGCATTCGCCATGGCTCGCACGCATATCGGAACCCTTCGCATCGTCGCGCCGCCCCTCGCAACGATCTTTGTCGACCACCGAAAAATCGGTACCGCTCCGCTCGATCACGAGGTTTTTGTTCCCGCAAACCAAAATATCGAGATCCTGGCCGATAACTTCGACGGTAAAGGCTCCGAGCGTGTGACCATCGCGCCGGGTCAAAGCAAGACCGTTGTTGTGCGTACACGCTCAGTACCTAAACCCCTTGTTTCAAAGCTTCCCGAGCCTAAAACGCCCTCGCCCGCAACCCCGCCGCCCATGGAGACCCCATCGCTCTTCTCGTCGAGTCTCCTCTTTCGTGTAAGTGTGATCGGAACACTCACGGCGCTGGGAGCTTCAGGCTCTTTCCTCGTCGCTTCTGAACTCGATATTGCAAGCCATCGCGAGCAAATCAGCGCAGCACGGCGCCGTTATGGCTGCGGATGCGCGTGCAGCGTGGAACCCGAATGCACCGAAGCAGAAGGACTCGTGGAAAGAGCGCACAACTTCCGAACCCTCGCCATCGCAAGCGGTATTAGCGCGGGCATTGGCTTGGGCATTACGATTGCGCTTGGAAAATATTTGCCCGTCCGCGCCTCGAGTCGAGGCATCGGCGTTGCCTTCTAAGAGGACGAGCATCATGGATCCTTCGTTGTTTCGGCCCGGCGATCTGCTCGCTTCTTATCGCATTGAAGAGCACAAGGAGAATTTTGGATTGCTTCAATGCTTTCAGGCGACCCACCTCCATAGCTCCGCAACGGTGTCGATTTATGTTCAAAACCTGTGGAAAGATCCTCTTCCCATCGAAGCCGTTCGTGCCTTCAAAGAGCGCGCCGAACGCTTGAGGCTCTTGCGCGCCGACCGTATCAACCCCCTGCTCGAGGCTGATATCGATGAAGATTTGGCTTGGGCCGCTTTCGCGCTTCCAGATGGCGAAAGTCTATTTGACTTCAAATATCATTGTCCGCCTTTTGATGTGAGGAGCGGAGCCGCATTGCTTCGCTCCATTGGCAAAGCCTTGCAAGAAGCCCATTCCGCAGGCTTTCACGGGATGTTGAAGCCAACCGCGATCTATCTGGATGAGCGCGGAGCCCTGCGCACTTTGGATCAATTCGGTATTGCAATGCTCTTTGAAATGCTCCCCGAGACGCCGCTCCATGCCGCGCCTGAACGCTGGAAAGAAGGCAGACCGCTCACGGCGCGCATGGATATTTTTTCAGCGGCGGCGATTGTTTGGGAGGCCATCGCAGGCGATGAGCCGGGCGCGATTTCAGGCCACGATCCCCATCGAAATGAGCGGATCAGACAACCTTATCCTTCTTTGCGATCGCTTTGTTCCGATGTGCCTCAGGGCTTTTCCGACATGCTCGCGCGATGGATGTCTCACAACGAAGATGAGCGTCCAGTCTCTTGGATGGCTGCACTGGCCGAGCTCGAGGGTCACTTCGAAGGACATGCGCAGAAGGCTCTCACGAAGCCGGCGGCTCCGCATCCCACCGACGAAGATGCAGCGCCGAGCACGCTTCCAAGCAGCTTGATTGTTCAAACGCGCATGGCACCGCGTTCGGCCGAGCATGCTCAAGCTTTGCCCAGCGACAGAGCTTCCGCGCCCGCGAAAATAGCCTCGGCGAATTCCGCCAAGAATACCAGCGTGAGCCCGGCGCGGCCCTCGCCATCCGCGCCAATTACGAACGCGCCACCCATCGACGGCCCGAAAAGCACAGCGCAGGCGCCCATGGAATCAGCGGTGAAACCCGAGCTTTTGAGGCCGGCGATGGAGGCCGGTTCAAGCACGAAAACCCTGGCAACGCCCCGATCAGGCAAAGCCAAAGTGAGCATGTTGTCATGGTTCGCAGCCCTGCTTTTGATGGGTGGAGGGCTCGCCGCGATATTGGCGACGCGCACGGCCGAACGCACGCCGCATGCACCGACAATGCAGAACCACATCGCTTCGCTCGCTCCAATCATGAGCGCTCAAACATCGGCAAAGATAGGCTTTTCAGAAGGGCAAAGGCCACAGGACAACAATACAAAGGATCCAAACAGCGAAGCTCAAACGGCACAATCACCGCATCGCGCGCACGGCGGATCAGACGCGAGAGAGGCTGAAATCAAAGGCGATCGTCATGATCCCGACTTGAACCTCAACGTTCGCGTGTACGCCGCGACTCCATCGAATTAGTATCCGCGCCTCGATCACAAGCGAGTTGATCGATTGGAGGCGAGCGTGAAGATTCGCGGGATTTTAGGCGTTTTGGTGAGCGGATGCGCACTTGTTGTTTGCTGTTACGACGCGACGATTGGAGGAAAGTGCAACACCACCGAGGACTGTTACACGGAGCTGCAGACCATCTCCGACACCACATGCGTGGATGGCTTGTGTACCTGCAAAAACCCAGAGGAGCAGCATTGTTGTTTTCGTAGTCGGCTTGAGAACTGCACACCGGATGACCCTTATCGATGCAGGCCCAAAGAGGAGTGTGATCCGATGGCGCCCTTTATTTTCCCGGATGCGGGAGCAGATGCCAGCGATGGCGGATGAGGTGAAAGGAAGTCTGAGATGAAATGGAGAATGCTGTTTTGGCTTGTTCTTGCGGGATGTTCGGCATGTGCCGCCGATGCGACGATCGGCGGATATTGCAATACGACGGAGGACTGCCACAGCGAATTGCAGAGTATTCCCGGGACTTCATGTGTTGAGTTCCGATGTGTTTGCGATAACCCGAACGAGATGCATTGTTGCCCGGGAGGCAGCATCGAGAAGTGCGAATCGCAGCCGCCGAACGATTACCGATGCAGGCCCGCCGCCGAATGTCAGCCGCACCAGCCCGATGCGGGCACGACAACGGGCAGCGGAGGCGCGGGCACGACGAGCAGCGGCGCAGGAGGCGCCCCGGGCACAGGAGGCACAGGAGGCGAGCCCCTACCGCCACCCGAATGCCTCACGGACGCCGATTGTCCCGACCCGCCCAACGCAGCATGCGGTGAAGGCAAATGCTTCGATGGAATTTGCCTGCTCGATATTTGGGAAGGGCCGACGGCATCACAACTGTATGGAGATTGCAAACAAACCATTTGTGATGTGTATGGAAACAAATTGGAAGTGATTGACGTCGGAGATTTTTATAATGATGGCAATCAATGCACGCTTGATTATTGCTTTGGAGATATCCCTAGCAATGATTTATTGCCTAATGGAATCGTATGCCCAGAAGCGCAGCTTGGTTATTGCTTTGAAGGGGCTTGTGTCGATTGCATTGCCATGATTCCAAACGCGGTTTGTGGCAATGAGCTTGTATGCAATGAAGTATGGTGTGAGCCTTTCGGGCAATGTGGCGGAGCTTGTGGCGGTGTATGTGCTCCCTGCGCGAATGCATATCCATGTTCCATAGATGCGGACTGTCTTAGCAAGGTATGCATGAATGGATCTTGCCAGCTTCCGACATGCATGGACGGCGTAAAGAACGGCGATGAGAGCGGTATGGATTGCGGTGCTCCAAGCTGCCCATTTTGCCCTGATGGTGAAGGCTGTAAGCTCCCCGCGGATTGCGCAAGCGGGGTATGCGCGAAAGGTATATGCCAAGCGCCTTCATGCACGGATGCCATTCAAAACGGTATGGAGAGCGGTATCGATTGCGGCGGAAACTGCAATCCTTGCCTTCCCTAGGTCTTTGGTCTCATTATCGCCACCTAAGCCCCAGCACAATCGAAAAGGCACCTCATGAGAAGCAAAACAGAGAAGAAAAGAGCTCAAAGCGACGTAGGCCCGGGCATTTCCCAGGCAGACAGCATCACGGTCCAGCCTCAAATACGCCCGCCGCTATCCACCAGTCAGCGAATGTTTCTCACGCAATTTGGCGAGCGCGTGAGAGGGCTTCGGCTTCTAAATGGCTGGACGCACAAAGAGCTTGCGGCACGCGCATCGATCAGCGTCTCTTATTTGGCATGTGTTGAACAAGGCCGGCGCGATTTGTCCGCCGAGTATGCGAATCGTCTCGCCAAGGCATTTGATGTGCCCGTCCGGGTTTTGTTGGGAACGCCCGACGAGCCCATGACAAAAAACGGCATGATGATGGCGCGGCTTATCGATAAGGCCGATCCGCGCATCACCGCCACCATTCTAAAGTTTCTTCGATTGCTTCAGCAAGCGATGGTTCAAGGTGAAGGCGGCTCAGCGAAACCCGAAACGGCCCGCAGCAAAGGCCGCAAAACCAAGGCCGCGTGATGAGTGTGAAAACGCAGCAAGAGATCTTGGAGACGGCCGAAGGTTTTGGCGCGAATGTTCGGCGCCTTCGCAAAGCGCGGCATTGGTCGGTGTATGTGTTTGCCGATCTAGCCGGGCTTTCGGTCAGTTATTTGTGCTCCTTGGAAACAGGTCATCGCGACGTTTCGATTACAACGATCGCCGCGATTGCCAAGGGTTTTGGAATTCCGATGCGCGATCTATTCGGACCGCCCGAAGGAATTCCAGAAAGCGCGCTTGAGATTGTGCGGATGTTTGCGGCGTCACCGCCTGAGTTTCGCGCGGCGATTTGGGAGCTTTTGCGATACGAGCCCCATGGGAAGCCCAGATCCAAAGCGGAGGAGCGGAGCGACGAGGGTGCGGGGCTTTCATCCAAGGTCATTCCGATTGGAAGCAGGCGTGGGGAAGCGACAGCACAAGCTCACGGCCTGCAAATGAAGGCCGCGGGAGAAGCCGAAGAGGTCGAGGGAGCAAGCCTTGAAGAGCCAATCACGGGACAAGCGTTCGGCGCATTGATTCGGCGAGTGCGCAAGGAGCGGGGTTTTACCATGGAGGGCTTGGCGCGGGCATCCGGGCTTTCGCTTGGGTATGTGGCGACCATTGAGAAGGGGGATAGGCATCCAAGCCTTTCTAGTTTAAGGGCGCTTGCGCATGGCATGGGCATGAGTGTGTGGGCTTTGTTGGGAGGGCGTAATGAGAAGTATTCGGCCGATGTGATGGAGTTTGCGAAGGTAATTGAAACGGCGGATGAGCCTTTGCGGAATGCGATCGCGTTATTGTTGGGGCAATGGGTGAAAGAAGCGCAGCACAAGATGCCGAATGGGTGCGCGTGAGGGCATGATCAAGGCACAAAGAGATGGGTGAGGGCAAGCTCCTAGAAGGCATGGTGAACCCTTTTCGAGGGTGTTGACAAGAGGAGCAAAACATGCATGGGGGAATGCGATAGGATGCGGGATGGCTGAAATGGGGAGGCGAGGAAGGGCGGGATGGGTGAGGGACCGATCCCGCCTCTTTTTTGTTGCCCGCCCTGTTACCCATGCGAGCGTGGCAAAGAGGATCGTCAAGTGCCATAGAGTGCTATGGATGGGAAGCACAAACCATGGTAAATCCCCGCGAAACGCGCGCCATTGCGCAGGTTTTGGATCTACTTTCTGCCTGATACCCTCTCATCCTTTCAGCGCTTTCTTCCCAGCCCTCTTCTTCGCCGCTTTTGGCACCACGGCCTCCCTGGGCCATGGCCTAAACAACACATCTTTTGCCCCCACAAACACCAATACCCCCGCCTTCAGCTCCTTGCCCAGCGTCAGCAGAGGCACCAGCGTCTGATCCGAACCATAGCGATCCAATTGTCCCATCGCCTGCTCAAATGCCGCTTCAATTTCAGCCTTCTTGGCCTCCGTCTTCAAATACTTTAGCTCCAGCATCCAGGCATAGCGCGAAAGCGGTATCTCCCCCGTCAGCCCCAGAAATAGATCGCAATAACCCCCCGAAAACTCTTTCTCGCTCAGAACCTTAAATACCCGGCTCTGCGAGATATAAGCCATCAGCATCAGCTTCAGCACCTTCTCATTAAACTGACGCAAATCTTTATTTCCAATTCTCGCCACCACCTGCTCTTTAAATAGCAACAGCAAAGGCTCGATATCCCCCCGGTTCGCCATCGCCTTCAGGGCTTGACTCAAATCGGCGTCATCCAGCCATATCTGCTCCTGATCCTTCAACGCCAGCGCGATATATTCCCATTGAAGCTCACGGATCACCCGGTTTGGAACCACCAAAAAAGGCAGCGGCGAATCCAGCTTTTGCGTTCCAAACGTAAGCATACCCATATAATAAAACAGCGATATCAGCGGCGCCCGGGTATACATCGTACTCGCGCCAAACTGCTCCACCAAATCGCTCTCTACACCGCCCTCGCTTAGAATCGTTTCAAGCAGTGTCCGGGTTTCCTTCCCCGCCGCTCCCGCAAGCGTCGCGATACGCTGAAGCCGCGCATAGTCCGTCCGTACATTCATATCGAGCATATTCTTGGGATACTCGCCCCGGGCCTCGAGCTCCCTCAAAAAATACAGCACCAAATCCGAATTGTACACGCGCTCCAAAGCCTTTTCAGCAAAACAATAGCCATTGTAATACTCTTCGAGCCGGGCCAACAGGCGCTCCCGATTGCCTATCCTAGGATCGTCCTTGAGCCGAGGCATATCCGATAGAAGGGAATCAATTGAAAGCTCTACTTCTTTTCGGGTAAAACCCGCAAGGGTATTCAAGCGGGGAAGCGAGGAGATATTCGAAATGATATTGAAGCCGCTGGATAAATCATCCAACAGAATAGGCGAAACCCCGGTAATCAGCATTTGAGCGAGGGCGCCTGTGGTCGTGCCCGCCTTCAGGGAAGCATAAAAGGTGCGTACAAATCCCGTGGCCCCAACGATGGTCTCATAGATATCTTGTCGCCCATCGGAGAGCAGCCGATTGGCAAAATTATCGTATTCATCCACCAGAAGATAAAGCTTTTGTTTCAGTCCGCGAACGGTAGCAAGCAAGCGGCCCATGAGCGATGGAGAATCGTCAAAGCTATCGAGCTGTGTATGAAGATAGGCAAAATCCGGAAAGCGATCGCGATAGCGCATTAAAAAATCGTTCACAGCGTTCTTGACGGCCGCCACAAAACTGTTGCGGAGGGTTTCAACGCCCCCATCCGTGGTCACTTGGGAAAAGTCCACGGTCAGCACCAGAAAACTGTTGCGCCGGGCCGTGGGATTTTGGTGTATCCACAGTCCATTAAACAGCTCGTCGAATTGATCTTTGCAGCTCAGATCATAGTAATGTTCGAGCATGCTGAGCAGCGTGGATTTGCCAAAGCGGCGCGGGCGCAAAAAGAGGATATAGCTTGCATTCAGCTCGTCCGGTTCAAGCCTTGGAATAAAGGATGTCTTGTCAATATAAAAATATTGGCCTTGGCGCAGGGCGGCGAAATTGCTTATTCCATAGGGGATTTTCATGGCGTGCTCTCACTCGTTGAACACCCTCTACCATCGTTTGGATGGGCGGGCAAGTATGTTTCCATGGACGTTTCGAAGCATACCCCGCCGGCCTCTCAATAAGCCCCGGGCAAGCGCCTGGACCTACACCGGCTCCGCTCTTTCAATACCCCTAATCCTCAAACTTAAAACTAAATTTCTTTTCGGGCTCCCCGGCAGGCCCTTGCTGAAGCGCTTCATTTAGGTCGATCAGCGGGGGGGATGCCCCATTTTCGCCAATGACCACCTTCCTTTCGTCAGTGCGCGCTCCTTTCGAGGCGCTAAGGATGCTGGACGATACCCTAAGCTTGCGGATTTCTCCCACCTTGCCCGTGAGCTCAATCACCCCGTTTCGCCTTTGAGCCGGCTGCCCGTCCACTTCTACTGTGGCATTCCCAGGCAAGACAATCACCGTCACCCTTCGCTGATCGGGGCCAAGCCTGGGTTTTTCTATGCGGCCCGCCCCGGCCGCTCCCAATCCCAAGGCGCTTTCCTCTTCCTTGATGCTGTTTGCCGAGATAGGCTTGGGCTCCTCCGTATCCACGCCTGCATCGCCACATGCTCCCAGCAAAAGCCCCAGCATCCCCGCCGCGCCCACTTGTATTCTCTTCATGGCTTGTTTCCTTTCGCAGGTTTTATCGAGCGTCCATGGCCCTGTTCACACGCGGCATATTCCCTTTCCGCCCCAAACTGTGACTCCCCCAAGTAGCTTCTCCTCTTGTCCACCGGGAGACAATCGTTGTTGGACGCCTTGAGCAAGGCGACCAGCTTGATCTCATCGACAACCCAGGTGCGTGTGGTGTTGTTTCGGGTAACGCCAATCAGTTCCCGCCCATCCTCCGAAAAAGCCATGGAGAGCAAGCATCCGCTCAAGCCTAATTCCACGGGCTCTCTTTGCCCTTCGGCATCCCATAGACGCAGGCCATCTTCGTCGGAGCAGGTTGCCAGGCTTTTAGCGCCCGGGGCCCAGGCCGCGCATAAAACGGGGCTTTTATGGGGCAGGCTAAGCAGGGGCCTGCCGTTTTCGGCATCCCATATCTGAGCCGTGTGATCTTCGGAGGCCGTGAGAATACGTTTGGAATCCGAGCTAAAACCAGCCCAAAGCACGGCCCCGCCATGGCCCGAAAGCACCGTGGGTTCTCCCTGTCCATCGGCATTCCATATCCGGGCCGAATGATCCAGCGATGCCGTGACGATGCGCTTTTGATCTGGGCTAAATTCCGCCCAGCTCAGGCTATCTCCATGCCCCTTGAATACAAGGGATTCTCCCGAGCCATCCGCTTGAAAGATCCGGGCGGTGCCATCATCCGAGGCGCTGGCGATACGCTGTCCATCGGGAGAAAAGAGGGCGCTTCTTATGGGTGCCGTATGGCCCTTGAGCACAGCTCTTTCCACCCCTCTCTCGGCGTCAAGAATATGCACGCTTTTGTCGAAGGAAGCCAGGGCGATAGACTTCCGGTCAGGACTTAGGGAGGCGTATGCCACCCAGGGTTCTTTCTCCCGGGCCGAAAACAGCTTGATATCTCCCCACCCATCCACGGGCCATAGTCTTAGGGAGCGATCATCATAGGCCGAGAGGACAAGGCTGGGCTCGAGAGGCCCCTGGGCAATAAAGGCCGAGTGAAAGAACGCGGCTTGCACGCGGCGCAGCCTTTCCAGATTTCCGGGGCGCCATAGCCGCACGGAATAGTCCACGGAGCGGCTTTCCGTGTCCTCGCCCGCCACGGTAAGCAGCCGGCGTCCATCTGGGCTCCATGCCAGCGAACGCACTGGAGCATCATGTTCCCTCAATACCAAAGCAAGGCCGCCTTCGACCGGCCAAATAGAGACCATTTTATCGCCGCCCGCGGTAGCGAGGTAACGGCCATCCGGCCTAAAGGCCACAAAGTTCACGCCGCGGAGATGGGTGTTGGATGCCCGATCGCCCCCAGGTATAAACACCATTCCGAGCTCCACCGGAGGCTGCTTTTCAGTCCCTGGGGCGATGGACCAAATCTTCGCGCATTTGTCCTCGGAGGCGGTGGCCAGATGCCGTCCGTCTGGACTAAAGGCCGCATGGACCACGCTGCTGTCATGACCTTCCAAAACCAAGGGATTGCCTTTCCCGGTGCTTGCCCATACCCTTGCGCTCTTGTCGGCCGAAGCCGTTACGATTTGGCTGAGATCCGGGCTTGGCTCCGCAAATAAGACGGCGTCCTTATGCCCCCGAAATATAAGGGTGAGGCGTTTGTTGCCATCCGCGCTCCATAGCCGCGCCGTCCTATCGGCCGATGCGCTGAGCACCCGATCGTTGCCCACGAAGACAGCGCTGTTTAGAGCTCCGGTATGACCTCTGAGCTCGACAAGACCACTTCCGTCTGCATTCCAAACCCGGATAATTCTATCCATGAAGGCCCCAAGCACTTTTTGTCCATCCGGGCTCCATGCTGCTTTGATTGCGGCGCCTCCATGCCCCTCTAGGCTCAGAGGCCCCCCTTGCGCATCGGCCTTCCATATCTTGAGGGTTCCATCGTCGGATGCGGTTAGAATATGCTTGTCATCGGGGGAGATAGCGATATCATTGATAGAAGCCTCATGACCTTCAAAGAGCACAGGCTCGCCCCGTCCGTCGCTGTTCCATCGGCGCGCTACCTTTTCCCCGCTCACGCTCAGCACATATTTGGCATCATGGCTCCATACGGCGGCTCTAGGCACTTGTGCATGCCCGCCCAGCGTAGCCTCCAAGGCATTGCCTGCAAGGGTCGCGTTGGCAAGATCCAGCCAGCCCCGGGCTTTTGAGGGTTGTTGGACTTGGCTCAAGAGTTTGGACCCCCAAGCATAGTGGGCCGAGGAAAAAAGCTCATTCGAGCTCGTGACAAGCCTCGCATCCATGGCCTCGATGGCCCTTTGCTCGGCCGCCTGCTCGGCCGCTTTCGCCTTTTGCAGGGCGTTTTCTGCCCGCCGCCCGGCATTCTCCGCCTTTCTTTGCTGGGCCACAGCCCATAGCCCCAAAGCCGCCGCCCCCAAGGCCACCCCAAGAGAAATCGCGGCCACAATCCCCAAAAAACGCCGTTGAGCCCTCACCTGCGCATACTTGGCATCGGCCTCCTCTTTTTGGCGGGCAAGCTTCTTGGCCTGTTCTTCATCGCGCAGCCTTTGCTCTTCGTCCTGCTCGCGCTTTTGGCGCTCTTCGTAGACTTTTCTCGCCAGCCAGTCATGTCCAATCTCAAAATAGCGGCTTCCTTGGTGCTCTTCCGCGTGCAAAATGGCCGCGTTTTCGAGCGCGCTCAGGATGGGCGCCAGTTTTTCCACGGGGAGAATACGCAAGAGCTCTTTTTCGGTGCGCAAGGTCCGGCTTCCATCGGCGCTTACAAGCTGATCTTCCAGGAGACGGCGCGCATCCAAGGAAAGATCCTCCAGCTCCCCAAGTGTTTTGTCGAGATAGCGCCTTAAAATATACTCCGCCTCGCCTTCGCATTGGAGGGCCGAATCCGAGCCTGAAACCACATGAATCTCCGTTGAATCGCCGTCGTCTCCCAGCCCATGGGGAATTAGCGTGACGCGAACCCTGAAGGTTTCTGTGGACTCGCCCTCGGCTTTGATGGGGTGGGCGCCACGCTCCTTGAAGAGGGCACGGCACACAATCTGAGCATAAGCCGCCTGCACTTCGGCTTCGGGCTGAGGGCTTTGACCCGGTACCCTTACGTCCATCAACAAGTCCTGCATCTGCAGTGGATCCCATATTTGCGAAGGCGTGCCTTGTTGCGCCGCCTTGCATACCGCATTTACCATTTCCATCACCGTAAGCGGGCCTAGGCGAAATCCATGGGCTAGAAGCTCTCGTTTATCCTTCGCCCTATCCCGGAAGCGGCCCAGGTAATCCTCGCGCAGGGAAAGCACAATTTGCAGGCCCGGAATAGGAGCCCTAGCCAGTCTATCCACCCCGTCGATCAAGGCTTCGGCCTCGGCGTCGGTACGCCCAGGAAATAGCAATTGCTCGATTTGATCCAAATAAATCAAGATAGGCTGTTCGCTGCGGCGTTCGGCGAGCGACATGGCTTCTCCCAAAACTTCCAAGGGCTGCATTTCGTCGGGCGGCGCGCCAAGCTCCAGATCGTTAAAAAGAGCCCGGACCAACCATGGGAGCGGCCGCTCTAAGGGGGGCCATCCATCGACGCGGACCACCCTAAAGTCATGGGTTTCTTCCAAGCGAGGAATAACCCCTGCCTGCATCAGCGAGGATTTTCCCGCCCCTGATGGGCCATAGAGCGTTGTTAATGGGTGGGCAAGGATTTGATTGCTGAGCTTTTTGACCAGCGTATCCCGTCCAAAAAATCTAGCCCGATCCGCGGCGCGATAGGGTTGGGGGCCGGGAAAGGGATTTTTGAAAGGGGCGCGCATATGAGACATAGGCGATTGTTCGCGGGATGGATCGGATTTCATGACTCCACCTCGTCATCTTCCAGAAGCGATCCTAAATGCTCAAGCGAGGACTCGACGACATCGATACCCTCACCTTTTCCAGGCAAACCGGAACCTTTTTCCCACAGGCTACGCTCGTCGTCGGAGGGGTCGCAAATGGCTACGCTTCCTCTTGGAATGCCCCTAGGATATAGGCGCTGGAGCAAGAGACGATGATGGTTGGTATGGAGGGAGAGACCCACCAAGAGGGCGGGTCTATAGCTTAGGTTACTTAGAACAGTATTGGCCAGATCCCGCGGAAGGGTATTTTCTGGCTCTTGAATACCCATAACGTAGTCGTCTTCGGTGAGCAGGGGGCGTGCAAATACGTGTTCGGCGGTATAGCCCCCATAAGGCCGGAATAGAATAGCATCCCGCTCTGTGTCCACAGCAGCCGGGGGCGAATCGAGCTCTTCCCAATCCTCTCCCCCTTCACGGCGAAGCACCATGGTGCTCTCTTCGCCGGGCTGAATCACGTAAATGCTGCGCTCAGCCTGTTGCTCGGCCAAAGCCAGCTCCAGCCAGGGATGGCGAAGCAGGGTGGTATGCACGCCGGGTCCAATGCGTTTAGCCAAGGCTGCTATAAATGGGGGGGCTGGAATGCCTCCCCGGAAGGCTTTTTGAAACTCGGCGCCCAATTTTCCCAATCCTTTGTGGAGGGCAAATCGTTGGGCTAGGGCGCTCATCGGCAAATGAGGGGAAATTTGGGGTGAGGTTTTTATCAGCTCTTTATGGAGTTTGTCCCGAAAAACGCCGAGGGCAAGGCGCTGGTCATTCAGTCTATCTCCAAGGACCAAGGAGAAGGGCCTTATGAGTAGCCGGCCCAGCGTGGGGTCGATTCCACTGGATGCCGCTTTTATTGCAACACTTGGGAGTGGAGCTGAAAGCTTTCGCCCCTTGAAGTCAAAGAGTGCCCCATCGGGTCCACGCAAATAGACCACGGGAGAAAAAGCTTCGGCGCTTCGTTCAAAGGAGCCCAGAATGGCGCGGCGGGCTTCATTGGCGGCCAGAGCGATATCCCCCGAGCTCCGGTCGGCTCCTGCAAGCACCCGATAGAGCTCCGATGAAAAGACCCGGGCCACATCGGCCTTCACAGGCCAAAGATGTGCAACCACAGCATCGGCCCCGGCTTTCGCGAGAATTTCCGCGGCAGAAGCAAAAGCGAAAGGACGGGCTCCCTCGCAGGCTTCCAGCACGATCAGCCGGAGAAAGCCTTTGAGATTCGCCTTGAGCTGCTGCGCCAGGAGCTCCACGGGTACAAAGCTTTGGTCTCCATCCTCGCTGTCGGCCAGTCTTAAGACGGGAATGCCTCCTTCTTGACCTCCATGTCCCAAGAAATGAAGCACATGAGGAATAGGTTCGCGGCGCAAGCGCTCAAAGAGGTTGGAGACGCTGGCGGCAGACCCGAGCACGGGATTGAGCCATTCAATTTCACCCGAGGCGATGCGTTCGGCCAGTGCGTTTTTCAGGGTGGGAATCCCCGCATCTCCGGTGGGAGCAATCGCAAGAATGCGCAAGGCCCCCCGAACGGCCCTGGGCTGCCAAGGCTCGGTGGAGGTAACACCGCGCACAGGCAATAGCTCAGGAGAGCTGGCCCAGAACCCCAGGGCCTCTCCCGGCTTGCACAGGGCCTCCCAAGGAATGGCCTGAAGTTCCCGATCGTGAAGGGAAAGTTTTAGAAGCAGAGGACCTTCAGCCGCCTCACTGAGGCGAGCGCGAAGCGTCTCAAGATCTGTGCCAAAGACCCCACGAAATAGAGCATTGGCCTGCTCGAGCAACGCCATCGAAGGCGCGCGTCCCCGGGCAGCCGATTCCCTGGTGGCCGCACCAAAACGCATGAGCGCCTCCACATCTAGACCTTGACCGAGAGGGCGGGGCGTGCACTGCTCACCGCGGCTTCCTCGCGCGCCGATGCGAATGCCCCCATTTTCCTGCGAAATATCGATATCCATCCACATGCGCTGCCTCTTCCATTTCAGCTCGAACTGGAAAGGATAAACCTGCGCCGTGGATAGTGTCCCGCTCCGATGGAGAGGAAACCACGCGATTGAAGAATGGGCTTTTAAGCGTTCATGACGATCAGCTCCCCCGAGCTTACCTTTTCAATAAAACCCGTCTCCGTCTCCACCATCACACGTCCCTCCCCATCTATCCCCCTGGCCACCCCTACCCGATCCCCCACCTTCACGCGCTTCCCTTTTAGCCCATCCTTATGCTCAAGCTCTTGTCGAAACGCCTCCAGCCCTTCCCGCTCATAACGCAACATCCCTCGCCCAATTTCAGCCAATAATTCCCCCAATACGTCCGCCCTGTCCACGTCTTCACAACCCAACAAAGATAACGATGTGGCCTTGTCCCGAAGCTCCAGCGGAAATACACGAGTCTTGATGTTCACACCCACCCCCACCACCAAGTGCTGCACACTCTCCCCCCGCAATCTCCCCTCAATCAAGACCCCGCCGATCTTCTTCTCATCCACCCATACATCATTGGGCCACTTTAGCTTTACTCGCTCCCTTCCCCGCTCTTGTAGCCGCCTTTCAATGACCCGCGCCACACATACCCCCACAACAAGCGATGCCGCCGATACCCGTCTTGTATCCAGTTTGGGCCGAAGCACAATCGATACATAGATATTCTCTCCCGAAGGCGAATGCCATGTATGCGTGCCTCGCCCCCTGCCCGCGCTTTGGGTATCGGCGACAATCACCGTGCCGGATGGAGCCCCTTCATTGGCCGCTTCCCGGGCATCATCGTTGGTCGATCCGGTCGAGGCCAGCACATAGAGAGGATGCCCAATGGCCGAGGCATAGC
This sequence comes from uncultured Polyangiaceae bacterium, assembly GCA_964537685.1. Lineage (GTDB taxonomy): Bacteria > Myxococcota_A > Polyangia > Polyangiales > Polyangiaceae > CAZICM01. The sequence continues at coordinate 20,482 of CAZICM010000012.1, forward strand.
GCTTTAGCGCCGCTTCAATGGCCTGAATATTTAAATCGTTCACAGCTTGAGATCGAGGGCGATATCGGCGGCGGGCGACGAATGGGTGAGAGCGCCCACGCTGATAATATCGATACCCGCCTGGGATAGCTCGGTAATGCGTTCCAGCGTAATTCCGCCCGAGACTTCAAGCAGGGGCCGGTGGCTTAGCGTATTGACCCTCGCCACGGCGGCGCGCACATCGTCCATCGAGAAATTATCGAGCATAATAATATCGGCGCCGGCTTCCAACGCCTGTTCCAGCTCGGCCAGATTGGCGACTTCCACTTCAATGCGCGAGGTATGAGGCGCCCTTTGTTTTGCGCGCGCAACGGCCGCTTTGATACCGCCCGCGGCGATAATATGATTGTCTTTAATCATGACGGCGCTGCCTAGATTATCGCGGTGATTGAAGGCGCCGCCCGTGCGCACGGCATAGCGTTCCAAAGCCCGCAGGCCCGGCGTTGTTTTGCGGGTATCGGTAATACGCACCGGAGATCCGGGCGGCAAAGCCTGGCTATACGTTCGCGCCGCCGTCGCCACGCCGCTCATGCGCTGGGTAAAATTCAGCGCGGTTCTCTCGCCTTTTAAGAGCGAACGGGCCGATCCTCTTACCCTCCACAAGACGGCGCCCTTCTCGACAAAGACGCCGTCATCGATAAGCTTTTCAAAGTGAATGGCCGGATCGATACGCTGAAATACCCTTTGAAACACGGCTCCACCGCAAACGACCAAAGGCTTTCTTGAAACGGCCTCGGCAAAGGCTTGAGCCTGTTCGTCCACGCAGGCTTCGGAGCTTAAGTCTCCGCCCGCCAAATCTTCTTCGAGGGCCCGGTCAATGAGCTGATCCAACAGAGGCGCGATAATCATAGGAAAAACGCCTATATTCAATGCGGGCTTGAAGATCAAGCGTTTTGTTTAGCGCGCATCAAAATAGAGCCCTCTCCTAAAAACTAAAAAAGCCTTGCCCCCTACCCAAAGCATCTGTATATATGGGCCTTCCGTTCGATCAAGGAGATTTCCATGCAACAGCGCCGCCCGAATATTTTGATTATCAGCACGGACGAAGAACGCTATCCGCCGTGTTACGAGACAGACGCGATCCGCGAGTTTCGGCGCACGCAATTGCCGGGGCGCGAAGCCATCCGCAAAAATAGCCTTGAATTTCACCGTCATTATGCAGCGTCCACCGCCTGCGCTCCAAGCCGCGCGTGTATGTACACCGGTCATTATCCCACGCTGCACGGCGTTCGGGCGACCGACGGCGCCGCGAAATCGGCTTTTGATCCGAATATGTTTTGGCTTGAGGCGTATAGCGTTCCGACGATGGGGCATTATTTTCGCGAGGCGGGCTACCGTACGTTTTACAAGGGCAAATGGCATGTGTCCCACGCGGACCTGAATACGCCCGATACCCGCGATCCCTTGGCTTCCAATGATATCGATGGGAAGTTAATCGAGCCTAATTATAGCCTCTACAAGGCGCAGAACCGGCTGTCTCCCTATGGTTTTGAAGGGTGGATTGGCCCCGAGCCTCATGGAACGGCCCAAGCGAATACGGGTATGGTGCGGGATTCGATTGCGGCGGATCAGGTGAGCGAGCTATTTGATAGCTTAGAACATGGAGATGATTCGGCGCCCTGGCTGGCTGTTGCATCATTTTTAAACCCGCATGATATCGCACTGTTTGGGGCGCCCTGGCTAGCCTGGGGCTATGCGTTTGATGATGATACGGTGCCCGAGGTGCCGGAACCGCCGACCCAAGACGAATCGTTGCGCACCAAACCGAGCTGTCAAAGCGATTATATCAAGAAATATGGCAATATCTTCTTGCCTCAGCCTCAAATTCCTGTCTACCGGCGCTTTTATTATTATCTTCACAAAGTGGCCGATCAGTATATTCAGCGGGTATATCAGCGTCTGATGAATTCGCGCTTCGCGGATAATACGATTGTGGTGTTTACCTCGGATCATGGGGATATGCTGGGCGCGCATGGAGGTATGCATCAAAAGTGGCATAATGCGTATGAAGAGAGCATACATGTGCCTTTGATGATTGGGGGTCCTGGAATTCAAGCTGGAGGCCGGGTGGAACGACCGACGAGCCATGTGGATTTGATACCGACGCTGCTGGGTCTGGCATTGATCGATCCCGAGCCTGTGCGGGCTTCGCTGGCGAAGCGTTTTACAGAAGCGCAGCCCTTGGTGGGACGGGATTTAAGCGCGCTGGTCCGGGGAGGGAGCGCGAGCGAAGAGCCGATTTATTTTATGACCGAGGACGAAGTATCGGAGGGTTTGGATCAAACGACGGTCATTGGACGGAGCTATGAAGCGGTGGACGAGCCGGCGAAGGTAGAAGCGGTGGTGGCGAGGCTGGACGCGGGGGATGGATTGAAGCTATGGAAGTACGCGCGGAGCTATACAAACACGCTGATTTTCGATCCGGCCCAACCTATATCCGGCCGCGATCGTTCGGAGTACGAGTTATACAATTTGGATGAAGATCCTTTGGAAACCAATAACCTGGCGCACTTCGGGAATGGAAGCCGGGAATCGAGAGCGGCTAAAGATCAAATGGAAACGCTCTTGGCCGATCAGCGGACGAAGAAGGCGCTGCATCCCAAGACCCGCTGAAGCGCCGCATCCCAAAACATAGAGGCGGCGAACACCAAAAACCTGTTGAAAGGCATGGTGCTTCCCGGATACAATCGCCCCCCACAGTGCGCGATTCTTCTATCTCTACCTTGATTTTCCCTTGGATCGTAGCGGTTTGCGGTATAGCCTGCGCGGCATCCAGTCCTAAGGATGCGGGCGCTCCAGCCGCGGCCGGCTCTGTTTCTTCTGAACCCAGCGCCTCTCCATCGGCTGCTCCGTCGGCGTCGTCCGCGCCCTCTTCCGCTCCTCTCTTGCCTCCACCTTCATCTTCTTCATCTCCGCCCCCACCTCCGTCTTCCAGCGAACCCGTCCCCAGTCCAACCGCATCCGCCGTGGCGCCTCCAGCGAGCGCATCTGTTCAAACGCCGACGGAACCTATTCGAGGATGCATGCCCCCAAGTCAAGCTCAAATGATTGAGCAAAGCATCGCGGGCACCAATGAAAGCAGCTACAAGGCGGCGCTTAAGGCGGCGAATTTGGAGGCGATTGTCTTAAAGAGCCGCGCCACCGAACGGCCTCCAGGGGGCATCGACGCCACACCTGAACCGGAATGGACGACAAAGATCGATCCTATAAGCAAGAAAAGGCTGCTGATTGGCCCGCTGACTTCTGTACCTTGCCGTTCGCCTGCCTTGGTATCCTATCTCTTTGCGAAGAACAAGCAGGGCGAACTATTTCGCATTCAACCGATGCCCGATCTCAAAAAAGACCGCACCTTGCATGTATGCGGCTGTCCCTCGGATCTTCCGGCGGCGGGGTGTGGTGTAGCGCCATATCCCATGCAGTTTTATTTTGAGCTTCCGGATGGATTAACCTTTATAAAGTCGATAGATATTCGGTATGCTGCCGAGACATCGATCAGAAATTTTGTTGGAAAGGGGAACGGGCCCTGCGCTCCGCCTGCCCGCATTCCTCAAAGCGTTCAAACCCGCCAGCCGCAGAAATAGGCCATGAGCTTTTATCGCAAAAGTGCGCCCATTCATCCTCCGGCGGTAATCACCGTAAAACGCTCGATACTGATCGCGGTGGTGCTTTTTTCCTTTGTGGGGATTGGATTTTTTATTGGGGTGGGCATCTTTTCGCGCGCGGAGCTCACCTGTTCGCGGGAGCGGAACCATTGCGATCTTGTGGTGACGCGGGGTCCAGATATCTTTAGGAGCAAGCGTAGCTTTGCGCTTCCGTCTTTGAGGAAGGCGTTTGTGGATTCGTATATCGACGAGGAAGGGACTCGTTTGTCGGGAATTGCCCTGGATGTGGATGGAAAGACGATGATCGTCGATGGGCATTCCAATGTATACAACGACACGAAAGAGGAATGGGCAAGAGAAGTCAATCAATATCTGACCAGCGGCGCGGCGGACGAGCTGGATATCAGCTATGGATCGACATGGCCTGCCTATATCTTGACAGGCATTGGGCTTGTTATTGTGGCGGCGTGGGTGATGGCGCGGACGCGGTTTATTGTGGATTACGGAAATGGCCGCTTCCGTATTGAGGAGCGCGGCTTTGGAACGACCTATACGGATATAGAGCTGGAGCAGATTGAGGGGGCGCTGATTCATGAGAAAGTTGACGATGAGGGGACGAAGCTGGAAGGGGTGGTGCTAAAGCTTCGGGATGGAACGCTTAAGGAGCTAACGATGTTTTCGAATACGGAGAGGGGGGAGAAGGAGAGGCTTTTGGTGGAGCTCGATGAGGCCCTGGAGAAGGTCCATGCTCAAGGTGAGATGTAAACGAGCTGGCCTTTGTCCCGTCTTTTTCTGATTAAGCAGGCCAGGGCGGCGGCAAAAAATAGCCATCCATTTCCTTCCGGGCCAACGACCACGCTACCAACCGCTTCGCAACCGCAGGAGCCATGCACTTGTTTAAATTCGGGCGAACGGACGAGCACAGCATCGACACATCCCAGAAATCGCTCGCATTTTGTGCCATCGGGGCAGGAATCTTCGCAGCTCCCCTTCACTTCCTGGAAGCGTTGCCCAATTTGCCCCCCGCCGCGGCGCACACCTGAATCGACGCAGAATTTAACTTCTTGGCATAGTCCTGCACCAAAGCAATCGCCTTCTTCATGGCCGGACTGGTCTTTAGGGCCGCAATAGGGCACCAAACAGCAGGGAATATCGCCACACATGGAGGATTTGGCGCCTAGAGGGCAGACATTGGGAGCGCAGCCGGTGCCATTGTGGCTGGTGAAGGGATGGCTGTCTGGGGGGCATTGTTCGGGAGGGGCGGGAATACCGTCGGCGAGGCTGAGCGCGGGAGAGAGGAAGAGCAGCAGTAGAGCAGAAGCGAAGGCGATTGTTTTAGGGGAGAGCACTGCGGGGGCTTCGCTTTCTGCTGGTATAGACAAGGAGTCCCAGCGCGGCGGCGATCCAGGAAAAAGGGTCTGAGGAGCGGGAACCTGGGAGGGAACAATTGCAAGCATTGCGCACTTTATCGCCTGTGGATGGGGCGGCGATGGCGGGATCGAGGCAGGTACGCATGCGTTCGCAGGAGGAGCCGCTTGGACAGGTGGGGGAACAGAGGCCGACAGTTTCGCGGAATTCGCGGCCAGAGCGGCTGTTGGAGGTGAATTTGGTGGGGGTGAGGCAGAGCTCGATGCTGGTACAGACCTTGGGGGAGAAGCAATCGACTTTATCGAAATCGGAGCTACAGGAGAAGACACGGCAGCAGGGGTGGCCGTCGCAGAAGCCGGAGTAGGTACCAGGAGGGCAATGGTCTGGGGCGCAGCCGGAGCCATCGTGGCTGGTGTCGGGATGGCTGCCTGAGGGGCAGGAGGAGGGGGGATTGGGGACGGCGTCGGCGAGGCTCTGCGCAGAAGTCAAGAAGAGCACCAGAAAAACAAAGGTAAACAGGCCGTTTTGGAATCTCACTAAAACCTCAGCACCCCCGCCCCCCACGTATATCCACTTCCAAACGCAGCCGTCAACACCGTCTTCCCTTCCGATATCTTCCCCTCCGCATACGCCTCACTCAAACCTATCGGTATCGTCGCCGCCGTCGTATTCCCATAGCGTGTTATATTATGCACAACCTTGTCCTCCGGCAATCCCAGCTTGCTCGCTACCAATTGATTGATTCTCATGTTCGCCTGATGCGGTACGAATAAATCTATATCCCCTATACCCAATCCAGTCGCCGAAAGCGCTTCCAGCGCTACCTGGGGCATCTTCTCCGTCGCCCACCGAAACACCTGCTTCCCATTCATCTGCGGAAAATGTTCGCCCCGTTCCATCATCTCCGCCGTTAGCCGAGGATTGCGCATCGAGGCAGGCGCCGGTAACCATAAGTCTTTCGCACCAGACCCATCCGCATGCAAGGACATCGATAACAACCCACGCCCCTCGTCAGGGCTCTTGCCCACCACACATGCGCCGGCCCCGTCTCCAAACAATACCGCCACGTCCCGGCCCCGTTCAGAGAAATCTAAACCCGTCGAATGGACCTCTGCGCCAACCACCAAGACATGCTTGTACATCCCCGAACGAATCCAAGCATCCGCAATGCTCAGCCCATATAAAAATCCGGTGCACTGATTGCGGATATCAATCGCGGGCACACCATTCAGCCCCAGCTTGTGCCCGAGCAGACATCCCGACCCAGGAAAGTTCACATCCGGGCTGAGCGTGGCAAAAACGATCATCTCGATGTCGTTCAGCTCCAGCCCCGCGCGCGACAGCGCCATCTTCGTCGCCGGTATCGCTAAATCGCTCGCGCCGATTCCGTCTTCCTCCACATAGCGCCGCTCTTTGATCCCCGTGCGCTGCACAATCCATTCATCGCTGGTCGGAAGCAGCTTCGCGAGATCGTCATTGGTCACAACTTTTGAAGGGACATAATGTCCCGAACCTAAAATCATCGATCGAGCCATGCCTGGGAACTAACCCAGCAAGCCCAGCCAATCCAAGCAGGATCGACCGCTGCAATGCGTCAGCAAATGTCAAGTGAGAAATCCATTCTGTCGTTTGGGGGCCTTGTTTAGTTGGCCCGCGCGCCTGAAACCGGGCATTTTGCGCGGAAGGGAAACGTTTTCGCTAAAAGCTTGCATAGCCCAAGCACAAATTCCCTTATGGGCCGTCTATGAACGTGTGAGATTCTTTCGGCGCTTGATTCAAGCCCGATAATCAATCGCCACATCGTCCTTCACTTTTTTGCCTGTGAATGTCCATGCGTCCACAAGCTGGTCAAGTCATCAATAACAAATACCGCCTGCTCCGCCTCATCGGCGATGGCGGGATGGGCAGTGTTTATGAAGCGCGCCACGAGATTCTCGGTACGACGGTTGCGCTGAAGTTTTTGCATCCCGAGCTTTCCCGCCGGGAAAATTTAGTGCGGCGCTTTCTTCAGGAAGCGCGTGTATCCGCGCAAATTCAAAGCCCGCATATCGTGAATGTAATCGATGTGGATCAGCAGCCCGGCGGGCTCGCCTACATCGTGATGGAGTATCTCGAGGGCAGCACGCTGCAGTCTTTGTATGAGCAGCTCTATCACGCAGGCAAAAGGCTCTCTTATCCCGATGCGATGGAATATGCGATGCAGATGCTCGAGGGGGTCGAAGCCGCTCACCGGGCCGACGTCGTTCATCGCGATTTAAAGCCGGACAATGTGATCATTACCAAGGGCAAGCGCGGTGAGCCGCTGCTGAAGATTTTGGATTTCGGTATCGCAAAATTAAAAGTGACGGGGCAGCTCGATCGGGGGCTGACGAGGCCGGGCGTGGTGATGGGGACGCCTGAATATATGGCGCCCGAGCAGGCGTTTTCCGCGGATACCGTCGATGCCCGCGCGGATATTTTTTCTTTAGGGGTGATCATTTTCGAGATGCTCGCGGGCAGGCGCCCGGTGGGCGGCGACGAGCCTCAGCAGATCGCAACGGCGTATATGACGGGGCAGATTTCAAAGCTGAATGAGCTTGCGCCTCATCTCGATCCCGCGCTGGTTGCGGCCGTGCACAAGGCCATTGCGCCTCAGCCGCCAAACCGTTTTGCATCGGTGGCAGAGTTTCGCGCGGCGCTCGAGCCGTTTGCGAATGCGCTGAAAACAGGGACGCCGGGAGCTCCGCAAGTAACGCCTGTGCAAAGCGCAGTAACGCCGAGTCCCGCGATTTCGCCGGCTGTCGCAGCCGCAGCAACACCTCCCGCGGCGATTCCTCAAACAATTGCGCCGGAAGATGAAGCGCGAACGGCGGCCATTGTATCGACGGGAACAGCGCTGGCCGAACCGGCTGCAGCAGCCATGGGCGCCTCACCGGATGCGACAGTCGAAGCTCAGCCCTATATGGCGGCGAATCAGGCGGCGCCCGCTGGAACGCCTCCCGGTGCTCCTCCGCCAAATGAGGGAGGACTTCCTCCAACGGTGGACGCCGCGCCTTACATGGCTGCGGCGATGCAGTCCCCGCCTCCTGAAACCCCGGCTCAAGCGGCAGCGTTTCAGCCCACAGAAGATATGCCCGGCGGCGGTAAAACGACGCCCGGCGAAGCACCAATGGCGATGCCTGTCCGGCCGGGCGGAACCGATATTGGTGCGATCGCCGCATCGCCCTATGCAGCGACGGCACCTGCAGAACCGTTTGTATACCAACCATCTGGAGCAGCCGCGCATTTACCCGGAACAGCGGCGATGGATCCAATCCCGGTGCCTATGCCCGGGCCTGTCGTTCAGCCGCCCGAACGCAAAGAACAGCGCGGCGGAGGAACTTCAATCTTTTCGATGCTGGTTATCGCATCGGCGGTCACGGCGATGGTGCTGGGCGGACTGTATTTGGTACAGCGTTTTCAGCAGCGAGGCGAAGGAACGGAGGGCGATGATTCCTCGGGCGTTATCGCACCGCCGCCGCCTCCCGTTTCGCTTCCTCAAGACACGGGAACGGCGACAGAACCTCCACCTCCAACCACAACGCAGACGCCGCCGCCGCCACCCCCAACAACTGCGCCCAAACCCACGGGCACCACGCCCAAACCCACGGGAACACCTTCAACCACCACATCGGCGCCGCCCACGGCAAGCTCCAACAAACCGACGATCCCGCCGCCCTTTATTCCATCGGTGATTCCAACAAACATCATGATTCCGTCGGTGATTCCACTTCCGGGCATTCCGACGCCGAATGTGCCCACCAGCAAGCCGACGAATACATCGCCTGGGCCGACGAATACATCGCCTCAGCCCACGACAACCAACAGCCGCAGAATTCCCATTCCAAAGTTTGGAATCCACTAGCGGGAACGCTCAGAGGAGCTTTTTTTCGCTCACAGGTTCCGCAACAAATCATGAAATGCGGCGACGAGCCATTGTAGGATTACGCCATGTCGAATCAGCAAGGTGGACCGCCTCCGGGATGGCCTGCAGCGCCCGCGGGAAGTGAATTTGGCCCTGGCAAGACGCAGATCGGCGAGCCTCCTCCCGATGCGGCCTTCCCTCAAGGGGCGACCGCGGACATGTACGGCGCTGGGGTTCCGCCGATGGCAGGCACGGGGGGCGTTGCAAAAACGGTGGTCGATGATGGTTCGTCGCTAAACGCACCCCCTGCCTACGGCGCTCCGCCCGCGGCCTACGGAGCCGCTCCGCCCGCTTACAACGCGCCTCCCGCCTATGGGGCACCACCTGCCTACGCCCCCAATGCGGGATTCGCTGCTCCGCCGCCTCCGGCCCGACCAGCAAAAAGCTCGAGCGGCCCTCCCGTAGCGATTATCGCAGTGGCCCTCGTTGCGCTGATTGGCGCGGGCGCCATGGGATTTTTTGTGTGGCGCGGCAAGCAAAGCGCGGCTTCCGAGGAAAGCGCCTCACCCACCATCGAGCTTCCAACGGCCGTCACCGTTGCATCCGAGCCGCCGCCTCCCAACACAGCGCCGGCCGCCCAGAACGAACCGCCTCCGCCCGCCGATCCGCCTCCCGCGGGCGATCAGCAGGCCGCCGCAAACGCGCCCACAACGCCTAAAACGACGACAACCGCGCCAAAGACGCCTCAGACTTCGCCCACAGGAACGGCGCCAAAACCCCCCGCCACACCCACGGGAACAACGCCAAAACCCCCCGCCACACCCACGGCGACAATACCTAAGCCTCCCTCGACCACACCGACAAGCACGACCACCACCACATCGAGCAGGCGTATCCCGATTCCCAAATTTGACACCAAGAAATAACGCGGCTTTCAACCCGAAAGGCTTGCCGCAAGCCCATCGCCCTATTCTCAATGATATGGGGCACTTTGCATTCCTCCATTCGGTGTGAAGAGAACCGAGAAGAACGCAAAATAGGCTATTTCATCAAGCCCCAGCCATGGAGCAGAATGCCTGAGACAGAGCGGCCATTTTCTCTTGAGCGCGGAGCTGAGCCTGTTTTTGAGGCTCATCTTGGTGCATGGGTTCGCAGACATCGAAATAGAATTTTATTTTGGGCTCGGTTCCGCTGGGCCTCGCAATAACGCGGTTTCCTCCCTCGAGCTCATAGACCAGCACATTGCTGGAGGGAAGTTCGATATCGCTTGTGTTTCCATGGATATCGCGGCGTTTTCCGGTAAGCAGATCGGACATGGATAAGATTTTCAATTGGCCGATATGCGTGGGCTGCTGAGCCCGGAGCCGCTCCATCATCGCGCCGATTTGAGCAATTCCATCCACGCCTTTCATAGTGATGCTGCGCTGGCCGCTCACAAACAAGCCATAGCGCCGGGAAAGCATTTCCAGCTCGTCCAGCAGGGTTTTGTTCTGGGCATGCAATACAGCGGCAAGTTCGCAAAACAAAACCGCGGCACCAATACCGTCTTTATCCCGCACCAGCGGGCCGACGGTGTAACCAAGCGCTTCTTCATAGCCAAATACAAAACGGGCTTTGGTTGTGCGTTCGAGCTCCATCGCCCGGTTGGCAATCCATTTAAAGCCCGTCAGGGTTTCTTCGTAATGAACCGACAGTGCTTTCGCGATAACGCCAAGCATGGGCGAAGAAACCAGCGAGGCCAGCGCAATGCGATCGCCGCCCGAGCCATTGGTCAATAGATAATGGCCGAGCAGCACGCCGACTTCATTGCCCGTCAATTGCACATAATTTCCATCGCGATCGCGCACACAGGCCGCCAGCCGATCGACATCAGGATCGTTGGCGATAATCAATGCCGCGTTTTCCTTGCGCGCCAGCGCGAGAGCTAAGTCCAGCGCGCCTTTTTCCTCGGGATTGGGAAACTCCACAGTGGGAAATGCGCCGTCGGGCTCGGCTTGCTCGGCCACCGTTTTCACATTCACAAAACCCGCTTCCGCAAGGGCTTTTTGGATTTGACGATTTCCAACACCATGCAGCGGCGTGTACACGATGGATAGCGTGCGATCTCCATCGGCGCGGACGGAAAGCTTGCGGATTTCATCGAGATACACACGCTCTACCGCGTCGCCGAACATTTTGGTGATGCCCGCGGACAGCGCTTCTGTGAAGTCACCCCGGGGCACCTCATCGGCGAAGGGCGCTTTTTCTATCGACGCGGCAATGCCCGTATCGTGAGGCGGAATGATTTGAGCGCCGTTGCCCCAATAGACTTTGTATCCGTTGTACTGGGGCGGGTTATGGCTGGCCGTCACCATCACTCCGGCACACGCGCCTAAATATTGAACAGCAAAAGCCGTAAGCGGCGTTGGGCAAGGCCATTCGCATAGATGAGAAGCAATGCCGAGCGCATAGAGCGCACAAGCCGTGTCTTCTGCGAATTCGCGGCTCATTCTCCGGCCGTCGTAACCGATCACGACACCCCGGGTTTTGGCGTCTTCACCAAGCTCGGCCACCAAATATTTACCAAGTCCATGGGTTGTCCGAAGGATAACGGCGCGGTTCATATAGCTCTCGCCTGCGCCGATTAAGCCGCGCAAACCCGCCGTTCCAAACTCGAGAGGACCGGCGAAGCGTTTGCGCAGGTCTTTGGTGGCCGCTTCGTCGCCGGCCTCTGCCCGCTTTACAATTCCGGATAACTCCTCGCGGGTTTGAGGATCGGGATCATGCGCAATAAAGCTTTGCGCGCGCTCGAGCAAATCGCGGATCACAGGCGATTAACCTTTCGGGGAAAGCTGTTTCGCCAGCGTCTCGGCAAAGAGGGTGTTGTAATTTCCGCCGGCAAATTCAGGCGATACCAAAATGCGGCGCAGAAAATCAAGGTTCGTTGCGGCGGGCCCCGCAGGTCCGACAAGCTCGATCGCGGTATCGGCAAGAGCCTTGTCCAAACGCGCGATCGCATCGGCGCGCGTCGGTCCATGCGCGACAATTTTCGCGAGAAGCGGATCGTAAAACGGCGTTACATCCAGCCCTTGAGCAATGCCTGTTTCCACGCGCAAATCGGCTCCGGCCTCGGGCCAAACCACCCGTGCGAGATGACCAGGCTGAGGCACAAATTTCTTGGCGGGATTTTCTGCGTACACCCGCGCTTCGATTGAAGCGCCTTTGCGCTGTACAGAAAGCACTTCGGGCGCAAGCTTTTCTTTGGCGGCGATTCGAATCTGATGCTCGACCAAATCCAAACCGGTGCACATTTCCGTCACGCAATGCTCGACCTGCAAGCGCGCATTGACCTCGAGAAAATAAATCTCTCCATCCTCGCCGCTCGCCACAAATTCGACGGTGCCCGCGTTGACATAGCCAACGCTTTGAACAACCCGCAATGCCTTTTCCAGAAGCGCGGAGCGGCGGGCTTCACCTTCTTCGCCTGCGAAAAAAGAAGCCGGCGACGGCGACTCTTCAACAATTTTTTGATGGCGCCTCTGCACACTGCATTCGCGCTCTCCAAGCGCAACGGCGCCTCCAAACGCGTCACACAAAACCTGCACTTCAATATGCCGGGGCGATTTGATGTAGCGCTCCAAGTACACACGGGGATCGCCAAAGGCCGATTTTCCCCGGTCAGAACACGAAGACGCGGCACGCGCCAATTGAGCCGGCGCTTCAACAATGGCCATTCCAATTCCGCCCCCGCCTCCAGCCGCCTTAACCAGCAGCGGAAATCCAATGCGTTCGGCCTCCGCATTGAGTACGTCCATATCGGCCGCCGATACAGGCTCATCGGTGCCCGGCGGCGATAGAACCCCCGCAGCTTTCGCCACTTTGCGCGCCTTGATCTTGTCCCCAAAGGCATCGAGCACACTGGGCGGAGGACCTATAAATACAACGCCCGCATCCGCTACAGCCTGCGCGAAAGCCCTATTTTCGCTCAGCAATCCATAACCTGGATGAATCGCCGCGGCCCCTGCCGACCGGGCCGCCTCAAGAACAGCCTCAATCGATAAATAGCTATCTTTTACGGGCGGAGGACCAATACGCACGGCTTCATCCGCCATACGCACATGCGGAGCGTCTTTATCCGCGTCCGAATACACGCCCACCGTGCCAATCCCCAGCCTCTTGCAAGTGCGAAGGACACGGCACGCAATTTCTCCCCGATTGGCGACAAGAATTTTTTTGAACACGAGCGAGTTGCTAGGAGCTCCCTAAACCGCCGTCAAGCGGGCTTGGGTTTGAAAGAAGCTCCATGCAAGCTTGCCAAAAACCCAATCTTTCGCAGAAGATTACAACGTACACGCATGGGATCCCTCGAGACGAGCGCTCCTGGGCAGCCGCCTCCCCAAGGCGGTTCGCCTTCGTCCGCGTTCGACCAAATACGTAAGAATTTGCGCGATGTTCGCGTGCTGCCCGGGCTTTTGGCGGGCGCCATGTCGGGCACGCTCGTTGTCATTTTCGCCATTCCTTTGGCTGCACTTATTTTCTCAGGCGATCTGCGTTCGCATCTTCCTGCGGGCATTGGACTCTCGCTCGCGAGCGCCGCAACGATTTGCATTGTCTCCACGCTTGGAAGCTCTTTCCGGCCGGTCATCGCCGTCCCTCAAGAGAACACCGCGGTCATCGTCGCCTTGATGGCAGCGTCGATCAGCGGCCTGATGAAGAGCCGCGATCCCACGGCCGATCCATTTCCAACCGTCGTCGCAGCCATTGCACTCACCGCGCTGATCACAGGTGTTTTCCTGCTCACGCTCGGCCTTCTGCGGCTTGGAAAAATCGTCCGCTTCATTCCCTATCCTGTGATCGGCGGCTTCCTCGCGGGCACAGGATGGCTCTTGGTCGAAGGCTCATTTTCGGTCATGACGGGCTTGCCTGCGGGCCTGCGGCATGTGCCATCGCTCTTCCAGCCGGGCATGTATTTGCTTTGGATTCCCGGGCTTTTGTTTGGGATTCTGCTCACCTTCCTCCAGCGCAAATACCGTCATTTCTTGCTCTTGCCTGCGACGCTGCTCACCGGAATCGCCGTGTTCTATGTGGTGATTCTGGCCGCGGGCATGAACATCGCCGACGCAAATGAGCGCGGACTTTTATTGGGATCGATTCCAAGCAGCGGCCTGTGGCCGCCCTTATCGGTGAGCGCGGTCGCCAGCATCAACTGGTCGGTGATCGTGCATCAAGGCGGCAATATCGCAGCGATCACAATTCTCGTTGCGATCTCCATTTTGCTCAACGCCTCTGGCCTTGAACTCGCGACGGAAAAAGAAATCGATTTGGATCGCGAGCTGCGCGCGACGGGCGTGGCCAATCTGGCGACGGGCCTTCTCGGCGGGATGGTTGGTTATCTGTCGCTGAGCGAGTCCACGCTCAACTACAGGCTTGGAGCGAACAGCCGCATTCCCGGCTTGATGTCGGGCATTTTAACGATCACGGCGCTCATCGTCGGCGCGGAGATGGCCTCTTATTTTCCGAAGCCCGTACTCGGCGGCCTCTTGCTGCTGATGGGTTTATCGTTTCTTGTCGAGTCGGTTTACGACGCCTGGTTCAGGCTTCCGCGCATTGAATACGGGCTCGTCATTTTGATTTTGTTCGTTGTCGCGACGGTTGGATTCATTGAAGGCGTTGCGGTTGGAATCGTCGTTTCATCGATTCTCTTCGCCGTGAACTACAGCCGCATCAACGTCATCAAACACGCGATCAGCGGAACGGATCTGCGCAGCAACGTCGATCGGCGCGCGATTGACGAACGCATATTGGAGAAGAAGGGCGGCCACATTCACATCCTGCAATTGCAGGGCTACATCTTCTTTGGAACGGCCTACAACCTGCTGAAGGAAGTGGTCCGGCGGATGATGACGCGCACGCCCTTGCCTGTGCGTTACATCGTGCTCGACTTCCGGCATGTCGACGGATTGGATTCATCGGCTGTCGTGAGCTTTGCGCGCATGAAGAAGCTCGCCGAGTCACATTTGGTGACGCTTGTTTTGGCGGAGCTGCCCGACAGCATCCGCACCCAACTGGAGCGCAGCGGCTGCATCGACGAAGAGAGCCGCCCCAACAAAATCTGCAGAGCGTTTCCCGATTTGGATCACGGCCTCGAATGGTGTGAAAGTCAGTTATTGATCACCAATACGATGATGAGGCCCCAGCCCACCAACCTGGCCAGGGAACTCGAGTCGATTTTCCAGGATAGGGATTCTATTCCAAAGTTAATGAGTTACCTGGAGAGGGTTGAAGCCCAAGAGGGGTACGAACTCTTTCGGCAGGGTCAACCCAGCGATGCATTGTTTTTGATTGAATCCGGTGAAGCGACCGCCTGGCTGGAGTTGGAGGGTGGAGCAAGGCGTCGTCTCAGGACCATGGGGCCTGGGACGGTGGTGGGTGAATCCGGGATGTATTTGAAGGCACCTCGCTCGGCGACTGTACAGACAAATGGCCCCACGATACTCTATCGGCTGACCAACAGCGCGCTCGAAAAGATGACGAAGGAAGCCCCTCATGTGGCTGCTGCATTCCACCAATTTGTGGCTCGGCTCTTGGCGGAGCGCATGGTACATGCCACCAAGGCTGTACAGAAAATCTTTTTCTAAAGGGAGATTGCCCACAACAGCCGCAAGCCCGGATTTTGGCCGGATCGCTAATCTTAGCCCGCTGAAAGGCAATATCCTAAAATGGCAGCTCTGATCACCCGCGCCTGGCAACAAATCCTTGATCAACTGCCCTCCCTCCACGGCAAACGCATTCTAAAACAAGGGTCATTGAGATCTTCGCCACGTCAACGCTCCCACCACAGGACGCCTCATGAAGATGGTTGAGCGTTCTCCATGAGCTTGCCCCTCCTTCCTCATTCCCCCGAACGCCTTGAAGCCCTTCGAACCCCGTCTCGCGAGGATCCTCTCAGGGTGCTTGTCAGTGGATGTCTTCTGGGAAATCCATGCGGTGTTCATGGCACAGACTATGGCCTGGGCGAGATCATGCGCGAATTTTTGGCGCTGCCCACGCTCAATGTCGTTTCCTTTTGCCCAGAAGACTTTGCCATGGGTACCCCTCGAACCATGCCCGATATTCATGGGGGCGATGGCTTGGATGTGCTCGACGGCCGGGCCCGAGTCTTGGATGAACATGGGGCGGATCTCACGGAATCGATGATTCTCGGAGCCCAGAAAATGCTTGAACAAGCATTGTCCCACCGCGTTGAACTGGCCATTCTCACCAATATGAGCGCCGCATGCGGAAGCCAGGTCATCTCGGATGGATGCCGTCTGGTGGAAAAGCGGCGCTATCAGATTGGGGTGGGCGTCGCCGCGGGACTTTTATTGCGCCATAACATTCCAGTCGTCAGCCAACTGGATCGGCGCACCCTCGGCAAAATCCGCCTTAAGCTCGATCCCAGCTTTCAACCCGACCCAAGCGCACGCGATTATCACGAAAGTGAATGGTATCAAAACTATTTCGCCGAGACTCACATACCCATAAAAATCTCGCGCTGAATTTGCTGAGCCTGCTCATCATAATAACGGGCTTTCTCGTGCAGCCCCTGATTCTTATACAAAAGCGCCAAATTCCCCAGCACCCGGCCTTCTTCCTTGCGGTTGCCGACTTCCCGATCGACCGTCAGCGCATACTCATATAAAGCCCGCGCCTCATCAATGCGCCCTTGATCCTTATACAAAATCGCTAAATCCCCAAGCGCCAGCCCTTCCGTCCAGCGCTGGCCAATTTCCCGCGCAATCCGAATCGATTCTTCATAGAGCTTCCGCGCCGCCTCCACATCCCCCAGCGCCCAGCATACCCTGCCAAGCCCAAGCATACCCAAGCTCTCCGTCGCCCTATCCCCTAAATGCCGGGCCTCGTGAATTACCTGGCTATGCTCCTGCTTCGCTTCCTCTAATTGCCCCTGCACTTCCAGCACATCCCGCGCAAGCTCATAGCGGACAATCGCGCTCTGGCTCGTTGGCTCATTCGATAGCTTTAAATAAGAGCGGTATAAGCGCTTTGCCTCGGCATGCGCATAGCGCTCTACCGCGTCTCTCGCTCCCGCCAGGAAATATTCTCCAGCCCTATTGCCATCCCCCGCCCGCTTCCAATGCCGCCCAAGCTCCGATAGATACCCAGATAAATCTGCATTGTGAACCCGCTCAATCGAAATTGCAGCCTTCCGGTGAAGCTCTTGAAGCCGCGCCCTCGCCTGCATTTCATAGGCAGCATTGCGCAAAAGGATATTCCTAAACTGATAATGCACTTCATCCTTGGGCGACCAAATACATTGCTTTTCCGCTGTCTTTATCTGATCGGCCAAATTCGGCTCGTCATCGAGCATCGCCGATAGCACCCGGATATCAAATTCCCGGCCCAGCACGCTCGCCGCCTGCACCGTGCGCTTCACCGAACCCTTGAGCCGATCTAAACGCGCTATCAAAATCGCATTCACATCGTTGGGCAGCATAAATACGCTTGGCATCGTTACGCTGGTATCCACCCGGGCATTCACCATCGGGGTGCTTTCTTCCTGCCAATACGCTAAAAATTGCTCGGCAAAAAAAGGATTACCGCCCGCGCTCTCAGAAAGAATGGTCGCCAATACGTCTGAAACTGGGCCTTCGGTCAATAGCGCGGCGAGCTCCCGAATCTTCGCCGCGGGCAAGGGATTGAGCGCCACATTGCTCTGAGGAATTTCGCCGCTTAAAGGAACGCGGAAAGGCGAGCCGTCATCACGGAAACGGCAAGAGCAAATGACCGCGACCGGAGCCCGCGCACATGCCGTTAGAATGGCTTGCACCGCCTGAATCGAGCTCGCGTCCATCCAGTGCGCATCTTCCACATGCAAAATCACAGGTTCGATAAGGCTCTCGGCCCGGATCCAAGTTGCAATTGCATTGAGTGTTCCAGCAAAACGAACTTTGGGATCTGAACGCTCATAAGGAGAATTTTGCCAGCGTAAACCGATAAGCGCGGCCAAAAAGCTCCGGCCCCGTTCTAATTCCTTTCGAATGGCTACCTCATTCTCAGGAATTCGCCCCATCAGCCATTCCATGGCTTCATTAAAATTACTTAGGTTTTCGGTCTTGCTCACGACGGCCGATTGGCCGAAATACATGCGCAGCGCATATTCGAAAGGATTGAGCGAAGCTCTCAGGGTTTGATCGCATGGAGCATCAATCCAAAGAAATGACTCGGCTTGATGCTTTCGTTCAACGCCCCGGCGGAACATCTCCACCAAAAAGCTTTTTCCTAGGCCCGCGTCGCCTTCCACATACGTAATGCCCGCAAAACGCTTGGCAAATACGGGTTCGATGCATTGACCCAAACGGGCGAGCTCGGCTTCGCGGCCAATCATCGCTTTGGCAAAGAATTCTTTGCGAAGGCTTATCTTTTTACGCTCAACCGAATACACGGGCAGCGCGTGATCAAAACCCTTGAAGGTATGCGAGCCCTGCGGCCTCAATTGAAAGGATTGGCCCGTCGCTTCAAATACGGTCTTATCGGTCCAAATCTCCTTCCAGGGCGCTTTCATCATTAAGCGCGCCGCTAGATTGGTGGAACGGCCAATACAAGCGAATTCCTTGCGCTGCGTTCCGCCGTTAAATCCCGCATAACGAATATCGCTTGTCACGCCCGCTCTCACCTTGAGCGAAGCCGACAAATCGCGCCTCACTTCCAGCGCGAAATCCAAGGCCCGATCCAAATCGTTTTCATGGGCGATCGGCGCTCCGAAATGCACCAGCGAATTGACGCCTTTATCGCCGAAATCCAATCCAGTAAATGTGCCGCCATAACGATTGGAATGGTCGTGTAAAAAAGAAATAAGCCCCGGAATATCGCTCACCTGCTCAAAGGAGAGAAACACGCTGGACACATTGCGGAACTCCCCCTGCGCGGGAAAATCGATGACGCCCGGCGCCACGAAATGAGCACCGTCGCTGGTGATACGCGGAGGCGGAGCGGGCCTCATCACCATCGGCCTTGGCGCCCCAGAAAGCTTGAATACGCCCTGCGCAAAAGGCACGACATCTTTGCGCGGCATATTCTGATGAAAGGCCGCATCGAGCAGGATATCGCCCTTCTGCGCATGATGTTCGACCTTGGCGCAGGCATCGACGGCGGCTCCGTGAAAATAATAAAAAGCCCTATTGTCGGGCGTGGACACGATGCCCCAATCCACATTGCCCCACGACAAGCCAATCTTGAATGAGAAGGGGAATTTGCCGTAGCGCGTGACGTATTCGGGATTCTTCGAGAAAAAGAGCTGAATGCGCGTAGCCACATACAGCGCGTGATCGGCGCCGTGGCGCTGAAGCGAATGAGGGAAGAGCGCGGTGAACGCGTCACCGGCAAAGCTTGTGATAAAGCCGCCCGCTTCGTGCACCAGCGCGACGAGAGGATCGAAATAGAAGCGCAGCGTGCCCGCGAGAATTTCGGCGCCTTCGCGGCCATGCTGCACAAGCCTTTCCGTCAGCGCCGTGAAGCCCGGAATGTCGACAAACAGCGCGGCCGCAGTGAAGGTGCCCTGGTTTTTTCGCTCCGCTTCCTGCTGAAGGATGAAGGAGGGAACAAAGGGATTCATGCAGGCACCCGGCACCTTGAACACAGGGCTACATCACTGCAATGCAAAAGCCTCATTCGCGCCCGATCACCTGAGTATCAAACCCCAAACCAGATCCACACGCTGCCAACCGTTCTGCCAGAACGAGGTCCGTCTCGCCCACGCCAAAAAGCTTGTTGCCATCATAGGAAGGCAGTGCCCGGGAAGCAATAACACCCTCGCGGCAAGACAAGGGCGGGCTCACCTTGAGTCACCTGCCTCGGAACGGTCGCGGAAGCCTTTGATTTTAGGCTTTTCGCCGAGCAGCACGAGCTGTCCGCAAGCAGCGGAAACATCATCGCCGCGCCGCTTTCTCACAAAGCACGAATACCCCGCGTCGATCAGCACATTCTGAAAGCGCAGCGTCCGCTCTGAAGAAGGCGGACCCAGCGGGGAAGCTTCGATGGGATTCATGGGAATCAGATTGATTTTCACGGGAATTCCCCGAAGCAGCGAAGCCAGCGCCCGGGCATCCTCGGGGCGATCGTTGCGGCCTTCGACCAGCGTGTACTCAATCGTAATGCGGCGGCGCTTGGGCAGCGGATACGCCGAAAGCGCCGCGATCAGCGGAGCCAGCGGGTAGCGCCGATTGATGGGCATCAGCGCCGAACGGGTTTCATCATCGGCGGCGTGAAGCGAAATCGCGAGTGAGATTTGACCCGAGAAATCCCGGCCAAGCTTGTCTATTTCAGGCACCAGGCCCGAGGTCGAAACCGTTACCCGGCGCGTGGAGAGCCCAATTCCATCGGGATGGGTAAGCAGGCGCAGCGAGCGCTCCGTAGCTTCGTAGTTATGAAGCGGCTCGCCCATTCCCATGTAGACCACGTTCCGGAGCTCTTCGCCCTCATCGAGAAGCGCGCGCCCCAGAAGCACCTGAGCAACAATTTCTTCAGCGCTGAGATTGCGCTTCAGCCCTGCCACACCGCTCGCACAAAACACACAGCCCATCGCGCATCCGACTTGGGTCGAAATGCACTGCGTCACCCGCTTTTTGGGCGCCGGACCCGAAGCCGCCGTGTCTTCGTCCGGCTCATCCAAATCGTCCGCCGCCGCACTGTCCGCATCCAGCACCGCACTCGAACCGGGCCCGGACACCGAAGGGATAAGCACGCTCTCGACCGTCGCTCCATCCCGTGAAAAACGGACCAAGAGCTTGCGTGTTCCATCGGCCGAACGATGCACGCGCACCACCGCGGCCACATCGGCCAAACCCTCTTCCACAAGGCGTTTTCGAAGTGCCTGCGACAGATTGCTCATCGCCGCCGGATCGGTCACGCCACGCTTGTGAATCCAGCCAAATACCTGCGACGCCGCAAAGCTCCGCTCGCCCAGCGCCTGAATGTATTCGCGCCACTCGGCCGGAAGCCTCGCCATGGGATGGATTCCAGCGGTTGTTGATAGCGTTTTCGTCGACATGGTGCAGCGCCTAGGAAGGCTTGGAAGCCGGGCGTTGAAGGGGTTGAAGGGAAGGAGGACGAACCCGATCATCCCCTTCGCGCCTCGTTACATTTTCGCGATCGAAGAGTTCGAGCAAGGGAATGGCCTGTTTTCTCCCCAAACCCGAAAGATTTTTAAAATCGGCGATGGATAGCCTTTCCGCTTCATTCAAATGAGCGATCACCCGCTCCCGCAGCTCATCCACCTTGGCCTTTGGAAACCATAGTTCTCCAACACAAATAGCCAAACCGTCCCTCACAAGTTTCGCAAGCATGGCCTTTACCTCGCGCGGGCTCACCTGCGTGACTTCACGGGCCCCAAACTCGGACACACCCTTTAGACCTGCCTCCACAATCGCCTTGCCCAAAGCGCCCAGCGCACCTGTCAATGGAAGCCCTGCTGCACCCGCTGTAAAATGAGGCAGCTTGACAATATCGCCTTCAATTACAATGGATTCGCCGGCAATTTCATTGTTTTTGCCCGCGGCCATCCGGATAATTTCCTGAGCGGCTTCGTCACCCGCCACTGCCGCCATTTTCCGGCGCAGTGTTTCCAGCCCAAGCCCTCGATCCAAAGGCGCCTTCTGATGATGCTCTTCCACCAAGCGCCTCGCTTTGGCAGCCAAAATCATGAGCTGATCGCGCCTCGAATAACCCGCCGTCCGGAGCCTCACGAGCTCGCCCCGCGACACCAAGCCTTCCGCCGCCTTGAGCAGCGCCTCCGCCGCAATGGGAAACCGGGCTCCAAACCCCTCGCGCGACAATGGCTTGGGTGTCACTTCCGCACTAAGCGCTCTCACCGTCTGCACCGCATCGCCTGCCAACAGCGCCTCCATCACCGCCCGGCGCAGCGCCCTCGGACGCTTGCGGGGAGGACGCGCATCCATCACCACACCGCCGCCGATAACAGCTCCTGAAGGCCCCTCGATATCGGAACCCCTCAAAACGAAGCGATCGCCTCCCGCCACAATCAATGGCGAATGCAGCCTTAACCTCACAACATCCTGCGCGCTTTGCGTGTCTCCAATCGGATCGATACGGGCCACAGAACGCGAAGTCCCCGCGTACACCTGAGCCGTCATCCCATAGCGCACCGGCGAAAAAGCCCTCAGCGACACATCGAGAATGCGCGATGCCCCGAGCAGCGGATCGGTCGTCACCACATCGCCCCGGTGAACGGATTCCAATGGCAATCCCGCCAAATTGATCGCCAATCGCGTGGGCGCCTCGGCCTTCTGCGCAGGCAGATCGTGAATGTGGAGCCCTCGCACCGACGTGGAAAGCCCCTGGGATGAACTGACCACACGCAAAGGCGTGCCAAGCTCAAGCGAGCCTTCTACCAGTGTTCCCGTCACCACCGTCCCCGCGCCCCGCACGGTGAACACCCGATCCACACTCAGCCTGGCCCGCGGCGATAGATGCCGGGCCGGCAGCGAAAGCAGCGCTTTCTTCACTGCCCCCCTTAGCTCGGCAAGCCCTTCGCCCGTACGCGCCGAACACAAAACCACATCGCTCTGAAAACGATCGCCCAACAGCTCACGGGCTTCTTCGCCGGCCATCTCGGCAAGCTCGCGCCCTGCCCTATCCAGCTTCGTCACCGCGACGATCGCCCTTGGAATCCCCAGCAGCTCGCAAGCCGCGACATGCTCGCGCGTTTGAGGCATCACGCCCTCATCGGCGGCCACAACCAACAGCACAAGCTCAATCCCGGCGGCGCCCGCGATCATCGTGTGCACAAGCCGCCGATGGCCCGGCACATCGATGATGCTCACATGCAAATCCTCATCGATATTCCAAGGCGCAAAACCAAGCTCAATGGTAATCCCGCGCCGTTTTTCTTCCGGCAGCCGATCGGTATCCACACCGGTCAGGGCTTGAACAAGCGTTGTCTTGCCATGATCGACGTGACCCGCCGTGCCAATCACAAAGCGCCGCACGGCGCCACCTTATCCGAGATCGCCCGCGGGCGCGCCTCCGAACGCAATCTTGGCCCGCGCTGCGATTGCGTGTAGAACCGCTTTTGGAAGCGCTTGGTAGGCTGGCGCCACCCCCGGTCTTCAAAATCGGTGCGGGGCAGTTCCGCTGTCTCGGGCAGGTTCGATTCCTGTGCGCTTCCGCTCAGTTTCTTTGGTTATACAATTCGATCGAATTTATTTCTATTCGTGCGTTTCACGGCTGGTTCGCACACGTTTCAATTTAATCATTACCATTCATCAATACGAATAAATTGGAACCCCGCCCTCAAACTCTTCACGCACGCTGGCAAAAGGGCAAAATTTCAGCCCCAGCCGCGGCTCAGGCGTGTAGCATTTGGGATCTTCACCATCCATGAGCGATGCTCAGCGCAAGGCCCTGATAAATAACGAGAAATCGCCGGCGCCCTCCGGCGGAGATGCACCAAACCACGCACCGAATCAATCGGGGCTCCGTTCTTCTTCCTCTCCGACGCCTGCCTCTCCCTCTCCCTCTCCTGCCTCTCCCTCTCCCTCGCTCGACGGCGCCGCGTCCACCGTGCCCGGTGAAACGCTTCAGGCCATGCGCGAAAGCACCGCATCCAGCCCGCGCCCCCGGACCAGCAAGCCCATCAGCGATGCCCCGCGCGAAGGTTCTGGACTGCACCGAATCACAGCCGCCCCCGGTGCCGGCGGCAGCGATTCAACCCTGAGGCCCGGCGATACACCGCCCGAATCAAGGCGCGAGCGCACATCCACCACGCTGCCCAACTCGGACAGCGCCGGCGGCCAACAAACGTCGCAGGCCCGTAAAACATCGGGCCATGCATCGACCATCCCCGCATCGGGCGACGATGAACACAGCAGATGGGATATCTCGCAGTTCCCCGTCATCGATGCGGAGTCCTATTCCATCGGCGGAGAGCTGGCCCGCGGCGGAATAGGGCGGGTTCTGCGCGCGCGCGACTCAAGGCTAAAAAGGCCGGTTGCGATCAAAGAGCTCCTCGAAACCCATGGCTCCGCGAGCGAGCGCTTTGTGCGCGAAGCCTTACTCACGGCGCGCCTTCAGCACCCTTCCATCATCCCCGTCTATGAAGCGGGCCTCTTCCCCACAGGCGAACCGTTCTTTGCGATGAAGCTCGTCTCGGGAAAGAGCTTCGATGAAGTCATCGCCAAGGCCAAGACGCTCGAGGAGCGCATGGCTCTTCTGCCTCACGTTCTCAATGTCTGCGATGCCATGGCCTACGCCCACAGCGAGCGGATCATTCACCGGGATTTGAAGCCTCAAAACATTCTGGTCGGCGCATTTGGCGAAACCGTTGTTGTGGATTGGGGCTTGGCCAAAGACCTTTCAGAAGAGCCCGTACCGCCCAACAAAGGCGAAAAATCCAGTGCCGCCTCGCCCCGCCATCTCACGCTCGCCGGCTCGGTCATGGGCACTCCCGCGTATATGCCTCCCGAACAAGCCGCGGGCCGCCCCGTAGACGAACGCGCGGATGTCTATTCGCTGGGCGCGATTTTGTATCATGTCCTCTCGGGTGTCGCGCCCTACGACGGACCGACTTCCGTGCAGATCCTGGCCCAAGTCGCCTCGGGTCCTCCTGTCGAACTGCGCGAGCTTGAAAACGGCATTCCAGACGATTTGCTCACCATCGTCGACAAAGCGCTGGAGCGCGATCCCAATGACCGCTACCCCTCCGCCAAAGAACTCGCCGACGACCTGAGACGCTTTCAAACAGGCCAAATCGTCAGCGCCCACCGCTACTCCACGCGCCAGCGCATCGCCCGTTTTGTACGGCGCAGGCGGGCTCCGCTTCTGGTCGCCGCCGTCGCGTTCGCCGTGCTCAGCGTCGCGGGCACGCTCAGCGTCCGCA
The DNA here is from genome assembly GCA_964537685.1 of uncultured Polyangiaceae bacterium. Classification (GTDB taxonomy): domain Bacteria; phylum Myxococcota_A; class Polyangia; order Polyangiales; family Polyangiaceae; genus CAZICM01. The sequence goes on from CAZICM010000012.1 coordinate 45,245, forward strand.
ATATTTTAGAGGCCAGCAAAAAGGCCGCCGCAAAGCAGGCCGAAGCCGAGATAGCCGAACAAAAAGCGGCCCAGCGCGCCGACGATCTCACCATTGTGCAAGCCCGCGCTTCCCTCGAGCGCGATCCGACCAAAAGCATCGAATGGCTCGCAAGCCTATCGCCTGCCTTCCCCGACATGCAGCGCGTCCGCTTTATCGCCGCCGATGCCCGCCAGCGCGGTATTGCCCGCATTCTCAAAGGCCACCTGGGTCAAGTCAACGCCGTCGCGTTTTCGCCCTCGCCCAAAAAAGCCTTGCTCGCAAGCGTTTCGGACGATCACAACCTGCGCGTGTGGAACATTCAAAACCGCGAGACCCGCACGCTCAGCGGCCATTTTGATGAGATCTGGCGCGTCGCCTTTTCAAGCGACGGCACCTTCATCGCCACGGGCGGAAAAGACAAAACCGCACGGGTGTGGAGCGCGGAAACCGGCGCCGTGCTCGCCATCGCCGAATACGGCGCGGAAGTCTCCGAACTCACCTTCTCACCCGATGGCCGAAGCCTGGCCGCCTTCGATCGCATCGGCGGCGGCCGCCTATTCAACGTCGATACCGGCACACCGCGTGAACTCGTCGGCGCCAAAGCCCGCATTCATGACCTCCTCTTCTCGCCGGGCGGAGAACGGGTTTTCGCGGCCTTTGGCGGAACCTCCATCAACGTGTGGGAAAGCTCCACGGGCAAGGAACAGCGCCGCCTCAATTTCCCCGAACCATTCTATCGTATTGCAATCTCAAGAGATTGCAAACGGGCGGCCCTTGTCACCAACAGCCACACGCTCTTCCTCTGGGATCTCGAAACGGACGAGAAGCAAGCCATCCAGCAGAACATTCCCGGCGTCGAACGGCTGCGCTTCTCGCCCAATGGCCGCACCTTCGTCACCACCGACATCTCGGACACCGTCATGCTTTGGAACGCGGCCACGGGCACCGCCACCGAACTGTCCAATCACAGACCGCCCATCACGGCCGCAGCCTTCTCGCCCGACAGCAACTTCATCGCCATCGCCGGCAGCGATCGCAGCCTGCACGTATGGAACATCAGCACCCTTGAACGCCGCATCCTCTCGGGCTTCGAAGACTCCATCAGCGATATTGCCTTTTCCTCCGATGGCAGCCACCTCGCAGCCGCCTCGCCCGATCGCACCGTTAGGCTCTTTTCCCTCAGCGATGGCACACCGCAAATCATCGCCCGCCACGCCAAAGGACTGCCGCATCTCGTCACTTCACCCGATGGACAATGGCTTCTCACCGCCCAAACCAATGGGAAAGCCCACCTCACCCATTTAAACGGGAACAATTCTATCGAATTGATTGGTCTTGCAGGCCCAATTAAAGAAGCTGTTTTTTCCCCGGAAAACGACAGACTCGTCACGGCCGGCCCCGACGGCACAGCCCAGGTCTGGGATCTCACCGGATACTCCACATGGACCTTCCAGAGCCCGGACCGAACGGCCATCCAGCGCTTGGTGTACGCACCCGACGGCCACCGCATTTTCTCGCTCAGCTCCGGCGGCCTTCTCATGCGCCTCGATGCGGACAGCGGACAGAGCACCGAGCTTGCCGCGGTCAAGAATTTTAGCAATTCAATCGTATTGTCACCGGATGGCAAATACCTCGTCACCGGCCACAGCGACGGCACCATTCGCGCCATTGACACAGACTCGGGAAAGCATCGCGATTTCGTGGGGCACGATGGCAAAATTTCGGCCCTCGCCTTTACGCCCGGCGGTCATTTTCTGGTGTCGGGCGGCGCCGACCACACCGTCCGCATGTGGGACATGAACAGCGATCAAACCAAGATTTTTCGCATCGGCGGAACTGAAATCGAAGATATTGACGTATCACCCGATGGTGAACTCCTGGCCGTCTTGAGCGGAGACAACTCCATTCACCTTCTCCAGCCCGCGACAAACCGCGAGCTTGACGCCCTGCGCGGCCACGAAGCCAAAGTCACGCGCACCCGCTTTTCCTCCGACGGCCGCTTTCTGCTGAGCGCCAGCCAAGACAAAACCGCGCGCCTTTGGCATCTGGACCTCAAAGAAGGGCGGCCTCTCTTGGGACATTCTCGGGCGGTCACGGACATTCTCTTTGGGGTGGACGACAATACGATTTTAACGCTGAGCCAAGACGGCGCCGTACGTTTATTCAAAGACGACCTTCCCGAAGATCCCAAAGCTTTGCGCGCATGGCTTCGCGGCATTATCCAGTAGGTTCCTTATGAAACAATTTTATCGAATTGCTTGTGGGCTTATTCCCTTCGTCAGCCTGGCGGCCTTTTACGCGGGCTGCGACGCCGAACACCGCACGTCCGCGCCGCTCAGCAAACCCACACCAACCCTAAAACCCGGCGAAACGCCGCCACCCTCCAAACCCGACGCCTCGCTGCCCCCCGGAGATCCATGCCCCGAGCCCGATCGCCGCTGCCAGCACACGATCGCCTTTCCCTACGCCGGCGAATCCTCCATTGAAGTTCGCGGCAATTACGCCCCGGGCGCCTGGAGCGCGGGTATTCCTATGACCCTCGAAGGTCAAATCTGGACGGCCACGCTCAGCATTCCATGGAACACAACAATCCAATATAAATTGGTCGTCAATCAAAAAGATTGGAAGCCGGACCCCATCAATCCCAATACAATCGACGACGGCTATGGCGGAAAAAACTCCTTGCTTGGCCCGGGCATTTGCGGCCCATGGACTTGCATTCCCAAGCCCAAACTCCGCTTTGTTATTCTTGGCGACTTTGGAGCGGCCGCGAACGGAGAAACCTATGCCGCAAGTGAAGCCGCCGTTGCCGCATTAATCGATCGCTTCGAGCCTGAATTTATTGTCACCCTCGGCGACAACAATTACCCCAACGGCCTCGACACGACCATCGATTTAAATATTGGCCAATTCTATCATAAATATATTTATCCCTACAAAGGCGATTATGGAGCCGGCGCAACCGAAAACCGTTTCTTTCCCTGCCTGGGCAATCACGATTGGAATTCAGGCAGCATTCAGGCTTATCTCGACTACTTCGAGCTTCCGGGCAACGAGCGCTATTACGACTTCGTACGGGGCCCGGTACATTTCTTTATTGTCGACGGCGAATGGCAAGAGCCCGACGGCAACACCGTGGATTCAATTCAAGCGAATTGGTTAAAACAGGGCCTCGCGGCCGCCACGGAACCGTTTAAGTTTGTGCTGATGCACAGGCCGCCCTATTCGAGCGGATATCATGGATCGACCCCCGTATCGCAATGGCCTTATGGAGAATGGGGGGCCAATTTGGTGCTGGCAGGCCACGAACACAGCTATGAAAGGCTGAATATCAACGGAACCACCTATATTGTAAACGGCTTGGGCGGAGCGGTTTCCTATGCCTTCACCAAAGAGCCCGTCGCTGGAAGCGAGCTTCGCTGGTCGGGCGGCTACGGGGCCACGCTGGCCGAGGTGTCTGAAAATGGCGCTGTGCTCAGTCTTCAAACAATCAATACAGAAGGATTGATGATTGACAATTATGCCATTCAGCCATTTTAAGGAACTGGAATCACAAACGAATCGGGCACGCTTCCATCCTCGTGGATCACAGTGCCCTGAATTTCAGTAGCATTCACATCCACAATGACCGCATGCGAATAGGCGCCTGCTGCAAGCCTCATCGCGCATTCGGGCCTCTCGATATTTTCATCGACCACGCCGATTTTACTGCCTCCACCACCGGTTGTAATGTAGGTAATACCATCGATATCAAAACGCTCGTACACATGCACATGTCCCTGCAAGACCAAAGGCACTTTGTATTGAGCAAATATCGGAGCGAATTGCTCGCGCACCGCCGAATCCTGCCCGCTATCGCCGCATGTCACGAGCGCCCGATGCATAAACACAATTGAAAAACGGTAGCCCGGAGACTTCGAAGCTGCATCCAATTGCGCCTCCAGCCAAGAACCTTGCACCGTCCCCTGCCCATAAGGCTCTTCCGTATTCAGCGCGAAGAAATATACGCCTCCCGTTTCAAATCGATAATAGGTGTCGGTGCCTTCAAATCCGGCACCTTGATAGAATCGCAAAAAATACTCATTGAATTCAGTCGGCGTCTCGCTCTCATGATTCCCAACCGAAGGAAAAAACCCTCCCTGGGACAGCATGGGCTGCATCACCGGAAACCACGAGGCCCAGGTCTCTAAAAACGATGAATAATATTGGATATCACCGCAATGAACGGTGAAATCGGGCGCCTTTTGCAGCGAATGCGAAAGCACATTGAACGCATTGTTTCCCAATCCAGGATTGGTATCCCCAATCGCCATAAAGCGAATGGGCGAACCCGAAGGCGCCGCCGTGCAAAAACGGCCTTTTCTCGATGCGTCCCCAAGCAATTCATAGGTATAGCAAGTGCCGGGCAAAAGCCCTGAAAGCGCCGCTTCATGCATATAATACGTGGCCGCCCAATCCGAAGGCGCCAAAGGATTGAGCACCGCTCCCTTCGTTTCTGTTACTTCAAAGGGTGTCTCCACGCTTTGCATTTCGATCGGATTGCCGCCGGCCTCGGGCGCCAGCTTCAATCCTTTCGTGGTGCCCTCGCGGCAAGCCTCCCAGCGCACCTTCGCGCCCTGTCCATCGATGGCCAATACCCAAGGCCCTTTGCTAATCCCCGCGCCATCGCAAACCAGCCCCGCATCGGGCTCCCCTCCCCCCGCACCTCCATCGGGAAGAGGTGTAGAGCTGGATTCGTCCGAACAGCCCAATACGCATAGCCCAACACCCATCAAAAGAATATCCAATCGCTTCATCATGCTTCTCAGCCGCCTTTCGCCTTAAGCTTTCCATCCCAATTTCCGGCCCCATGGGCTAAGATACAAGAGCGAACTTCAACAGCGCATGCGGATCGGCCTGGGCCGCGTTTAAGGGCTGGACCGCTTTTCCAATTCAATAAGATATTTTTTAATTTTGATAGGAAATAAGCATGAGCGATACCCTAAAACAAGCGCTAAGCATTTGCTTCGAAGGCGGAGGCGGAGAAGAGACGCCGCTGGGCCGGGTTTTGCCGCTGGTCACGCTGGAGAGCGACACGCGCATCGCCATCGACGCCGAAAAACGTTTTTACGCATTGCCCACGGATGGCCGGGCTCCGATGCGCTGCGAGCCCGGTTCCGGATATATGTTTTATGAGGTGCTGGAATCGCGCCGAAGCCATTTTGAAGACCAGCTCTGCGAGGCGGCGCGCAAGCATTCGCTGCCCGAACTCGATTTGCTTTCGGCCTTTCCCTCGGTTGAAATTATCCGGGGCGTGCTTGAAAAAAATATGGCCCATACCACGCGGCTCGCGCTGTTATGGGCTTTGCCAAGCGAACTCCGCGATCTTAGAAGCGATATTATCAAGGCATCGAAGGCCAAACATATGCCCGCGGCCATTTTAGAGCTATGCGAGCGCCTCGTTGTGCCGGAGTAACGAAAGAATGGTTAAAATATTTTTTCGTATTTTTATTGGCCTATGCGCGCTGACGGTGGGCTGCAATTCAGAACCGAATAAAACAAGCCCGAAAACAGCCGAACGCATCGAACTCATCGCGGCGCCCAAAGAAGAAGACATCGCGGCGGTGGTGCGGAGCGAAATGGCCAAAGCCCCCTCAAAACCGCTGCTTGTGTATGTGGGCGCGGCTTGGTGCGAGCCTTGTACGCGATTTCATCAAGCCGCGGCGGCGGGCGAGCTCGATACAAGCTTCGGCGGGCTCCGCCTATTGGAATTCGATTTCGATCGCGATCACGAAGCGCTTACAAAAGCGGGCTATACGTCAAAGCTTATTCCTCTGTTCGCAATCCCCAAAGCCGATGGAACAGCGTCGGGAATGGCTATTTCAGGCGGTATCAAAGGCGAGGGCGCCGTATCGGAGCTCGTGCCCCGGTTGTCCGAACTACTCAGCCGCTATCCGCGCTGACGCACCACGCTAAAAGCTGTTCTCATTGCTGGGTGCGCGGGCTAGACTCGGCGCCCCTTTATGCGAAAACTCCGTTCTATTGCATTCATTTCGGCCTTCTTTTTTCTCTCGTGCGGAGGCGCCCCCACTCCCTCAGACACCGCTCCCAAAGACCAAAAAACCGCCCAGGCCCAGGGGCAGGACCCATCCGCGCCCCTCTCGGTCGATGAGCCTCAAGATCCCAGCATGCCCGTGCTCCGGACGGGCCCCATTGCTCCCATTATCCGTTCCAATCCGATCGTAGCCGAACCCCTCGAACGCTTTTCCGAAGGCGATCATGAAATCACAACCTGGGGAATTCGCCTCGAATCCGTAGGGCTACAAGAATTTCAAATCGAATTGGAAGATGTTTCGATCATTATAGATCATGCGGCGGCGGAGCAGGCACCGCTCGCATTTTTAGAAAGGCGCGGAGGCAATGAAGGATTCGCACTTTGGGTACGCCGCAACAAAACGGCCGCATCTCAGCCTGTTTCCGGAAAAATCTATTTACCCTCGGTGCACGACTACGGCGAAGACATTCAAATTCCCGGACAGCGCATTGAATTCCGGGGCGATGCCCAGCGCACCGCAAAAGAAAACAAACAATTAATCGATTTATGGGCAAGAGCGCTATCGGCGTATTTCAACCAAAATCGGGGCCATTCGCCTTTTCATGCCTTTGCGGCCGAGCGGGTGCTCCTGCAGAGCCCTGTGGTTCAAAAAACCCAGGCCGGCGCCCAAGCCAATCCACTCAACCCCAACGCCGGGCCCCGATATCGCGGCGACGATCTCTCTATGCTGATGGAGACCACAACCGGCGTAACCAGCATTCAAGAAGCCCTTCAGCATGAGCGGGGCCTTTTAATCTCGGCCCTTCGCGAAAAAGCCCAAATCCCGATTGAAAAATTAAAAGGGCCGGATTTAAAAGCTCATCCTTTTAAAGAAATGCTCATTGAGCTTCAAAAAACCAATCCGGCTTCCCGCAATGTGCCCGCGGAGCCTTTAGCGAAATGGGCTCCCGCCGATTTCTGGTATGTGCGCTTTGAAAGCCTGCAAAGCCTATTTCGCCTCGTCGATGAAGCCGATACCTGGGGAACGCCCGCGGCCAATGTGCTGGATGAGCGCGCCGAGGACCGCCGCGTTTCCGAACGGTATGAAACGGCGCTCGGTATTTCCAGGGGCCCCCTGTCCCGTTCGCTCGGGCCTTCTGTTGTCGCCGATTTGGCCGCGATGGGAAGCGATCCCTATATCAAAGAAGGAACAGATATTACGATCGTATTTAGACTGAAACAGCGCGCGCTGTTTGAAGCGGGAATGGGGTCGGCGCTGAGCACCCACGGTGAAAAGCACGGCGGCATTACTTCATCGACGATCAATTATGATGGAACAACGATCAAAGTTGCCCGTTCCGGGGACGGCGCTGTTTATCAGCACCGGGCTTCGGCCGGAGATATTGAAATCGTTTCCAATAGTCCCAATGCGATCAAATCTGTACTCGATACGATCAAAGGAAAGCGGGCGCGCCTCTCCGACGAGCCCGATTTCGCCTATATGCTCGCGCGGGATGCCGAAAAGCCTGCCGATGTGCTGGCATTTATGGGCGATCGTTTTATTGCATCGGTGATCGGGCCAAAACAAAAGATTTTAGAAGCGCGGCGCCAGTTGGCCCTCGCCGAATTGTCAACGCCTGGTTTTGCAGCGCTTTTATATGGATGGATTTGGGGCAAAAGCCCAGCTTCCACCGACGATTTAATCAAAGCTAATCTGCTGAATAAAGCCGAATTGCAGCATGAAGGCGGAGAAAAAATTCAGTTTACGCTCGGCAAGAGCGCCTCTTCTTCCTGGGGCAGCCCCAGCGGGCTCACTCCATTGATTGATTTGCCAGCCCCTACGATGATAACGTCCTTCGAAGAGCGCTCTTATGAACGATTTGTACAAGGATATCAATCGTATTGGTCCGAATATATCGATCCCATTGCCATTCGCCTGGCCATCGACGCGCCCGCCGGCAATAAAGATCAAAAAGGCACGCCTATCTCGGCAGACGTAAGGATCTTGCCGCTCATCGATCAATCCGAATACCGGCAAATCCAGCGGGATGTGGGCTCGGCGCGCATTGTGGCGCCGCCTTTTGCGCAGGGAGCGCGCGTTGTGCTGGGCGTCGGAGAAAATGCCGAACTTCGGCGCGAACTGTCGGGAATGCTGCGCGGCGGGTTTTCGCGAAGGCATAGCCTGAAAGTGGATTGGCTGGGCGAGTGGGCGATGCTGGGCGTGGCCGACCGGACGCAGCTTGTCACCGCCGCCGTAAAAGTAATGGATGACGATACGCCCGAGCGGCCCCGCACCGCCGAAGAAAAACAGCAAAGGCAAAGGGTCGATGAAATCGGCGAGCTCGCTCAGCTCCCGCTCTTTGCCGCCATTGGATTAAAAAGCACGCCGGGCGCGGCTTTGGCCATCGCGGGCGCAAGAGCCATCGCCGATGATGTGCTGCCGGGTTTGGTCGAATGGAACGAAATCGGAAAACACCGCTCCATTCCCGTTGTCCGCATTAAAATCGACGGCGGCGCCGGAATTTCATCGTCAGATAGACCAATACAATTGTATTATGCTTTTTGCGAAAGTGCGCTGATCACATCCTTCCGATTTGATGTGCTGAGAAGGGTGCTGGATGAGCGGCTGGACAATAAAACACCTGCGGCGGCGCCTATTCCCAAGCCGGGCGAGCACGGGGCGCCTCAATTGGCCGTCGATTTGAGCCCCAATGGCCAAAAGAGCCCTTTGTGGACGTTGGCGGGCTGGGTGCTGGAGGAAGCGGCGCAAGATGCTCATCGGCGCTCGATGGCAATGGCGGAGGCGCTGTTCCGGGGAGCACCTGAAAAAGCCAATGACGCGGCGGCTATTTCAGCGCTTGGGCTTTCAGTCTTTGGCGCCGTGCCCATTCCGCCCGATGGAGGCACCTATAGCTTTGGCCCCGAAGGCGTTCGCGATCCCGCGCGGGGAAGCCGTTATGCGCCTTCATGGCCGGCGGTGCCCGTGCCCGGCTCGCCCGTGGACAAGCTTGTCAGCAATATTTCGCGCTTCCGCGCGGAGATGTCCTTCGACGATGAGCCTAAACCTCAAAAATTTGATGCAATGACTAGCCTACACGCTCGAATTGTCCTCGGAACCAAATGAGGAAAAAAATAAATACCTCAATACCAAACAATTGACAGCCCCGCGCCGCCCGGCAAATCTCGCGCGCCAAGTCCAAGGAGAATGCGTATGACACTCGCGTGGATTCATGAAAACCCGGGCCGCTGGGACGAAAACAAAAAAGCCATTATCGGCGGCGCGGCCAAAGGCATTTTTGACACCCGATTTCAGCAGTGTGCCATCGGGGATCTGCTTCCCTGTGAGTGGTTTCGCGTCGAGGAAAATGGCCAAACCGTGGGTTATGGCTGGCTCGATGTGAATTGGGGCGACGCCGAAATTCTGCTCGCCGCGGCGCCCAATGCCGAGGGTAAAGGCATTGGAACATTTATTCTCGATCAATTGGAAAACGAAGCTCAAAAGCGGGGGCTGAATTATCTCTTCAATGCCGTGCGCCCCACGCATCCCCATGCAGAAAAAATAACCGATTGGCTTAAAAAGCGGGGCTTTTCGGCTTCCGAGGATGGCCGCCTTTTGCGCGCGACAACCCGAAGGAAGACCTAATTGGCTATGACCATAAGCCCCGATCTGCAAAAGCGCTCGGCCAAGCTGATTATCCTCGTCGCGGCGCTCGGCTATTTCGTCGATATCTACGATCTCGTGCTCTTTAGCATTGTGCGCGTGCCGAGCCTGAAGGGCATTGGTATCGCCGATGCCGATTTGCTCGATAAAGGCGTGCTCCTGCTCAATATGCAAATGCTCGGCATGCTGCTGGGCGGTATTGTTTGGGGAATTTTGGGCGATAAGCGCGGGCGCCTTTCGGTTTTATTCGGCTCGATTTGTTTGTATTCGATCGCAAATATCGCCAATGGCTTCGTAACGGGCATCCATAGCTACGCCGCCCTGCGCTTGATCGCCGGTATTGGTCTCGCGGGCGAATTGGGAGCGGGCATTACGCTGGTCAGTGAGACCATGCCTAAAGAATCCCGAGGCTATGGAACAACCATTGTCGCGACGGTGGGCATTATGGGCGCGGTCGCGGCGGCGCTCGTCGGCGATGTGTTTCCCTGGCGCACTTCGTATTTTATCGGGGGCGCATTGGGACTCGTTCTCTTGCTTCTGCGCATCGGCGTGTACGAGTCCGGCATGTATGAGTCGGTCAAGCAGAACAAAGAGATCGAGCGGGGCAATTTCTTCAGGCTGTTCGCGACCAAGGAGCGGGCGCTCCGCTATCTCGGGGTGATCTTTATCGGCGTTCCCATTTGGTACGCGGTCGGCATTCTCGTCACCTTCTCCCCCGAGATCGGAAAGGCGATGGGCATGAGCGAAGTGCCCAATACCCGCTGGGCCATCATGTACACGTACATCGGGCTGTCGATCGGCGATTTTGCAAGCGGAGCGCTAAGCCAATTGATGAAGAACCGGCGCCGTGTGGTCGCGATGTTTTTGGTGCTGACGGCGATCTTTATCGGGGCGTATTTTTTGGTCGGAAAAGTTTCTATTCCAACCTTTTATGCGGTGTGCGTCGGTCTGGGTTTTGCGACGGGCTATTGGGCTGTGTTTGTCACCATCGCATCCGAACAGTTCGGAACCAATATCCGGGCGACGGCGACCACGACAGCGCCCAACTTTGTCAGGGGTGCCGTCGTGCTTTTGACGACGCTATTTCAAGCCGGAAAGAGCGCTGGGCTCGGTGTGCAGGGCAGCGCCATCGCGGTCGGCGTGCTGACGATGGCCGTCGCCTTCCTGGCGCTTGGCCGGCTCGATGAAACCTACGGAAAAGATCTCGATTTCACCGAGCGCTAGCAGGCCAATTATTCGTCATCGGGGAAGCGTGTCCGGCCGCCTCCGCGCCTGGGTACGGGAACCCTTTCCTCTTCATCCAAGTCAGGCACAACGCGCGCAAGCCGCGAGCGCACCAATTGCTGCGAGAGCTCCCACAGCGAATCGCGGTCTTCGCATTCCGCAAGCATGCCCAGCGGTATCTGAAACCCGCCTTTGTCCGCGCGGCCGCCGCCATAAGGTTTGCCGTTTGGATCGCGCCCAAATGCCGTGTGCAAAAACGCCGCGGGATCGACCGACGAGCTCGTCGTGCGCAGCGAACCATCGATGCGATCGTGAACGATGCCGTAGACCAGCACGGTGTCGATATCTTCGCGCCTTAAAATAAAATCTGCCGCCGATCCGATTGTGTCCCGATCGCCGACCGACACGACGCCCACGCCCGCGATGGCAAAGTTGCGAACGACTTTTAGATCGGACAGCGCTCTCGCGAGCACGCCCATGGCCGATGCGCTCACCGAGCGCCGCCCGATCCGCTTGAGCACATCCACATCGCAGAAAGGCTTTACATAGGCCGCGGCGTGAAAGTCGGCTTCGGTCGCGAGCGAAAAATCGTCCGTGTCCGTCTGCATCCCAAACAAGAGCGCCGTCGCAACGCGCGTGTCCGCTTGATCGCGGGCCAGCGGCGAAAGTCCTTGCTGCATGTACTCCGTGTAGATCGAGCACGAGGCGCCCATCCCCGGCCGGATATCCACGAAAGGCGCGTCGATCTTTGCGGCGCGATGATGATCCACGACCGTTAAGAGCTTCAGTCCTTCTGGAAGCTCGATTGAAGGCTCGGGTGTCGATGTGTCGACAAGCGACAAATATTTGAAGCGTGCAAGCTCCGATGTGTTGGTGACGTGCAGCATCTCCACATTGAGCAACTTCAACATCGCTCGGTTCTGGTGATGCGAAACGCCAAGCACATGAGCCACCGTCGCAGGCACACCGAGATGCTCGCAAATGCGCTGATGAGCAAGCGCACTGCCGATCGCATCGGGATCGGGATGACCTGTAATGAGAATGACGAGAGGCTCGCCGGCAATTGAAGAGAGCACGCGCTGCAGAGCTTGGCTCTGAGAGGCCGAAGTCATGAGGGGCGCTAGACTACCGCGCACTCTTGGCCGGCGAGAAGAGATGCTGTGAACCTTCGAAATTCTAAGGCCGCGTTGACACGCTCCGGCGGCTTAGGTAGGTGCTTGCATTCTATGGAAACGGTACGGAAGGTTTTCTGCGCCACGGATTTTAGCGGCCCTGCCGATGAAGCGATTCGCCAAGCGGATGCATTGGCCCGCACCCATCAGGCAGAACTTCTGATTTACCACGCATTACCGAGCGCGTTGGGCAGTCATCCACTGCAGCCTGCCTTGGATCAACAGGCGCTAAACGATTTGCCCGCGCTTCAAGGCCGAATTTTGGATGCATTGGTGGAGCGCAGCCAAGCGATTACGGGGCGTGCTCCGGGCGAGATTACGGCACAGGTGGGCGAGGGCGCTCCTTATGCGGCGATTGTCAGCCGGGCTGAAGCGGCGAAGGCGGACATCATCGTTGTGGGAGGCCAAGGTTCAAGCGGCGTGGCGCGCCTTGTGCTGGGCAATGTCGCTGAGAAGGTTGTGCGTTATGCGCACTGTCCTGTTCTTATCGCGCGTTCCGGACCTCATACCGGCCATATCCTTGTGGGGACGGATTTGTCGGCGCCTGCGATGCCTGCTGTGGCTGCGGCGGCGCGCGAAGCCCAGACGCGCAAAGGCCGCGTGACCATCGTGCACAGTCTCAATTTGCCCGAACCGGGAGGCGGCCCTCTGTCGTCGGAATTGGTGCCGAACCCTGCGGCGCCGATCAACAAAGACGAATTAAAAGCGCTTGCCAAACAGCGCATGCAAGAAGCGGCGTCGAGGTTCAAGCTCGAAGCCGAACTCGTGGTGACAGAGGGTTCTCCGGCGATCGACATCCCTCGGCTTGCGGAGCAGCTTCCCGCCGAACTCGTCATCGTTGCGACATCGGGGCGCACCGGTTTGAGCCGCGTATTGTTGGGGAGCGTTGCAGAGGCCGTTGTGCGCGCCTCGCCCTGCTCATGCCTCGTCGTCCGCCTTCCCCGGCCTTCTGGTTCGTAACGCGGCTGCGCACCGAGCGGCTTCGGCGTGCGGATTTAAAATTTTCGGTCGGGGAGGAGGGATTCGAACCCCCGACAACGAGCACCCAAAGCTCGTGCACTACCAGGCTGTGCGACTCCCCGAAAATGTGCGGCGCAACCTATACAAAGCCGCCGCACAGCGCAACATCAAAAATCACAAGTGCTTTGCGAAATAGTCCAATACGATCCGCGACATGTATTTGCGGGCCGCGGGATTTCTCGTTCCATGCCGCTCCCCAGGAAATACAAACAAATCGAACGATTTGTCTGCCGCCACGAACGAATCTACCATTTCGGCGGTATTCTGAAAATGAACATTCTCGTCCATTAGCGAATGAATTAACAAAAGCTTTCCTTTCAGATTGCCAGCATATTTTGTCAAATTCACCGCATCATATCCTTTCGGATTGCTTTGAGGTGTTTCCATATAGCGCTCTGTATACCCGGTATCGTACAGCCTCGAATCGACAACCGGAGCCCCTGCGACGCCGACCTTAAAGCGATCGGGTGCCCGGAGCATTGCATACAATGTCATCGAGCCTCCATAGCTATATCCATGAATACCCACGCGGCTTGGGTCGATATAGGGAAGCGAGCTTAAATAATCGACGCCGGCGAGCTGATCTTCAAGCTCTACCGCATAGAGCTCTTTATGGATAGCCGATTCGAAGCCCGGGCCTCTTCCGCCCGAGCCGCGATTATCCAATTGAAATACGGCGACATTCCGATCGGCCAAATGATTCCACATCAATCTGGGCTGCCAGATATTCATGACGGTCTGGGCGTGGGGCCCGCCATAAACCATGACCACGACTGGATAACGTTTCCCGGGTTCAATATGCCTGGGCGGCAGCAGCGAACCATAGAGTTTCACACCCGATTTTGATTTCAGCTCCACAATCTGAGGCGTTCTCAGTTTAAGCGCGTCAAGCTCGGTATCCGGCGACATGGGAAGCTCGAATAAAACAGCTCCTTTTTCATCCCGCACGACGGCTTTAAACATCCTATCCAGCGCCGAATGCACATCGACAAAACCCTTCCCGCCCCTCTCCACCATCGTTAGGTGCATGCCCGGTTCGGGCGTTAAGCGCACAGGCTCTTGAGGACCTATCACCTTCCCGTCTTTCCCAGGGCCATCCGGCAATACAACCGAATATAAATGCCTTTCTACAGGACTATCCTTCGTCCCTGCGAACAAAACCCGTTTCTTCTCTTCATCGACCGCCGAAATACCCTGCACATCCCAATCTCCGGCAGTCAGTTTTGCCCAGACGTCTCCTTTTTCGGCGCCCCGAAGCTCTAAATGCTCGTGCCCCTGCTCCACCACCGTCCACAAAAATGCATTCGTTTTTTCGAGCAACACCGCATCGGCAAATTCGAGCCAATACGAAGATGTGCGCACCGCAACTTCCTTGGCCACGCCCGTTACCGCATCGGCCCTCACCAGCGACAGCGTCTTGTGATCCCGTGAAATCGTTTGAAACCAAATCGATTTATGATCGGGCGCCCACATAAAACGCCCCAAATAACGTTCCCCGGATAGCCCCGAAATCCAAACGACTTTCTTCGAAGCCATATCCACAATACCCGGCTTCACAATGGGATTCTTCTCTCCCGCGGCCGGATATTTCTGCATCATCAAGTCGGATTTACCGCCGCGGTATCCCAGCACCGGCACAGTGCCTACATGGCGCTCATCCACTTCTAAAAAAGCCACTTTTGAACAATCCGGCGAAATCCAAAACCCACTGGGCTCATCAAATTCTTCTTGGCCATTAAAATCGCTCTGGCCGCGGGTAATGCCCGCGGGGGCGCCTTTGGTGAGGGCTGTTTCTTTTTTCGACGCCACATCCACGGAAAACAGCTCGCTGCCGCGGACAAACACGACCCGCTCCCCTTTCTCGCAAATCTTAGGATCCAATTCGGGATCGGGCGTTTCTGTTAATCGCTGAATGGAGCCTGATTCCGATCGAATATAAATATCCCCTGAATAAGGCAATAACATCGTATTGGACTTTTTGGCCCACTGATACGCGGTGACGCCCATCGTCATCTTCCGCTGCCGTTCGCGGCGAAGCTCTTCCTCGCGGGAAATTGGCTTCTGTTCGGCGCTTAAATCCTGCGGCCTCACCAGCACCGTTGTCGATTTGCTCGCGAGATCAAAAGCAAAGAGCGACATCGTCATTGAATTGGATTCGCTGGCTAAATAGGTAATCAGCTTTCCATCCGGCGAATACGAAGAACTTCTGGGCAAGCGAATGGCCGCTTCAGGAAGGCGGGAAAGCCTTTCAATGCTAATTGGGCTCGCCTCCGGCCCTAAAATCGCGACGCTTTGCGGCGCGGACGCGGTCGGCGGCGGGGGAGAAGCCGAAACACAGGGCGCGGATGCCACAGGAGCGCTTGCCGGCCCCGACACTTCGGCGGCCGAACCACAGCCTAAAGATCCCGACAGCCCCAGAACACCAATGACAGGCACGCAAAAATGAAAACGTCGCATAGCGCGCTCTATCTATGAATTGATTCCAGGCGTCAATCACCCTTCCCTGAAAGCGTGAACCGTTCCCTGCAAAGTCGGCCCGTGATACACGGCGCCCCATGCGTATTCACCACCTCGCCGTTATTGCCAAAGATCTCGGGCGATCCGCTCATTTTTATGGCCACGTCTTGGGTTTGTCCGAAATTCGCCGATGGCAGAATGAAAAGGGCGACGATCGATCGATTTGGTATTCGCTTGGGGGCGATTGTTTTCTGGCCGTGGAAATCGCATCGGCCAATTCAACAGCAAATACAGCAAAATCGGATGGCGATCCAGGATGGCATTGCATCGCTCTGGCCATTCTCCCGAGCGAGCGCGAATACTATCGAATTTTTTTGCAAAATGAAGGAATTGCCATTGAGCGTGAGAGTAACTATACGATTTACATCCGCGATCCTGATGGGGCGCTCATTGGTTTAAGCCACTATCCCGAATTGTCGACTTAATTCCCGTACCAGCGCTTCACTTCCTGTTTGTTGTAGGCGATCAGCAAAGGAATTGAAATCGGCATACAGCAGATCGAAGTCATGGTCAATGCGATCAAAATAGTCCCCAGCGTATGAACCCAGGGTCTGCGGCCTCCAAAGAGCGCGATAATATAGGAAAGAAACATGAGACCGCCGATAGCCGTGTAAATTAATCCGCCGACGATCTCGGGAACACCTGAAGAGCCCGATGCAGGACCGGAAGCCGATGCCAATGCGGCGATGGTTCCGATCATTCCCGCAAGCAAAAGCGCTCCAGAGCAAAGCGCCATAAAACCGCCGAAAATCCGAAAGTACTGCACACCCGCGGGGGCGCCCTCATCCTGAGCGAGAGGCTCATGTCCGGGCGGCATACCGGCGGGCACGAAATAATGCGGCTCATTCGTGGGCAATCCCGAATAGCCGGGCAGTGAATTGTCCTCGCGCGGCTCGAGAGGAGAGGGATTTCCCGATGGATATTGAGAGCTCATTCAGCGGCCTAGACTCTTGATGGCCAATTCCGGCCGGTCGGTTTGAACGATATCCACGCCTGATTCAAACACATCTTTGTACAGTGTGAAATCATTCGAGACCGATACGGCCAAGTCCGTAATAAAGGCGTCCATCAGCATTCTATGCCCAGCGGCATGAATCAACGGCGCCATGGTTTGGGCACCGGCGCCATCGTGAATTTCAACGATCACAGGGGGATGCGCTGCAAAATGCTCGAGTTCACTGTTAAGTTCGGCCTCGTCGGCCACCCGGATCATCGTCAGCAGATTGGGCTCCAAAACAAGCGCCTCATCGATTTTCTCAACGCTGTCGGTATCGAAAATGGCCCATTCGATCGTGCCGGTCTTTTGGATGGCGGACACCAATAAGTCGACGCGCGACGTTTTATTGGCATCGAGAAGCACATGAATTTTTCCCTTGGCGGCCAATAATACTTCTTCGATCGTGGGCACGCGCTCACAAGAAAAATCCCCTATAAATTGTTCCGATCGAATTGAAAGCGCTTGAATTTGCTCGAGCGTCATCGATGCAGCCTCGCCCTTGCCCGAGGTGGTTCGATCGACTTCAGGATCGTGCATATTCACCAGGACATCGCCGATAATTTCCCTGGGATCGGTTTCAATAAAATCAGACCCCATCAAAATGGAAGCCCGCACGGAAGAGAGGGTATTTTCCGGGGCGATCACACCCATTTGGCCTCCGGCACCGCGGTGGCCACTGACCAGAGGCGTGGTGCAAGAGCGATCGGCCGCGCAGGAAATGGGGATGGGGTTGGTCCTAGCCATTTCCTTCGATTGGGCACGGCAATCGAAGAGGGCTGGATCGAAGGCGGGCGGATGACCGCTTGACGAGCTGGGAGCCGGCGCGGGCATTGAATCGGAGTTGGAAGTACAGCCCCAGAGCCAGAACCCCAAAACAAAAATTCCCGCACAGAGGCGATGCTTCATTCTCATAAACAATATCTTCGCGCGAGTTGAGAAGTGAATGCAAGCGCCGCGAGAATCAATCATCCCCGCCGATACCGAATAAATAAACAATACCTAAAACAATAAACACAACACCGGCGGTACGCTTAATCCAGAGAGGAGAGACAACGCGGGAAACAGCTTCGCCGGCGAGGACCGCGATGGCGCTTGTCGCGACGAGAGCGAGGGCCGAACCAATAAACACGCTCCAGCGCGATTTCGCGCCTGCTGCGAGTGAAAGAGCGGCAAGCTGGGTTTTATCGCCCATCTCGGCGATAAAAATAGCAGTGAAGGTTGAAACAAAGATCTTCCAGTCCATGATTGACTATGTACCTAAAGCGCGCTCAATGGCTTCATAAGATTCTACGGAGAACAAAGGCATCCAGTTTAACAACACATCGGGATTATGTTCATTATCGAGCGCACGCTTCAGCGGCGCAGGCATGGTGCCAAAACGGGACTGGAATACGCTTTCGAGGGCGGACCGAAGCGCCAGCTCGCGGCCTTTTTCAATTCCTTTTTCAATCCCCTTTTCAATCCCCTTTTCAATCCCCTTTTCAATCCCCTTTTCAATCCCCTGTTCCAAGCCTTTCGCAAGACCGATTTGCATGCCCAGCTCAAGCTTCTGCTGTTCCCACTGCTGATAGCGCTCTCTCGCTGTCATCATAAATTCCCGCGCCTCCGCATCGTCATCACCCGGCGAATCCTTCACGACTTCTTCATAGCGCGCAAGAAAAATTTCCTTCGCCATTCTTTTTTCCCAGGCATCTTCGGGCAGGCATTCAATATCCTCCATCGCATCGTGAAACACCTTCCCACGCCCCGCCAATAGCCTCAAACTCAAGGTGTCAGCCGTCCGAGGCAAATGCCTGAGCGATACCCAGCCCAATCCAACAATCGACGCCATTTTGAAAATCCCAGCCGGCCACGGATCTTGATGTATCAGCCCGCAGGCTGTCTTCATCGTGGCTGACAGGGTTGGCGCGATAATCCAGCAACATGGCCCGGATACCTTTTCTTGCTGCGTTTTCTTTGCATCCAACAACCGCCGGTGATGTTTCGTCAATAGCTTGCGCAGACAACTCCGCACTTCTTCTTCATCCGGCGACTCACTGAAGGGCTCAAACATGCACGGCACTTCGGAGAGCCTACCTAACCATCCCAAACGCAACCGCTCTTCACACAATTCAGGATTGGGCTCATACCAAACATCCATCCATTGCGTGTCCACCGATGCCACAGGATGCTGCTCTTAACGACCAGTTCATCCCCTCGGCGGCGCATAGAAGTCTACAATACGTATCGGATCGGTCTTCCTTACGCGCACATGCGAGCGCTCGCCCCGCTCATCGCCTCCAATATGAAAACTGGTGGCCGGATCCATATCAATCGATACATCTTCCACAAAATAGTCAAATGTTGTCTTCATATCTTCATACGCGCCTTTAAAAATATCCCTGAAGTTTTGAACAAAAGCATAAGGCGATATGTTCGATATCCTGAGCTGCATGCGGTCAGGGCGGTCTTCAGCATAAGGAAACATCCGGAATCCAAATCCGTAATAAGGTATGGTCGCCAAACACACTAGCTTAGCCGGACCCTCATATAAAATACCCCCCTTCCTTATCGGCGCGCCCAGCAATGAGCCCTTTTCCCCAATGCGGTATGCGTCCCCGCCTTCATTGATAATACGGCAATGCGGCGTTTTGTTCATCATATAGCGGGGCAAGGTCCGCGTTACCGCCGCAATGCCATATGCCAATGGCCCAGGCGCCAGCCTCTTGAGCGGCCCCCGCGCCAATAGCTTCTTTACCGCGTTGTAATCCCGGAGCATAACCGCATCGATTCCAAATCCACAGAAAGGCGATACCATCCCCTCCACTTCCACCATAGGCAGCCAGCGGCTTCCTGCGTCGGCTTTCAATCGCTGCAAATCTACAGCCAATGCCCGCCTCGCATTGGCGCCGGGCTGGCTAAACCGGGTCGCCCCCAGTACCCACGCCAACGAATTGCCCGTTCCTAAATGCAATGGCCCAAAACGGGGTAACGGCACTCCACGCCGCTTCGCCTCTTTGACAACCGCCGTCACTATCACTGTGAACGTGCCGTCTCCACCTCCCGTCAAAATCGTTCCATATCCGCGATCGACCAATATCTTTGCAATGGCTTCGCTCTCTTCCACGCGGCGCGACACAAATAAATCACCGCTGTCCAAAATCTGATCGAGCGTTTCAATGACTTCGCTCGTCACGCTTTTCGCATTGCCGTTCACGACAACCGCAATGCGATCTTTGGCGCTCTGTTTTTGCGCATCGCCAGATTGCGCGGCCGGCGGTGAAACCAAACCCGCGCCGTCCAAAACGCCGGATGACTGCTCTCCCATTGACTTCGCTCCTCGATAACCCATGCGCTCATACCACGGTCTCGGCATGGAGAAAAAAGCACGCACAAAAAAAACATCGCGCACCGATCGAAAGTTTCTGGACGAGCTCGGCCGATTTTTGGTAAGGCGAGCAGCGCATCCCGGAACCCACTTGACACCGGATTTGCCCGCGTTGGGGCGCAGCGACAGATGGCGAAAGTAGTAAAGAAGAAGATCACCAAGGCCAAGCCGGCAAAACCGGCCGCGAAGTCCGATAAAAAAGCGGCTGTGGCGAAAAAGCCGGCTGCAGCGGGCAAGGATTCAAAGGCTGCGGCGCCCAGCAAGAAGGCTGCTGAAAAGCCTAAGAAGCCTGAAACTGCTGCGAAGAAGGCCGGCGCGGCCAAGCCGTCATCCAAACCTTCGAAATCAGCGAAATCCTCCAAGCCCGAAAAGGCAAAGGCCGGTGCGCAGGCGGCCCAAGGCGGAGACGCGAAGAAAGATGCGGCTCCGCCTTTGAAGCGGAAGCTGGGCTTGCGGGGCGCGGCGCCGTGGGCTGCCCGCCACGCAGCAAAACATGCGGCTGAAGCGAGGGCCCGCGCGGCTGAACCGGCTCCGCCCGGAAGCGCCCGCGCAACGATCCGCACGCCGTCGGGCGCCGAAGAGATCAAGGCGAAGATCGCCGAGCTGCATAATCAGACGCAGAAGATCCGCAATTTGCGCAGGCGTTTCGACAAGAGCTTCTTTGAGATCGGGCAAGTGCTGCTCGAGATTCAGCAACAGGAACTCTATCAAGCAAAGGGTTTCGGCTCGTTTGAAAGCTTCTTGGAGCGCGAGACCGATCTGGGCAAGCAGACGGCGCTGAAGCTCATCAAGATCGCGCAAGTGTTTCAGCAGGAAGCGGCGCTGGACTATGGGGTCGATCGCTGCCTTTCAGCGCTATCCGCGCTCGAGGGCGAGATTATTGCGAGCGCGGCCCCAAAGACGGCTCCCTCCGCACCCAGCGCTCCCGGCTCGAAGCCGCCCATGCTTCCGTTGAAGCCGCCCACCCGCAACATTATCTGATCCCGCACAAAAACAGGCGTTACAGGCGCGGCAAGATCACCCGCACGCGCGTGCCTTCTCCCCTGCGCGTATCCACCATCACCCGCCCGCCGTGCTGCTCGGCAATCTTGCGCACAATCGCAAGACCAAGCCCCGTTCCCGCAGCCTTCGTCGTAAAAAATGGATCGAAAATCTCCGCCAAAATCGTTGGATCCACGCCGGGCCCGGTATCGCCAATCTCAAACCACACGTCCCGTTCATTGCCATCCACAACCGCCGAAAGCCTTCCGCCTTCAGGCATCACATCAAGCGCATTCACAACCAAATTCAGCACCACCTGCTTCAGCTTCTCCACATCGCCGCAGGCCAGCGCATCACTGGACAGCGAACGCACCGCTTCCACCTTGTGACTCGCCATCGCCTCGCTCTCTAAATCCAGCACATCACTCACCACCTTCGACAGCTCCACAGGCTCGCGCAGCGGCGCCCTCGGACGCGCGAGCTCCAAGAAATCGGTAAGCAGACGCTCGAGCCTGCCGATCTCCGACTGCACAATATTCACGCGCCGCTTCATCGGTTCGCGCACACCTTCATCGCTCAAACGCTCGATCGCCCGGCCCAGCAGATGCAATTCAAGCACCGCAGCATTCAAGGGATTGCGAATCTCGTGCGCGAGACCCAGCGCGAGCGGCGCCATCGCATTAAGCGCCTCTGCATCCGCCGCCTTGCGCTCCAGCGCTCTTCGTTCGGTCACATCAATGCCGATTCCATAGACCATATAAGGCTTTTTCGAGACCTCGCGCACCGCGGAAAAATGCCAGCGCACCCTCCGAATCGCGCCCCCTTCACCGCGCAGCCCCACTTCTACATCCGAGGCCGAACCTGTATCGCGCACTTGAGAAAACGCCTGCATAAAGCGCTTTCTCTCGGGCTCTTCCACAAAGGCATCGATGAAATTTTTGCCCTCCACCTCTTCGGCCGGAAGGGCCGTTAGCTTTAGAAAACGCGGATTGCACAGCGTTGTCCGCCCGTCTGGATCCAGCGCGACAATAAGCACATCCGTCGCATCAACCAACGCCCTGTAGCGCCGCTCGTACTCGGTGCGCTCGCGCTTGAGCTCTATTTTTTCGAGAGCCTGCGCCACCGTTGAAATCAACTCCTCGGGCCGGAACGATTTAAGAATAAAGGCAAAAGCACCTGCCCGGAGCGCGGCAATCGTCATGTCCACGGTTGCAAATCCCGTAACAACGATGATCTCGCAATGCTCACAAATGCTTCGAAGCGGATCTATCAAATCGACGCCGCTCGCATCGGGCAGCTTGATATCGACGACCGCAACATCAAACCCTTCGCGCCTCGCCAAAGCGATCCCTGACTGGCCATCGGCGGCCACCATCACCTCCACCGAAAGCTTGCGCGCGCCTTCGAGCACATCGCGCAGATTGTTAGCGAGGCTTTGATTGTCATCGATGATGAGGATGCGGAAGGCCACGGAAAACTCCCTGAATACTGTGCAACTTATGCTAATAAGCGCGCCTTCTGTTCAGAAGGTTTTCCCATGCGATTTGTCGACGAGTGCCGGATTTTGGTGGTTGCGGGCGATGGAGGAAATGGCGCCGTCGCCTTTAGGCGGGAGAAATTTGTCCCCTTTGGCGGCCCGTCGGGGGGCGACGGCGGCCGGGGCGGCGATGTGATTTTCGAAGGCGACGAGGGCCTCTCCACGCTCTTGGATCTCACCTATTCGCGAAAGATCGAAGCCGAGCGGGGTGAGCACGGGATGGGCAAAGACTGCCATGGAAAGGGCGGTGGCGATCGCATCATCCGCGTTCCTGTTGGCACGCAGATTTACGGCGAAGAAAGCGGCGAGCTCTACGCCGACATCACGGCGCACAAGCAGCGTTTCGTGATTGCGCGCGGAGGCCGCGGCGGCCGTGGAAATATTCATTTCGCGACGCCTGAAGACCGGGCACCGCGCCGCGCCGAGAAGGGCGAACCCGGCGAAACCAAGGCCCTTCGGCTAGAGCTAAAAGTGCTGGCGGATGTGGGGCTCATCGGCTTTCCCAACGCGGGCAAAAGCACATTTGTATCGGCCGTCAGCGCGGCAAAGCCCAAGATCGCCGACTATCCCTTCACCACCCTCACGCCTATTTTGGGCATGGTTGAAATCGGCGGAGGTCCCCGCAAAGGCGGCCATTCCTTTGTGATCGCCGATATTCCCGGACTCATTCCCGGCGCGAGCGAAGGCGTAGGACTCGGCCTTCAATTCTTGCGCCATGTCGAGCGCACGGGCGCGCTCTTGCATTTGGTGACGCTGGACCCGGGCGAAGGGCGGGACCCTTTAAAAGATTATCGGGCAATTCGAAAAGAATTAAAGCATTACAGCGAAGCCCTGTGCGGGCGGCCTGAAATCATTGCATTGAGCAAGGCCGACTTACCCGAAGTACGAGCGGCATATCCTGCACTGAAGAGGCGATTCCAGCGGGCCAAGCTAAAGCTTTGGCTGGTCAGCGCGGCCACCGGCGAAGGGCTTCCCGAATTAATTGCAGAACTCTATCGTATTGTTGAGCAAGCCAGACAACAAGAGCGTGATCGAATTCGTTCAGCATCCGCTGAATTGTCCTCAAGCTCGTAACACGATTTTTAAAATACGTGCCACCGGCAACAGCGTCCGCGCGTAGATTTGCGGAGCCGATGTTGCGCCCTCACTTTTGTATAACCCTTCCCCTTACGTTTCTTCTCTTCCCGTGGATCGCCGCCTCAGCAGCCTTTGCGGATGATCAGCCAAGCCCTGCCTCCGCCGATCCTCAAGCGCCGCTGATTCAAGATCCTCACGCCGCGCATGAGCACCAGGAAAATCATCATGAGCATAGAAGTGAAGAGGAAGAACTTCGTGTTACGATTACAGATTCCCGTGCTCCACAAGCGGCATCGGCACTGACGGTAAGCGGCGGAGAACTCAAGATGCGGCCCAGACTTCGGCCGGCCGATATATTGGAGGCCACGCCTGGATTGATCGCGGTACAGCATGCGGGTGGCGGTAAAGCGAATCAATACTTCTTAAGGGGTTTTGATGTCGACCATGGAACAGATATCGCCATCCAGGTGGACGGCATACCCGTGAACATGGTGAGCCATGGGCATGGCCAAGGCTATGCCGATATGCATTTTTTAATACCTGAACTGGTTTCGTCTTTAGATGTCTATAAAGGCTGCTATGAAACCCGCTATGGTGACTTTTCGACGGCGGGCGCGCTTCATTTAAAGCTTACCGATCACTTTGATGAAAGCCAGGCTTCGCTGATGGTAGGGCGCTTTGGCATCTTGAGAGGCTTGGCGATTACATCGCTGGAAGTAGGCGAACGGCTGCGCTTGATAGCCGCGGGCGAGGCTTATGCTCAAGACGGCCCGTTCAGCCGTAAAGAAGACTTATTCAGAATGAACGGTTTTGCCCGGGCAACCTATGATCTCAGCGATTCAAGCAAGGTATCCCTTTCATGGATGAGCTATTCGGGGCGATGGAATGCATCGGGGCAAATTCCCGAGCGGGAAGTAAAAGCCGGAAGGCTGGATCGCTTTGGATTTATCAATCCAGCGGAAGGCGGCTCCACACAGCGGCATAGCTTAAACCTTGCTATCGAGGCCCTGGATCACCGATCTCATTTCCAGGCCAATCTCTACTTTGTGCGGTATATCTTTAAACTCTACAGCGATTTTACCTTCTTTTTAGATGACCCCTTCTTTGGCGATATGATTGAACAGACCGATGATAGGCATATGCTCGGAGGCCAAGTACAAGCCCGCTATCATCATCATTTGGGCCCCGTGCGCCTGGAATCGACATTCGGATTACAAGGCCGCTTTGATTCTATCGACAATGGCCTCTATCATGATTATCAGCGGGAGCGGCTTTCCGTAACTTCGCTTTCATCGATAGCTCAGTCCGGCATAGGCTTGTATGCCAGCGAAGAAGCGCGCTATTCGGACTGGCTAAGGCTGACAGCAGGCATCCGCCTCGATCGGGCGGATGTTTCAGTGGAAGATCGGCTGGATGACCCAGGCTCGCTTTTCAATACCAAGACAGGAACCCAGGGCTCAACGCTGATATCACCTAAGGCGGCTTTTGTGCTATCGCCCCTATCGTGGATGGACCTGTTCCTGGATATTGGCCGGGGATTTCATTCAAACGATGCCCGGGGTGCGGTGCGAAGCCAAGACCGTGCGCGATTGTTAACGCCTGCAACCGGCTATGAAGTAGGAACGCGCGTCCGGCCGCTCAAACCATTGACACTTTCATTTTCGGCATTCCGCCTGGATCTGGATAGCGAACAGGTCTATGTGGGCGATGCGGGAACCACAGAGCCCAGCGATGCCTCGCAGCGCCTAGGGATGGAGATATCCGCCCGTTATTACATGAGCAGGGCCCTCTTTGCGGATACCGATATCACGCTCACTCAAGCTCGCTATCAAAACGGCGGCTTTGTGGCCTTGGCGCCCACACGCACAATAACGGCCGGACTCGGTTTTCGGGCCCCGTTTGGAACCTTTGGCTCTATTCGCGTAAAACATGTAGGCGATAGGCCGGCAAATGAAGATGGTTCGCTCACGGCCGAAGGTTTCACGGTCGTGGATGCACAGCTCGGACACCGGCTGGGCCGCTTTGAACTGGGGCTCGATATCCAAAATGTATTAAATAGCGAATGGAAGGAAGTGCAATTTGCCACGGCATCCAAGCTTAGAAATGAAGCATCCCCGGTGGAAGAGATTCATTTCGTGCCCGGCTATCCCTTTACAATCATGGGAAGAATATCGGCGTTTTGGAAGTAGAAGCCTCAAGGCATAGCTAATTTACGCCCACCAGCGACCATGCCTGCGCGACCGCCGCCTCTTCAGCGCTTCCCGGCCCATAGAGCGCCTGAGCCGCGTTTAGCGTAGCCGCCCGGGCCGCCGCAAAATCGGTGCTCGGCACCATAAACTGCGTCAGCGCCAGATACCAAATCGCTCCCGCCTGATCCGCCCCTATTCCATTCATGCTGCCCCCCATATGATGGGACCCACCCGCCGCCAGCAAATAAAAAGCTTTGTTGGCAATGCCCGAATTGATATGAACCCCGCCGTTATCCTCTTGGCCCGTATATCGCTCGCTATAATGATCCGGATCGTCATCCGGCGTAAGGCCATATCCAGGAACAGAATGAGGATCGGCCATATCCCGGATACCGCCGTCGGACGTGCCATTGCCAGGCGTATAGCAAGTCTCGCCCACGCGCCAGGTATCCGCGCTTTCACCGTGAACATAGCGCTCCAACAGCGCCCCAAAGACATCCGACCACGATTCATTCAGCGCCCCCGGCTCGTCCGAATACGTTAAATTCGCCGTCCGCTCCGTAATTCCATGCTGCATTTCATGACCGCAGATATCCATGCTGACCAACTCGCCAAATGTCGCGCCATCGCCGTCGCCATAGGTCATAAAAGCGCCGTTCCAATAGGCATTGGCAAAGGCTTCCCCATAATGAACACGGGATGTAATCACCGGCGTCGCCTTATCCGCGCCGCTATAAAATCCAGGCCCTCCCATACCATCGATGCCGTCGCGCCCATGTAGCGAGCTAAAATAGTCCATAAACTTCGATGCACAGAAATGCACATCCACCGCCGCCCGTTGATCAGGCGCATCCCAAATATCGTTATCGTCCCAGAATCTATGCGTGGCATATTGAACGCCCCGGCTGTCAAAGGTGCCAATGCCAAGCGCCAAATCTTCTAAATAATACTTTTGTCCAATCGAATAGGTTCCAAACGATACCTGTCCGCTGTAGAGCGAAAGCCCCGTGGCGGTCTGCAAATTATCGTATTGCCAAAAGACCTGGCCATCGTGGGCATCCACAAAATAAACAGGCATGCTGGTCTTTTGCGTGCCGTCTTCCCGGTATAGGCGCACCCGGTAAGCCATTCGATCGAGTTGGGCTCTCCTGACGATCCATGTATCGATTTGAGGAGGAGCCGTAAAGCAATCCACACAATCATATTTGCTCAATACGGTATTTAATGCATCAGCCCCGGAAAGGGAGGGCGCACCGGGATAAAGCAAATCTATCTGTTTCACAAGGCCCGGCGTGATGGCGAACAGGCTTCCATCGGAGCGCAAATGCACAATGGTCTCGGCACCGAATACAGCAACATTTTGAAAGGATTGGCGCACGCGGGTGTGCGCCATGCCCCGCGCGTCGATCTGTACATCCGATACTCGTAGATCTTCGATCGAAATGCCATCCCCGGCCGGGCGAAATTCTTCCCGCAGAATATCGAGGCTTATTTGTTCGGCCTGGGCCGCGGAAATTCCCGGACCGCCCTCGGGCAATAGCCGCGCCTCCGTCGAGCACCCCAATAGCCCAATCCCGAGGACCCATACGCCCAGACCCTGATGCCATTTCATCGAATTTCTCCTTGCCTTATCAACCGTTCACGGAAACCTCGTAATCCTCGATGACTGTATTGGCGAGCATTTCATCCGCCATGGTCTTGAGCTTCGCTTCCAGCTCCGCGCGATCCAAATGGCTTCCCTCAAATTCCATTTCGATCAATTTGCCAACACGTACATCTTTTATGCCGCCGAATCCCATCGATGAAAGCGCGCGCTTTATCGCGCTGCCCTGGGGATCAAGCACTTCTTGTTTCAGCCTCACATAAACCGTCGCCTTCATGATCGATTCTCCAAGTGGGAAACCCATACGATTAAATGGCAAGCCCCAAGTTTCGCCGGATGCGCGCCGTTGGTTCTTCTAGGCTGGGCACAAAAGGCTCGCCCCGGATTCTTTCGTAAGCCTCAATGTAACGAAGCGCCGCCTCCACCCTCACCTCATCGGGAATTACGGGCACGGCGCCGTCCCCTCTAAATCCAATCCCCGCCAAATAGCGCCGCACATATTCCTTGTCGAAGGACTCGGGCTCCATACCCGCCGAAAAGCGCTCCTCGTAGCTTTGGGCAAACCAAAAACGCGACGAATCAGGCGTGTGCACTTCATCGATTACCACGATATTCCCCTTGGAATCCTTGCCAAGTTCGTACTTGGTATCCACCAAAATCAGCCCCCGCTCCGCGCAATACCGCTGGCCAAATGCAAAGAGCGTTTTCACCATTTCGGCCGCTTCATCGAAGTCCCGCGCGCTGAGCTGACCCATCGCCAGAATCTCTTCGCGCGATGCCGAAACGTCGTGCCCGCCTTTTTCCGCCTTGGTGCTCGGCGTCAAAATCGGCTCGGGAAGCCGCTGATTTTTCTTCAGCCCATCGGGCAGCTTATGCCCGCAGAATACCCGCGCTCCATGCTGATTGTAATGCGTCCAAATACTCGTGGAAGTCACGCCTGTCATATAGGAACGCATCACCATTTCCACAGGCAAAGGCGTGCATTCCACAGCCTCGATCACATTGGGATCGGGCATTGAAAGCAGGTGATTTGGAACAAGATGCTTGGTCTTTTCAAACCAAAATGCGGCCAGCGAATTGAGCACTTGACCCTTGAGCGGAAGCGTTCCCAATACCCGATCAAAAGCGCTGATTCTGTCTGTCACGACAATGATCCGGCGCCCATCGCCCGTCACATAATTATCGCGGACCTTGCCTTCGTATTTGGCTCCCAATTCGGAAAGCGAGGTGGATTCGAGCGTCTTTGAAAGCACCCCAAATAAAATATCTTTGTTCACCATGAGGCCCCGACTCTAGGCCGGCTTTGGCGCTCATCACAAAACAAAAAACCTATTCCTCGCATCAAAGCGATGCTAATCCGGCGCCCATTATGAGCACCCGAAAGAAAATCGCACTCATCGGCGCCGGTAATATCGGCGGTGAACTCGCGGCCTTGATCGCCCGCAAAGAACTTGGCGATGTGGTTCTGTACGACATCCCCCAAAAAGAAAACTTCGCGAAAGGCAAGGCCCTCGACCTCGAACAAAACGGCTCAATCCTGGGCTATGACGCGCATATCACCGGGACATCGAGCTGGGCCGACTGCAAGGGCGCCAATGTGGTGATTATCACCGCGGGCATCCCCCGGAAGCCCGGCCAAAGCCGCGACGATCTCATCGCGACCAACCTTCCGATCATCCGCAATGTCGCCGACGGCCTCAAAGAAGCCTGTCCAGATGCCTTTGTCATCGTGATCTCCAATCCCTTGGACGCGATGGTCTACGAGCTGAAGCGGCGCACGGGCATGCCGCGCGAGCGCGTGGTGGGCATGGCGGGCGTGCTTGACAGCGCGCGTTTTTCGCTGTTTTTGGCGCGTGAAGCGAATGCCTCGGTGAAGGATGTGCGCGCGATGGTTCTGGGCGGGCACGGCGACGATATGGTGCCCGTTTTGTCGGCCTGCACCATCAACGGCGTACGCGCGACCGAGCTCATCGCGAAGGACAAGCTGGATGCGATTGTCGCGCGCACCCGCAAAGGCGGCGGCGAAATCGTTGGACTGATGGGCACATCGGCCTATTACGCGCCCGCTTCCAGCGCGGTGGCGATGGCCGAATCGTATTTGCTGGATCAGAAGCGCATGCTGCCCTGCGCGGCTTATTTGGAAGGCGAATACGGCTACAAAGATCTGTACATGGGCGTGCCGGTGGTCATCGGCGGACGCGGCGTGGAAAAGATTGTTGAGCTCTCGCTGACCGAAGAAGAACAAGCGATGCTCAAGAAGAGCGCGGCGAGCGTGCAGTCGATCGTCGACGTTGTAAAAGCCGCTCCATAAAGCCAGCCCATCCGCGATAAACCCAAACCTCGCGGCTCTCTGCGAAAAATCCCACCCTCCCACTCCCGCATTGACCTACCGTAGGCGCATCCGTGAACCGAAGCGCCTTATGGGTCCTCTATCTCCACGAACTGCGCAGCGCCCTGCGCGAACGCAATATCGTGGTCTACAGCCTGCTTATCCCCGCGATCCTCTATCCGCTGTTGATTTGGATCGTATGGACAGCCTCTACTTTTGTAAGCGGCCAAAATGAAAGCCAATCCTGCCGTATTGCCTTGCCCGCCCTGTCCCCGGAACACGCCGCGCTCGAACAAGAAATCCGCCGCGACAATAGAATCGAAATTATTACAAATTCAATTGAATTTGGAACGCAGGACATAAAACAAGGGCGGGCTGACGCCGTATTAAGCGCAATTCCCCATCAAGACAGCCCGCATCCCGCCTTTACCATTCTCTACGACGGCTCCATCGACAAAAGCCGCATTGCCAAAGAGCGCCTCGCGGCCATTCTCGAGCGATACCGATCGAATTGGCTCGAACAGTCGGCCGGCGCGCTCAATATTCCGCCCAGTCAATGGAAACCCTACGCCATTGAAATGAGAAATCAGGCGACGGGCCGCGACATGGGCGCCTTTTTGATGAAGCTTGTCGTGCCTCTCTTAATGCTCATCATGACGGCAATGGGCTGCTTTTACCCGGCTGTGGACGCCATCGCGGGCGAACGCGAGCGCTCGACCTGGGAAACCTTAATGGCGACAGCCGCCACCCGCCCCAGCATTCTGCTCGCCAAATATCTTTATGTCGCGACCTTTGGGTGCGCGGCTGGGCTTTTAAATTTAATGGGCATGGGCATTTCGCTCACCGCAGTTTTAAGCGGAATCAGCAAGAGCACCGAAGCTCCGCTCCACCTGAGCATTCCGCTTAAAGCGCTTCCGCTGATGATTCTGTGCGCGATCTTAATTGCCCTTTTTATCGCCGCCGTAATGCTTCTTTTGGCATCTTTTGCGCGCACTTTTAAAGAAGGCCAGGCGATGATTACGCCTTTTTATTTAATGATCGCATTGCCGGCCATTCTTTTACAATCGCCAGATCTGGAAATGAATATGACCATTTCCTTTATTCCGCTGGCCAATGTGATTGTATTGTTCAGGGATGCGCTCTCGGGACACCTAAAGGCTCAATTCATTGGAATCACCATCGCCGTTCAAATGCTGTCCATCGCGCTGTGCCTGAGCATTGGACGAAAACTGCTTACCTTTGAAGATTTTCTCTCGGGCACCACAACGGCCGCCTTCAAGAAAATTCTCCGCAAAGGCATTTTTGGATCTTAAACCTTAAACACACTCATCGAATTGCAAAAAAAATCGAAGATTATGGATGCTCCTGTTGTTGTCAGCGATTTATGCAAATTCTTTTACGACGAAGCCCGCGGCGAAGTCCGGGCCGTCGACCATTTAAGCTTTCATTGCAACAGCGGAGAAATCTATGGCCTGCTCGGCGCGAACGGCGCGGGCAAAACCACGACGCTGCGCATGCTCGCGACGATTTTGCAGCCCACCCAGGGAACGGCCCGAATTTTAGGACACGACATCACCCAAGAGCCCGACGATGTGCGCAAAAATATCGGATATCACTCGGCTTCCACCGCGCTCTACGCCCGCCTTTCAACCCGCGAAACCCTTGAATTTTTTGCCCGGCTCAATCACTACCCCAAAGAAAATATCAAACGCCGCGCCGCCGAATTGATCGAACGCTTTGGTTTAGGCGAATACGCCGATGCCCGCGTCGAAAAGCTGTCCACGGGCATGAAACAAAAAGTCTCCCTTGCCCGCACCGTCGCCCACGATCCCAATGTATTGATTTTCGACGAGCCCACCGCGGCCCTGGATGTGCTCTCCGCCCTCGAAGTGCGATCGATTATCGGCGAATTAAAACACAGCGGAAAAGCCATTCTCTTTTCCACCCACATTATGAGCGAAGCCGAGAAACTATGCGATCGAATTGGCATCATGCACAGCGGCCAATTGCTCGCGGAGGGAACGCTGGCCGAGCTCCGCGAGCAGACGGGACTGCATTATCTCGAGGATATTTTCGTGCATTTCGTTGAACAGCGGCGGGGCCAAAGCCGTAGGGATAAGGCCGAATCATGAATGCCGCTGCATTTACAGCGATAGCGACGCTCTACCGCATGGAGCTTCGGGCGCTCCTCCGGGATAGGCGGACGATTGTATTGTCGGTGGTGCTGCCGCTGCTCTTTATGCCGCTGATTTTATTTTTATCGTCGCGGGTAAAACAAAGCTCGGTGGAGAGCGCCGAACGCAAGAGCCATAGCTTTGCGGTGATTTATGGAGCCCAGCGCGAAAAGGCCGAGCCTCTGCTTAAAACGGCGCTGTCGAATCCTTCGGAGGAGGCTCAAAAAAGCGAGGATACGCACCAATCGCCCCTGGTCGAGACCGATGTGCCCGACCCTGACAAAGCGCTGCTTTCAGGCTCGATCGACGCCTTTATCGAAACCGTTCAGCAGCGGGATTTACCTCTCAAACCCAAGAGCGGAGCTCAAGCGAACGAAAATACAAAAGAGGTGGATCCCAATGAATTGGTATTTGTTGTGCATTACCGCGAAGATCGCCTCGCCTCGGGCGCCGCGGCCAATAAATTAAAAGAACGGCTGGCCGGCGCGCGCACGCAGATGCGCTATCGGGCCCTATCCGAAAGAGGTTTTGCCGGCCCTCCCGAACAGGCGCTCCGCTTGAGTGAAAACGATATCGCCGGCGCCGAGGAAAAAGCCCGCTCGAGCCTAGGCCGTTTTATCAGCGCGCTCGTGCTTTTGTTTATGCTCGTCGGCGGAGGCAGCATCGCATCCGATAGTATTGCCGGGGAAAAAGAGCGGGGTACGCTTGAAACCCTGCTCAGCGCGGGCGCGGGCCGAAGCGCCATCATTACCGCGAAATTTCTTATCGTTCTTTCGGCAACCCTCGTCACCACCACCATTCAAATCGCCAATCTGTATCTAAGCTATTCGCTGGGTTTGTCGGATGCATCGAGCCCCTTTGCCTTTTCCATGAGCGCCGGCACCGCTCTATTGCTTTTTCTGCTGTATTTGCCAATGGCCGTGCTGTCGTCGAGCATTTTGGTGCTCGCTTTTGGCCTCGCAAAAAGTTACAAAGAAGCACAATTGTATTTTTTGCCAATTTCATTGTTGGGTCCCGTGCTCGCCATGGCGCCGGCCATGCAGGGCATCGAGCTCCGGTCGCTCATTTTGATCGTGCCGCTCGTCAATTTAAGCGTGGCGGCCCGGGATGTGCTGATGCAGCGCGCGGATATCCTGGGCATTTTTATTTCTTGGGCCGTCACCGCGCTGTTTTCTATTCAAGTCATCCGCTTCACCTCGGGCCTGCTCTCGGCGGAAAGGCTTATTTTGTCGAGCGATCTCGATACAGTGGCCTCGCTGGATGGAGATGCTTTGTATCAGCGCCATGTTGCGCGCTGGTTTTTGACGCTTTGGGCATTCTTGCTGCTGGTCGCCTTTGGAGGTTCGTCCCTGGGCCTTCAAGGTTCGGTAATCTTTGGCCAAATGGTTTTTTTGGCGACAACGCTTTGCATTGTTTGGCATTACAAGCTGAATCCCAATCTCGCGCTTTCGCTCCGGGCCCCCAAGCCGCTTGTATGGCCCGCCATTTTGATTGGAGCTCCATCTCTATTTCTTTTGCTCACCGGCGCTTCTCAATGGCTGGGCCCCCTATTTCAATTCTCTCAAAAGAATATGAGCGAATTCACCAAGGGGATATTTCCAGAGGAGTTGCCCGCGTGGCAATTGTTTATCTTGCTGGCCGTATTGCCTCCCATTTGCGAAGAATTGATGTTCCGCGGAGCGCTTTTGTTTGGATTGCGCCGCCGCCTAAAACCCGTGGCCCTGGTGATCACCGTGGGCCTGGTTTTCGGGCTGTTTCATATTCTTTTATTGAGGGTGGCCACCACGGGAATCATTGGTATCGTCATTACGATCGTGGCGCTGTGGAGCGGCTCTCTCTATCCTTGCATTCTATGGCACGCGCTCAACAACGCCATTCCGATCGTATTGATGCGCACGCAGCTCGCCGAACGGGAAGTCCCGCTCTGGGCTTATGGCATTGCCCTCGCGGGAACGGTGCTGAGCCTATGGCTGGTTTGGAAAAATAAAAACCCAAATCCGGCTTTTTTGCCGAAGGATCAAACGCCCCGCACGCAGCGGAATCCAATATAAATAAATCGGAATTGAGGCTGCGTCCAATAGCGTTCGGACGCCCGCAAATAATTGGAAGCCGTAGAGCTCCACGCCCCGCCGCGCGCGACCCGTTCGGTGCTCGAGCTGTCCCGTGTGCTCGATGTCCACTCCCAAACATTGCCCGCTAAATCCATAATGCCCTGCGGGCTCGCTCCCATTTGATAATTGCCCACCGGACAGGTGCCCGATAATTGTCCAAACCCTGACCAGCAAGCCTGCGAGCTCGGTTCAACATTGCCCCAAGGATAGGTTTTTCCCGAGGCTCCGCCGCGCGCCGCCCATTCCCATTCTTCTTCCGTGGGAAGTCTTTTCGTTTGGGAATTGCAATACGCCGCTGCCTGTGTCCAATCCACGCAATTGATCGGATGGTCGCCCTTGCCAGCCGTATTGTAATTGGCGCCCGCCGCGCAATTTAATCCCTGAGCCGAGCATTGGCCGGTTTTTACGCACAAGGCATAGGCATCGGCGCTGACTTCGGTTGTGTCCATGCAGAAACGGCCGACTTTTACGCGGTCTTTTCGATCGCCCATCGAAAAGGAGCCCGCGGGAAGCAAGGCCATTTTTTCAGGGCATACACCGCCCGAGGAGACGGGGGGAGGAGGCGGTGATGGGCTGGCCGTCATCGAGCCCATCGTGCCCTTCGGGGGAGGTCCAGAAGGGGGCGCGGCGCTCGCGGGCGTGGGCACGACGCCCGAGGATTGCGCGGATGATGGAGGAGACTCGGCGCCGGGAGGGCCGGACGCTGGGAAAGGAGGCGAATTGTCGGCGGGTTTGGGCGTGCTTTGAGCCGCCGCGGCTTGAGCGCCGCCCGAAGGCAAAAGCATCACGCTTTTGGAGCAAGCCGCGGTGTCGTAATCAAAGGTTGTGGCGAAACCATAATCCGTGACCGTGACATTGCAGCGCTCAAAGACGAGCGCTCCCTCGGGCGAAAGCTCGATATTCCGGACATAAGGCCCTATCGAGCCCTGGCATGCACCGACGGCCAACACGAAAAACAACCCGCCCAAGCCAACAACGCCTTTTTCGCCGCGCATGCGCTTCCTCCATCATCCCTACGCAGATCGGCCTAGTCCATGTGCTCAATCACGGCCGATGCAAACTCCGAGCACTTCACTTCCTTAGCGCCTTCCATCAAACGGGCAAAATCATAGGTGACGGTTTTTGCGCCGATCGCGCCATCCATGCCTTTGTTGATGAGTTCGGCCGCTTCCGTCCAGCCCATATGGCGGAGCATCATTTCGCCCGATAGCACAACCGATCCCGGATTGACTTTGTCGAGATTGGCGTACTTCGGAGCCGTTCCATGCGTCGCTTCGAAAATGGCGTGGCCCGTGACGTAATTGATATTGCCTCCCGGTGCGATTCCAATTCCACCAATTTGCGCGGCAAGCGCATCGGATAGATAATCACCATTTAGGTTCATCGTGGCAATGACATCGAATTCTTTGGGACGGGTCAGCACTTGCTGAAGCGTGATGTCGGCAATGGAGTCGCGAATCATCAGCTTCTGCTTCCACTGGCCGTTTCCATGGGTTTCCCAAAGCGCGAGCGCGGCTTCGACCTCGGCGATGAATTCGGCTTTGTTATCGGGGGGCGCCATATCAAAACCGGGCTCAATTTCCCGGGCATTCTCTTCCACGCTGATAGAGGGATTCTTCTCTTTGTTCGACAAGATCCACGATTCGCGCTCGGTGACGACCTGGCCGCGGAAGGCGCTTTTCGCCAAATCGTAGCCCCAATCTTTGAAGGCTCCCTCGGTGAATTTCATAATATTTCCCTTATGAACGATTGTAACGCTGCGCCTGTTAAAGCGGAGAGCGTATTCAATCGCGGCCTTCATTAAACGGGTGGTGCCCTCGCGGCTCACAGGCTTGATGCCAATGCCGCTGGTCTCGGGGAAGCGAATCTTCTTCACCTTCATTTCGTTCTGGAGGAAGGCGATCACCTTCTTCACTTCCTCGCTCTCGGCCTGCCATTCAATGCCCGCGTAGATATCCTCGGTGTTCTCGCGGAAAATGACCATATTCACCGCGCCCGGATTGCGCACCGGAGAAGGCACGCCGTTGTACCAGCGCACAGGCCGCAGGCACACGTACAAGTCGAGCATTTGCCTCAAAGCGACGTTGAGCGAGCGAATGCCTTTTCCAATCGGCGTTGTGAGAGGACCTTTGATGCCAACGAGGTATTTTTTATAGGCATCGACGGTGCCCTGCGGAAGCCATTCGCCATCGAATTGCTTGAAGGCTTTTTCACCTGCAAACACTTCATACCAGGCGAT
Organism: uncultured Polyangiaceae bacterium; assembly: GCA_964537685.1. GTDB lineage: Bacteria > Myxococcota_A > Polyangia > Polyangiales > Polyangiaceae > CAZICM01. The sequence goes on from CAZICM010000012.1 coordinate 81,477, forward strand.
TTTGCGCTTTCCGCCGTAGGCTTTTTCAACGGCGGCATCGAATACGCGCTGGCTCGCCCGCCAGATATCGGGGCCGGTTCCATCGCCTTCGATGTAGGGGATAATGGGATTGGAAGGCACGTTGAGCGTACCGTCCGCGGACATGGTGATTGCTTCACCGCTTGTGGGCTCGGGAAAGGATTTCATTATGGGCGAGCCGATTAGCGTAAGGCGTGCCGCAACGCAATTGTTTCAATGCATATCGGAATAGATCTCTTCAGGGGCACATGGTAATGGGCGGGCGCTCATGTTTTCGCGCCGCAAAAATCGGTTGTTTAATTCTGCGCTTCTGCCTTGTGCGTTCGCGCTTTCCCTCGCGCTTTCATACACGGGCAGCGCCGAGGCCATTGTCATCGAACGCATTGTTGCAGTCGTCGGAGAGCGGGCGATTTTGCTGTCCGAGCTCAGGGAGCGGGCAAGGCCGTATTTGGTGCAGGTGCGGATAAAAGTGCCGCCCGGCGCTCAGCAGGCCGCCGCGGAGTCGCAGGTGCTCAAAGAGCTCTTAAACAAGATGATCGACGAAGAGCTGGAGTCGCAGGCGGCAAAAAAAGCGGGCGTGGCGGTCAAGGATGACGAGATTACGAACGCCCTCGAAAACATCGCGGTGAACCAGGGAATCACGGTGGATGCGCTGTACAGAAGCGCGGGCGCGCAGTCGGGGATGACGCGCCAGGAATACCGCGACGAACTGCGGAGGCAGATTCTCGAAGGGAAGATGGTGCAGCTCCGCGTGAAGGGCCGCGTGCGGCTGACGGAAGACGATATCAAGGCGATGTTCGACAAGGTGGTGCGCGACGAGAAGCGGCGGCGCGAATACCGGCCAGCGTGGATTGTGCTGCGGCTGATGCCCGGCTCGAGCGCGGCGGTGGTTGCCGAGCGAAAAGCGCAGGCGGAAGAAATTGCGAAGATGGCGCGGCGCGGGGACGATTTTTCAGAGCTCGCAAAGAAGTATTCGGACGATACGGCGACGCGCGATAAAGGCGGCGATTTAGGGATTCGGGCGCCGCAGGGAAGCCCGAACGCTCTCTCGGGCAAAAGGCCGGTGATGGCGCCCGATTTAGAAACGGTGCTGATGGGGATGGAGGCTGGGCAGGTTTCAAATCCTCAGCAGGTGGGCGAAGCGATTGTGGTGATGAAGCTGTTGGACCGGCAGGCATCGCGTTACCGGAGCTTTGAAGAAGCGCGGCCCGAGATGATGCAGAGGCTTCAGAATGAAGTGCTGGAGAAGGCAAAGCGCCGCTGGCTCGAGGATTTGCGGCGGCGCACGCACTTGGATGTGAGGCTTTAGAGCATTACAGTCCGCACTGCGCGTCGGACTGAACGGTGCAGAGATTGTTGATACAGAAGGCGGGCAGCATACAGCCTGGACCGGCCTGGGGATCGCAGGGGCCGCCATCGGGCGAAGGCGCCATGCAGAGATTGGGCTGACTCTTTTGATCGCAGGAGCCGGCGGCGGCGCAATCAAAGCGCTGGCCATTCATAAAGCCGCAGGGCTCGCCAGCCCCGGCGAACTGCGCGCTTTTACATGCGAGGGTTTGGGGATCGCAGTACAAGCCCAGAAAGCCGTCGCAATCGGTCAGCATATTTGGATCGCAGGCTATTCCTTCGCCGCTGCTCGACGGCTCGCACACATTGTTTCTGCACGCCAAGGGGAAGGCACAGGGCATCTGACCGGGAACGCACATCGCGCCCACAGGCTGCTCGGGCACGCAGGTGCCATTGAGACAGGTCAGGCCATCGGCGCAATCGAGAGGAAGATTGCAGGGCGCCGCTTTATCCGAGCGGGGAACGCAGGTGCCGCATATGTTTCCAAAATTGGGTTTGCAGTAGGCGCTCTGGCATTGCGATGCGTCGCTACAAGCACTGCCATCGGCCAGCGAACCGGGCAGCGGGCGGCAGGCAAAGATTCCACCTCGAAAGAATTGACTCTTAAATTCATCGCAATTCACCGCATTCAGCCCATCCGTGCAAGCACTCAGCGTCGTTTCATTCCAGCTATTGCCGGGCAAGAAAACAATGCCCTTGCAAAACAAATACGAGCGCTCGATGCAGGTCTCCATGCTTCCAAAATTCGACGTGAGCACGTAGGGCGAGCATTGAGCCGTGGCATTGCAGTTGGCCTGGGCGTAACTCATGCAGGCCGCTGTAAGATCGGGTGTAATCGTGCCTCCCGTACCCGAGCCTCCCATACCCATACCGCCCGTCCCCGACGACGACGAACCACTGCCAAAATTCCGCTCCTCAGGCGAACAGGCGGGCGCGGCGCACAGGCCGGCGGCGCCTAAAAGTGAAGCAAAAAACCAAATATTTTTGATATGCTGCATGAGCGGAGAATCGCCTTTTGAGCCGCCAAATGCAATGGCCGCACAGCGCACCGCGACATGCCGATTGACGAATTACCTACGTATTGGATAACCTTCGTATTGTATTCATGAAAGTGCGAATTGATTGCGGCGCCGACATTCCCGAATGCACTTCCTGCGGCACTTGCTGTTTTTCCGAGCTGCCTGAATATGTGCGGGTCTTTGGCATCGATTTCGATCGAATGGATGCGTATGCTCAATCGTTTACGCATTTTATAGGGAACCGATGCTTTATGCGCATTGAAGATGGCCGCTGCGCCGCGCTGAGGATCGATCCAGCCGAAAAGCGATTTCTCTGTTCGATTTATCCTATGAGGCCCGATGTATGCCGCAGTTTGGAACGGGGGACAGGCGCCTGCCGGGGCGAAATTTTTAGTAAATCAAACCGGTCCGGGGAGGCTTTGATCGAAGCCGCAGCCCTGCTCAGGAACAGAACATAAATTCTACGGAGTTGTATCGATATTTGTGCGTATTGGCCCCGCATCGGGCTTAAACTTATCCACGCGCATCGAGACATCTACAACAACCGTTTGAGCCTTCAATACGGTGATTGTTCTTTTTTCCTCCGGCGCGTTGGGATGCTTAAAGGTTAAATGACGGCGCCCCGGAGCGACCGCGATTGGCTTTCCAATCGGCGTCACATCGACATATTCGCCATCCACGTAGATTTCAGCCCAGGGCCTCGCAAGGACGCGGATATACCCCGGATCTTCAACACCCACGAGCGCAGAGCCCCCTGTATCCTCGCCTTCCCGCTTCCGGATTCCCAATTCAATTAAAATACCGCCAAATACAATCAATATAAAAACGAGAATGAAGCGCGAAACCGACGCTTGAAACCACTGCCGGTGCGCCGCCCCTTCGGGCTTTGGAGCCTCCGCAGGGCCAAGCCCGCTTTCTTCAAACACCGGTTCGGTCTCGATAAAACGCGCCAAATACAAAGCCCTCGCGCACAGCATCCGCTCGCTCCGGGCTTGGCTTTCGGCCCATTCGGCCGCGATGTCAGCCAATGCATCGCTCAAGGCTTTTCCATGCTCAAAACGCTCTTCGGGCCTCTTCGCCAAACAGCGCATCACGGCATCGTTCACCGGACGCGAAAGCCCAGGCATGAAAGTGCGCAGCGCTATCGCCGTCCCTCTCATTTTATGCGGCCGCTCTTCTTCGGAACGAGGCCCCGAAGCCTGCGCGGGATCGCGAAAAGGCAGCTCAAAACTCAACATTTCATAGAGCATCACACCCAGCGAAAAGACATCCGCCCGGGGCGTGATGGTCTCGCCCAAACGCCGCTCGGGCGACCAATAATCAGGCCGTGAAAAAATACCCTCCCCTTCCAAAAGCTCGGGAATTGGAAGGTGATGAGGCTCTTTCGCTGCGGAAAATTCAAAGAGTTTTATCGAGCCATCGGGAGCGATCAGCACATGTTCGGGCATTAAATCGCAATGCACAACGCCCTGGCCGTGCAGATAAGCCAGCGTGCGCGCGATACCGTGGGCGATCGCAATACATACGGCAGGCTCGATCCGCCGATTCTGCGCGCGCATGGCGGCCAGCACATCGGCCAGCGTATGCCCTTTGGGATCTTCGAAAATCAGCGCGATACCGCCGGACGGCCGCCCAATGGCCAACAGCTTAAGCACGCCCTCGTGCTCCAAAGGGCCAAGCACCTTGGCTTCGCGCTCCAGCAATTGGCCAAAAGGCGACTCGGCCGATACCGATGGATGCAGGGTTTTTAATAAAACCGTGCGCAACAGCTCGGGCTCGCGGGCGCGGTAGGTCTTGCTGAACGCCCGGCGCGCAAATACAGCAATCGGCTCGTATTTTCCGATGGATTTGGGAAGCGACTCGGAAGCGGGCGGCGCTTTGGGCTTGGGCAAGGTGTCCTCAGCGGCGAATACAGAGCGATTGGCCAGTCATTTCATCGGGTTTTTCCAAGCCGAGAATTTCAATCATTGTAGGCGCGACATCCGAGAGAGATGCATTGGATTTCAGCGCAATCGCCTTGTCGCGTTCATTCACATACACAAAAGGCACTGGATTCAGCGTATGGCCGGGATGAGCCGCGCCCTGTTCATCGAGCATTTGCTCACAATTCCCATGGCTTGACGTAATCACCAGCGCGCCTCCCGCATCGCGCACACAATCCGCAATGCGCCCAAGCGCCGCGTCCATTGCCTCCAGCGCTTTTAGTGTCGCCTGGAAATGGCCTGTGTGCGCCAATCCATCCGCATTGCCAAAGCTCACCAAGATAAAATCGTATTGACCGCTCTGAATGGCCGAAATCGCTTCCTCGCCAAGCAAGGCAGCATTCATTTCGGGGCATTGCTCCGGCGGATCGAATTCCATTTGCATGCTGATATTCACCAGCCGCCGCTCTTCCCCAAGAAACAGCTCGTGGCGCCCGCCGCTAAAATAGGTGCCAGCGTGCATGGGTTTTGCCGCATTCGTGCAGCGAAGCTGGCGAAGCCCCGCCTTCGCCAATACCTCGCCAAAGGTATTGTTTGGCAATTTCTTTGGAAATGCGACCGGAAGCGCCAAGCGGGGATCGCAATCGGTCATACACACATAACTCCACTCATCAAAGGCAAACACAGGCTTGTTCCGATCGGTCAGCCATGCTTCGACCTCGAGCGGGATATGCTTGCGGCAAAACATCGATGACAATTCCTGCGTTCCATCCGCCCTCAAATTGAAATTCAGCGCCGCTTCTTCGCCCTGCCACATCCACAGCGGCTTTTCCGAAGCGAAATCCGCGCAATAGCTTCCGGCCATTCCTTCGTATTGCCCAATGCGCACAGGCTCAATGAATTCATCGAGAATGCCAAATTCATAAGCGCCGAAAATCGCATCGTATACCGATGAAACTGTTTCAGATTCGCCCCGCACAATAGCCCGGTATGCTTTATACACCCGATCCCAGCGCCCCAGCCTATCCATCGCAAAAGCCCGCCCCGAAACCGTGCCAATCGTTCCTTTGTCCTCGAGCGCATTCAGCACCCGCTCACAATAATGCCAAGCCGTTTTCGGACGCACATCGCGCCCATCCAAAAAAGCGTGCACCACAATCGGAATATCTTTAAACCGGGCCTCTTCAATCAGCGAAAATAAATGATCCAGCGACGAATGTATTCCGCCGTCGGAAATCAATCCCATCAAATGGAGCCGGCATTTGCGCTCTTTCACAATATCAAATAGCAATTCAATTTTTTCGGCGCTGGATAGCCTAAAATGAGCCGCTGCCTTATCCATCACCGTGCGGGGCGTCTCCACAATGCGGCCCGCCCCCAAATGCAAATAGCCAAGCTCGCCCGAACCGGGCTTGTTCGCTCCCAACCCGATATCGGACCCCGCAGCCAGCAGCGAGGTATGGGGGTAGCGCGCAGCCAATTCCTTAAATCTAGGCATATTCGCGAGCCGGACAGCATTTCCATGCTCGCTCTCCCGCTCGCCCAATCCATCCAGCACGCATAAAACAAGCGGCCGGGGACGGCCTTGCTCCATCTGCAACGCGGCATTCATCTATCCAATGTCCTCCTCAACCGGCTTTGCATCCTTCCACGAATTCCTTCTGCTTATCGCTTCCCGGGCAAGTTCGTCGGCGCGCTCGTTCAGCGCAATTCCCGAATGCCCAGGCACATAGCGAATATCGGCCGGCCTCTTTCTCAGCGCTTCTTTTAATTGCTCGACCAGCTCTACATTCGCTTTCGCCTTCCACCCTTTTTGAAGAATACCAATCGAATATTGGCTATCCGTCCAGATGATCAGCGGCTTGCCTTTGTCGGAAACTTCTTGGAGCGCCCTGAGCACCGCCGACAATTCCGCAATATTGTTGGTCGCCTCGCCCAGGTAATGACAAATCTCTGTCCGCTCTTTGCCGTCGAGAATCACAATGCCAAATCCGGCCGGCCCAGGATTGCCCGAACACGCGCCGTCCGCGTAGGCCACCACCGTTCCATGCGGAACACTCAAATGCGGCGCATTCTTCTGCGAGCCTTGCGCGCCCGTTGCAGCGCGCCTCTGGTCAATTTTCGCAAGCTCGGCGCTTTTCGTACCCAATTTCATCGAATTGGAAGCCGCGGGAGCGCTTTGAGCCACCCGCTCGGCAGGCCCCATTGATTCATCGGGTATGAGCGGCGAATCGGCCACAGGCTCTAGATTCGAGGCGCGCGCCTCATAAAAGCGGCCGTCTTTAGCGTTATACCGAATTTCAACGCGGCCGCTCTGAACAAGAAATGCTCCATTTGCATCGGCACGGGCAAATACTTTTTGTTTTTGGGCTTTTAGAATGGCTCGAATCCAAGGCACGCGCCTTTGTTGCAACGGACGCAAAGAAAACACAAGCAAAAGCGTCTCGTGTCCTTTTGCCACCCGCGCTAAGCTGCATCCCGCGAGCTTAATCGCCCTTATCGCCGCATGACTCGACGGCAAGGGCAAGGAGATTGTTCGATGAGACACTTGAACCCACAAAAATCAACCTTTTTTGCGCTGGCGGGAGTGCTCCTCGGCTTCGCCTACGCGCAAGGCTGCGGCGGAGATGAGGGCACGGGCTCCACATCTGGAATGCAGGGCTCGGGCGGTATGGGAGGCTCGGGCGGCGATTTGGTGATTATCGGGTCTGGAGGCAGCACGGGCACCGGACCAAGCGCTTGTATGCCAGCCTGCAACGCCGGAGAAGTCTGCTCTCATGGGGTATGTATAACGGCTCAGGGCACATGCAAAAAAGATAACGAATGCATTAACGATACCTATTGCGATCCAGCGCAGGGCTGCATTCCTTGGGAAGGCAAAATGCCCGCCCACGATCCCAATTGTATCAATGTGATTGCCGCGGGCATTCTGTCTCCCAAGGTAAAGTGCGAATTTTCCAAGGCCCCCAGCGGCGATCCATTTCCCGATCATGTGGATGTGCAGGGAACCCCTATCGTCGTTAATTTCAATGGCTTTATGCCTGTTCCCGACAGCGCGCCCATTCCCATCGGATCGCCCAGCATAGCGGCCTCCTTTACAGCCACGGTCGTCAATAACTACACCGAAGAGCTGGGCGTTATCCGGGTATTGAATGGCAAAGATTGCTCTCTGGAAACCAATCTGGGCGGCACGGATTTAGATGGAGACGGCGTTGTCGATTATACCGTTTCCTCTGCATCGCTGGCCGCGGGCGACTTGGATGGAGACGGCAAGCCCGAAATTGTCGCCTATGGAGCGGACGGCTCGACCCTGGCCTTTACCAAGAAGAATGGGCAATGGTCGCTCTTATGGAAGAGCCCCTATCAAGCAGGTATGCCTGGAGGGCCGTGCAATCCGGCCAATCATCGCTGCCCATTGGCATGGGCCGGCCCCGCTATCTACGATTTAGATAACGACGGCAGTCCCGAAATTCTTAGAGACGCTGTCGTCCTCGGCTCGGACGGCGCTATCAAATCGGGTGCGCCCGCCGGTTATGCAAGCTATTCCCAGGGCACGTTTTCGGTAACGGCCAACCTCGATCAGGATAGCGATGTAGAAATGACCAACGGCCAATTTATTTGGGCTTGGCAAAATGGCGGATGGGTACAAGAAGCCTATTTCCCCGGCGGAAACAGCTCGGCACCCGGCCATGTGGCTATCGCGGACTTTGGCGCCTATGGAACGGGCCTGCCCGCCAACAATCCTGAAATCGCCGTTGTCCGCAACAACTTAACGATGGTCTATGCGGCCACGGGCGAATTTGCCCAAGAGCCGATTGCCGTCCCCGGAGCTGGAGGCGGAGGACCTCCCACGGTATCGGATTTCGATAGCGATGGCTTACCCGAGCTCGCCGTGGCCGGACAAGCTTACTATACCATTTACGATATCGACTGCGGACCCAATCCAAGGCCCAACGGCAAATGCAATCTAGGCACCTGCGACTTCTTGGCCGGCCCCTGCGCGGCTGGAGGCGGGATAGCGTGGTCGCGCTCTACCCAGGATATCTCCTCCAATATCACCGGCTCCAGCGTCTTTGATTTTGAAGCCGACGGCGTTCCCGAAGTCGTCTATGGCGACGAATGCTTTACCCGCGTCTACAATGGCATTACGGGCGAAGTTATCTTTAGCCAGTATCGGAGTTCTTGTACGTGGTATGAAAACCCCATTATCGCCGATGTCGACGGCAACTACCGCGCCGATTTGGTTACGCCTTCCAACAAAGCCTGTTCCCCCACGGGCGATGGAAAGCAATGCGTCAACAATATCGACGCCAACGGCGTAGACGCTCAATTCCCCGGCCTACGCTGTGAAACCGGAGCGGACTGCGTATCGGGCAACTGCGACAGCGGATTCTGCCGCTGCACCGGCGACACCGAATGCTGCGCGGCCGGCGACGCGGCCATATGCCTGGAAGAAGGCTATAAATGCGCGCCTCCTCCCGCGGGAACCCCCGGCGCGGGCAATACCTGCAGAGCGGCTCATCCTCACGGTGTATCGGGCATACGCGTGTATTCCGACGCCAATGATAAGTGGGTAAACTCAAGAATGATATGGAATCAGCACGGATATTCCGTTACGCATATCAATGAAGACGGCACGGTACCCAAAACAGCCGACTGGAAAAACAACTGGGATGTCCTTGGCCTCAACAACTTCCGCCAGAACGTACCTGGCAACGCCAATGGAACGGCCACGGGCGATGCAACGGCCGGAGCATCGGCCACCCACGTCTGCGATGGAACGGGGGCATCGTTGGTCGCTCCCGTATGCAATCGCGGGGCGGACACCATTGGAGCGGGCCTCTTGGTTGGCTTTTATGTAAATGGCCAAAAAGTATGCGAAGGGAAAACCATGCTCCCACTATCCATAGACAAGTGCGAGCTTGTAAGCTGCACCTGGTCGCAGCCGCCTCAAACGGTGGATATGGCGGTGGACGTGGTGGTGAAGCCCAATGACGACGGCGCCTATTTGGAATGCAAGCCCGGGAACAACGAGGGCGTGATCAAGGGGGTATTTTGTAAACCCGCGGGATGATTTTGTTACATCGTTCTTGCGGTACACCGGCACCCTTGTTAGGGTGCCAGCCCTATGCCGGATCGCCCCTACCCATCGCGGGTAAAAAAACTAAGCATCAAGAACTACCGCGCCATCATTCAGCAAGTCCTCATCCAATATACGACAATTCCATATGCCTACGGCGATCTCCAATGCAAAGCCGTGTTCGATAGGGAAAACGATAGCTACTTGCTCCTCACCCTCGGATTCAATGGCCAAAGGCGCGTCCACGGCGTAATCGTTCACATCGATATCATCGGAAACAAAGTGTGGATCCAGCGCGATGGAACCGAACAGGGTATCGCTCACGAGCTCGAACGCGCGGGTATCCCTAAACACCATATCGTCCTCGGCTTTCATCCCCCAGATATCCGGCAACACACCGATTACGCCGTCGCCTAGAACCCATCTCAAAAGACGATCTCTCAAACACCACAAATTTCTTCCCCCAAGCTCAACTTTGTTGTACACGCGCCTCTGTGAGCTCTGTCCATACCATCTTCGCTCAAGGTCTCTTTAACGACAAAATCGCTCTCATCACCGGCGGAGGCAGCGGCATCGGCCTCGCCTGCGCACGCGAACTCGCCGCCCTCGGCGCCTCCGTCGCTCTCTGTGGCCGCAAAGCCGATAAAATTCACTCCGCCATCGATGCGCTCCGCAATGACGCTATCCCCGAGGAACGCTCTTTCGGCTCTACCTGCGATATACGCGACCCAGACCAAATCTCCGCCTTCGTCTCCCAAGTCCTCAGCCGCTTCGGACGTATCGATATCTTAATCAATAACGCAGGCGGCCAGTTCCCCAGCCCCGCCGAAAATATGAGCCCCAAGGGCTGGGAAGCCGTTATCCGCAATAATCTAAATGGCACCTTCTTCATGACCCGCGAAGTCGCTACCCGCGCCATGATCCCCGCCCGGAAAGGCCGTATCGTCAATGTCACCGCTACCGTCGTCCGAGGCTTTCCAGGTATGAGCCACACCGGCGCCGCAAGGGCAGGCGTCGAAAATTTAACCCGCTCCCTCGCCGTCGAATGGGCTCCCTACAATATCCGCGTCAATGCCGTCTCCCCAGGCAACAATATCAAAACCAGCGGCACCGCCCAATATGGAGATATGCTCCTCGAAGCCACGCGCCGCGCTACTCCCATCAAACGCCTGGGCTCCGCCGAAGAAGTCGCCCGCGTTATCCTCTTCCTCGCTTCCGATGCCAACGACTTTGTTACCGGCTCTATCTATAGCATCGACGGCGGACAGTCCCTCTGGGGCGATATCTGGCCTATCCCCGAACCCGAACAAAAATAAGACCATACATCAGCCCAATGCCTTCGAAACGAGGAGATTAGGACGTGCAAGGGATTGATTCGGAAGAGACACCGGGCGATGCGCTCACTCCCGCTCATGCTTCGATTCCCGAGGAAACAACACCCGCCCCTCCCCAAGAATCCCCTCCTCCTGCTCCCCTTCCCCCTAAAATTCCTTGGTATAAACGCGCCTGGGATTGGTCCGCCGACTACTTCCTCGCCTACGATCCAACGTTTATCTCCGCCCTCGCCCCCTTCATTGTCCTCTCTATCATTCTCTATTCCCGCTCCCCCGCCACCAACTATATCTTCGATGAACAAGAAGCCCTCCTGGCCAACCCTTATGTCAATGCCACAGGCGGCCTCCGCTTTATCGATGCCATCCACCGCGACTTCTGGGGACTGCCCCCGGACCGAAGCGTAGGCTCCTATCGCCCCCTGCCTAACTTCCTATGGCGCGCCCTTTGGTTTATATCAAAACACCCCTTCTTTCACCATATCTATAACGTCGTCATCCACGCCATCAACGGCGCCCTGCTCACCGTGCTCACCTTTATGCTCAGCCGCCGCAGGGGAATGTCCTATGTCGCCGGCTTAATCTTCGTCGCCTGCGCCGTCCTCACCGAGGCCGTCAGCGGTATCGTCGGCATCGCCGATGTCTTGGGGGGCATGGGGGCCATCCTCGCCCTCCTCTCCCTTCGCCTCCCCGCTTGGGCCATGCCCTTCGGCGTCTTTTTCTCCCTGCTCCTCGGCCTCTTCTCCAAGGAAAGCGCCCTCGTCTGCGTTCCCCTCGTCCCCTTTGCCGCCTTGGTCGCCGCTACCCTCTTTCACCCAGAACGCCCCCAGCGCGTCCTCCGCACCACCCTCGCCCTTATCGCCTCGGCCGGCGCCTTTATCCTCTATGTCGAGCTCCGAAAAAAATGGTTCCCTTCCCCCATGCCCTCGGATCTCCAAGCCGATCTTCCTCCCGATGCCACCTGGATAAAACAGGCGGCTCATTCCTTTTTACGCTGGTTTCATCAAGCGCCCCTCCCCAACGACCCGCTCAATAACCCGCTGAGCGATGCCCCCAAACCTCTCCGCATCGCCGGTGCCCTGCGCGTCTATTTCAGGGGCCTCCTTCAAGTCCTCTTCCCCAAAACCCTAAGCGGCGACTACTCCTTTCCCCAAGAACCGGCCCCCGACAAACCCATCTTCTTTGAAAGCATCGCGGGCGGCCTCTGTATGGTCTTGCCCCTGCTCGCCTCGCTGGTGTTCTGGATACTCAGCCTTCTCCGCGACAAAGAACAGCGCCCCCAAGGCATTGTCCAGCCCGCAAAAACCGGCCTCCGCATCCTGGGCCTCGTCATGGTCCTCCTCGCCCTGGCCACCCCCGCCCTCGATCTCTATATCCTGCGCCCCAGGGGAATGGTCTTTGTACGCTGGGGACTGCCCTGGTACACGCCTTTTTCCCTCCTCTTTTTGATAGGCTTGGGCCTGATCATCGAAGCCGGCCCCAAACTCCACCGCATCGATTCACCCTACGCGCCCGTCCCCCTCTCCCGCGCCGGACTTACCCTCTCGGCCATCGGGCTCACCTGGCTGGTCATCAGCTACTTTCCCCACTCCAATATCCCCATCTCGCTGCCCACCGTCCGGGCCGAACGCTTCTGGTATTTCCCCGCCATCGGCACATCCCTCGTCTTGGCCGTGCTCTTCGCCTGGCTGCACCGGGACATGAAAAACACCCGCGCGCCCTGGTTTCCCGCGGCTTTGTTCTGCGCCTTTCTCGGCTTCCAAAGCGTTCAAGCCTATCGCCACGCCATGGACTACCGAAACGATCTCGTCTTTTGGGAAGCGACCAAAAACGCCGTCCCCAACAGCGCCAAAGCCCATTTAAACTACTCGGTGATGGTCGGCGCCCGGGGCAACATGGAAGCGCGCCTCGAAGCCAGCAAAATGGCGATGCAATTGGCGCCCAAATGGGCGATGGCCCATGTCTACACCGGCGACGTGCTCTGCAGGATGCACCGCGCGGACGAAGCCTTCCCTCACTACAAGGACGGCTTTGAGATCGGGCCCAACGAAATGAGCCTTATCGCGCTCGCCATCCAATGCCTTTACGACGAAAAGAAGCTCTACACCTACGAGGACGAGCTTCGATCGCTTGCGGAAAAATATCCCGACACATGGATTGCCTATTTGGCCAAAGACACACTGGCCAATAGCGAGACCCATAAAGGGGTAGATCCAAAATACAGGCCCCGGGGTTACAACGAGGGGCCGAAGGAAAACAAAGAGTAAGGAGCTGGGATCATGGGTATTCAACATAAGCTGGGTCTGGTTGCGTTGATGGCGATGGCGGCATGTGGTGGTGCCTCTGGGCCTGGACCCAAGGAAGGAGCGGGCGAAGACGGGACCAAGGAACCCACGGGAGAATCGACAGGCGTTCCTGACAAGACCGAGCCTGTCGAACCCGAAAAGACCGCGGACAAACCCGAAGACAAGGGCACAGACCCGGCGCCCACGGCGGACACCCCACCACCGCCACCGCCCAGCACCGAAAAAGCCGACTCGGCCTCCATCAACTGCGAAGCTCCGGCGGGAAAACCGGCACCCAAAGGCAAACTCACCATCAGCATCGACTCATCGACGGTCGATCTCAAAGGGCGCACGCTACAGGTAAAACTCAACCGGCCTGCCTGCAAAGTGACGGTGAAAGTCATTGGCGAATCGGGCACGGTACTCACGGAAGAGGCCAAAGCCTTTCATGGGATGTCGGCGGGCACGGCGCTGATGATGGGCTGGAGTCCATCGAGCAACGAGAACGTGGCGAGAATCGAAGTCTGGGGCTATGATACCGAAGGGTATCATATCGGGATGGCGATCACACCCTGGAACGTAAGCATACCTCATGAAGAGGTAAATTTTGCGAATGATTCCGACGTGATACAAGGGAGCGAGGAACCCAAGCTCAACGCGAGTTTGCAATTGGTGAAGGACGCGCTAAACAAGCACAAGGATCTGGGGAATATATCTTTCTACATTGTGGGCCACACAGACACGATGGGGCCTGCGGAGCACAACTTGGGCCTATCGAGACGGAGGGCGAGATCGATAGCGAACTGGTTTAGGGGGCATGGCATACGCATACCGATCGCCTATGAGGGGATGGGAGAGCATTCGCCCTTGGTCAAGACCCCGGACGAGACCCCTGAAGCGAAGAACCGGCGGGTGGACTATATATTATCGCTGGAGCCGCCGAAGTTGCCTGCGGGCGCGCAGAGTTTTGGATGGAAGGGGATATAGCGCGCGATTGACGGGATAGCGTGGGGAGCATCGGCGGGCCGGCGCGCGTTGCGATGCAAATGGTTTACAACACAAGCGATTGTGGGCGCGTTGGACGGGAAAGCGTGGGAAGCGACTGTGGGCTTGAGCGCGTTGCGATGCGAAGGGTTTGCAACACAAGCGAATGTGCGCGCGTGTGACGGGATAGCGTGGGAAGCGTCAGCGGGCTTGAGCGCGTTGCGATGCGAGGGGTTGACAATACAAGCGATTGTGGGCGCGGCGGACTGGGCAGCGGATATTGTTGACAGACCGGAAAGACAAGACTAGAATGCGCATCATGAGACAATTTCATTCCTACGGACCAGTGGACATGCGTTTTCATTTTGGTGTGGAGCGCAAAGAACTGGTGGAGCGCTGCGTTCATCAATTGGTAGGCCACCCTGATGAGGGTGGTCATTTCTTTACGATTTGGTCGGCCCGGCAATGCGGAAAGACATGGCTGATGCGAAGGGCCATGACCGAAATTCGGACCCGGTATGGGGATCAATTTGCCATTGGATTTTTCTCGATGCAGGGATTGCTCAAGGATTCCGACGGCGATCGGGTATTTCTAGACAGTGTTCCCCTTATTTTTCGGGAGGGTTTTGGACGGGATATTGCCGCTCCAACCACATGGACGGACTGGAGACGACTGTTTGCCCGCGAGGTAGGGTTCTTTGATAGGCCCCTGATTTTGTTGATCGATGAATTCGATGCGCTGCCTCCCTCTATCATTGATGCCCTGGTCAACGGATTTCGATCGATTTATCTCAACCGCGAAGGCTATTGGCTACATGGCTTGGCCCTCATTGGAGTCCGGGCGGTGCTGGGCATCGATAGCCCCCGGGGTTCTCCCTTTAATGTGCAGCGCTCGCTACATGTGCCGAATTTAACGCGCGATGAAGTGGTGCAGATGTTTCAGGATTATCAGCAGCAGAGCGGGCAAGCCATTGAGCCGGAGGTGGTGGAGACGGTGTATATGGTAACGCGGGGGCAGCCCGGCTTGGTGGGATGGTTTGGCGAGCTCTTGACAGAGAAATACAACGAGACGAAGTCTGAACCCATTACGATGGAGCAATGGGAGCGCGCTTTTACGATGGCGCTTCAGGTGGAGCCCAACAATACGGTGCTGAACTTGCTGAAGAAGGCGCGGGGGCCGTATTTGGCGCAGGTGATGGAGGTGTTTAGCAATCAAAATATACCCTTTTATTGGGATCAAGACTGGTGCAACTTTTTATATACGAATGGGATTATCGACGTGGAAGAGACCGAGGATGAGCATGGGCGGCCATTGGTGGTGTGCCGCTTTTCGAGTCCATTTATACAGAAACGGCTGTTCATTGGTTTGGCGGCGGATTTGGCGGCGGGGAAGGCGGTTTTGGCGCTGTCCCCCATGGATTTTCTCGCGGATGTCTTCGATGAGCAGAAAGGGTTAAACGCCGGGGCCTTGCTGGAACGTTACAAAGACTATTTAAAGCGTTTAAAGGCTGCGGGGAAGGAGCCTTTTCTTGGGGAGCAGCGCCGGAGCGATTTGGGACTGAGGGAAGCGGTGGGGCACTTTCATTTATATGCTTGGATGAGGGAGGCGGTGGGGAGGCGATGTAAGGTAAGCCCTGAGTTTCCGACGGGTAATGGTAAAGTGGATTTGTTTTTAACGTGGGGGGAATTTAGAGCGGTAATTGAGGTCAAGAGCTTTAGGGATGCGGCGGATATGCTGGTGGGGAGAAAGCAGGCGGCGCGCTATGCAAAGAGCCAGGGGCTGGATGGGGCGACGATGGCGCTGTTTGTGCCGGTGTTGGATGAGGAAATATTAAAAGCGCTGTCGGGGGATGAAATGATTGAGGGCGTGAGGGTGGTAACGGTGGCGATTGGGTGGGGCTAATCCGTCCTAACCGCCCTCTTCTTCCTCCGGCACCTCTGTCACCTTGGCCGCCGACGGCACCGCCAGATCATAAAAAATGGCAGGCATCATATGCATCTTCCCCGTGAGCCTAAGCACGCCTTCCACCACGCACTTCGCCACTTGATAGAGATTCAGCCATGCATCCCGGGCCGCCCGTACCTCGGGGGTTAATTCCCGCCGATCTGTCCGCGCATCGCCCGCAAACGCCACCACCGACCCCAAGGATACGCCCATGTCCGAGAACTCTTGATGCCACTCCGCCCGGCTGTTGACCGGACAACTGGTGTCCGAAAGCTCTCCCGTGATGCGATTGACCGCTAGCAATATGTTGCTCGCGCTTCGCCCTATTCCTCGTACGGTGCCATCCAGCGTAAAAAATAGCTTGCGATTGACCGCGCCGGCTTTGTGCCCGTCCAGGTGATTGCTAAAGCGGTTCAGAAGTTCCGTCGCTTGAGCTAGCATGGGGGCTTTGTCCTTTGCGCCTTTTTGCGACTCGAGCGTTTTCTTGCGAGAGGCATTGACGGCCGTTTCAATGGCTTGGGTGGAAACATCCAGATTGTCGGCGATGTGGTTGAGGGCGGCATCAAAGGCGCCGACAAGGCCAATGACGCGGGTGCGGATTTGTTTGGATGCGTGGGGTCCGTAAACGGATACCTCGTCTTGATCGATGAATTTGTCTGTCATCTGTTGAGCTCCTTCTCTGGTTGAAAAAGGTTGTTTGAGGAGTAGCCGAAGCCGGCGTCAAAAGCAATGGTGTTGTGGGTTGACAGTCGATAAAAAAACAAGGCAAGTAGCTTATATGACAAAATTGTGCTTTTGGGCTGGATGGGTGGCGGGGGGCTTCGGGGTGCTGGGTTGCCAGGGGCCTACGCAGGTGATGGTCGATATTTATACGGATGTGTCCTGTACGGAAATGGATGGGGTGCGGGTGGTGGTCGGCGAGCCGGGGCATTTGGAGGAGAAAGATCCGGCCGCCCGCGGGGAAAAATGCACAAAGGGAGATGGGCCGCTGGGTAATAAGCTGGGGCGGGTGGTGATTGTGCCCAGCGGCGACGATGATAGCGCGGAATTTGCCGTGAAGGTGGTGGGGGGGGTTTATAGGAAGGTCGATTCATGTACGGCCAGCGATGGTTATGAAGGGTGTATTGTGGCGAGGCGGGCGCTGCGTTTTATTCCTCATTCCACGCTGCAATTGCCCATTGTTCTGAGGTCGTCCTGTGAGGGCATTGGCTGCACGCCGACGACGACCTGTGTGCTCGGGGTGTGCCGGGATGCGACGATCGACGACCCCAATGTGTGTGAGGTGGAGGGGGCTTGTGGCGAGGATGTGCTTGGAGGGGGCGGCGCGGGCGGCGCGGGGAGCGGAGGGGGTGGCATGGGTGGAGGGGGCGGTGGACCTGTGCTCGCGGATGAGATGCCGCTCTTGCCAAGCACGGGCTGCGGGAAGCCGAGTGTGTTGAATAGTACCTTTGAGACGATCGATACGACGCTGTGGAAGGTGAATGAGGCAGGGGGCTTGGTGACATTAAGCAGCGCGGGGGAACTTGTGATGGAGTTGCCGGCGTCGCTGGGGAATTCGTCGGTATGGCTTGAGAGCTTGGCGGCGGTGGATCTGACGGAAGACATGTTGGTGGTGGATGTGCTTTCGGTGCCGGAGATGAGTTCCCTTGCGGAGGTCCGCATAATGGCGGTGCACGATGTGGATGCTTCGCATTGGGCGGCGATTGAGGTGGTCAATGGGACGCTGGGCCTGCATGTGGCGGAGGGGGCCAATGATGTGGAGCATTTAGGGCCTGTATTTGATGCTGGGATGCATCGGTTTTTGCGTTTGAGGCATGGGACAGGGATGATGCATTTGGAGGCGAGCTCGGATCGGGTCGATTGGAGTGAAATTGCGGCGCCGATTGGAATTCAGTCGGACACATTTTTGAGGTCGGTGAAGCTGAGGCTGGCGCTGGAGACCAACGTTATGCTTAATACGCCGGTGATGGCGCGTTTTGGGAGTATCAATCGATTGGTGGAGCCGGCGGGGTTTTGCAAGGCGCGGGATTTTGCCGATGATATCATGAACCCCGAGCGGGGGCTGTTTTGGGATAAGAATATCGATCCAAATCCCAACAATGATTGCACCTTGGACCGGACGGACGGCGTGGGCATCGAGACGTATACGCCTGGAATGCAGTCGTTTTACTGCGGGTATCTGACGAGGAACTGGTACGATTTGGAGGTATCATCGGCGATGGTGCATGTGCCGGCGCTATACAATTCGAATACGCCGCTGCGGGTGTTTTTGGCGGTGGAGGATCGGAATGCGCGGCGTTTTGAGATGGGATATAGGGCGGTGGCGGTAAATTCGGGGAAGTTTTATGTGCTATCGCCTGGGGGTCAGGAGAGCATTGATAACTACAGCGGTGCCCTTGAGTATTGGAGGATTCGTTCGGAGATGGGGAATTTGGTGTTTGAGGTGTCGGCGGATGGGAGCACGGGCTGGAAGGAGATTGTGAATCCCGAGCTTGGGGCAGCGTTTGACGCAAGCGGGGTAAGCGTGGAGCTGGGGATTCGGGGGGATAGTGCGGTAAATAAGGGGATTGGGGTGACGTTTCCGGCGTACAATGTACCCTAGGCGAGGGTGTCTATATCCGGCGCGCGCGGCGTTGAATCGAGCCTAGCGGGGAGGCTTGGGGGGTGCGGGTGGAGCTTTTTTGCCGGCTTTCTTGCATGCGTCGTCGTAGCCCTTGGTGCAGGCCACGTCAAAGCTGCTCTTGGCCTTGGCAGGGTCTTTCTTTACGCCGCCAAGACCGCCTTCGTAGATTAAGCCGGCTTCCCAGCAGGCGTCTTCTTGTCCGGCGCCACAGGCTTTGCCATAGTATTCCAGCGCTTTTTCGCCCTGGGGAATGGTCTTTCCATAGCGGCCATTGTAGTAGTCCCCCAGCACTTCGCAGGATTCAGACTTTTTTTCGTTGCATTCGCCTTGCAAGGCCACGAGTCCGCGTCCTGTGAGTTTGGAGCCCAGCGCCGAGTCTTTTTTGCCTCCGCTTCCTTGGCTGTACATGCTTCCGGCCGCAAGGCATCCCCGTTCGTCGCCGCCATAACAGGCCCGCTCCATCAGGGCCAAAGCCCGGGCTTCGTCTTGATCCAAGCGAATAAGCGCATAACCGGCGTAATAGCAGGCCCGGGTATACCCTAGGCGGCAGCCTCTATCGAATTCCTTGGATGCGGCGGCCCAGTCCCTTCGGAGCCGAGCCTGCTGGCCAAGGCCGCTGCACGCCCTTCCGCTTCCGCCTTCGCACGCCTTTCTGAAGACGCCGACAGATTGAGCTTTGTCTTCGGGCTTGTCGGATTTGCTGAGCATGTATCCAAGGCCCGTGCAGCCTTCGAGATCGCCGCTGTCGCAGGCTTTTTTATAGGCGGCAAAGGCTTTGGCGTCGCTTTGAGGAATACCCTCGCCCTTTTCATGCATGTAGCCGATGCGGGCGCAGCTTTGGGGGCTTCCTTTGTCGCATTGTTCGGCGCATTCGGTGGCGTTGCCGGGGCTGCAGGCGTAGGCTGTGCCACTCGATTTAGAACGGCAGGAACCGGTGGAGTCCATCACCTTGCCCGAGGGGCAGGACATGCCAAAAGGTCCATAGCTGCGGGGTGGACGACGGGGTGGTGGGCCGGAAGCGGACTTGGCGGAGGCGGCGTCGATCGGGAAAAGCTGAATCCAGAGGGGGCTTCGGCAATCGTTGGGGGGCGAGGGATCGTCTGGGCTTGCCTTGCGGCAGGAGCCTGGATTTCCTCCTCTGGCTCGATTTTGTACCTTGCTGGAACTGGAGCCGCTGGCGCCCCGGCCAAAGACTTCGGCGGCGGCATTGATATCGGCGGCCGCGCCGGAGCTGAGGGAATAGGCGCCTACATCCATCGCGCCTACAAAGTGGGTTACTTCGCCGCATTTTGATCCTGTGAGCATATCCCGGGAGATGACTTCGGTGGTGGTTGTCTGGCGGCCGATGGACGCATAATCGATGCGGAGCATCGCGCCGCTTTTGTAATCGGCTTCAAACTTGGCGGCGAAGGACGATCCGCCGGACAGAGCCATTTGGGCGGAGTCGGCGTCTTCGAGTTCTTTATGTTTGGCTTCGTAGGTCAGGCCCGAATAGCTATAGGACGCCGCGCCGTTCACATCGCAGCCGCGGACGATTTTTAGCTCTTGACAATCATATTTAACGAGAACAACACCGCCCTTTTTGATTTCCGTTTCCAGTTGGTTGGCGCGGTCCTCGGGCAGATCGATAACCCAAGGCGCGGGTTCGTCGCCGCAGGTTCCGCCTGCCGCGCCGCCTGCCGTTGGAGCATCGCCTCGAACGGCTTTGGCTGCTGTTCCCGGACCACATCCCCACAGTGCCGCCGCGGCGAGCAGCACGCTCAAACGTCGCAATTCCATCATGATTTTTCCTCTAAGGATGAACTGATCGGTGATATTTTGGGCGGAGCCTAACGAATCGATTCGATGGGATCAATCGGGATTCGCTCGCGGCGGCAATTTTGGGGGGGAGGCTGGGGCGGGGAGATTTAGGCGGCGCGCTTGCGGCGTACGAGACGAACGACGCTGAGGGCGAGCATGGTCAGCGCGCTCCACCATCCAGCATTTCCAGCGGGCGATACGGGCTGAGCGGAGCAGATGAGTCCAGAGCCTTCGCCGTAATAAGCGGGCGGGAGAATATCGTCGCCGCCGTCCAGCGGATCGGTCCCGTTCTTGACTTCATCGCCATCCTTTACACCGCCCTTATCGGTATCGGGATCGTTGGGGTCGGTTTCGCCCATATCGACGGTGCCGTTGCCATTTTCATCTTCCTGACCGTCCAAGAGTCCGTCGTCATCGCTGTCGGGATTGGTGGGATCGGTCGTTCCATTGACTTCCGCGCCGTCGTTGAGGCCATCGTCGTCCGAATCGGGATCGTTGGGATCGGTCCCGGCTGCTTCCTCGTCGATGTCAGTGAGGCCATCGCCGTCGCTGTCCACCGGGGCCGTCATATCGTCGGCGGGATTGAGCGGATCGAGTTCACCCGCATCGACCTTGCCGTCTTTGTTGGTGTCCTCGGTGCCATCATCCACACCGCCGTCATCCGTATCGGCATCGAGCGGATCGGTGGTGGTCATTGGATCGGCATCGGCGACGAAAATGGTCGGATCGGTATCCAAACCTTCGGGCGCGTCAAGACCCTTCTCCGTTCCATCCTGGAGTCC
Organism: uncultured Polyangiaceae bacterium; assembly: GCA_964537685.1. Lineage (GTDB taxonomy): Bacteria > Myxococcota_A > Polyangia > Polyangiales > Polyangiaceae > CAZICM01. The sequence goes on from CAZICM010000012.1 coordinate 102,613, forward strand.
ATCGCCATCGGAATCGGCGCTTGTGGGATTGGTTTCTCCCATATCGACCATACCGTTGGCATTGGCATCCTCGGTTCCGTCGAGCAGGCCGTCGTCGTCTGAATCGTCGTCGAGGGGATTGGTGTTTCCATTGGTTTCGAGACCGTCATTCAAGCCGTCGTCATCGGTATCGGCATCGCGGGGATCGGTCTCGCCCACATCGACAACGCCGTCTTTATCGGCATCTTCAACGCCGTCATTCAGGCCATCGCCGTCCGTATCCGCGTTGTTGGGGTCAGTATTGGTATTGACCTCGAGACCGTCATTCAAGCCATCGCCATCGGTATCGGGGTTGTTCGGATCGGTACCGAGCGTGGTCTCTTCGGCATCTGTCAGGCCATCGCCGTCCGTATCGGGGGAATCATCGGCGGGATTCAGCGGATCGCCCTCGCCCGCGTCGACCTGGCCGTCCTTGTTGGTATCCTCAACGCCATCGGGAATACCGCCGTTATCGGTATCGGCATCGAGCGGATCGGTCGTTGTCGCGGGATCGGAATCCGGGATAAAGATGCCGGGGTTGGTATCCAAGCCCTGGGACATGGTGATACCGCTCTCGGTTCCATCCTGAATACCATCGCCGTCGGTGTCGATATTCATGGGATTGGTTTCTCCCATTCCCATATCGAAAACGCCGTTTCCATTGGCGTCTTCGGTACCGTCGATCAGGCCATCGTCGTCTGAATCGTCATCGAGCGGGTCGGTGGCGCCATTGGTTTCGATACCATCATTGAGGCCATCGTTATCGGTATCGGCATCGCGGGGATCGGTCTCGCCCGGATCGACCATACCATCCTTGTCCGCATCTTCAACACCGTCATTCAGGCCATCGCCGTCGGTATCCGCGTTGTTGGGGTTGGTATTGGTATTGACTTCGAGGCCATCATTCAAGCCATCGCCGTCGGTATCGGGATTGTTGGGGTTGGTGCCGATATTGATTTCGGTCTGATCGCTCAGGCCATCGCCGTCGGTATCGACATCATCCGCGGGATTGAGAGGATCGCCCTCGCCCGGATCGATGGTGCCGTTGTGATTGATGTCCTCCAAACCATCGGGAATACCGCCGTTATCGGTATCGGTATCGAGCGGATCGGTGGTTGTGGCTGGATTGGCATCGGGAACGAATACACCTAAATCCGTACCGGTGCCCTGAGGCATGGTAAGACCCAGCTCTGTCCCGTCCTGAATTCCATCGCCGTCGGTGTCGGGATTGGTGGCGCTGGTTTCGGTGGGATCGGCCACGCCGTTGGCATTTGCGTCTTCGTTGCCATCGGTCAGGCCGTCGTTGTCCGTGTCTTGATCGAGAGGATTGGTCTCGCCTGGATCGAAAACACCGTCTTTGTCGGCATCTTCGATACCATCGGCCAAGCCGTCGTTATCGGTGTCCAGATCGAGCGGATCGGTCTCGCCTGGATCGACCACTCCATCCTTATCCGCGTCCTCGATACCGTCGTTGATACCATCGCCGTCTGTATCGGGATTGCGAGGATCGCTCTCTCCCGCGTCGACAATACCATCGTGATCCGCGTCTTCGATACCATCGGGAATGCCATCGCCGTCGGTGTCGGGATTTAGACCATTGGTTTCGCCGGGATCGAAGGTGCCATCTTGGTCTGCGTCTTCGATACCATCGGGAATGCCATCGCCGTCGGTGTCGGGATTCGAGGGATCCAATTCGCCTGGATCGACCACTCCATCCTTGTCGATATCCTCGGTGCCGTCTTGAATGCCATCGCCGTCGGTGTCGGGGTTATTTGGATCGGTCTCCCCCATATCGATGGCGCCGTCGGTGTCCGTGTCCTCCACGCCGTCGGGCAGGGTATCGTTATCTGAATCATTGTCCAAGGGATCGGTGGTCGTGGCCGGATCGGAATCGGGGATAAAGCCCGCGCCCGTATCCGGCGTTTGGGGCATGGTAAGACCAATTTCAGTTCCATCCTGAATCCCGTCGCCATCGCTGTCGGCATTGTTGGGATCGGTCTCTCCCACATCGATCAGACCGTCATGATCGGGGTCTTCATTTCCATCGGTGATACCATCGTCGTCTGAATCGGCATCGGTGGGATCGGTACCGCCCACACCGACTTCAACGCCATCCTGAATTCCATCGCCATCCGTGTCCGGATTGTTGGGATTGGTGCCGATCATGGTCTCAGTGCTATCCGAAAGACCATCGCCGTCGGTATCGATAAAGACCGCGCAAGTATTGGAAACGAGATCGCATGTTTCACCCACCGGACAATCCGCGGTGGTCACACAACCCACACAGACCGAGCCCGCGGGATTACACACGGGCGTCATACCACCGCAATCGGCATTGGTCACACAGCCCACGCAAGCCGGGATGGCGACATTGCACACGGGCGTCATGCCGCCGCAATCGGCATTATCGACACAGGGGACGCAGGCGCCGGTCGCTTGATTGCAATTGGGTGTCGCGCCCCCGCAATCCGCGTCCGTGGCACATCCAACGCATCCACCGGCGGCGAGATCGCATACAGGCGTGGCGGGTCCACAGGGCTGGCAAGTGGGACCACAGAGGGAAGGGGTATTGCAGGTATGGCAGCCGGTTGCGTCACAGATATAGGGATCGCTGGCCAAGCCTGTGAGGGTCGTCTGGCCCGAGGGGGATAGATAGTCGGCGGTAAGATTTTGGGCATTGCTCGATGTACCGCAAACGAAGCGAAGGGGCGTCACGGCGGTCACGCCATAGGTTGCCATATCGCTGCGCTTGACCGCCCAGCTCAAGAAATAGTCGGGCGTTCCGCCGAAGGTTGAACCGGCGACGATTTCATTGGCATAAGGCGGAGGTCCAAAGGCATCGTAGGCGAGAAGAGGAACCTCGGCTTTTTCCTGGGGATCGTTTAGCGAGGTCGTGCTCAGATTTTGATTGATTTCGACCGCGTCGGGATTCGCAATACCGCTCACGGCGAGTGAAAACTGATAGTCCACCATCGGCGTTACCGCATTGGTATTGAGCAGGCACGCCCATCCAAAGGGCGCGTAGTTGGAAGGACTTTGAAGCGCAGAGCTTCCGATGCGGATACGCATATACAAAAAGTCCGCATCGCTTCCGATAAACGAAGTAGGCGTCGTGGCGTCGCCGCACAGATCGCGATTGGAATCGTTGTTTCCTTGCTGAGGATCCGCCAGCGGATCGTGCAGACTGCTATTCAACTGGGTCAGCGGAATCCAGTTGACTCCGGCGAAATTCGGTGTCTGCGCCGAAGCCGTTCCTTCCAGGGCTGGCAAGAGCAAACACACCGCAGCCAGCGCACCTCCCACACGGCACTCCGCCCTCAACAAAAATTTTGATCTTCGCATCGAAACGACTCCTTGTTAAAAAAGCCCATTCCTCATCTCTTCTTCGGGTATCGCAAAAGCCTTACCACAAAGCATTGATTCCGCTCCATAGCGAAACGTGGGAAGATCAAGCCTTCGCTTCGTGAGCCATTGCGTCGTCTCCCCATACTTCTGTGGACAGAAGACTACAAACGCGGTCTTTGCGTCTCAGTTCCACGACCAGAGCACAAAGAAATCGTTCGAATAAGGCTTGTCTAAGGATTGCCTATACCCTACGAAATCCGCTGGGTGAAGAGAACAAACATTGAACAACAATTGCCGCTCATCACCCCACAAGGGAGACTCATCTCCACGAAACCTTCACAATTCAATCACGCGATCATCGACTACAGTGCAAACAACACTGGCAAAGTCCGGACTGCGTTGGAAATGCCCAGATACGATTTAGACATATCTGGACATGTATCCAATAAAGCCTGCAACAAGGATAACAACATGAATAAACTTCCTCGACATATCGGAATCATCCTGGACGGAAACGGCCGCTGGGCCACACAGCGGGGCCTGCCCCGAACCCGCGGCCATGAAGAAGGAGCGAAAGCCGTCCGGGTGGCTGTCCAAGCCTGCAGGGAGCGGGGCATTCCCTTTGTGTCGCTCTATGCGTTTAGCGTGGCCAATTGGTCGCGCCCCAAAGAGGAAGTCGATCATTTAATGCGTATTTGCGCCTCATTCGCCGAACAAGAGCGAGAGGAGCTCATTGCGCGGGGAATTCGCGTTCGCATTATCGGCGAGCTGGACGAGGTGCCCACGCGGACGCGGCGAACGATTGAGCGATTGGTGGAAGACACGGCGTCTGGGCGGGAAATGACCTTGTCTTTAGCGCTGAGCTATGGAGGAAGGCGCGAGCTGGTGGGCGCGGTTCGGGCCATTGCGGCGAGAGCGCTGACGGGGACTTTGATTCCCGAGGAAATTACCGAGGCTTCGCTTCGCAGCTACATGAGCACGGCTGATATTCCCGATCCCGATTTGATTGTTCGCACGGGCGGAGAGCGGCGATTGAGCGATTTCTTATTGTTTGAAGCGGCTTATGCCGAGCTCTTTTTCACGGACACGCTTTGGCCGGATTTTAATGAAGCCCTTTTAGATGAAGCGCTTTCGATGTATGCGCGCCGGCAGCGCCGCTATGGCCGCACGGGCGAGCAACTTGTGGCCTCAGTATAATAGAATAATAGAAGAAGAACATGGTCGTCGTGCTTTCGAATAACGATTGAATTCCCACCGAAAGCATGCCAAAAAGCCTCCATCACGAGCACATCATTGAATGTGGAGGCGCAATGAAACTTTGGAAGAAGATTTTGCTGGGCATCGCGGCGCTTGTCGCGCTGCTGTTGGTTATCGCCTTGTTTTTGCCCTCGAAATGGAGGGTCGAACGTTCGGTCAGCATCGCATCCAAACCCGAACGAATCCTGCCACTGATTGCCGATTTACATCAATGGAAGGATTGGGCTGCCTGGAACAACCAAATGGATCCCACCATGCAAACGACCTATTCGGGCAGTGCCCAAGGCGCAGGCGCAACCATGAGCTGGAAGGGCGAAAAAATGGGGTTTGGAACGCTTACGATCACCGAAGCCGATCCGGTAAAAGGCGTCCGTTACGACATGAAAATGGAGGAGCAGCAGACGCCTGCTCATGGCCAATTCAATTTCTCGGCCGACGGCGAAGGCACCAAAGTGACGTGGATTGACGAAGGCGATATGGGGATGTTTTTGCCGGGGAGATATTTTGTTTCAATGCTGGAGAAACAATTGGGGGAACACTTTGAGATTGGATTGAATAATCTTAAAAAACTCGCCGAGGCGCCGGCGGCTCCCAAACCAAATCCCTAAGGCTTTGGTTTGGCGAGTTCGGCCTTAATCGCCACCACAATCGGATTGGTGTCAAAACTATCATTGGCATTGAGAGGATCGTCGCCTGGATAAACCGGGCTATCCCAATGCGCAACCAGCGTCCCATCCCGGCCGATTAAATACTTGTGAAAATTCCATGTGGGAGCGATGCCGGATGCCGGGCCGGGATTGGTCTGCGAAAGCAGCCATTGCCAAACCGGCTGACGATTTGCGCCAATCACATGATCGATTGCAAATTGATCGAATGTAATACCATATTTATCTGTACAACCGTCAATCTGACCGGGATCACCGCCTTGCATACCGAAATCGTTGCTTAAAAACCCAAGAACACGCAGACCATCTTGCTTAAACGTCTCCTCCAAGACCTGGAGGCCGCCCATTTGGGGCGTATAGCCTCAAGCAGCCGCCGTGTTCACAATCAGCATCACCTCCCCCCGGTATTGGCACATCGAAACCGGATCGAGGATGTCAATGTTCAGCGACTCCGCGCTCTTTTCAAAGATACTTCCGGGCGCCGCGGGCGGATCGCACTTAAAGGCCGGCACGCTTCCTCCCGAGCCTCCGCCTCCCATCGTGCCCGAACTCGAGGAGCCTGTCCCCGAAGTCGATGTACCCGAAGATGAAGACGAAGCCATCATCGAAGATCCCGTGCTTCCGCCTGTGCCGCTCGAACCAGCGCCGCCTGATGACGACGAAGCGGCTCCACCATCACAGGCGACGGCCACCGCTGAAAAGGCAAGGAGCGTTGTCCATGCCGATGTATTTACCCATGAATTCATTCGATTGCACCTCCAAAGAAATAAACACCAATCCTACAATATTTTGCCATTAAAAACATTAAAACATTAAAAACGCCTTTATTGAGCCCAGAGTTCGATCTGAGCCTTACCGCCCCCGGGCAAATTGCCGTACTTAAAATGCACAACCTTTAGAATGCGCTTATCGCCCGGCAAATCGATCACACGGCTGCGGGTATTTTCACCGAAGACATGGCGCACACCCGGCGAAAAATGCTCGCCGTTCCCAAACTCCACATCAATATCGAACATCTCCAGCGCGCTGTGCTCCACAACCACCATAATGCGCTGAAAACGCCCCTCTGCCCTCGTTACAGCGATCACATCGTGATCGGCTCCGCCGTGAACAATACGCTCACCCAGCTTTTCCCAGCCGGTCCTCGATTCGACCTGCTTGTCGCGCACATCATCCCTGCGCTCGGCCGCAATCTCACTCTGGGCATTGCCAGGAGGCGGAGGAGGAGGCCGATGCCGATGACCGCCTCCGCATCCAAACAGGAGCGCCGAACCTAAAACCACCGCAATTCCAAGCGTTTTGCTCATCGTTCAAACCTTTATCTAGGCATTCCAAAAGGGATCTGCCCCCGCCCCCGCAGCGCCCAAAGCCCGCGAAAACGCCAAGCCTATTCAAAGTGCCTAGGCGCATCAAGATTCGGCCGCGTTGGCGGCGCTAACTGTCCTCAAATACCCATGGATGAGCGCTAAAGACGAGCGCGTCCAGCAAATGCTCGCTCCGCACACCCAAAAGCTCGGGCATGCCGCTCCGAACCCGAAGCGTTCCACCCGCGTCTTCAAAACCACAGGCCCGCGCCGACAAAACACTGCCAACCTGCCACAAATACTCGGCCGGCGTTTGACCGGAAGGCCGCAGAACCACCCGCTTCTGTGTCCGGAGCCGCTCGCCCAGCTCAATCATTCGCAAATCTTCGAGCGGATGCGTCATTACATGGCTATCCACACCCGCGCACAGCTTCACGCCCGCCTGAAACATCGGCCCCACGGGCGCCAAACCATCGCCCAAATCCCGCTCCGTCGTCGGACATAGGCACACCCACGCTCCGTTTTGCCCCAACAGCGCAGGCTCGTGAGCTGCCAAATGGGTCGCGTGTACCGCCACGAAACGCGAATTCACAAGCCCCGCCTCGGCCACCAATTCCACGGGCCGCTTCGAGGTCTCTTCCAAACACGCTTCGATCTCGGCCGGCTGCTCGGCAATATGCATATGCACCGGTATCCCGCGCTCCGATGCAAAACGCGCGATTTCTGGCAGCCACTCCGGCATCACAGCTCTAACACTATGAGGCGCTATGCCAATCCGTACAGATTTATCGCCTGCATAACGCTTTTGTAGCTCGTCAATATCTTTAAATGCATCCTCCAAGCGGGTCTCCGAAAAACGCTTTTGAGCTCCCTCCGGCGGCCTGTTCCGCCCCGCCCGTCCATACACCACACGGAGAAGTGAAATGCGCAGCCCCGCATCCTTCGCGGCCCGGATAACGGTATCCGATAACAGCGTCCTATCCGAATAGGGCGAGCCATTCCGATCGTGGTGCACATAATGAAATTCACCCACGGTGCGCACACCCGCCCGGTAAAGCTCGCGATAGGCGAGCAATGAAATCGAATATAAACTCTCGGGCGAAAGCTCTTCGGCGAGCTTATACATCGCCGTGCGCCAAGACCAAAAATCATCGGTTCCCAGAGGCCCCGGCCTTTGAGTATCGCCCCGGAGACCCCGCTGAAATGCATGCGAATGCGCCGTGGCCAGCGCGGGGAATTCAATTTGATCGAATTGATCCTCCATCACTTACCCCAATTCACCTTTGTGCGCCCGGGCGGCGTGGCGTCGGGCATCTCGGGAAATAGAGAGCGCGCTAAATCGGGCAGGGGCGCGCAAGCCCGCTCGCCCAAATTCGTCAGCTCCTCGGGATCTTTGTCCAAATGAAAACAATGATATTCGCCGTCCCACTCGCGCGCTTCAATTTTCATGTGCCCAAGCATCATCCCCCAATTGCGGAACGAGCATTCCCATACCCATGTGCAATTGGTGAGCGGCATCGGCGAAAATGTGCGCTCGGGCCTCGTCAGGGGATGACCGATCATCCTCGCGCGGAATGGCCGCATCAAAGGCTCGTCCCATAAACCCAATAAATCCAAAAAGGTTGGACAAAAATCCAAATGAAATACGAACTGATCCTCGGCGGAACGGATCGCCGCTTCTTCTTCGGGTGCCAGCGTTCCAGGAGGAGCCCAAATCCAGCCTGGAACCCGAATTTCTTCATCGTATAGGGAACTCGTATGACCCAATTGCCAATGCTCACGGAAGGATTCACCATGATCGGATGTATATACAATTACGGTGCGCTGCCCGCTGTCTGAATTGCGAATATGCGTGAGCAGCCTGCCCACGGCTTTATCGGAAAGATAAACAACGTTTTTATAATAATTCTTAAAGTGGGTATTTTTTTCGGCGCCTTTATCCATTTCGCTCGGCTGAAAGGGCGCATCGTTTTCATCGTACACATAAGGGAAATGCACATTTGAATAATGCACGACCGCAAAAAATGGCTCTTTTAACTCGCCCCACTCTTCAATGACCCGATCGGTCACGAGCGAATCGTAGGCACCTGTATCCAAATCGGCCGCTGGATCGAGCTCGCTTGCGACACAGCGGTGCGAGACCGGAATATCCTGCACATAGAGCCGCGCATTGCCGAACATCAGGTTTTGGCTTGTCCAATAGGCCGTGTCATAGCCCGCCGCGTGCGCGTAATCCCACAACAGCGGCACCGAATGCATGACATCGCGCTTTTCCGTGGGCGGAACGCCCGACCAAATATTTGAAATCGAAATGGCCGTCGTCGATGCATTGGCCCGGAGCTGCATTAAAGGCATCCGCTCTTTAACGGCTTCATTTGAAAAGGGCGTCGCTAAATCGCAGGCCGGATCGTATTTCACACACGTAACGTCGGCCCGCTGGCTCTCCTGTAAAATCAGCAGCACATTGCGGGGACGCTTGGGCGCCGCCGTCAGCTTGGGAACCGGCTCGGGATTGCGGCGCTGAACCCGGCGATCCGGTGATTCGCGCGTAATGCCCAAATGCTCTTTCACGACCGCCGTAATGCCATTGAAATAAATCATGTCGGGCATGGTCGACTGAATTGGCGTCCAATAGCTCACGGGTATTTGCGTGACGGCGGCCAATACAAAAGGAACGAATGCTGGAACGATCAGCCGGCCCCAGCGGCGCGGCCTGACCAGCCGCCTCGCAAGCCATATCCATCCAAGCGATAAAGAAAAGGCCAGCAATAAATGGCCAAATACAATCGGATTGGTCAGCGTCAGCGATCCGAATACCGACCAGAAAATCGATTTGGAGTGAATCTGGCCGTCGTGCGAGATGTAAACATTATAAAAGGCATGAAAACCGCCTTCGACGCCCGCGGCAAGCGTATAGAGAACCACAAAGAGGAGCGCGCACAATTGAGCGGCGATACCCCGGCGCCTCGCCGCCACATAAAGCAAAACTCCCCAGAAAATAAGCGATTCAAATACGGACGCGGCATAGGCCAATTTATGCGGGCGATCGAAATGCATGATGTGGGCGAAGCGCACCAACAAATCGTGCATTAAAATCCAAAGCGCCGGCGAAAGGAGAATGAGAAGCCCAAGCCATCTCCGGCGCCGCCTTTTTTGATGGCGAAAATGCCGCGCTGTTTTGGGTTTGATCGGAACGTCTGCGCCCTGGCTCACAAGTGGACACCCCTCTAATCCATTCGTTGCCTTATGTCACTGCGTTTCGCGGGCGCGCAAGAGCCGCCTGACCAAGAGCACCAGCAAAAAAATAAACAGAATGAACGCCGAGCCGCCTACGCAAATCCATTTTAAGGAATTGCATATCAATGTGATCGTTCCAAGCACGGGCCAGCGTTGGGGAAAGGTCATACCCATCGTAAGCAGGCCAATATTTTCGGAATAATCGGCGAACATGCCCAGAATGGGCAGGAAGCATAGATAGCGGGCTGAATGCTGGGCGGAAAAGAGAAGGCGGCTCAGGTACACGAGCGATAGCCCCAAAAAGCAGGCGTACGCGAGGGGATAGGCCGTGTCGACGAGTAAAATCGTGTAGGAATACAGGAGCCGGCCATCCTCGCCATATAGCTCAAAAATACGGTGAACCTCGGCTTCGCTAATTGCAAAGTGAAGATCGGGAACGACAATGCCCGATGTTTTCTGCTCGAGCATTTGGCTCGCCCGGTTCAGCAAAGCGGAGAGAACAACATAAGATATCAGCGAGGCCAAAATAGCCTTTCCCGTCGCACGCCTTTCAACCTGTCTAACGATTCGATCAAGCATCTTTTGCGAAAAAAAACGGGAAAGCTCTGAATTTTAAACCCTTAGGGCAGGCCGGGTAAAGATCTGCGGGCCCGGAGTTCTTCAAAAGCCTTCTCCAAGTCGGAAGGCCGCATCGTGATTTTGTTATGCGGTGGCAATAGCCGGGCCACCCACGGAGCTGCATCCACAACGCTTGCGAAGGTTTGATGAGGAAACGAGCGCCGGATCATCCAATTCATGCTCGCAGCGAAACCGCGCATCGCGGCCGCCTGAAACCCGTCTCCTTCGATAATAATCGCATTGCACGCGACCCCCCAGGACACCTGTGTGGCCAGCCTGGCCATCGCGTCCCTCGCCGTGCCCTGCGGCGTCCCTGCATGCGCTTCAACCACGGTGACAATGCCAATTCCCTGCGGACAGCGGGATAAAAGCTCTTCAAGCGCCTCAGATAAATGCTCGATATCCTTTAAAAAAAGCTCTTTATGAGCGACCTGGAGCAAGACGTTACGAAAAATGGCCAAGCTCTGGTTCTCGTCGTCCATCACGATCTTCATGAGTCACCGAAAAGCGAAACCGAGCGAAAGCCGTGGAACACTCGTGTATATCACAGCCTTCACGCCGGCAATAGATCTAGGCCTTAGCGCGTGCTGGTAATGTGTCCGCGTTATGACCGAAACCCAGAAGAATGCATGCGTTTTTTGCGAAATCGCCGCCCGCGGGGCCGCCCACCCGGCCTATGTCGTTCACGAGGACGCGCATACCATGGCTTTTTTAGATCGAAGCCCTTGGTTCGCCGGCCACTGTTTGCTCATTCCTAAAAAGCATTTTTCTACGCTGCTCGATTGTGACGATCAAACCATTGCTCAGGTGTTTATTCAGTCTAAACGGATTGGACAAGCCATTCTAAAAGCTGGCGGAGCGGACGGCCTTTTTATGGGCGTAAACAATCGAATCAGCCAGAGCGTGCCGCATATGCATGTGCATCTCGTTCCGCGCCGCAAAAAGGATGGGCTAAAGGGCTTTTTCTGGCCCAGGACTTCCTACAGCGATGAACGCGAAATGGAAGCCACGAGAGCCGCCATCGCTCAGGCATTGGCCGAGCCCGATGAATAAAGAATTAATCCCGTTCAATTAAATCGAATTGATATAAAAAACAATCATTATCGGAAAGCGGGAGGCAGCATTCTTCCCGCGGACACCGTTTTCCCATCCACGGGCTTGTGCAGCACAATATTGCGGCCGGCGACGCGGCCATGCGCATGCGCCTCGGTGCGGCGCCCTCCCTGATGCCTCACATGGGCAATACGAGGATGCCGGCGATGATAATAATCGGATAGGTCCGCGTCCTTGAGCCACACCAGCCCATGCTCTTTGTTGCGGGTGCGCTCGGCATTGAGCCGCTCCAAAAACCCAGTCATTACGCCGGCCAAATATGCCCGCCTATCCCTATCCGATCGGATGCCTTTACCGCGTTTGTGTTCGGCCCATAACTGCTCTGCGGTGCGGCTTAAAAAGGCGTGTGCGTAGGCAGCCATTTCTAGGTTTGAAGATGTGCCGCATACCTCGAGCACGCTGCCCCGCTTTTGCAAGAGCGGCCGGTACACCGGAATCCAGATCACCTCGACAAAGAAATGCTGCGCCAAGATGGCTGCCAAAATGCGCTCGCTCTCGGTGACGCGCCCGCTTGGCTCGCCCAGATGGCGAAACGAATAATCCCGGGCCTGGCTCGTTTTCGCGACATCGAGGTTGTACTTGAGCATCAGGCGCTGAGCCGCGTTCATGGCCGCCTGCGCCTCGTTTTCGTTGGGACTGTCGGCCAGCGCCAAAAGCTTCGCAATGCGCTCCAATACGCGCGCCTCCTCTTCGCTCGCGGCCTGAGCTGTTTTCGGCAGACCACTCGCCGCAGGATCGATGCCCAGCCGTTTGCACGCATTGCGGAAGGCCGGCCCATGCGCGCTTTCATCCGTCGCGCCCAGCACTTCGTGCGCATACTGATGCGCCATTTCGTGCTTGAGCACTTCGATGACAATAGGCCACGAGTGACCTAGCACCAGCGCCCTTGAAATCTCGATAGAACGAACATCGGAGCGATAGCGCCCAAACCTCGATCCGGCATCCGACAGTTCGATGACAATAGGCTTTAAAGCGCGCCTAAAGTGCGCCGCGTTAATATCTTGATAACTGAGCCGGAGCTCGCGCAGAAGCGCCGTCTCCAGCTCCACCGAAAGCTCGCTCGGAATGGGTTTGCGTTGCCTGGGCATGTGAACAGGGTTTTGCAACACATCAAAACTCGACACAAGCCCCGCGCCCGCGCTAGATGTCATTTCAGTGTCAGTTGATTCCGTCCCGCCCGTGCAGTCGCCGCAGCCTGGACGCAAATCTGCCCATCCAAGCGCGCGGCGCATCAAAGAACTGAGAGCCTTCGCCCGGACGCGAAAACGCATTGCGTTGGCGCTGTTGTGCTCTCCGCCCTTGATTGTTGTCTTTATCGACATGGTGATCCGGGGCGGACGCCTGCTCGACCTAAGCGGCAAACACAAGGCCAGCTATATCGCCGCCATCATCGAAAGCGCGTTGCTCTGGGGCGTGCTTTTGTACGCGGCCTCATCCAGGCGCGGCGTTCTTCGATGGCTGTCCTCGGCCGTATTCGTCATCCTGGCGGCGCTCGCCGTTGGGGGACAGCTCTATTTCCACCGTCAATACGCGACCTATCTCAATCTTGACGCGACGCTCTTCGCCACATCCTTCACCGAAAGCCTGTTCAGCCAAATCCGCGCCGACGGCTATTATTTCCTGGCCTCGCTTCTGCCGCCGATCGCCTTCGCGGCCGCCTTGATCTGGGCCGCCCGCTCCATTGTCCGCCCCGGCGGAACGCGCATTTCCAAGGCCGCCCGCTGGCTCATGCCTATCGTCGTATGCGCGGCCTTCTTGATCCCTTGCTCGTATCGCACGGTTCAGGCTTCCACACCCGATGTGATTTACCTGCATGCGGTCGGAGGACTCATCAAAGAATTGGTTGGAACACGAACAACCGCGCAGGTGCGTCCCGGCCTGCGAACACCGCCTAAACTCGCGCCCATAAAGCCCAAGCCTCTATCCAAAGTCCGCGGCACCAAAGCGCCTCACCGCAACGTGCTCTTTATTCTCACCGAGAGCGTGCGCGCCGACATGGTGTGCTCCGAACGCGCCGACAACTGCCCCACGGCGCCTCACACCAACCTCGCCGTGCCCGGCCGCATTCCGCTTCATCAAATGCGCTCGACCTCATCGACCACGGCCATTCAGCTCGCCGTTCTGTGGTCGGGCCTGCCGGTCACTTCATCCCGGGCCGATCTGCATGGCTTCCCTCTGCTCTTCGATTACGCAAAGGCCGCGGGCTACGACAACGCCTACTGGACGAGCCATCATATGATGTTCGCCAATTCGCGGCTGTATGTGCAGGATTTGCCCACATCGCACCAATGCGGCGCGACCGATCTCGATCCTTTGGCCGATATCGATTTAGGCGCCCGGGATGATCTGCTCAGCGCCCGCATTCAAAAAGATTTTGATCAATTACACGAACCATTCTTTGTAGTTGCCCACTACGGAAATACGCACGTACCCTATCGAATTGACCCAAACGACGCTCCATTTCAGCCCGCGGTTGAAAGCAAGGCGCCGGGCGATAATGAAGCCTATAAAAACTATTATAAAAACGCGGTTTACCTTCAAGACCGCTTTATTGCGGACTTGATTCGCCATGTGCGCAATAGCCCCATGGGCGAGCGCACGGTCATTGTCTTTACGTCCGATCACGGCGAAGCGTTCCGAGAGCATGGACAGCTCTGCCACACGGGCGCGGTGCTCGATGAAGAGATTCATGTGCCCGCGTGGATTGACGCGCCTGCCGGAACGCTGGGCGAAGAAGAGCTGGCCTCGCTTTCGGCCCTAAACCACCGGCCTGTATTTCACACGGACATCACGCCCACCATTCTCGATTTAATGGGCATTTTGGATGAGCCTTCCATTGCATCGTACCGAAGCCAAATGCCCGGCCAATCGCTGCTTAGGCCGGACTACAGCGACAAAGCCGTGGCGCTCAGCAATTGCACCGAGATTTGGGGCTGCGCCTTTAAAAATTGGGGATTGATGATGGGCACCAAGAAATTGGAAGGCCGTGAATGGGATAAAAATTGGCACTGTTACGATGTAATTGCCGATCCCAACGAAGAGCGGGATTTAGGTCCCGATGCCTGTGCCGAATTAAAGACGCTGGCCGATAAACAATACGGCGGTCCTCCCAGCGCCAACTAAACCCTTCAAGCGGCAAGCGATCCGATTTGAAGCGCCGATTTTCTAATTTTTTATCCAAAGCGCTTCATTCTGGGGCTCCGGCGCTCGTTTTCAGAGCGATTTCATTTGGCCCGATTGCTGCCTAGACCTCTATCCGAGGTGAACGCAATGAACGCGGGTGATGATCGTAGGGCGCAGGGCGGCAATTCAACCGGTGGAAATTACAATTCGGCCAATGGACAAGGCCAAGGTAATTCACCGCGCACGCGCTACAACGATGGATGGCGCGCGGGAAAACCGGCGGAAGACCCCGAAAAATTAAAGCGATGGGGACGCATCAGCGCCAAGCCGAGCGAATATTTAATTCATATGCGGCGAGGAAAGCTTTTGCCCACGTCGGGGCAAGGCGCCTCCTGCTTTAAATTCCCAAGCGATTCGGTCTCGGTCGTTCCGACAACGGTTCAAAAGCTTCAATTTACGGCCGA
Source organism: uncultured Polyangiaceae bacterium (assembly GCA_964537685.1). Taxonomy (GTDB): domain Bacteria; phylum Myxococcota_A; class Polyangia; order Polyangiales; family Polyangiaceae; genus CAZICM01. Next base: position 117,757 of record CAZICM010000012.1, read on the forward strand.
TCAGATTACGACCGAAAAAGTAGGCGTCGAGGTGACGGGCCTTGCCGTCTATCGAATTGCTGAACCACTCATTGCATTTCGAATGCTCAATTTCTCGTTCCCCGAGCGGGCGCAAGAGAAATTGGAAGAATTGCTTGTCGATATGTTCGTGGGTGCGGTGCGCAGGCTCGTCGCCAATTTGGGCATCGAGGAATGCCTCACGCGCCGCAAGGAGGGCATTGCAGAAGAATTAATGCGGGAAATCACGCCCGTTGTGTCTGGAAAAGGCCGTATTGACGATGCAACCGATAAAGGTTGGGGCATTGTTATCGATACGATCGAAATCCAAGACGTGCATGTGCTCTCGGCGACGGTGTTTAGCAATATGCAGGCTAGATACCGCCAAGATCAGGAGAGGCAGGCCCGGGAAGCCGCGCAATCGACCGAAAGAGCCGTGAAACAGGGTGAAGCGGAAGCGGCCCGCGCGATTGAATTGACGAAGCTGGGCGCTGAAATCGAAGTAAAAACCCGGCGCCAGGAAGCCAATGAGACATCCCGCCTGAGCGATCTGGCTTCGGAGACCCGGGTTTCAGAAGCCAAATACGCGGCGGATAAAGCGGCGCGCGAAAGGCAAATTCAGGCGGACAGAACATTTGAATTGAGCAAGCTCGCGGCCGAGCTCGAAGTGAAACAGCGCAAAAAGGAGGCCGAGGAGCAAGCGAGGCTCTTGGAAATCGCATCGGCGGCGAGGCTGCGGGAAACCGAGCTTACGCATGAAAAGCAGCTTGCCGCGCTGAAGATGGAGGCCGAAATCGAAAAGATTCGGATGGAGGCCGAGGCGCAGACGGCGAAGCATGCCGCAAAGATGGCCGAGGCCATCCGTGAAATTGAATTGTATCAGCAGCAGGCAGCCATTACGTCGGTGAGGCGCTCGCTGATGGAAGCGGAACTTGCGATTGCAGAAATAGAAATCCGCAAGGCGCAGCTTACGCAAGAGCTCGAGCTTTCAAAGACGAGAGCCCTGCGCGAAGTCGAAAATGCGATTTCGCCCGAGGTTATTCAGCTCACGGTGGCTCAGCAATTGCCGCAATTGGCCGCGGCCTTCCAGCAGAATATGGGTCAGGTGCATATTACGTCGGTGGACGGTGCCAATCCGTTTGGATATATCGCATCCGCAATCGACGGTGTATTGGGAATTGCGAGGGCGGCGGGGCTGTCGGTGCCTCAGGTCAAGCCCGTCATCAAGGCTCAAGAAAAGCAATAAGATTGAATGGGCTGATTATCCTGCCTTATAATAATCATAGCGATCGGCCATGGGAGCAATGCGCGTTTCGAGCGCGAGGCGCGCATTTTCTGGCATAGGCTCCAGGGTTCTTCCAATACGAAGGTTTTCACGCACTTCTTCAATGGATGAACATCCGATGATTACCGTATCCGCAAAGCTTGATGCATAGCGGATCAATTCTTCCGGCGTGGCCGCCCTTTCCTTCACGAGGCGGCCCGCGCTCAATACTTTCATGCCCACAATGCCAACACCGCGCTGCTTGGCCTCGGCGACGACGGTACTCAAAAAAGGAAGGCGCCGGGGATCGCTGGGATTGATGGCGCAGAGCACGGTATCAAAGGGATAGCGGCGCATCGCCTCGACCAAAATGGCTGGATCGTGATGGCCGGTAAGGCCGATAAAACGGACGCGGCCATCGGCCTTTGCCTTTTCCGCGGCAGAAATGGCGCCGTTTTTTGAAAAGATTTCATCGAGATCTTCTTGGCTCCGCAAATCGTGCATTTGCCAAATATCTAAGTGATCGGTGCCAATTCTTTTTAATGTGCTGTCCAGCAGCCTGAGCGCGCCGCTGTAATCGCGTTCATGGGTTTTCGAAGCCAAAATCACGCGATCGCGCGCCGCCTTTGCGCCCATCTGCTGAAAGGCCCGGCCATAGTAGTCCTGGCTCTGCTGATAAGCGGGTGCGGTGTCGCAATAGCGAACCCCAAGGCGCAGCGCCTCCATCACCACGGGCACGGCCTCATCAAAGCGGCCCGTTGTCCTGAGAATGCCTTCGCCGCCAAGCGATACGGGTTCAACCATCAAGTCTGTTTTGCCCAGCGGGCGAAGCGTTGCGGAAGCTTCTGGCACAGCTTTTTGATCCTTTGCCGCCGATGCAGGAGATGCGGCGGGAGAAGTGGACAGAGAAGAGTCTTTGGGCGTCTTTCCGCACGAGGCCAACAATGGCGCGGCCGCGAGCGCGGACAGAGCGCTTCGGCGAATGATTTTTCGATCGCGTCGTGACTCCATTCCCAGAGGATAGGGGTATCGCGGGCTCGCCGTCGATGCACAAAACCCCTGGAATCACCGCTTGACTTCAATGTCCTTGTCCTGCACGCTCGCGCTCGGCTGGGGTGCCGACCCCATTTTTTTCGCTGGAGTCCCGGATGAACAACACGTTTAAATTCGCTATTTTGCCTGCTTTTTTAATCGCTTTCTCGGCGGCCCCCGCCCTTGCCGATATCGCGCCCGATCCCTGCATGGGCAAGATGGCGGGCGATATGTGCACATCGCCGGCAGGAAAGGCCGGAACCTGCGTGGCCGATCCCGCCGCGCCGATGACGCTGATCTGTCAGGAAAACGCGGGCGCGGGCGGAGGCAGCGCATCATCCAGCAGCTCAACCACAAGCTCTTCAGGCACGCCCAGCGAGCCCTCGGAAGACGATGATGGCTGTTCGCTGAAGGCGGCGGGCGCGGCCGGACATGGAATTCCCGCTCTTGGGCTGGCTGGCCTCGCCTTGTTTGCCGCCGCGTATTTGCGCCGTCGCCGCTCTTAACGTTTATGCCCAGCGCCAAGCTCGATGTATCCCTGTCGGCAACCATTCTCTCGAGCCGCCGGCTGAAGGATGGCGAGCGCTTTGTGCGTTCGGGCTCGGCGCTGTTGCGGGTGGGTTCTCAACTCCTCGCGATTCAGGATGATGCCTGTGAGCTTTCGTGGATCGATCCCCTATCCCCTGCGCTTCGCTTTGTTCCGCTTTTGGGCGATGGGAAAATGCTCCCAAAATCTCAAAAGCCCGATTTTGAAGCCGCTTTTTATTCGCCTTCGCACGGCCGCGTTTTTATTTTGGGCTCGGGTTCGGCTCCAGCCCGGCGCAGAATCATGCATTTGCATTGCATTGACAACAAAATCGATCAAATTGAACACCGGTTTGAGAGCGTGGATGCCGGTCCGCTCTTCGATGCGCTCGAGGAAGCGCTTGGCACCGTTCCCAACATCGAAGGGGCGGCGCTGCTCGGCGCCGATTCTGTGAGGCTATTTCACAGGGGTTCGGGCCGGGGAGAGCTCGCAAGCGCCTATCTGGATGTACCGATTCAAACGCTGTACGGGCGAGCGTGTGAGCCTCCAGCGGTGCATGGATGTTCGCTCGGCGATGTCGGCGGTGTGGCGCTGAGCTTTACCGATGCGGCGGATTTGGGCGAGGGCAGGATTTTGTATGCGGCGGCGGCGGAAGATACGGCCGATGCGATCGCCGACGGCCCTGTCGCGGGCGCGGCGCTTGGCGTGATGGATGAGGGCGGGCTTCGTTTTACGCTGCTGCGTTATTCCGATGGAAGCGCGGCGGCCGTGAAAGCCGAAGGCATCGCGGCCGACCATGACGGGCGATTTGCCTATTTGATCAGCGATCCGGACGATGCGAGCCTGGCCGCGGAGCTGTTTCGCGTCGAGCTTTCAGGCCCCTGGCTCCGATAACGCAAAACATCGCCTTCTAGCCTTAGCCGCGCCGAAATTCTGTGCGCCTGGGCACGGCTCCCGAGCGCATCAGCATATCAAACGCCTCTTTTTCAAGCGCGGGATGAACACCCCGGGGAGAGACACCCATCGGGTTTTTCTTCTTGGTGATAAAGCCGGTGAGCAGTTGAGGATTGAGCGAGGACAAGCCGCGGAGCATCTGTTTCATGGCTTTTAGGTTGTTCGTCCACGCATAGGCAAAGGCGCGCGACCTAAGCAGTTGCATTTTGAGATCGGCGTACTCTTTGTCGTCGGGATCGATCTTTTCAAGCAGCTCCACGGCCCGTTTGGCATTGCCGCTCCTCGCAAGCGCTTCACCCACAATGGCCGTCATCATCGCGCGGGTCTTGGCTTCCTTGTGCTGGCCCAAATCGATTTTATCGGCGAGCGCACGGGCTTCGTCGGTCTCGCCCAGCATCAGATGAATCATCGCCCGCTGAGCCCGGGTTTCATCGGCTGCGGGCGCCATCAATTTATCGAGCTTAATCGTCTCCAAGGTGCGCAGCGCGGCCCGCGGATCTTCCTGCAATTGAAGCTGAGCCTTCGCAAAAGCCGCCGCCGTGTCGTCTTTTTTGTACTCGCTGTCGATCTTGCTAATCGCTTCCTTGCGCGCCTCCGGCGAATCCGCCTGCCGCACAAGCTGCGCCACGGCCATCGATTTACGCGCCCTCGTGAGTGCCCAGTACACGAGCACACCGACGGCGATCGTCAGCACAAGCGCGACCACTTTGGGAATCCAGCCGCTGATCGCAAACGCGATACCCCAGACCACCAGCACCGGAATGCCCAGCCGGAGCCCCATCGAGCGGAGACTGGCCGGAGATAATGGATCTACCGGCGCCGCCTGTTTTTCACGCATCTGCGCCGCGAGATCTACTTTCGGCTGCTTTGGATTTGGCTTTTTGGCCGCTTTGCTCGGGTTGTCTTTGGTCGCCATCGCACTGTTGCGCGCTCCATATCACGCTTCGACAAGAACCGGGATGCATCGATAAAACGAGGCGTTCAATTCGCTGTTGACCATGCCTGCGCTCTTCGATGGTAGGCTCGCAAAACCCTATGTTTACGGCGCAACATCGAAAAACCTCTCCGGCCTTCCGCAGAGCGCGCCGCGCCATTTCTGCGGTTCTTTCGCTGATTGTAACGGGAGGCTGCGCGCAGATCGCGGGCATCGAGACGTGGAAACCCTTGGACTGCGACGCTCCTGAAAACGAAAAACTCACGGAATGCCAGGGTCCGGCAGCTACCGTGCTCGGCTGCTCTCAGTGCCTCGAGGCGCAGGAAGGCAAATGCACCACCGCCAAGGACGCTTGCAACGCCGAAATGGCCGCGTGCCCGCCGCTTCTTACGTGCCGCCAAGGCTGCACGAATCCCGACAGCTTGCTCACATGCATCGGGGATTGCTGCATCGCCGATCCAAATCCGCTCTTTGACAACTACGTCGAATGCCTCTGCAATGGTTGTATCGATGCGTGTGACGGCGTAATGCCCGTATGCACCGATATGTGCGGCGTTGGTGCGCCGATGTGATTGCGCTTTTTTTCTAGGACTTTGATGCCTTGGGCGCGGCGGATTTTTTAGCGGCGGGCTTCTTGGCGGCGGGCTTCTTGGCAGGGGCCGCTTTCTTCGCGGCAGGCTTTTTCACGGCTGCTTTTTTCACCGCTGTCTTTTTGACGGCAACCTTTTTCGCGGCTTCTTTCATCGCAGGCGCCTTCTTTGCAGCGGGCTTCTTCGCGGCTGCCTTCTTTGCGGGCGCCTTCTTTGCGGGCGCCTTCTTCGCGGGTGCAGCAGCCTTTGCGGGCGCGGGTTTTTCAGCGGGCTTCGACGCCACGAAGAAAGCCTTCATCGGCGTAAAATAAAATTGCTCCCAGCCTCCGTGATATTTCTTCCCATCGCCCTTGGGAATTTCAGCGTGCTTCAGAGTAATGCGCGTATGCCCTTTTTTACCGGGCTCAAACAGCACTTCCAATTTTGAATCGGAACTCTTCGCGGGAAACTCCGTTGTGCGCCAAGACTGATAAACGCGCTTTCCAGGCCCAATTTCAAGGGTTTCGCCGCTGATATAACCGTCCCACGCGCTAAACTTCCCTCCGACCTTTGGATCGATAACGGCTTTCCCACCCGTCATCAGTGTGTGCTGCTCACTGCTCAGCCAAGCGTTAAACAACCGCTCAGCATCCACTGGAAGTTCGATCGACACCTGTATTGATTCCGTCGCCATTGGTATTCTCCCTCAATACCAATACGCGGGTTATGACGGGCCGTATAGATGAATTGAAATTAAAATGGACGGGGATTATTGCGGAATGGGCACGGCAGGCGCCGAGGTGGTGGAGCCCGCGCCCCAGAATTCAAGATTGGCCGGTGCGGAGGGAATAGGAATCAATACGGTCGTTACTTTGTTGTTTGCGAAGCTGACTTCAAACAGCTCCCCAAAGTCGGTGAATCCATAGGCATTTCCAGCCCAAAACGCGAGTCCGAACACAGATGAATATGGAATTGGACCCCAATTTTTTAGAATTGTCCCGGTTTTGGGATCGAGTTCGACAATACAATCGGCGCACTCATTGCCTTTAATGGTGAGATAGGTTGGGCCGTTAATGACGGAGACGATATCGCCGCTGGAAAAATATCCGGCCGAAAGCGCGCCCAATTTAATGGTGCTGACGGTGCCCGATTGGGTATCGATGCGAATGTAGTCGGCGCCGTTGTAGCCCACCAATGCTTCCGTAAAGGGATCGAGGGTGCCTTTGGGAACGAATGAAAGCGAATTGGGATAAGAACCATTGGATATCAGTGTACAAACAGCCGTTTGTTTATCAATCTTATAGAATCCTCCAAATGTTGTACCGTATAGGTTTGAGTCTTTGTCGAGCGCGATATCGATAACGCCGGCGCAGCCTTTGAAGTTGCCAACGACGGTCACTTCTTTGGTATTTGGATCGAGCCGGTAGAGTTCGTCTGGACTATGACCGTATACTTCCGCAATTAGATTGTCTCCTCCTCCGCCTGCGCCGCCACCGCCGCCGACGCCCACGCCTACCGAAATGTCACCACTGCTGCTTGAATTGGAAGCGCCGCCCTGAGCGGCCTGGCCCCCCTGCCCTCCCCCGGTCGACGATGTTCCCGATGCGCCTCCCGCTCCAAAGACCAAATCGTCCGCTGTTGCGGAACAGCCAAAATAAAGTGCGCTGAGCCCAAAGAGCCCAGCCGCCATCTGCCATGACAACGATTTCATTGATATCTCCCTTCAATTCAAGTGAATGTATCACGGGGAGACGGGGCGGGGCGCGCGGAGGCGGAGGGAGGGGAAATTAATCGGCGTCTGGCTTGGAATCGCCTGAAGGATCGGTTTTTGGAGGCTCGTCGGCGAGCACGGGTTCGGGGAGGTGGAGGCTGGGCGCGGGAGGGACGGTTTGCACGGCATCGTCGCTCTGCAAGCCCATGGTTGTTTCGCGGAAATGTAAAAAGATCGTTTGAAGAATCGATAGGCAGGGGACGGCGAAGAGCGCGCCTTTGATTTGAAAGAAATGCTCGCCCACCAAGAGGGAAAAGACGACGAGCACGGGATGGATTTTCGCGGAGTCGCCGATGATTTTTGGATTGAGGAAATTGGCTTCCAGTTGATGAATGCCGACGATCCAAGCGAGGACGCCGACGGCTGTTCCAAAGCTTTGGGTGAGGCCGATTAAGACGGCGGGGATCGAGCTGAGGATGGAGCCAAAGATGGGGATGATGGACATGGCTCCCGCGATCACGGAAAGAATTGGCCAGTATTTCAAGCCGAAGAGCCAGAATCCAATGGCCGAGAGGACGCCGTTGACAAGGCAAATTAAGAGCTGGCCGCGGACGACGCCGGAGAGGCCCCGATCGAGGCGCTGCATAAAGCGATCGAAGGAGGGCTGGGAGGCGGGGTGAACGAGATCGCGGAAGAAATCGAGGATTTTCTCCTGGGTCAGCATCATGTAGGCGCCGAGCATGAGCGTCATGAAGAGCGTGAAGATGCCGTAGGAGATGGCTCCGACAATCTGCTGGCCGATGCGCAAGAGGGTAAGCGTGTTTTCGCGCAGGTAAGTCAGTGCCTTGTCAAAGCCTTCGCGGAGCATGGCGGCGCTCGAGAGCGAAGGTCCGCGCTCGATGGCTTTAAGCTGGTAGGTGCCTTCGCGGACTTCCGTGATTTGTAGGCCGCTGACGATGTGAACATCGTAGACGCCGTCGCCGCGGGGCTTGAGCTGGATGGGTGCGGGATGGTCTTCCTCGGGAGGCGGGATGACTTCGGGAGGAAGGTCGGCGGGTACGCCGGATGCCTCGCTGCGGCCGGTCCATGTGGCGAGTTTGGCGTCGATTTTAGGCAGCAGATCGTCGCGGAGATGATCGCGCAGTTTGGGCCATTCGGTGCGGAGGGCGCGGCCTTCTGCGGCGAGGCGGGGAACGATGGCTCCGACAAATCCGCCGACGGCGCCCAGGGCCAGCGCATAGACAATCAAGATGGCGGCCCAGCGCGGGATTTTGAGGCGTTCGACCCTTCGCACGCCGGGCGAGCACACGTAGGCAACGACCATCCCGAGAATGAAGGGCAACAGAACTTCACGCGAGGCGACGATGAGCGCGGTGACGCAAACGGCGCTTAGAGCGAGGAATATTTTTCGGTTCTTGGAGCGAAACGAGCTGTTTCCATCCATGGCGGTATCCCATCCTTCCGGCGGCGTTTGGCGTTTAGAGAGTCTTGTCTTGGCTTAAATCGCTGAACAGGGGCTCGAGATAGTCGCGTGTTTTTTCGAGCGCTTGAGGCATGACGCGAACATCGGCGACAACGGGCATGAAGTTGGTGTCGCCGGGCCAGCGCGGGACGATATGCACATGCAGGTGCTCGGCGATGCCGGCGCCGGCTGTGGCGCCGAGGTTTATGCCGATATTCAATCCATCGGCGTTCACGGCCTTTTTTAAGCGTTCGGCCGATGCGCGGACCAGCCTGAACAAGGCGTCGTAATCGGCGTCCGAGAGCCCTTCGAGCGAGCTTTGATGCGCATGAGGCAAAACGAGCAAATGCCCCGAAGCAAAGGGATAACGGTTCAGCATCACAAAGACGCGCTCGCCTGAAAAAATGACGAAGCGGGCTTTCCGTTCCTCGGGCGATGCTTGGGAAACACCGCAGAAGATGCATGTTTTATGGTCTTTGGGCGACAGGATGTACTCCATGCGCCAAGGTGCCCAGAGCGGCTGGCTCATCGGGCGTGACGCTAACATCCGATGCGCTGCGGGAGAAGCGCGCGCACATGGGCTGCCCTGTTTTAGTGCGAGGGCGAGAGCAGTAGATCCAGTGAAATTGAAATGCCAATTCCAGCAGCCGTTCCAAACACGCCCCATGCGAAGTCGCGCATGGAGGGAGTTCCAAATCCCGTTGCATCCAGGGCTTCTTTGATCAGTGAGGCGCTGATGCCCAGCGATAGGCCGAGGCCGATGCGCAGATCGCGGTCGCCCTGGGCCAGTGCGGCGAGGCCGTATCCTCCGCAGGCGATGGTTCCGCCCGCCGCGAAATGCAGGGCTTTGTCGGGCGCGAACCAAGGATCGGGGCGCTGTGGATCGGCGAGCGCGGGTGTTGATGCCGCGATCAAACAAGCCATTGCGGGAATGCGGATATGCCTAGAGATGAAGTTCATGCGGAGTTGTTTCGCTGGGCATCCAGGCAGCCAGCGCCGAATGGGTGAGGCCCCGGGCGGCGCAGCTCCGGACCAGGTCTTTTAATAAGGCGGCGTCGGGCTCGCGCTCGATGCCGGCATACGCGATCAGCGTGTGCAAACATTTTTCATCAAATTGACTTCTAAATCGATAAAATTGTAATAGAACGCGGTAGCCTGTTGAATGTGGAAGGCGTTTTACAAGGTCTTCCAGACACTGCATGGCATGGTCTGGATTATCGATGACAATATGAGCAATTCGATCGAGTTCTTCCTTCAGTGAGCGCTGCACATCTTCACCAAAGAGCGCGTTGAGCAGCGGGCCAAAGCGCATTCCTTCGGGGATATGGCTGTGGGCCGGCGATTGATTTCCGAGTCCAACCGGATCGCGCACGGTGGGTGCGTGGGGGCGCGCTTGGCTGAATGGAGCGGCGAGCGAAGAGCGAAGCTGTTCAGCGGGAATTGAGTCTGAGCCGTCGGCGGGAATCACAACGGGCAAGATATGGAGGGCCTCTTGTCCCGGAAGGCGGGCGAGATCGGCAATTCCATGCAGCAGGGCTTGTGTGCCCTCGAGGCTTTCCTGTGTGCCGTCGACAAAACAGAGCGCCGTATCGGCAAGCACCGCGAGGGCAATGCCGCCGAGTTCGGAAACGCCTGAATGGGTGTCGAGGAAGAGATAGGAAGGCGACCATTGGCTTTCAAACTTTTCTTTGATCTCGAGCAGGAGGGGCACGATGGCCGCGTCTTCGCCGTGAAAGAAATTGCTTTTGCGCAGGGCCGCAAGCGTTTGAAAGTAAGAGCCCCGGGGCGCGGCTCCCGCGGGGAGAAGAACCAGCTTTCCTTGCTGATCTGCCGTCTCTGCGGGGCCCGCGAAATGAAGCTCCTGAGCGAGTTCTTTGCGTTCGGCGAAGGCGAGGAGATCGTCCACGAGGCCGCCTTGAATGCGCGAGCGCTCTTCCGGGGAGAGCAGCCGGTAATGCATGCAGGGCGCCTCGAGATCGAGATCGATAACGCCGACGGTGTGTCCCTGCGAAACGAGGAAGCGGGCCAGATAAACCAGGGCGGAGCTCTTTGCCGCATGGTCGCGGTAGGCGTGAAAGACAAAGGTGTGCATCGCGGGCATCCTTGGGGCTAGCTATTCGCCCGAGGCCATAAAATAGCCTCTTTTGTGCATGGTCTTGACCAGCGGCATCAGGGCTTTTCCATAGCGTTTGCTCGCCATGGGAAAGGTCTTTGAAAGCTCTTCGGTTTCATTGGCAGCGGTGGCCGACAGTTCCCGTGCCCACAGCGCGGCATCGGCATGAGCGCCTGCTTCCTCGCTCTTTTTGCGGACAAATGTAAGGAGCGAACTCCAATCGCGGAAAGGCAATAACTCGGCTTTAAATCCTTCGGAACGCAGGGCGCGCTCCACATCGGCGGCGGTGGCCTCGCGCTTGTCTTCATAGGGAGGGCGGATGAAATAAATCCGGTATCCCTCGCGCGCATAAGCCAATCCTTGATCAAAAGCAGCGGCGAGCAGGCTAAGCATAAGCGCCTCCTTTTCCGCGATTAAATGAAGGCCGCGCGCTCGGAACAACATCCAGCCGGATGGCGGGTTTTTGATATCGGACAAAAAACGTCCGGGTCCTAAATTCCCTCGTTTTCAAGGGATTTAGAACCCGGCCGAAACGTGCGGAGCAGGTTCGCTTACTTCAGATCGAGCTTCCCGCCCAGCTTCTCTTTGATGAGATCGCCGATTGTGCCGGGAGCGGCCTTCTCTTCCTCGGTGATCTTCTTCTTCTGCGGGCGCTCGGCAGGCTGCGGCTTCTCGACGCCCACGTTCTTCATGGTCGCAAAGAGGCGGCGATCTACCGTGTCGATGCTGGAGATCTCAACCTTGATCTTGTCGGCGACTTTGATCTTGGTGCCCTCGGGCTCGACAATATCCGCCGTCTGCACCAGCGCTTCCACGCCTTCGCGCAGCCGCACAAAGATGCCGTATTCGACGATGCTCACGACATCGGCGTCGTCGATCACGCGGCCCATCGGGTACTCCGTCATCAGGCTCGGCCAGGGATCATCCCAGAGCTGCTTGATGCCAAGCGAAACCTTCTTCTCGTCGTGGTTGATCGAGAGAATGATCGCTTCCACATCGTCGCCCTTGTGATGCATGTCGGTCGGGTTGTTGACGCGGACGGTCCACGACAGATCGCTCTTGTGCACCATGCCGTCGACGCCCTCTTCGATGCCCACGAAAACGCCGTAATCCGTGAGCGAACGCACCTTGCCCGCGATTTTGTCGCCGGGGTGGTACTTGTCGGTGAAGAGTTGCCACGGATCGGGCTCGAGTTGCTTGAGTCCGAGGCTGATGCGCTTGGCGCGCGCGTCGACTTCGAGCACTTGGCACTCGAGCTCTTGGCCCACCTCGAGCAGCTTGGAAGGATGCTTGACCTTCTTGGTCCAGCTCATCTCGCTGACGTGAATGAGACCTTCGACGCCGGGTTCCAGCTCCACGAAGGCGCCGTAATCGGTGATCGACATGACCTTGCCGCGAACCTTCTTGCCCGCGGGATACGCCTCTTCGGCGTGGTTCCAAGGATCTTCCTGGGTCTGCTTCAAACCCAGCGAAACGCGTTCCGTCTCGGGGTTGTACTTGAGCACCTTCACCGTGACTTCATCGCCGACATTGAAGACTTCGTTGGGATGATTCACGCGGCCCCAGCTCATATCGGTGATATGCAGCAGGCCGTCGATCCCGCCGAGATCCACGAAGGCGCCGTACTCGGTGATGTTCTTGATCGTGCCCTTTACAACCATGCCCTCGGTCAACGTCTCGAGCGTCTTCTGCTTCATCTCGTCGCGTTCGCGCTCCAGGAGCACGCGCCGCGATAGAACGATGTTGCCGCGCTTCTTGTTGAACTTGATGACCTTGAATTTATAGGTCTGGCCGATGAGCTTATCGAGGTTGCGGATTGGCCTGAGATCGACTTGAGAGCCCGGCAAGAATGCCTTGACGCCGCCCCGGATCGTAACGGACAAGCCGCCCTTTACCCGTTGGCTGATGGTGCCCTCGATGAGCTCGTCCGCCTCGCAGGCGTTCGAGATCTCATCCCAGACCTTCATCTTGTCAGCCTTCTCTTTGGACAAGGTCACGAGACCGTCATCGTTCTCGCGGCTCTCGATGTACACATCGACCTTGTCGCCCGCTTTGACGGAGATCTGCCCCGCACCGTCCGTGAACTCGCGCAGGGGAATAACGCCTTCGCTCTTGCCGCCGATGTCAACCACAACCGAATCGCGATCGACGTGCACGACCGTACCGCTGATGATTTCGCCCTCACGCGCGAAATCGCCTCCCCCCAAACTCTGCTCAAACAGCGCGGCAAAGCTATCCGCACCAAAATCCGACGTCATCTCCGCCGAGGTGTTGCTAGCCATGTTGATTCTTCAAAGTCCTTCCTATGATGGATTCTCCTCCAGACCGCCCGCCCGCTGGTCCGGGCTTGGTTTCGCGGTAAACGCCTCGTGAAGCCTTGACAGTGCCCCATGCACTGCAGGTCCTCGGGCTCTAAAGTCCGGTGATTTGGCCCGGTGAGCGATGGTCCGAAGAAGGGAGGCAGCCTCTAACCTAAGCGTGCGCCGCTGTCAAAACCCTTCCACGGGCATTGCCGGGATTTTGAAACGAAAGACCGCTAGGGCTTCGCGCGCCACCGCGAGGCGAGCTTTTCGCATGCGCGGTCCAGCCCTTCGTAAGGCCATGGAGCGCGCAGATGGACTTTGCCGTTTTCGATAGATGTGCCGGCGTTGGAGAGGGCTTGTTTTTCGCCCATGGTGTCTTCGGGAAGGAGCATCATGGCGAGGCGTCCCGCACCGAGAACGCGGTCAACGTCGGCCCGGATGGTTTCGGGGTTTTGTCCGGAAGCGGGCTCGAAAAAGAGCGAAAGCTCGGGCTTGCTATCGAGAAGAATGCGTCCCGTGAGCCGTTCCACCGAACCCAGCGCGGGTCCTCCTGGAATGAGCCGGCCCAGGGTGCGGGCGGCTCCGCTCCATGCGGTATCGCTGACGGCGAACACGACCGCGCCCTCTTTGGGCAATCCGATGCGATGCCATTCTTCTGTGGCGGGAAGCGCAGCCTTGACGATGTCGGTGTCTGAACCCAACACGATGGTACTGTCGTCGGCTTGACCGATGACGATGGGCGTTGGGGATGGAGGTCCGACGAAGAGGGCTCCATCGCGTTTCCAGCCGACCCAGCCTTCTTCGCGGCTTAGTTTTTCGATGCCATCGACGAAGCCTGAGCGGGGCATTTTTCCGCCGAGCAACATCACCCAATCGCTGCCTGCGGAGGAGGCGATAACGATTTCGCGAAGGTCGGTGGCGAGGTTTAGGCCCGTGGCATCCTTGATGGAATCGGCGCGCGATTTTGTGCTGCTTTTGCCTTTTTTATCGGACGAGAAGGCTTGCTCAAACAGGATGGGCCAGAAGTGTTTGCGCACTGGGCCGAAGACCAAAATATCGGTGGCGGAGATGCGCATGACGAGGTTGGCGTTGCCCGGCACATGATGAAGCGCGACCGGCTCATAGCGGACAAAGAAGACGTAGAAGGCGAGGGCCGAGCCGATCAGGAGAGCCAATACGGCGCCGACAGCGATGATGATGAATGCCCGCTTTTTCTTGGGTTTGGGCGCAGGAGGCTCTTCTTCTGGAGCGGTATCGCGCAGAAGTTTTTCATCGTCCACGGTGGGCGGAGGGGGATCGATCAAGGTATCGGCCATGGAGAGGGCTCAATGTACACGAAACCCTTTAGGGCTTGTCGGCCGGGGTCTCTTGTTCTTTGGCTTCGCCCAGCCAGCCGGCCACTGTGGAAAGCGGCAAGGTCCACCGGATATTTACGGCTTCTCCGAGAGGTTCGAGCTCGAGGCCGCGAAAGAGCTCGACGTTTTTCTCTGACGAAACATTGTCGCGGAAGGCTGCAATAAAGCGGAAAACGCGCGTGCCGGCGCTTTTGTTTTTCGCGTCGATCACCGCGTTGAGCCTAAGACCTTCCGGCGATGGAACGATCTGTGCGCGCACGCGAAGAACGCCTTCCAACAGCGATGTGATGGATGGAAATTTTTTCTTGAGCGAGGCCGAGAATTTTGAAGGCCGCAAATCGAGGCTCACGAGCCCCACGGCCTTTGGATCGCCCCTGTGGATATCGGGCCCGCTCTGCAACACGCGCATCACGCTGTCGACTTCGACCGGCGAGCTAAAGAGCAAGAGCGCGGGATTGGTGCGCACCACGCGCGAGATAGAAGCTCTCCGATCGCTTTCCACGCGCTCCCACAAGCTCACGCCTTCGAGCTGGGACGGCAATCTTCGGTAGGAAAGCGATCGATCGAGCAGTGCATCGCCGGCCTTTCCTTCGACGACGATCACACGGTCTCCGGCTTCCCAATCCGAAAGCCTTAAACCCACCCATACAAGCCCGGCCTGTTCGATGGCCGAGACGAGTTCTTCTTCGCCCGGTTCAGCACCGTCCTCGCGCTGAAAGGCCCGTTTCGACAGGCTGCGCGCAGCATCCGGGCCCAGAGAAGCCTTCATCCGGGCCACATCCACGCGAAGCACCAGATCGAGATCCCCGGGGATAAGTTCCGCTGCCTCGAAATCCACGGCGCTGCGAGGCGCTGTTCCTTGGTCTTTCGCCGCTGTTTTTTCTTTTCCCGGGTCCGAGCCGCAGGAGGCCGTCATGGGCGCCGCGAACAGCACACATAATAAAAACCCTACAAATTCCGGCCTACGGCGCACCCTCTGCCCCGCCGTTCATCGCCTGTTCAACGGTCCGGACGCGCTCTTCCATTTCATCCAAAATCGACTCCACGCCGCGTCCTGTGGAATCGATCTCGATGGCATCGGAAGCCTTGCGCAGCGGTGCCACGGCCCGCTCGTAGTCTGCCCGATCGCGGGCGACGACATCGGCCCGAGTCTCTTCGAGGCTGGTTTCAATGCCTTTCTTTGAATCCTCGGCAAAGCGCCTCGCCGCCCGCTCATCGGCCGATGCCGTGAGAAAAAACTTCGCCTCGGCGTCGGGAAAAACCACCGTTCCAATATCGCGGCCCTCCAGCACAACACCGCCTTGGCTGCCCGCCTCGCGCTGAAATTCAAGCAAGGCCGCGCGCACCGCTGGCACCGCCGAAACCCGGCTCGCACCCTGGCTGATCTCGGGCGTGCGAATCGCCTGCGATACATCTTCGCCCAACAGCAGCACCCGCGTTCCCGCCCCGCCCCGCTCCAAGCGAATGGCCTTTTCGCGGGCGAGACGCTCACACAGCCGCCCCAGCCCCTCTGCATCCTGCACGTCAATGGATGCCTGCTTCGCGGCCAGGGCTACTGTCCTGTAGATCGCGCCCGTATCGACATGCGTGTAGCCAAGCCTATCGGCCAAGCGCCTGGCCACCGTGCTTTTTCCCGCGCCCGCAGGGCCATCGATGGCCACACGCGGCCTTCGCCTTTCTCCTTCACTCATGCTGGAGCGTCCGTTCCTTCCCCCATGCCTTGGCTAACCGAAAGATGCGCGCCCAACGCCCGCAGCGTTCCCGCAAAGCGAGGAAAACTCGTGGCGATGCAATCCGCGTCCCGAATCCGGCAAGGGCCATCCGCGCAGAGCGCAAGCAGGGCGGCGCTCATGGCCACGCGATGATCGCCCCGAGAAGACACATCGGCGGCGCGAAGTTTGTGCGGGGCCGGTTTTCCTGTGACCGAGAGACCATCGGCATGTTCTTCACAGGCCACGCCAAACGCATCGAGCACGGCTTTCATCGCTTGAATGCGATCGCTCTCTTTGTGGCGCAGCTCTCCCGCATCCCAGAAGCGCGTTGTACCCGCCGCACGCGCCGCAAGCGCACATAAAACCGGCATTTCGTCGATGGCTCTCAACAAAATCTCTCCACCGATGGAGCGCGCCGAAAGCGTTCCAAATGCCGCGCCGCACTCTCCCCACGGCTCACCCATCGCCGTCCCCTTTGCCTCCGCCAAACACAAGCCTCCCATATCCCGGAGCAGCTCTAAAAAGCCTGTGCGCGTTGGATTCAAACCGACCCGCCTCAGTTCCACGCGGCTATCGGGCACAAGCATCGCAGCGGCCAGCAAAAAAGCCGCCGATGAAAAATCACCCGGCAGCTCCAGCTCAAAGGCCGAAAGCGTCCCGCCCCACTGGTCCGCATCGAGCTGAACCAGCGCGCCGACCGTTTGAACAGGCACACCCAATGCGCTCAGCATTCGCTCCGTATGATCGCGGGAAACCATCGGCTCGGAAACGTAGGTTGGACCATCGGCGTACAGTCCCGAAAGCAAAATCGCGCTCTTTACCTGGGCACTCGCGGACGGCATTTCATATTCGAGGCCGCTTAAAATATAGGGTTCAGGCAGCGGGCCGATCTCGAGCGGCGCTGTAATCTCCCCAATTTTCCCAGCAGCGCGCTTTCCTTCGATGCGCGCTCCGCGCATCCGGAGCGGTCTCGCTACGCGTTCCATTGGCCTTGCGCTGAGCGATGCATCGCCGACAAGCTTTGAGAAGAAACGCTGCGCGGAAAGCACACCGCACAGAAGCCGCATCGACGTTCCGGAATTGCCGCAATCGATAGGCTCTTGAGAAGCCTTTAGGCCCCACAGACCCCGGCCGCCGATCTCGATCGCATCACCCGCTTGAAAGGGCGATTCGATCGGACGCTGCTCGCCCCGGGCGGACATCACCCGCACATTCACCGAAAGCGAACGCAGTGCATTCAGCGTCGCGCGCACATCGGCTCCCATCGCGCCGCCTTGGATGCGGCTCGTTCCGCCGGCGAGGGCCGCGAACATCAAGGCCCGGTGAGCAATGCTTTTATCGCCGGGTACCGAAACACGCCCGATCAAAGGCGAGTTCGCTGGATGCACAATGAGATCCGCCACAGGCGCGCATTAGCAGAAGCGCGAGGGGCCGCGAATATCTAATCAAAATGCGGGAAGGCAGAATGGCTGTTCTTCATCGGCGCAGAGGATTTGAACGGCCTGACGACCGGACATCAGCGCCGTTGGCACGCCTCCTCCAGGCTCCACCCATTGTCCAGCCATATAGAAACCGGAAAGCCCAGGCAGTTTTTTATTGATATGCCCAAAGAAAGAATCGGCATTGGGCATCCAGCCTTCATAGGCGCCGAGATACGAGCGGGCCGCGTTCCAAAACGTGAGCGGCGTCGCGACATCGATCATCCGAACGGCCGATGAAATACCGGGCAGATGAGGCTCGAGCTGCTCCAGCGCTAGAGCCGCAACGGCATCTTTTTCGGCGCCATAGCGCGTGCCCCGCTTCGCCCACCACGGATATTCCGTGGCCAGCATCACCTGAACCACCGAATGTCCAGCCGGAGCAAATGCCGGATCGTCGTTGTACACGCGCACATACAGCGAATCGTTTTTAAAGCCGCCGACTTCAAAAGGTTCGATTCCATCGAGAATCAGTGTGGATGGCACATCCGCAAAGGGCATCGCCACGCCAAAGCTGGCAAGCACGATGGGCTGAAATAGCTTCCATGTCTCCAGCCGCTTTCGCGTCTCGTCCGCGCCATAACGGCCTCCCAACAGCCTCAGCACCGTTTCAGGCGCGCTCGATGTCGAAATGACGAGATCGGCATCCATCATCGTGCCATCCGACAGGCGTACTCCGCAAACACGATCGTTTTTTACAACAATTTCATCGACTGTTGTATGTAAACGTTCATCGCCGCCCAGCCGGTGATAGGCATCGATCAGCGCATCGCGGAAAGGCCCTGTTCCTCCGAGCGGCCTTGAAAAAAATCCGCGCCCCAAATAACCGAACATCATCAGCAAAAAGAGGGTCGCGGCTTCTTCGGGAATTATTTTCGTAAAGAATCGCCGCAGCACCGAAGATTGAATGTGATCCTCGCAATAAACGCCCAGCTCTTTTCGAAAATGCACCATCGAGCCCAAATCCCGCCGCATATCCCAAAACATTGAGAACGCATCCCGGAGGGTTGCAAGCTCGGGCGGCGTATCGAAGCCCACTTTTATTTCTGCAATTCGATCGGACATTTCTTCAATCCGTCGAATTTCTTCTTCATCGCCCCGCGACAAGGCGCATAGTTTTTCAAACATGGCGGGGATATCGCTCGTAATCGGAATTTCAAGCCCTTCGCGTATATTTTTATAGGTTGCGAAATGATCGAGAACGCGAACGGGAACCTTGGGAAAAATTCCGAGTTCTTGATACAATCGATCAAATTGGCCGCCGGTTAGCCAATGAATACAGCCGTCGATTGTATACGGACCGCGCTCCCAGGCCGTGCAAACACCGCCGAGCGCAAGGTTATGTTCGATGATGGTTGAGCGAAAACCGCTCGATCTCGCGTAAATTCCAGCCGACAGGCCCGCTAAGCCACCACCGATAATGAGGATGTGCTTTTCATTCATGGCCCCCAGGATTTGGCAATGGACGTGCCATCCATTTCGGGCTCAAAGCCGCGATCGGGTTGATGGGCGGCGTGCAGCGTCTGCGCGGAGGAGCGAAAAAGATGCGGTTTGTTATCCAACTTTTAGGAGGCGCAAACGCTCTTGTTCCCGGACGGCGCCCATTCGCGACTCCACACCGGAACCCGGGCGAATGGCCGGACGCCTTCGCACAGGCTGATTCAATCGGGCCCCTTCCAGCAGGGCTTCGCATAGATCCCCAAATCCGTAGCCGGCCGCGGATGCAATCTTGGCAAACAGCGATGAGGGCGTGAGCACTGGCATCGTATTGACTTCCAATACATACTCATTTTCACCGGCTGTCACAATGACATCGACCAAACACGCTCCAGACGCACCAACGGCCTGCGCAGCCCGAAGCGCTAAATTCAATACGCCCCGATAACGCGCCGGAGTCAGGCGGGAGGGCGAAATACAATCATCGTTTTGAGATCCAATCTTATCATTATCTCCCCCTTTAGGCACAATCTCGACGGCGCCGAGCACCTGGCCATCCAAGATGCCGACATTGATTTCCGTGCCAGCCACAAAGCGTTCCACCACGGCCATATCGTCGTATTCGAAGGCATGATTGACGGCCCGCGCGAGCTCGGACGCCTCGCACACCTTGGTGACGCCGGTGCCTCCGCTTTCGCCGCAAGGCTTTACAACGGCCGGATATCCAAAATAGCCGTGCACGCCGTCGATATTGTCGAGATCGCCGGTTGTTATCGAATAATAGGGAGGCGTGGGCACATTGTGCAGGCGGAACAGTTCTTTCGCCTTCAGCTTGTCCATCGAAAGCGCGCTCGCGAGCACACCCGAGCCGGTATAGGGAATCTGCGCAAGCTCCAAAAGACCTTGAATACAGCCGTCTTCGGCGCGGCGCCCGGACAGCGCAATAAACGCGACATCAATTCCCGTCGTCATCAGCATCGAGCCGACTTCGGCGCCAAAACTTTCACCGAGCAAAATGCGGACAACTTCATATCCGCGGGCCTCCAGGACTTCCGCCACACTCGTGCCCGCCCGCTGCGATGCCTCGCGCCCATTGGACGTGCCGCCCATGATGACGCCGACGCGCTTTCGGATCTGTCGCATTTTCATCGTTCCTTCCTTCAAAACCATGATGCCGGTATGGCGGATATTGCCGAACCGCTTTGAGTGATGCGGTTCTGTGCGCTTTTGAGGCCCGTATCAGTGCGATCCCGGGGGGTCAAAAAAACGGCGCGTTATTTGTTCGCCGGGCTTTAAAAACGCTGCAAACCGAGTTCGGCCGTTCCATACAACGTCGCGTATGCGCGCCGAATGCCAAAGCAGCGCTCCGAGAGCGCGCAGTCCGCGCAGGCTTCGGTCTTCATAAATTCTCCGCCGCTGTCGGGGGCGGGCGGCAGATGTTCGAAAGCGCTTAAATAAGGCGTTAAATCCGCTGGTATTTGGCAAAGCGGAAGGCCGCACATGGATTCAAACCCCCGAATTTCAACCCCTCGATCGCGGGCTCTTCGCAGGCCCTCTCTCAGAAAGGGCATCATCTCCGAAAAGCGGGGAATCAGAGCCTTGTCATAAGGCACGACATCCGTTGACGCGGCCACATGCGACACCGTCACCGATGCCTGCGGCCAGCGCCCGGCCACCATGTCGATGTATCCAGGAAAATCGCTTGTATTGGCCGCGCAAAACACAAAATTCAGCGAGAGTTTCGCTCGGGTTTTGGCCGCTTCATCAACACCCAGCACGGTCTTTTCAAAGGTGCCCGGCGCTTCGGTGATTCGGTCGGAAAGTTCGGCGTTCGATCCGTGAAGCGAGATGAAGAAAACGTCGACGCCCTCTTCTACAAGGCGCCGCGCAAAGCCCGGCTCGGACAGCCGAATGGCATTGGTCTGCAGGACAATTTCCCGGACACCCGATGCGCGGCCCAGCCGAATGTATTCAACGAGCTTTGGCTGAAGGGTCGGCTCGCCTCCTGAAAGCGTCAAAATGCCTTGGATTGCGCCTATTTCTTCGATCGCCGAGACAATGGCTTGCTCGGGCGGAGGAGGAAGGTGCGTCGACACAAAACAGAAACGGCAGCTCTGATTGCAGTGAAATTGAATGCGCACCACATGATCGCGCAGCGTTGTTCCATCGCTCCGCCTTCGGATCTCACGGGTTACGAGTTCCCTATCGATTTGCTCTTCCACCGTACCCACCATGGAGAGGCGCCTCCTTGTTCGCTCGCTCGTCATGGGCCGCACTTCAAAATGAGGTTCGCGCTCAAGCAAATCGGCTCTGAGGCCCGGACATCTATCGCGCACGGCACATGGATCGCATGCCGGCGGATGGGAAAATTGAGGGCGATGCGCGCCTCCGCGGGTGAGCGAAAATAGATGTGCCACTTTGCGCGGTTCTTGAAATGTGCAGGGAGGAAGCGGAACGGATTGATCCAAGGTGGCGATCAGCCCAATGGCTTTTGCCTCTTCGCAAAACAGTTCGATGGCGTTTGCCGCCTCGCGGGCCGAGACCAGTTCTTCCCCGCGGGGAGAGCGGTGAGGCACGAAGAAAACGGCTCTCTGGATGGGCAGCGCCGACTGTTGCAGATGGCGCGGCCAAACAGGAAGCTCGACGAGATTGGAGCGCACAACGGGAATGGCTGCGTGAACGGAAATACCCGCCGCGGCGAGCCCGGAAATCGCGGCGATCGTTCGTTCAAACCCGCCTTGATCCCGGCTGATCCGGTCGGCCGCTTCACCCCATGCAGGCAGATGAGCGCGCGCCGCCGAAAGCCCGGCGCGGCGCAGCGCTTGAACGCGGGCAGAATCGATCAGCGCTCCGTTGGTCTCCAGCGTTACGCGGGCCGCACCCATGGCCACGGCCTGAGCAACGAGATGAGGCAAATCCCGCCTTAGCGTGGGTTCACCGCCCGTCAGCACAATCTCCGAAGCGCCCTGTTGAAGTGCCTCCCGGATGCGAAAGAGCACGCGCTCAAAGCCCGCCACGCTTGCCCGTTCAGACGGTCTCCGCACATCGCAGAACGCACAATGCTGATTGCAGGTTTCGTTGGTCAGAACCCGAACAGCCCGCATGTCCTGCTCCGCGCTCTGAAGATCGTTTTCAAATCAATTCCACGACAACGGCGCTGATGTTGTCCCGGCCCCCGCGCTCATTGGCGAGCTCAATGAATCGCTCCACCGCGGAGGCGCCTCCAAGTGCGGCGATCGCAGGAATTTCGTCGGGCACAAGATAGCCATGAAGCCCGTCCGAACAGAGCAAGTAGCGATCGCCGGGCTGAACTGGATACACACCGGTATCCACTTCGACATACTCGTGATTGCCCACCGACCGGGTAATCACATTCCTGAAAGGCGAATGCCGCGCTTCATCGGGCGTCAAAATGCCCTGTTTGATCTGCCAGGCAATCAGCGTGTGATCCTCGGTCATCTGGGTCACAGCATCATCGCGAATCCGATAAATGCGGCTATCGCCGACCTGCCCCGTCACCAGCGAATCCCCAATGAACAGCGCAACCGAAATCGTCGTTCCCATGCCGGCCTTGGACTGATCCAATTCGCCCATCGCAAAAATCATGTACGTCGCCGCTTGAATCGCGCTCTCCAGCATCCGGCAAGCCGCAAGGCCCACTTCGTCGGACAGAGGCGGCTCCGTCGAGCCAATGCCAATCAGGCCCCGCTTCACCATGCCGAACACGGTGTCGACGGCTTCCTGGCTCGCGATTTCGCCGGCCGCATGCCCGCCCATTCCGTCCGCCACCATGTACAACTGAAGCGTGTCATCGCAGAAAAACGAATCCTCGTTCTCCTTGCGGTGCCGGCCCACATCCGACTTCGCGAACGAGCGCGTCGCGGCGCGATACGGCGATTTCTGAGCGGATCTATCCTGCTTATGCTTGAGAAGGGGCAGATCTGGCAATGTCGGTTTGTCGCGCAAAATAGTGCCTCAAAGCGTATCGGATGTGCGCATCTTCTGTCGAGACCGCTCTCGGTCCTCTAACATTCTCCGTGTGGGAGCCCTGTCATGACAGCTCACAGTTTCCGATTGGCCGCGGCCATTGCCGATGATCTGGTGCCGTCCTTTTCGGAAGCCGCCCAATTGGTGAATAAGGCTTGTTCTGGGCTTGTTTTTGTGTCGGGAACACTCACGCAGCAAACGGCCCGGGTGGCTGAACATTTGCGGGTTGTGTGGCGCGGAGTGCCTGTCTGTGTTGTGCCGGGCGCAGGCGTACTCAGCGAACGGGGCGAGTTTGAGCGCATGAATGCGGCGAGTGGCCTTCTGTGGTCGGGAGGGGAAGCCACGCCGATTGCCCTTTCAAACCTCGCTGAAACATCGGCCGATGCGCTTGCAGAAACGATTGCCGCTGCCACCTCGGGCCGGCGCGCCAGCGTAATTCTGTTTGCCCAGCCCGATGCTTTTTCGACGGATCTGCTCGACGCTCTATCGCGCAAAGCACCCCGGGCTCTTGTCTTTGGAGGCGGCACCGTCGGCGCGCCGCCCCTCATGATCGACGCATCGGGAAAGGTTCAGCAAAGCGCTATTTGCGCGCTGGTTCTCACGGGCCTCGCACCGCCCATCACAGGCGCATCCGTAGCCTGCAAGCTTATTTCTCCTTTCGAAACCATCGATGAGACGAGCGGAGGTTTTGTTCTTTCCATCGGCGGCAGGAAGGCCCTCGACTGCCTGAGTGAAGCCAGCGAACTTCTCCGTTCAGCAGAAGATCCGGCACCTCTTCTGTTTGTTGCGGTGGAAGACGGCTCGCCCGCGCAGGAAGGCGAACAAAGCTATGTGGTGCGCCCTATACGCGGCGTTGATCCTTCCCAAAAAGCCATTTTAATCGGCCGGGAAGCCCAGACTGGAAACCGGCTCGCCTTCGGCGTGCGCGATGCCGCGGCCGCACGCAATAGCCTGTCTGCGATGGCGCAGCAGGTTTCCCAAACGGCGCTCGGCTCGGCGCCCAGGTTTGCGATTTACATCACCTGCGCGGGGCGCGGTCAGCATCTCTATGGCTCACCCGATGTCGAGACCCGAATCCTCAAACAGCGCTTCGGAGATCTGCCTATCGCGGGTATGCATTCGTCGTTTGAGCTCATGCCCAGAGGTCCGGCCTCGACCCGGCTCGCGCTGTACACAGGCGTCCTGTCTTTGTTCCGCTCACCAAGCTGAACCCGGATGCGTTTTCAAAAACGCAGCCAAATCGAAGCGTCTTGAGCATTTACCTTAATCGAAGGAACACTGCTCAGAAGCGCTCCAAGCTCGCCCGCCAAGTCTCTGCAATCCAGCGCGGAAAGCGCGGGCACCCTCAGCTCGATAGCAATTGGCCTCCCCGCCGAATCAACACGCGCCTCGATCCCCGAACGATTTAGCGAACCCAAACGCGCCGCGATCTTTTGCAGCGAAATAGAAATCGCCAGCCCCGTCCACGAGGGCGCCGCCCGCTCATCCGAACCAGGAGGAAATGGCTCCCAGCGCACGCCTCCCACCAGCTTCGTGAAGTGATGCGCCGCCAGCGAACCCGCCTGAATCGCCTCCGACAGAACAGGTGCCTGCGCTGCCTTCGTGGCCACTGTCTTCTCCAGGCTTGAAACGGTCTCAATCAGCTTGCGCGCCACAAACTCAAGCTCTTGCAGCGCAAACGCAAGCTCCTGCTGACTCTCCAGCGACACCGGAAGCTGCTCGGCCATACGCGACTTCTGCGCCTCGGACAGCGTTCCGGAAATCATCTGCGACCAGAGCTCCATCATCGGATCGAGCTCACTCATCACCATCCGTCCGTACGCCACATTGGCCACAATTGAACCGAGCAGATTGCGGATCTCGGCAAATGCAGGCTCCGCCGCATGGCTAATCAAATGCCCGGGCGCCTGGCTTTGGCCTGAAAGCTCGGAAAGCCGTCGCGCAGCGAGCGGAGCAAGCTTTTCTAATTTCGCGGCGTGCTCCGCCGACAGCACCCTGGGCTTGGTATCAAACGCGCACAGCGTGCCCACAACACAGCCCCGCATCTGCACAGGCACGCCCACATAAGCCCTTAAACCATACTTATGCAGAAGCTCCTTCGGCGCATCGGGATCGGCTTCCATGTCACCAATCCACACCGCTGAACCGCTCTCCAGCACCAAGCGCGCCGGAGAAGCCGCCCTATCGATTCCACGGCACGATGCCAGCTCCAAAGGCAAACCAACCTGAGCCCGAAACAAAAGCGAATAGCGCACCGCTATTTCAACGGCGGCCATGGGAAATCCAAGCGTGCTCGCCGCCGCTTCAACAATGCTCTGCAGCTCTGGATCGAGCTCCCGATCGAGCACGCGCCCAGCCAGCACCTGACTGCGCACGGGATCGGCGAAACGCATCGAAATAGGGGGGCTTTCCGATTCGGAGGACAAGTCTCCCGCCGGACCGTCATGCAACGAAGTTGCTTCACCCCATGTGGCCATCTGAAACCATCCTACGATTGTCGCGTTTTGCGGGCCACTGTTCTTGCATTCGATCGAAGCCCTTCCTACGCTTCAAACGCGCGCCTTATCAACGATTGCCACGCTCGATGACCAAAGCCGATCCCGTTATTTCCGTCGCAAACTTGAGCAAAACCTACCGCGTCCACGAACGCGCCCCAGGCTTGTACGCCGCATTTCGCTCCCTCTGGCACCGCAGCTACAAATCCGTTCACGCCGTATCCGATTTATCTTTCACCATCGAACCCGGCGAGCGCGTGGGATTCCTTGGCCCGAACGGCGCGGGCAAGACCACAACGCTCAAAATGCTGTCGGGCCTGTTGCATCCCACGTCCGGCACCATCCGCGTCGCCGGTCACGAACCCCGCAGGCGGCACCACGATTTCCTGAGCCGCATCACCCTCGTGATGGGACAAAAACAACAGCTTCTTTGGGATTTACCGCCCAGCGAAACCTTTGCGCTCAACCGCGCCATCTTTGGCATTTCAGAGAGCGACTTCAAAAAAACCATGGGCGAACTGGAAGACCTTCTTCACTTGTCCGAAGTCTCTTCCAAGCCAACACGCCAGTTATCGCTGGGCGAACGAATGAAATGCGAGCTTGCAGCCGCGCTCTTACACCGTCCCGCCGTCCTCTTTCTCGACGAACCCACCATTGGCCTCGACGTCTCGATGCAGCTCACCGTCCGCGAATTTATTCGCCACTACAACGAAAAGACGGGCGCCACGCTGCTATTGACATCGCATTACATGGACGATGTGGTCTCGCTGTGCCCTCGAATCATTGTCATCGATAAAGGAAAACTCCTTTATGACGGCGAGCTTTCGGCGCTTGTGCGCAGCCTTCGCCCTGAAAAACGCATTGTCCTGCGCCTTTCGGCTCCCCTGCCCCGCAATACACTCGAACAAATGGGACGAATTATCGAATTGGACGATTCCAAAGCCATTCTTCAAGTCAGCACCGAAAACCTGCGCGCATCCGTCAGCCACTGCCTCGGACAACCGGACGTTTCCGATTTAACCGTCGAAGATCCCCCTCTCGAAGAAGTCATGCGGGAATTATTTTCAAAAACCAAAGACGATACACACAATTCAAAGCAATTGAACGGGACAACATCGGAGCCAGAAACGTGAAGTGGCTCTTGGCCTATCCGACGATGCTCCGCGTCGGCCTCGCGGAAACCATTGCTTACCGTGCGGAAATGCTCGTCTGGATGCTCACCACCACCATGCCCTTGGTGAGCCTCGCCCTTTGGAGCGCCGTAGCCCGCGATGCCCCGGTCGGCCCTTATGGGGAAAAGGAATTTGTCCGCTATTTTTTGGTCACGCTCTTGGTCCGGCAATTAACAGGCTGCTGGCTCGTATGGGAACTCAACCACGAAATCCGCACCGGAATCCTCTCGCAGCGCCTTCTTAGGCCCGTACACCCCTTCGTGGCCTATAGCGCCGAAAACCTAGGCGCTCTCCCTATACGCGCCCTTATTTCTTCCCCCATTGCGATCATTGCGTTTTATGTCGGCGGACAACATTTATTTTCCGGCCGGCCCATGCTTATCCTCCCCTGGATTTTATCCCTCATTGGAGCGTGGCTCATCAATTTCTTCGTTATGGCCCTCATGGGCAGCCTCGCCTTCTACCTGGAAAGCGCACTCGGCGTATTCGATGCCTACTTCGGCCTATTCATGGTCTTTTCCGGCTACCTCATTCCGCTTTCACTCTTTCCAAATTGGCTAACAAATTTAAACAATTGGCTCCCTTTCCGCTACACCATTGGCTTTCCCGTCGAACTCGCCTCGGGCATGCTCAACCCCGATCGAATTGGCCCCGAGCTTGCAATTCAATGGTCATGGGCGGCCATTTGCTGCATTTTGTCGCTCCTCTTGTTCCGGCGCGGCATCAACCGTTATTCGGCATTTGGCGGGTAAATCCAATGGCGGCGCTTGCAACGGCCCCCAAGCTCTGATGTGCTCAAGCGATGGAACCCAGGCACAAAATGCTCGCCGCGTGCCTTCTTTGCCCACTCTTCGTTTGGGACTGCAAAGGCGAGCCAAAAGAAGACCAGGCTCCGGCTCAAAGCGCGGCCGCCACCGCTCGGCCGGATGCGGGCCAAAAAGAATATCCAGCGCCTGGCGGATATACGCCAAAGCCTTTTAAACCCGGCCAATGGGCAAAAATCCAAATCACCAAAGAAGGCGAGGCCCCCACCGAAACCACATTTAAAATATTCGCCCAGGAAGGATCGGCCTTCTGGCTCGAAATGGAAACGAAAATGACCTCCGGCCCATCCATTTCCCAAGCCCTCATCGAACTCGATCCGAAAATGGCCCTGCACCCCGATAGGATTAAACAATTCCGGATTAAACTTCCCACAGGACAAATTCAAAACGTGCCCAGCGCCATTCTTCAAACGGCCGCCAGACCTCTCCTTGACCAATTGGCCTTCAATCGATTTAACGAAGCCGAAAAAGCCCCGCGCGCCGATGCCAGCTCCAAAGCCGGCCATTTCAAAGGATGTGTTGTTCAAGAAGAGGAGCGCGAGCTTCTAGGCATGAAAATCCACTTGAAAACATGGAGTCACCCAGCCATACCCATTGCTGGTTTCGTCCGCTCCGAAGGAGAATCAGGCGGAAAAAAAATCACCATCGAACTGCTTGAATTCGGCGAAACCGGCGCCCAAAAATCTTTCTAGGATAAAATCTAATCAAATTGCTAACCAATGCGTTATTTTAGACTCCTTTGGACTCAGCTCCGCCTATCCATCATCCTGGGAATGCAATACCGCTGGGAATTCCTAGGCTCCGGCGCGCTTGCCCTATTCTGGACGGCGATTGGCCTGGTGCCTCTCTTTATCGCCTTTGAAAACCGCCCCACCATCGCAGGCTGGACCAAGGAAGAAGCCATCGTCGTCGTAGGCTTTTTTACAGCCCTCAAAGCGATTCTCGATGGAGCCATCAATCCTTCGCTTATCTTTGTCGTCACCCAAATTCGCCAGGGCACCCTCGATTTCACGCTCATGAAACCCGCCGATGCCCAATTCTTGGTATCGACAGCCAAATTCGAGGTGTGGCGCATTATCGATTTCGCCGCCGCCGCCGCCTTAATCGCCTGGGCCTTTATGAAAATGGGCAAAACTCCCCTGCCCTCGCATATCGCGCTTTCCTTTTCCCTATCGGCCTCGGGCGCCCTCGTCCTCTATTCGGTGTGGATTCTCGTTATATCCGCGGCGTTTTGGGTCGTCCGCCTCGATAACCTCACTTTTTTATTTAATTCTTTAATCGATTTCGCCCGCTGGCCCGTCACCGTATTCAAAGGCTTTTGGAGGATTTTATTTACCTTTGTTTTTCCCCTCGCTCTAATGACCACGTATCCAGCCCAAGCTATGCTGGGCAGCCTCTCCGCGCAAATTGCACTCCTCTCGTTTGCAGGCGCCATCGTCTTCGCCCTCTTTGCGCGCCTGATCTGGACCCGCGCTATCGGTCATTATACGTCCGCATCCAGTTGAATTGAAACCGAATATAAACGTGAGCAATGGTGATATCATGAGCCCTATACCCGATCGTATTGCAAAAAAACGCCTGCAAGCCTTGCTGGCCGATTTCGCCTCCCGCCCCCGCCCCATTCTGGTGGTGCGCAAATCCTTGTATTGGCATCAGCGCGCCGCCGGAACCCTATTAAAAATAATTACCTTCGGCGGCCAAGATCGCTACGTCAGCCAATATGTCACGACCCTCGGGCATACCATTTATGTTCCCGACGATTTCGATGCGTGGAACCCCATTCAAGCCCTTCAGGTGCTTCGCCATGAAGCCGTCCATGTGCGCCAATTCGAACGTTATGGCTGGATTGGCATGATTCTATTGTATGGCCTTCTGCCTTTTCCCTTGGGCTTGGCCTTTGGCCGCGCGCTTCTCGAAATGGAAGCCTACACCGAAACCCTCCGCGCAACGGCCGAAACCCAGGGAATCGCCGCCGCAAAATCAAAATACCTGCACGATCATATTATCCGCCGTTTCACCGGCCCCGATTACGCCTGGATGTGGCCTTTTCCTTCGATGATTCAACGTTGGATTGACCGCGCCATCGATGAAATTGAACGGAACTTGCCCGATCCCGAAGACGAGATAAGTGCAGAGGATATTGATTAGCAATTCACCCGTGCTGTATGGTGCAATAAAGCTTGTTTCATCATGCCTTGGCTTTTGAGACCCAACATCCACCGAGGACATCCCGCGATCACGGCTATCGCTGTCTTTGCGCTGTCCATCGCTGCACTCCGCGGAAGCGCCGCGGCAGAACAAGCGGAGCAAGTGCCTCCGCCTCCCACCGCCGAGCAAAAAGAAGCGGCTGGCAAGGCTTTTGAACGAGGCGAGAAAGCTTATACCCAAGGCCGTTTTAATGACGCGGGCGCGGCCTTTGAAGAAGCCTTCCAGCATGTTCCTCACCCCGCCGCGCTATGGAATGCTGCCCGCGCCTATAAAAAAGGCGGCAACCTGGCCCGCGCGGCGAATGTCTACGCTCTCTATCTCGAAAAAGCACCGCCCGATGCGGCCGATAGAAAAGGCGCCCAAAGCGATTTAGACCAGCTCTCGAAGAAACTTGGGCGCCTCGAGATTTTCGCGCCGAACGCGAGCGATCTGCTCGTTGACGATAAACCCGCCCGCGCGGGCATTGTGTATGTGAACCCGGGCACCCATATGATCAGCGGAATTGTGGGCGCGCAAAGCCTATCGCGCGTTCAATCCGTGGATGCAGGCGCCACGGCCCATGTCGCGCTCGTCGCCGAAGACTCCGCAAAGCCCGAACAGTCCGGCCCATCCGCCGATACCCGTCCCGCAGCCTCTTCCGCCGAGCCTTTGAATCTCCGCGTGCTTCCACCGGCCGCCGTGTACGCGGGCGCCGGCGTAACAGCCGGTGCGCTGGCCCTTACCATCGGATTTGGCATCAATACGCTCAATGCCCGCGCCGACTTCGATGCCGCGCCCACACAAGACAAACTCGATGCAGGGCGCTCCAAACAAACAATTACCAACGTATTTTTAGGAACTACCATCGCATTGGGCGCGCTCACCGGTGCCGCCGCGCTGTTCTTCACCAATTGGAAAGGAAAGAATGGACGCACCGTTCAAGCAGGCTTACATCCTTCAGGCATT
Source organism: uncultured Polyangiaceae bacterium (assembly GCA_964537685.1). Taxonomy (GTDB): domain Bacteria; phylum Myxococcota_A; class Polyangia; order Polyangiales; family Polyangiaceae; genus CAZICM01. Next base: position 148,235 of record CAZICM010000012.1, read on the forward strand.
GTGCTCAGGGGGAAGTTCGAATGAGTCAGAAGCCTGTGCCGCGCCTTGGCAACTACGAGCTCTTGGCAGAGCTCGCAGCGGGCGGCATGGCCACGGTATACGTGGGCAGACAGGCGGGTGCCGCGGGTTTTGAGCGGCTTGTTGTTATCAAACGCATTCACACGCACCTGCTCCGCGAACGTGAATTTCACGACATGTTCGTCGATGAAGCCCGGGTCGCCTCACTCATACGCCATCCCAATGTGGTCCCCGTAGACGATCTCGTCGAAGCCGATGATGAGCTGTTTTTGGTCCTTCCCTATGTGGAATCCATCAGCTTGGACCATCTGCTCAAGCGCGTAAAACAACAGGGTGCAATGCTTCCTCCCGCCGCGGCGGTTCGCATCGTGGCCGACGCGCTCTCGGGCTTGTCCGCCGCGCACAATGCCGTCGATATGAAGGGAGAGCGCCTCGATGTCGTGCACCGCGATATCAGCCCTCACAACATTTTGGTGGGCGCCGACGGCCGGAGCCGCATCATCGATTTCGGCATCGCCAAAGCCTCGAGACGCATCACGACGACCAGCCGCGATGTCATGAAAGGCAAGCTGGCCTATATGTCGCCCGAGCAAGCGCGCCAGCAGCAACTGGATGCGCGCGCCGATTTATTCGCGGCCGGATGCGTGCTCTACGAAGCCCTAACGGCCGAGCAGTTGTTCCGCGGCGAAGATCAGGCGGACATTCTTCTCGCCGTGCTGATCAGCCCCATTCCAGATCCATCGGCGAAGGTGCCCGGCGTTCCGCCCGAGCTCGACCGGGTACTCAAAAAAGCCTTGGAACGCGAGCGCGACGAGCGTTTTCAAAACGCCTCCGATTTCCTTGAACAGCTTGAAAAATCGATTCCGCCCGCCCCCGAACGCGAAGTGGGCGCCCTCGTAGAACGCTATTGCGGGGCCGAGCTGGAAAACCGGCGCACCGTCATCCGCTCGATGCTCGACGGCAATAGGCCAAGCCAGCTTCCAAGGCTTACGCCAACGCCTCAAGCCACAGGCGACCGGCTCTCAGGCGAAGGCCGGAGCAGCTCAAAAAGCGATATCACGCTCACAGCAACACCGCCGCCTCTGCCCACGGTTGAAGCGTCCGCCCGTCCCATTCGCCGCAGGCGCACGCTGACGCTCTCGGCGGGCATTATCGCGGGCTCGCTCATTGCGGGCATTCTTTTCGCCGGAGTCATTGGCCGCATTGGCGGAGACCCCGCACCGACCATCGCCCCCCCAAGCACAGCAAGCGCCATCCAATTGGCGCCCACGCCCGCCCCCGTGGCATCTCCACCGCCCTCCGCCCTCGTATCCGCGCCACCCCCATCGCCGCCCTCCGTCTCCACCCCGCCCTCCGCTTCTTCAGCCCCGCCCCCGCCCCAAAAACCTTCCTCCAAACCCACGGGAACAGCCAAACCCAAGAGCGGCGATTTAAAACCCAATCCATTCCGGTAATCCGCCCTCAGGATCTCACCGCATTTCAATCATCCAATTGAAAATCAATTCAATCAATACGAGTGAATTCCCACGCCCAACCCAAAACCGGTTACGCTCTGCAATGGGAGATTCTTCACCATGATCACACGCACCACGCCTGGCATTGCTCTAATCCTAATCGTATTTGCCCTCTATCCCGCCGCATCTTCATGCACCGCTTTCGATGACGCCGTTCTTCCAGCACCTGAAGCGGGCTCGTCCACATCCGGCCAGGGCGGTGGAGGTGGAAATAGCGGCTCCGTTACATCGGGCACGGGCGGCGCAACGGGAACAGGTGGCAACAGCGGCACGAGTGGCAGCGGAGGCTCGGGTGGCGTGCTGTCCCCACTCGCCTATCTAAGCGAAACAGACGCGGGCCGCGTGTGTTCCAAGGCGGTCACTTGCCCCGGCGCCATCGCCGCACTCGCCATTTCCCTTGGAATCCCAGGCAATGCCGCCAATTACTCCCAATGCATGACATGGCTCGCCGGATCGGTTCCACCCAACCGGCCAGGCTTTGGTGAACAAAAATCCGCTCTCCAATGCATCGCCGCCGCATCCAATTGCAGCGATGCCCTCGCATGCCTGCCTTTCTTGCCCATTGCCGCCAATGCAGCCGCGTGCAGCGATGGACAATCCAAATGCATTGACGCTCAATCCGCTGCAAATTGCACCACTATGGTGAGCTCCAACTGTTCGGCCCCAGGTTTTGCAGGCGGAAGCTCGTGCAATGCGGCGGGCGGCGAAGCCGAATGCATCACGGCACCCTGCAACAGCCCTGGAACATCATCATGTTCTGGAAATATTTTAACGAAATGCACCGGCGCGGGCCAAGTGGAATTCTCCTGCGAACTCCCTGGACTAAGCTGCGCCAATGGCGCGGGTTGCAAAGGCGGCGGCGCTTGCGGCACGCCCGGCAAAACCCAATGCTCGGGCGACACGGCTCAGGTCTGCACCGCGGGCGAGCTGTCTGAATTTAATTGTGCTGACATAGGTGCCAATTGTATTGCAGGCCCGGACGGTGAAGCCCGCTGTGAATTACCAGGCGCCGCCTGCACACCCAACGATGCCAATATCAACGTATGTGTGACCAAAAAGAAAATAACGGTATGCATCGATGGTACTGTACGCACCATCAATTGCCCCGTGGGCAACTGCCAAGATCCGATCGCGGGCCAGAGCTCCTACTGCGGCTAACACCATTCGCGGCGGCCAAGCATTGGGATATAAAATCGGCCATGCGCCGCCCCACTCCCGCCCTCGCATCCAAAGCCCGCAGCGCCGTTTTCATTGCGGCCTTCACTGTTTTGTCCGCCCTCTTTGCATCGTGCGGAGGCGACGATCCCAGCGCCCAAGGAGGAACAACCCAGGGAAGCGGCGGAAGCGGCGGAACGGGCGCGGGCTGTATGCCTGGCACCACGGAAGCCTGTTATTCCGGCCCCGATCAAACCGTCGGCGTTGGAACATGCGCACCTGGCACGCGCACCTGCGCGGAAGACGGCTCTGCATTCGGCCCTTGCATGGGCGAAGTCGTACCCGCCACCGATGACTGCAAAACCGAAGCGGATGAAGACTGCAACGGCGAAGCGGCCGTGTGTTCGGGCGAAGCCTATTGGGCCAAATCGGCGGGTGACGGAACCGATCAGCGGGTGAGCGCCATCGCCTTTGACAGCGCGGGAAATATCGTTGTCGCGGGCAATTTCGTGGGCACCATCGATTTTGGACTCGGTCCGCTTCAAAGCGCGGGAGGCGTGGATATTTTCCTCGCCAAACTCGACGCCAAAGGCAATGCGCTCTTTAGCCAGCGCTACGGAGCCGTTGCCGATCAAACTGTCAATGCGATCGCCATCGACGCATCGGACAACATTTGGCTCACGGGCGATTTTCAAAACGCCATCGATTTTGGAGGCGGCACATGGAAGAGCGGCGGAGCCGAAGATCTCTACATTGCCAAACTCGACAGCTCCGGCGCGCATCTCTTCAGCAACAGCTTTGGCGAAGCCGGCTTTCAATCGGGCCGGAGCATCGCGGTAAACGCCCAAAATCAAATGGTGCTTCTGGCGACGGCCGAAACAGCGATCGACTTTGGAGGAGGCGCGCTTTCGAGCGCGGGATCGACGGATATCGCGCTCGCGGCCTTTTCACCGGATGGCACGCATGTATGGAGCAAAATCTTTGGAGGCCCGGCCGCCGATACGCCTGCCGATTTAGCCATTCATTTAGGAGATCCCGCCGGTGAAATCACCCTTGGAGGCGGATTTATCGGCAGCATCGATTTTGGAAACGGCCCGCTTACAGGCAAAGGCGGCAATGACATGTTTTTGGCGCGCTTTGGCAGCGATGGCGCTGTGAAATGGAGCAAAGCCATGGGCGAAGTGGGCGAACAATCCGCGCGCACCCTCGCCGTCGACGCCCAGGGGCAAATTTATGTGGCCGGCGCATTCTTGGGAAACCTCGATTTGGGAGGCGGAGCGCTGGCGAGCGCGGGCAGCGAAGATATTTTCGTGGCTAAATTCAATGCAATGGGCGATCACCTCTTTAGTAAAAGCTTTGGAGATGCGGCCCAACAAGTCCCGAGGGCCATGGCCATCGGCCCTCAAGGCCGTGTTTATGTGACGGGCAACGTCTCGGGCGTCACCGATTTCGGAGGCGGAGCGCTGACCAGCGCGGGGCTTACCGATGCCTTCCTGGCTGAATTTGATGAAAATGGAGGACATCTCTTTAGTATTCTATACGGAAATAACGAAGACCAATCCGGCCGCGATATCGCCGCCGATCCCAAAGGCAATTCTATCGTATTGGGCGGCACATTCCGGGGAGAAATCAATTTCACCACGGCGCAATTGGTTTCGGCCGGTGCCTTCGATTTATTTATCGCAAAGCTTGCCCCTTGAGCAGACATCCAATTCTATCCGATGCTCCTCCATCTGTATCGGCGGAAACGGTTCCGGCCGAACAATGGCAATTGCGCGCGGCCAAAAGACTGCGCAGCCACGATCATTTGGGCGCCTACGACGCCGCAATGCGGGCTCTTTCGCTCGCGCCCGACAGCACGCTGCACAAACATAAAGCGCTGTCAGCGCTGGCCGGCGCGGGCGATGCCGAACGCGCCCGCAGATTGCTGGCCGAATTCGAGAATTATCAGAACGAATTGGACGACGATACCATCGCATTGAAAGCCCGTCTCGCCTTTGAGCATGCGATGTCGGCGCGCGGCAAAGAACGGGCGCTGCATGCCCAAGAAGCGGCCGAACTCTACGAAAGCATTCACACGCGAACATCCGGTGTATTTTCGGGTATTCACGCCGCCACGCTGTGGCTTCTCGCAGGCGATGCTGAAAAGGCTTCGGTTTATGCGCGCCAAGTGCTTCAGATCTGCGAGCGCGAACGCCCTGCGTCGCCCGAGGAAGCCTATTATATAATGGCCACCGAAGCCCAAGCCTCGCTTGTGCTGGGCGATCTGGCGCGCGCTCAGAGGCGGCTCCGCGCCGTGCGGCTGCTTTCAGGCGATAATCACGCTCAATCGGCCGCTCTCCGGAAACTGTTCCTGCCCATTTGCGAAGCCAGGCAGATTCCCGAGGACATTCTTTCCGTATTGCAGCCGCCTCCTATCATTATCTATTCGGGGTGTCAATACGGACGGATTGGATTTCAATCCCCGATGAATATCGACGAGGAAATCCGCCTCCTTGAAAGCATTGCCACCTATCTCCGCACGCGGGGCGTAGGCTATGGTTATGGCAGCCTTTCGTGTGGGCCGGATATTCTCGCCGCAGAACAATTGCTCGCATCGGGAGCAAAACTCTGCATTGTCCTTCCATCCACTCCAACTCAATGCATTGAAGGCGCTCTAAAATCCGCAGGAGAAGAATGGACGCGCCGCTTCGAAAGCTGTCTGGGCGCGGCGGCCCGCGTGGCCGTGGTGGGCGAGGAAACCGACACCCTAAACCTTGCCCTTTGGCATCACGCACAGAAAACAGCCATGGGACTTGCGCTCTTGCATGCGCAGGCACTGGACGCCGCCGCCGAACACTTGGTCATCGAAAGCCAGGCCGATAATTCAACCGAATGCGGCTCCAATTCTGCTGTATTCCTTTGGGAGCGGCGAGGCTTACCCATCTTTCGAATTGAAGGCATCCCTGCCGGCGAACAGGCGATGAATCCCCTTCCCGCATTGGAATCCGACAAAAACCGGGTCGTGCGGGCCATGCTCTTTGGAGAAATGCACGGCGCCGATCAAGTGCGGGAGCGGGAGATGCTAGGCTTCGCCCGCGATATTCTTGGAAGAATTGGCCGTGTACTCGATGAATTTGGAAGCGATATTCTCTTCAGGGGAGCGTGGGCCGAACGCTTTGGCATTGCCTGCACAAGCGCAACCGCAGCGGCCAAAACGGCGATCGCGCTCCAACAGGCCATGGCCGATCCAGCCATAACCATGCTTGGATATCCGAAAGAATTGGGCCTGAAGCTTTGCGCCCATCTCGCTCCGGTTTTTCAAGGCGAACACCCGATCACAAAACAGCCCGCTTATTTTGGAACTCATATCGATCGAATTGCAAAACTCGATATGGTACTCCCCTGCGGGCAGATTTACGTCACCGAATCGTTTGCGGCCTCTCTCATGGTGGAAAGCAGCGAATTCCAATGCGCGCCGGTCGGCAAGACCACACCCAAACAAGGGGAAGAAGCCATTTCAATGTATGTTCTTAAGCCCAAGCCATAGCATTCGGGCATAAAATCGTGGCATCATCGCGGGCCGTGTTTCGCCGACTGCTTTTCGCATTCACCTCGCTCGCCGGCTGCAGCCGCAGCCCCACACCTCCCGCACCCCAGGAAACAGCCCCGCCCCCATCCGTCCCAGCCCAAACAGCGGCCGCGGGCGGCACAGCATCCCCGATAAAAAGCCCTGCGCCGGGCGTGTTCCCGCCCCGCTTTTCGGCCGAGCAAGATCCCCCCGAGGCTCAAAGCGAAAGAGCCTATTTGGTGCGCCGCATCGTGCGCGGCGGCGAGCCTTGGGAAGGCAGCGGCGGCTGGAACGAACAGGTGCTGGAGGCCATGCGCGCTGTTCCCCGCCATTTATTTATGCCCGGCGCCCCTTTTCATTTGGCTTACAGCGACAGGCCCAATCCGATCGGATATGGACAGACTATTTCTCAGCCCACGGTGGTCGCGATGATGACGAACGCCCTGAATCTCAAGGGAAATGAAAAGGTACTGGAGATTGGAACGGGCTCTGGATACCAGGCGGCGGTGCTTTCGATGCTGGCCAAGGAAGTCTATTCGATCGAAATTGTCGAGGAGCTCGGAAAGAGCGCCGAACAGCGATTAAATGAACTCGGATACAGCAATGTCCGGGTGCGGGTGGGCGATGGATACAAAGGCTGGCCCGACCGCGCTCCATTCGATCGTATTCTTTTAACGGCGGCGCCGCCCGAAATGCCTAAAGAATTGCAAGACCAATTAAAAGACGGCGGCATTTTAGTGGCCCCGATCGGAGGAGAATTCGAAGTGCAGTCCTTGGTGCGCTGGACCAAGCGCGGAAATGAATTTCAAAAAGAAAACCTAGGTGCTGTACGCTTTGTGCCGATGGTGCCCGGGTCCTCCAAATGAATGCCCTGTCCGCTCAGCTTTTCGATCCCATTGTGACGCGCATTCCGAGGCATACGGCGCGCCGGATGATGAACTTTGCGCGGGCCGAGCTATCCAGCATGCTCGATTTGCACGAAGCCGCTGCATTGTGCGGCAATCGTGAACGGGCGGCGATGTATATACGGCATGCGCTCGATGAATCCCGGCATGCCCGGATGTTTTCGCAGCGGAGCGCCGAGCTTCGGAAACAATTGGGACAGGCTCCGCCTCCGCCTTTATTTGCCGACACCGATCATTTGTTTGAGCGCCTTGGAGAAATAGGCTTTTTGGCCTTTGTGCACCGCGGAGAACGGCGCGCGCACAGGCAATTCGTTGTGCATATTCGCCAATACAAAAAAAATGGCGATTCCAAAACGGCGGCCTTGCTGGAAGCGGCGCTGGCGGACGAACAGCGGCATGAAGCCTATACAAGAGAATTGTTGTTGAATTTGTGCGGAGGCGAAAAACAAGCCCGGGCGGCTCTTCGCAAAGCCGCCGCATGGGAGGCGTGGCAATTCTATCGAAGGGCCGGCCGGGTGATCGCCGGATTTGTATACACCTTGCTCATGAGCATTTTGTATTTGGCCCTCTTTCCTTTCAGCCTGCTCACGATCGTATTGAGACGGCCCCGGAAAGGCTTTCAGCCGCCCGCGCTATGAGCACCGTGCTGGGAATTTCAGCGTATTATCACGACGCCGCGGCGGCCCTCGTGCGGGATTCCCAAATCGTGTGCGCCATTCAAGAAGAGCGGCTTTCCCGCATTAAAAACGATCCTTCCCTGCCTGCCCGGGCCGCCCGCGCCTGTCTTGAATTTGCCAATACAAACGCATCAGAGCTCGATGCGGTCGTATATTACGAAAGCCCTTTTTTAAAAATTGAACGGGTTCTCGTTTCATTGCTCCGGGCCTTTCCATTTTCTATCCGGCAATTCCCGAGAGCGCTTGGATCGCAGCTTGGAAAGAAACTCTGGGTGCTCGATGATATTGCCTCGATGCTCGATATTCCCCGCGAAATCGTTCTTTATTCCGAGCACCACCAGAGCCATGCGGCGAGCGCTTTTTATTGTTCGCCTTTTGAGCGCGCGGCGATTGTAACGGTGGACGGCGTGGGCGAGGATATTTCGACGGCCATTTGGCATGGCCGGGGACAGGATTTACATTGCATCGAATCGATTTCCTATCCTCATTCCCTGGGTTTATTTTACGCAGCGCTTACGGCTTATTTAGGCTTTGAAGTCAATGAAGGCGAATATAAAGTGATGGGGCTCGCGGCCTTTGGAAAGCCCCGCTTTCAGGATGAATTTTCCAAGCTTTTGAACGTATATAGCGACGGATCTTTTGAATTGGATTTATCGTATTTCGCCCACACCAGCGATACAGAGCTGGGCTTTAGCAAGAAACTCGAACGCCTGCTTGGACCGAGGCGGCGCTATGGAAAACCTTGGCAACTCGATCAAAATGAAGAAGACCGCCGCTACGCGGATATCGCGGCATCGCTTCAGGCGCGCACGGAAGAGGCGCTGCTCGGGCTTGCAAAGAGGGCGCGCGAGAAAACAGGCGAGGATTTTTTATGCATGGCTGGAGGCGTTGCGCTCAATGCCGTGGCCAATGCCCGGATTGCCCGCCAATCCGGTTATAAAGATGTATTTGTGCATCCCGCCGCCGGAGACGCGGGAGGAGCGTTGGGAGCGGCGATTTGGGGCGCGCTTCAAACAGGCGGAAAGAGGCCCGCGCCCGTGGAAAATGCGGCGCTTGGGCTGCCTATCGATGCGGCTTTGGCGATGGAGCTCGCAAAGCTTTTGGGCCTCCGCACCGAACGCATTAGCGATCCATCTGAATGTATTGCGCAGCATATCGATCGAGGGCATATCGTGGCGCATTGCGCCGGCCGTTTTGAATGGGGGCCGCGGGCGCTCGGGCCGCGTTCTATTTTGGCCGATCCCCGGGATATTCAGGTGAAAGAGCGATTAAACCGGGCGATTAAGAGGCGTGAACCCTTCCGGCCATTTGCGCCGGCCGTATTGGCTGAAAAAAGCATCGAATGGTTTGAAGGCCCGCCCGATTCGATGACGCCTTTTATGACGACCGTGCGGCCGGTGCATTCGCATGCGCGCGAGCTTTTGGCCGCGGTTACCCATGTGGATGGCACCGCGCGCGTTCAAACTGTAACAAATTCTTCATCACCTGCATTGTATTCAATTCTTCAGAAACTCGGCGAACAGAGAGGACTGCCGATGGTATTGAATACATCGCAAAATGGCGCCGGAGAGCCTATTGTCGCGGCGGCCAAGGATGCCATTGCGTTTTTTATGGCGCACGGCACGGACGGATTGCTCGTAGAGGATGTGTGGATAGAAAAGACATGAATACAAAAAGCCTTTGGAATGACGAGGAAGCCGCTGCCTATAAAACACCGCTCGCCCAGCGTGTATACACCTCGCGCCTGCTCGGCCGGGCGCCCGATTTGGTGCTCCACGGCGGCGGCAATACATCCGTGAAAATAAGCCAGAACAATCTCTTCGGGGAACAGGAAGAGGTTTTGTATATTAAGGGCAGCGGCTGGGATTTGGAAACCATTGAAGAAGGCGGCTTTGCTCCCGTGCGCCTTTTGCCCGTGCGAAGGCTGGCTCAATTAGCGGCGCTTTCCGACCCTCAAATGGTCAATGAATTGCGCATCCAGCTCTTGAGGGACAAAGCGCCGACGCCTTCCGTGGAAACCATTCTGCACGCGATTTTGCCCTATACCTTCGTCGATCATACCCATTCGGATGCGGTGGTCACGATCACCAATACAATCAATGGCCGCGAACGCATTGCCGAAATCTATGGCGACGAGGTGGTGATTATTCCTTATGTAATGCCAGGCTTTGATTTGGCCAGGCTGTGCGCCGGGGAGTTTCCGCGGCAATGCAAGAGCAATACGATTGGAATGGTTTTGTTAAATCACGGGATTTTTTCTTTTGGTGAAACGGCGCGTGAGTCCTACGAGCGGATGATCGCGCTGGTGAACAAGGCTGAGGCTTATCTTCAAAAGAAAAATGCTTGGTTTTTGTCCGAGCCCACCATTTCGCTTTCGGGAGCGGCTTCGCAGCGCCTCGATATTGCGCAATTGAGAAAAGATCTCAGCGATACGGCGGGCTTTCCCATGGTGCTCACCACCTATAGAGATGCTCAGGTTTTCGATTTTATTCGGCGCGGCGAGGCGATTTCCAAAAAAGGGCCGGCAACGCCCGATCATGTGATCCGCACCAAGCCTCTGCCCTTGTGGGGGCGCGACGTGAAAAGCTATTCCGATGCGTACCGCGCTTATTTTGAGCGCAATGCGCCTCTCGCCAAAGAGCCTAAAACCATGCTCGATCCAGCGCCGAGGGTCATTTTGGATCCGGTGCTAGGGCTGTGCGCCGCGGGCAAAAGCCCTAAAGATACCAATATTATCATCGATATTTATAAACATACGATCGATGTTATTACGAGGGCCGAGGCTTTGGGGGGCTGCGTGCCTTTGCCCGAAAAAGATTTATTCGATGTGGAGTATTGGGATCTAGAGCAGGCCAAATTGAAGGGCGGCGGCAAGGCGCCGGTGTTTGGCGGTGAAATTGTATGCATTACGGGAGCCGCCTCGGGCATTGGAAAAGCCTGTGCAGATAGTTTTCTTGCGCGAGGCGCGGCGGTGATTGGCCTGGATATTCAGCCCAGCATTGAATCTCAATACGATCGAAATGATTATTTGGGTTTGGTGTGCGATGTGACGGATGCGCAGGCGAGAGTGTGGGCCTTGGAACAGGGGGTGCGGCATTTTGGAGGGCTGGATATGCTTATTCTAAATGCCGGTATTTTCCCGGGAGGGCGGCGCCTTGAAGCTTTGGGCGATGAGGAGTGGAGCCGGGTGATGCGTTTAAATGTGGACGCGAATGTGGGGCTTCTGCGGGATGCGCATCCGCTCTTAAAGCGCGCGCCCAAAGGCGGCAGGGTTGTGATTGTGGGTTCGAAAAATGTGCCCGCGCCGGGGCCGGGAGCCGCCGCTTATTCGGCTTCGAAGGCGGCGCTCAATCAAGTCGCGCGGGTGGCTGCCCTGGAATGGGGAGCCGATAAAATAAGGATTAACAGCGTGCATCCCAATGCGGTTTTCGATACGGCGCTGTGGACGGAAGAGGTGCTGGCTTCTAGGGCGGCCCATTACCATTTAAGTGTCGAGCAATACAAACGTAATAATATTTTAGGTGTCGAAATTAAGAGCCGGGATGTGGCCGAATTGATCGCGGAGATGTGCGGGCCTCTATTTTCAAAGACAACGGGGGCTCAGGTGCCGATCGACGGGGGAAATGAAAGGGTCATTTGATATTTTATGAGCCCTGTTCAACAACGGCCTAAAAAAAGCCTGGGACGCCTGCGCACGTTGATCGCATTGGTTGCCCATTTTACGCATAAGGAACGTTTTTTCCTGGCGCCTTTGTTATTGATTTTATTGCTTACGGCAGTGCTTTTGATCTTGACGGGGGGATTAAGCTACGTGGCGCCCTTTATCTACACTATTTTTTAGGCGCAATTTTGCCCGAGTGAGTACAATCGCCTTATGGACCCGAAACGGCTGCACCACATCGCGAAGCGTCATACGGTGGGCCGCGTTCTTTTGCGCGTTTTTGAAAACCTCGACCGCCATGATACGCCGCGGGTGGCGAGTGCTATCGCATTTGACGCTTTTTTAAGCTTGATCCCCATTTTGGCTATCGGCGGCTTTCTGCTTCAGCGCCGCGATAAGACGGGCAGCCTGCTCTTGCTCAAGCTGTTTGAAGGCGCTCCGCCTCAGGTCGTTCAACTGGTCGATAATGAATTTTTGAGGCTTTCAGATACTAGCGGATTTGTTCTCGCTCCGATCAGCGGGCTTGCGTTTTTATGGGTGAGTTCGGCGGGTATTTCCACCGCAATGGGTGTGTTTGAGACGATTTACGCCGTGGAAACCCGGCCTTGGTATATACGGCGCGCTATTGCAATCGCTTGTGTGATCGGTGGCTTGCCGGCCCTTTCGCTGACCGCCGCCGGAGGTATTTGGATCGCCGGTCTTTCAGGTTCTTTCGGTACGCGGGTGGTGGGTATTTTAATGCCCGCTCTCATTTTGATCGGATTGGTGGCGATATTTTTTCGTATATCTATTAAGCGGCACCGGGTGAAGAAGCGGAATATTTTTCCCGGCTCGGTCGTGACGGTGATTTTATGGGCCATCGCTTCGACGCTGTTTTCTTTATACGTCGGTAAATTGGCTCAATATGCGACGCTGTACGGCAATCTCGCGACGGTGGCCATTGTGCTTTTATGGCTGTGGCTTCTTTCAATGTCGATTATTGTCGGCGGCGAAGTGAATGCCGAGCTGGAGCGGCTTCGCGAGGAGTATCCGAATCAGCGTTTTCCCATCCGCATTCCCAATATTCCTATCGCTATCCGGGCAAAATTGTCGCCGGCCGATCGTACGCCTCAGCCGCTTTCAAAATTGCCTTCTCAAGAGGCGTCGGTTTCGTCTTCGCGCCCAGCCGCTAAAGAAGATTAATATTTTAATATTTTAAAATGGGCAATTCACATAGATGGGGGCCGAATACCCTTGATCGACCCGCGCCCTTACAACAGAGCATTCTTCAGATTCGATCGAAATGCGAGCGCTGCCTCCTTCGGGAAGGCGGGATACGCTGCGGCCATTGAGAATAAATTCAACATCCTCGCCAAATGCCGCAAGATCGAGCCAGTTTTTGGCTTTGAGCGACCCGCCTACCGGATACCATTCCCCGGATTCTCCCCGGACCTGAAAGGAGCACGCGCCGGGATCGCGGACGCATAGGCGGCCCGCTACAATGGCTTCGCGCAGAGAATCGGCGTCTTTGCCCCGGGCCAATACAAAGGTGGTGGCCCGTAAATGCCCGCTGTGGCTGTCCGAGCCTCCCACGGGCGTCATCCGGCGGCGATCGTTTAGGATTTCTTTGTCGAGCAGGCGCAAGGTCGCGAGGAGTGAATGGTCCGTTTCGCCAACGAGCCATTCGTCGCGCAGATGCGTGGCGGCGAGGTTGTAGGCTTCAAAGCCCTGGGCCAACCGGTGGATGGTGTTGATTTCAGGCGGAAATGGGCCGGCCGATGTAAAGGGGCGCCACGATAAATCGGCCCTCGCAATGGAAATGATCGAATCGATTGGAACCACTAGGGGATGGTTTACGATAAGGACGCCGCCATGCTTAACATATTCTTCGAAAAATCGTTCGGGATGGATGGCGGCTTCGGCCGTTGGAACGGCATCGAGCACTTTGTTTAAATCGGCGAACGATGCGCCCACATGGCCATAAGCATGGTCGGTGTATTCAAATCCGCTGATAAAGAGCGGTTTTCGGCCGGGAAATTGCTCAACCCGCTGTTCCATCTGGGCCAGGGCTTCGCTGTAATAGGCACGCTCATCATCGAATTGGAAAAATCTCGCGCCCACATGCGGTGTGAGAACGACAAAATCCAATCCTTCCGAATTGGCAAGTTCGATGGTTTGGGCGAGTCCCCGTGTGGCATGAGGCGCGTGATCGGGCGGGTTAATATGGCAGTGAAGGTCGCCCGATAATAATAAATATCCAGTTTGAGCGCTGGGAATGGCCTGCCCATCGGTTCCGTTTTTTAATTGAATCGTATTGGATAAATATAATGTCGAATTTTCTCGCTTTTGCTCGGGAAATTCAGGGCGGTGGGCGCTGGACATGGCGGCGTCAAGCACATAGTGCGATGCCGGTTTGGCGCAGGAGCATTGGGCAATGGAGAGGGCCGCAGCTCCTAACAGAAGGGTAAGGGTCAAAAGGCGGGTGGTCTTCTTCAGTTGGGACATACAAGCGTCATTTCGGAAAACAGGCGCCGAATGTGACACGCCGCAATGAGATTTCTTAGATGGAGGCGCTGTACAAAAAAACAAAATGCCCTCAGGTAGGAGGGCCGTTCTCTGATAAGGTGCGTCGCTTAAACGAGAATCAGGCAAGGCGCGCTATGCACAAGGACACCGCGAAGACTGTCACCACGATCATGATTGATTGCTGCAGGAAGCTGGAAGAGGCGATCGATGCCGTGACGAATACCTGCGACAGCCGCGATGAGAAAGAGCAGCGCGAAGCGATGGAGTTCCGTTCCGCGGTCGGGAAAATTATGGGGCATATTTTCGTCGATGTGCTGCATCCGATTTACCAGCGCCATCCCGAGCTGGAACCCGAAGAGCTGAAGTCGCAGCGCCGTTAAACCGAGCTGTGTAGAATCGGGCCATGGGCCTTGTATATCTGTTCGCGCTGGTGGTCGGTCTAGGCACGCTCCTCGTGCAAATCGGCATGGGAGGAAAAGACGCCGACGGGGATCACGGGGATCACGCGCTGGGCGATGGACATGGCGGGGATGCGGATGCGCATGCGGACGGGGATGCGGATGGTCATGATGCATCGGCGGATGGTCATGATGCGGATGCGCACGATGGGGGAAGCGGCAAGGATTTGGCTCTTGCCGATGGGCATCACGGAGACGGTGAGGCTTCGGCGCTGACTTTGTTTTTGTCGACGCGCTTTTGGATTTTCGCGGCGCTGGCTTTTGGAATGACCGGTTCTTTGATTCATTGGCTTGCGCTGGCGGGCACGGTTGCGACGGCGATTATCGCGGGCTGTACGGGTTTTGGTTCTGGCCTGATGGCGGTGCTGGCGTTCCGGGCGGTGAAGCGTTCGGCGAATTCGTCGACGGGTTATGCGAGCGATGCCGTGGGTCAGGTGGGCAGGGTGATCGTCGGCGTGGAAAAGGGGCGGATGGGTAAGGTGCGCGTGGAGTTAAAAGGCCACAGTGTCGATATGCTTGCGATAACGGACGAGTCGGACCTTGCCCGCGGAGATGCCGTTCTGATCGAGGATGTGGATGGTGAAGTGGTGCGGGTGTCAAAAAGGCCGCCCGAGCTCGGCTGATCGTCGCACGCTTTTTTTCTGGGGCTGATACGCTCGCGCCCCATGTGGACCTTACTCTACGCAAGCGCCGCCATGGCGCAGGATACCCCGCGGCGCCGCACTGCTGCACCGCCGGGTGTGAACATGCCAGCCTCGGTCGATGATGCCGTTTTGGTGCTGATTGCGGCCGTGGGCGTGGTGGTTTTGTTTGGCCTGACGCTCGTGATCCTTCGGCGGTTTTTGTTTATCTGCCGGCCGAATGAGATTTTGGTGTTCAGCGGCCGGACGCATACGCTCTCCGATGGAACGAGGAGCGGTTACAAGATTCTTCATGGGGGACGCGGGGTTCGTTTGCCTTTTCTCGAGGCTGTGAGCCCGATGGATATGCGCTTGTTCCCCGTTGAGGTGAAAGTTCATAACGCGTACTCGAAGGGCGGTATCCCGCTGAGTGTTCATGCGATTGCGAACGTGAAGATCGCAAGCGCGGATTCGGCGGTGCGCAACGCTGTGGAGCGCTTTTTGGGAGCGAGTCCTTCGCAGATCGCAATTGCGGCTCAGCAGACGCTGGAAGGCGTGCTGCGCGAGGTTGTGTCGCAGTTGACGCCGGAAGAGGTGAATGAGGATCGGCTGAAGTTTGCCGAGTCGCTGATGGATAATGCGCGCGACGATTTGGACAAGCTGGGTCTGGAGCTGGATGTGCTGAAGGTGCAGCATGTGGCCGATGATCAGCATTATTTGGCGAATCTAGGGCGCGGGCGTATCGCGACGATGTTGCGCGATGCGGCCAATGCGGAGAGCGCCGCGAATAATGCGGTGGCCGAGGCGCAGGCGATGCAGCGGCAGAGGGCGGAAACCTCGACGAAGAAGGCTGAAGCGATTATTGCGCAGAAGCAGAATGAGGTGCGCGCGGAGCTGGCGAAGCTCGAGGCGGAGGCGAAGCAAATTGAGAATGAGGCGCAGATTGCGGCGCAGACGGAGCGGGCGCTGGCGGAGCAGGAGCTTCAGTCGCTGCGCGCGGAGCTCGAGAAGCTGCGTTTGCATTGCGATGTGATTTTGCCGGCGGAGGCCAATCGTAAGGCGTCGGAATTGAAGGCGCGGGGCGATGCGGCGCCGACGGTTGAAAATGGAAAGGCTGTTGCTGAAGCGCTTCGGGCGGTGGCTCAGGAATGGGTGGCCGCGGGGGATGCGGGGCGCGAGGTGTATGTGCTTCAGCAGTTGCGTGCGCTGGTGTCGGCGGCGGCGGCGCGGGTGGCGCAAACGGAGATCGCGGATCTGCAGGTTGTGGCCGGTAGTGAGGCGGATGCGTTTGGAGCCGTTGTGGCGAGTTATCCGGCGGCCGTTGCGCGGGTGCTCGCGGAGACGGGGCATGCGCTGGGTGTGGATGTGGCGGGGCTTCTGGGCGGCCCGGTTCGGGAAGAAAGGGCTTTGTGATGGATACCGTCGTTCAGATTGCTTTGATCATTCTGCTGGCTGTCGGCGTGGTGGTGGGGTTTATCGTTTACACGCTGAAAAACCTCTTGTTGGTGAGTTCGCCAAATGAGGTTTTGATTTTGTCGGGCGGTGCTCATTTGGTGGAGCGGCGCACGGTGGGATACCGGTCTATCCGGGGCGGAAGGGCCGTTCGGATTCCGCTGATTGAGCGGGTGGATCGGATGGATCTTTCGAATATTCCGGTCGAGATTTTGGTGAAGGGGGCGTATTCGAAGGGCGGTATTCCGCTGAATATTCAGGGTGTCGCGCATGTGAAGCTGCCGGGCGAGGAGCCTCGGCTGTCGAATGCGGTGGAGCGGTTTTTGGGCCGGAGCCGGGAGCAGATCGCGGCGGTGGCGCGGGAGACGCTCGAGGGCAATGTGCGCGGTGTGCTGGCGCAGCTTACGCCTGAGCAGGTGAATCAGGATAAGGCGGCCTTTGCGCACAAGCTGCTGGAGGAGGCCGAGCACGACATGCTGAAGATGGGTTTGGTGCTCGATACGCTCAAGATTCAGAACGTGACGGACGATGCCAATTATCTGAATTCAATAGGCCGTATCCGGGGCGCGGGTGTGCGTATGGAGGCGAGTATTGTTGAGGCGCAGATGCAGGCGGAGGCGGCGGAGAAGCAGGCCGAGAACTGGGCGAAGAGTGAGGCGGCGAAGCTCGATGCGGATTTGAATATTGCGCGGCAGGAGACGCACAAGCGTATTACGGCGGCGAGTTCGCAGCGGGAGGCGCTGATTCAGGAGGCGCGGGGTGAGGTGGCGGCGCAGATGGCTCAGGTGAAGGCCGAAATTGAGCGGCAGAAGGCGCGTGCGCTTCAGGTGGAGCGGCAGCTCGAGGCGGATGTGATTCAGCCTTATGACGCGGATCGGCGGAGCAAGGAGGAGAATGCTCGGGGCGAGGCTGCGAAGATTATTGAGTTTGGGAAGGCGGAGGCGGCTGCGCTCCGGAAGTTGGTTGAGGAATACAAAAAGATTGGTAAGGGTGCCCGTGATATTTTGGCATTGCAACAGATGATGCCGATGCTCGAACAGATTGCGGGTACGCAGCGTCCGTTGAAGATTCAGAAGCTGAGTGTGCTTCCCAATGCATCGGATGGTTCGCTGGCGCTAAAGGCGATTGCGTTGTCGGAGCAGTTGAAGGCTGCGACGGGTGTGGATTTGCCCGAGATGGCAAAGCGGTTTGAGTCTGGTGTTTCGCCGAAGTTGTTGGAGGCGGCAACGAAGCTTGCGGCGAGTAAGCCGGCTGTGCCGAAGGCGCCTAAGGGTGCCGGCTGATTTTTAATTTTTAATATTTAATATTTAATATTTAATATTTAATATTTAATATTTAATATTTAATATTTTCCCATCCAATTCTATTGATTTGCTACCATGTCGACGCGGGGGCGGGATCTTTTAGATATCTCGTTTCCGGGTTTTCACGTCTCCATATCACGGTATCCATAAAGTAGTGATGCATGTTGATCACGGCATAGATGGCCGCGAAATAGGGCGTGGGTCCGAGGGTGCCAAGTTCGGCGATGGCTTTGGGCGATATCAAGATGCTATCAAGCATGCCTGGAATTCCGTGAAAGAGTATCCAGGCAAGGGCAATCGCTGTTACGGCTAGGCGTATGAGCTTTACGTCGGCCGAGCGTTCAAACCAGGGCGGGCCTTGCCGCTCGCGGGCTTCGTTGCCTTTGAGCATGCCTACAAAATAAAGGTATTGGATGGAGTGGAGCGCGGGAACTACGTACTTTTGTAATGGGTCGAGGTTGTTGTAGACGGACCAAAGCCATAGAGTGCATAAAAAGATGCTTAATGGGGTAAGCGGGGTAAGGGTTTTGTATTGGCGTATCTTCCGCGCGATTACCCATAGCAAGGGAAGTGTGCTCGCGAGGAAGATGATTTGGGTGATGCGTTCTAGTCCAGGCGGATGGGCAATGCTTTGGTAGACAATGCCCTTTTCTTCCAGCACGCGGCCGGGGTCCATGGGGCTGGCCCAGGCATATGCCCATGCTGCATAGCAATGAATGAGGATGAGGGTTCGTTCAAGTGAGCTATAGATAATGCCTCGTCTGGCCGATAGCACGCTCAATACGCCGAAGCCCTGTTTGACATAGTGCCAGCCGACGAGCAGGAACATGAGCTGGATCATTAAGCCCAATGCATAGGGGGATTTTGTAGCCAGGGCGGTAATCGCCCAAGTGCCTAAAATGAGGGGAACCGCAAAGCCGGCGATGATAAATCGGATTCGCTGGGGCAGGCTGTAAAAGTTTCCAAAGGCGCGGGTGCGGATATCTTTGTAAAATAAGAGGTAGGTGACGGCAAAGTGGGGATCGTTAATGACAAATGCAGCGTGAAACATAATAAAGCCGAGGGCGAGTTCGGCATCATCGAGGCCGGTTATGCGGCGAAGGGTATATAAGAAGGGGAGGATGAGGAATGTAATGCCGCCGGTGAGTAGGAATTCGACAGCGGCGCGGCGCTGCTTGGAAGCATTTGTCGGTTTGGGAAGGGTTTGAGCGAGTTCCACGGGAGTTGCGCCGGAAGCTTAAAAGAAACTATATCCCCCAAATAGCCTTGCTTGCAAGCCCGGGCCTCGCTCGCCCGTAAGTGTCCAGTCTACGCTTAGCGCGCCTCCCACCGTCACTTGATCGTTTATGGCAAAGCCTGTGCCTCCCTCCAGATATATCGCTGTCCATTGCGCAAAGACCGGGCCTTCTGTGAAAAAGAAATGGGCTTCGTATCCAAGTCCTACAAAGGGTTGTACCGTTTTGGCTTGGCGAAATAGGGCTCTATACCCAATGCCTAATGGCATAAATACAAATTCCGGCCCAATGAGAACACCAATGGTCGTCCGCGCATGGCTCACTGTCCCAGGAGGCCCTAGGCGATAGAGCAATTCGGCCCGGGGACCAAAGGATAGGCCAACAACGCTCGCTTCCAATCCAAGCAGGGCCGTGAATGGCCGGTTTGTCGAGGGTGCCGGGCTGTTTTCCTCCGCACTCGCCATGCCAGCAATGCTTGTTGTTAAGATAAATGCATAAGCCCCCATTCGATTAGTACGCATATTCACCCCAACTTGAAAAAATATTCCCCAGGTCCTGTCCCCCCTCTTCCACGCCAAATCCAAGGACAAACTTTCCAGTTGTTCCTCCAGGAGACCAAACCCAGAGCCGGGTGTCGCCGCTGGGGAGGATATACGCTGTCACTCCATTGGTAAAAAATGCGCGGCGTGTAAAGCTTTCAAATATGATTTCCCGATCTTCACGCTCATATCGCCCAATCATAATCCCAGCTCCCTCTGGCAATGGGCGCGGTAGCATTGCAAGCTCTTCTTCTGTGGGCTGGGGTAATCCAGCGCCAACAATAGCATATAGGGGGCGGTGATCGCGCATGCTATCCTTGGCAGCCACCAGAATTTCAATGGGGATGGCAAGGGGTGCTGCGAGCTTCATTTGAGCTTCGAAGAACTCGTCAGGCTGCGTAAATTCGCCGTAGAGCGCATAGCTGAGGAGGGGATCTTCAACGACGAGCAACTCGCCGGGCTCGAACACATTGGGCTGATGTGCGAGCGCGCGATGGCTGGGGGTTAGAAACATGCCCACTAGAAGGGCTCCAAGACTTAGATGGGTGAATGGTTTGTTCATGGTGTTAATCCTGCAAAGCAAGTGAGGGCGGGTTCTTGCTCAGAAAGAAGGGTGATTCCGCGGCGGCAAGCGTTTTCGCACACGGCCGCGCCTTTTGAACCGTTCCAGCAGGCCCCGCCGGGCTGAAAGCGTTCTACGTTGGTGCTTGTGGAGCGCTGTGTGTCGAGTTCGGAAACGCAGCGAACAAAGGCTTTGCATGCCGGGCCTTGTTCCGCGTCACCGCATGCGCTGAGCCAAAGGCAAAACGCTGCGGCGGGTAACTTGTTGAGATAGCGTTGGATTCGATGCCTCATTCCCTGAGACTATGGGGTAACTGCGGAAATGAAAAGAACAAAATGTCTGCCTCACGAACAGCTCGGCATCAAAATTCCCCTACATGGGATCATCCTTATCGTCGTACCTTTCCTTCACACCCGGTTCTTGTACAGGGCTTTCGTTTCCTTGAATACTCCACCCACCTGCGCCTGTAATGCCTCGATATCTCCTTCTGTCGTTCCCCGGGTCTCAATCGGTTCCCCAAAGATGACCCACATCGGTCCTGGCCGCACGACCATCGCCGTCCGAGGTAAGCGCTCATATCCGCCCACCACTGTCACCGGTAGAATGGGGGCTTGTGCTTCTATAGCCAACATAAATCCCCCACGTTTCAAGCTGAGGAGTTTCCCATCCCAACTGCGCGTCCCTTCTGGGGAAATGAGAAGGGTCACGCCCTGTTCCCGAATATCCTTCGCCGCACGGGAAATCGAGGCTCTCCATTGCGCTTCATCATGACGGTTGACCAAGTAATTGCCGGTACGCCGCAGGAGTTCTCCATACAAGGGAACATTGGATAGTTCAATATTATAGAGCACCCGAATAGGAATGGGAATGGCTGCAGGCAGCGCCAGATGCTCTAAATGGCTTTCCTGGTTCCACATCACCACGACCCCAGGACCTGGAGGCTGTCCTTCCAAATGTAGCTCAATGCCAAGAATCTGCAATAAAATGGGGGCTATACGCCGCATGGTTTTAAATATATCTTCCATGTCGTCGTTGCTGCGCAGAGCGAGGTAAAATGGGGGCAAAACCGCAGCGGCAAGCACTTCGCCAAGCACTCCACGAAGCGCGGAACTCAGTCCAGGGGGCCGGGGGGGCAACCAGTCCATTGGAGGCAAGGTCCCATAATTTCGCGCTTCTGCCTCGCTCATACCGGCCTTAAGCTTGGGCCTCATCCCCCGGATATGCTCGATAAATAGGGATTTCATCTCTCTGTTCCGCTTTATTTCACGGCCCCGTAGTACCTCATCATCCAATAAGGCAACAGATAAGGCCATGGGGCTTGAACGGAGTTTCCATTGCCTCCGCCTGTGACGGCGTAGGGATTGCCATTCCATTTCATGGTACGGATTTCATCATAAGGCAATACGACCGTGAATTGAGGTTTGTCAAAGCGATCTTCATCCTTGTCCACCTGCACATCGAGGCGGTGGCTGTTGTCGTACAGCCATTCCCGCTGATCCATAGGCCATTCCATAAAGGTTTGTATGGCTTGAGGGATATCCTGATGCTGCTCGACGGCGCTTACAATCAAGGCGTGTTCCAGGGTATTGCGCTCCAGGGCTTCATATCCATAAAAATCCAGCAGTGAATCGATCCACTTGGCCCGCCGGTCGGCGTTGGGTTCGTAGCGGAGCAATGTGTAATAGGCGAGCGAGGCTAGTTCATGGTCTGAATCTTTGCCGGTGATATGCCAGGCCGCCAATAGATGTCCCAATATCTCTATCGAATTCAGCCAGCCGCCGCCTCCGTACGATTCAAAACAGCCTTGTTTTCCCGATGCAAGGCAGGCACCGATATCTCCATCGACGGCCACGGCAAGGTCTTTCCAGCGGCCGTGCGTTGTGGGCTCGCCGTCCAAATCGGGCAATGGATAGCCATTGTCAACGATATAGCTCATGGCTAAATCCATGCGGTCGCGCCTATCTTGTGGCCGGTGAGAATCTCTCCTCCAGCTTCGGACACGGCTTTGAGGTCGCCATTGGGTAGAGCGTCGAGTCCAGGAAGGTTCAGGGTGGCTTTGGAGCCGTCGGCTTGAATGCGGGCCAATCCTTTGGGCGCCGCTGCCAAGATTTCTTGTCCATCTTGGGTGAGGGCTAGAGCCCGTATGTCATTGTCAGATAGCATGGTTGGTGCCTGAATAACGGGGCGTAATTGTGCGGCGGTAATATCATAACGGGGAATGCCGACGGTGGTGGATTTTGGTTGTTTGAAAGAGAGCGAGGTCGAGAATTGGCCCAGTCCCTTGAAGGGTGACTGTGCTGCATGTGTCGGCAGAGGATGGACACATAAATAGTCCCGTTGGCGTGCCTGCATAGATGTTTCCATTGGCGGCGGCGAGGCTGAGCACATCGAGATCGCCGAGTTTGTCGGTTGTGCGGAATTGGGTGACGACTTCCATTGGGAAGCTTTGGTCGGTGTGGACGACGGAATGGCTTTTTTGCTCGTTGATGATAGGGGTGGGCGGCGGTGGGGGCGGTGGGTCGCCCGTGGAGGCGGGTGTTGGGTCGGGTGAGGAGCAGGAGGCGAGGAGTAGGAGGAGCGGGAAGGCAAGGAGAGTGTATTTCATCGGAGCAGGAGAGCCGGGTTTTGAGGGGATGTCAATGTGCTTTGATATGTTGCGTAAGCCATTGCATCCAGGTATTGACTTATTGACGCGGGTTTGGGTTTTGGCCTATGTGGGCTGTATCCACGATGTCTTACGCGGTGTCTTTAAAAGAAAAGTCGTCTGAAGCTATGGTTTCCGGCCGTATTGTTTCCTGTCCCAATTCGCTTTTAGAGTTGGTTTCGGCGCATCCCGATTCGCTTTCTGCGCTGTTTCGTGCGGGTAGGCCAACCGATCCGGCAGAGTTGGGGGCGAATCCTAGGGGGCGTTTGTTAGCTCTTTCGGTGGATTCTGCATTTTTCTTGCTTCGTCCTTTGGTTCAGGCTCTTTCGGCCGATGGTTTTCCTTGGAAGGGTAAGGTCTTTGATGTTTCAACGCATTCGGGTGGGAATGTGGTGTTGGGTCAGGAGTTGGCGCGTTTTCATACCGAGGTGGGGACGAGTGCTATCGATGGGGCTCCTGCTTTAATTCTTCGTTATGGTGAGCCGTCTTTTCATAATCGCTGGCCTGTGAGGGCGATGGTGGATGAGTTGCGTACGGTGGGCGATGGGATTGCTATTGGGCCGGCGTTTTTTTCAAATAAGGGGGTGCGGCATTTGCTTTTGTGGTTTGGTCTCGAGCGTATTTAATTTTTTTAATATTTTTAATATTTTTAATATTTTTTAATACTTTATTTTTTAATATTTTTTATTTTAATGCTAGGCCGAGAACAATTTCATCGTAAATATTTCTAATTCTATCGCTAATGGCGCGGTATTGGGCGCAGAATTCGGCTGCGGCGCCGATTCCGCTGCGGCTTCGGATGCCCATGCGGTGGGCGAGGGGGACGAGGCCGGGGGCGCCTTCTTCGATGAGTTGGGATGTGGAGGCGTGGACGATGCGCATGCGCCATTGGAGCTTGCGTAAATACAAATAGCCTTCGCGCAGGATTTCAGCCTGGGTTTGGGTGAGATGGCCGGTGTCGCGCAGGGCGTTGACGGCGCGAAGGGTGTCGGTGGTGCATACGGCGGGATGGGTGTGGCCGGCGAGTACCTGAAGCAGTTGTACGGCCATTTCGATGTCGAGTAGGCCGCCGCGGCCGAGTTTGGGGTCGTAGCGGCCTCCGCGTTCGCCGGAGAGTTCGTGCTCCATGCGTTTGCGGAGGCGATCGATTTCGCGGGCAAAGGCATGTGGATCGCCGACGGTTCCGTAGGCGGCGGCGTGGACGATGTGCATGGCGCGCTGTCCAAGGGCGCTGTCGCCGGCACAGGCGCGGGCGCGCAATAGGGCGAGTCTTTCCCAGGGGGCGGCGCGGGGGGCCGGATCTTTGGAGCTTGGGAGGCCGTTGTGTTCGGGGTGTTCGGTGACGCCGTGGTAGCGGGCAAAGGCGCCGATGGATGTGACGAGGAGTCCTTGGCTTCCCGAGGGGCGGAGGCGGGTGTCGAGTTCGTAGCCGGGTCCGGAGGGATGGGAGGCGGAGATCAGGCGGATGACGCGGCGGGCGCACTTTGAAAAGTAGGTTCCTGGGTCGCTGTGAGAAGGCGCGGCTTCGGGGTCGTATAAAAAAATCACGTCGAGATCGGAGCCGTAGCCAATTTCACATCCGCCGAGTTTGCCCATGGCGAGGACGCAAAGTCCTGTGAGCGGTTCGTTTGCGGGTGTGGATAGGGCAAAGCGCAGGGCCGCCGAAAGCGATGCGTCGGCCAGCGCGGACAGAATGAGTCCGCCTTCGCCTGGGCCGATTTCGCCTTGTAAATCCGATAGGCCGACTTCGATGGTGATGCGGGCTTTGGTCTTGCGGAGCGCTTCGACAAAGGCTTCTTCCCGATCGTCGGCGAGGGCCACTTGATGGACGGCTTGCTCTAGATCGCGGCGGGCTTGATTGGGCGATGGTGCTCCTTGCGAAAACAAGATGACATCGCCGAGTTCAGGGTTGCCGATCAGCGCGTCGCCGATGAAAGCGCTTGCGCCGATGGCTGTGACCAGGCGCCGGATTCTGCGCATGTCGCCGCCGAGGAGGTGGGCGTACACGCCGGGTCTGCGCAGTCTTGAAATGAAAATGCGCAGATAGCGGGCTGCCTGTTCGGGATCGGCCGCGTCGGTGATCGCATCGAGGACCTGTTCGGCGAGATGGGGAAACAATTCGCGGGTGCGCGTTCCTAATAGGCCGTCGGGATGCCGGGCGAGTTCGGATAGATCGCGGCCTACATCGCGCCATCGTTCGGCTGCATCGGGTCCGGCGATGGGCAGGGAATCGGGGCCTTGAGAAGCGTCGGCTTCGGCGCTGGTGACGATGCGGACAAAGGCTTCTGCAAAGGCTTCGCGTTTGCCTTTATCCAGCGCGCCGAGGGCAGAGAGAAAGCGGGAGCGGGGCGGTTCTTGTTCGGGCAGAAGCGAGGCAAATAAACTTTCAACCGCTTGCATTTGGCGGCGGATGTCTTCGCGGAAAGCGTTTTCAGTTCCGGCGCCGAGCATGCGGGCGATGCGGAGGAGATCGGGCGGCTGTTTGGGAAGGGAGTGGGTCTGGAGCCCACTCGAGAGTTGGATGGCGTGTTCGGCTCTTCGAAGCAGAAGATAGGCGTGCGTCATCTGTAGGGCTTCGCGATCGGTGACAAAGCCCGCAGCCCGAAGCTTGCGAAGTCCATCGAGGGTTCCGCGTTCACGCACGCGGGGTTCGCGTCCTCCCCAAATCAATTCGAGGGATTGGACGAAGAATTCGGCTTCCCGGATTCCGCCTTTAGAAAGCTTTAAATCGAGGGTATTTGATTCTTTAAATTGATCGCGGGCGCGTTCGGCCATGTTGGCCATTTCAAGCGCGATGCTTGGATCGACGCGGCGTCTCCAGATAAAGGGTGAAAGAACGCTGATGGCTTCGTTTCCAAAGCCGGGATCTCCCGCGATGGGGCGGGCGCGGAGCAGCGCGGCGCGTTCCCACAGGCGTCCAAATGACTCGTAGTAGCGCTCCGCGGCGGCGATGGAATTGGTGATAGCTCCGCTTCTTCCCTCGGGGCGAAGGCGTAAATCGACGCGCCATACAATGCCGTCCTCGGTGACTTCTTCGAGGTTCTGGGTAAGCCGCTTGGCGGTGCGCGTCCAAAAGTCGTGAAGGGAAATGGCGCTTTGGCCAGGCGTTTGCGCGAAGCCTTCATCGGTGTCGTAAAGGTAGATGAGATCGACATCGGAGCCTGGATTGAGCTCGTGGCCGCCGAGTTTTCCCATGCCGAGCACACAGAAGCGGGCCGCTTTTCCGCTATCGGACAGCGGTGGCCCAAAGCGCCGGGAGCAGGCAAAAATGGCTTCTTCCAGCGCTATTTCAATGGTGGCCTCGGCGAGCGCGGAGTATTCGGCCGCAGTGACGTCGACATCGGCGCCTCCCAAACCCGCGGAGAGGACTTCCCTCAGCGCGATTCGGATTTTTTCGAAGAGTGCGCCCCGCCTTAATTCCCGCAGCACGCGCGGCGCATCGCTGATATCGCAGATGCGGGCGCGCAGCCTTTCGAGATATTCAGCGCGGGAGCGGGCGCTTTGGTAGCCCTCGGTGACAAGCGTGATGACAGCGCCGGGCGAAGATTCGATGGATACGGCGAAGGCAGGATAAGCCGTGCACAAAAGCACGGCGGCGGCCCAGGCTTCTGAACGAGGGCGCAGCGCGGAAGACAGGCGCTCTTCATAAAGTTTCGAACGGGCGGCGTCGATGAAACGGGCTCGCTCAAGAATGCTTTTGGATTTGGGCATTTTTCAGTAGAGAGACGAAGGATTGTAAATGCGCTTCCTCTGTATTTCAGATGTTCATGGCGATGAGCAGGCTCTTTCCGCGGTATTTTCCGCCGCTCAAAAACGCGGTTTCTCTATCGAGAACAGAACAGCTCAAGTGCTTGCCGCAGGCGATCTCTGTTTTCCGGGGCCTAAGCCTTTGGAGACGTGGCTGCTGCTGATGAAGGCCGGAGCAAGCTGCGTTCAAGGCACCGTCGATCGGGCCTTGGGTACGCTCGATCTCAAACGCATTCAGCCCAAAAACGATCATGAGCGCGAGCGCCTGCGCCTGTTGCGCCACACGCGAAAACAATTGGGCGAGCTCATCGTGCAGAAATTGGCGCGGCTTCCTCTGATGCTCCGCTTGCCTCTCGAAGACGGCGGCGAACTTGTGCTCGTGCACGGGTCGCCGGCCGACCCTTTTGAACCGATGACACACGATATGAGCGATGCCGAAATCTCGGCGCTCATCGGCGACGATCCCGCCGATCTCATCCTGTGCGGAGGCTCGCATGTGCCCTTCGATCGCATCGTTTCGGGTGTGCGCGTCGTGAATGTGGGCTCCGTTGGAGATGCTCCCCAGGGCGCCTCCAGCGAAATTCCGGGCACCCCTAAACATCCCGCCCGCCACGCCGATCTCACCCTGCTCGAAACGAGTCCTGAAGGCATCTGGCTGGAACAGATCGCGGTTCCTATCGACCCCGCCGTCTAAACGCGAATGCCCAGCGCCTTTCGGATCGCTTGACCTGCCTTCCGCAAATCTAGGATCATCGGAGCATTAACCTCATGGGGATTCACCCGCCGGAAGACGATCTCGAAGCGACTCGAGTGTCGCATGTGGCCGAGCTCGAAGATGAGCTTGCAAGCCGCCAACAGCACGATCGCGCGTGCCTTATCGTGCTTTCAGGCTCGAATGTAGGCGAGATGTACCGCCTGGACAGCGAGGAGACCGTCCTTGGCCGCGGCAACAATGCCAATGTGCGTCTCAACGATGATGGTATCTCCAGACGCCACGCGCGCCTCTTGCAAGTGGGCCGCGAGGTCGTCATCGAAGACCTGCAGAGTTCCAACGGAACGACCGTCAACAACGAAGCCGTCACCCGCCGAACGCTTCAAGACGGCGACAAAATCAGGCTTGGATCGACGACAGTTCTCAAGTTCACCTACAACTATCTGGACGAGAACTTTCAGCAGCAAATGTATGAAGCGGCGCTGCGCGATCCGATGACGAAGGCGTACAACCGCAAGTACTTTCTCGATCGCCTGGAGACTGAACTCGCTTATGCGCGAAGGCATAAGGCGTCGTTAAGCGTGCTGATGTTTGATTTGGATCACTTCAAGCGCATCAACGACACCTACGGCCATCTCGCGGGAGACTATGTGCTGATTTCATTTGCCCGCGGCGTGCTCGATACCCTGCGCGCCGAAGATGTCTTTGCGCGCTATGGCGGCGAGGAATTCGGGCTGATTTGCCGCGGTGTGCAGCTTGGGAACGGCGGTATTCTGGGCGAGCGCATCCGCTCTTTGGTGGAGCGCACGGCCTTTGACTACGAAGGACAGCGAATTCCCGTGACGGTCAGCGTGGGGGTGGCGGCCTATCCCGAATTGGATGCGGAATCAGGAATTCAGTTGATTGGAGCGGCGGACGAGGCGCTGTATCAGGCAAAGCGCACGGGGCGGAATCGCGTCTTGCTCAAGTACAATGGCTAGCGCTGTTTAGGGGTTCTGAGGCGGCAGCGCGCTGTGCTCACAGGTCACGGTCGCGGCATCTTGGCTGAGCGACATAAATTGCTGGCAGAGATCCATGCGGCCAAAGGTCGCTGGCATATTGTTATTGCCGGTATTATTTGAGATGCAATTGGTATACATTCCGTTTGTATTGTCCAATTTGCCATCGAAACAGCCGTCCCAGGTAATATCGGGCACAGGGGCGAAGGGCACCAGAAGCGTTACTTCTTGGCCCGGATTCTTTCCGTTATCGGTAAAGGTATTGTCGTGAATCCAATTGCTTTCCCCATAAGGATTGAAATTGGGATCGTTGCCTGCATCGAACAGAGGCGGCAGGTGGGCAAAAATCAAAACGCCGACGCTGTCATTATTTTTGATCGTATTGTGATGAATTTCGTTTGAATCTGAAGCGAGGAGCATTACAGCGGTGCCGGCGGGAACCCGGGAAACGGTCGTCCCCATTTTGGCGAAGTTTTGCAGGTTATTATTTTCGATTAAATTGTCGTGCACGTTGGCCCGCTTGCCATCCTGCACTTCCAGCCCAGGAAGATTAAACACCAAAATGCCGGCGGTATTGTCGTGCGCGTGGTTATTGACGACTTCGGCATCGGTGGAGTTTTCAATTTCAATGCCGGCGACATTGCCCAAAGCCTCGCTGTCTTTCACCAAAATATTGGACGATTGGCCGACATAAATGCCTGCATCGCTGGCTCCTTGCACTTTACAGCCTTCAATTCGAACACCTTGAGAACCAACAGGATAGAGTCCATAGGCACCATTGCTGGTGGACGCGGGCGTATCCCAAAGGACAGTGACTTTTTGGTATCTGATATTTTTAACTTGGGAGGCGCGGATGCCATCACCCGGCGGGTTTTTTACGGTAAATTCCGTAACAGTGACATCGTTGCTCTTAATTACGATCGCATTGGCGCCGACTTTAAGATCTTTAAACTCCATTACTGTCAAGTCTTGGCCTGCGCCCTTTAGCGTGATTCCATCCGTTGCAATGGATAGCTCACTCAATGAAAATATAAATGTTCCCTCCCCCAAACAGACGGTGCTTCCCGCAGCCGCGTTAATCAGCGCCGTTTGAACCGCTTGGGTATCGTCTTTCCCGCTGGGTTCGACATAATCGTCACACCCTTGCGGCAGGTTTTTGGGCGGAGGATTTTGCTGGGTGGCCGGCGCGGGTTCGTCGGAGCATGCCAGCATGCCCATTCCAAAAATGAGCGTCTGTAAGGCAAACGAAACAGTCTTCTGTATTTTCATCCGCGTATGTTCGAGGATGCGTGTGCCTTTTTTCAATATACGATAGAATTTTAAATCAATACAATCATAATAGAATGCGCATTCCAACGGCCACGGCGGAAATAAGGGCGCCCAGCCATAGGGTCCACATGGTTAGGGTTCGCAGCGCGCCGGGCCTGGCCCAGAAAGGTTCGGGGACTGGTAAAAACTCGGCGTCGTCCACGTAGAGCACGCGAGACGTGGGAGGGGCCGCCCGGTAATCGGTATTGGGCGCGTCAAATACAGGTTCTTGGGCGGCGCGCACGGTAAAAATCATGGGCGTACGCTGCTCGGGCAAGAGGCGCCGGGCCGCTTCTACACTGGGAAGAGGCGTCCCTGGAAGGGTGAGCTCGGCTTCTATATGGTTATGATCGGCAATACGAATAAATGTACCGCCGAAGAGGATGAGCGAGGCTTCTACTTTTCCCCGATCGATACTTCCGCGGACCAAATCGATTAAAGATACTTTGGGCTCCTGGATTTTGGTCTCGCCGGGCGAGGTTTTGCCCAAGCTCATTTTCAAGGCAAGGCCGCCCTGAATCAGCATACCCAAAATGGCCATCACAATGCTTTGGCCCTGATTTACAAATGCATCGAAATAAGTTCCAATCCCATTGACACCAGCGGCGCCAAAAACGCCGACCCCGTTGATGAGCGCTCCGCACAGCGTTCCCGCGGCATTTAAGCCCAGAGCCAGCACCCATCCAACCGAATTCATTCCGATGGCAATGGGTCCGATGGCGAGGGAAGCGCCAATGGCAATAAATCCAACGGCCACATTGCCAATGGCGATAAATCCAACGGCTACATTGCCAATAGCAAAGAATTTGGGAAGGCGAGCCCGGTTATTGCCGAGAAGTTCAAAATCGACGGATGAACCGCCGGAATCTTCTGTTTCACTGCCCATACAATACCGATCCGGAATTAGGCATTCGAGTCGATTCCCTGGGCTTTTAACCAATCCCGTACGGCTTCACCCGTGCCCAGAGGCCATGGCCTAAGTTTTTCGGGAGCGACGATTTTATAATCGGCAAGCTCGTCACCCAAGGTAATTTCACCTGTGGCGCGCACATAATAGGCAATAATAACTTGATTGCGCATAAAGAATGGATATACGCCGATCAGGCTTTCAATCGCGCCGTCTAATCCGATTTCTTCTTTGACTTCGCGGAGCACGCCTTCTGCAGGTGATTCATTGCGCTCCAAAAATCCGCTTACGAGCCCAAACCAGGCTTCGGGCCAGCCTTTATTGCGGATAAGAACAATTTGGCCCTGATGTTCGACAAGCGCCGCAACCACAGGCGTTGGATTGTCATAAAAAATAAATCCGCATTCTGAATCGGGGCAGGCAGCGCGGTTAAGCCCTCCGTCCATGGCTTGTCCAAGGGCTTTTCCGCATTGGGGACAATATTTGTATTGGGTCATTGGAGTCCGTTCAGGCAGAAGTGATTTATCGCATCCGATCGTGCCAATACAGCATTTCCAGCGTGCCCGATTCCCTAAGCCACGGCTGGTCGTGGGGGCCGGGCAATACAAGTAAATCGTTGGGTACGCCTTTGGTATTTAGCAGCGATGAGAGGCTTTCATTGGCTTTTCGGAAAGGGTCGTTTTCACTGGTTTCTAGGTGGAGGCGAATGCGGCGCGGCTTTTGGCCGGCCAGGGCGGCTTCAATCCGATCGGCATAGGAAGGCGCTCTGTGGGCTCCAAATGCGCTTTGAACGCCGCCCCATGCGCCGAATAGATCGGGGCGCCTTAAGAAGACTTCCAAGCTGACATAACCGCCTAAGGAGCAGCCGCCGATTGCAGTATTTGAGGCTCCATCGGCGATGAATGAAGCTTCTTTGCGGGCGCGGGGAATAACGGTTTCGGCAATCCATTGCGTATAGGCGCCGAGAGCAGCCGAGGGATGTGCCGATTTATAAATATTCGGGGTGTAGGGGCATGCAATGGCCAGTCCTTTAAATGGACGCGCGGCAAGCTCTTGATTGAGACGATTAAGTTGTATTTCTGTCCAATCTTTTCGTTTTGATGTGCGGACAATGGGTAGCCTTCTTAATCGATCGTATGCCGTTCCAATACCGTAAAATTCAAGCCATGCATAGGCGCCCATTCGTTCGTCGCCGGTTTCGCCCAAGCCATGAAGCAGGACGAGAAGAGGTACGCTTTCGTTTTTCTCAAGATGTTTAGGAAGCAGAAGGACAAAGCGGCGCCCGAGTGTGCGATCGCCTGCGACGCTGATGTCGCGCACTTCTAAATCGAGCGGTTCCGGAATGCCTTTCTTGGAGCCTCGGCCTTCCTTTTTTAGAGCGGAAGGCTGGGCATGCGCCTGTCCTGCCGGCATCGCGGATGCCGCGGCCCCAAGCACGATTCCCAAAAAGCTGCGCCTGATCAAAGCTGTACCCAGAGCGCATTCTAGAATGGAAGCGCGATTGCTAGGAGCAGCAAAAAAGCCTTTTTTAAGGACATCGGCTCGCTCTGCCATTCCGCGATCCATTTCGGCGCGAAGTTGATACCTTCGTCGCCCCGACGTTTCGCTCCGCCGCCGGTACGTCTGCCCATGTCCTCTGATCCCAAATCCCGCGCCCCCCTCCGCTTTGACACTCTGGCCGATTTTCTCGGGCAAAAGCTCGATCGGGAACCGGCTGTTCTCGATCTGTTGCTCACCGCCGAGCAGAAAGGCCAAGGTAAACCTGAGCTTTGGCCGCTGCTTCATGAGGCGGCCCAGCGCGATGGCCGGCTTTCTGAACTCGGCGCCGCTTATGAGCGGGTGGCCAAAGATAAGAAAATAAAGACGCTGCCGCCCGCAGGCCAGGCCGAGATCTTGGTGAATGGGGGCCTGTTTTTCGCCGATGTCAATCCTGATGCGGGCAAGGCCATCGACTTCTTTGAGAAGGCCATCGCGGCTCTTCCTGGTCATCCGCTTGCCTTTGAACGGCTGGAAAAGCTGCTCATGGACAATGACGAGCTGGGCAAGCTGTGTGACCTGTATTTGGCCGCGGCGCCGACCCGTTCAGAAAAATCGCAGCAGCTCGAGATGCTGCGGGCCGGTGTGGATTTGTCGGCGGGCGTGGGCGATGACGAGCGGACGCTGAAGCTGTACCAGCAGATACTGAAGATTGAGCCGGGGGATGTGAATGCCCGAAAAGAGCTTGAAGAAAGCTTTATGCGGCTGGGACGCTTCGCGGATACGGCGGCGCTGCTGGAGCAGGCGCTGGGGAGCAGTCCGTCTCCCGCGGACAGTGAAGCGGTGTCTATCCGGGGGCGCGCGCTCAAGCTGTATGTGAACGAACTGAAACAGCCCGATAAGGCGCTGGCTCATCTCGAGGAGATTCTCCGTATCAATCCAGCGGACGATGGTGCGCTGGTGGTGGCTCAGCAAATGCTGGGCAACAAGAACCTTGCAGCGCGCGCGGCTTCGCTTTTGGCCGATGCTCTCGATCGGGCGGGCAATGCCGAGGGCGCCTCGAAGATGCTGGCGATCGAGATCGAAAATCTGCGGGGACCAAAGCGGATTGAGGCGCAGAAGAAGCTTGCAAACCTGATCTTTAAAAAGATGGGCGATATCCACGGGGCGTTCGCGCATGTGGAAGCCATTGTTTCGGCCGATCCGGGGGACGAGGAGTTTAGGCAGCGCTATCGCGAGATCGCTGTGGCGCTCGATAAAAGAGCCGATGTTGCCAAAACGCTGACGCGCTCGCTCGTGGCAGCGAAAGAGCCGGCCCTGAAGGCAAAAATCAATGTGGAGCTCGGCGAGCTGTATGTGGAGCTCGGCGATGTGAAGAAAGCCCGCATGACCTTTCAAGGCGTGCTGGATGCGGGCGGTGATGAAGGAGCGACGCTTCGGGCGGCGCGCGCGATGGCCAAGCTTTCGGAGGGCTCGGGCGATCAGAAGACGCTGATCGCGATGCTGGAGAAGCTGGTCGACCTCGAGGACTCGCCGGACAGCAAGGCGGAAGTGGGTCTGCGCCTCGCGAAAATGTACGAACAAGATTTGTCGGACGAAAAGTCCGCGGCGAGGGTGTACCGAAAGCTGTTTGACACACCGGCGGAGCCCGATGCGCTGATTGCGCTGGAGCGGCTGAGCGAAGCCGCGGGAAATTTCAAGGATTTGGCCGATGTTCTCGAGCGGAGATCCATCCTTGAAGGCGATTCCGACGAAGGCCGCGAGCTTGCTTTTAGGGCGGCGGATATCCGGACGAGCAAGCTGAACGATAGGGCGGCGGCGCTTGAATCGTGGCGTGTGTATATCGCAACGCATGGGCCTTCCCGCGAGGTGCATGCCCGGATGTTCCCGCTGCTCGAGCAGGAGAAGAAGTGGGAGGAGCTGGCGCAGAGGCTGACCCGTGAGGCGGATCTCGCGCCCGAAGCGGAGCGGCCCGCGGTGTTGTCGAGAATCGGCCAGATCCGCTTTGGGAAACTCGGTGATGAGCGGGGAGGTTTAGAGGCTTTCCGCGAGGCGCTGGCGATGGATCGGAGCGAGCGCACCAGCCGTTCGGTGATGGAAAAAGCCTTGTCTTCAGGCTCGCACCGGGCATTCGCGGCTTCGGTGCTGGACCCGATCGCCCGTCAGGAAGGCGCGGCGGAGCTGCTGGTGCGGGTTTTGGAGACCAAGGGTTCGCTGGCGGCGGATGTGAATGACCAGCTTTCCGCCTTCGCCGAAGCCGCTGCGCTATGCGAAAAAGAGTTGTCGAACGCGAAGCGGGCTTTGGAGATTTCGGGGCGGGGCCTGCTGATCGCGATTGAAGAGCTGGCCGTGCCCGAACCCCCTGCGGGGATGGAGATTCAAGCCAATCTCTGGCTGGGGCGTGCGCTGAGTTACGGAGCGCAGAATGCGGCGGGACGCGCGGAAGTGCTGAGCAAAGCGCTTGGCGATCGGGATATTTCGACGCCTTGGCTGTCGGAACTCGCCGAGCATACGGGCGAGGCGCTTGCGGAAAGCGGACAGGGCGCGCAGGCGCTCGCAGTATTCCGCAAGGCGCTCGCGTTTTCGCCGTCATCGCCCAAATTGCTCGCGCGCGTGGATGAGCTCTTGCAAGAGCAGGGCAGTCCCGAAGAACGGGCCGCGATGTATCAAACGGCGCTGCAGACAGCCGAAGAGCCGGCGGCGAAGCGAAAGCTGCTGCACAAGATCGGCATGCTGGAGCTGTCCGAACTGGGCAATCCAGCGGCGGCTGCAGAGACATTTAGAAAGATTCTTAGCGAAGAACCTTCGGATCGTAAGGCTTATGAAGCGCTTCTCGCGGCCCACGACAAAATGGGGCCTTCCGAGGCGTACTACGCGGATCTCGAGCAAGGCTTGCAGACCGCTGAAGGAAAAGAACGGGAAGCGCTTCGGCTAAAGCTTGCGCAAATCGCGCTCGCCCTCGGCAACAAAGAACACGCGCTCGATCAATACCGGGGCTTGCTCGCGGACCATGCGGTTTTCTCTCCTCAAGATTTCGACACGCTCGAGAAACTCGCGATTGAACAAAATGACGTTCAGCTTTTGTGCAGCGTGCTGAACAAGAGGGTTGAAGGCTCTGAGGAGCCTGCTGAGCAAGCGAAGTGGCTGGAGCGTCTCGGCGATTTGGCGCAGGAGAGGCAGGGCGACAAACAGGCGGCGGCGGAGTACTGGAAGCGCGCGGGGGCGGCGGCGGAGAAAGCGGCGGCCTCGGCTTCCGATCTTGGTTACGCGCAGCGCTTGTATGAGCGGGCTCTGGCCATCAATACGACAGATCAGAAGGCTGCCGAGCAACTGGTGGCGCTCTATCAGCGCGGTGAACTGTGGGAAAAGCTTCCGCCCATTTATGAAATGCTGCTCCGGTCGGCGCGCGATGCGCAGGAAGCCGTGAGAAGGCTTTTGGCCTTTGAAGAAGCGGCCATCCGGGCAAAAGTGCCGCAGCGCTTCGTCGATGCCGCGGCCACCGTGGAACGGCTCTACGGCCCGCTGCCCAATGCTTTATCGGCGGCGGTACAGCTCTCGCTTGCGCGCGTGCTGGCGGCGGAACCCGATCGCCAGGATGAAGCAGCCGCGATTTACAGAAAGCTGCTCGAGAGCCCGGAAAGCGATCTCAAGTCGATTTACACGGCTTTCGAAGGCTTTTTGGAGGGCAAGACCCGCCACGAAGACCGCCGCTATCTCTATGCGTTCAGGCTTGCGCGGGCAACGGAAGATGAGCGCATTCCCCTGCTCCTCGCCTGGGCACAAGATGAAGAGCGCACCATGAGCGATGCCAAGGCGGCGTCGGAACTCTATGCCCGCGTGCTTGCGATCAATCCCGATCATGCCGAAGCCCTCGAGGCAAGAGCGAGGCTGCTGTTGGATGCCGGCGATGTTGAAGGCGCTGTTCTTCTGATTGCAACGCAGCGCAATGCGCGGACGGGCGAATCCCGGGCGGCGCTCGACCGCCACTTGGCGACGCTGTACATCGAACGGCTCGATCGGCCCTGGCTTGCCCTTTCCACAATTGAGCCTGTACTCGAAGAGAATCCGGGGGATGAGGAAGCGATCGCCATTGCCGCGCGGACGCTGGATCATCCCGATACAAGAGCGCGGGCGGCTTCGGTGCTCGAGCAAGTGTGCGATCGGGCCGAAAGCCAAGAGATCCGGACGAAGATTTTAGACACGCTTCTTTCAACACCTTCCGACGCGCCTGAACTGCGTGCCAAGCGGACTGGGTGGTTTGAAAGGCTGCTCGCGCCCTTGTCGGACAATCCTCATAAAGCGCTTGAGGTGACATTGCGGGCCGTGGCGGAGCGCCCCAATGAAGCCGCGCTTTGGGATCGCGTGGAACAACTGGGCCGTGAAACAAGCCTGCCTGAAATGGTGGCGGAAGCCTATAGGCGCGAGATTCAGCGGCAAAAAGAAGGCCAGCAGCTCGACATGGATGCCATCGAAGAGCTGGGGCGCAGGGCCGTCGAGTATCACGAGCAATGGAAGGACGATCCGACTGAAATCGCCGCACTGCTCGCTCAAATTGTCGAACTGATTCCCGAGTCGACGTGGGCCTTCGAGCGCTTGAAGATGGCGTACAACGCCTCGGAACAGTGGGAGGCGCTGTTTTCGCTGTATGACCGGGCTCTCGAGCGGGTTTTGGATCGCTCCGATCGAATGATGCTGCTCGAGGAAGCCGTCGAAGCCGCGCGCAACTTGGCGATCGATACCGAGCGCACGATGGGCTACTTGGAGCAACTGCTGCCGCTCAAGAAAGACGCCCGGACGCGCAGCTCGCTGGAGCGCCTTTACGAAAAGCACGGCAAATTTAGGCCATTGATCGATTTGCTCAGCGGGCAGCTCGGAGAACTGGATACCGAAGCCGCACAGCGGATGCGCTGCCGTATCGCGGGGCTGTGGCTCGATGGATTGCAAAATGCCGCTTCAGCTTTTGAAGTGATTGCCCAGATTCTCAAGCTCGAGCCCACGCGCAGCGAAGGCATTGCTCTGCTCGAGAAATTGCTCGAGCTTACGGCTCGGATGAAAGAGGCCAATACGGCCTCGGCGGAAGCGCTCGGAGCCCGCTCGAAAGCGGCGGGACTGCTCGAACATCGGTATCGCAGCGACGGTAAATCAGCCGATTTGGTGCGTGTGCTCTCGGTATCGCTCGAAAGCCTAACGGATGTCGGCGAGAGGGCTGCCCGGCTGCGGGAAATCACAGAAGTTCGCCGGGATACGCTTGGAGACTTGCCAGGCGCGCTCGAGGCGGCCGCCGCGCTCTTCGTCATCGAGCCCGGTACAGCGGCCAATCGCGCGGAGCTCGAACGGCTTGCCGCTGAACTGAAGCGCTATGACAGCCTGGCTTTGGCCTTGCGAGAAGCATCTGCCGGCTTGCAAAACCGCGCTCAAAGCCGGCAGCTTTTAATCGACGCCGCAGCCATTTACAGGGATCACCTGCAGGACCTCGCTCAGGCCATTGAACTGCACACACCGATTATCGAGCTTGCCGAAGGCGACAATGGCGCGCTGCTCAGCGCGCTGCAGGAGCTGAATCGCTTGCTCAAAGCCATGGAGAAAGCGGCCGAGCGATGCACGGTTCTCGAACGCCTGGCGACGGTGGAAACAAGCCCAGAGGCCAAAAAGCAAGTCTTGGGCGAAGCCGCGCGCATCGCGTGGACCGACTTAGGCGATGCGGACCGGGCCATCGCAAACTATAGGGCGCGCTTCCGCGATGACGCGCTCGATTTGGAAGCGCTGGATGGAATCGTCACAGCGCAGGAACAAACAGGGCGTTTCCGCGATTTGGTCGAGACGCTCGGACTTCGCGCAGGCGCCAAAATCGAACTCGGACGCACAGCGGAAGGCCGTGCGGATTTCGTATCGGCTGCGCGCATCCTCGACGAACAAGTGGGGGATGCAGATGCGGCCATCGACGCATGGACAGCGCTTCGCGGCAGGCTGGGGCCGGATGCGGAAAGCGGCGACGCGCTCGCGGCACTATTGTCACGCCGCCAAAAATGGGACGAGCTCGTGGCTCTCTTGGAGCACGAAATTGAGCTCTCCGGCGCCGGCGAACGCCATGCGGCCCTCTTGTGCCGGCTGGGCAACGTGCACCGCGATTACACGATGGCATGGGAACAAGCTGTCGAAAGCTACGCGAGAGGCGGCCGGGCCGGAGGCGAAGAGTGTCTATCCGGCCTTGAAATTCTGCTTTTGCGCATCGATCGCGAAGCGGCTGATCAGCGGCCATTGCTCGCCCAAGCCGTCGACGCGCTGACAGAAGCGTATCGCTCACGGAACGATTGGAAGCGCCTCGTGGCTCTTCTCGAAGTCCGCTTGATCGCAGCGGAGAACGATACCGCCCGCGTCGAGATCCTCCGGGAAAGCGCTCGCCTGCTCGAGCTGGAAGGACTCGATTTATCTGGGGCTTTCGATGCTATTTGGCGGGCTTTCCTGCTGATTCCATCGGCCGAACTGGCTTCAGAAGCGCTGAGGCTTGCCAGGGCCGCAGGGCGATTCCAGGAAGTGGCCGACGCGCTGACAACTTCGCTCGATGGCCGCGCCGACGTCCCCGTACCGGTTCTTTGCGAGCTGTGGTGGAACGTTGCCCTGTGGCACCGCGATAGCCGGCGCGATCCCGACGCCGCCGAACGCGCAGTTATCCGGGCCTTGTCTTACGATCCAGACAGCGTGGAGATGCTGACGGCTCTTGCCGAACTGCAGCGCAGAAACAGAAATCGCTCGCTTGTGGATACGCTGCTCAGGCTCGCCGAAGTCGTTCCCGATCCGCTCGCGCTCTACCGCGAAGCCGTTGAAACCGCTTTCGACCCTATCGCCGATCCCGTCCTGACGCGGCAGATTGCCGAACAGCTCCACACGGTTGCCCTCACCCGCGCTGAATCGGAAGGGCCGGAAAGCCCATCCCTTTCATCGGCCCTGTGGGCTCTGGATGTGCTGGTCAGGCTTTCGCGCGAGGACGGCGATCGGGCGCGCGTGATGGATCTGTGCCTGAAGGGCGCCGAGATCCCCTTCCCTGCCGCTGAACGCAAACGGCTTCGCATGACAGCCGCCGAAGTCGCCGAAACGGAAAGCGCTATCGCCATTTACAAGTCTCTCTTCGATGAAGAGCCGACCGATGGGCGCGTGGCTTCCGAACTTGAAACGCTGTACCGGACCACAGGCCGCATCAGCGAGCTCATTTCAATGCGCAAGCGCCAGGTCGAGGTCGCCGAAAATATCGATTTCCGCGTGAGCCTTCGCTTCGATCTTGCGCTCTTGTTCGCGCGGGAAGGCGAACGCGAACAGGCCCTCGATGCGCTTCGCCATAACCTCCGCGAGGCGGCTCTGCATGTTCCATCGGTGGAAAAACTCTGTGAACTGCTCGAGCAAAAGGGCAGCTTCCAAGAGCTTGTCGATCTGCTCGAAGGTCAGGCCGAACTGCGTGAAGGGCTTGGCCAAGGCGGCGCTGAAGCGGGAATGGCTCCTGCCGATTTGTGGGGACGCGCAGCAGCGCTCGCAGAACAAAAACTCGGCGATGTTCCGCGCGCAATTGCCGATCACCGCCGTGCCGCCGCATTCGATGCAACCTCATCGCTCGATGCGCTGGCCCGCCTGCTCACCGCCCGGGGTGAGCACGCTCAGGCGGCGGAAGTGCTCGATCGGCTTTGTGTACTCACGCCCGCGGAATCCGCACACGTTGAATACCTAAGACTGGCGGAGGCTCTCGTCGCCGCGGGCGATGCCCAAAGCGCGCGCACCCGCCTCGAACACGCGGCCGCCATCGTCAAGAACCCGACCCCTGTTCGCGATCGGCTGGCCATCTTGTACCGCGAGGCGGAAGCCTGGGGCCCCTTGGCCGATTTAATCGCTTCAGAAGCCGTCCGCATCGAGAGCCGCACCGCGAGAGCTGCCAAGCTGCGCGAAGCTGCCGAACTTCATCTCGAGAAGCGCGGCGATGCGGCTTCGGCGGCACCGCTGCTCGAGCAGGCGGCAGAACTCCTTCCGGATGACATGCCTGTACGCCTGACTTTGGTTCAAGCGTATGTGCAGTCATCACGGCTGGATGACGCAACAGCCATCTTGCGCGGCCTTTTGGCTTCCTACGGAGGCAGGCGTCCCAAAGAGCGCGCGATTGTTCATTACGAGCTTGCCCGTGTGCTCATCGCCGCGGGCACCCAAGAAGAGGCGCTGGAAGAGCTTGAAGCCGCTCTTCGCATCGACCCCGCGCACCCCGATATCCTCTACGCATCCGCCCGGCTCGCGCTGGACATGAATCAGCTCGATCGGGCGAGCCGCGCCTACCGTGCCCTGCTTCTCAACGTGCGGCGCGCGCGGGATGACCAAAGCAACCGCTTGATGCGCACGGAAATCTTGTTTGCGCTCAGCGAAATCGCCGAACGCCAAGGCGAACCAGAGCGGGCGGCCGAGTATTTTGATTCGGCGTTTGAAGCGTCCCGTGAAAGCGCCGAGGAACGTGAGCGGCTGGTGGGCGCCCTTCGGACACGGGGACGCCATGGAATGCTCGCGAGAGCCCTGGAAGCGAGACTGGCGGGAGCCGGCGATGCATCTCAAGCCGTCGCCATTCTCGACGAACTGGCTCAAGTCTACGAAGACCATTTGGGCCGCCCCGACGACGCGCTCGCGACCCGCCTGCGCGCCATCAGCCTCGATCCGATCCACGATTTGGCGCACCGCTCGGCGCGGGCGCTCGCCGATCGAACAGGCCACAAATCCAAGTACATCGAGCTGGTCTCGAGGCTCAGCGACGAGGCCGCAGACGATAACCGCAAACTCGAGCTCCTCCTTCATTTGGGCAGGGCTTACGGCGGCGATCCGGCCTTCGATGAACAGGCCCGTTCCGTATACACGCGCGCAGAACCTCTGCTCGCAGCGCGCCCAGACGAGGCCAAAACCCTCGAGGTATTGCGGGCGCTCGACGGCATTTACGGCCGTCGAGGCGAACAGGAAGCTCAAGCCGCCGTCTTGGAGAAGCTTATTGCTGCGGCGCCTGCGGGAACGCCTTCAGAACAAGCCGATCCGATGTACCGGCTCGCGGCAATCCGCCTCCTCCACGCCTCAGGCCAAGAACGCGGCTGCGAGCTCTTGGAGAACGCATTTGCGCTCGATCCCCAGGCCGATCGGGTCGAACAGTGCCTGCGCGACACGATTGCCCGCATTCCGTCGAGTGAGCCGGCCTTGCGGGTATTGGAGCATCTGGCCCGAACCACACAGCAGCCCCGCATGCTGCTCGAAGCCATTCTCCTGCTTCATGGCATTGGAAAGGCAGACAGCGGCCAGTTGCGCGAAGCCGTTACCATCGCGCGCGATCTCGGGGAAACCGCCCTGCGCGAATCCTGCCTGCGCGCCCTGCTGTCCGTAATGGAAAACGCGGCTTCCACCGAAGATCCGAGCGAATTTCAAATCGAACTCGGAGAGATTCGCGAGTCAGCCGGCGATTTCACTGAAGCCGCCGCGCTCTTTGAACAAGCTGCTGTGCACCGGGAACAGAGCGACGCGCATACGCTCCTTCTCCGCGTAGCCGCGATTGCCCGCGGCCCGCTCGGCGATCTGCCGCGGGCGGCCCGCCTCTACGAATCACTCCGAAAGGCCAATCCCACAGCCCGCTCCGCATGGGAACCGCTATCGGACATCTACCGGCAGCTCGGCGATGAAGCCAGCTTGAGCGAACTGATTGAACAGACCGTGCCGCTCCTCGAGTCTCAGGCCGAGCAGTCCAAGCTGCGCGTCGAGCGGGCGAAAATCGTCATGCAAAAAGATC
This sequence comes from uncultured Polyangiaceae bacterium, assembly GCA_964537685.1. Lineage (GTDB taxonomy): Bacteria > Myxococcota_A > Polyangia > Polyangiales > Polyangiaceae > CAZICM01. The sequence continues at coordinate 189,969 of CAZICM010000012.1, forward strand.
CGGAACGCGCCATCGAGCTCTTCAACGAGATTCTCAGCGCCGATCCGGCACAGCTTGAAGCGTCGATCTTGCTTGCCGACATCCTCGAAAAAGCGGGGCGCGATGATGAGCTGTCCGAAGTGCTGTCCCGCCAATTGGACGGCGCAAAAGATCGATCCGACGCGGCAGCAGCCGTATCGCTATCCATGAAACTCGGCGCTCTTCTCGAGCGGAAGAACGACGAAGAACGCGCTCTCGCGCTGTACAAATCGGCGCTCGATTGGGACGAAAAACACCTGCCCGCCCTCCGTTCAATCATTCGCCTCGCCAAGCAGCGAAATGATGCCGGGGAGCTTGGGAACGCCCTCGCCAAACTGCTATCGATTGGCCAAAACGATGAGGCTGCCGAACTTTCGCTCTACCTCTCGGCACTCCGCACAGAACAAGGCGATTTGGCAGGAGCAGAGCAAGCCCTTGAAGCCGGTTTCAGCGCCCGGCCCGATCACGCGGATATCCGCCAGAAACTAATCGACAGCTTCACAGCCCGCGAACAATGGCAAAAGCTTGCCGATTTGCACCTCGGCGAGGCTTCCCGCAAAGAGGACAAAACTGCGCGCATCGAGTCTTTGTGCCATGCGGCAGAAGTGCTTCGCGAACGCGCGGGAGACGCTCCAGGCGCCGCGCATATCCTGGAACAAGCACTCGATCTTGATGCAGCCGATCGCGATGTTCTCTTCGCCCTGACCGACGCCTACGACGCCATGCAAGCCCACGAACGCGCCGTCCGCAGCATCACCCTCGCCATGATGGCAACCCCGGAAGATCCATGGCTATTCAGCTCCCGGGCCGTCCAGCGCGAAAGGCTGGGCCTGCACGACGAAGCCCTAGCCGACCTGGAACAGGCTTACGCCATGAGCGGCGGAAGCTATGCGCACGAGCTTGCCGAACAGCTTGAAAAAGCGCTGGCCCACGCTTCATCCGAAGCCCAAAACGACTGGGAAGCCCCGGCCGGAATGAACGAAATCCAGCGCAACATCAGGCTCAGGCTGGCCGAAGTCCTTCAAAAAGCGGGCGAAACCGACAGAGCGCGCGGGCACTTGTCCGAAGTTGTCACGGCCGATCCAAACGATCGCGACGCTCTGAGAAAACTCGCCGCCCTGGAACAAGAAGCCAATCAGCCCGACGCAGCGGCGACGATCTACGCCCGCTTGGTGCATCTCGAAGAGGGAGAAGCGCTCGTTTCCGTGGCCACGCAATTGGCGGCGGCCTGTGAACAAGCGGGCCGCCTTCACGACGCGCGCGAAGGCTTGGAACGCGCACTCACCGTAGCCCCGGACGATCCTCAAATCCGCGAACGTTTGCGAACGATTTACGCATCGACCGGTGAAAATGCCGCGCTCAGCGCGCTTCTGCTGGAAGACGCCGAAAAAGCGGCGGCGCCCGCGGCGAAACTATCGCTCATTGTGCAGGCGGGCCGGCTCTTGCTCGACACGGAAGGCGGAGCCCGCAAAGCCATGGAAGCCCTCCAGAAAGCCCGGGCGATCAAACCGGACGATCAAGAGCTTCTCGTCGTCCTCGCCGACGCCTGCACAGCCGCAGGAGAAAACGACGAAGCCCGCAATGTCATCGCGCAGATCATCGCGAGCTACAAGGGCCGACGGGTAAAGCAACTGGCCCCCGTTTATCACCGCCTGGCCCGCATTGAATCCTCGGAAGGAAAGCCTCAAGAAGCCCTGGCCGCGCTCACCAAAGCCTTTGAAATGGAGCCTGGAAGCGGCGTCACAGCCATGGCGCTTGGCCTTCAGGCGGTCGAGCTTGGCGAATTCGAAATCGCGGGCCGCGCATTCCGCTCGGTAACGATGATGAAGACCGCGCCCCCCGGCTCAACCGAAGGCATCACCGGCGCTTCCAAGGCCCTCGCCTACTTTCATCTCGGCAGCATTGCCCGGGCCCAGGGCGATCCCCGCAAAGCCCGTTTAATGGTCGAGAAGGCCGTCAACGAAGATCCCACCCTTGAATCGGCCCGCACGCTCCTCGATGAATTAAAAGCCGGCTAGTTCCTCATCCGGTCTTCATCTTCCATCACGATTCCCCGGCAATTCTTATCCTATTTTCCTCTTGACAAGCATATCTCCCTGTGAATCGAGCACCTCTGAAACGCTAATTTTGGTGGCCGCTTCAAATCCCGGGGAAAATAGCAAGCCTTTCAGAAGCCCGGCCCTTCAAATCTTAAGCCCCAATCCCCAAACCCTCCCCGGCCGCTAACCCAAAACGCCCCTTAACAACCGGCCTGCACCCTCAAAATTCAGCCATTTTTAAGTCTATTTACGCACTCCAGACACATGCCGGAGCGCCCCCCACCACCCGGCCACAGCCGGCCTGATGCGCAAAAAAACCGTTTTCCCCGGCAAAATTTCACAACTTTTTCGTCAGGCGGCGTGTATGTTCAGTGTTTCAAAGCGGGCGGCGAGGCGCCGCACGCCACGAGCTTTTGGAGGTCCAACCAATGGCAACAGCGAAAAAGGCAGCCGCACCGAGCGGCGGTTCATCAAAGAAGTCCATGAGCAAGAGCGGTCTTATCCAAGCCATCGCGGAAGCGATGGGTGAGGAGCTAAGCCGCAAACAGGTCAAGTCGGTTGTGGAAGCCCTCGTCGCGGTCGGGCACCGCGAGCTGAAGAAGTCGGGCGTGTTCACCCTCCCCGGCTTTGCAAAGTTCCGCGTCGTAAAGAAGCCCGCGACAAAGGCGCGCCAAGGCATCAACCCCTTCACCAAGCAGCCCATGACTTTTGCGGCCAAGCCGGCCAGCAAGAGCGTGCGCGTTCGCCCCATCAAAGCGATCAAGGACTCTCTCGCCTAATCGCTTCAAACGGCCACTATTTCGTTCAGCAAGCGGCTGTGCATACCCTGCACGGCCGCTTGCCTTTTGTGGCTTTCCCACGCCCGCGGAACACGCCTTCAGCGGCCCAAAAAAAGCCCGGAGCCAGAACAAATCCGGCCTCCGGGCTTTATAAACAGCACACGAAAAAGGGCTATTTCTTCTTCTTATACGCCTGCACCGCAACAGGCCCCGAACCGCTCCGCGCCTTCACCACAACACGCGCCGACACCGGAGCGGGAAGCGCCCACTGATAACAATTCTGCTTCGCGCCGATCGTCGCCATCGGCCCCGTATCGGAATCCACCGCAAGCTGAGGCTTGATATTCAGCGCCGCAAGCGCCGGCGGCATCTGCCCACCCGCCGCTAAATCGAGCTCCAGCGTGATATCGACTTCCGTCACCGTCGGAAGCGCCTGACCCAGGAAGGTGTAACAAAAACCCGGCTCCAACAGGAACGGCTGCGACGCCTGCGTTTGCCCCTCGGGCACGATGGCACAAACCAACTGCCCATCAGGCTTCATCCCCGGAGCTTCCGTCGCCGCGCGCCCCTGAAATGCCGTCGACACCGCGAGCGTCTCCTTGCTTTCGCAGGGCCCCGCTTGAGGCGGCGGAGGCGGCGGAGGCGGTGTTGAGGTCGTGGGCGGCGGAGGAGGCGGAGCCGCATCGGTACCGCCGTCCGGAGGACCAGGCTGCGGAGCGAACTCCGGCTCACTTCCACAGCCGGAAACCACGAGTGAAAGCGCCGCAGCCAACGCGGCACAACCCAAAGTCTTCTGCCCCACGCTCATCTTCAAATGGCCTCCTGCCAAGAATCAATTTTGCCGTCAGAGCGGCGCCAACATGACTGCACGGCTATACTAAAAGCGCAGCAAAAGAGCACGTTTCACGAACGCATAAACCCTGCACAACAACAAGGGCCGCTCCAAGAACCAGCTCCCCCGCACACCGATCCGAAAAGCAGGTTTTCGTCGGCACAAAGGTGTAAGGTTCGCCCCGCACAACTCGTCCATACCAGTACGACATCAGGAGAAATCCTCTCTGCCGCTCACGAAACCGGTGCAGATCGCACCAAACGGCGGGTCACGAACGAGGGCGACTCCGAGGAGGTAGCTTTGCTCCGCACATTCGGCTTTATCTCGTCCAGTGTTTTATTGACCATCACCCTCGCAGGCTGCGGGCCGGACAAGCCCGCTGAGAATCCTCCACCCGGCGGCGGCAACTATGCGGGCAACCAGCCGGGCTACGGACAACCTGGCTATGGACAACCCGGCTATGGGCAACCTGGTTATGGCCAGCCCGGTTATGGCCAGCCCGCGCCCGGTTATGGCCAGCCCGCGCCCGGTTATGGCCAGCCCGGTTATGGCCAGCCCGCACCCGGTTATGGCCAGCCAGCGCCTGGTTATGGCCAGCCAGCGCCCGGTTATGGTCAACCCGCACCCGGCTATGGCCAGCCCGCACCCGGCGGCTATGGCCAACCCGCACCCACGGCTCCAGCTCCAGGCGGCACCACCGCACCTCCCCCCGCGGGCAGCGTCGGCGGATTCCCCTTCCCCTTCCCCTTCCCCACCGCCGGCGGCACCACCGCGCCTCCCCCAGGAGGCCAGCCCGCGCCCGGCGGAGGAGGCTCTGCCCCCGCGGCCACCCCCATGGATCCCAACATGGCTTCAGCGGCCACCATCCCCCTGGCCGCCCTAGCCAAACAAGAAGCCCCTGGCATGAACCCCGACAGCCCCGTCGTCGCGGCTCAATTCCAGGACGGCCAAGTCCTCGAACAGCCCGTCCAACTCCTGCCCAACAAGTGCTACACGGTCGTTGCCGTCGGCGCTGGCATCCAGGAAATGGACATCACCCTCGTCGCGGTCACCCCCGTCCCCATCAACCCTGTCCTCGCTCAGGACAACGGCACGGGCAACACCGCCTCCCTCGGCGGCAAAGGCAACTGCTTCAAGTGGACCTGGCCGGTTGGCATCAACGCCAAATTCGTCATGAAAGCCACGCGCGGCGCGGGAATTGCCGCGGGCCAAATGTTCTCCAAGTAATCGCCCCCCTTAACCATCCCAATTTAATTTAATATTTTATCAATTCAATCAATTCATTCACGATTGAATTGCATTCACTCCCCGCAAACAAAAGACTCCGCCGGAGAATTTGGCCTTCAAATTCTATCGAATGAGCCTTATTATCTATCAAAAATAGGGGCGGGAAAGATACGGGATACAATTCCTTCATAATAAAAAGAATTACGATTGTATTTATTCAATCAAAATTCCGGGCGCTGGGAACTGCGAACACAGCTCTTTCACTTCCCCGGCAATACGCGAAAGCTTCGCCTCATCATCCGGCGCCTGCGACACCTCATCCATCCACGCAGCAATCCTCACCATTTCGGCCGGACCAAAGCCCCGCGAACTCACGGCCGGCGTACCCACCCGAATCCCCGACGGATCGAACGGCTTACGAGGATCGAAAGGAATCGAATTGTAATTCGCCACAATCCCGGCCTTGTCCAGCGCCTGCGCATAAGGCTTCCCGCCGATATTCTTGGGCGTCATATCGACCAGCAACAAATGATTATCCGTGCCTCCCGTCACCAAACGGAAACCCCGGCTTAAAAGCGCTTCCGCAAGCGCCTTTGCATTATCGACAATCGACTTCGCATACGCCTTAAACGCAGGCTCCGAAGCCTCCTTTGCCGCCACCGCAATCGCCGCCGTCGTGTGATTGTGAGGCCCGCCCTGAAGCCCCGGAAACACAGCCCTATCGATAGCCGCAGCATGCTCCGCCTTACACATCACAGCCGCGCCCCTCGGCCCCCTAAAGGTCTTGTGCGTGGTCATCGTCACCACATCCGCAATACCCACCGGCGAAGGATGAACCCCGCCCGCCACCAAGCCCGAAATATGCGCGATATCGGCGGCCAAAATGGCGCCTGCTTCATCCGCAATCGAACGAAATGCCGCAAAATCGAGGGTGCGCGGATACGCCGTCGTCCCGCACCAAATCAGCTTTGGCCGGTGCTCCAGCGCTAAAGCCCGCACTTGATCCAAATCGATCAAATGATCGCTCTGCCGCACACCATAGGGAACGCTCTTAAAAAACTTCCCCGTAATGCTCACCGTCCAGCCGTGCGTCAAATGCCCGCCCGCCGGCAAACCAAGCCCCATAATCGTCTCGCCGGGCTTCACGAACGCAAAATAAACAGCCAAGTTCGCAGGACTTCCCGAATAGGGCTGAACGTTCGCATGGTCCGCGGAAAACAGCTTGGCCAGCCTTCCCCGCGCCAGCTCTTCCACCGGATCGACCTGCTGCTGGCCTTCGTAGTAGCGCTTGCCCGGATAGCCTTCCGAATACTTGTTCGTCAGCACCGAACCCGTCGCTTCAAGCACGGCCCGCGACACATAATTCTCGCTTGCGATCAGCCGGATTGTGTCCGCCTCACGCCGCTCTTCCTTTGCGATCAGCTCTGCGATTTCAGGATCGACTTCCGACAGCGGCCGATGCCCAATGCTCTTGATTCCAACACTCATGCTCACACCTCAAAATCCCCGCGCGAAAGCAAATCCGCGATACGCCACAGGAACGAATTCGCAAGCACACCATCCACAACCCGGTGATCGTAGGACAGCGCCAAAAACATCACCGGATGAATTGCAATCGAATCCTCGCCATCTTTGCTCGTCACCACGACGACCCGCTTTTTGATTTCGCCCATCCGCAAAATGCCCACATTAGGCTGCGAAATAATCGCTCCCCCAAAGAGATTGCCCTTCAGCCCCGGATTCGAAACCGTAAACGTCGTCCCCGCCAAATCGTCCGCCGTAATCTTCCCGCTTCGCGCCCGCGCCGCGAGCTCATCGATATTCTTCGCGATGCCCCGCAGCGAAAGCTGATCGGCCTTCTTGATATTCGGCACCAACAGCCCGCCCTGCGTATCGACCGCAATACCCAAGTTGATGTCGGACAGCACCGCAAACGCCCGATCTAAAACCCGCGCATTAAGCTGGGGATGCTCACGCAGCGACTTAATCGCCGCCGCGCATACAAAGGCCAGAAACGTCAGCGAAACGCCTTCTTTCTTCAAACGCTCTTTATTGGCCTCGCGCAGCTTCGACGTCGCATGCAAATCCACCTCGGCCACCGTCACCACATGAGGCGCGCTCACCTTCGAGTACACCATGTGATCGGCCGTAATCTGCCTGCGCCGGTTAAACGGAATCACCTGATCGCCCGGCTTCGGAACAAAGGGCGGAACTTTATACGCACCGAATCCAACACCCGGCACGGGAGGCACAAAACCTCCGCCCGCTTGAATCAGCTCGGCCAGCTCGGCCGCCTGCGAACCTGAAGCGGAAACGCTCGTCCCGGGCTCGGGCTCCGCAGGCCCAGCAGCACCTGCCTTTTGAGCCGACGCTTCTTTTGCCCGCACCACATCGCCCTTCGAAATACGGCCGTGTTTATCGCTTGACGGCACATCCCGCAGATCGATTCCCGACGACAGAGCCAGCCTGCGGGCCGACGGCGACGACAGCGGATCTTTCACGGCAGGCTTTGGCTCCGCTGCCGGAGCACTCTTTTCAGGCTCCGCGGCGACGGCAGGCACAGCGGCCCCTGCGGCAGCACCTTCCTTCGCCGCCTCATCGATCACACACAAAAGACCACCCTTCGCAACCAGCGCCCCAGCCATCGCGGCAATCGAAACCACTCGCCCATCGGCGGGAGAAGGAATCTCCGTATCGGCCTTATCGGTCGCCACCTCGACAATTGGCTGCTCACGCTTCACGAAATCGCCAACTTGAACACGCCATTTCGTAACGGTTCCCTCGGCCACACTCTCGCCGAGCTGAGGCATGACTAGTTCGATCATTCTTCGCATCCTCCGGGCTCAAAACAGCGCTCAAACCCGCAACCACAAGCGCTTCAGTCACAAGCCGAAACAGGAGCTCGCCTATACGCCTGCCACGGGGCTTATGCAACGAGCGCTTGACGCGCCTTCCCAATCGCAGTCCCGCGCAAAAATTCAAAAGAATATCTCAAAAATACAATCGTTATATTTCCCCGGCCACCAGCGAATAAAAAAGGGCAGGCGAGAAAAACACAAAAAGATAATGACTAAAATGAATTAACATCCGATCGTTTAGCTCGGCCGGCCTTCCCGAAGAAAGCCTGCGCCCATTCACATACGTCCCGTTCGTCGAACCGGCATCCGTTAGAAAACATTTTCTCCCCGCACTTACTGGCACCGCCGGCGACAGCGTAAAATACGCATGAAATTTCGAAACCTTGCGATAAGGCAACTGAATATCCGCGTTCTTGCTGCGCCCCACGCTCACCCGATCCTCAAGCGCACCCCCCGGCAGACGCTTTGAAATCGGAAACACAAGCACATCGTGGGCACTGCTCGCCCTCGGTGAAAGCCCCAGAACCGCCAGCGAATCGGAAGGCCGCCCAGGCTCGAGCTTGGTAGGCATCTCCACCATCGAGACATTGGCCGTCGTAAACGCCGAATCCCCCTCCACAGCGCCTGTTTCCCAGCGATGCAACAAAACAGGAACCGAATGCTTTGCCAAAAACGCCTCCCGCGTCAGGCGCAGCCTATCGGTACTGTACTCACCAAGCCGTTTCATTCAGGGACCGTTACCAGCACACTACAGCACAGTTCCAGCACCCGCCTGAGGTTTTAATTTCGCAATCGCCTGAGCCAGCGCGCGCTCACTAAAACCAACCAGCACCTGCCCCCCAACCTGAATCACCGGAATCGTCCCGCCCCTCATCCCCGCCTTCGCCAAAAGCGCCCTCATCTCCGACTCCGCCCCGCTGTCTTTTTCGATATTTTTCTTCACATAAGCAATGCCCTTACGCTTCAAATAATCCTCAGCCTGATGACAAGGCTGACACCAATCCGCTCCATAAATCGTCACCATCGCATTACCTTGCAATTGCCCTGGAGTCGCGGGAGGCGCCGGCACCACCGGACCAGATCCCCCTTGAGAACCTTCGGGCAGCGGAGGCGGAGGCGGCGCGATCTTCGCCAAATACTCCTCGCGCCTCGAGGAAATCGTCGACTCCCACAGCCGCCTCGGCATTGTCTTCACCGAATAAACGCCGCCCTCGCCCTTTTGCGTCAAATCGGCCACATAAAACAGCTCGCCCGTGCCATCCGTCCTGTCGGTCAGCACCACCCGTACAAGCGCCTTCCCCTCCACAGGCACATCCCCCGGATGCAGCTCCACATGGGTCTCTCCTTTCGAATCGATCCACGTCAGCATCAAATTGACCGTATCATCCCTGAGCTCCACGGCGGGAAGCTTCCCTTCCAGCTCTTTTGGCGCCGTTCCATCATCCGCCTTCTGCCCGCAGCCCACCGCCGGGGACATACAGGAAAGCAATACAATAAAACATCCAAAATAATTGATCGATTTTTTATGCTTCCACATCATGCCCGGCCTCTTATTGAGCAGCCTCAAGCTCTTGTCCCAGCGAAAACCATTCCGACATCCAGGCTTCGACTTTCTTGGCGAACGCCTGTTCTTCCTTCACCCGCTCGGCCAACAGTGCCCAATCTCCTTGAGGGTCTTGCCTTAACACCTCGCGCATCCGCGACAGCTCTTCTTCGCCCTTGGCAATTTCCGCCTCCAATTCTGCAAACCTTCGCCGCTTCTTTTCAAGTGCCCTCGCGGCCGCCTTATCCGCCTCAAACGAACGCCTTCTCTCCTGGGCTCCCTCAGCAACCTGCGAACCCGCCGCCGTATTCTGTTTTTCTTTCGCGGCCTTCTTTTTATCGCCTTCGCGCCCCGCCGCAACCAATTGAGCATCGCCCGCGGCCCGGATCAGATGCGCCTCATAATCGGCAAAACCCCCTGGATACGCATCGGCCCGCCCGTCCCGCACCGAAAGAATACGGCTCGCCACACCCTCCAAAAAGCGCCGATCATGCGAAACGAAAATCACCGTCCCTTCAAAATCGGAAAGAGCCTCCTCCAAAATCTCGGCGGCCGGAATATCCAAATGATTGGTCGGCTCATCCAAAAACAATAAATTCAGCGGCTCAAGCAGCAATTTCGCCAAAGAAAGCCGGCTCCGCTCACCGCCCGAAAATCCCGACACCTTTCGGAACACATCATCGCCGTAAAATCGAAACCTCGATAAATACTGCCGTGTTACATCCACATTCATATCGCCGCGCACACTGCGGATCTCCTCCACAGCCGTTTTATTTAAATCGAGCGAACCCAAATGCTGATCAAAATACCCTTCCGATAAATTCGTCCCGCGTTTTACCGCGCCTTCATCCCCCGCTTCCCCCTTGCCCGCCATTAACTTCAGCAGCGTCGATTTTCCCGAACCATTCGGCCCAACAATTCCAATACGATCTCCACGCTTCACCAATACATCAAAATTGGAAAACAAAACCCGCCCGCCCCGCTCCGCGCAGAGCCCCCGCGCATCCAGCACAATATCCCCGCTCCTGGGCACCGATTGAAATCGGAATCGAATTCTTTCGGCTACGGCCCACACATCTTCGGGACGTTCCTCAATCTCGAGCTTATCGAGCATCTTTCTGCGGCTCTGCGCCTGCTTGGTCTTCTGCCCCGCGATATTTCTGCGGATAAATTCTTCGGTCTTCGCAATAAAAGCTTCCTGCCGCTCGGACAGCGCGCGCTTCCGTAAAAGCTCATCCTCGCGCGCCACCACATAATCGCTATAACTCAGCGGATAAACATAAAAACCCTTCCTCCCAAGCTCCATCGTCACCGGACACACCGCATCCAAAAAGGCCCTATCGTGCGAAACCACCAGCGCCGCGCTTGGAATATTTTTTAAGTATTGGGAAAGCCAATCGATCGTATCTAAATCCAAATGATTGGTCGGCTCATCCAAGAGCAATAAATCCGGCGCCTGCGCGAGCACCACACCCAAATGCAAACGCCCCCGCTCGCCTCCCGACAGGCTCGACAGCGGCCTCTCCATATCGGCCGAACCAAATCCTAAATGCTGCGCAATCATCTCCACGCGCCGCTCCAGCGCATCCCCGCCCTCAATATGATAGCGATCCGAAATACGCGACAGCCTCGCAAGCGCCTCATCCGTACCGCTCGCCGCCTCATGCTGCGCCTCCACAAGCTCGTGGCGCAATTTTAAAATATCGGCGAATCCAGATAAAAACGCATCCATCACATTGCCTGCGGGAGGCAATTCGTGCGATTGCCTAAAATATGCGATGCGCACATCCTTCCGCGCCACGATCATCCCCGTATCCGGCGTAAGCTCACGCGCAATCAGCCGGAGAAGCGTCGATTTACCCGCACCATTCGGCGCCAAAAGCGCGGCCCGCTCACCCATGGCCAGCGAAAAAGTCACATTGGAAAAAAGCTGATTGGCGCCGTAACCAAAGCCCAAATCCGATACTTGCAACACCGTCATCGCCGCTGCTTTTAGCAGGCAACAACGCGACCGAAAAGACCGCAATCAAACAAGCCCCGCCTTAAACGTTGGGCATTCCAACACAAAAAGGCATGTCTCCAAAACGCTCATTTGGCTAAGGTTCAAATGACTTGGAGGATTTTGAATATGAAAACTTTAATCGGTTTCTTGGCGCTTTCCTGTGCGATCGCCACGGGAATTTCCGTGGGCTGCGCCGCCGGAAATAACAACAGCACATCCGGTAATGGCGGAGGCGGAGGCGGCACATCCAGCAGCACCAGCGGAGGAGGCAGCTTCACCACATCATCGAGCGGAGGAGGAAATGGCGGCGGCGGCCCGGCATGCGCCAAATTCACCGCCGAAGCCAGCCAGGCCCCCGCGGCCATGCTTATCGTGCTCGATATGAGCGCAAGCATGAACAAGGCTCAAAAATGGGG
>CAZICM010000013.1:0-40172 GCA_964537685.1 uncultured Polyangiaceae bacterium
TGCCGGGCTTTACAGGCGAACAGGGCGCGCTGAGCTCGAGCGCGGATGCGGAGGGTGAAGACGCGCTCGACGCCGAAGCAAAAGAAGAATCGGCCAAGCTCGACGACATCTCAGGCGGACTCGGAGCCGCCACAGCCAGCGAAAGCGCTGGACCGCGCGCGGGCGGAGGAGCAGCCCCCAGCGCTCCCAAATCCAAGAAGAGCACTTCCGTTCCAGGCGATCCGTTGTCCCCCGATGATGGAGTGTTCGCCGAGCCTCCCCCTCCTCCTCAAAGCACTCCAAAGCCCATGGCCACGTCCACGGCAGCGCCTCCTCAAAACCGGCGTCCACCTTGGGGCGGCGGTGGCCGCGGATTCATCCCCATGCGCAAAGTCTTCGATCGCAAGGGCGCGTTTGAAGCTTCCAATACCTTCGTTTCTCAGAATGGAACCAAGCTCGCAGCGGCGGAAAGCGCGCTCGTAAGCGCACCGGACAGCCGCGACAAAACCGCTGAACTCTATGCGATTTATGCAACGCTGGGCCGGCTTGGCGAGGCTCAAGAACTCACCGCAAAATGGAGCGGACGCGATGCCCTCGATCCGGATGCGCTCCTCGCCCGCGCCGATCTCGCGGCTCGCCAAGGCGATCGGGAACGGGCCATCCGCATCTTGGGCGGCCTCGCCGATGTGCGCCCGGGCGATAAAGCCATTCAAACAAGGCTCGCCAAGCTTCAAGAAATGGCTGGAAACACCGCCCTTGCATGTCAGCACCGCATTGCGCTTGCCGACCTCAGCCTAAACGATGCTCCATCGGTCGCAGGCGCCGTACGCTGCACGCGCAATCAAGGCTTTAGCGATTTAGCCAATATCATCAAATTGGACGCTGGTGAAAAAGTGAGGGCCACCGTCGACAAATTGCTGCTCGAACCCGAAGCAAGCGCGGCCACGCTAAAAGGCGATATTCAAATTACGGCCGAATGGAACGGCGCCTCGGATTTGGACATCGGACTTATTGATGAAAAAGGCAAGCGCACAAGCTGGCTCGGCACGCAATCGAAATTCGGCCTGACCGCAAAAGATGTCACCAATGCGCGCACCGAAACGATCGCATTGGCCGACGTGAGCCGGGGCACTTATGTCATCGAAATCTCGCGCGTAGATTCCAGCAACAACTCGCCCATTAGCGGAGATCTCACGATCAAATTGCCCGGCGGCGAAACCCGGAAAGTGCCCTTCACATTGACGGGAAATCGCGCCGAAGTAGGCTCGCTGCGGGTCTTCTTCACCTCTCGCCTGGTTCCTGTAAACGGAGGCGGAGGCGGCTGGAACAGATGGGGCGGGGGATTTTAAACAATTGAAGATCAGCCGCGATTGAGATGCGCATCAATCACAGCCGCAACACACGCCGTTAAATGCTTGCCCGTTGGAATATGCAAAAATTCATTCGGACCATGCGCATTGGATTGGGGCCCCAATACACCCGTAATTAAAAATTGAGCCGCCGGATATTGCTTGCCCAGCATCCCCATAAAAGGAATCGAACCGCCCTCCCCCATATACACGGCTTCTTTTCCAAAATGCGCCTTTGAAGCCTTGTCCACCGCATCGGAAAGCCAGCCCGCCAGCTCCGGCGCATCCCATCCAGCCGATGCTTTTTCACCCTGAAAACTCACCTTCGCTCCATAGGGCGGATTGGCTTCCAATACTTCCTTCACCTTGGCCACCGCCATATCGGGATTCACCGTCGGAGGCAGCCGAAGACTAATTTTCACCGCCGTCACCGGCCTCATCACATTGCCCGCATCCTGCAAATCGGGCAGCCCCCGCGCACCCGTAATCGCAAGCCCAGGCTTCCATGTGCGATTTAAAATCAATTGAGCATTATCCTTGGAAATAGGCCCCGCCCCCTCATGCCAAAGATATTTGTTCCACACCTCATCCCCAAGCACCGACGCCGCCACATTCGCCTGCGCAAGACGCGCCGCCGGAATATTCGCGTGAAGCTCCGGAATTAAAATCTCCCCCGTCCGCTCATCCTCGAGCCTCGACAAAAGCTGCCGCATCACCCGGAACGTCGATGGCACAAGCCCCGTCGCATCACCCGAATGCACGCCTTCCTTTAAAATCTCCACAATCAAATTGCCCGTCACCAGTCCCCTTAGTGAGGTGGTGCTCCACAATTGATCGTAATTACCGCATCCCGAATCCAGGCAAACCACCAAGCTTACCGCGCCAATCCGCGATTTCAGCGCCTCGATATACGCCGGCAAATCGACGCTTCCGCTCTCTTCGCACGCCTCAATCAATACAACACAGCGCGCATGAGCCACGTTCTGCTTCTGAAGCGCCTCAATCGCCAAAAGCGACGCAAACGACGAATACCCATCATCAGCGCCGCCCCGCCCATACAGCTTGTCCCCCCGCATCACCGGATTCCAAGGCGAAAGACCTTCGCCCCAGCCCACCATCTCGGGCTGCTTATCCAAATGCCCATACAATAGAATTGTATCGTCCGTCTTGCCCGGTATCTCCATGAAAATCACCGGCGTCCGGCCTTCAATCTCAATCACCTCCACCGTCAAGCCTGCAATAGGCCGGGCCTTGCACCAAGCCTCAATCAGCTTCACGGCCTGCGCCATATACCCGTGCTCCCGCCACCCAGGATCAAAGAGCGGTGATTTGTTTGGTATTTTAATGTAGTCCGAAATAGCCGGCACAATCGATGAATCCCAAATGCCGTCGATATGGGTTTTGATTGATCTGGTCTGCTCTGCATCCATAGAAGCCTGCTCCGCTTTACACCCCGTCGTGGGGACGCGTAGCATCGTCCCCCAGCCTTCCGAGATCAATAGACATGAGCCCTGTGAATCCTCTCCCGGATAGTGAGCTTTGCCATCTATGCAACCCAAACCAGTTCGCCTTTGAAACAACGGCCGAACTTGAACCCCGAGACGAAGCCATTGGCCAGGCCAGAGCCGCAGAAGCGGTGCGTTTTGGAATCGGTATTCGCCGCGAGGGTTTCAATCTCTTTGCCATGGGTCCCGCTGGAGCCGGCAAACACACCCTTGTGCGGGCCTTTTTGGAAAGGCAAGCCGCTGAAGAGCCTGTTCCTCCCGATATTTGCTATGTCAACAACTTCGAGCGCTCCCACGAACCGCGGGCCCTGCTTCTCCCCGCCGGACGCGGCCGCACCCTGCGCGCGGATATCAGCCACTTAATCGAAGATCTGCGCACCGTACTGCCCTCCGCCTTCGATTCCGATGACTTTCGCAAGGGCAAAGAAGCCATCGAAAACGACTTAAAAAACCGTCACCAAAAAAAGCTGAGCGAGCTGGAAGAGCGCGCCACCCAAGCCAGCATCGCCATTGTCCGGGCCCCCGGCGGCCTCGCGCTCGCACCTATGGATCTGGGTGAAATCATCTCCCCCGACGATTTCGAAAAACTCCCCGAGGAAAAGCGAAAAACCTACCTCGAACACATGGAGCGGCTTCAAAACGAGCTGCGCGAAGTCCTCGAAACCATTCCGCGCCTCGAAAAAGAAGCCCGCGAGCGCATCCGCAAATTAATCCGCGAAGTCGCGGGCGCGGCCACGGCTCATTTAATCGGCGACATCAAAAAGAAATTCGCCGATTTAAACGATGTAATCGCCTATTTAAGCGCGTTTGAAAACGACGTGCTCAGCAACGTCGACGACTTTCTAAAACCCGAGGAGCAAAAAGAAAGCACTCCGCTTGGACTCGGCGATTTTGGAACCCTTCGCGGCGGAACACGCCTGCGCCGCTATCAAGTCAATTTGATCATCGATCATAGCGAAACCAAAGGCGCTCCCGTCGTCTATGAAAACCATCCGGCCTATCAAAAACTCGTCGGCCGCATCGAACACCTCTCCCAGCTCGGCGCCCTCGTAACCGACTTCAATCTCATCAAAGCCGGCGCCCTTCACCGGGCCAACGGCGGCTATTTGGTAGTGGATGCCCGCAATTTACTGCTTCAGCCCTATGCGTGGGATGGCCTAAAACGCGCGCTCTTGGCAAAAGAAATCCGCATCGAATCCCTAGGCCAAATGCTCAGCCTTATCAGCACCGTTTCCCTCGAGCCCGAAGCCATTCCCCTGCGCCTCAAAGTCGTGCTCTTGGGCGAGCGCGAACTCTACAGCCTTCTTTCGAAGCTCGATCCCGACTTCGAAGGACTCTTTAAGGTCGCCGTCGATTTCGAGGATGAAGTCGATCGATCACCAGAAAATGCACTCGCCTACGCCCGCATGATCGCCGCCGTCGCCCAGCGCGAAGGACTTCGGCCCTTCACCAAAACCGGCGTATCCGAAGTGCTCAATCACATCGCCCGGGCCGCCGGCGACTCCGAAAAGCTCTCCGCGCATATGGGCGAACTCCTCGATTTACTGCGCGAAGCCGACTATTGGGCTGGAACGCGCAATGCCCCTCATGTGGACGACAGCGATGTCGAGCGGGCCGTCACATCCCAGCACGAGCGCGTCGGCCGCTTGCGCGAGCGCGTGCTCGAGGAAATTCAGCGGGGCACATTCTTAATCGACACGGCAGGCTCCAAAATCGGCCAAATCAATGGACTTAGCGTGTATCTCAACGGGCGCCGCTCAGCCTTTGGAAGACCCTCGCGCATCACCGCCAAAGTCCGCTTAGGCAAAGGCCAATTGATCGACATTGAACGGGAAGTCGAATTGAGCGGTCCAATTCATTCAAAAGGCGTGTTCATTCTATCGGGTTTTCTCGGCGGACGCTATGCGCTGAATCATCCTTTATCGCTCGACGCATCCATTGTATTTGAACAATCTTATGGAATTGTCGAAGGAGACAGCGCATCGTGTGCCGAACTATGCGCGCTTTTATCGGCGCTCGCCGAGATTCCATTAAAACAATCCCTCGCCATGACAGGCTCGGTCAATCAGCATGGCCAAGTCCAAGCAATTGGCGGCGTAAACGAAAAAATTGAAGGATTTTTCGATGTATGCAAGGCCCGGGGAATTACAGGCAATGAAGGCGTAGTTATTCCCAAATCGAACGTCAGGCATTTAATGCTGAGGCGCGACGTGGTGGAAGCCGTACGAAAAGGCATCTTTTCGATTTACGCCATCGAGACCGTCGACGAGGCGATGGAACTATTTTCGGACATACCCGCGGGCGAGCGGGATGCATCGGGACAATTTCCCGAGGGAAGCATCAATCAGCGGGTAGAAGCGCATTTAATCGCGCTTGCGGAGCGCAGGCTATCGCTGGGCAATATGCCTGGACCGAAGGCGGAAAAGACCAATTCCGCCTCCTAAGAACAGCCTTTATGCGGCATTTGTGCGGCGCCGCGCCTGCGTCCCTGTGCGGGCCAGCGAAGGCAGAACCGCACTTTCCTCTTCAAAACTCTCCTCAAAACCGAAGTCCCCCTGAAAGCTCGGCGCCCCAATACCCGCCTTCGCAAGCCCCGGACGATGCTCCACAGGCCCAAAACCATCGCCCTCCGGCGAAAGCTTCTGCTCGGCCACCGCCCTCCGCACCATAATCGTCATCCCGAAATCAAAAGCCTCAAACCCCAAATCATTCAGCGCTTCGCAGGCATCGTGCACATCCGACTGCTCATGCAAACAGCTTGCGCGCTGGGCATTGTGCTCGAGGGTGACAACAGAAGAATTCGTCTGGCGCCCATAAAACACACCTCCATACCCCGACGATTTCAAGGCATCGAGGACCTGGGCAAGAGCGATGGGCTGGGTGCGGATAGCCATGACGCGGCCTTTATTATAGGCCGCTCATTCCGTACCAATTTGAGGCAAAGAAAAAATTCGCTCCGATTTTCTGCGCGATGATTAGCCCTAAATTCAAGGACTTTTCGTGAAATAACAGGAGCCCATCGGTCAAAATATGTCCGTCACCACCGCCGTGGAATGGGCGGCCGCCTTAAAACAAGCTTTCAAAGCGCATTTGTTTATGGCTTCGGCGCCGCTCACTCGACGGTCGGCTCATGCCCCGCCAAGTCCAGCCGCCTCCACGCGCCGCCCCGGAAACGAATCGCCATAATCACCGCGAGCAACAAGATATAACCAGCCATCCAAGCCACGGCGACCACATCCCCGCCTCCAAAGACACGCACCGACAGCAGCACCCCCGGAACAAAGACCAGCCACGACACCGACAGCCGCGCCCAAAGACAAAAGGCCGTATCGCCCGCTGCCCGCAGCGCCTCCGATAACACAATGCCCGCCGCATCGGCGAGCTGCCAAACGGACGACAGCATCAGCATCCGCACGCCCGCTTGCACAAAGGCATCCTGGGTTTTTTCCGGATCGGTAAAGGCCGAAATCAATAGGCCCGGCGCGAACACATACAAAAGCCCCGCGCTTCCCTGCCAAATGCCCGCGGTCTTCGCCGTCAGCCACACAATACCCGGCACCTGATCGTGCTTTTTCGCACCGATGGCCTGACCCACCAAAATGGAACCGGCGGCCCCAATTCCAAAAGCGGGCATAAATGCGATCGAATTGATCTGCATAACGGCCATAAAAGCCGCCAATACGCTCGTGCCCAGCCCGCCCACGACCACATTGATAAAAAACGCAAAAGCGGCGAATTCAAAAAACCAATTCAGCCCCGAAGGAATGCCAAAACGAAGCATGCGGCGCAGTTCTTTAAACTTGAGCGGACTTGTTTGTTTACCGCCCCGCGCTCCAAAACCCTTATAAAAACAGGTGAACAAAAAGAGAAAGGCCAGCACCGTCGAAATGGCGCTGGCCCACGCCGCGCCCTGCACACCCATCGCGGGCGCGCCCAAATTCCCATAAATGAGAACCCAATTCAATCCAATATTTAAAACCATCGCTAAAATTTGAGCGATCATCGGAAGGCGTGTATTGCCAAGCCCTCCGTAATAATTGGCAATCGCCTCTAGGCCGATGGCCGCCCCGCCCGCATACAATCGGATTTTCATATAATCCGTCATCAATGTCTGCACACTCTCGGTATAGGAAAAGTGCGAGAGGGTCGTGGCAAGAATTGGAACGCCGATCAAGGCTAAAACCTGGGCAAAAGCGGCAACGGCCAGACCATACCAGCCATAGCGGCGGGCTCCCGCGTAATCGCCCTTCCCAAAGAGTTGGGAGGCAAAACTCGAAACAATAAACACAATGCCCATCGAGAAAATAAAAAACGAAAAGACATTGAGCGAACCCGTTGTTGTTGCCGCGAGAGCATCTTCCCCCAGCCGGGCGACCATTGCGGCATCGCTAAAACCAATCACCACCTGCGCCGACCGGGAAACCACAATGGGCCAGGCGAGATGTAACAACACGCGCCACGAAGGCGCAGGATGCTCCGCGTCATTCATTCAGTAGCTCTCCAAAAATACAAAAATCTAGGTGAGGCGTGGGATGTTGACGTTAAATCGCGGGCGAAGCTACCACAAACACCCTTGCATGGGTAATCATTTCGTTGGTTTATTCGTTTCGGTTTATTCGTTTCGGTTTATTCGTTTCGATCCCCGCTGCCGTTTCATGGCATTTCGTATACGCTGCACGGCTCATTCCAACGAATTGAATTTTTTGGGATCGCCTCCGTGAGCCAACACCAGCCACCCATGCCTGCCGGCCTCGTGAGCGGCGAACGCTTCGCCAATCGATTTCTCGTTGAATATCACGCCGGCTCGGGCGGGATGGGCACAGTGTACCGCGCGCAGGATCAAGCCACGGGTGAGCCTGTTGCCCTCAAGCTGCTGCACACGGGCGCAAACGACGCCGCCGCCTATCGTTTTATGCGCGAAGCATCGCTGCTCGCCGAGCTTATTCATCCCAATATCGTCCGCTATGTCGATCACGGGCGGACAGCCGACGGCCGCTTTTATCTCGCGATGGAATGGCTGTCCGGCAACGATTTGGAAGCGCGCCTCGAACAGGGTCCGCTTAGCATTCCGGACACCCTGGCCGTCTTGCGAAATACCGCTTCGGCGCTGCAAGCGGCTCACCGCCGCAATATCGTCCACCGCGATCTAAAGCCCAGCAATTTGTTTTTGCGCGATGGCCATATCGATCGCCTGGTGCTCTTGGATTTTGGAATTGCCCGCCAAGGCTTTGGAGGCGAAGCCCTTACATCGACCGGAATGCTCATCGGAACCCCGCGCTATATGGCGCCCGAGCAGGCGCGGGGCCAGCGTGAATTAAGCCCCGCTACCGATATTTTCTCGCTGGGCGCGCTTCTTTTCGAATGCCTGTGCGCCCGGCCCGCTTTTCCAGGCCATGAATTGGTGGCCGTTTTGGGCTCCATTCTTTTTGATCCTTCGCCTTCGCCCAGGGGATTACGCCCCGAGATTCCAGATGCTTTGGATCAGCTTGTGCTGAGGATGCTCGCCAAAGATCCGGCTCACCGGCCTTTGAATGCTCAAGCGCTTCTTTTAGAGCTCGATGCTCTCCCGATCTCTATCAATACAATCAGCATTTCAGATAAAACCATCATTATGAACGCGGGGCCGCTCCCGCAGGCGCAAAAAAATAAAAGCGCCCCCAGAACGCTCGATGAACAGCGCCATTACAGCGTTCTTTTGGCCATGCATGACCATGCAATGGACGATAATTCCCTTACAATTGACATCGAACAAGAAACCCATCTGACAGAACAAAAGCAGACATTGCGCGATGAGCTCTTCACCTTGGGCGTGCGGGCCGAATGGCTTCCCGATGGCT
Organism: uncultured Polyangiaceae bacterium; assembly: GCA_964537685.1. GTDB lineage: Bacteria > Myxococcota_A > Polyangia > Polyangiales > Polyangiaceae > CAZICM01. The sequence continues at coordinate 8,671 of CAZICM010000013.1, forward strand.
CATTAATCGTATTTCCAGAAGGCGGACATGTTTCCGATCAAGCGGCTCTCGCGGCCGGAGCCGCGCTGTTAATCCGATCGAAATGGCCATCGCTGAAAATGTCGATCGCCACAGGCCGCACCGCACCGCACGCGGGCATTCATGTGGGCGAAGCCTTTGAACGAGCCCTGCAAAGGCTTCGCGAAAACACAGTAGGCCCAGGAGAAATAGCGCTCGATGAGCTTTCGGCATTGCTCCTCGCGGGCCGATTTGAAATTGAATCCGATCGGAATGGCGCCCGGCTTTCCATTGAAAAAAGCATTGAAGATCGGGCGCGCAGGCTGCTTGGAAAACCGACGCCCTGCGTGGGCCGGGAACAAGAGCTTTCGATTCTCGATGCCACGCTGGGCAGCGTCATTGAAGACGCCGAGGCCAAATTGGTGCTGATTACAGCGGCCGCCGGCATGGGCAAATCGAGGCTCCTGCAGGAATTCTTAAGGCGTGCCCGCGCCCGCATTCCCGAACCCTGCATTCTCTACGGCGCGGGCGATCCGATGAGCGCTGGCTCGCCTTATGGAATCGTCGGACAGGCCATTGCCAGGCTATGCGGCATCGAAGGCGAGACCAGCAAAGAACTCGCAATAAAAAGGCTGATTGAAAGGGCGGCGGACAGCCTGGACGGCGACGAAGCGATGCGCGTGGCCGAATTTTTGGGCGCCTTGTGCGGCATTCCCTTTCCCGACGAAGATCATCCCCGGCTCCGCGCCGCCCGCTCCGATCCCCGCCTGATGAAAGCTCAAACCGAACAGGCTTTTTGCGATTTTCTGAAGGCCGAATCCGAAAAGCATCCCATCGTATTGATCCTCGAAGATGTGCATTGGGGCGATGCGCTGGGCGTGAGGCTTCTGGACACGGCCCTGCGTGAATTAAGCGAATGCCCTTTGATGGTGGCCGCCTTTGGCAGGCCCGAAACGAAAGAGCTGTTTCCAAAATTATCGAATGGGCCTGGACGCCAAGAGATTTCATTAAAAGGCTTGAGCAAAAAGGCCGGCGAGAGGCTTATTAAAGCCGTTCTAGGCAAAGACACCGATCCGGCTATTATAGAACGAATTATTATTCAATCCGATGGAAATGCCCTCTTTTTAGAAGAACTCATCCGCGCGGCGGCGGAAAACAAAGATCAAATTCTTCCCCAAAGCGTGCTGGCCATGCTCGAGGCCCGCATTCTGCGCCTCAATGCCCAAGAACGCCTTGTACTGCGCGCCGCAGGCATGTTTGGGCCGGTATTTTGGCGCAACGGAATTCTGGCTTTAATCGATATGCCCGGGCGCGATGTGGACATGTACCTCGATGCGCTCATTGAAGAAGAAATCATCGAGAAGCGCAAAACAAGCCGGCTGCCCGCCGAAACGGAATTCGTATTTAGGCACGCGCTGGTGCGCGAAGCAGCCTATGGATTAACGCTTCCAGACGATCGAAAAGAATTGCATGCCCGCGCGGCGATATGGCTTGCGCAGGCGGGCGAGCCCGATCCAGGCGTGCTGGGCGAACATTGGGAACAGGCCGGGCACTTTTCCGAAGCGGCCCGCTATTTTACCGATGCCGTCGAAAAATCGATTCAATCCAATGATATTGAAGGAAATGTCACACGGATTGCGCGCGCAAAGCGATGCAATCCTCAAGGTGAAACCCTGGGACGCCTCAAGGCCCTCGAAGTTCAGCTCTTCATCTGGCAAATGCGCTGGAAAGAAGCTGTACCTGTGGGCATGGAAGCCCTTGCCCTGCTTCCCCGCTCATCGCACTGGCACAGACACGCCAAATGCTCGGTGGCTGTACTGTCGGGACTTGTATCCAAGGGTGAAAAATTGATCTCCGATGTGACGGAGATCGCCGCCGATCGCCCTGAAGATCCCAGCCAAATACCCCTGCATATCGAAGCGCTTACGTCCTTAATCAGCGTATGTGCCCTGCGCGGAGAACGGGCTGCGGCATTGGTATTGATGAAACAAATCGATGAAATCCAACATGATCTCGATCCGGCCGATCTCAGGCTGCGCGGCATGATCATGAGCGCCCAAAGCGAATATATGCGCTCCTTCGATCCCGACCCGTATCAGCAATATATCCTTCAGCAGAAGGCTTACGATTTAACGATTGATTACGGCGATTTGTATTTTCATTTAATTTCCGCGGCCTTTTTATCTCAAACCCTGGCTGAAATCGGAGCCTACGAAAAAGGCGAGGCCGCGATTGCCGCAACCATGGAGCGCGGCAAAAAAAATGGGCCGATTTACCCCATGACCAGCGGCCGCATTCATTTGGCCTCGCTTCTCGTGCAATCGGGCAATCGCGACCGGCATGACGAGGCATTGGAGCTTTGCCAAACCGTTTTGGAAACCCCCGAGGCCCCCTCGGGATTTAAAGCCTGGGCCAAAAGCCTGATGGCTGAAATATGCCTGCGCCGCGGCGAGCTCTCCCGAGCGCTCGATGATGTGCGCGAATCCCTGGCAGCCGAAAGCCCATCGGTATGGAGAAAAATACTATCAAATTCGCTTCAGATCCGCATTCTGCTCGCGCTCGGAGACACCCAGCAAGCGGTTTCCCTCGCCAAAACCTTATGGAGTGAAATCGATTTTGGCGGAGGCGCGGGCTATGCGGAAGTCCCCGCACTGGTCGCCATTGCTCTAGCTCTAAGGGCTGAAGGCGATATCTCACATGCAAATTCAATCCTGTTCAGAGCCTATTCGGCCGTATACAACCGGGCCATGAAAATTCCCGACCCCGATCTGCGCGCGCTCTACTTCAACCGCTGTCCAGAAAATGTGGAAGCCATCGCCCTTTCAAAGCAATGGGGACTTTGCGGCTAAATAAAGCTCGGCATTTTTTTAATCCATGGAGACAATTCGATGTTAACTGTATACACTTTTGTTCCTGAATGGGGCGTTTTGGATTTAAGCCCCTTCGTCTGCAAGCTGTTAATTTGGCTGAAAATGGCGGGCATCCCCTTTGAATCAAAGATCGGGGATAACCGTAAATCCCCAAAGGGCAAAATCCCCTATATCGACGACGGCGGACATATCATGGGCGATTCATCGCTCATCATCGAATATTTAAAGAAAAAGCACGGCGATAAACTCAATGACGCGCGCCTCAATGCTCAGGAGCAAGCCACTGCGCGGGCATTTCAATCGATGTTTGAAACGGATTTATATTTTATCAGCGCCTACCTGCGCTGGTGGGACGATGCCGACTTCGAGATCTATAAACCTTCCTTTAAGCGCGTCGGCGAGGCCATTAACGTCCCCGGCTTTTTATTTCCCCTCGTCATGCGGATGATCCGCAGCGCGGTCAAAAAGCAATTGATGCAGCAGGGCATTGCAAGACATTCCCGCGCGGAAATTGTCGCAATGGGCATTGCCCAAATAGACGCTCTCGCCGATTTCCTAGGCGATAAACCCTATTTCTTCGGCGATGAACCTTGTACGCTCGATGCCATTGCCTACGGATTTTTATCGAATCTGATTTGGCCGCCTTTTAAAAGCGGCGTTCAAGATCGCGCCCTGGCCCGCGAGAATTTAGTCAAATATTGCGAACGGATCCGGAACCGCTACCTAAAGGATGCTTAGAATGAGCTATCAATCTTATCATTATATTCTTCCGCTTGCCGCGCTCGGCTTCACCAGTGCGGCCATCGCCTCGGCTTGCTCGGACGCAACCCAGCCCGAATCCACATCGGTCTCCATGTCGGGAGGCTCGGGCGGAGGCTCTTCATCCAGTTCATCAAGCAGCAATTCAAGCTCGGGATCGGGCGGTTCAAACAGCGCCCCTCCAGAACCCGACCCTTCTTGCCTCGTGCCCGATGTCAATAGCGATATGACAACCATCGGTGTATCGCCCAATCCAATCAATACAACCGATACCCCTTGGATATCCGTCACGGATCAAATGACCGGACATACGAATGTAGGCGTTCGCCTCTGCACGCCCAAAGGCGCCGTCAATGCCACATTTGGCGGCGTGGACAGCGGGAACCCGCCTTATGCATGGCACTGGACGGCCCCCGCCCTGCCCTTTGGAAAAACCCAAGTTCAATTCTCCGCCGACCCCGCGGGCAAGGTCTACCGCACGCTGAATATCGATGTCCTTCAAGACGAGCCTTCCGATGCAGGAATCCCCGATGCGGCCCCCGGCCCCACCGATTTATGCAATCCCGCCCCGGGCAATCTTTTGCAATTCACCACCTTTGAAGATGGGATGAATGGCTTGGCGCCCACCTCCTGGCAGGTGCGATCGCCGGACTTGCCCAACGGTGCTTGTCTTCAATCGGGAACGCCTCAAGAACATGTGTTTTTAACATCCGCGGCGCCTGGGTGCGGCGGCAATGCGATCGCATTGGATGCCCGGGGCCAGTGGGATTGCTATGCCATTCAGATCTATAGCGATTACAATACGATCGTAGGCGGCGCCACCTACCGCATCAGCGCGGCCGCCCGCTCAACAGGCAATACCGTCAATCCAGCGGCTTGGTTTCATATTGGAGCGAATTGGCTCGATGGAAATGACGCCGTATTCGGGGACGTGAAAAATCCCAAGCCTTCGAGCGGCGATCAAAATGATTATGAATGGAAGGTTGTGTATTGGGATGTCGTGGCGCCCGCCAATGCAAAGCGCATCGTCGTCTGGCTGTCCGCGCATTATCCCGGACGGGTCGATTTCGACAATATATCGGTCATCAAGCTTTAATCGAATGGATTGCCTTTAAATCTCGGGCCATGAAATTCCCAAGGCTCGGCCGCCCACACCACAATCCCACCATAAAATAAATCGGCGCCGATGACCCTTAAAGGCGCCTCCAACCGGACCAGCACATCCTGTTGATTGGCCTCGGGATTCCATAAAATGACTTCCTGTCCCCGCGACACCAATAGACCAGGGCTCGCGGGGCAAAAACGAAGCGCCTCAACCGGAGCGTTTTCCCCGGCCGGAAGTTCCCGCGTCTCCCCTTCTTTCTGCCATACCGCGCGCTTGTTGCTCGCAAACGCAAACTCCCTTCCATCCCTTGAAAACCACAGCGAATGAACCTTCTCCCCCTCGGCCAGCACCCGCCGCTCCCCTTCCCCTTCGGCCCAATACAGCGCATCATCCGTCGCAAATAAAAGCTTTTGCCCATCGGGCGACATCTCGGCGTTGCGCACTTTACCGGGCTCGCTCATCCATGGTTTGGGCTCGCTTCCCTCGGTATCCACCGAAAATACATTCATCCCGTCAAAATAAACAATGCGATTGGACGCCTTTCCACAGGTAAAGCGCACCGTCCAGGCGCTTGTTTCGGCGATCGTGCGCATCTCGCCCTGCCAGCTTAATAACGATAGAATCCGGCTTGAGCCCGATACATTTGAATGCAAAACCACAAGGCCATCCCTGCAGTATTCAATCCACTGAGGCGCATGCACTTCGCCCCCTATTTTTCGCTCGAAACGCCGTAAATCCACACGCTCGATCACCCGGGACGAGCTGTATCCCGGATTGCGGAGCACCGCGATTTCAGGCGCATAAGGCGCGAAACGAATTTCATTGCCCGCGACATCGCCCAGCGAAAATTCATGGGCTCCGCGGCGCAATACATGCAAATTCCTCGTCTGGGTATGCGTAAACGCCAGCGTGCGGGCATCGGCCGAAACCTGAAAATGCCGCTGGCTGGGCTGCTCGCCGATCCACTGCGTCACCGTATCTTTGCAGAGCTCGCGATCGGGCTGGCCTGTCTTTTTCCAAATCAAAAATTCTCCGCGCACCCGGCGCGGCGGCGCCATTCCTCAAGCCCCGGCCTGCTTTATGGAAACGCTTGAAGCCAGCGCCGATAGAGGCAATGCCGACAGTACCTTGAGCAGCGAACGCCTATTCATAGAGCGCTTGGACGGCGCTATTTTGTATTGCTTCAAGGCCATTCATAAAAAATAAATCCCGCGTTCGGCGCGCCTCACCCCACATCTCGCTCTTGCGTTCAAGGCCAAAGTCTTGTTATTGGGGCTTTCGCTTAAGCTATGTCTACGCAAGGAAATGAACTTGTTGCCGCGACCCGCCCCTTTGCCACCGAAGATCGGGCGAAAAGCATAGGCATCACGCTTTCAACGTTTTTGGTGCTGGCCCTCTTTATCGGCGCGGCGGCGGCTGCCCCCTACCTTCCCCTTCGCATTGTGGCCAGCGTCCTTGCGGGCTTACAGATTGTGCGCGCATTTATTTTGGTGCACGACTTTCAGCACGGCGCCATTCTGCGCCGCTCCAAGCTGGGCGCGCTATGGTTTGGCTTTTTTGGGGCGCTGGTACTCACGCCTCCCCGCATTTGGCGCCAAACGCATAATTATCACCACGCCCACACGGCCAAAATTGTCGGCGCCCAAATTGGCTCTTTTCCTGTGATGACGGTGGAGATGTGGAAGCGGGCGCCCGCGAAAAAACGCATGGCCTATGCGATTGCGAGGCATCCGCTGACCATTTTATTTGGCTATCTGACTATCTTTTTGGCTGGAATGTGCGTCTCGGGTTTTTTGCGCAATCCAAAAGAGAATTGGGATTCGGGCGCGGCGTTTTTGATGCATGTCCTTTTGGTTGGGGCGCTGATTTATTTTTTTGGGATTGACATGGCACTTCTTACGGTTGTGCTACCGCTTTTCGTGGCCTGCGCGGTGGGTTCCTATTTGTTTTATGCGCAGCACAACTTCCCGGGCGTGCATATGCAACCTCGCCAAACGTGGAGCTTTGCCCGGGCGGCGATGGAATCCTCGAGCTTTATGAAGACGGGGCCGGTGATGGCGTATTTCACGGGAGACATTGGCTATCATCATATTCATCATTTAAACGCGGCCATTCCCTTTTACCGGCTGCGCGAGGCGATGGCGGCGATTGCCGAGCTTCAGATCGAGCCGGAGACGAGTTTGCATCCCAAGGATATTTGGGCTTGTTTACAGCTTAAGTTATGGGATCCGGCAAGCAATCAGATGGTGGGCTATCCCAGGTAGAGCCGGAACAGGCTGCTCCGCTCCTTGGCCGCCGAGGCGGGGCGGTTGAAGCGGGCAGCTCGATAGACCCGCGGCGAATACGCCCATGCAACCCTGGGCTGCTTCAAGGTCTGGAATTTGACAGCTTCTTGCAGCCCCGAGCTGCTTCCAGGTCTGGGCGTTGACAGCTTCTTGCAGCCCCGGGCTGCTTTAAGGTCTGGGCGTTGACAGCTTCTTGCAGCCCCGGGTTGCTTCCTGACCCGAAGCGGCTCAGACCCAAGCAAGGCTCAGCACCTCGGGAGGGCTACGATTTACGGCTACTCGCCCCCAGCACTTCCCTCGGGTCCGGGCGCCGGGGCGGGCGGGCTGCCCTGGGCTTTGGGCTTCTGACCCGACTCAACACTACGGGCAGCCGCCTCCAGCGAATCGAAATAGGCAAAGAGCCTGGTCTCCAAATCGGCGGGCAAGCCTGGGGTATACTTTAGCTCGCTCCTGACTCCATTGCGCAGAGCCCCCACCAGACCCAGAATCTCCGAGCGAAGGGCTCCTCCCACCCGCCGGGATTCGGCGGTGATATCGGCCCGCTGGCTGAGAAGGACGGAGAGCTGTTCACCCGCTGTAATATAAGCATTCACCCAATCAAACAGGGTAGAGCCGGCATCGGCGACGGGAATGCTCTTGAGGGAGGTTTCAAACTGGGGGAGTTTAAGGCGTCTTGTTTTAGCGCGATCGGCCTCTTCGGTATACGAGTCACGAATTTCCCCCAGCTCGGGCATAAATTCGGTCCTAAGTTTTTCGAGCTCGGCGCGGCGGGCAGAGGAAAGAACGGGCAAGCTCAAATAAGCGGCAAAGATCAGATGAGAAGCGGAGCCGAAGGCATCATGTTGGACATCGGTTTCCTCGATTTGGGGGACGAGGGGGAGTTTGCCTGTTAGGGCTGGGGGCAAGGCTTCAAGTTTTGCGTAGGCGCCTTGAAACATGGGCTTAAAGCCTGTGCCGATTTGGGTAAGCCCCAGGTCCTGAGAGCGATTGTTGAGCAAGTCCTCTAAAAAGAGGCGGAGGGCGGGGAGTCGTATTCGCATAGGGCGGGCGTAGGCGGGTTTTTCAGGGGCGTCAAGAAAAAAAATTCATGTTTTTTTCTTGAGGTGGGGGATGGGATTTGGGACAGTGTCTTGGAGCAGGGCACAGAGGCGGCGGAGGTAACGGGCCATGATGGATCGGAGCAGTTTCTTTCTTTGGTCTTATCTTTTTTCGCTCTGCGGGTGCAATTTCGAATTTGAAATGCACGCGGGGGTAGGCAGCGGCCAGAAGCTTCCCGATCCCGATATTTGGGTTGAGGAGCCGGCTCCCCTTTCGGAATCGCAAAACACCCGTCAAGCCGAGGTCGATGCCTATCTGGCGGAACTCTATAAAGACTATCGCATCGTCGCCACCAAACAGGGTTATTCTGGGGATATTTACGACTGGATCGAATCCAGCTCGATGCCTGCCTTGGAGCTTCCCGCATTGCCTTTGCCGGCTGTCGATTGGGCTTTGCCCGAAGGGGTGCAGCTTCCGCTGAGCGAGCTGAATGAATTTCCCGAGCTGCTTGGTCCGGTGGGCTCGACACCGATGATCCGGCCTGATTTCTCGGCTTATGTGATGGGCGAAACGGGCGCTGTATCGCTGCAAGATTATCTCGATCATGATCAGGTACTTGGAGCGCCTGGATGGCCCGATCGGCTCTATGCGGGTTTAGATTTGATGGAGCCCAGCCAAGGCATCAGCGCTATTTTCAATCATTATGTGGGCGAGGTGGAAGATAAGACCTTTAGCCTCGTTGAGATGGCGGTGGCCTGTCCAGCGGTGGGGCCGGTGAAGGAACTGATTGGCATGATGCTTTCGGTGGACCAGGTGAATTTCGATCGGAATTTAAAGCAGGGGGAAGTGGCGAAGCCCCGTCTGCATGTGGAATATGGGCGGGAGATCAATGGAGAGCTCCGGGGCGTCTATGATGGGCGTGGAAAGGAATTTGTGCCTTTGCGCATCGATCCAAGCGAATGGGATGTAAATATTCCTTTTCCAAGGCGAACGGTGCTTGGAGGGGTGGCCAAAGTGTCCGAGGTGAATGGGATGCAATATGAACACCGGATGGACATCATTCGTTCACCGAGCGGGGATTGGTGGATGGTATACAACGGGGAAGTGCTTGGGATTTATCCGGCCGATCGTTTTACCATGCTCAATCAAGGCGCTTGCAGGGCGCATTTTTATTCGGAGATTTACGACGGGACACCTGAAGCGTGGACCTTTACGGATATGGGCAGCGGGCTTCCGCTGGATGCGGGGGCGAACAGGGTGGCCTATATGCGAAGACTTACGTTTAGGGAGCCGCTGTGGGTGGAGGTGGAGGTGACGGATGCGCTCGACGATCGCTCCGATCCGGAGTTCTCAGCCTGCTATACCCGCACGAACTTGAAATCAGGCGGCCCGCTCACAGGGAATTTTTTCTTCTATACCGGTCAAGGCAGTGATGCCCCGGGATGCGATTAGCCATGCAAACAGCGAGAGTTCTCAGCCTTCAAACATCTATGCGACGCGCTCTGTTGCTCCTCGCCACAGGCACCGCACTCTTCGCCTGCTCGGCGGCCGACGATGCGCCTGCACTAAGCGAACGCCCCCAAACCATCAGCAACCCACCTGTCAAGGAAAATCCGCCGTCTCTTTCCAGTGCGTCCCCCAGCGCTTCCGGCTCGGCCAATGCTTTACCCATCGGACATCCAGGGCCGCCTTATCCTGTCAGCACCGAGGTATGCGGTGGACCTCCCTATAAAAAGCCTGCGGGCTATGTGGGTGCGTGGCCTCCCCCTCCCTCTCAATGGTGGGGCCTCAAGCTCTCGCCCCTGGAAAAGATCATCGCCGATACTGGCCCAAGCCAGCCATGGTCACAGCATGTGCCCGATCAAGACTGCTCGAATGACAGCGAATGTGGGGATGGCTTTTGTGACCGAGGGCACTGCAATGCCATTTGGACATGCCGGGTCAGGGCGGGAATGCCTTGTGAAATGCACGAGCATTGTGAGGGTTTCGGGGACAGCATCTGTATCGATGGTCGTTGCCGCTCCTGTAAAACCCATGCTGAATGCGAGGCTGCGTTCCCTGGAAAGGGCTTGGTGTGCAATATTCCCCAGCGTCCACCCTATCCTAGGCACTGTGGCGTTTTAGGTCCCCATTCGCGCAAGTCCGATCTCAAAGAGAACTAATGCTCATTCGCTGTGGACTTGGATGCGCGGGCTCTTTTGGGTGGCTGGCATTCACTTTTCTCCTCGCCTGCTCGGCCACCGACGATGCGCCTGCACTAAGCGAACGCCCCCAAACCATCAGCAACCCACCTGTCAAGGAAAATCCGCCGTCCCTCTCCAGTGCGGCACCCAGCGCTCCCGGCTCCGCCAATGCTTTACCCATCGGACATCCAGGGCCGCCTTATCCTGTCAGCACCGCGGTATGCGATGCACCGCCCTATAAGAAGCCGGCCGACTACATCGGTGTGTGGCCTCCACCGGCTTCGCAATGGTGGGGGCTCAAGCTCTCGCCCCTGGAAAAGATCATTGCGGACACTTCGCCCACGCAGCCCTGGTCTCAGCATGTACCCGATCAAGCCTGTTCCAAGGACGAAGAATGCGGCGATGGCTTTTGCGATAGAGGGCGATGCAATGCGATTTGGACGTGCAGGATACGCGCGGGAATGCCATGCGAAGAGCACGAGCATTGCAGAGGTTCCGAGGCTGGCCTGTGCATCGATGGGCGCTGCCGCTCATGCAGAACGCATGATGAATGCGAGGCAGCGCATCCAGGAAAGGGTTATGTATGCAATATGCCTCAAACTCCGCCCGATCCTCGCCTTTGTGGCCCGCTCGGCCCCCACTCTCGCAAGTCCGATCTCAAAGAGAACTAATGCTCATTCGCTGTGGACTTGAATGCGCGGGCTCTTTTGGGTGGCTGGCATTCACTTTTCTCCTCGCCTGCTCGGCCACCGACGATGCGCCTGCACTAAGCGAACGCCCCCAAACCATCAGCAACGCACCTGTCAAGGAAAATCCGCCCTCTCTTTCCAGTGCGTCCCCCAGCGCTTCCGGCTCCGTGCGGAACGCCCTGTCCAGACGGGTTTTTGTTGCGTTGCCCCGGCTGGTGTTGTTATGTTGCGGCTCTTGAGTTTTCCATTTCAGCCGGGTATCGTGGATGCAATCGCGGAAACAACCAGGAGAGCTCGAGTCATGAATCATCGCCGCATGCTGCTCTCATGCCTTGGGCTTTCAGTGTTCTGTGCCTGCAATTTCGAATTTGAGGCTCATGTGGGCATAGGCAGCGGCCAGAAGCTTCCCGATCCAGACCTCTGGCGGGACGAGCCGTCTCCCCTTACACAACCCCAGCAAGCCCGTCAAGCCGAAGTTGATGCTTATCTCGCGGAGCACTACAAAGACTATCGCATCGTCGCCACAAAACAGGGCTACTCAGGGGATATTTATGACTGGATCGAGTCCAGCTCCATGCCTGCTTTGGAGCTTCCCGAACTGCCTCTACCACCTGTCGATTTGGCTTTGCCCGAAGGGGTGCAGCTTCCGCTGAGCGAGATGAATGAATTTCCCGAGCTGCTTGGTCCGATGGGTTCGACACCGATGATTCGCCCTGATTTCTCGGCTTATGTGATGGGCGAAACGGGCGCTGTATCGCTGCAAAATTATCTCGATCATTATCAAGTCCTGGGCTATCCCGGCGGGCCGGATCGGCTCTATGCGGGTTTGGATTTGATGGAGTCCAGCCAAGGCGTCAGCGCTATTTTCAATCATTATGTCGGCGAGGTGGAAGATAAGACCTTCAGCCTCGTTGAGATGGCTGTGGCCTGTCCTGCGGTGGGTCCACCCAAGGAGCTGATTGGGATGATTATCTCGGTGGACAAGGTCAATTTCGATCGGGATCTCAAGAAGGGGGAAGTGGCAACCCCCCGTTTGCATGTCGAAATGGCACGGGAGATCGACAAGAAGTTTGAAGTTGAATTCGATGGCCGCCAGAAGCTCTTTGTGCCCAACAGGATCGATTCAAGCGCATGGGATAAGAATCTTCCTTTTCCCAGGCGAACGGTGCTGGGAGGCACGGCGAAGGTGAGCCAGGTGAATGGAGCGCAATATGAGCATCGGATGGATTTGCTTCACTCGCCAAGCGGGGATTGGTGGACAGTGTACAATGGGGAAGTGCTTGGGGTCTATCCGGGGCATCTGTTTTCGATGCTCAACAAGGGAGCATGCAGGGCGCATTTTTATTCGGAGATCTATGATGGAACGCCTGAGCAGTGGACCTATACCGATATGGGCAGCGGGCTTCCGCTCGATGCGGGGCCGAACAGGGTGGCCTATATGCGAAGGCTTACGTTTAGGGAGCCGCTGTGGGTGGAGGTGGAGGTGACACCGGCGAAGGATAACCATTCTCAGCCCGAGATTAGCGCGTGTTACACTCGAACAGACCTAAAACCAGACAGCCCATTCACAGGGCATTTTCTGATCTACAGCGGGACAGGCGGCGATGCTCAGGGATGTGATTAGCCATGCAGATACCGAGAAATCCAAGGATTCGAGAACCTATCTGCGGCGGTGTTCTGGTCACTTCGGCATGCGTCATGCTCACTGCTTGCTCAGCTTCCGATGACGCATCCAATCTCAGCGAACGCCCCCAAACCATCAGCAACGCGCCCGTCACGGAAAATCCGCCCCCCCTCTCCAGTGCGGTCCCCAGCGCTTCCAATTCCGCAAATGCATTGCCTGTAGGCCATCCCGGTCCCCCTTATCCTATTGGCACCGAAATGTGTCCCGGACCTCCATATGAGAAACCTGCCGATCATGTGGGAGAGTGGCCGCCCCCTCCTTCCCAATGGTGGGGCCTCAAGCTCTCGCCTTTGGAGAAAATCATCGCTGATACGGCCCCCACACAGCCGTGGTCCCAGCATGTACCCGATCAAACCTGTTCCAAGGACGACGAATGCGGCGATGGCTTCTGTGATCGAGGGCGCTGCAATGCCATTTGGACATGCAGAGTACGCTCAGGAATGCCATGTCAAACGCACGAGCATTGCCTGGGTTCGTCGATTGGTCTGTGCATCGATGGCCGCTGTCGGTCTTGTAAGACCCACGATGAATGCGAGGCCGCGCATCCGGGAAAGGGCCTTGTGTGCAACGTCCGTCAGCGGCCTCCCTACCCTCGCTTGTGTGGCGTCTTAGGTCCCCATTCGCGCAAGTCCGATCTCAAAGAGAACTGATGCTCATTCGTTGCGTGTTTGGATGCGTGGGCTCTTCTGGGTGGCTGGCATTCATTTTTCTCCTCGCCTGCTCGGCCACCGACGATGCGCCTGCACTAAGCGAACGCCCCCAACCCATCAGCAACCCACCTGTCAAGGAAAATCCGCCGTCTCTTTCCAGTGCGGTCCAGTGCGGCGCCCAGCGCTTCCGCCTAGACGCGATGGGTTCTAATTATTCAAGAAAAACACCCGTATCCTAGGCTCGGCTTCCGCTTCTGTCTGGCTTGCCGACAGTGCCATCGCCGCAAAGTCCTTGAGTTTTATTTCGGCCTTGTCCGATGGAAACCAGCGCTTTACCAAATCGGCCAGCATTAAAAAGGTGACCCATCCGCTATAGCCGGGCGCCGCGGGCAAGGTATAGCGCGTATACGATTCGGCGCTCTCTCGCCTATCGGGAAAATGGCCGCCGTCCGTCTTCGCATCCCGGCTCTCAAATCCTAAGATGACTTCGGGCAAGATAAAGACGACCCGTTCGCATTCGGGCAGCGCCGCCGCCGCTTTAAATGTTTCCAGCGGAAAAAATTGATCCACCATCTTTTTTAAGTCGTCTTCGGTCTTTTCCCATACCCAGTTGCCTAGGCCGGTTCTGTCGTCTTTCTTTTCCTTGTAGACGTTGACCATTGTGGGTACCGCCGCTATCGCTTCCGCGTGCGCCCATACCGTGGCTTGTATCACCGCTGTGCCGTTGAGTATGCCTTTTACCCGATCCATGATGATTTTATGATCTTTGCCCTCGGCAAAGGATAAATAATAAGCAGGACCCATCAGCATCGAGGCTCCTTTGTCGGGAGAGACTTCTTTGTCGCCCACATAGTGAACCGAGCCATATCCCATACCCCGGTAAGGCTTCCGGCCAAAATATGGCGTGGTCCAGGTGGCGCTCCATAGGGTTTCTCCGTTTTCGCCGGGCGGCATAAATCGCACTTCGCCCTTGGGCGTGGCCGGCCATGGAAAGAGTTGTCCGTTTTCGTTGATGATGCGGGCCGGAGGTACGCCTTCAATGCCGGGTTTGTCTCTGGGGGCGCGTTTTACTTCGACATAGGGGATATCGGACCATGAAACAGGGATTGCCTTGTTGACGGTGCGGATGACGCGGGCGTCGATATCCGCCTGGCGGGTGCAGCATAGCTTGTCATAGCCGCAGCATTCGGGGAGTGCGGGCTTTTTCTTGGCGGGTTTTTTGGTGTCTTTTTTACCTTCAAAGCTGAGCGGAGGCGGGATTTCCCAGCCGGCGGGAGGCGATGGAGGCGCGGCGCCTTCGTCGGCCATGGCCCGCGAGGGAATCAGGAGCGCGGCGCAGGCGATAGATCCCAATACTTGAATGGTCCGGGGGCTCATAAGGTCTCCAAGTAGGCAATCAGATCTTTTTTATCGGTTTCGGATAGGACGCCGATAATCATTTTGGTGTCCGTGGCCGATAGCAAGGCGTCGAGCGTGGCATAGCGTCCATCGTGAAAGTAGGGCGCCGTGGCCCGGACGCGAAGCAAGGATGGGGTGTCGAAGGATTGGCGTTTGTCGCCGGGTGCCGCCGTGCCCAGGTTGTGCGCGCGTCCATCGATGCCTCCTCCATTTTTGTGGCAATCGTTGCATCCATAGGATAAGAAGGCTTTTTGGCCCCGTTCGGCGGCTTTGGGGTCGGTAGGCGCCGATGCGGGCGGCAGGGGGAGGCTTTGAACATAGGCGATGAGCGCTTCGAGATCGGCTTTGCCGGGCTGTTTGTGAAGTCCCGTGCCGCCTAGGCGTTCAAAGGTTTTTTCGAGGTGATCGGCTACGGTGGGGTTGTCGCCAAACCAACTGTAGGGCGCCGTGTCCTTGAGCCGGCCCGCCAAGGAGGGTGTTTGGCGAAATCCATCGGGGCTCGTCCATAATAGGCCATCGTCCCGGCCGTCGGGATGACATGTGGCGCAGGCTCTGCCCAGGGAAATCCGGGCATCTTTGGTGGCATGAAATAGTTTTCTACCCCGTTCTATTTTGGGATCGCGCTCTTTTCCGGCTCTTCTCCATAGGGCGAGGGCTTTGACTTCGCCGCTGGCAACGTCGATGGTGGAGAGGGCTCGATCGAAGGAGGAATAGGCGAAGAGCTGTTTGCCGTCGCTGGAGAGGGCGAGGCCGGTGGGGCCGGCGGGAACCGCGAATCGGCGTACTTCCGCGGCCATGGGGTCGCCAATCCAGGGGTCGAGTTCGAGGATGGTATCGGTGCCTAGGCAAGCGACGAAGAGGGTCTGTTCGCCGGCAACTGCGCTTCGGGGAAGAAGGCAGTCGGATGTATTGAAGGCACCGGCGACATGGCTGGTGATGGAGCGTTTGGCGATGGGGTCGAGTACGCTGACGATGGGGGCTACAGGTCTGGGGCCATCTCCGCCTCCGCCATAGCCGACAGTGGCGCCTCGTTCAAAAGCTCCGGGATCGACGCTGGTATGGGGGGCGAAGATGCGAAGGGTGCGGCGCTCTCCCCCACCTGGAGAGGCTCCAACGATATGGGCCAGGGCAAAGCCTTGGGAGACTTCACGGGGGCGTTTGTCGTCAGGGGTTCCTTTTTCATCGAGGCGGCGTCCGGCTCTTAGATCGGCGGCCTCGGGCGGCTTGGATAGATCGTTTAAATCGATAACGGAAACAGCGCTTCCGGCGATATGGCTAATGAAGGCGTTTTTTTCGTCGGCGGGGATAAGAACGGCTCTGGGTTCGCGGGGCAGGGCCAGGGTATGTTCAAGGGAAAAGTCCGATAATTTTAATAGGCTTAGGGCGGAGCCGGCGGCGCTTGTGATCAATAATTTTTCTTTGGATGCGGCGATGGCCAACGGTTCGGCGGGCATAGGAATGGAGCAGCGTTCTTCAAAGGGTTTGGCCAGGGCATCATCGGCGGGCTCCATGAGCAGCAGCGTGTTTTTGTCGCGGAGGGTGATAGCGAGTTGGCCGGAAGCGAGGATCAGGAGATGGCCCGGCGTTCCAGGGAGGGGGGTGACGCCGATTTGCTGCAGGGTGTCGGTGTTGACAACATGCAGGGCTTGGTCTTCGTCGTCGGCGATAAGCGCGAAGTGCTGAGAGGCCGAGGAGCTGATGGCGATATTGGAGCTTGCGCCGACAAAGCCATTGTTTTGAAGGCGTTTTTGATATTTCAAGGCGCATCCCAGGGGCGGCGGCGGCGGCGGCGGCGGCGGTGGCGCGGCCAGCGCCGAAGATGCGGAGGACGAAGCCGTTTGCGAAGTGGTGGAGCTTTTGTCGGCGCAGGCGAATAGGCCGAGCAGAAGGAGCGCGGTTGGAAGGCGATGGGGGTGTTGCATGGATGGCTTATGGCTAAGCCCAGCTTCGCGGCGGCGTCAAGGATTTTGTTGAGGTGGTTTAAAAGCCGAGGCGAACCATGCTGGTCAGGCGGGTATCCGTTGTCTTTACGCCCGAGGGTGGTTCGGTATCGAGGAGCAGGCTAAAGGTGGCTCCCATCGATATCATGTCGGATATCTTGGCCATGGCTTCGATTTCTTCCAGGAAGCGTAAGTCGGATAAGATGTCAAAGCGGGGCTGAAGGTAGGTTGTGCTTTGCATTAAGAGCTTGCCTTGAAAGGGATTAAAGCGGAGGCCGACAAAATTGCTCCAGCGGTGTTCGAGGGTGCTGGGCGGATCGGCGGCGCCGGGCAATACGCTGATGCGGTTGTATTCGAGCATATAGCCGGAGCCCGCCGTCGCAGTAAATAGACGGGTATGGACGAGTTCGAGGGCCAGGGTTAAGCCCCATACCGAGCGAACGCGCAGCCTTTGAAATTCGTTAAATTGATGCTGTACGAAGATATTGCTGCCGACGCGGGGTATCCAGAAGTGCGTCCAGCGCCCATGCAGAAGTCCTTGGTTTACAAAGGCTTGGCCGCTCCGTTCGGTGAAGCGCAGGTTGCCCATGATCATTGTGCGATCGTGGAGATAGGGAGGATCTTGTTCTTGTCCTTTGGGTGCAGGGGTTTGGGGATAAAGAGTTTGATATTGGAGGCGAAGGGAGCCGCCGATATCCATCATTTCGATATTGCCGCCCAGCCTCGCAAAGCTTCCATCGATGGAGCCGCTAAATCCAGGGCGATAGGGATTGTTTTGGGCATTCTCGGTATTGACCTGGGCATTGGCATTTGGAATCGTTAGATACCAAAGGAATGCCGCGGTGATACTGCTAAATGCCCTTGTGAGCTTGGTTAAGGCGTGCACGACGATCGGCATGTTTCAGCGGCGGCTTGACATGCCGCCGGATCTTTGATGGTGGGAAGGCCGCCGTCCGGTGAGAATTGAGGGGTTAAACAGCTTTGAAGTACGCTTTGGCATTTGGCGGCGCAGGCTTTGAGTTTTTCGCTGTTGGCCGATGATGCGGTGCCAGCATCGCTTTTGGGGGGGTCTCCTCCGTCTTTGGATGCGCCCGCGTCCGAGGGGGTGCCTGCATCGGTTGCGTTTTGAGGTTTGGGGGTTGGGTTGACTCCGGCGGGATTGCTTCCCCCGGCTTGGGTATTGGCCGCGGGACCGCCGATTGCGCCGGCGGCGGTGGCGGCGGTGTTGGGTGCGGCCGCTCCGGTGGAGGCGGGGTCGCGGGGAGGAGCGGCGCCTTCTTTTTCTTCGTCGCTTCGGTTGCAGGCCGAAAATGCAAGGGCGCTCAGCGTGAACGCCCCAATGCCCAAGAGCCAAATTACTCGCATGGTGAGTCTCCTTGGGCCTCTATATCACGAGAGAAATGGGAGGGGAAAATTTTTATCGGAGGGCGGCTTCGGCAAAGCGCTTGACGATATCGCCCGCTTTTTCGATAGAATGGATGCCTTCAACGCTTTTTCCGGCTTGAAAATAGTCTTTGTAGCCCAATCCTTCGAGCGAGGAGCGCTTGAGTTTGTAGATGGATTGGGCGGTGTAGAACATGCGTACCCAGTGTTTGGCGCGGGGATGCTGAAGGAGTTTGCGGGCGATAAAGCCCGCTTCGGTGCCTGTTTTTTCGATAAAGGGGGTTTTGATGATGGATACGGGTACGCCTGAGATGCGGGTGGTGAGGACAATATCCGATGCGCGGGCCTGGACAATCGCGGTTTTGTAGTCGGGGTGAGCCCGGCATTCTTCCGTGGCGATGAATCTTGTGCCTAGTTGGACGCCCGCATACCCCATATCGAGCATGCGGATGAAGTCTTGTTCGTCGCCGACGCCGCCGGCGCATATCAACGGTTTTCCTAGGCTTTTGAGTTCGTCCAGGAGTTCTTGGGGATCGGCCTTTCCGGCATGGCCGCCCGCCCGGCTGTTGACGCAGATGAGGCCGTCGACCCCCGATTCCAAGGCTTTCTCCGCGAATTTACGCTCGGTTACGTCGTGATACACAAGCCCTCCAGCAGCGTGTACCCGTTCTACGACCCAGCGGGGATTGCCGAGGGCGGTGATGTAGAATTTGACGTTTTCGCTGAGGGCAATATCGACCCATTTGCGCATGCGGTCTTCGTAGACGCGGGAGGATTGTTCGACAATGGCGTTAAATCCTATGGGTTTATCCGTCATTCGCCGAATCAGGCGTATGCCTTCGCGCAGGTCGTGTTTGTGAACATAGGTCATGGAGATGGGTTGGATGATGCCTATGCCCCCAGCCGCAGATACCGCGGCAATGAGCTCGGGATTGGAGCATGGGTACATGGCCCCACAGATGAGGGGAACGTCGATTCCCAGGGTTTTGCTAAAGACGGTTTCGAGGCGTGACATGATTGGAACCTAACGGGGATCGAGCTTGATTAAGGATTCGCTGCCGATGGGATCGAAGCTAAAGTCTTTGCCCAGGGTATAGACAAGGGCAACGGGGAGTTCATAGCGATCGAGGGTATAGCTCATAATCACGTCGGTTTCGTTGCTGCTTAAGAGAGCCTTGCACGCTTCGGCGGCGGCTTTGGCGTTGGTGGGGAGGCGTATGGTTTTGTTGGTGGCGAGCTTGACTTCGCCGCAGGATAGCAATTTAGCGATTTTGCCCCGTTCGCTGGATACGCCTGTTTTGTATTTGGTTTCGGCGGCGCCGACATCGGATTTGGCCTTGGCGACTGCGGCTTTGGCTTTGGCGACTTCGCCCGCGTCGCCTCCTTGATTGGCTTGTTCGGCCGCTGTTTCCGCTTTGCTGAGGGTTTCTTTGGCGGCGTCGAGGCCGGCTCTTAGGCGGCTATCGATATCGTCGCCTTTGAGGTTGAGTTTCCATGTGATGCTGAGCTTGCGCTGGCCTTTGACGAGTTCGGTATCTTCGGTGAAATGGGTGAGGGCCATGCTGGTAACCTTGCCCGATAGCTCGTTTTGCTGAAAGGTGATGTCCGGAGGGGTGGCGGGGATATCGACATGGGTGGCTTCCAATAGGCTGAGCTTTTGCTTGGCCATATCTTGGTAAACGACTTTGCCGTCTTTGGCAAAGACCAGGATATTGCCCGAAGCATGCATAATATCGCCGTTGCTGACTTTGACCATTTGCAGCGTGAGTGCGCTGGGATGAATATCGAATTCGACGGGTTTGCTTTCAACCGCGTCGTTGACTTCGAGGCGCCACGGCCTGGATAGGCGGACTTGTTTGAGGGGCAAGGCTTCGCCGCCCGCGGGAGCTCCGTCTTTGGCATAGATCTCTTGAACGTGGAACTCGGTGCGGTCGCCGATTCTTTCTTTGAGGGGAATGAGCGTGACCCGGCCTGTTTTACGGCCTTGTACGCGCACGGTGTCGCCTCCCAGGAGTGTCATGTCGTAGTTCTGGTCGCTGAGATCGCGGGAGGCTGTTTCAATAAAGCGCTGATAGGCTTTTACAACGATGCGGCCATGAATTTTGGTAACGCCCATATCTTCAAGAACAGGGGTTTCGCACCAGTCGCGGCGGGTGAACATGCGAATGCGTTCGGAGGGCCTCCACACCCCTTCTTGATCGGAATCTTCAACCTTCCAATTGGTGGGTTTTTCACCGGTGAATGGGTCGGCCTTGCCGGGATTGCTGGTGTAGGAAAGCACGCGCGAAAAGGAGAATTCGCCGAGCTTGTCTTCGGAGAAGGTGCATACCGTTTCGCGTTCGCCGTTCTGGAAGTGAATTTCTCCAGTGAATCCAACGGATTGGAGTAGTTCACCGGTGTTGTTTGTGGCTTCGATGATCATCCCGACGCCAAAGTTGGCGCTCGAGTCGCGGGTGCTAAAACTTTCGTTGTCGCGAATGCTTTGGATCGCCCGTTCGGAGGAGTAGGGATGCAGGATTTGAAAGTCTTTGATGACGACGGCGATGCCTTTGGGGTCGTTTACCGTTGGAGCGGATGGTGCCGCTGGCTGGGCCGCATTTTGGCCTGCATTGGCCGATGTTGCGGCGCTGGCCGAGGAGGAGGGCGCGCCTGCGGAGGCCGCCGCGGAGGCCGATGATCCGGGCGCTGAACCGCCTAAACGAAGCTTGTCGCAGCTTGAGAGCAGCAGGGGCGCAAGTACAAAAAGGGCAGTCCATGTCCCGTTCATGAATCGTTTTGAGGCGAAATTTCGAGGGTTTTGATGGTTATTCGGCGTTGTTTTCATGGGAGGTGTCCACACAATGGTGGAGCCTAGGCACAAGAGGTTTCGGGATGCCAGCAAAAAAACAATCGTTGCGAATAAAAATCAGCGGCGGGAGGCGAGGGCGAAGAAGAGGGCGTCTTGAAGCGTGCCGAAGGCATTGAAGCTTTCTGTGTCGATGCCTGTGGCATAGAGGGTTTGGGCCGTTTGGGGAGATATTCCCGAGAGCAGGCATCGGCTGCCGAGGAGGCGTACGGCCCGGCCAATGGTGGCGAGCTGGGATGCCGTATCAGCGTCAACGCGGCTAACGCCGGTGAGATCGATAATGGCATAGCGGGCGCGGGTAGCGACGATTTCGCCGAGGAGTTTTTCGAGTATCTGGGAGGCGCGGCCGGCATTGAGTTCGCCGATGACGGGAAGCGTGACAATACCGTTTGCAACGCGAAGTACTGGGGCGGAAAGAGCTATGATTTGGCTTTGGCGGCGCTTTAGTTCCTCCTCGGCCTGCCTGCGGTCGCTGATATCCCGGACCAGCGAAACGACATATTCGATTCCATCGAGTTCAAAGAAGCGGAGGGAGACTTCGACGGGGATTAGCTTGCCGTTTTTGGTTTGATGTTTGGTTTCAAAGATTCTTGACCGTTCGCGCCGCAGTTCGGCCCAATGCAGGGGCCATAACTGTTTAGGATAGTCGGGATCGATATCGTAGATATGCATGCGAAGCATTTCATCGCGGGTATATCCAAGGCGCTGGCACATATAGTCACTGGTATACAGAATAAGCGCGTCCGCACCCACATGGAGCGCCGCCTCGGGTGTATGGGCGATAATCATTTGGTACATGCGGCGCTCGTGAATGTGAGCGTGCCGCTCTTCGAGAGTTCTGCGGAGTTTATGCCGGCGGCGCAGCGTTTTGCTGCGAATATTTTGATCGGTCCTCAAAGCCCTGGGCCGCAGGCGGCCGCCGAGATATTTAATCATGCGGAGACCCAGCCGGCGGGAGGGCAGGCACGTCTGTGGGGCGGCCCATGATAAGGGATACGGCGCAATAGATCGCTCCAGATACGAAGAAGCCGACAAACCATGCATAGGTATATACGGTGCGCAGCGCTTGGGGTATGCTGTCTTTAAGTTCAGGAATGGCTTCCGCTAGAAAACCTGGGAGGTTGAGCAATACGCCAATGCATAGCGCGACAATGGCTATGGGATTGATACCGCCTTTATATTCGTAGGCGCCTCCGCGCTTATAGAGGTCGGAAACGTCAAGCTTGGTTTTGCGGATAATAAAATAGTCGGCGATCATAATCCCTCCAATTGGTCCGAGGAGGGCGGAGTAGCCTACCAGCCAGGTGAAGATATAGCCTTTTGAGGATTCAATCAGTTTCCAGGGCAGAATAAGCGCTCCAATGACCGCGGTGATGATTCCACCCATTTTGTAAGAGATCTTTGTGGGAGATAGATTTGAAAAGTCGTTGGCGGGGGAAACGACGTTGGCGGCTAGGTTGGTGGAAAGGGTGGCAACGGATAAGCCAAGCATCGAGAGGAGGAGCAGAAGGGGGCCGCCGACTTTGCCCAATAGGGTGACGGGGTCCCATATCGTTTGGCCAAAGATAATTTGAGTGGCGGAGGTGACGGCAACGCCGATAAAGGAGAAGAGAATCATGGTTGGGGGCAAGCCGATGGCCTGGCCCAATGCCTGATCGCGCTGACTTTTTGCGAAACGGGTGAAATCGGGGATATTTAGGGAAAGGGTGGCCCAAAAACCGACCATGGCGGTGAGGCCAGGGGCAAATGCAGACCAAAATGCACTGCCTTGAAGCTTGGAAGGTTGAGATAAAATAGGACCGAAGCCTCCAGCGCGGTTATAGGCCCAGCCAAGCAGGAGCAGGCCCATGATAATCAAGAATGGGGCGGCCCAGGTCTCGAGGAATTTGATGGATTCGGTGCCTCGGAGGATATAGTAGAGGTTGATGAGCCAGAAGGCAAAAAAGCCCATAAGTTCGCCGGGATGCGTACCGATGGCGGCTTTGAGGGTGTCCGAGGAGAGGGCGGGACCGGCCGCGGGAAAGATGGCCACGAAGAGTTGCCATAAGGCAAGGCCGCCAAACCAGGTTTGAATGCCAAACCAGCCGCAGGCGACAAGGGCGCGAAGAATGGCCGGGAGATTGGCGCCCAATACACCAAAGGATGCTCTTGCAAATACGGGAAATGGAATGCCATAGCGCGTGCCGGCGTGGGCATTGAGGATCATCGGAATCAATACGATGGTATTGCCCAGCGCAACGCAGATAAGTGCCTCCGACCAGCTCATGCCTTGATCGATAAGACCTGCGGCGAGGGTGTAGGTGGGAATGCAGACGGCCATACCAACCCATAGCGCGGCGAAGTGGATCATATCCCAGGTTCGCTTTTCGGGCGGGGTCGGCGCTAGATCTTCATTGGAAAGAGTGGACACGCGGCGGCTCCGTTGTGCGCGCGGCGGCGCGCTGAGAAGACTGCTTTTTTCGCTATTTTTTTACGGCGGCGGGCATTTGGCCAGAGTTTCGATCGAATGTCAACATATTGTATATCGTATCTTGATGTCTTCGGGTTTTGCTTCTAGTCTCGGCCGCGTCATGCAAAGAAAGACGTGGATTGGGCTTTTGGGCTGTCTTTTGTGGATAGGGGGAGGCGCCGGCTGTAAGCGCACGCAATACCGGGAGGCGGAGCATGTGGCGAGCGGGCCGGAAGGCCGTTATTGGGTGAGCGGTACGGAGGGGTTTGCGGCGGTATCCGATGGTACAGCGCTGGTTCGCAGCGATTATCCTATGGATAAAGGGGCGCCCGATTATGCTTACGCGCCTTCGGTCTTTCCAGCGGCGCATTTGCTGGCGGTGGGCGGGCAAATGTTTCTATGGACGAGGTATGGCGATTCGATGGTGTTTAGGGGCGGCCGCTGGGAGCCTTTGCCGGGCACGGGAACTCGAAGCAGTGAAGAGGATACGCCAGCTCAAGTCAATGCGGTCAAGCTTGCTCCCGATGGGCGCATTGTCCTTCATATTCATTCGACGACGCTTCTATGGACCAGCGTGGAAGAGTTTAGGCGAGGGATTTTTAAGCGCGAAGAGCTACCGATCTATATGACATGGCTGGGGTTTTTTGGTCCTACGCTCTATGGACTTGGCTGGCAGGGAGAACAGAGGGCCGTTTGGATGAGAGAAAACCCGGGGAAATGGAAGGTGTTAGAAGCATTGCCCGCGGAAATCTTGGAGCGAAGCGAGCCTTATGGGCTGATTCGGCCGCGTGGTATGCCAATTTCTGTCGTGTTTTCCAAGGGATTGATTCAACTTAGGGAAGAGGGGGGCACTGCGTTTTTAAGTTTGGAGACCCTGCTAAAGCCGCCTGCCCCAAAGCCTTTGCCTCAGCAGAACCAAGAACAGTCCCAGCAGCAGCAAAGCCAAGAACAGTCCCAGCAGCGGCCGGCTCAAATCGCGGGAGCTTCCGCGGCTCTCGTGCCTGGATTGAACTATATTATGCGCGTCTTTACCCCCGATGGCCGAGATCCTATCTTTCTCGTTTCGGGTGCCAATACCGGTGTATTGGAGCTTCATCCGGATGGCCCTGTCTTTACCCGGTGTCCCGAAGCCTTTTCGGCGCGGGGCGCGGTGGCCGTGGGGGATGCGCTCCGGTTAATTACTCACTATGCTGAGCAGATCGATGTCCGGGCCGGCGGATGTAAATCGGTATCGCCTCCATTGATTGTTGTAAAATAGCGTTCATAGCCACTGAACTATCGGTTTATTATCTGCCCGGCGAGCCCGCCCAGAATTTTGTGCTCCACAGGGCGAGCTCTTCCGGTCTATTCCAAAAAGCGATGTGTATGTCTCTTCCTAGACAGGAATCAATGTCATTCCGAAACGTAACATAAGATGCCAACGAGCTACGACGATCGAGTGTAATAGCTATCCAAATCAGTGTATGTTTTCTGTCTTCCAATCCATGCCGAACTGAGATATAAGCCGGGCGCCCTAACCTTCTGAGGAAGAAAATGAACGCGGCTGCAAAAGGTCTCGATCGCGACTCGCTCGACATGTTGCTCCATTCACTGAAGGAATTTCAAAAAGCAAGGCTGTCGGAGCCTGTGCTTCTTGACTTGGACGCTAAGGATGAGTTTCCAGAGGAAACAGTCCGGGCGCTGGGAACGGAGCTTGGCATTCAATTGCTATTTATCAGCGAAGAATATGGAGGTATGGGGGGAAATGCCTTTGATGTTTACCGGCTATGCGAGGCGCTGGCCCGCGTGGATGTGGGTGTGGCGACCGGTGTGCTCGCGACGTTTTTAGGCAGTGATCCTATTGCTTTCGGCGGTACGGAGGAGCAAAAGAAGCTATGGCTTGGCCGTATCGCATCCGAGGGTCTTTTGATGGCCTATGGAGCGACCGAGCCGCAGGCGGGAAGCGATTTGGCCGCGCTATTGAGCACGGCCGAGCGTATCGAGGAAAATGGAACTGTGACAGGGTATAAGCTGAATGGTACAAAGCAATGGATTAGCAATGGTGGATATGCCGATGTGTATACCTTTTTAGCGAATACGCCCAATGGCCCGAGCTGGTTTGTTATTGAGCGGGATGCAAAGGGTTTATCGCATGGCGAGCCCGAAGATAAGCATGGAATCCGGGCAAGCAATACAGCGACGGTCACATGCGAGGATGTGGTGGTGGGCGCGGACAGGCTCGTGGGAGGAGCCGAGGGTCAGGGATTGCTTCAGGCGCAGATGGTGTTTGGTTATACGCGGCTGATGGTGGCGGCGTTTGGCCTGGGCGCGGGCTGGGAGGCTTTGGATAGGGCTATCGCCTATTCGAAGGAGCGTATCCAAAAGGGCGGTCCTCTTTCGGAAAAACAAGGGTATACGCTGAAATTGATTGTGCCGCATGCGGTGGCGCTGGAAGCTGGAAGGGCCTATATCGAGGCGACGGCGGAGCGCATTGATGCGGGCGGCGAGGGCGCGCTGAACACGGAAGGCGCTATAGCTAAATATCTATCGACGGAGGCGGGGCATGCGGCGGCGGATGCGGCCATTCAGGCGCTGGGCGGCTATGGCTATACCCGTGAATATATGGTCGAGAAGATTAGCCGGGATGTGAGGATCACAAGGATCTATGAGGGCACATCGGAGATTATGGAGATGACCATTAGCCGGGATCGCTGGCAGGATCATTTGAAGACCCGGGGTCAGCATTATCACAATCTAGCTAAAGAGCTATCGGCGCTGCATCAGAAGCATCCCAACGTGGGAGCGGATATTGCGGCGCTTGCGCATCATGCGCTGGCGGAGGCGCTGGAGCGTACGCGCATAGGCAGGCTGACGCGGCACCAGCATGTGCAGCTTCGGCTTGGGGCGCTGACGGCGGCGGTGGAAGGTGCGGGTGTGCTTGCAAAGAGGGCCGCGAGGGCCGAGCGCGGAGAATTGAATGAGAAGGCGGATAAGCGATTTGGCGTGGCGGGTATAGCGGCCGTTAGCCGTGTCTATGCCCGGAAGACGGCGCTGAATATCGCAACAGAAGCTTTGCATTGGGTGCTGGGCGCGGGAGGCGTCACGGAAACAGAGCGAAAGGCTTTTGAATCGGCATTAATGCTTTCCGAGATTTATGGGGTGCAGGCTGGACTGATTGACGATATGGAGCGCGTGGCAAACGTGCTTTATGAACGGGCGTAAAGGATACCGGAGGAGCCGACCATGAGAGAAGATGCAGCACGGCGTGCAGTGGCGATTGTAGGTATTGGGGCAACGCTTCCCGACGCGCCCGATGTAAAGACATTTTGGGAAAACCTTAAACAGGGTGTGTATAGTATTTCAGAGGTTCCGCCTGAGCGCTGGGACCCGCGTATTCATTTCGATCCCGATCCAAAGGTGCCCGAGAAAAGCTATTCAAAAATTGGCGGCTGGGTGAAGACCAGTGCTTGGGATCCTATCGGGTGGCATTTGCCTATTCCGCCCAGGGTCGTCGATTCTTTGGATAGAACGCAGAAGTGGGCGATCGCGTGTGTCCGCGAGGCGCTCAATGACTACGGATATCCGAAAAAGCCGCTCGATGGAGCGAGAACGGCCGTGATACTGGGCAATGCTATGGCGGGAGATAAGCATTATCTGACGGCGATGCGGGTCTATTTTTCGGAATTCGCTGATGATTTGCTTCGTTCGCCTTCGTTTTCGGGCCTGCCTGCCGATACGCGAGATGCTATTCTCCGGGAGGCGCATTCATCGCTCAATCAGCGTTTGCCTGAAATCAATGAGGATACGATGCCAGGGGAGCTAGCCAATGTGATCGCTGGGAGGATCGCTTCGCTTTTTGATTTACATGGCCCCAATTATACCTGCGACGCGGCGTGTGCATCCGCTATGGCTGCGATGACAGCGGCGATTGAAGGTCTGGATGAAGGCGATTTTGATGCGGTGTTGACCGGTGGCATCGATGCCAATATGAGCGCATCGAGTTTTGTGAAATTCTGCAAGATTGGAGCGCTTTCGGCGACGGGAACCCGCCCTTATGCCGATGGAGCGGATGGATTTGTGATGGGTGAGGGTGCGGCGGTATTTTTGCTGAAGCGCCTGGAGGATGCCGAGAGGGACGGCGATCGCATTCATGCTGTAATCCGGGGGATTGGTGGTTCAAGCGATGGAAAGGGGAAGGGCATTACGGCGCCCAACCCGGTCGGTCAAAAGATAGCGCTCGAACGGGCCTACAGGAGTGCGGGGCTTTCGCCCGCAACCGTGACGATGTTGGAGGGGCATGGGACATCGACCAAGGTGGGGGATGTGGTCGAGGCCCAAAGTATGATAGAACTACTTGCCCCCTTTGGATTGCCTAAAGGGCAGATCGCGCTGGGTTCTGTCAAATCGAATATCGGCCATCTCAAGGGAGCGGCTGGGGCGGCGGGTATGCTCAAGGCGGTGCTCTGTCTGAGGGAGAGGCAACTGGTGCCAAGCCTGGGTTTTACGAGACCCAATCCCAATATCGATTTTGAACATAGTCCGCTTCGGGTGAATACAGAGCTTAGGCCCTGGGATACGCGGGTGGATGGTGTGCGCCGGGCGGGGGTGAGTGCCTTTGGCTTTGGGGGTACGAATTTTCACGCGGTGCTCGAGGAATATGTGCCAGGCCGGCTTGCGGCCGAGCGGCAAAAGAGTTCGCAGGCCAAGGCTCAAGGGTCCGGTTCGGTGAGCTCTACAGAACGTCAATCCCCCACCTTGAGCATGGTGCCTCCTCCTCGGGGCGCGCTGGTGCTGGGAGCCGAAAATCTGGACGGTTTGAAGGAAGCGCTGAGCCAAGTTGCGCAGGAGGCCCAATCAGGGCATGCCCCCTCGCCGGCTCGGCCCAGTATTTCCGCATTGCGTGCCTCGGTGCGGCTGGCCATCGACTACAGTGATGCCGCGGATTTAGCGCAAAAGGCAGCAAAAGCCCTATCCGCGCTGGGGCAAAACAATGCAGGGGCATGGAAGGCACTGCGGGCTCAGGGAATTTTCCTTGGCAAAGGCAAGCCTTCGAAGCTTGTTTTCCTGTTTACGGGACAGGGTTCGCAATATGTGAATATGCTTAGGGATTTGAGGCAGGCATCCAACGTGGTGGCGCAAACTTTCGAAGAGGCCGATCGCGTGATGACGCCTCTCTTGGGTGAGCCTTTGTCCGAGCTTATTTTCGTAGATGCAAACGATGCCGGGCAAATGGCGCGAGCCGAGACCTTGCTGAGGCAAACGGCGATTACCCAGCCGGCGGTGCTTGCAGTGGATATTGCGCTGTTTAGGCTGCTGGGAGCATACGGAATCGCTCCTGATTTGGTCATGGGGCATAGTTTAGGTGAATATGGAGCCCTGGTAGCCGCTGGGAGCATGGCTTTTGGGGACGCGCTTCGAGCGGTAAGCGCGCGCGGCACAGAGATGACCCGGGTTTCCGTGGCTGATAATGGGGCGATGATTGCGGTGTTTGGGCCGCTCGCAGAGATTGAGCGCATTCTAACGACCATCCCGGGCTATGTGGTGGTGGCCAATATTAACAGCAAAAAGCAGGCCGTCGTCGGAGGAGCAACAGACGCGGTCAAGCAGGCGGGGATCGCCTTTGAGCAGGCGGGGATGAGAGTCGTTCCGCTGCCCGTGAGCCATGCCTTTCATACGGCAATTGTGGCTCCCGCCAGTGAGCCTTTAAAGCGGGTTCTTGCCACCCTGAATTTAAGAGCGCCGTCCATTCCCCTGGTTTCCAATGTAACGGGGGAATTTTACCCAAGCGGACCCGACACCGTTCCCGAAATGATTGAGCTTTTGGGGAGGCAAATTGCCTCGCCGGTGCAGTTTATCAAGGGTTTGGAGACTTGTTTCAAGGCAGGAGCGCGAGCCTTTGTGGAGGCTGGTCCTAAAAAGACGCTGGCTTCCTTCGCGGAGGAAGCCTTGGGGGAGAATGATGAAAATTTGGTCGCGCTGTCGACGAATCATCCCAAGACAGGCGATATCGCTTCATTTAATCAAGCGCTTTGCGCACTTTATGCTGCGGGTTACGGCGATGCCGAAAGCGTTCCGGCTTCTGTTTCCATGCTTCAGGCCCCGCCCACCCCTGTGGAGAGCAAAGCAGCAAAAACCCCCATCGTTTCCATCATTCCGCAGGCGGCGGCTCCGTCCTCTTCTCTTCCCGCGATGAGTGAAGATCGCTACAAGGAGCTGGGGCGGCTTTTTGCTGAAATGATGGAGCGAGGGCTTCGAATTGCCGGCGTTTCAGGGGGAGGCGCCAAGGATGGGGGCGTTGTCATCACGGGTGCGGGTATGGGCCTGCCAGGTGGAACAAAGGTCTTCGATGACGAAAATGTTCAGCGGCTGTTGGAGGGAGAGCAGCGTATCGATAGTATTCCTATCAAGTTGCGCGACACCATCGTGGGCAGGCATATAACGCGCTTGGTGAAGAGCGATCAGGGCGGAGGACCCCGCTTTGAGTCGATTGAAAGCGCACATGATGTCATCAAGCTGGCGGGCAGGGCTGCGGCATTTGATTTGGTGGATGAATTCGGTGTTCCCCAGGACCGCATGTCCGCCCTCGATACCACAACCAAACTGGCTTTTGGTGCGGGTTTAGAGGCACTGCGCGATGCCGGGATTCCTTTGTGCATGCACTATAAAACCACCACCAAGGGCACGAAGTTGCCTGATCGATGGATGCTCCCGGATTCGCTGAGGGACGATACAGGCGTAATCTTTGGCTCGGCATTTCCCGGCTATGATGCTCTGGCCGCCGATATGGAGCACTTTTACAGTGATCATAACCGGCGAGAGCGGATCGGCGACCTTCAATCCTTGAGGGGAAGACTCGAGGGTCATACCTCGCCCGAGCTCTTGGAGGAAGTGGATCGGCGAATCGCCTCGCTGGAGCATCAGTTGGAACGGGATCCCTACCATCTCGACCGGAAATACCTCTTTAAGATCTTGTCGATGGGTCATTCGCAATTTGCTGAATACATTGGCGCTCGGGGTCCGAATACGCAGATCAACGCGGCATGCGCGAGCGGAACGCAGGCCGTGGGACTTGCCCAGGACTGGATTCGGGCGGGACGATGCAGGCGTGTGGTGGTGGTGACTTCTGACAACGTAACCAGCGATGCATTGATGGGCTGGATTGGAGCTGGTTTCTTGGCGAGTGGGGCCGCGGCAACCGACGAGGTGGTCAGCGAAGCGGCCTTGCCCTTCGATCGCCGGAGGCATGGTATGGTTCTGGGAATGGGCGCGGCGGCGCTGGTGGTGGAAAGCGCGGAGGCAGCTCTTGAACGGGGCCTGCTTCCTATTTGCGAGGTCTTGGGGACAATCGCAGCCAATAGCGCGTTCCACGGTAGCCGCTTGGATGCAGAGCATATCTCCCAGGTGATGGAGCACTTGGTTTCCACGGCGGAGAAGCAGCATGGGATAAGCCGGGATGCGATGGCCCGCGAGCTTGTCTTCGTATCTCACGAAACCTATACTCCAGCACGGGGAGGAAGCGCCCAGGCCGAAGTGATCGCTCTGCGCCGAGTCTTTGGAAAGGCGGCTGAGCAAATTGTCATTGCCAACACCAAGGGATTTACTGGGCATGCGATGGGGGCGGGCATTGAAGACGTTGTGGCCGTAAAGATGCTTGAAACAGGCATCGTTCCGCCGGTGGCCAACTTCAAAGAGGTCGATCCAGAGCTCGGTTGGCTCAATCTTTCCCGCGGAGGCATTTATCCGATTCGCTATGCCCTTCGTTTAGGAGCGGGATTTGGTTCTCAAATTTGCATGTCGCTCTCTAGGCGCACGGATATACCCGGACATGCTCATGCTCCTGTGGATGCGCTCGGCCATCGTTACCGCGTCGCGGATAAGAGCCTATTTGAGGCATGGCTAAGCCGTTTGAGCGGCCAGGGCAATCCCGAGCTGGAGATTGTCAAGCGAACGCTTCGCATCAAGGATCGGATGATGGGAGATAAAGCGGCGCCCAAGACCGAGGCCATGCCACCACCACGGGAGCAAAAGCCGGAAACGCCGGTCGTCAAGACAGAACAGGTTCAGCCGCAAGTGCCAATCAAAGCACCTATAGCCCCCAAACCTGCCCCCGCTCCCCCGCCTCCTCCCCAAGCGCCTGCAAAAAGCGCAGACGATGAGATTCGGACGCGGGTGATCGATATCGTCGCAAAGCAAACGGGTTATCCCCCGGATATGCTCGATGTTGAGCTCGATCTCGAGGCCGATCTGG
>CAZICM010000013.1:40272-60975 GCA_964537685.1 uncultured Polyangiaceae bacterium
TTCCGAGAGAAGCAAACCTAAAACTCAAGGATTTCCCCACCCTGGCCCATGTGATCCGATGGGTCAAAGAAAAGCGGCCAAATTTGGTGGTCCTTGCCCCTGCCCCGGCTGCTCCGGTTGAAGCGGCCCCCGCTCCGGTAGCATCTGCTCCAGCCGCTCAAGCTTCAGGCGATGACGAAATTCGCCAAACCGTCATCGATATCGTCGCAAAGCAGACGGGTTATCCCCCGGATATGCTCGATGTTGAGCTCGATCTCGAGGCCGATCTGGGCGTCGATACCGTAAAACAAGCCGAGACCTTTGCCGCCGTTCGCGAAGCCTACCAAATTCCGAGAGAAGCAAACCTAAAACTCAAGGATTTCCCCACCCTGGCCCATGTGATTCGATGGGTTAAAGAAAAGCGGCCAGATTTGGGAGGGAGTGGTGCCGCTCAACATGGGGCTCAACCCGGACATGAGGAACAAGCCAAGCCGGAACCCAGACCAGAACTGAAGTTAATGCAAGGCGACCCGGATGCGGCAGCGCGGGTCCTGCGGCGCATTCCTACCGCCGTGCTGCGGCCCTCTCTCGATGCCTGTAAGCCTACGGGAATTGAACTCGCCTCCAATGCCCGCGTAGCCGTCGTAACCGACGAAGGAGGATGTGGAAAAGCCTTGTGTTCCAAGCTGTTAGCGCTGGGCGTGAATGTGCTTGAGCTTTCCTCTGCTGAGAGCGAAGCCCGCGTTCTCGAACAGTTGAACCAATGGAGTGCCCAAGGAAAGGTAAGCGGTCTCTATTGGTTGCCCGCTCTCGACCCCGAAGGAGATTGGGCTCAATTCACCCTGGAACAGTGGCGCACGGGCCTGGCCCGAAGAGTGAAGTTGCTGCACCGCGTTTCCCAAGCGCTTTATTCTCACTTGGTTTCAGGTGCCTTCGCTGTCTCAGCGACGCGGCTGGGAGGCCGCCATGGATATACACCGGAGGGGGCTATCAATCCCATGGGTGGTGCCGTGTGCGGATTTACCAAATCGCTTAAGCGCGAGCGTCCAGAGGCCCTCGTAAAGGTGGTGGATGTTGAAGCGAGCGCTTCCGCAGAGACGGTGGCCGAGATGCTGATTGCCGAGACCCTGCGCGATCCAGGAGCCGTCGAGATCGGCTACGCCAATGGCCAGCGGTGGACAGTGGCCGCAATTGAACGGACTCTGACGGCGCATGAACCTGCGCTAACACTGGACCAGAATAGCGTCGTTCTGGTAACGGGAGCAGCCGGAAGCATCGTCTCGGCCATTACCGCGGACTTGGCCAAACAGGGAGGAACTTTCTATCTTCTTGATCTTGCCCCCGAACCCGCCGCGGATGACCCGGATATTCTCCGTTTTGGAAGCGATCGCGATGGATTAAAGCGCAACTTAATGGAACGGGGGAAAGCCAAGGGCGAAAAAGTCACACCCGTTATGATTGAAAAACAATTGGCCCAGTTGGAGAGAGCCTGGTCCACAGTGGCGGCAAGGGCTGCCATTTCCGAAGCGGGTGGCACAAGCTTCTATCGGAGGCTGGACTTGCGCGATGGGGCTCAGGTCTCCTCGGTGATTGACGAGATTCGGGCCCGCCACGGAAAAGTAGACCTGCTTTTGCATGCCGCAGGACTTGAGATTAGCCGCTTCCTCCCCGACAAGAAGGCCGAGGAATTTGACTTGGTATTCGATGTCAAGAGCGACGGCTGGTTCCATTTATGGCACGGGCTAAGAGACATGCCCCTGGGCGCCACCATTGGCTTTGGCTCCATCGCAGGCCGCTTTGGCAACGGTGGTCAGACTGACTATTCTGCCGCCAACGATCTTCTCGCCAAGGCAGCCAGTTACGCCAGAAACGCCCGGCCAGATACCCAATGCGTGGTGATCGATTGGACGGCTTGGGGGGGGATTGGCATGGCCTCTCGCGGCTCCATTCCCAAGATGATGGAAGTGGCTGGTATTGATATGCTCCCAGGCCAGGCTGGAATCCCGATTATTGGACGCGAGCTTCGGGCAGGATTCCGCGGTGAGGTGGTTATTGCAGGCAAGCTCGGTATTCTGACCAAAGAATGGGATGAAACAGGAGGCTTGGACACGGCGGCCCTGATGAGCCGGCCGGGTGGACCCATCTCAACCCGCATTGCCGCGATGACCTTGGGACAGGGACTCTGCGTGGAAACCGAACTTCACCCTGAAAAACAGGCATTTCTATTTGATCACCGCATCGATGGGACGGCCGTGTTGCCTGGGGTTATGGGACTAGAAGCCTTTGTGGAAGCTGTTCATCTCATGCTTCCCGACTGGCATATTCAGTCTGTGGAGAACGTGTCTTTCCTTGCCCCCTTTAAGTTCTATCGGGGAGAGCCGCGCCACCTCCGCGTTATCGCTCAAACCCAGAGCGAAGGGCAATCCTTGGCCGCGCACTGTCAACTCATCGGATCGCGCACCTTGGCGGGACAGAGCGAGCCTCAGATGACCACGCATTTCACCGCAACCGTGAGGCTTTCCCGGGAGAGTACACCCGTTCCGCAAGCAGGCCAAGCCCCCGATTCCCCCCGCGCTGGTAGCGTGGATAGAGAGGCGATCTATCGCGTCTATTTCCATGGTCCCGCCTACCAAGTGCTCCACGATGCCTGGAGGGAAGACTCCGCAGTCATTGGACGCCTGGAGTCACCCCTTCCGCCAAGCCATACCCCCTCCTCTCCGCCTACGTTGTTCTCGCCGAGGCTCATCGAGCTCTTCTTTCAAACGGCTGGCATTTGGGAAATAGGCACAACCGGGCGCCTAGCCCTCCCAGCCCAAATCAAATATGTGCGCGTGTTTGGCTCTGGAGAAGATGCTCCCACTTCTTGTTTTGCGCGTATACATCCCCAATCTGACGGGAGCTTCAGCGGCATTGTGATCGGCGCCGATGGCCAAATCCTTGCGGAAATCGAAGGATACCGCACGGTGGAGCTTGGCCCCGTCGACGAGGAATATCGGCGCCCGCTCGCCCAGGCGATGGCGGAGAAAGCTTAGGAAAATACTCATGAAGATTGCATTTCAACGTGTTCTCATTGTCAACCGGGGCGAGGCCGCAATGCGCTTTATTGCGGCCGCCCGCGAGCTAAACCGCGAATACAACGCCGGAATTCGCTGCATTGCGCTGTACACCGATTCCGATATCAAGTCGATGTTTGTCCGGGAAGCCGATGAAACCTTTCATTTAGGACCGGCTACCTTTGTCGATCCCAAAGACGGCGAGCGAAAAAGCACCTATCTCGACCTGGATCGGCTTCGCGAAGCCATCCTTCAAACCAGAGCGCAGGCCGTGTGGGTAGGCTGGGGATTCGTCGCCGAAATGGCTGCCTTTGCCGATCTATGCGCCGATCTGGGCGTCGTTTTTATCGGGCCAAGCGGCGCGGTAATGCGCAAATTGGGCGACAAAATCAGTTCCAAGCTCGTGGCCGAGCAGGTCGGCGTTCCAGTGGTGGCATGGAGCAGCGGACCTGTGCATACCCTCGACGAAGCCCTTGCCCATGCTCAACTCCTAGGTTTCCCCCTGCTGATCAAGGCGACGGCGGGAGGAGGAGGCCGGGGGATACGCCGCGTTCGCTCTGAGCTTGAACTGGCTGAGGCGCTGGAATCGGCCCGGAACGAAGCGCTTCATGCTTTTGGCAACGCGACCGTCTTTATGGAGTCGATGCTCACGGGCGCCCGGCACATTGAAGTGCAAGCGATTGCGGATGCCCATGGCAATGCCTGGGCCGTGGGCGTGCGCGACTGTACTGTTCAGCGGCGCAATCAGAAGGTGATTGAAGAAGCCCCCTCCCCAGCTCTCACTCCGGCCCAAGATCGGGAATTCAGAGAGGCAGCCGTCCGGTTAATTCAGGCCGTTGGCTATACCAACGCGGGAACCGTGGAGTTTCTCTACGAATCTTCGACGAAGCGCTACGCCTTTATGGAGGTAAACGCCCGCCTGCAAGTGGAACACCCTGTCACCGAGGCCACCACAGGGCTCGACATGGTAAAACTCCAGATTCATGTGGCATCAGGCGGCACGCTGGAAGGCTCTCCGCCGGAGACCCAAGGCCATGCCATTGAAGTCCGCCTCTGCGCCGAAGATCCAGAGCGCGCTTTTGCCCCTGCCCCAGGCACTTTTGAGCGTTTTCGCGTGCCTACAGGCCCGGGACTTCGCATCGACACAGGCTTCGATCAAGGCGATACTGTGGCTCCCGAATTCGATTCTATGGTGGCCAAACTCATCGCTTACGGGCGCAACCGCGCCGAGGCACTGGCCCGCCTGCGCAGGGGCCTCGCCGAATCCGCGATCACCCTACAAGGTGGCATCACCAACAAGGGTTTCTTGCTCCAGCTTCTTGGGCGCCCAGAAATCATTTCGGGCGAAGTCGATATTGGATGGCTCGATAGGCTCGTTGCAACAGGGGAGCATCAATGCATCCAATGTGCGGAAGTCGCCTTGCTCCACACGGCCATCCACACCTACGAGCAAGAGGCCAATCTCGATAAACAAAGGCTATTCCGCTCGGCGCTGCGAGGCCGCCCCGAAGTCGAATCCAGCCCAAGCCGGCGTATCGATCTCCACTACCGTGGGCATGATTATACACTCGAAGTTCGAAGGCTTGCATTGCGCCGCTTCTTGGTTACGGTCGATGGCAATGAGCTCGAAGTTACACTGGAATTGCTTGGGCGAGGCGAGACAAGGCTTCTGATCGGCTCTAAGCGATTCCGGGTTCTCACAAGCTCCCAAGGCACCAACCATCTTGTAGAGGTGGATGGCATACCCCACCGCATCTCAAGCGATAGAGGAGGCATCATACGCTCGCCTCTTCCGGCGGTCGTTGTGTCCATGAATGTCAGTCCGGGCGATGAAGTCGTCCGGGGCAGCCGCCTCTGCGTCTTAGAGGCGATGAAGATGGAAATCGAGCTCCGGGCCGAAACGAAAGGCCGGGTGCATGAAGTCTTGGTTGGCACCAATATACAAGTGCCTCCAGGAACGCCCCTGCTCATTATCGAAGCCAGCGACGCCCATGAGGAAACTCACGGTCAAACGCGCATTCAGTTTGATGAGCTGATCAATACCGCCCCCCCTTCCGTCGCCGCGCTATGGCGGACCCATCTTGCCGAACTCAGAAGCTTGGTACTGGGCTACGATGTGGATTCCAGATCTCTGCGCAGAATCCTAACCCTGCATGGCTCGCTTAGCTATGATGCCTCCCCCAGCGATCCTCGCCTATGGAGACACGAGCACGAAATTCTTCGCATTTTTGTGGATGTCCTCACACTCTTTCACCGGCGGCCCGTAGGACCCGAGGACATCGACGACCACCGGCTGAGTACGGGGGAATATTTCCTAACTTATCTCCGGGATTTGGGCGCAGAAGGAGAAGGACTCCCCCCAAAATTCATCGATAAACTCCGGCGAGCCCTTCAGCACTATGGCATCGAAAACCTCAAGCGAAGCCCCGAACTGGAGGAGGGCCTCTACCGGATTTTCAAGACCCATCTCAGGCGCGAAGAACAGCTTCCCATGATTTACGGCCTGCTCCAGCGCCGGCTCGACAATATGGCCCAGCTTAGACCCCTGGCCGACGATACCTTCGCCGAGCTGCTCGAGCGCCTGATCGCCGACACCCACGGGGAGCTTCAACGCCTCAATGAACTCGCCCGCGAAGTCCGATTTCAGTACAATGAACGCCCCCTCCTCGAAACGGTGCGCCAACAAGCCTACCATCAAGCCGAAGACCATCTGCGCGCTCTCACCCAACCCCTCGAACCCATCGAAATCCGCAAACATATCTCCAGCCTCGTCGCCTGTCCCCAACCGCTGACCAGCTTTCTATCCCGCCGCCTTCCCGATGCTCCCCTCGCGTTCCAAAAAGTGTTGCTGGAAGTCATCGTCTCCCGCTATTACCGCATCCGCAAGCTCGGCGAGTTCCAAACCCGCGAAGAGAACGGCATTCTCCTTGGCACCGTCGAATACCTGTATGAAAACAAATACATCCATGTCATCGCCGCGCATGTGATGCACGACCGCTGCGCCCAGGCGCTTCACGAAGCGGCCCAATTCGCCAAAACGCTGCCCGCCGATCACGATGTTGTCATCGATATCTTCACATTCCAACCCATGCCCCTGGGCGATCTCGATACCAAAGCCGCCGGCCTCCTGGAGCAGATTCGAAAAATACCCTTTGAACGCCGAATGAGACGCGTCGTGATCGCGGCCACCGGGCTCGATAGAGAGGCAGGCCCCTATGCCCGGAATATCCAGCACTTCACGTTCAGGCCGGTCTCATCAGGAGAAAACACCGGCTATTCCGAGGAAAAACATGTGCGCGGCCTCCACCCCATGATGGCAAAACGCCTTCATTTCTGGAGATTCTCACGCTTTGCCATCGAACGCCTGCCCTCCGCGGAAGACCTCTACTTTTTCCGGGGGGTGGCCCATGATAATCCCAAAGATGAACGCCTCTTCGCGCTCGCCGAAGTCCGCGATTTAACTGCTATTCGGGATAAATCAGGACGGGTTATCGCATTACCCCATATCGAACGCCTACTCATCGAGGCCCTTGCCTCCATCCGCCGTTTCCAAAGCAGCCGGGCCCCCAAAGACCGCCTCCATTGGAACCGGGTCAAACTCTTGGTTTGGCCCCCTCTCATGCTCTCTCCGGATGAACTGGACGATCTTATCCACCGCCTCGCCCCCGCAACGGAAGGGCTTGGGCTGGAGCGCGTCATGGTTCGCGCCCGCATGCCCAATCCCCGCACGGGAGAGCTCGAAGACAAGGTGATCGACATCTTCAACCTCGGAGGCAAGGGCGTCACCCTGCGCTTCCGCGACCCCCCCACCGAACCCATTCAACCCCTGAGCCCCTATACCCAAAAAGTCGTGCGCCTGCGCCAAATGGGCATGAATTACCCCTACGAGCTGCTCTCCCAGCTCGCTTCCCCCACCGAAGGCACCCACGGCGACTTCCCTCCGGGAGAATTTATCGAGCACGAACTCGCGGAGGATGGGGAAAACCTGGTGCCCGTTAAACGAAATCCAGGCGAAAACAAGGCCAATATCGTGGTGGGGCTCATTAAGAACTTCACCTCAAAAGTGCCCGAGGGAATGACCCGCGTCATTTTACTGGGAGACCCAAGCAAAGACATGGGAGCGCTTGCGGAAGGCGAATGCCGCCGTATCAACGCAGCGATTGCCCTTGCCCAAAAGCTCGATGTCCCTCTGGAATGGTTTGCCCTGTCCGCCGGCGCGAAAATCTCCATGGAAAGCGGCACCGAAAACATGGACTGGATCGCCCTGGTCCTGCGCCGCCTCATTGAATTCACCCAGGCCGGAGGCGAGGTCAATATTGTCGTGGATGGCATCAATGTCGGCGCCCAGCCCTACTGGAACGCCGAAGCCACCATGCTCATGCACACCCGCGGCATACTCATCATGACCGCCCAGGGAGCCATGGTCCTTACGGGTAAACGGGCCCTCGATTATTCAGGCGGCGTCTCCGCCGAGGATAATTTTGGAATTGGTGGTTATGAGCGAATCATGGGTCCAAATGGTCAAGCCCAATACTATGCCGAGGATATCGCAGGTGCAGTCCGTATCCTCTTCAGGCATTATGAGCATACCTACCGTGTTCCCGGCGAACGCTTTCCCCGGCGCGGACGCACCGAAGACCCCATCCATCGCGACATCTCTTCATTCCCCCATGCCAAAGGAATGGACTTTGCCACCGTCGGCGAAGTGCTCTCCAACGAAAAGAACGCCGAGCGCAAAAAACCCTTTGATATCCGCTCCATCTTGCGCTCCGTTGTCGATCAGGATCACGCCCCCTTGGAGCGCTGGTATGGCCAGCGGGGCGCAGAAGTTTCCGTCGTATGGGATGCCCATATCGGCGGCTATCCCGTCTGCCTCCTAGGCATAGAATCCAGACCTTTACCCCGCCTTGGCTTTAATGCAGGAGATGGCCCCGATCAATGGACAGCGGGAACACTCTTCCCCATCGCCTCCAAAAAAACGGCCAGAGCCATCAACAGCGCCAGCAACAACCGCCCCCTCGTGGTCCTCGCCAATCTCTCGGGATTCGACGGCTCCCCCGAATCCATGCGCAACCTCCAACTCGAATACGGCGCCGAAATCGGCCGCTCGGTCGTCAACTTCAAAGGCCCCATCATCTTCTGCGTCATCTCCCGCTATCACGGCGGAGCCTTCGTTGTCTTCTCCGCCAAACTCAACGACCGCATGGAAATCGCCGCCCTCGACGGCACCTATGCCTCCGTCATTGGAGGAGCTCCCGCCGCCGCCGTCGTCTTCACCCGCGAAGTCGAAAAACGCACCAAACGCGATGCCCGCGTCGCCGAGCTGGAGAGCGCCCTCGCCCGCGCGGAAGGCCCCGAAAAAGTCCGCCTCGAAGCCCGCTACAACGAAATGTACAAGCTTGTCAACGCCGAAATGCTCGGCGCCGTCGCCGACGAATTCGACAGCGTCCACACCATCCAGCGCGCCCAGCGGGTCGGCTCCGTTCATCGAATTATTGCCCCCACCCAGCTCCGTTCCTACCTCGCCGACGCCATCGAAAGGGGAATACACCGCGAATTAGAGAGCCTTCCAAAAATCCCAGCCTTGGCTTTGGAAGATGCTCTCCCCCCTTCCCGTGTTGATTAATCCCTCCCTGCCCATTCTCCTGGGTAGCCGCGCATGGGATGAAGTGCCCGAGGACAATACTTGGCTTAGCCCCCAAGAACAAGCCCTGCTTGAACGCTTAAAGACCCAAACCCGCCGCCAACACCATCGGCTTGGACGCTGGACCGCCAAACAACTGATCTGCGAAACCCTACAACTCCTCCCTTCCCCGGAACACCTCCAGCACATCGAAATTATCGCCGACAAAGACGGCGCTCCATGGGCTTTCCTCGATGGAACAGCCCTCGATCTCAACCTATCCATCAGCCACCGAAAACACCGCGCCCTCAGCGCCATCAGCCCCTCCAGCCTACATATCGGCTGCGATATCGAATGGATTGAACCCCGATCTCAGGCTTTTGTATCGGATTTCTTCACCCCCGAGGAATGCCAAAACACCTTCGCCTCCAACCAGTTCGCCCTCATGGCCAATCTAATCTGGAGCGCCAAAGAAAGCACCCTCAAAGCCCAGCGCGTCGGCTTAAGCCGCGATACCAAAGAACTTTGCGTCAAAACCCCTCTCCCATTCCCTCCAAACCCCCAACAATGGCATCCCCTCAGCGTTACCGATTTGGTCCATTCCACCATCTATCATGGTGCATTCATCCAGAGCGGCGGATTCATACTCACCTTTAGCAGCAACTCCCCCAAACCCCTGCCCCTGATCCCCTGATCACACAGAGCGGCCTTCCATTCGCATACCCGAACCCCTCCTGTCGTGATTTGGATACAGCCTTCCAAGACCTGATGTGAAAACGGCACCACACTGTGCCTTCCCACCCCTGGATAAACCCCCAAAATCCAGCCAATTCGCACCAATTCCCGATGGTATAAGCCTTGCTCCGCCCTCCCATCATGAACACGCAATCCCTTACGTTAAACCGCCGTTCCAACATCGTTCTCGCCCTGCTCACCCTGTTCGCCCTCGAAGGCGCCGGCTGCGTTTCTGGATGCAGCGACGGCGAACCCCCCTCCGAATCGGTCGACCACCGGCTGGGCGTCAACAAAAAAGTCCGCTTTGTAGGCGGAGGCTGCTCGGGTTCCGATTCCGTCATCATGCCCATCGGCGCCAAAGACACCCTCACCATCGAAGCGGCCAACGAAAATATCCAGCTCCCCGCGGATTTAAACCCTCAAAGCTCCGATCCCAGCGTCATCTCCGTCACCCCCGGCACATCTCCCCTCACCATCGACATGATGGCCCACAAAGCCGGCAAAACCGACATCGAACTCATGAGCTCCGGCCAGCGCTTCGACTACCTCACCTTCTTTGCCGAGCCTGCAAAAAGCGTTGTATTCACCGCCGAACCCGCCGTCCTCGCGGGCGGACTCCTAGGCTTGGGCATCAGCGATGTCTACGGCTCCTGCGGCAACGAAAGTTGCCCCATGTTTGGCCATAGCTTTGTCCAATGGTCGACCAACCCCGGCGGCGCCCTTAGCTTGATTCAAGACGAGCAGCGAATCGCCCGCTTCAGCGGAGGAACCATGCCTCTAAACGCAGAAATCATCGGCAAAGAGCCTTCCCTTGGGGGAGAGCTTGTACGCCATCCCATAGAAATTGTCGACCCCACCACCGTCACCGAAATCTCCGGCGAATTGATCATCCCCGCCAGCTCTGACCAAGAAAAAGAACAAATTCTTCCCTTCCCCGCCACGGTCAAGGCCAATTCCAACTTCTATGTCCGGGTGCTTGGCACTCGCCAGGGCAAATCCTCCGTCGCCATTTCCAGACACGATATCGTATGGACCGTCCCGATGGGCCTAATCCAATTATCTCAAATTGAACCGGCCGACACCGTAGCCGAAGCCTTTAGCGCCGACGCCACACCAGGCGATTTTGGCCTGAAAGTCAGCGTTGCCCTGCTCGCCAACAAAGAACAAACGTTTAATATTAAAGTCGTTCCCTAAAGCATTTCTCTCTAAAAACTTTCCCTTTCGCGCCGTACACCTCTATGCTCGGCGCCTATGAGCCAACACCCCTTCCTCCGCCGGCACATCTACCCCATCAGCATAGGCTTTACCCTCGCGCTATGCGCATGCGACAACCCCAACGCCATCCCCTCACCACCTCCCCTGCCCCCAGCACCCGCCCACCCAAACCCCGCCTCCACATCAGCCCCCGACGACGAACTCGGCACCTTCATTCGATCCCGCTATACCAAGTTTGAATACCGCATCCCCATGCGCGATGGTATCCACTTATATACCCAAGTCTATATCCCCAACGACGCAAGCCCCAGCCGCCGCTACCCATTCCTCTTGCTCCGCACCCCCTACAGCATCTCCCCCTATGGCGCCGACCGCTATACCAATCAGCGGATCCGCCAAGACTTTGCCCGCGAAGGTTTTATGTTTACCTTCCAGGATGTAAGAGGACGCGGTGCCTCCGAAGGCGAATATGTGCATGTACGCCCTCACAATCCCAATAAACAACCCACCGACACCGACGAAAGCACCGATACCTACGATACCCTTGAATGGCTTATCAACAATATCCCGCATCACAATGGCAAGGCAGGCATGTGGGGAATCTCCTATCCAGGCTTCTATACAGCGGCAGGCTCCATCGATAGCCATCCAGCCCTCGCCGCCGTATCGCCCCAAGCCCCAATCGCCGACTGGTTTATCGGCGACGACGCCCATCACCACGGCGCCTTCTCCCTTCTTTTATCCTTTGGATTCTTCTACGGCACCGACGTACCCCGCCCCAAACCCACCCAGCCCGAAGACTGGAAACCCTTTTCCTTTCCTACCCCCGACGGCTATCGCTTCTATCTCGGCCTAGGCCCGCTCAATGAAGTCGAAACCACGCATTACAAAGCCGAACGCGCCTTCTGGAAAGATCTCGTCCAGCATCCCAACTACGATAGCTTCTGGAAGGCTAGAACGCTCCTTCCCCATCTCAAATCGATAAAAGCCGCCGTCCTTACCGTGGGCGGCTGGTTCGATATGGAAGATCTCTATGGCACCCTAGCAACCTACCGAAGCATCGAACAGCAAAATCCCAAAATCCAAAACACCCTAATCATGGGTCCCTGGCTTCACGGCGGATGGTCGGGAAATGGCGGCAACAGCTTGGCCGACGAAGAATTTGGCTTCGCCACCGCCAATATCTATCATGAAAAAGAATTAGCCTTTTTTAAACATCACCTCAAAGACGGCCCCGATCCTCAATTACCCGAAGCTTGGGTCTTTGAAACAGGCGCCAACCGCTTTCGAAGCTTTGATACATGGCCTCCCGCCGGGCTTACCAAAACCCGATTCCATATCCGCGAAAACGGCCTGCTCTCCACCGAATCCCCGCCCAATACCGAATCCCAGCGCGAAGAATTTATCAGCGACCCCAATAAACCCGTGCCCTATTCCCAAAATCTATCCCCAAGCCGCGTAAAAGACTGGCTCGCCGAAGACCAGCGCTTTGCCGCCATGAGACCCGATGTTATCGTCTATGAAAGCGAACCCCTGGAAAACGATATGACCATCGCCGGCCCCCTATCCGCCGAGCTATGGGTCAGCACCACAGGAACCGATGCCGATTGGATTGTAAAACTCTGCGATGAATATCCGCCCTCTGTACCCGGATTCTCAAAGGAAGACGAGAAAGCAGGCAAAAAGAACCGCGGAATGCAGCAATCCCTGATCCGGGGAGAAATCTTTAGGGGACGCTTTAGAGACAGCTATGAAACGCCCAAACCCTTTATACCCGGCGAAATAACCCGCCTTCAATTCGCCATGCCCGATGTCTTTCATACCTTCCGAAGAGGGCATAGACTCGTCCTGCATATCCAGTCGACCTGGTTCCCCTTCTTCGACCGGAATCCACAGAAATTTGTGCCCAATATCTTCGAAGCCAAACCCGCCGATTTTATCAAGGCCACCCATACCCTCTATAGAGCCAAGGATATGCCCAGCGGAATCGACGTTTTTGTATTGCCCGGGCAGCCCTAACCCACCTTCACCCGCGCCTCGCCAAATTGCCGGCCATTCACCGAACGCACCTCAATCCGGTACGTCCCCACCACCGACACCGAAAACTCGACGGGAGGCGGACTTTGAGGCGCGCCCGTCGGAGGATCGCGCACCAAGGTCTCCAAAATCTTTGAACCCGAAGGCGAAAACACCTTCAGCGAATAGGGCGGTATCGACGTGCCCTCGGGCACGAAGGTGATAAACACCCGATCGCCCACATCAATTTTATCGAAAAAGGGAATGCTTCCCCGCCCCGAATAGGTGCTTGGGTGACAGAAAATCTCGATATCGCCTGAGCTCTGTACGGTTGTCATCGTCCGCCCGCAAAAAAGAACACTTTTTAAAGCTTGTCAAGAGGATTTTTTAAATCCGCCCTCGCCCTCCCGCACCCCCGTTCACCTCCATCGGATGACGGCCCACACCATACCAACGATTGAAGCAAA
Organism: uncultured Polyangiaceae bacterium; assembly: GCA_964537685.1. Taxonomy (GTDB): domain Bacteria; phylum Myxococcota_A; class Polyangia; order Polyangiales; family Polyangiaceae; genus CAZICM01. Next base: position 53,361 of record CAZICM010000013.1, read on the forward strand.
AAATTCTTAAAAGGCCGATTCTATCGAATGTGTTCCACTGGCCTAAACCCTGCTACATTGCCGCCTGGCAACTAGGCCAAACACAGAGGTATTGCAATGAAGACTATCTTGACGCATACAAGCACGGCTTTCTTGGCATGTATGGCCTTGGGGATGGCTATCACAGCGGCCGCGTGCGGCGACGACAGCGGAACATCCTCGAGCACCACAAGCACAAGCTCAAGCTCCGGCGGCACGGCGGGCGGCGGCGGAACCAACAATACCGGCGGAAGCGGAGGTATGAGCGGCGGCACCGGAGGCGCGGGCGGCGGTATGATGGGCGCGCCCAATCTCGACCCGGCCTTTGCGTGGTATGGCGACAACATCAAAACACTGGACGGCTTTATCGATGAAGTCGGCGTAAATTCACCAACCTACGACGATAACAACAAGCCTGTCGCCATCTTCGACTGGGATAATACCGTCATCAAAAACGATATCGGCGACCTGGTCACATTCTGGATGCTCAACAACGATAAAATCATCCAGCCGCCAAATAAAAACTGGGCTGTCACAAGCCAATTCCTAACCACCGAAGCGACGACGGCGCTATCGCTCGCCTGCGACTCCCTCGCGGACGCCGGCATGCCTCTGCCCACCTCCACCAACGCAACGTGCGCGGACGAAATTGTCTCCGTTTACTACGACGGCAAGACCACCAAGAACGAAGCCGCGTTTGCAGGATGGAACTTCCGCCGTATGGAACCCGCCTACGGCTGGACGGCCCAGCTTCAAGCGGGCTATACGCCGGCCGAAGTCAAAGACTTCGGCAAACAGGCCCTGGAAGCGGCGTTAGCGGCCAACGAAGGCGATACCCAAAGCGTCGGAACCCGGACCATGAACGCCTGGACCCGCGTTTACGATCAAATTGGCGACCTCATCAGCGTCATGCAAGCCAACGGCTTGGATGTATGGGTGGTCTCGGCCTCGTCCCAGCCCATTGTCGAAGCCTTTGCCGAGAAGGTGAATATCGCGGCCGACCATGTAATCGGCATCCGCAATGTCATCGATGCCAACGGCAAGCTCGACTATAACTTCCAAGGCTGCGGCCCCGTCCCCGATGGCAAAAACGATGGAATGGGCTCCGTCACCGGCAATTCGATCATCACCTATATCGACGGCAAACGCTGCTGGATCAATAAAGCCATTTATGGCGACACCACGGCCAATGCCATCAACCAAACCGCCAACCCCAAGCAAAGGCCGGCCTTTGGCGCGGGCGATTCCGACACCGATATCACCTTCCTCAAGGACGCAACGGGCCTCAAGCTTGTCATCAACCGCAATAAAAACGAATTGATGTGCAATGCTTATTATAACGGCGACACCAAATGGATCGTCAATCCGATGTTTATTCAGCCCAAAGCCAAACAGGCCAATCCCTATCCCTGCTCGACCACGGCCTGCAAAAACGCCGCGGGCACGCCCGGAGCCTGCCTCGATGAAAATGGAAACGTCATTCCCGATCAAGAAGACCTGGTCTTCGGGCCCTAAAGCCTAAATACCGCGCGCTTTCGGCTTGAGAAATCCCACCCAACCCGCTAGCCATGAACGCATCCGCTTCGCATGGCCAGCCTCGCCGACATCCTCCTCGCCCTCGCCGTCATGCAAGCCCCGCCCGGGCTCTCGCCCTATTCGCGCGATGTCTTGCCCGAATGCGGCTCCGATCCAAACACCACCACCTGCACGCCCGCCTGCGCCGACCCTTCATGCAAAATAAAATGGTCGCCCCCGCGCAACGCCTGGACCCGCATGGAGAGCCGAGAAAACGCCTTTAAACGCTATATCGGCATCACCCGCGCCCTAGCCGCCACAGCCTCCAAACTCCTCTGCGAAGACCCATCCGGCAGCGCCATCCCCTTATCCAACTGCCAACGCATCGACTGGCCCGACTCGTCCAAAATGCTCGCCTTCTCGCTGCTCACCGTCGTCTTGCACGAATCATCGCTGCGCGAAGACGTCGAATTCGGCCATCCTCCCAAAGGCCGCGGCGGTATGGGCGAAGCGTGCCTGGTTCAAGTCATGCCCAGCCAAGCCGCGCGCCACGCTGTATGGCTTTCGCCTGAAGCCCGCGACCTCGCCATCAAAGACAAAACAGCGCGAGAAGCCTTTGCGCAAAGCCTTCTCGGCGACTCACCCGAAGCCCTCTCGCACTGCTTTGAAGTGGGCATCCGCATGCTCGCCGCAGCCCGCAAAAGCTGCTCGGCATCACGCATCGTGCCATGGGATGTGGGGATGTTTTCTCAATACGGAAGCGGACGCACCTGCAATTTGCCTGAAATCGCCGATGTCCGCGTAGAAACGCTGCACACGCTCACGATGAAGAAACCCGTGCTCGAACCCTTCTACGCGGCGCTTCTCTCCGCGCCTGCAAACGCATCGAAAAACGCCGCGCCGGAAGAGTAGATCACTTGTACTCCATCCCGAGTTCCTTCATCAAAAACGCAAACGAATCAGCCTCTTCATCGATACGCTCATCCAGCGGCGTACCCATTCCGTGACCCGTCTTGTCATTCTCGCGCAAGAGCACTATCCCGCCCGAAGTCGCCGCCTGCATCCGCGCCGTCATCTTCCTCGACTGATACGCCTCCACGCGCGGATCGTTCGCACCCGTCGTAAACAATACAGCCGGATATGCCGTTCCATCCTTCACATTGTGCAAAGGCGAATAGGCATACAACGCTTTAAAATGGTCAGGATTTTTAACCGTACCAAATTCGGTTGTATTGAACATACCATTCGTTGAATTCTCACTGCGCAGCATATCGAAAATACCAACGGCCGCGACAACGGCCTTAAACATCTCGGGATGCTGCGTCAGCACGGCGCCCATCAACAAACCGCCATTTGAACCGCCCTCGATGGCCAATTTATTCGGATTGGTTACTTTATTGTCCACCAAATGCTTGGCGCAGGCATAAAAATCATCGAAGACATTTTGCTTCTTCGTTAAATTGCCTTGCAAATGCCATTCTTCACCGAATTCGCCGCCGCCGCGCAAATTCACCAGCGCAAAAACCCCGCCTTGATCGAACCAAACACGATTGAATGGCCCCGCACCCGGCGTCAGGCTAATCCCATAGCCACCATAGCCCGTCAAAAGCGTAGGATTCTGGCCATCCCATTTCGTCCCCTTTCTGCGGAGAATATTGATGGGCACTTTGGTTCCATCCTTCGAAATACAATTCTCCCTTGAAACCTCGATATCATCGTAAGACACAGGAGGCTTGGCCGCGAGCTTGGTCTTTTCCACCTTGCCCGACTTCGCGCTATACGAATACCACGCGCCAAATTCCGTATAGCTACCGCCCCTAAAGAGCACATCATCTTCATTTGAAATCAACAACTGCCGCACGCTCGACACGGGCGGAATCGGCATCTTCGCCTGCTCCTTACCCTTTAAATCGAAGACCCTCACCTGCGAAGGCCCGCCCAGCAAATCCTTCACATACAGCTTCGACTTGCCCACCGCATAGCCTTGGATCACCGCCTCGCTCTGAGGCACCAGCGTCTCGGCCTTCGCCACATCCGCCGTCTTTGGATCGAGCCTTAAAATCTTCCCGCGCGGCGCATCCTTGAGCGACAGCAAATACATCTTGCCATCCTCGCCCAAATCCACATGCACGATTTTATCGGGAACATCGGCAAAACGCGTCCATTTGCCCGACTTGGTATCGAGCACATAATGCCAATACTCACCGCCGTCGCCATTCTGCACATTCGCCACGACCCACTTGCCATCTTTGCTTGTGTGCAGCTCAATCTCGGCAATTTTTACGAAATCCTTGCCGATGGAATAGACATCATCCTTTTCAGCGGTGCCCAGCTTATGAAAATACACCTGCTGAAAGAATCCCATATCCTCCTTGGCCCGCTCGCCCGGATGAGGATGGCGCGTGTAATAAAAACCCTTGCTATCGCCGGTCCACGTTAAACTCCCGCCCGCCGTACCGCTATGCGCAAAGGTCACCGTATCCGAAAGCTTCTTGCCCGTATCGGCTTCCCACACATGCACCGTTCCATTTTCGGTGCCGCCCTCCGAAAGCGAAACCGCGATGTATTTCCCATCCGGCGAAGGCACATACCAATCGATGGCCGTCGAGCTCTTGGGATCCATCGCATTCGGATCGACCAGCGTTTTGGCCTTATCGATGTCATCGAGCGAAGAGAAAGTAATCAAAAAAGGCTGCTGCTTTTTAGGCTCGAACTGCATCGCAAAGAACCTGTCCTTGCGCTTGATCAGCCCGCCATAATCGGCATTTGAAGCGGACATAATGCTCTTCAGCCGCTCGCGGATCGCAGCCCTAAAAGGCACGGCATCGAAGAAAGCGCGCGACCTCTTATTCTGCTCGGCCACCCAAGCCTTCACATTAGGATCATCGCCCTTTTCAAGCCACTGATAGTCATCCGTCACCTTCACGCCGTGATACTCATTGACGACGGGCTTCTTTTCGGTGACGGGATATTTCGAAGGCTGCGCCTCAACTTCCTTGGCCGGCTTAATACCGCCCGAAGGAGGCGGAGGCGGAAGCTGAGGGCCTTCCACGGTGGTTTCCGTACCACCGCACGCGGCCAGGGCCGAAAGCATGACAGACAACACAAAGGTAGACCGAAACATCGCTGGCATTTGCATAGCGCTCGCGTGTACATTCTTTGGCTTTGGCAGGGAAGCCCATTTGCAGGGAATCTTTTCAATTTTGCAGGGAAGCGGGCAAAGAGTCAGATGAACCAGCACCACGCTTCATGGAAACCTGGCCGGGCATGGCAAGGCGCGATCATCGGCGGACTCATCGCGGCCCTCAGCGGCTGCGGGGCCACATCCTTAAGAATTGCGGTAGCTCCCTCACTGGACGACGCTGGACGTGGCGGTTTTGAAGCTTTTTTACTTGGCGGCCTAGGAATGCCGCTCGACTACGATGGCCGCTCGCATCATTTCGTTCAACTGCTTCCATCGATAGGAGGAGGCGTAGACAGCCGGACCAAACGGGGATTTGTTCAAACGGCGATGGATTTAAACTATCTATACCGGGGCGATAAAATCATGGATATCCGCGTAGGCCCGCGATTTTCGGCGAGAGCCTTACCCGGCGCGGGCGAACCCTGGATGCTGGGCGCCGGAGTCTCCATGGGCTGGATGCCAATCCTCATCGACAGCGGAGCCGAATGGATTGTGGTTCATATGAATTTAGGGGCCGAAGTCCGCATCGATCATTATTGGAGCGAACTTCGGGCCGCGGAGCGCACATTATTTGCCCCCGCCCTGGTCTTTGATATGAACGTTCTAGCGACAGGCGACTAAAGAAAACCCGGAACGGTGTAAGGCAAACCGGCGGCGCACCGTTAAGAGCGCAGAAGAAAGCGGAGAGACACCATGAAGACGATGCGCACCATCCACCTATCCCTCATATCAGCGGCACTCCTTGGCTTCCTGGGATGTGCCAGTCAAAGTCCATCTGTGAATCTCGGAGGCGCATCGAAATCGGCGCCCGCGGAAGCCCCCGCGGCCACTGCAGGTGGAGGGGACATAGGAGGAAGCCCTGCGGCGCAAGCCTCACCGCCTCCTCCCCCTGGGGCCATGGAAGAAACGCGGGGCGGGGTCCGGGATAAAGACGAAGGCGAAGTTGCCAAAGCGGACGACAGCGCGCGGCCAGGATTGGGCACGGAATGGGGAGAGACGAGGGATTCCCAGATCACAACCGTCCCCTTTGTACGGGCGGACGCACAAAACCCCCTAGCGATGACGAGTTTATTTTACAACGACGAACAAGGCGCCCAAGCGATGAGCGGCCAAAGCGGCTTTAGGCGCACATCATCGGGGATGATTTCGGTAGCGGGCGGAGCGCTGAGCATAGGGCTGCGGGATGAAAACGGCGCATTTCTAACGGGATTCACGACAGGCGGGCGGAACTTTTCGATAGGCGAAGCAGGGCGGCGCTATACGATTGTAATTAAGAACCACACCCCCGGCCGATTTGAGTGCGTGGTTTCGGTGGACGGATTGGATGTGATCGACGGTCGTACGGCCTCGTTTGGAAAGCGGGGGTATTTGGTGGAACCTCGGGGCGAATTGGAGATCGACGGTTTCCGACAGAGCGCGGACACGGTGGCGGCATTTAGGTTTGGGTCGGTGAGAGAATCGTATGCGAACCTAAAGACGGGGGATAGCCGCAACGTAGGCGTGATAGGGTTTGCGTTTTTCAATGAGCGGGGCGTGACCCCGTTTCCGTGGACGGAGGACGAGCTACAGCGGAGGCGGGAGGCGAATCCATTTCCGGGGCAGTGATAGAGAGAAGGGCCATTATTTCACGACTATATTTCCCACCTTAGCCGAACTGCTCGGCGCCACGGACACTCCATTTACTTTATTGTCGATCGAAAGCGAACTGCCTGGTTTAGAAGTCGCCTCGATATTTCCGGCTTCGAGGGTGCCTTGGTTTTGAATATTGCGCACATCATTGTTGATTTGCACAGAGGACGAAGGCGTCTGGGCGGCAGGGGTCTCTGCGGCGGGGGATGGGGATGGCCCGGAAGAAGCTCTTTGAGGCTCGCTTGAGGCCGTGGCCGCGCTTGGGGAAGAGGCGGGGGCGGATGGTGTGGGGGAGAGAGACGAAGACGCCGCGGCGGACGAGGTGGAGGGGTTGGAGGGCTGGGCTGGGTGTGGGGAAGACATGCAAAACTGGAAGGCCAAGACCGCGATGGGGACGCTGAGGACGGCGGTGATGGCCAAAGGCATGCGGAAGGGGGAAGGCGCTGAGGAGCGGGAGAGCGCTGAGAGAGGAGCGGCCGAGATTGAGGATTGAGCATCGATAAAAGGCTGGGCGCGCGGATCGTGACCATGGAGACGGATAGCGTTATCGAGCCAAGTATGGAGTGGGGAGGGATTGGGAAGCTGATTGAGGGCATTGAGATCGAGAAGAAGCTGTTCCGCTCGGGATGAAGCTTGGGCGGAGAGATTTGCGGCGATGGGCTGAGGGATACCCGAGAGAAGACCTTGACGGGAATCGTGCAGACCCAGGGCGACAGAGGCGGCGTGGAGGGAGGAGATGGTGGAGGGGGGGAGGAATGGCATGATGGGGACCATTGGGGTTTGAGGTTATTGAATTTCGATGCCCAGGCGGCCGCCGGGGACCTGTAGGGTAAGGGTTTTGGTGTTGCGGATAAGGGTGAGAGGGATGCTTTGGGAGGGGTTGGTTGTTTGAACGAGTTCGATGAGGTGGTCGGTGTTGCGAATGGGGGTCGTGCCGTAAGTTTTGAGCCAGTCGCCGGGTTCGAGGGGCGCGCAGGTGTCTTTGAGGCAGTTGAGAACGATGGCGCCTCGTTGATTGGGTTTGTGTTTGGGATCGGGGTTCCAGCCGTTTTGTTGGGCTTGGGCGAGGGCAAGGTTCCCTCGAACGATACGGGTATTGGGATGCTGGGGGCCTAGGGATTTTTCAAAAACTGCGTGGGCCTGGCGATAGTACTCCAACGCTTCCGACAGCTTGCCCTGAGCCTGAAGCACACTGCCTATATTGTTCAGATCCGTGCCCACATCCGGATGCTCGGGACCCAGCGCCTTTAGGTCTATCGCGTGGGCCTG
>CAZICM010000013.1:61075-63676 GCA_964537685.1 uncultured Polyangiaceae bacterium
CCAACGCTTCCGACAGCTTGCCCTGAGCCTTAAGCACACTGCCTATATTGTTCAGCTCCCTGCCCACATCCGGATGCTCGGGACCCAGCGCCTTTAGGTCTATCGCGTGGGCCTGGCGATAGTACTCCAACGCTTCCGACAGCTTGCCCTGAGCCTTAAGCACACTGCCTATATTGTTCAGCAGGGTCCCCTCCTCCACTCTCCCCATCCCCCTTATCTGCTCCAAGGCCAAGCGACTATGCTGCAGCGAAAGCTCCCAATCCGGCAAATGCGTGTACACGAAGCCAAGCTTGCCATGCAGCACCCACACATTTCTCTCCCCCGCCAGCACCTTGTCCGCCGAGCGCTTATAAAACCTCGCCGCCAGCCAATAATTCTCCCGCTCATTAAAATGCGTGCCCAGCGCAAACTCCACCAACCCAAATGGCTCCGTCGCCATCAGCGCCGGCAAATCCAAATGCCCCAAGCTGGCCAAATCCATCCCCCGCTCCGTACTCCTTCGAAAACTCCTCGTCGATTGCGTCAGTGTCGCCTTGGGACAAATCGTATATGGCTTGCTCCCTACCTGCACCTGCACATTCCCTACATTCGCCTGCGCCTTCTCCTCTACCCGAATATCCTTGACCTCATTCTTGATGCTTAACTGATGCACCTCCGCGTTCTCCATCGGATTACAATACGCCTGCCCCCAAATCATCACATCCGCTTCCAGCTTCTTGGCAATCGCGTCCGCTTGCTCATGATCCTGTACAAAACATGGCAACCGATAGATCTCCAGCGACCCTTCGGGTACCTCCACATTAAATTCCTTGGGATTCCTTATCACCTCATCCCGAAAGCGCTTTAGCTCCGCGCTCACCTGCTCCGTCACCGTCTGCGAAAAATTCGGCCCCGATCCCGGCTCTCCCCCATAAAAATCCGCCACTAAAAAGTGCGTCGCCCCGGAATTCTTAAATGGGCTCGGCCCCACCTTCTCCACATCGCATCGACCTCCTTCCTTGACTTGAGCCACCGCTTGCACAGGTGCCTGAACACCCCCACAACCCCCCAGCCAAATCAGCGCCGAACACAGCCCATATCGATAATCCCACATCGCCCACCTTCCACCTTCAGCATGCAAGTTCCTGCATATTGCAAACCCTTGCACGCAATCATTTGCATGCACCGCTCAAATCCCCGCACAATCAAAACCCAAACGCCTTCCTCCCCATGCACAGCAACTCCTATACCGCACACCCAACAACGACCGCAAGCCTTCGCACAAAAAAACAAAGCCCATCTCTCCTACGGGCAAAAGCGGAAGCGCCGCGCGAGGGGTGAGCGGCGCGACGCTCATGCACATTGAAACAAGGCCCTAAACAACCTGCTTTCACTTATCGCTATTGCCTTCCCTCCTCATCGATGCTCTACTGCTCCCCGTGCAGCCCAACCCCACCCCCCTCTTCGAAATCGCCTACCAATACTACCCCCGCCGCCTCTCCGCCGAGCAGCCCGCCTACAAAAAATCCAAAGAATATCAACGCAGACGCAAAGCCTGCCGCCTCAGCCCCCACATCCTCAAACCCTGGCGCGCCATGCTTTTGCGCCTAGCCCAACATTTCCCCCATGAGCAAATGATCGATGATACACGCTTTTTCTTGGAGTCCGACGACCATCCCCCACCTTCCCTTTCAGGTGCGATTCTCTTCGCCCAAGTACCCCACCTACACAGCCATTCCATCGAGTTTTGCGTGAGCTTGCTTTCGCCCTATTATAAAATTCAAAGCCGCCTCGTCACCGATGACATTCAACCCCACGACCCCCAAACGAAGCCCCAAAAAAGCCTGGTCCGCCTAGAACTTTCGCCCGGCGAGCAGCCTTACGGAACACAAATCGCCCACGAAATCGAAACGGCTTATGCCGGCTATACCCCGATGCCTCCCGAATTGGGAACACTCATCGTACCAGAACTCGCAAGCTTTGGAGGCCGCTTGGGCCAAGTCAGCATCTATGATTGCCTCTTGTCTCCCATCGCGTGAATTGAACAACACAAAAAAACCATTGCCTTCGCCCTCCCAACCTTATATCTTCCCCTCCGTTCATGGCACAGATACCAAAGCCCTACCACTGGCTATTCTGGGACACCGATGCCCGCAAACTCGACACAAAACAGGCCCAAAACTATATCCTCCCCAGGGTTCTCGAATTCGGCAGACTCGAAGAAGTACGCTGGATCATCGCAACCTACGGACTCGATACCATCCACGCCTTCTTAAGGGATGTCGGCCATCCAGAACTCAGCCCGCGCACACTGGCCTTTTGGCGCGCGGTTTTTAAAGCACAGGACGAAACATGGGCAAGTCCACCGGCCTTTCGAAAGAGCAGCGCCGCACCCTGGATCGATTAAGATGTTGAACTGAACCCCTCGCTGACACCACGCATCCGATATTCGCCGTCAACCTTCACCTCCACTTTTCCACATGTCATCTTCCCGCCGTCAAGCTTCACCTCCACTTTTCCACATGTCATCTTCCCGCCGTTAAGCTTCACCGCCGCTTTTCCACTTGTCATCTTTCCGCCGTTAAGCTTCACCGCCACTTTTCCACATGTCAACTTTCCGCC
>CAZICM010000013.1:63776-64031 GCA_964537685.1 uncultured Polyangiaceae bacterium
GTCAACCTTCACCGCCGCTTTCCCACATGTCAACTTTCCGCCGTCAACCTTCACCGCCGCTTTCCCACATGTCAACTTTCCGCCGTCAACCTTCACCTCCACTTTTCCACATGTCATCTTCCCGCCGTCAACCTTCACCGCCGCTCTCCCACATGTCAACTTTCCGCCGTCAACCTTCACCGCCGCTCTCCCGCATGCCAACTTCCCGACGTCACGCTTCACCGACACCTCACCGGTCCCCTGCCACCTGAAAAC
>CAZICM010000013.1:64131-105199 GCA_964537685.1 uncultured Polyangiaceae bacterium
ACGCTTTACCGACACCTCACCGGTCCCCTGCCACCTGAAAACACGCTTTACCGACACCTCACCGGTCCCCTGCCACCTGAAAACACGCTTTACCGACCCCCTCGCAAAAAAAAACTCGCCATCAAAAAAAATTTTGATTCGTTTATATTTCCTCTCGTCTAACGCGCGTGGGTGAAGCAAAAGCGTCCTGTTTTTGCTTCGCTGTACAGTCAATGGCTCAACTCTTCCTCTTGGAGGTTGTTTCGTATGGCAAATTCAATTCGTACCCTCAGCACCGAAATTTCACCTGAACTCCTGCGCAAAGAAATCTTGCACACCCTCAATTCCACAAAAACAGATGCCCGCCATCCCACCCATCTCGCCGCTTTCCAAAATCTGGAAACCGAATGGTGGACCGTTCACAAGCAGTCTATTCTACTCCGCGATGCCGTCCTCGCCTGTACCCTCGATGCCGAGCTGGCCGATGCCGTCTTAAATGATGGCTCCGATGAAGTGGCCATCCGTCTCGATAAAGCCCTGGATGGTAATCGAAAGCATCCCGTGTTTGTTCAGCATTTTGGCGACAAAAGACCCAGCACCTTTAAGCGTCCTATCTTGGGGGCTCAGCTTGAGACCATGGAAAGCTGGCCCGTCTCCTTGGCCGCCCTTCCTTATCCCACGCTCAATTCTTATGCCCCCGTGATTGCCGCCGCCGTCAATACCGCAAAGGCCAAACGCGATCAGTTAAAGCAGGCCGTTGCCGCTGAAGAGGTGTTTTATGTGAGCGGCGACTATAAAAAACTGGTCGATAAAGTTAATGCCGCCCGAGGGGCCTTGCTGGGCGATGCCGCGGAGTATGCATACCATCACCCCGAAGAATCTTTGCCCAAGGACTATGCGGCATCGTTCTTTTTGAGGGCGGAGCGGGAACGGGAGCGCGGCGTGGCCGAATTGGACAGGGATATCGAGGCATTGGAAGGCAAGCTCTCGAAGCTGAAAGAGAAGCGGCAAGCCTTGGTAGAAACGGAAGGATTAACGGCGGAACAGCGCTTACAGGCGGAGAAGCAGGCCAAGCTTGCTCAATTGGCCGAGGCGCAGAAACAGGCGAAGGCGGCAGAGGCGGCGATGCAAGCGCTTCAGGCGGAACTGGCTGCGATGAGCGGGGGATGAGGGATCTCCAAATCCTCCACCCGCTCTACCTTCCACGCCCGCTTGAGCAGCACCTTTAGCTCCTCCATCGGCAGCGTTTGAATATACGCTTCCAACGCCTTTGGAAGCGAACCAAAACGCTCCTCAATCACTTCCTTTAAATCTTGAATGCGGGCCAGCCGGAGCCCTTCTTCCCGGCCTTTTTGGCGCTCTTTCTTCAATCGCGTCACCAGCGCTCTGTTGTTCTTTACAAGCAGCGCCCGATAAATCTCGTCTTCTCCCTCCGCCATGTCCAACAGCGCTTTTACCTTGATCGGTTTCACCAGCGCTTGGTCTTTGATTTTGTCTTTGGGATCTAGCTTTTCAAAACATCCGCTCTCCGCGTTCCATTCGCCAACCCACCTCTCCTTTACAAAGATCGCAAAGATCCGCCGAACACCCCGCTCCGACAAGTCAAAGGCCCGCTCTTCAATCGACCGACGGCTTTGCGTGTTCACCACTTCAAACGCCAGCTCTTCCAAATACCGGTCGCCCGTCGCAGGATCGATACCCTTGCGCCGAATCGACGCATCCACCGCAAAATCGCTCCCCTCGTTCAACCGCGTCATCATTTCAACCGAGCTTTGATACTCCGGCTTCGAATGCGTACAAATCAAGCTCGCAACATGCGCCTGCTCATCCGCGTGCGGCGGATCGCCCGGATCTATCGCCATGAGCTTTCCGCGCACCACTTCCTCGCGCGTGCTCTCAGGCAAGATTAAATGCTCGCTTACCCTTGGAAATGAACCCTTTTCATAACCATCTCGCATGCCAATGTCTCTAGCACGATCAAAATGCGATCGCAAGATTTTTTTTACTCATCCGATCTATTTGTTTTATTTTATATCAAATTGTTGGCCAATTTAATCATTAACACATATTAATTCCCCAAAACCCCTTGCGCGCACGGCGTAGCCTCGCCTATTCTCCGTGAATGCCCTGGAACTTCCTCCCCTCAAATCTCGACCTCGATTCAGCCTGCATCTCCCTGGGTTTGCCCAAAAATACCAAGCTCCGTACGCTCAGCATCGCAGAGCTGTCCACCGGCCCTAAAGCCGATACCACCTGGCTTAAACTTACCCTGACCAAAACTTCCTTTGGTGTCGACTTCTATCCCAACCTCGATATCAAACTCCCCGGCCCCCTCGCCGATATGGGCTTGGGCGGCGCCGCTTATCATCTTCTCGATGGAACCATCAAACCTAGGGTGTGGCGGGAATCCAAAATCGGTATCCCCGTCGGTATGGATACCGCTATCCAAGGCGCTAAGTCTTTTCTCCGCGATCTCGTCACCTCGACGCCGATGGCCATTCCCCCTTATGACCCTACAACCGACCCCGATTTAATCCTTACCGTCGAACAAATCCTCTCCAATCTCGAAGGCGGAGGCGGTGCCTCCATCGTCCGCAATATTAGCTTTTCCGCCCAGCTCCATACCCTGGATACCATTCTTCAAGAAACCCCCGAGGGAGGTGTCCGTATCGAGAAAGGCGCCGAATTGTATCTTCAAGTCGATGTGCTCGGGACTCCAGCCGATGTGCGCGCCGCCCCTGTTATTGGTTCGGCCTTGATCGAGTGCTCGGCCATTATGCTTCGCCAAAAAGGCCAAGATCTGGCGTCCATCGCTAAAATTAAACTGTTGCCCGGAGCCGTGCTGGAGGTAAGCGATGTAAAACCCGTGGGCGCGCTGGGTACCGTGGCCGCCGTGGAATCGCTGATCCGGCTCTTTGGTGAGCTGACCCAGAAAGATCCCCGGTTGATGGACCCGGCCGCGCTGGAACCCAGTTTAATCAAAACAGGTGTGCAGCGGGAAATTGAAAGGTCGCTGAGCAAAACCCTGGTGGACTGGGTGGCTCAGAATCCGGTGGTGGGGAATGGTATCGATTTAAGAAAGGCGCTCGGTATCGAGCATTTGATGCCGAAAGGTCCGGCTATCGCTTAAAAACTTATTTCTTGGCGGGCGCGGACGCAGGAGGAAGCGCTCCCGCCGATGGATTTTTCTTGGCAATCAAATCCCCCAAGGCCGTGCCCGCAAGCAGCCGCCCAAGCACATCGGCCACGCTCTCTCCGCCCAAAATCGCTAGCGGCGCCATGCTTTGAGCCACTCTCTCCACCATCGCCCTATCGCTAAAGGATTGAAGCGCGGCAATCAAATCGGGCGATACCGCTCCGGCCTTGCCCACCACCGCCTGAACGTCCGCTTCCACTTCGCGAAGCCGCTGATCGAGCCGCTTGGCCAGCCCTTCGACTTCCAATTCCAAATTCGCCCGGCGCCTCTGCAAATCGAGCTCGTGAATCTCGGAAGCCGTCTTCTGCTCCAACAGCTCGGCCGCTTGCTTTTCCCGCCTCGCCTCCGCCTCGGCCTTTACCTGCAAGAGCGAAAGCTTGAGCGTCTCTTCCACATCCATCGATTTTAGCGCCGTTTCCTTGAGCTTGGTCTCCGACGTCAGCTCCAGCATCTGCTGTTTGGCCGATTCACTCTCCCGTAGCAGCAACACTTTGCGCTCTTCTGCCGCGATCGCCAAGGCTTGCCTTACCGCGTCCTGCTGCGCGCCGATTAAGAGCTCGGAAATCTCGCCATCCCCAATCGTTACATCCAATACTTCCACATCGTAAACATGCATCCCGTTCTCTTCAAACAAACGGCCAGGACGCTTTCCATTCTCCCCCTGCGAACCCAGCACCACATCCCTTAAAACACCGGCCGAGTTGCTGTAGAACTCTTGAATCCCATACCGTTTCACCGCGCTCCGAATCAGCGAGCGCAGATGATCCGTCAAAAACTTCACGTAGTTTTCGACATTAAACCACTTTTGTTTATCGCCCGTGAAATTGACCCGGTAGGACAAATGCAAATGCACCTGGCATAAATCCTTGGTCTCGGCATCGACCTTATCGCTGACTTTGTTGTTCAATACCCGCAAATACACCGTGCGCATCAGCGTTTCATCGCTCTTGGGCGTGCCGGTCGAAAGCTCCATCCGCTGAAGCGTTTCATCGTAGGCCATCAAGTGCGTGTGAGGACCTTCGATCACCTTGCGCTCGCCGGTGCGGCTAACCACCAGAATCGAATATCCCGTCCATACATCGATCGCCACCGCGCCATCGTAACGGGTATTGAGCACAATGGTCCGGGGCTGTGTGTAGTTCTGGCTGCGCCTGAAGTCGTCGCCGGCCATCGCCTGCTTCGGCGCTTCCTCGGCCTTGGCCAGCTTGGCTTTTTCAAGCGATGCCTGCGATTTACCCGCCTCGGCCGGCACATAGTCGCGGTTTCCCTGCTCGGTTTGAAGCGCTCGCAAGCGGGCATTAATTTCCTGCGCCTCGCGGTTCCCGGGGAACCAAAGCTCCACCGTCCGCTCATCCAGCACCCGCCGCACAATCACTTCCTTGCGGGGATCGGGCAGGAAAATCGAAGGACCTTTGTGAAGCCGAATCTGCCCCGTATGCCGGTCGAGCACATAGCGCGCCTCGCCCGCGGGTATCGCAATCGCGTAGTGAATTTCTTGCTCGCCGTACTTCACAACCGCGTGTTCGGTGCGGGGGAAGTAAATCATCTGCTCTTTGCCGGTAATAAACAGCTCGTCGCCGATCTTGTACTGGGTGCCGTTTTCTTCGTAGGGCGCGATGACTTTTACATAGATACCGCTGTTTTCGTTGAGCTCGACGGCGCGGAATTTTCTCATTCCGTTCTTCTCGACGAAGGTTTCGGTGGGCCTGGGGAAGACGACGGCGGGGCCGCGTATAAAGCGTTTGTTGCCATCTTCATCGAGCAAAATGCAGTATTCCAATCGCTCGAGCGTGACGGCGGTGCGCACATATTCGCCGTTTTCATCGGGCACGACTTCAATGCCCGTGGGCGGAATATAAAAGGCGATTTCGGTTCCCTTGATGACCAAGAGCTTGCCCATGGTCAAATCGTCGGGTTTAAGCATTTCATCGCCGCCCCCGCCTTCCGGCCTGCTTTCATCGGCCGAGGATTGAGGCTTGATGACGGCGTTTTTATAGTTGGTCTTGGCGGCGCCTTCATCGTAGACCCGCACGACCAGATAATGATTGGAGCGCAATTGATGCCCTTGAATCACACGCATCATCTGGCCGGGCCAGAGCGCGCAGGAAACGGGACCGGGCATATTGACTTTACGGCCGACGACAAGCTCGGGCAGATTGTTCAGAGCGCCGGTGCGGGGATGAGAGCCATCCTTGGCAGGATTTTTAAGGACCAGATACCAGCCTTCGGGCGCGACGGAGAAGACCTGAATGGCTTGCTCGAGCGTGCAGCGATCGAAACGCTTGCTTTGATAATTAAACAAAACCGGCCTGTCGGTATTGGCGAGGCTGGTTTTGTGAGGGCCTACATAGACATTGATATTTCCTTTGGTTTCATCGGAAATAAAAGCGAATTCATTGGGAGCGAGAACCAAGTCGCGTTCTCGCCCGCGGTCGCGATCGTCACCCATTGTCGTATCTCCTCAAGCAGTGGACGGCGGACTATATAGGACAGAAGGCAGGCAAGGGAAGATGTTTTTGATCTTTGTTTTATTCGCTGGACATGTGGTTTTGGCTTCTGATAGTGTCGGTGAATGAATTCCGAATATCTATCTGTTCATGTCGAAGATGGCATTGCAACTGTGACGCTGTTAAAGCCTACGATGCCGCCTGCATTCTTTAAGGCGGTGGAGCAAGTCTTTGAAGAGCTTTCCCACAGCTTGGACTTGAGGGTGGTATTGATTCAATCGTCGGCGAAGAGTTTTTCCTATGGATTGGATTTACCGGCGGCGATGGGAGATTTGGGGCCTCATTTGATGGGCGGGACGGCGGCGCAGCGGATGGAGCTGTTGCATTTGATCCGAAGGCTTCAGCGAGCTTTTAACGAAGTGGAGCGCAGTCCGGTGCCGGTTATCGCGGCGGTGCAGGGGCATTGTATAGGCGGGGGCGTCGATTTGATATCGGCGTGCGATATAAGGCTGGCGTCAAAGGATGCGATTTTTTCGGTGAGGGAGACGAAGATTGCGATTGTGGCGGATTTGGGGAGTTTGCAGAGGCTGCCCCGGGTGATTGGGCAGGGGCATACACGGGAGCTTGCATTTACAGGGAAAGACATTGGGGCGGAGCGGGCGTTTGCGATTGGACTGGTGAATGAAGTGTTTGAGAGCCGGGAAGCGCTTGCGGCGGGGGCAAAGAAGATGGCGAGGGAGATTGCGGACAATCCGGGGCTGACGGTTCGCGGGGTAAAGGCGGTGCTGGATTATGGGATGGACAAGTCGGCGAGGGATGGGCTGGAGTATGTGGCCGCATGGAATACGGCCTTTTTGGCGTCGGAGGATTTAGGCGAGGCCATGGGGGCCTTTATGGAGCGGCGGGCGCCGAAGTTTAAAGGGAGATAGAAGGCTGTCATGAGCTCCGCTCCTCTTTTCGCGCTGAAACGCGGGTTGAAGCCCGTTCTCCCACGGGCAAAGTGGTCGCTTCCTTTACCCTGCCCGATGCCTCGTTTGACGATTATCATATGATGTCTGTCAATCCCGAAGGCGATCGGGCATTGATTTACACGACACAGCGCAAGGACGATAAACGCTATGCGACGGGTGCTCCGGGTTATGCGTGGATTCTCGATACCAGCAATCTCAAGGTAAGGCGCCATGTGGACATGCGCGATCACTATCCCCCCGATGGGCAATGGCGTTATGTGATTACACCTGTGTCCATGCAGCCCGGCGGCGATGGCCTTGTGTTTTCGTCCTATGCCTCAACCGACAGCGAAAGCCATCATTATATGCTTGAACCTGAAGTCGCTCCAGCCGAACAGCCTGCTCAATACACGCTTGTTTATGCAAAGAATGGCCGGACCAAGGCCACTTCGGAAACACCGGCCAAAAGCTTTGCGAGCATCCGAATCTTTGATAAGGCCACGGGCGAGGATCGGGAAGCTCTGTCCATTGGGCGGCTGGCTCCGCCGCGCATGGTGGCCCGTTCGGATACCCTTGAAGTGCATACGAGTCCCAAGGGGCGCTGGATTGTGGTTTTGGCTCAAGAAGAAGTCAAAAAATACCTGTCGGGCTTTGTCGCCGTCGTTCCAAGCTAGACGGCCGCAAAGGGAGCATCTCGACTCGGCACCGGCTTCTGCGCCGCCGATATCGCCCGCAGCGCAATCTCGGGTCGCAGCAAATCCTCAAGCGGTGCCACCATATTCATGACCCTTAAAAAGGCGGACAACACGACCGGATCGCGATGCACGGCCTTATGAATCTGCGCTGTGTACCAGCTTAGCACCGGGAATCCAAGCGGCCTTTTGCCCTGCACGCCGGGCGCCCGGAAATCCTCGCCGGTGGACATCATCCACGGCAAATCCGATACCTTGGCCAGGGCCTGCTGAAAATGGCGCGATAATCCTTCAATCGATTGACCCTTCCATCGCCGCTCGGAGATACATTCTCCCAGCGTCATGGCTCCAAGCGCGGCCGTTGCAATGCCTTGCCCATAAATGGGGTTTAGACTGCAGGCCGCATCGCCCAAGACCACCAAACCCTCGGGAAAATCTTTCATGCGATCGAAATGGCGGCGTTGATGCGAGGGGAAACGATAGGTGATAATATCCCCCAAGGGCTCGGCCTTAGCGAGCACATTGGCCAAATGAGGCACGGGCAGGCCGCGCGCAAAGGCCAGCATGCCTTCATAATCGTCTGGGGGATAGTCTTCGAGCTGACCGGCGACCACGCTAATCCAGCGTTCCCCTTCGATGGGCATCACGGCGCCCAGCCGGTGTTTTTCCTTGGGTCCTCCGATAATATAGAGGGCTTTCCAGGGATAGGTTCCCTCGGGAGGGCGGCGCCATATCCGGGAGGTGTAGCCTACTTTGACTTTTACCGTGGATTCTTCGGGGCGGCTTCGGCCAATTCCCTCGAGCCAATGCATAATCGCCGAACCCCGGCCGCTGGCATCCACGACCAAATCGGCTTTTTGCTGGGTTTCTTCGCTGGTTCCATTACGCCTGAGCATAGCTCCGGTCACGCGCCTTCCATCGCTCAACAGGCTCTTGACTTCATGGCCATCCAGAATCTGCACATTGCCCAAAGCCAATACCCGGCGCCGCACTTCCAACTCGAGCAGGGGCCGGGTTAAAAAGATAGAAGAGATACCCTTGCCGGCTCCACAATCCATTTTCCAGCCGCCAAAATGATACCAATGAACATCGTGGCAGAATTCACACGAGACGGCGCCCGCATTGAGAAGCGTGGTATGGAGGCCGGGAAAGAGTTCTTCGAGGATATCCGTCCCGCGTTTGAGCAGACCATGCAAGTGGCGGCCTTGAGGCACGCCTTTGCGAGGTGTGGGCGAATCATCAAAGGAATCACGTTCGACGAGGGTAACGCGTTCAACATGGGTGGACAGCACGCGGGCGGCCATTAAACCGGCCATGCTTCCCCCGATAACCAATGCATGCTCGGCAAAGCGAGACGATGTAGCGGACATAAATGCATTCCTCCTGGCTATGCATCAGAGCATAAAAAAGCGCGGGAGGCCAGGCGTGGAAAGAGGGGGACTGAAGAGCATTCGGCGTCTCGCACTTTGGTCTTGATTTTGCGCGAAGGGCCGGATTAGAAAGGGTTTGCAGACCATGAGCGTACACGACGATGTATTTGAAATAGTCGCCTATATCCTCAACGAAGAGGGCCCCTCCAACGACGAAAAACTCTACGATACCCTTCGGCTGCTCTCGAAGTACCGATCGCAGCTTCTCGCCAATACGCTGGTTCAGCAAGGCGGCACCGCGGTGCGCTCTGGACCTTTTGCCGGTTTGCTGATGCCTGGGCACGCCGCCGAGGGCTGTTATATCCCCAAGCTATTGGGCACCTATGAAGCCGAATTGCATCCCATTCTCGAGACCTTGCCCGCCCGGAGCTACGAATCCATTATCAATATCGGCTGCGCGGAAGGTTACTATGCCGTCGGCCTGGCGCGCCTCGCTCCTCAATCGGAAATTCACGCTTACGATACCGATCCGGATGCCCGCCGTATTTGCGCCGAACTCGCCGAAAAGAACGGCGTCCGCGATCGGATAACCATCGGCCAGACCTTTTCCCACGCCGACTTTGAACGCTATGCCGGCAAGCATACCCTTGTGATTTGCGATATCGAAGGCCATGAGGCCGAATTGCTCGATCCGGCACAAGCCCCTGCCCTGCGCCATTTGGATCTCTTGGTCGAGGTGCACGACTGTTTTGTGAAAGACTGCTCGGCTCTTTTAACCGAGCGTTTTCAAGGCTCGCATCATATTCAGCATCTGGCCTTCGGCGATCGGAAAAGCCGCCCGCTTGCCGATGAAATAAAGCCTTTCGAGGATTTGGATAGGCTGCTCTGCGCCTGGGAATGGCGTCTTGCGGGGAATGATTGGCTGTGGATGATCCCCCAAAACCGCTAGGCTAGGGGCTCGGCGTAACCATACTTCACCAAGAACATCGCGTGTCTTACGATAAAATCGTGCACCAGCGCATCCCCGCTCTTCTTCGACATCACCGCGACAATACGGCCAAGGGAAAGACGCTCGCCCGTCTCATCCGAGCGGATCAGACCGCCCACAATCCGCTTGACAACGTTTAAATCCAAATACTGCCATTGTTCGATATAGTGCGTCGGCATGCTGACTTCGCCCCGGCACAGCGAGCGGCCAAGCGGGGTGAGGCGAAGCTGGGTATCGTCGTCCAATATCTTTGTCGCGAAATGCGCAAATGCCCGGCCATAATCGGGTCTCGCATAGCGGGCTCCATCGCGCTGAGGCGCGGGATTGAGGGACGCTTCCTCGGAAAGTTCGGCCCACAAAGCCTCGTGCCGCGCCACCACCTTCGGCCACGAATACAGCTCGACCGCCCGCTCCCGCGACCGCTTGCCCATGGTCTCCAATAAAGCCGGCTCTGAAAGCAATCGCTTCACCGCTTCGACAAAGGCGCGCATATCGACGGCCACCGATTGCGCTAGCGCCAGGTGATCGAAGGGAGAACTGGTCAATAGCGAGCCCGCATCCATTTCGCCCTGACAGCGCGCCCAATAGGTGGGCAGAAGAAAGCCCGTTTCACCGTGAACCACCGTATCCCGGTAGCCATTCCAATCGGATACAATCTGAGGAATTCCCGCCGCCATCGCCTCCACGGGCGTAATCCCAAAGGTCTCCTGAATATTATCGATAGGCGAGATAAAAACATCCGCCGCCGCATAGAGATATTGTTTCTGCGGCATAAAGCTTGCGCCTTCCGTCATCACGCGCACATCGTGGCCGAGCTTTAGATGCTGGGCAAAATCGCCGATCGCCTGGCCAAAGCGCTCCCCCGGCCGCTCGGTGCCCGCGCATATCAGCATCAGGCGTTTTCCGGGATGCGAAGCGCGAAGTTCGGCAAAGGCATGCAGCACCGGCAAGAGATCGGCCTTATCGAGAATGCTCAGCCGCCCCACCCACAGCATCACAAATGCGCTGGGATCGATATGAAAACGCTCTCTTGCAGTAGCCCGATCGAGGGGCTGATAGCGTTCGGTGTCGACCGCGAGAGGAATGACGTCATAGCGGCCTGGATAGGAAAGGCGCACACCATGCTCGGCCTCGAAGCCATCGGCCACATGCGCCACCAATTCTTCAAGCGTGCGGCGAGCGGCGGTGGATGTACAGATCACCGCATCGTAGGGATGAGCCTTGGCGAGAAGCAGCCTCAGCACGGCATCGTGAAGCAGTTCTTTATAGCTCAGCGTATGATGGCCGAGCGTAATGGGAAAAGGCATTTTTGCCCGGGCGCGCAAGGCAAAAGGCGTATAGGTATCGAAGTCGGTATCGTGCCAGGCGCGGATGCCCAGCTCATCGATACGCAAGAGTTCACGCTTATCGCGCACGGCGGCGGCGAGCTTATGGGGCGCCAGCGCGGCCTGCGCCTGAGCGCGTTCGCGCGTATCGCAAAAGAGGGCAAAGCGATGGTGCGCGGCATGTTTTCCCAGCGCTTCGATGGTCTCGCCGATGGCGACTTTACGGCCGACCACAACGCCATGCTGCTCAGGCAGACGATGAAAGAGTCCAACGGTAGGAAGGTTCGATGAAGGTTCGTTCGCATCCATGGGGCGCGCACTCTACAGCATCGCGGCCCGCGTTGGGAATAGCCATATAGCTATCCCGCTTCAAACGATCTATGGGCCGGGGTGCGCCCCCTTTTTCATATTTTGACAATCTTTGAGATCGCTCTGCCTTGCCCACAGCGGCGATGTCCGCTCCAAAGGATACACATGAGGCACTCTCACCCATACCCGGGAGAGTCCATGCACCTGTTCAATCACCTCAATTTCTGTGTTGGGCTCCACGGCCCCGACCACGGCCTTTATCTTTTCGGCTTCTGCGATCAGAGGAATTTCTTTGTCGCACACCAGCCTTGCAACAAGCGGCCACTGAGGCACCCGAGGCATTTGACGTCCATGGCCCGTCCCATAACCCTCTCCAGGCTTGCTTGGCTCCAAATCGTCGGTTTTCACCCATCCAAAGGCCACAAGCGATTCCAAGGGCCAAACAATACGGGCAAACCCGGGCTTTAATTCAAGCACATCCACATAACGCAAATCATTTCGCGCGCTCAATTCGGCCACCGGCGAAGCCTGGGACTTAGGTTCGGTCCACAAAGAAATAGATCGCCCCATTTTCAGCATCATGACTTTAAGAGGCTTGCCCGGCTTGCGTCCCGGCACCGCATCGAGAGCCTCGAAAGCCGCGCCCATGGGCAGGGGCCGCACGATCAAATCCTCGCAATTTCTGGACGCCTTCAGCACACCGCCCGCCGTCAGCTTCAACCCGGAAGGCATGGCAAGCGTCGGCGTAATTTCCCCAGCCGCGGCATCCAGCCATTCCAGCTTGGCATGATACTTAGGAATCACAAAATCATTCATCACAAAGGGTTTTGCGGGATAGAGCCGGATCACCGAAGGCTCGATATAGCCACCCAGCTTTATACCTTTTTCGAATTTATGCGCGACCACCCAAGAAGGAGCGCCCACGGGAATCGTCACCGACGCCTCGCCTCCCTCCGCCCGAAGATAGGGCGCCGCGTGAGGCCGAAGATGAAACACCGTAAAATCCTGCTCGGTTTTAAACTCATTGGTGCGAAAGGCACAGCCAATGGGAGCATTGAACGAAAGCTCGGGAGGCAGCTCATCCGAGGATGGGGGTGAGGGAGCTTCGGAAAGGGGAGCGGACGACACGGCTTGGGGAGTTGAGCTCGAAGCGGCAGGAGGAGGAACTTGAAGAATCACCTGAGCAGGGTCGGCGCTTCCACCTGGAGAAGACGAAGCCCCGCACGCCAAAAGCCCCAAAACAAGCCCGCAAACAATAAAATCAACACGATGGTTCATGACAGCGCTTCCCGTTCACACTGGAGACTTCGACCAGCCAAAGGCCGAGACATCCCGGCCCGCAGGGAGTTTCATCATTTGAGACAGGGCCTCCTCTGGACTCAATCCCTCGTGCACGACCTTATACACCCGCTCGATTAACGGCGACTCCACCCCAAGCTCCACCGCAATTTCCTTCGCCACCACGCTTGTCGCCACACCTTCGGCCACCATCCCCAGCGTCGACAAAATCTCTGGAAGCTTCATCCCCCGTGCAAGCGCCGCTCCCACCCGATAATTGCGCGACTGGGTACTCGAACAGGTCGCCAGCAGATCGCCCATCCCCGCAAGCCCCGAAAAGGTCGAAGGCGCCGCTCCCAAACTCACCGCAATTCGCGTAATCTCCGAAAGCCCCCGCGCAATCATCAGCGCCTTTGCATTTTCGCCCACCTTCATTTCAGCCGCCATACCGGCCGCAATCGCCACCACATTTTTCAGCGCGCCCGCAAGCTCGACCCCCAGCACATCATCGCCGTGAAACACCATCATTTGCCTCGACGAAAGCGCCTTTTTTCCCAGCGCAAGCGCATTGGCGTAATGACTCGTCACCACCGTTCCCGCCACCAGCCCCGCCGCAATTTCACCCGCGATATTCGGCCCCGCAATCACACCGACTTGTTTCACCTGCGTCTCTTGGCGAATCAGCTCGCTCATCCTTAAACGGGTGCTCTTTTCAAGCCCTTTGGTCGCATGCAGCACGACTTGATGCGGCTTTAAATAATCCCCGGCCGTCTGCATCACCTGGCGAAACGCCTGCGACGGAATCACCGCCACCACCAATTCCGCGCCCGAAACAGCCTCTTCCATCTCGCAGGTCGCGCGCACATGCGCATCCACACTCAAGCCTTTCACCGCTTTTTGATTGCTATGCCCGAGATTGATTTCATCGCGCTGCGCGGGATTTCTCGTCCACAGCGCCACATCATGACCATTACGCCCGGCCAGATGAGCGATTACCGTACCCCAATTCCCTGCACCCAAGACAGCCATTTGCATAGGCTTCCTCGCCATTTCCTATTGGATTCGGCGCGACCATAACACAAAGCATTTCAATCCTTGCATGAAAAGTGCAGGGCCCTCTCGACAAGCGCGGGGATTTTGGGCACTCTAGCGGATATGCAGAAGCATACGCGAAGCCGTTGGATGGCGGCGAGCCTTTTGGGTGCAGCATGGATTTTCATATCGGCAGTCAATTGCCGGGCTGCTCTCGATATCGACGACCTTCAATTTACGGCGGACGATCCGGGCGCGAGCAGCGGAACCACGATGGCCGGCGGAGAAGACTGCGTAGATGGCATCGACAATGACGGCGATATGCTGGCCGATTGCGATGATTCCGACTGCACCCAAGCGGATTTTCAGTGTGTGGATACCTTTGGGGCCACGGCGGTCATTGGAACACTGGACGTAAAAACATGCGTCCCACCGCTCTTACCCACCGATCTGCGCACCTGCGAAAATGTGTGCACCTGCACGCCAAAGCCCGGAGGTTCAGCGTGCTCCATCAAAGTCACCCTATCGGATATGGCCGACTGTTCGGCATCGCTGGCCACCATCGATATCTCGGGCGACACCTGCAATACCGCCCCAAACAACACCATTGCAGGCCAATACACCCAAAATCCCAACGGCCAGGGCACATGCACACCGATGAACGCGGCCGAGCCGCCCACCAACCTGCCTGGATGCCGCATTCCCCTTACAGGCCACTGCAAGGAAGGAGGCGTATGCATTCCTCCAACCCAGACACCGGAATGTTTGCTCTTTGACGGGATAGTCACTTGCCCTGAAATCTATAAAGTCAGGACCGAAGTTACAGGAAACACATCGGGGGGAAATTGCGAGTGCAACTGCGGAGCGGCCAATACCAATTGTGATACGGTATCCGTCGACCTATTCACCGATAACGGCTCATGCGCTGGAACGGTCGCCCCCATCCCCGTTCCAGCGAATACGTGTCAATCCGCAGGTGTATCTATTCAATCTTTTCGCGTAACGTTCAATTCCCAAGCAGGAACGGCCTGCAATACCAATGGGACATGGGTGGGCGAGATGGCCCAGACGCTATGCTGCCGAAAAGACTAATCAGCCCTCCCAATCCGACACCCTCGCTTCAATTTCATCCGCCAGCTTCACCCGTTGCTCTGCATTCAAGATAGGCAGCGCCGTCTCCACGAAATGCAGCATCCGCCCTCCGCCATGATGCATCATCCCCTGCATCGGACCCTTAAAATCAAAGGCTTTCGCATCAAACGAATCCGAGGCAAAAGCCTCCGCAAAAGCCTTCATCTTCTCTCGCCCCTCCTCAAACTTCTCGCGCATCCCTTCCCGCCCCTCATGATGCTTCTCAAACGAAGCCTTCATCGCATCGCGAATCTGCTCCCGCTGCTCCTCCGTAATCCCAATCCGCTCGGCCATCTCCTTCATCTTTCCAAAATGACCGCCCGGCCCCTTCATCTCGCCGGGACCATGATGCTTCCCATGATGTCCCCGATGCTCCTTCATTTTATCGAGCAACTCCTGACGCTGCTCTGGGCTTAACGTCGCATGCAGCTTATTGGCGGCCTCCTGCATCGCGGGCACCATCGTCTCCATCGCCTTCGCAATCGAATCCCGATGCGCCTCGAGCGCCGCCTTATCCACCTTCCCCGCGCGCACCTGCTTCGAAAGCTCCTTCGCCCCCTCCGCCCTCGCCTTCCGAATGGGCTCGGCCTTCTGCTCCAGCTCAGCGAACAGCGCATCCACCGTCTTCTGCTGATCGGCCCGAAGCTCCATCTCCGACAGCACCTTGGCGAAGCGCCCGAGCGGCCCCCTTACTTCCTTGTGCTCCGCGGCCTTCTCCTGCACCGCCTGCTCCGCCGCCTGAGGCTCCTCCGGCTCCCCCACCGCCGTACCGCATCCCGCGGCACCGAGCGCAGCCCCGAGCACAAGAGCGATCGACAAAGACTTTAGGGTTTTCGAAATCGTCAACATGAGCTTCTCCTTTATGCGTTCTTCCGAGCCGCCGTTTTGGCCTGCTCACTGGATATAACCCCTAGACGCGCGTTTTGCTCCAAAGAATCACGCCATTCACACTTCTTTACAATCCCTTCACACACCACCTAAACAAAGCGGCCGCAGCGCTTAAAATCCCCTACAAAACGCATAAAAACTCGATTACGGTCCAAGGCCATGGCCATCCCGCTCAACACACTTCTTGACACGCTTGAACGCATCGCCCCTCAAAACGAAGCCGAAGACTGGGATAACGTCGGCCTTCTCATCGAACCCATCCCGCGCGGCGAAGCTCAAACCATCCGGCGCATCCTGTGCACCATCGATTTTGGAGAGGACATCCTCGCCGAAGCCCAGCAAAAACAGGCCGATCTCGTTCTCAGCTACCATCCGCCCATCTTCAGCGGCATCAAACGCCTCACCCGAAAAAGCACCACCGAACGGCTTATCATCGACACCCTGCGCGCATCGATCTTCGTCTACTCGCCGCACACAGCGCTCGACGCAGCTCCGGGCGGCGTCAACGACTGGCTCGCGCAGGCCATCGGCGAAGGCCAACGCCTTCCCATCCAACCCTCCAAACACCCTGAACGCCCTCAATTTGGACTAGGCCGCCGCATTCAGCTCAGCGAACCCAGCCCCCTCCCCGTCTTCATCGACCGCATCAAAACCCATCTGGGCCTTCCCCATATCCGCGTCGCCGCATCGCCCGCCCACGCGCAGGGAGCCCTCATTCACAGCGCCGCCGTTTGCGCCGGAGCGGGCGGCGCCCTCTTTGCAAAAATGAGCGGCACCGATCTTTATCTCACCGGAGAAATGCGGCACCACGATATCCGCGAAAAAATAGCCGCCGGAGCATCGGTTATTTTATGCGATCACACCAATACCGAACGGGGATTTTTACCTGTATTGGCCAAACAACTGATTCAATTGACCGAAGGCCAGGCCGAGATCATCGTATCCGAACTCGACCGCGATCCTCTAACGATTACCTAGAAATGCCCTTAAGCCTGAGAAGACCGCTCTTCGGCCACCCAGGTCTCCCGCTTCAGCAGCGCATCCAGCACACCCATCTTCGCCCCGAACTGCTTCACCACCAAAATAGGCACAGGCGTTTCCACAATCGTCTCGGCCGCCACACTCCCCAATAAAAGCGCCGCCGCCGGCGTCCTCCCCCGCGTCCCCATCACAATTAAATCCGCATTCAATTCCGCTCTTTTTCGCACAATCGCCTGAGCAGGCTTTGCACTCACTTCAAATGAAGAGCCTATCCGAACCCCATAGGAATCAATACGAAGCATAATTTCTGCCATTCTTTCGTTTTCAACATCATGGGATTCTTTAGCATTTTCTTCATATTGAAAACCCGAGGCATCAAAATTCACATGAAACGCCGTTCCCTCGGCCTTCGCCGCCTTTGCGATCACCGCGGCATGCTCCAAAGCCAGCCCCGAATGATTCGAAAAGTCCACGGGAACCAGCACATGATGAACACCAATCCCAGCTCCCTCGGGCACCATCCACACCGGACAAGGCGCAACCATCGACAAGCGGCTCGAAAGCGATCGCCTTCCCGTCCTACCCTTGCGGTGCCCCAGCAAAATCAGCTCGGTCTGATGATTCGCCGCATACTCCACAAGCTGATCCAGCACATTGCCCACGACAATGCGGTAGGTCACTTCCGGCCCATCGATTGGCCTTGTAAAGTGATATTCCACTTCATCCTGCATACGATTCAGCATGAAGTCTTCAATCTTCCCCTCATCCGGCACGACATGCACAAATTCGATCAGAGAAGGAGAAAGCAGCTTTGAAACCATGGCCGCATACGCCAAGAGCCCCACATCCGGCTGCGTTCTTGACAGCGCCACAACGATGCGATTGATCTTTTTCATTGAAAATCTCTCCGCTGCACCGCTCCATTCAGGATGGGCCGCACAAACGCCAACGCATATCCCCGGCAGCCTCAAATGACAATCGAATTCATCGCGCGCATTTATTTAGGGACAAGAACCCGCCCACGGCAATCTAGCCAGCAAACTCCGATAGTCGTCGTGGCGCACGCCGCCCTTTTCATCGCCCTCCAGCTTAAAATAAAACGAGCGCGCAGCCGCAATACCCACTGCCGAATAGGTATCCACATCGCTCGGCTTATTCCCAAACGCCAATTCAGGAACAATGCCTGTATTGGCCTTCAATCCGGAAAGCTCCGCCGATTTAAAAGCCGCGGCCTCTTCGCCTCCATAGCCCGCGGTGCTCAGCGACGTGTGCAAAATCCCAGGAGGAAAACCCCGCATCGAAAGCCATTTTCTCGTCCGGGGCACCAGCCAAAATGGCCGCGCCGTTAAATAAAATATTAAATATCCCCGCTCCGCAAGCATTGTCAGCACATCCGCGGCCCCTGGATTCGCCGCCGCGTTATCGTCGGCCACCACATCCTTCACAATGGCATTTTCGCTCTCCGTCAGCGTTCCATCCACATCTGAAACCACGATTTTCGCACCCGCTGGCAATATCTCGAGAATTAAATCCGTGCCCGATCCATCCCCGGCCACCCGCAAATGAACCCGGTGCCGTCCAACTCCAAGCGGACCGCCAGGCAATTTGACCGTATTTAAATCCACAAATACCTGCCCGCCCTTATCCTCGACACCCAGCACCGTGGGATACCGGCCAGAACCGGCACTCGTCGCAAAGGTTCCCACCGATTCCCAAGCGGCCGAACACCCGCGCGAAAGCCAGATATCCACATCTTCGTCCGACAAATCTTTATCGGCGGCTCCATAGGCAAACTTCGCCAGCACCCACGCCGGATCGCCCGGCTTTAAAAATAAATCGCGCCCTCGATGCCTCGGACTTCCCGCCTCCACAACCAAAGCCGTGCGCTTATGCCGGAAAGGTCTCTTCGTGAACCCTCCCGAAAAAGCCGCATCACAGGCCGGCCTCAGCGGACAAGCCACATGCGCGGGAGCCGCGGACGACAGCGCAGAAATACACGGCGCAGGCGCGGCTGGACCAGCGCTTGAAAGCCCAGGACTCGGCCCGCCCGAAGACGAAGCCGTCCGGCACCCCACCGAAACGATCACAACACCCGCGGCAAGAACATAAAAGCTGCGCACCCGCCGAGCATGCCAGGAAACATTAAAAATATCAACGGAATGGCTTCACATTCGCCCGTGCCCAAGCAAGCACACGGCGGCGCTCACGCCCTGACAACCCATACACATCGAAAATCAGCGCATCCAAGGCATCCTGCTCGGACTCCAAAATGCCCAAATTCCTCTTCGACAGCGCCAAACAAAACATTTTACATTTCAATTGAATATGTTTTTCAATCGGCCTGGGCGCGGGAATAGAGCGCAGATGCCCAATCTTCACCTGAGGCATTCCCTGCCGCGCATCCCGGAACGCATGATAATGAAACCAGCGCAACAAGCTTGAATTCAGCAGCGAAAGCAGCACATACCAAGGCCACGCCCGATGTTCAAAACACGCCAGAAGCGAATTGCGGAAGGCATGGCCATCGTTTTTCGCCGCAATGGGATAACGCGCCGTCTGGCGCACCACAATCGGCACATTCCTATATTCAGACGCCGGACGCATTTTCGTTCCCAGCGCCTTGCGGTTTACAAATAACCTCGGTTTCCCCAGGAAAAACGCCGAAACATCGGCCCCTTCCCGGATAGGCGCGTGAAAAGGCGCACCCGCTTCATCCATTTCAATCAAATATTTTCTCAATTCAGGCGTCGTCTGAAACCCGCGCTCTCCAAAAATCTCCGCGGGCAGCGGACTCATCGCCGACAGCCGCTCGAGCAAGGCCAAATCTTCCGTCGACACATCGTTGCGATCGAGCGGCCAAATATCGCCCGGCGTTCGCATAAAGCCTTTTGTTTTGCGGTCTTTGCGCGCCTGCTTTGGTTGAACGAAGAGCCCGCGGCGCACCGACACAAGCGCCATGCACGGCTGAAACACACCTTCAAAAGCACCGTCCCCAAAATCGGTCAAAGGCTCAACAATATCGCACAGCGCATCGTGAGCTCTTCTCACCGGCTCATAACCTTTTAAATCGGCGACCGACGTAGGCAGCACCAAACCCAGGCGCCCGCCCTCCACCAGAAGCGCCGCCGCCACATACACAAACGCTCCATGCGTCGTCCGATACCCTCCAAATGCCGGATTCTCCGCGCATAAAAAGGCATGCAGCGAAGACTCCATACGCTGAACAGCCCTGCCCGCATGCGCAATCCAGGGAGGATTGCCGATTACCACATCAAAACCATTTCGCTTATCCGAGAAAATGAGCGGAAATAAATCGCTCCATCCAAAAGGCTGCCCGGAAAAATCAATTGTTTTCTTTATCGTTTTCTTTATTGCTTTTTGCGGGCGGGCCGCTGCCCTCTTTGGGCTCCGCGCGGGAACTTTTCCAAGCAATGAGTTTGCCACACGAATGTGTTTGAATACCTTCGTATTGGGAAATCCCAAACGGACTGTTTCCATCCACAAAGCCATGCGGCAGAGCTCCACGGCCATTGGATTGATATCCACACCGTAAATACAGCGGCCCGCGACATCCGAAAACGCTTGAGCCTTCATGGCGCGGGAAGGCTTCTTGGGCGCCGCCCTCGCGCCCGCGAGCTCCACAGCGATACGGCGGGCCGCCTCCGACAGAAAAAACCCGGATCCGCACGAAGGATCGCACACCCGCAATTGCAACAAAGCCCGCTCCGCACCGGGCGCTCGCATGGCCTTCTCAAGCTGCGGCGAAAGCGCCTCATCCAGCACCCGCGCAATCACCTCGGGCGGCGTGTAATAACTCCCCGTTCCCCTCCGCTCATGCTCGCCCAAAGAGCGCACATCGAAGCGAAGATTCATTAAATCGTCGAGATCGATGGAAGGATGCAATTCGAGCAGGCATTCATAGGCTTCAGCCAGCTCATCCAAGCGGATATTTAAAATATTCAGATAGCGCGGCCCGGCTTTACCCTTCTCCCAAAACAAATACCGGAACACACAAAACAGCGTTTCATTCGGAAGCGAGCACGAAAACAAAAGCCTATCGTCGACGGCCTCTTCAAAAAGAGCACCCAGCGCGGCAATGCCCAATTTGTCCGACCCTTGCCGGCACAATTGCATTGCATCACAAAAAGACTGCCAAATATTTTTTTGAGATTGAACCTTTATAATTCCGCCCAGCCGTATAAATCGAAAAATACCTTTATCTCTAGCGTAACGCGCGCGCAAAAGCCGGGGAGTGTCCGCATTGAACAGACCGCCGGAACACTCGATGATTGCCATGAAAACAATACGATAGACAAGACAGAGCAATTTCTTATAAAAAGCCGGCCCGCTCAGCCGCCGGTATTTGAGCGCCCTGCGCAGCGCTTCATTGGATGGATGGCGCAGAAAGCCTCCCGCAAGCGCAAAGACCGACATTTCAAGGCGCACGCGAAGCTCGGTGGACTGCTCGGCGAAGGCGGGAAGCGCGGCCGTTTTAGAGGGCACGCGGCCCTCGTAGCCGTGTTGATTGAAAGGCGCAAGAATGAAGTGAAATCGTTATCGCTTCAGGGAACGAGGCCGCCCATTCCTTCTTTTTCGAGCGAGTCGGAAAGCGCGCAGCCGCCCAATCCAGATTTCTTGGCTTCATCGCGGAGCGCAACCGCTTGTTCTTCCGCTGTTTTCACGGCCAATAGCGTCCTAAAATAAATGCCATCCGGATTATCAATGCGGCCGGAGAGCCAATCCGACCGTTTTTGCCCTGCATTCATTGGGTCTTCCCCGGCATCGATACTTCCGAGTTTATCCACATCGCACATGAGCGCGATGGCCTGGGCATAACTCTGTTTGCCCTCGGCATTTTCAGGCGATTTGGCCTCGGGAGCGGAAGCCTGACATCCGGCCGCCGTTAAAGCGGCGAACCCCAGCATCAGCCCCAATTTCAGTGCAGCTCGTTTTTTCATGGCGAACAAAACACACGGGCGGTGAAAGGCTTGGGTCAGGATGCTTGACCGCCAGAAAAGGCCGCGATAATCGGCGCCAATGAGCGAATTTCAATTTCAGGACATGCTGCCCACCGGCAAGGACGAAACGCCTTACCGCAAACTCAGCTCGGACTATGTTTCAACCTTCGAAGCTGCGGGAAAAACATTTTTAAAGGTCGAGCCCGAAGCGCTGAGGCTTTTAACCCGCGAGGCCATGCGCGACATTGCGCATCTATTGAGGCCGGGACATCTGGCGCAGGTACGCGCTATTTTGGACGACAAAGAAGCCTCGCCCAACGATCGCTTTGTGGCGATGGAGCTTCTTAAAAACGCCTGCATTGCGGCGGGCTATGTATTGCCCTCCTGCCAGGACACCGGAACCGCCATTATCGTGGGCAAAAAAGGGCAATATGTGTTTACGGGCGGAGGCGATGAAGAGGCCATCGCGCACGGTGTGTACGACACCTATGTGACGACGAATCTGCGCTATTCGCAGCTCGCGCCGCTCGATATGTACAAGGAAGTCAATACCAACAACAACCTGCCCGCGCAGATTGAAATATACGCCACCGATGGGGATGCCTATAAATTCTTATTTATTGCAAAAGGAGGCGGCTCGGCCAATAAAAGCTATTTGTACCAAGAAACCAAAGCCCTTTTAAATCCAGCCAGTTTGCTCGCTTTTGCGGAGGCGAAAATCCGCACCCTGGGCACGGCCGCATGCCCGCCATATCACCTATCCGTTGTCATTGGCGGCACATCCGCTGAATACACGCTCAAAGTCGCCAAGCTGGCATCGGCGCGCTATTTGGACACCCTGCCCCAAAATGGAAATACCTTGGGAAGAGGCTTTCGCGATATAGAAATGGAGCAAAAAATACTAGAGATTGCCCAGCGGACAGGAATTGGCGCCCAATTCGGTGGTAAATATTTCTGTCACGATGTGCGGGTGATCCGCCTTCCCCGCCACGGTGCATCTTGTCCCGTTGGCATTGCGGTTTCCTGTTCGGCCGATCGCCAAGCGCTGGGCAAAATTACGGCCGATGGCGTGTTTTTGGAGCAGCTCGAAACCGATCCGGCCAAGTATTTACCCGAGCCCACGGAAGCCGATATTCCGGCCAGCCAAGCCGTGCATATCGATCTCAACCGGCCCATGAGTGAAATTAGGGCTGAATTGTCTAAATATCCGATCAAAACAAGATTAAGCCTCAACGGCCCGATGGTTGTGGCGCGGGATATTGCGCACGCGAAAATCAAAGAATTGCTCGATCGGGGAGAAGCCATGCCTCAATACATGCGCGATCGCATGGTGTACTACGCGGGCCCCGCGAAAACCCCTGAAGGCTATGCATCGGGCTCGTTTGGGCCTACAACCGCCGGCCGCATGGATGCCTATGTCGATTTATTTCAATCGAAAGGAGGCAGCTATGTGATGCTGGCCAAAGGCAACCGATCCAAAGCCGTCACCGAAGCCTGCAAAAAGCACGGTGGATTTTATTTAGGCTCTATCGGCGGCCCCGCCGCGCGCCTCGCAAAGGATTGCATTACCAAGGTCGAAGTGCTCGAATACCCGGAATTGGGCATGGAAGCCATTTGGAAAATCGAAGTTGTTGACTTCCCCGCCTTTATTGTTGTCGATGATAAGGGCAACGATTTCTTTGCCGATATCGATAAGCCCACGGCCAAGCACCTCGACGTGCTCAAATAAAATCAATCGTAGAAATACTCATTCCCGGTGACAGGCGCCCTCCGAATCGCATAAGATGCCGGCCTTCAAGGAGCGAGGCAATATGGGCATCTGCACCGACAAATCCACAACCTATCTCAAACAGCACGGCTACAACGTCGTCAGGCTTCCGCGCGAAGGCATCCGGCCTTTAGATTTAATCGGCCGCCAAAGGGATGCCGTGAATTATCTCGGGCGTCTCGACAAGCTTCTGACCCATCCCTCGCACGCTCTGCCTTCGATTAAAAGCAACGCCGAGAGCGCCGAAATTCACGGTCAAACATCGAGCAAATTGCCTTTGGCCATCGGATTGAACGTATTGGACTCCATTCTGTCCGCATTGGGAGCGGGCGCGGGCATAACAGCCAATTACAAAGGCGCGAAGACGCTTCAATTTGGATTTGGCAAGCCTTTGGTGGATACGGTGGCCCAACTCGATATTGGCCAATACTTAAAGAATGGCGAAATCGACGACGATAATTTAATCCTCAAAGAATACGTGCTCGGCAACGGCGATTTATTTATTATCACCGAGACCATCAAGACCAATAAATTCACCGTTAGCGCCGAAGCATCGGGCGGAGGGGAATTTAAATTGGATGTGCCAGCCATTCAGCAATTGCTCAGCGCGGGCGTACAGGTGAGCGTGGACGCGAACAGCGCGGGCACCGTTAGCTATGAAGGGCCAAAGCTATTGGTCTTTGGATTTAAATGCGTTCAAATGGGCTGGACCGACGAAGGGATGCGCCTTGTCAATGTAAAGCCCGGGTCCGTTGCGATGGCGGCGGGCGATGAGGGCGCGCCGGAGATGCGGCCTTCTATCCTCGATCCCAATGGATTGCTGGACATGGAGTTCTGACCGTTATGCTGCTCAATGCGGAGGAATTGGGCGAGCTCATGAGCCTGGCCGTCCAGAGCGGCCTGCTTTACCATCGGGATTTGCTCCTTGAAGGCTTTCCAAAAATCATCCGGGATGAATTGCCCCTTAAAAAAGATCCTATTGAACAACTGCGAAGTGATCTGGAAATATTAAATCGAATTCCAGCCACCGAACCGGAATTACCCGCCGCACCGCTTGAGATTTGGATAAGAAACGCTATCGGGTTTTTGCAGGGGGCGCCCGAGCAAGCGCTTCTCTACACATTGAGCCAACACCTTATTGAAAGGCGCCCGCATAAAACCAAATCGGCACCACCTCCGCCGGCCTACATGCCAACCAAAGGATTCTATTTTTGGGGTGGCGACGATCGATTTTTAGATACATTCGAAAGAGTTCGCTCGCTTATCGATCCCGACCGGAGCGCGGGCGACGAACCGGAGACACCGCCGAGGCGCGATACAGGCGAAATCTCGGCTCCCCAAACGCCTGAACGCTTTGTGAATATCGGGCTTTCGGCCAAGGCGGAGCCCACGCAATTTTGCCCAAAAGATCGCTGCCTGGACCCGGCTTCGGCCTACTATTGCTGGCTTGAAATAGGCGCTCTTCTCGAGCAGGGCGATACGCATGACAAGCCGGCCAAATTCCCCGCCGAGCTCCTGCCGGACGAGGCAATGCTTACCGTCGTATTGTTTACAAATCCCAATGGATTTGAATTAAATCCCGAGGCCGACCTGGGAAAACTCCTGCTGAACAAGGATGGCACGGTCACGGTTGCACGGCGCGCCTGCACGCCTGAGGGCATGAAAGAAAGCGATCCGCTCTTGGAGCGCAGATTATTCTTTCCCATTAAAACACCTGCGAAGGAGGGCGAATATTTTCTTCGCGTGAGCATTTATTATGAGAATGCGCTTGTGCAATCGCATCAGATGCGCATGAAAATCGGCGTTAATACCTATACGCGGCAGGCCGTGTACACCGAGACGGATTACACGCTAAGCCGAAGCCTCCGAAAAAGCGCGATGGATTTTCTTCGCGGCCATCAGTTGAGCATTTTTATGAATGAGAGCGAAGATGGCACGCATGGATTCCGATTCTTGGGAGGCGGCGATTATCACAAAAGCGTATTCCTCAATGACGGCGAAGTTACCAATTTGATCCAAATGCTTCGCAATACCTTGAAGAAAGCTTGCTGGGACGAGGAAGCGGATTGGACGCCTCAGCAAGATCAATCCTACCGTTATGAAAACAGCGGCGATTTTGATTTATTGCAGCGAGACCTTGTCAATATGGCTATTGCGGGACACCGCGCCTACGATATGATCGCCGATCAGCTTGGAGCCGATTTCGAAGAAATTGACAAGCTCAAGGCTCAAATGCGGAGACCGGGCCAGCTCCAATTCGCGCTGAAGCAATCGGTACGCTTGTATTTGCCCATTGCGCTGTTTTACGACCATGCGCTCGATAGCTGGCTCGATCCCAAAGAATTCTCTCTGTGCAATGCCTTTAAAGAGGCCGCGGCGCAGCATGATCATGGCCTCGAAGCGGCGGCCTGTTTTCAGGGCGACTGCCCCAATCGCGATAACGATCGAATTGTATGCCCAGGCGGATTCTGGGGCTTTCGGCATGCGCTTGGCCTGCCTCTCACCTTGGAAGGCGAAGAACAGCACTCGCTGGACCTGGAATACCCGCTTCCCGCCGACACCCCGCCTTCGATGACGGTTTCGGTCTGCGACACGCCCGATCTGGAGCATGTTCAATCGCATATAGAAAAAATTCAATCGTTAATTCCGGCGGGGCAGCTTGGACTGGCGAAAACCCGCGATTCGACGATTGAATTATTAAAACAGCGCTCATCGCATTTGGTCTATTTCTATTGCCACGGCGGCGTAAGCGGCACCGTCCCCTTTTTGCAGATCGGCCCTTCCAAAAGCGATCGGATTGGCCGCGACACGCTCCGGGAAAAGCGTATCTCGTGGAAGAAGCCGCGCTCTTTGGTATTTATCAATGGCTGCCACACCACCGATTTAGAACCCGAGCGCGCCATCGATTTGGTATCCGGATTTGTGAGGACAGCCCAGGCATCCGGCGTTATTGGCACGGAAATCACCATTTTTGAACCATTGGCCGTCAGCTTTTCCCAATGGTTTTTTCAATTCTTTCTTAAAGAACAAAAATCCGTTGGTGAGTCCATCCGGCTCGCTAGGCTTCGCGTGCTGCAGCGAGAGCTCAATCCGCTTGGATTGGTCTATATTCCCTTCGCGGCCTCCACGCTTAAGATTTCATCGTCCGCTTCCGCTTCGCAATAAGCGCCGTCAGCTCATCCCGCGTCACGCCCAGGCGCGCCGCCGTCTTATGCGCGAGCGAGGTTTTAGCTACGCCGCCGACAAAACCATAGGTTGGCCTCTCGCTTTTATCGAGTTCTACCTGAATAAATTCTAAATGCGGCACCGGCAATTCTTCCGAAAGGTGCGCCGCAAATTGAAGCAGGTGCGTGGACACAAAGGCTTGGGCTTCCATTTCGGGAAGCAATGAAATGACCAGCCTCGCAATCTCTTCGCCCTCGGATGGATTTGTCCCGGAGCACAGCTCATCGAGAATGACAAGCGAACAGCGATCGAGATTTTCAAACATTCGCCGGATGCGCAAGAGCTCCATGCCCAATTGCCCCTCGGGCTGGTCGGCCCGCGCTTCGTCGAGCAGCGACACAAAAAGCCCTGAAAACCTAGGCAGCCGCGCCGATCGGGCAGGCACGAAGAGACCCGCGCCCGCAAATAAATAGGCCAGCGCAAGCGATTGAAGCAGCCTGGTTTTTCCGCCTGAGTTTGGCCCCGTCACCAATACGACCGAATCGGCATGCGCCGTGCGTAAATCACAAGGAACGGGGATCGTTTTGCCTTCCAATAAAAGCGGATTGAATAATCCCAATATTTCAATGCCGGGACATTCAGCAGCGTTTTGATTGCCAATCTCAATGAATTCGGGGAAGCAGACCGACAGCCCCTTGGCCAATACCCCGTCGCGAAAGCTGAGGGCAGCCAAGTAAAATTCCATGTCGCCAAGCAATTGAAAGAGCGAGACCAAAACCGCTTCCATGCCTGTGAATACATCATCGAAGAGGCGTTCGACGACTTCGCCGCCATTCATGCGATAACCGCGGAGCATCAGCCTCAGCTTGGCCAGCCATCGCCCCAGCGGAGATGCATGAAATGGGTTGTCTTGATTCTCCCGCACGGCAACAATTTGAAAGGTGCGCAGTTCTCCATCCGAGCCCAGGCGCACGCGCAGATCGACCGTGCCCAAATGAGCTTCATGATCGAGCAGGGCATCCAATCGCTTGTAGGATGGGCTTTCTAAAACAGCCTGCCCAAATGCCCGGATGCGCGATAGGCCCGATGTGGATTCATTGAATGAATTGGCCATCAATCCAATCAATGCATGAAGTGCCCTTAAAATATCGAGGCGCCGGATCTGCGCCGTAATAAAGCGTCCCGAGCATAAGAGCGCGCGAAAACGAACGATATCGGCATAAATGCTTTCAAATTGGCCACGAAGTATATCCGAGCCGGCCAGATCGCCTAAAATAGACCGCCTGAATTCCGTCTCGGCGAGATCGCTGGGCGGTTCGGAGAGGGCGCGCAGCAAATACCTCGCGCAGGGTTCGTACGCGCGGCCATTACATCGGATGGATAGAGAATTTTTTACAAGCTGATCCAAAAATAAATCGCGCTCGAAATAGGCGCGATCCCAATCGGTTTTTGGAAGGCGGGCGCGGCCCATCGCTTGATCGAAATTCTCGACAGAACCGCTGGTTGCAAAGGCAAAAATTAAAATCTGCCGGAGTTCCTCGGCGTCGACGCGCACCAGAGGTTTTTCGCTTAGCAGATCGGGAAAGGGCAAGGGCGAAGGGGATGTGGCCATGAAGAATGCCGGATGGACAAGCAATACTGCATTAGGTTTCAGCGCGGATCGAAGTTCTGCCGATCAAGGGCAAAATACGGGTTTCGCGATTAAATAACGCTTGCGCGCCTTCTCCAGATCGGTGCCCTCGGGCACGGGAATGCCTTGCATGATCGGTTCGTCTTTTTTCTGCACGAACACGGGTAAATCGTTCTTTTCAATCACCGTTCCAATCACACAAACCCGCTTTCCCTTGTCGCCGCCTTCATAAAAGCCGGGCGGCCACGCATCCATGCCATCCATCCAAATGGATTGGTTGCCGTCGCCCAATAAAATGGCGCCCATCTTGGCATCCGCGGCCGTGCCGGAAATACGCACTTGACGCCCAACATAAGAAGCCCAGTCCGCCGGCCAGGGCGACAATTCGCCGGATGCAGAAGAGGGCGAGCCGATTGTTCCAGGAGGAGCCGTGGTCATCGCCCGATTTTCATTGCCTGCGCTGGTTCCGCAAGCGCAAACGACAATAAACACGGTGTTGAAGAGCATGCCGCAAAGCCGCCTCATGATCGCCAAACTCCCTTCAAACTGGGCGCTCTGCCCAGCCCGCGGATGTACCACAGCCCAATGCAGAAAGCGCTAAATTCACAAGGCCCTCACACAATCCTTCCCAATCGCAGCCATCCAGGATAGGCTCGCTCGAGCTCTATGTTTCACCCTGGCATTGCGCGCTCGATCAGACACTTGGGCTTGGTGCTTTCATTGGCGGCGGCGCCCGCATCGGTGCTGCTTTTACCCCGCGCCGCATCGGCGGATGCCCTCGCCGACGGCGAGAAATTCATTCAAAGCTCCTACGAGATTTCAAATATCAACGAATATTCAAAATATCTCTTTGTTGTTTTTCCGTATACCGCGTGTATGGGATGGGGCGACAAATTCTTTGAAATGAATCCCGATCATGACGTAGCCGGTCCGAGCTATCATGTGATGGTGGCGGGCGAGCCGCTGGAGCAATACAAGCATTGCCATTTGGGCGCGCTCTATGCCTTTGAAAATACGGGGTTTACGATTGAGAAAAAGAAGCTGGAGTCGAATCTCGATTTTTACCGGGGCCCGGGAAGAGAGCTTGTGCGCATTAAGGAATTCGAAGATCTAAAGGCGTCCGAGAAAATAAAATTCCTCGCATCGGATAAGCGAGTGAAAAAAGCGGTTTTTAAATTGAGCTTTCCCTTGACGATTTCAAGCGATCTTCCGGTGACGAAAACGCTTGATGTGCTGAGGGTCGCGGAGCTTTCGGAAACAGCCTTCCGGGTCGAGGGAGAGAAATTGGTTGCCACGCTGAACAATGGTTCAACCAAATCGATGAATTATGAAGGCGGAAAGAGGCCGGATTTGATCCATCTGGTAACCGGCTCCAGTCCGCAGGTGAACAGCGCGCCAAGTCCGCAAGCCTCGGCTCAAAGCACCGATCCTAAAACGGCTTCTGGACAAGCCTCAAAGAGCTCCGACAATGCGATGGGCAGCTATATCGCGGGCGCGAGCGCGGCGGTGCTGGCGGGGCTGGTTATTTTGGCCGCAATGGCCAAAGGCGATAAAAAGAAGCGAAAACCCAAGGCTTGATGCCATTTGAATCGGTTCTACATGATGACAATGACCGATAGATTTCACAATCTGATGGTGCGCCATTTTATTGTATGGGCAGGTATTTTAGGGCTCACTTCGGGATGCGCTATTTATAGGCATCCTTTGGCGCTTCCCCCGAGGGAGCAGCCTTTTGTGGCGGTGCTGAGCGGTGAGATGCCGGAGCCTATCGATATGGTGTCACGGCACGCGTGGATTGTAGCCAATGCGGCCGATCAAAAGCCGCTTCACCGCTATGAGCTTTTGGGTTCGGGTTTTAAGACGACGACAGACACGCCTTTTGATTATTTTGGCTCGGGCGATGTGGCCATCCACGGCATTGTTATCACCGATAGCCGTGGTATTCAGCGCTTCTTGGCTTGCCTCGATAAAGAAACGCCTCAATACAATGAAGATCATCCTATATACTTTCCAATGCCAGGCCCCAATAGCAATACCTTTGTCGATCGCCTTCTCAGGCGCTGCGACATTTCCGTCGAATTGCCATCTACCGCGATTGGAAAGGATTACCGGGGAATCATCGGGGCATCCATTACATCGGGTGGTACAGGAATTCAGTTGGAAACATGGCCTTTTGGAATAAAGATTGGCTTAAAAGAGGGCGTTGAGCTTCATATTTTAGGGATGTCGATCGGGGTGGATTTTTGGCCTCCCGCGCTTATTGTGCCGGTGAATCCGGGGCGGCTGGGTTTTGATGATCGGTAGAACCCAGCTCATCAAGCTGCTGCGCTTTTTGAGATGGGTTCCACTCACTTACACCACCTCATCCGGCCCCTTCCCCAAGTGCTCCCTTAACATCACCACAATCGCTCCCTGCATCCGCTCCGGCGCCGCATCATACAGC
This sequence comes from uncultured Polyangiaceae bacterium, assembly GCA_964537685.1. Classification (GTDB taxonomy): domain Bacteria; phylum Myxococcota_A; class Polyangia; order Polyangiales; family Polyangiaceae; genus CAZICM01. The sequence continues at coordinate 94,662 of CAZICM010000013.1, forward strand.
CGTCCGAATTCTATTGACTCCGGCGAAATTGTTTCCAACTGCCCGCCCAACAACTCCCGCGCGCTCATCTCAAATGCCTTCGCCATCGCACACATCGCCAAGATGCAAGGGTCGCGCTTCCCCCGTTCAACCGTTGCTACATAGTTATGCGATAACCCTGCGCGCATAGCGAATTCATCAATCGTCAAATTGTGTTCCCACCTCAAGCGCCGAAGCCGCGCGCCCAATTCTTCGCTTGTTTTCGGCTCTTCTTCGCCCTCGTTCGCCCCGCTCCTCAATCCGCCAAATACGCCGCCCCGCTCCCGCACAGCCCCGCCCCGATCTTCATGCCGCGCTTGCTTTTGAGCGGTTTCACGCATACGCGGATGCTCGCGCAACAATACAATCGAAGCCGCGCGCATCGCTTCCGTTGAAGCTTCAAACATGCGAACCGCCTCCGCCGCATTCGGCGAAATCCCAGGCGGCGGCCCGATTACGTCGCGAACAGGAACGCAAAAGGCATGCGCCAGCGTGCGAAGCGTCGAGAATGAAACATCCCGCTTTCCGTGCTCCACTGAACAGGCATAGGTCGGCGAAAGCCCGCACCCCGAGCACAATTCATCAATCGATAAGCCTCGCGCTCTTCGAAGCCTGCGAATCGTTTCGCCAAGCTGTTTCAGCGTTTCTTGGCTCTCGGGGGATAGGCGTTCATCCATGGGGCTGCGCCGAACCCTGATTCCGCTTCAGGTGGGTTCCCTTCGATCCGGCGAGGCGTATCTTTGCCTTGCCCACTCGCCCCCTTCAAGAGTTTTAACAGCGGTTCCGCTACCGTCGGCGGTGTTTCTCCTATAAGCCATGCCACCAGTTTTGCCGTCTCGCTGAGCCCTTTATGACGGGTTCCCAGCAATTCGCCCATCGGTACGCCTAGACCCTTGCTAATGTGATAAACCGTGCTGACGCTGCAATTCTGCTTTCCAGCCTCGATTTGCTTTAAATAGTGGGGATTGATGCCCGAACGTGAGGCTAGCTCATCTATACTCCACCCTCGTTCCACGCGGCATCGGCGGACGTTTCGGCTGAAGGTGATGGGAAGCGGTGGGGGTTCGGTGAGTTGACCATCATAAGAGAGATCATTCTCATTTTCATTAACGATCGAATCTATTTTGGAACGTTTTTGGGAGCGTGTGGTGCTCATTGTCAAAATTCTCCGCTGGCTTTAAGGTTTAGATATCTATGGATTCAAGGATAGCAAGTTAAGGTAGGCAAGGATTGCAGGGTCCGCCGCAATCGATACCGCTTTCCATACCGTTTTGAACGGCATCGGTACATGAGGGGATTTGGCATTGGCCGGCTTTGCATACGCCGCTTACGCAATCCGCAGGAAGCTTGCAGCCTTCGCCGTCGGGGCATGGGGGACAGCTTGGCGCACCGCAATCGATGCCGCTTTCGCCGTCGTTCTTTACCCCGTCCATGCAACTTGGAAGTTGACACATGCCTCCTACACATACGCCGCTTAAGCAATCGATATCTAGGGTGCATGTAACACCTGCAGGGCATGGGGTGCATGGTCCGCCACATTGTCCGAGTTGACACTGTGCGAAATCGATGCACCACACTTTTTCACAAACGTAACCCGCCACACTGCAGGAGGCGTAGGGTAGAATGTCGATGCATTCTACACACTGACCTTCATAGCAAAATCCATCCCCCGCTTCTGGACAGTTCAATCCATCCGGTAAGGGATCGTTAGCGACCACCTCGCCGAAGCAATAGTCATAGGTGCACTGATTTCCATCATTGTAAAAATCACCTACATCGATCACCTCGGATTTATTTCCGAAAACATCACACACAATTTGCTTGCAATCGCCATACAACTGTGAAGCGGCCGGGCCTGCCCAAATTTCGAGCACGCATTTGCTGTCCACGCACTTGGCTGCACCGCACGCTGGATCGGGAGGTCCGGCGCACTCGCTATCCATCGTGCATTCAGGCGGCGGTGTTGGGTCGCCTCCCGTGCCTCCTGTACCCGTTGCGCCTCCCGTGCCGCTTCCAGCGCCTCCGCTGCCTGTGGGGCCTGCATCGGGCGGCTGACACTCGGCCGCGGGCCTGCAGCGGTAATCGTTCGGCGGCTGCGCTTCGCAATTCTCGATGTCGCCGCCCGGACAACAATGCATGTAGCCCGGCTCATCGCACACGCATTTGGACTCCACGCAACTGGAGCCCGGAATATTGTTGAAATCGCTGTGACAGTCCTCCGTGATGTTGCAATTTCCGCCTACTGTGACTTCACGCGAGCACGAGGCACACGCAAGCCCGCTCAAAAAAATCCAAAGCCATTTCCATCGCATCGCATCTTCTCCTGTTGACTATCCGCCGTCACTCGCATCCGCTCCCGCATCCGGGAAAATAAAGGGCGCCATCGGATCGCATTCCTCTTGCGGCCTGCATCGATAAGGATCTTCCTTCGAGCAATTCTCGATGTTGTCCCTGAAGCAACAATGGTCGTAGCCGGGCGTTGTGCATGTGCAGTAGCCATCGATGCAAACCGTGTCCGGGATGTTGTTGAAATCGCTGTGGCAGTCCTCGGTGATGTTGCATTTGCCGCCCACAGTGACTTCGCGCGAGCACGCAACGAACGCGCACGCACTAAACAAAAGAGCCGCGAAAATCCTGCGAATCATAAACCTGTCTCCAATTCCGCCAATGTGTTGAGCGCGTCCTACACGCTAATGCTGTTGACGGCCCATGTACATCGAACCCTTGGTTTCGCGCTTGGGATCAAAGCGATCGAGAGGTGAAATCGCCTTGCGTGTGCGGTGTCTGGGGCGCGCGTGCGAAGGCGAAATCAGCGGCTCAACCTTTGTAACTTGTGAGTTGTGGGAAACGTCGCCGGCCGTGCTGGAGGGCGTGTTTTGCGCGGACGATTGCGCGCGAAGAAGCAGCGCCAAAGCCTTTGCATTTACGCTGTCTACGGCTTGTTTTGCGGGCGATCGAATCGAGCGCGATGCGATAAAAATGCCTGCCGACATGACAAGCGCGGCACCGATCGCGATGGCCGCAAAGCGCTTTGTTTGGACAGCATCACGCAACAGCAAGAACGCGGGGGCTCGTGTATTCGGGCGCGTTTTCGGGAAATCGCCGGCCGTGCGAGGCGTGGGCGGAATGCTGGAAATCGGGGGTTTGGTAGGCGGTGCGGGAAGGGTGTCCGCATGTTCCACAGGCGGCGGCAGAAGCGCGCGGCGCCTTTGGGTCTCGGAGTTTGGGCGCGTCGGCGGCTCACTATCCTCGGCTGAAAGCAGCTCCGCCGTAGGATGCCGCGAACCCGTATCATTGAGCTCATAAAGAACGGACCCGAGGAGAATCAACGCACTGATCCACGTCTTTGGGCGTTCACTTTCGTCGTGCGATGTCCATTCAAAGATGAGGTTGGAAAGCTCCTCGTGCACATCCTCGCGAACGACTCTCAAGGCCGGGATTCGCTGCCTAAAACGCTTCTCGCGATAAGGATCGCCACCGCTCAAAGCGCCGGGCTCATCGCCTGCAATCGCCTCCCATGCAATCACCGCGGCCGCATAAATATCGGTGCTTTCGCTTGCATGCCTTGGATTGTTCCATTGCTCGGGAGCGCGGCAAAAATGCGGTGAGGGAACGATGTCAAAGAGCTTTGAAATGCCAAAATCGAGCAAGCATCGAAGTCTTTTATTTGCATTGAGATGAATCGAGGAAACATCGAGCATTCCGTGAACGCCCTGTAATCGCAGGGCTTTTAAGGTGCTTCCGATATCATGGAGCAAAAGCGCTGCTTGGGTGGGATCGAGCGGACCATGACCGCCGAGCTGATCGCGCAGGGAAATTCCCGGGACAGGAGCAAACGCCGCCCATTGCCATCCATCGCGCGCATCTGCCTCAAGGAGCGTGGGAAGGGTGAAATGACGGATGCCCTGAAGCGCTTGGGCTCGTTCCTTGAACGCCTGATCGCGTTCAGGATCGGCCGGTAATTGCCGAAGATCGAGGGCGTAGAGCCACACGGCTGAACCGTCTTCGGAGCGGCTTGCCCTATAGCATTTCAAATCGGAAACAGCGTGGAAACACTCCTATCAAGGTAATGGCGAGGCCGATTCCCGTGGTCACTCCGCTGAAGATGGCCAGATCCCTGAAGGATTCGCCGCGATTAATTTTGTCAAAAGCCTCGCTGCATTCGGGCTGCACATTGCATTCACATCCGCAGTCGTAACGCCGTTTGACACTCTCCTGGAGCTCATAGGCCGACCGGATATCCATCCAAGCGGAGAAGGACAAATGCGCTGTAGCTCCCGCTGCTAGAAGCGTTGTGATGAGGCTGACGCGAAAGGCTGTGGCGTCGGGCAAAGGGGATGATGTGGAAGCGGGCGAAGGCGCTGGGATACGCAATGCGGGCGCGGCGGGTGCGATAAAAGCAGGGGATTTTTCGCGTCTTAGGGTGGGAACAACAACGGTTTCGCTATGGCCGGGTGCGATGGTGATTTGCTTTGAGCCTTCGCCATAGAAGTCTTTGGCGTGAATTTGGATAGGCGTATTGGCTGGGACGAACACATCGCGATCGGCGGGCAAAAGGCCGAAATTGCGATGATTGACGGTAATGGTGGCGAGGCCGGACGAGAGAACGCGAAGGGTTGCGACGCGAGTGCGGGCGATAGCGAGTTTACTTGCATGGGTGAGGCGTTTTTGATGTTCATCGGGGTCGGTGGTGGGCTCGGTGGTGAGGCGAATACAATCCGTGAGGAATTCGGCGGCTTCTGGAAAGCGCTCGAGATGGGAAGCGAGGATGCCGGCATTGCAGAGCAGTTCGCGATCGGAGCGGATAGCGAGGGCGGCGGAAGCTGCGTTGAAAGCGAGTTCGAAGCGGTCGTGTTCGGTATGGGCGCGCATGGCTTCGATCAATTCGCGGCGGACGGCCTCGGGGTTGGGCGTTTGAGCGAGGGCGGGATGGGCGATGGTGATGAGGGCGGCGGCGAAGATGGTGGTGAGGCGGGGGACTAGGAGCATGTGAGAGGAATAGAATGGTTTCGAAAGAGGTGCAAGAGGGGGGATGGATAGCGGATGGGGAGAGAGGAATATTTGTTTGCCAGGACAAATTTGTATCGAGGAGGTTTCTTGTGTCGGATTCGAGCATGTAGCAGTATAAAGTATGTTGTTGAGGAATTCTCGTCAAAACTCGCATGACGCTGTCCTCAAAACACCTTAAAACAACGTGCTAAATGGGGGTGAGTGCGACGGGGGATAGCGGTGTTTGATGAGCTGGGTTCTGGCGCTATTGCCTTTGGAATTCGTTTTTGAATTCATTTGATATTTTATTGTAGATTACCGGCATTTGCCCCTTCCACCGGTTCCATGTGGAATCGTTGGTTATCAATTCGGCCATAAAATGGCCAACGTTGATTCGGCTCACCTTTCCCGCATCGAAAAGAGCGCTTCTTGTCGGTGAGGGATGTAGCTCGTATTCCGTGACGTTCTCTTCATCGATGAGCGTGTCGGGCCTCACGATAACCCATTCTATGGCCTTGTTGTCTTGGCCTATGTGAATTCGTAAATAATCCGCAGCCTGTTCATTGTCCGCATGCGGGGGCACCATCCGGCGTATCACGCCCATTACCAATCTCTCCCCCATGGATAGAGGTTCGCTGAGATTGCGATTGCTGTTGCCTGCCGTATTCATAAGAACAAATCGGACCGGGTTTTCCGCTTGGTTCGCTAGGATGGCAGCGCATAGCCTTTTCGCCGCTTCGGTGACAAGCCGGCGCGGATGACCGAAAATACCCTTGAAGTTCAGGTTGTGGCCCAGGCATGACGCGACCGCTGTGCACCCTTTTGCCTGTTCGGCCATCTCGGCGTCACTTAGATCCAAGAGGCTGGCCGAAATCACCGTCAAGCGTTCGTTCTGCTTGAGCGCTTCGGGCAGGGCGCCGGGCGAGCGGACAATTATTTTCACGTTTTGGCCGCGTTCAAGCAGTTGTTGTACCAACAATCTCCCTGTTGCTCCGCTGGCACCGACGACAAGGACCGTCATTTTTATCTCCAATTCCTGAACTGAACACCCATCGAATATATCAATCCGCCGTTTCTCCGCTTGGCTTTGGCGGCTCGGGGGCGAGCTTTGAAAGCCATCCGAGGAGCTGGGGAATCATGCTCTCGACCGCGCTCGAGCCATGGCCCGCATTGGCCGCGATGAGCTTCTGTTTGTTGCTGTTTTTCGCTAAGGAAAGCAGCTCGTCGTTGCCTTTTGGATCGACGAGTGCATCGAAAGCCCCCTGAACGAGCAAGATCGGCCGATCCACGGCGCCAATGTTTTCGTCACACGCATCCATGATCCCCCCCTGTGCCGACATATAACGCATGCTAAAATAGCGGACTACCAGCGGATCTTTCTGCATTGCAATGCCCTCGGCGCGATCGTGTTCGTTCTTTACCGCCTCTGGGTTGCGGTTCATATCCACCGTAAGGGCGGATGAACGAAAAATATAATTGGCCGCATAAACAAAATAGTCGCAAAAGGATGGCCCCATTCCATCGGCGTAGATCAATTTATAGGCGGGATTCACCAAGATTAGCCCGCTAAGGGCCTTCGGCGACGTTGCAGCGACGTGAAGGGCAAATGCGGCGCCGGCGCTATGCCCCAGAAAGAATAGTGGTTTTCCCGGGAAACGCTTGGTGAGCTGATGCAAAAACGCCTGATAATCACCGAGAAAGAGCGTGTAGTCTTCGATATCGCCGCGCAGGCCCGAGGAATAACCGCTTCCCCGGGGATGAAGAATAGCCGTTGCAAACCCTGCTTGATGCAATGCCTTCGTGAAATTTGGGTAAAGAGGCGCAGACGAGATCTCTGGGCCGAGGACATACCAGACGATTCCGCGCGGATTTTGATCGCCTTCGATGGATGTGTACAACTGTATATCGCCGACTCCCTGCATAAAGGTGGCCGAGGCAGGCGGCGCCACGGGTGGCTCGGTCATGCGGGGATGTGAAGCACATCCAGCAGCAAATAATCCCAAAACCATAGATAGGAGTATGCCCTTTATCGAATGGTTATTGAGCATAATCGATTTCAATGCCAAATGAAAAGCCCAGCCATACCGTGTGCGCCTGTTCGCGGCGTTCGAGCCTTAAAAAATAGCCTCTGCCCATATTGGCACCGTATTTAGAAAATGTTTTTCCAAAGCGCGCGCCCAGCGCAAACAAGGTTTCGTCGGCGAAGGGAATCAAGGTTGAAGCATTTTGGCGGGGCTCTTCCAAGGGCGTCCATGCAATGGCCCAAAGCGCGCTGATTCGCGCTAAATGCGTGAGATCAAATTCAAAGCGCATTTCGGCCGGCATTGAAAAGGCAAATGGAATGCGGGCTGCTACACCGTTAATTCCAATTCCAAAGAATGTGCCGAAATAACCGGTCGGCCCAAATGCAATGGCAAATCCTGCGGGATAAAAATCGACGCCTGCGCTAAATCCGGCCGAATGGCTTCCTCCAAGCTCAAAGCCCAGGCCCGTGCCGAATCCAAAGCGTTTGCCGTAAATCGCGCGTGTGGACAGCCCTCCCGTAAATAGGTCGGAGACGCCGCCCGAATACTTTTCATTGCGCGCGTGCGCATAGCGCAAATACATATGCGCCGTGCCCAGTCCAAATTGGCGCCCGCTGATATCTTCAAAATGCGGCTCGCTTTCATCGCTGTATTCAGACCCGGCGGCGATCATATCCGCATCCGCGCGCTTGCCCCAAATTCCAAGGGCCAACGCGATACATCCAGCCATCGCGCGGCGTTGCATCCGCATGCTCCAAGCCATGGCGCAGCATTATCAGACGATGGCTATTGAAGTCCAACACAACCGGCACTAAATACGGTACTCGGCGTCCGCCGGAATTCACCGGCGCTGCTTTGGCCCTAGTTTTCCCATTCTGAGAGGGTTTTTGTGATCAACATCAACGCAGAAGCTCCTTTGTTTAGCCTGCCCGACCATTTAGGAAGGTTGGTTTCGCTCGAATCCTTCCGCAATAAAAGGCATGTGCTTCTTCTCTTTTATCCACTCGATTTCACACCGACGTGAAGCCGCGAAGTGCCGGCCGTGCAAGCCCATCTCGCGGGCTTTTCGGCTGCCCACACCCAGGTCTTGGGTGTCAGCGTGGATAGCGTTTTTAGTCATGCCAATTGGGCCGCGAAGGATCTAGGCGGCGTTTCCTTTCCCTTGCTCGCCGATTTTCATCCCAAGGGGAAAGTCTCAAGCGCATTCGGCGCCTATTTGGAGCAGGCGGGTATTAGCGATCGGGCAACGGTGATTATCGATGCCTCGGGCATTGTGCGTTATTCGGAAAGCGTAACGCCGGCCGGGGAACGCGATATCGCTGCGCTTGTTGCCCAAGCCGAGAAGGTCGATCGGGAATATGGGCAGCCGCTCCCCGGCGCTGCCAATCCAACAGGAATCGCTAACAATTCTATTTTATTTGTAAAGAGCCGCTGTGGATTTTCAAAAGCGGTCTTGCTGGCCCGGGATAATTTGCATTTGGGCGATGCGCTGCCCGTGCGCAATGTGACGGAAGATCCTTCGGCGCTGGAGGATCTTAAAGCCTTGACGGGAAGGGAAACGGCGCCGTGCATGGTCGCCGATGGACGGCCTATGCATGAGTCGAAGGAGATTATTGCCTATCTCGCGGCGAATACGGCTCCCCTTATTTAATGCGGTGATTGAGGACATAACTCGGTCAATCCAAAACACGCTTGGACAGGCCCTTTGGGGCATGAAGCCTTTGGGGAATCGCCCTGAATATTGCGCCTATACGCAAGGGCATCCGGGTAAAGGGGCGTGTTGACGAACAGCGAATATCCCTGCCGAGGGCACGCTTTATCTAAATCGGCGGCCCGCTCTATTTTAAAGCGAAAATGATTCAATCGATAAGCCTCGATGCGCCGGGCCCGCCCCAATGGCTTCCACAATTGTTTGGCCTCCTCCAGATCCATCACATAAAACAGCCCAGCCCCCTGCTCGCTGACGGATTCAATGCAGAGCTCTTGCGCGCCGTCGCCATTTAAATCCATCATGCGGTGCCGCCTATAGGAAAGCGTTGAAGCGCCATCCGACACATCCTCCGACCATTGCGTGAGTGTGTGTATGACGCGAATCCCTTCTTTGTGCGGGATCATGATTGCAATTTCATCATCAAGCCCATACATCCCGTCGTGTTCATGGGAAGTGCGCACGGCTCCCAGCCAGAGGGTGATTTTCGACAATACGATGGTATTTGTATGGCGGTAGGCACAGCGGTGAATGTCTTCGCCCGCAGGCTGTTTATCGGCTCTTCCCTCGCGCGGGCAAGGCAGCGCGCGGTTCCATTCGTCCTCTTGAATCAGGGCCAGGGCATGCTCTTCTTCGGAGGGATTGACAACATCGGGGCCTCCGGGAAGATCCAATTCGATTAAATTGGGCGCAGGTTCGGAGCGGGGCTCGATAGGGCCTTCCGCATAAGGCGATGGACGTTTTGGGGCGTCTGTAAATGCCGCTGCGATTTCCGGAGCCTGTGCGGGCGCAGGCGGACGCGAAGACGCTTGGGGTTGCGACGCTGAAAGAAGCACGGCGGGTGCTGCGGGACGATTGGGAGCAGAGGCTTTTTCTGCCGCTCCCGGGCATCCCAGGATCAGGAAAGCCGATGCCAAGAAAAACAAAATTGAAAAGCGGCGATCCAATTGTTTCGTATTGATGTGAAATTTTTTACAAATTGCAGACATTATAAACGGCGCAATCGGCGGAGCATTGCGCGCAGGTGCAGGCGTAGACGGGATCGTAGAGCGGCTTGGCGTTGGCATATTGCATATCGCACATATCGGCGCAGGCGGCGTCGCCGCAGGCTTGCACGCAGCTTAGCCATTGGCTGCACAAGGCATTGAATTGGCAAGTGCTCAAGGGCTGAATACAATTGGCCTGAGCACAGGTGGAGCAGTCCACAGGCGAGCTTCCCACTTTGCCGCATGAATTAAAGTCGCTGCAGTCCGCCGTGCAAGCCGCGCAATTGCAGGTGTAAATCGCGTCGAATAGCGGCTTGGCGTTGGCATATTGCATATCGCATTGCATGGAGCACGGTTCATCATTGCAGGATTGCATGCAGGTGAGCCACTGACCGCACAAGGCATCATTTTGGCAGGCCATTACGGCATTGGGACAATGCGCCGATGTACAGGATTGGCAGCTCTGCCAGTTGGTGGTTTTGCAGGGATTGAACATCGCGCATTCGGTTGTGCAATTGTTGCAATTGCATGCATAAATTTGATCGTATTGTGGCTTTGCATTAGGATATTGCATATCGCACATATCGGTGCAGGCGCTGTCCGTACACATTTGAACGCATTGAAGCCATGGCTGGCATGTTGCATTGAATTGACAGGCATTGATTTCGTTAATGCAGTTGGCGGTCGAGCAATTAAAGCAATCGGCGACGGTAGCTCCACCGCCTTGGCCCATTCCGCCTTGGTTCATGCCGCCTTGATTCATGCCGCCTTGATTCATGCCGCCTTGGTTCATGCCGCCTTGGTTCATGCCGC
>CAZICM010000013.1:105299-193850 GCA_964537685.1 uncultured Polyangiaceae bacterium
TGCCGCCTTGGTTCATGCCGCCTTGGCCCATGCCGCCTTGGTTCATGCCGCCTTGGCCGCCACCGCCCATTCCGCTGGTGCTCGCCATCCCGCTGGTGCTGCCTGTCCCGCTCGACGAAGAGCCCGATGTGGTCGTCACATCCTCGGAACAGGCCGCAAACACAAGGCTTCCAGCAAAAACAAGCGCGGCAAAAAACAATGAGGGCGTTCGCATCGCTTTATCTCCTAAGGGACTGCCTTTGTACACGCATCATGAATCGATTGGCCACGAAAAAGAGGGACCACGGAACTGAATTCCCAAACTTCAATGGTCTCGTCAGGCGAAACGGCGGATGTTATGGTCGCGGTTGATGTCCGCCCGTTTCGCGAATGCACTGGCTCCGGCCTTGATCATGGCTTTTGGTCTTCACGCGGGATGTGTGTGCAAACGCAATGCGGGCCGCGATTTTATGGGCAAAGTCTCCTCGCCCGTGGATGTAAAGCTGATTGAGAAAAAAGTCAGCATGCCTAGGTATGTGCCCTATGGAAAACCCGAGGGCGGATTGATTGCGACGGCGACCGATTATGTATTTGAGCTGGATTCCAAATCCGATTTGGATATTCCGGTGCGCTGTTTTCCTCCGAAGAAGGTCGATTTTTCAGCGGCGAAGCAACTCGATCGATTTGCATACCGCTGTGACGAAAGCGATGCTTGGCATGGGGTGTGGAAAAGCCGGGCTACGGGCGAGCTTCTTGAATTCGAATTAAAAGCCCTTGGAAAATGGGCGCCGGCATTAGGCGCGGATGGGTGGCTGGACGCGAATTCTCTTCCAATTCTTTCGGATGCGGCACCGGATATTTTGCTTTCGAGGCCGCCTTATGCGGATATTTTATTTCGTGAAATTCAAAAGGATGGCGGCGATACAGCGTTGGCTAAAGCCTTGGCTCATACGGCGATTATGCCTGCAACGGGTTTTAAATTGGACGCGCCGGGAAATAAGAAGCCTGTGTATATGGATGATTGGCTGAGCGCCCGGGGAAGGCTTTCGGGCCCGGAGCAAACGGCTGCGGATGCCGGCCTGAAAAAAGCTTTGGAAACGTCAAATACCGGGCTTGCCGCTCTCGTTCGGGCGGTTTCGGTGCTTCGCCCAGCCGAAGGTTCTTCTTTTTACGATCGTTATGCCGATCGATTGTATGAAATTGAATCGGATATCATTGCGAAGAAGGCATTTACAGGTTATCCAGACGATATTTCCCGGGCGCGGGATGCATTGCTACACGATTTAATTGGAGCCCGTCCGGCCATGGCGGGGCGCATTGGCTGTCTGAGGGCCGAAGCGCCATGGCCTGTATCATCCGAAGCGCTTTCGGCCGTTGCGATTTCGAAAACGTCATGTCCAGCGATTGCAAATCATCTTCGGGCGCTAAAGACCGAGCAATGGTGCAGTGTTAACCTGGCCTGCGATCCCAATGGGAATTTGATGTGCACGCCGGATGAATTGAAGAAACAAGCGGATGAATTTGTCCGCCTGCCCTATGATCCATGGAAACGCAAGCTAAATGAATACAAAGCGGTGATGCACGCGGGGTTTGAATTGAATTTAATTCCGGCTCCGATGGCGCTGCGCATGGCGAGGCCCCGCTATTCGATTGAAATGCCTGCTTCACCGGATTGCGATCAAGCCAAGCCGGGAGAGGGCTGCCGTTATCCCCGGCTTTTGGCGAGGGCTATCGATATTTTATGCGCTATTCCGCCGGAGCAGACGGCGGTTCAGGTGGACTCGTGTGAATTCACCATTGATGATTCACGAAAAAGCCTAAAGGATGTGCGAAGAAAACAGGCGGCAAAAGCGCCATAAACATTTTTAATATTCGACGATATCGGCTTTCAGGCTACCGACAAAGCCAAACACATCTTCGCGCTCCGCGGCTCCAACGCCAAAACGATCGAGTGTGGCACCGAGATGGCCTAGAAAATTTTCCCAATCTTTGTCGCTGATTCTCATCCCTTTGTGCGACAGTGCCATGGAACGGCCGGTGTAGTACATCGGACCTCCCGCACTCGCGCATAGGTAGTCAATGAGCAGTTGTTTCTCGCGCCGGATGCCGTCTTCACCGCGATGTGCCCAAAAGCGGCCAAGCAGTGGGTCGCCCTGAAGGCGCGGCAATAAATCGCCGGCGACTGCGGCAATTGCATCGTATCCACCTAAACGTTCATACAATGATTTTCTCTCGGACATGGCCATTCCTCTTGATTGTATTGTTGATTTACACTTAAGTATTCAATAGAAGCTCTGCCAAGCGCGAGAGCAAAACGCCCTCCGCGCTTTGGACAAAGAAGTGATCTCCCGGGAAATATTCGAGAGAAAATGATCCGCCCGCGTGGCTTTGCCAGCCGGACAGTTCCTCGGGTTTAATCGTGCCATCGTCTTGGCCGCCCAATACACTGACAGGCCATGGCATTTTGATCGGATTTATACATGAATACGTTTCAAAGGCTTCAATGTCCGCGCGTATAACGGGCATCAGCATGCTGAGAAGCTCCTGGGCCTCTAAAATATCCCTTTGCATTCCTCCCAATGCCGATAGCGCGTGAATAAATTTGCCATCGTCTTCAATATGATGAAATTGATCAGCCGGCGGGAAAAATTCAGGGGCGGGCGCGCCGGCAATGATTAAATGAGCGGGCTGAATATTGTGCCGTTCAAAGAGGCGGCGCGCGACCTCAAAGGCGATAATACCGCCCAAGCTATGGCCAAAGAGCGCGAGTTTGCGATCGGAAAGACGAGCGATCGCGTCGGCCAAGGCGGGCACAAGAGCTTCAACGCTTGGAACAGGAGCCTCCTGAAAGCGTTTTTCCCGGCCGGGCAATATCACGCCCATCACTTCGATGGAGGCCGGTAGGGCTTTTTGCCATGTGCGGAAGGCTGAAGCGCCTCCTCCCGCATGGGGAAAACAAATAAGCCGTATTTGGATGTCGCTGGGGTTGCGGGCAGGCTCGCCGGGGCGGGCCTTCCATTGCATGAGGGCTTGTGTCATCGAGATCGTGTGATTTCCTTTGCCAGTTTTTCAATGGTTTGGCAACGGAACAATTGCTCCAATCGAATCATTAGGCCGCCTTGTTTCGCCCTTTCGATGATACGTAGGCCATCGAGCGAGTTGCCGCCCAGTTCAAAGAAGGAATCCTTCACGGAGATATCGGGAAGGTCCAGCTCTTCTCGCCAAATGCGGAGCAGCGATTGGGCGATGGGACTTAGAGATGCATCGATGGCTTCCGCCGCGATACCTCCAATTCGAACGGGCATGGGCAGGGCCTTTCGGTCGGCTTTTGCGCCTGCTGTTACGGGCAATTCGTTTAGACGCACCCATGCGGAGGGAATCATATAGGCGGGTAGATGTTCTTCGAGGTATTTTCGGAGGGAGCTTTCGAGGGTGCCCGAAACCCTGCGTATTGGGGCTCCTTCCTCGGTAAATAGGTGCTCGTACAGAGCCCCTTTCCGAAAGCCTCCACCTGAATGAGGGCTTTTATGAGAAAATTTTATTTGTTCGCCATTTTGACGCTTGAGCACGCCTTCCACATGATAGTCAGGCGTGGCTTTTCCATCGGCGAAGGTGGCCTTGCAAACGGCTTCGATGCTATCCCCCGGATTGACGGGAATGCCTGGGTTAAAGAGCGGAAAGAAGACGGGCAACCACGATGTTTGGCTGTTGAGGGTATGGATTGGCGGGCCTGCTCCCGTATCCAGCTCAATCCACAGCAGAAGGCCGTGCAATGTGGCCGATTTGTTGATGCTTAGGGATATGGGCCGTTCAAAATCCATCTCGGCCCGCCCCGAGAATTCGAGATCCTCAAAGAGAGCGGAATTGGAGAGGACGTGCGACAGGGGTAGATGCTTGATGCATAGGCGCACATCGAACGAGCCGCCAGCCGCTTCAAAAACGCGCTCAACGTAGTGGGCTGTCATCGGTGTAAAGCCGGGCTTTTCGGCAAGCTCGATCGGAAGCATGGCGGCTGCGATAAATGTCTGGCATCGCCTTGGAATCATTTGCCCAGTAGGTTTGAGAAATCGGGCCGCGTTGTTGAGAAAGTAGGGAGCTCCTTCGGAACCGCCGATGGTCCCAATGAGTTCAGAAACGCAAACATCCACGGCTTCGGGCAGGCTAACGTCGGTGGTGGCGCCGTGAACGACGGTGATTTTGCTGGAAAGGCCGAGCGATGCCACGAGATCCTTGGCTTTTTGGTAAGCCGTATCGAGCATTTCAATGGCATATACATGTGTTGCCCCTGCCTCTACACACATCCGGGCCAATACGGCATCGGCGCCCGTTCCTAAATCAACCATAACGCGATCTTTGGACAGGGCTTCAATGGCCGCCCGGTAGGAGGCATTGCGTATATGATCATGGGTCATGGCATAGTACAATAGGTCGTCGTAGATAAAATATTCGCCGACAGAAGGCCAAAGTTCAGGCACTTCATCGCGGGGCACGAAATAGGCGACCAGTTGCTTTTCTCCATGGGCATCATCCCGCGCCGCGACAATACAGGATGCAATGGATGGATGCATCGACAATGCTGCCTCAACCTCTGCCGGTTCGACGCGATGCCCCCTTATTTTAACTTGATCATCGGCCCTGCCCAAGAGTTCGATGGCGCCATCCGGTCCGATCCTGGCCAAATCGCCGGTGCGGTAAATGCGCCCAGTATGATCGCCAAAAGGGTTGGGGATGAAGCGCTCTCGGGTAAGGTCGGGGCGGCCCAAGTAACCTCGCGCCAAGGAATCTCCACCGATGTATAATTCACCTGTTTTCAGGGCGGACACAGGCTTTAAGTCTTCATCAAGTACGTACACCCGCACGTTGGGAAGGGGATAACCAACCGGGACCATTCGATGACTCGTATCGATGGTGCCGATCTTTGGCTCGAAGATAAGGGATGTTATGGTCGTTTCTGTGGTTCCATAGGCATTCATCCAGCGTACGCGCGAGCCAAATGCCCTAAACCACCGGGAAAGGTGATCTTGCCACACCGGTTCGTTGCCGGTGAGCACCAGACGGAGCGAAAGCGGGAGATTGGCTCCAATGCGAATCATTTCATCCGTCCACATCGCCCAGTAGGTAGAGGATAGATTGAGCACGGTGACTCCATATTGCTCTACGAGGGCGGTTAGATCGCTGGGGGCCGGAACTTGGCCATCCGGGGGAATAACAACCGTGCCTCCAGCCAGCCATGTGGGAAATATTTCCTCGATAGCCACATCAAATGCCGGTGGCGCAACCTGAAGAACCCGATCCTGGGACGTCAAATGATAGCTCCGGATCACTGCATAAGCATGGGCCTGGAGCGCTTCATGGGGGATTAACACGCCCTTGGGCTTTCCTGTGGAGCCCGAAGTCGTGAGCACATACGCCAATTGTTCAGGTGAAGCTGGAGACTCCATCACAATGGAGGAGCTGGCATCACCCCCGGATAGGGGAATCATCACACTCTGAACACCCGTTGGAAGAGCCGAAGGATTTCCCCAGGTCGCAAGAACAGAAGCCCCCGCATCTGCCATCATAGAATCAATGCGTTCGCGTGGATAGGCAAAGTCAATCGGCATAAATGCCCCGCCTGCCTTCCATATCGCCAATAGGCCAACGAGCAAATGCAAAGAGCGTTCGGCCCGGATTCCCACCACCTTTTCAGGACCTATGCCCAATGCCCGAAGCTGGGCCGCACAATGCTCGGCGGCATGATTAAGCTCGCGAAATGTCATGGTTTGCGAGCCCATCACGGCAGCAATCGAATTTGGTGTTTGGGCCGCTTTTCGCTCGAAAAGGGTGTGGACACAACACGGTGCTTGGATGGAGGGCGGCGGCTGCGAAGGGGTTGCGCCTTGTAAATCACGCCCAATCGGCGCTTCGGAAGGGATTTCGTTGCTCATTGCTCCTCGTTTTCTCCCCGGCTGAAGATACCATGGGTATGGCCTTTTCTTTCCAGTGAGAGATGGGAGCATTGTTAGTTTTATTTATTCTTTTTCGGATTCATCATACTTCATTGAGAAGCCAAAGAGCCTGTGAATGAGAGTTCTAGGTTTTAATGCGCAGCTTTCTCTTTATCCTCATTCAATCTTTCAATTAAAAATTCTTGAAAGGCAAAGAACTTTATGGTTGCGGAGAACTGCTCGGAGTTTTCGTCGCAGGATGTGGGGGATGACTCTTTGGGATCGAGGTTCAGATCATAGAACTCACATTGGTTCCGATCGAAGCGAATAACCATTTTCTTTTGGTCTCTCGAGATAGAAGAGACTTCGCGCAGCACATTTTGGACGAATACAAACTTCTGCTTTCTATGCGGATTCAGCAGCGATTCGCCTTGTACTTCAGCGCCTTCGATCTGCATCAGGTCCATAAGCGTGGGCAGCAGATCTACATGCGATGTGGGAAGGTCAATGCGTTTGGGCGGGATTAACTTGGGCTGCCATAGAATAAGCGGCGCCTGTTGAACTTCATTGGTTGTCTGCATTCCATGCAGCCTATCCCGTATCATTTCGCCAAAGCCCTCGCCATGATCGCCTACAATGACAACAATCGTTCGGTCTAGTTTGCCATCCTTCACAAGGGCTTTCAGTGTTTTATCTATCAGATGGTCCGTCAGGTTCAAATCGTTGATATAGCGATTGAGTGCGCTGTCTATGGCAGGGCGAATCCGAAAGGAGGGGCCGTAGTCATGATAGGGATAATGGGGCGCATAGACATAATATATAGCGCTAAAGGGCTCCCGGGCGGCGAGAAGGCGCTTTTCAACCTGCTGCTGTACCTCTTGTTCATCGCGCATATACTGTAAATTCATTGACTCAATGGCCGCTGCTTTGATGTTATCGAAATCTGATATATCTTTAAGGCCGGTATTGACCAGAAGCGAGCGCGGAAACCATGCTTGAAGGGAGTTGCCGGTCATCAGAAAATGATCATAATCCGGGCCTAAATAAGAGTACAATGAGGGTATCTTCAGTTTTGGATGCATCACGATGGTAACATCGCGCGGTGGATAAATACCTGAAAACAAAGAGAATACCGCTGGGATGGTGCTGGCGCCGGTGGAGTAATGATTGGCGGCAAAGATCCCTTCGTTGGCCAGGCGGCGAACCGTGGGCATGATATCCTCGCCGCTGTTGAGCATATATTTTGTACCACCACTCTCGATGAGAAAGATGAGCACATTCCACCGCTGAACCGGGATATGGCTTTTCGGCGTGTTGCTTGGGCCTGGGTTCGCTTCAGTAGGGACGACAAATTCAGGATCGATCCAAGGTATGGATTCCAATTGACGCGGAGATGGAAGTCCTTGCAATGCTTGATAATGATTGGGTTTTTTTAGGATCAATCTCGCGAAGTCCCACAAGGTAAAGCCCAGGGGATTGGTGGCCAGCTCGTTGGGCAAATGTTTCTTGAGGGCGAGGAAATCCTTATCCAGCCAATTAAAATGATCGGGATCTTGCTCTAGGAGGCGGGCATATTTTTCTGCCTTACGGGTATCCAAAGAAATGTAGCTCATTGCCGCGGCAAGAACCGGAACCAATAAAGCCAACAGGGTGAATGTATTTTGGCGGCGGGCATGGGAGCGGCCTCCCCAAAGAGCGAGGGCATAGGCGAAAGGCCCTAAACATGCGAATAAGAAATCGATGGGTTCGGCATAGGAGACCATATCGCGAAAGGAAAATCCCGATAAGGCCCACCTGAAGCTGGCCATGCCCACGCGCGTTTCCAATGCCCAGATCAGCCGGTATGCGACGGCATAGTGCAGGCCAACGAGGGTGCATATGCATAGACTGCTCACGCTGAGAAATACAAGCCGAGAGCGAAACCAGCGGCCTTGTGCGGGCAGTGAGAGCAGATACCCCGCGATGGCCACCAAACATCCGAATCCGGCGATAACCACCGAATCGGTGATGCAATCTCCAATCGAAAAGAGTGTGGACCAGACGGCTTTCTCAAAACCAAAAGGGCCAATCAGCGCCCCTTGGCGAAGGAGCCCATAAAAGAGGCGAATGCGAAAGATAAGGGTCAATACCCAAAGGGAGAACAGAAGGGTCCATGCAGGATGATGCTCTTCCAATATGCCGATGAGCCGGCGATGGAGGGACGGAGAAAGTGCCATTTTCGTAGGTTGCTGTATTACATTGAATCGATGGTGCCCCTGAGGTCAATAATCTTGGGCGAGCAAAGACTGAACAAGGTAGGGAGTCGATTCGGCGCCTGCGAGCTCCGCCAGCGCAAAGGCGATATGTTCGCGGCTGGCATGAGGCGGAATCCCCACCACGGCCAAACGCTTCGTTCCGCGCATTACGGTATCGCACTGGACCCGAAGCGACGATGAGGATGAGTAAACGGCAATGGTCATACGCTTGATTTTTAGGCGATCCAGAGCCCGCATGGCGAATGCGATCCGGTCGAAGGGCTGCGGATCGTGGTATTCCATCGATCGTGCGGCGAGGACTTCTTCATAGCGGGCATCGTGTAGGCGCATAGACAGCACGCGGGGGCAGGCAAGACGAGAGGATGCCAGGGCTTTGTCTGAAAGGCCAGCGCATTTAGAGGGAACAGCCAAACGCTTGGGACGGCAGAATCTCGATTTCCCCAGCGTGTGGATGCCCTTTCCGCCGGCGGCTGCTTTCTATCCTTAACGGATATTATTCCAAAACGATTTTATTTGTTTGGTTTGGACCGGATCAATTCTATAGAATCAATTTGCAATTATAACAAAGGGACTCAGATTCGCTGAATTTGATTCCGGCGAGGGCATTCAATCGAATTGGCCACAGGATGAGCGGATCGCGGGATATGCATACGCGCGCCCGTTCGCCAGACTCAGCGGCACAAACCGCCTCTAGTACGCATCTGGTGGGCGTCCAGTGCAAAGCCGGGGCACATCGGCGGCTGAACTTCGGCAAGCCCGTGAGCGCGGTGGGCTCAATCTCAAACGGTTGGGCTGGATTGGCGTCCCCAGCGGGATTCGAACCCGCGTAACAGCCGTGAAAGGGCTGGGTCCTGGGCCGGGCTAGACGATGGGGACCGGCGAACGGCGGCGGACCCTACAGCCCTCGGGCCAACAACGCAACACTTATTTTTTATGGCTCAGCACTTTTTGCGATCGAGATTCTAAACCAGCGTTTGAGCGCGGGTTTGACTAGCTTAATTGAGTGTCCCTCGCGTAGTCTCTCGCGTGGTGCTCCCCGAATTCGAGCCCTCCGATCGCTTCACCCTGGAAACCCGCATCGGAAGCGGCGGAATGGGAGATATTTATAAAGGCGTCGACCAGGAAACAGGTCAGGCGATCGCCATCAAGATCCTGAGGCAAAGCCCGAGTCCTCAGGAGCGGGTCCGGTTCGCGCGCGAAATCGCGATTTTGGCCGATCTGCGGCACCCCAACATCGTGCAGTACATCGGTCACGGTACTTGGCGCGATGGCCGTCTCTTTTTCGCCATGGAGTGGCTCGACGGCGAAGACTTAAGCCAGCGTCAGCGGAGAGCGCCCTTGGGAATGCGCGATGCTGTGGAAGTCGTGCGCCGCTCCTCGGCGGCTATGGCAGCCGTTCATGCGCGCGGCGTTATTCACCGCGATCTGAAGCTCTCGAATATCTTTCTGCTTCGCAATAAAGGCACAGCCGTAAAGCTGATCGACTTCGGTGTCGTAAAACCGCCCGTGCCCGATGAGTATCCGACTCCGCGCGGCACAATTATCGGCACGCCTCACTTCATGGCTCCCGAACAAGCCCGCGGTGAAGTCATCGACACACGGGCGGACGTGTACAGCCTGGGCTCTGTGCTGTTTCGGCTCGTTACGGGCCGAAATGTCTTCGAGACCGAACATGTTATCGCGCTGCTGGGACGGCTCGTGCTCGAAGACCCTCCGACGCCTCACAGCATCCGTTTCGATGTCCCCGAGCCGCTTAGCCAAGTCATTCATCGCGCCATCGCCCGGAACAAGGACGATCGTTTTCCCGACGGCGGCGAATTCGCGCGCGCCCTGGCCCGCGTGGGCACGCTCAATAACGATCCTCCGGCAACGGATCGATCGGCATCGGCAATCCGCAAGACATCGCCCGATACGCCGCCTCCTATCACGCTGACTGAATCGGCGTTCGAGCAGCCATCTTCTCGCCCAGGAACCAGCGAGCGCCGCGTTGTCGCGACCCTGCTCGTCGATTACGAGAATGTCGCGCTCCAAAATCATGTGGACCATATTCTCCGGGAAACACTGGGCGAAGACACCCGCGTGGAGCCTCTGGTCGATGCTCAGATGGTCGCTGTTTTAGGCGTGGAGCGATCGCGGGGCGATGAGGCGATGAGAGCCGCACGGGCTGCCCTCACTGTCGTGCATACCTTCCGTCAGGCCCGCATTGTTGTCGCCGTGGGGCACGCAATCCGGGGCCGGGCAAACCTCGCGGGCGAAGCTCTGGAGCGCGCAGCCCGCCAGCTCGAACTCGCTTCTCCAGGCGCTGTGCGTACCGACACGCACGCGGCGACGGCACTGGAAGGCCGTTTTATCGTCCAGCCCGATCGCGAAGGCGGCGTGCTGCTCCGTGAAGACGCGGGCGGATTCGTTGCGCGCCAGCTTCTTGGCCGGCCCACGCCGACCGTAGGCCGCGAAAAAGAAATTGCCTTGCTGCAAGGCATCTACGCCGAACTTGTGGAGGACGGTACGCCTAGGGCAGCCCTCGTCACCGGGGCGGCCGGCATTGGCAAGAGCCGCGTGAGAAGCGAACTCACAGCCCGGCTCGAAACGTCTCAAATCCGCCCGTCTATCCTTTTGTGCCGCGGGGACCCGATGAGCCGGGGCACGAGCCTCTCCATTATGGGGCGCACATTTCGCACGCTGATCGGCATCTATGACGGCGAAGCGCCGCGCGATCAGGTCTACAAAGTGCAGCGCTATGTCGGCGCGCTCATGCCTCAAAATCTCTGGTATCTCGCGCCATTTCTGGGTGAGCTTGTCGGCGTCCCCTTCCCCGATGACAACGACGAGCCGCTGCGCGCAGCCCGCATGAATTCGCAATTGATGCAGAGCCGCATGCGCACGGCGCTGGAAGCCTATATCCGCGCCCTCACGTCTCATCAGCCGCTGATCTTCATCATCGAAGACATGCAGTGGGCCGATGACACAACCCTCGAGCTATTGGACTGGATCCTGGGATGCAATGAACTCCGGTTCGGCGTGATTAGCCTTGCGCGCCCGGAAATCGCAAGCCGCGCTCCCCAGCTTTGGGAACGCCGCAACGTCACTCGGCTCACGCTCTCGCCTCTGTCGCCTCTCGCCGCCGATCGCCTCGTCGCAGCAGCGCTTCCCAATGCCGATCCGGCCGTGCGAGCCAATATCGTCCGCCGTGCCGGTGGGAATGCTCTCTTCCTCGAGGAACTCGTGCGCTGCGCCGCAGAGGGCCGCGACGATCTTCCCCTCAATATTCAAGCCGTCGTTCAGCTCCGCCTCGACCGCATGTCGACGAGTGTTCGCCAAGTGCTCCGGGCCGCCGCTGTGTTTGGCCAATCCTTCTGGACACAGGGCATCGAGGCTCTGCTCGATCGGAAAGTCGACACCGAACTCAACGAGCTTCAGTCCACCGAGATCATCGCCAGGCAGCATGAATCCCGCATTGCGGACCAAGAAGAATGGATCTTCCGGCAAGCCCTCGTGCGCGACGCGGCTTATGCGTCCATCCTCGATGAAGATCGCTCGGAGATGCACTCGTCGGCGGGCGCGTGGCTTGAATCCGTGGGCAATGCCGATGCGGGGCTCATTGCTCAGCATGCGGATGCGGGCGGCGATCGGCTGCGCGCAGCCACGCTCTATGCGCGGGCGACCCGCCAAGCCCTAAGCAATGGCGCTCAATTGGAGACCGCGTACGACCTCGCCAACCGGGGCCTCGCATGCAATCCCGAAGGCGGCGCCCGCGCCGAACTCCTGCTGACCAAAGCGTATTGCTGTTACTACATGGGCCGAGCCGATGAGTGTTTTCAGGTGGCCGAGGAAGCCGCCCGGTACGCGCCTCCTGGAACGGACATGTGGGGTGAGGCTCAGCGTCTCGCCGCAGCAGCGCTTATCGACATGGAACGCAGCGCGGAAGGTGATGCCCGCGCCGCATGGGCTCTTCATCCCGAGCTCTCGGCATCCATTTCACAGCCTCTGCGCGCGACGCTTCTCGCCGTCCGCGTGCGCAGCCTGGTGCACATGCAGCGGCCGATGGAAGCTCTGCAGCTCGCCGACTACGCAGCGGAGGCAGCGCGCGTTTCCGGTTCGCTCGATGCAACACTCCGCACGCTCGAGGCCCGCCTCTTTGCCATCGCTCAAATCAACGATTTTTCAGAAGCCGTATCCGCTGGCACATCGCTGATTCAAACCGCAGACAGCGCGGGCGATATCGTGCTGTCCACACGCGCGCGGCTAAACACGGCATCCGTCCTCAACCACCTCGGCATGTTTGAGGACGCGCAAGCCATGCTCGAGCGCGCTCTCAACGACTCGCGCGCCCGCCGCATGCGCATTCACGAAGCCGTTGCTCTGCTCAATCTCGGCATGTCGCTCGCACGGCTTGGCCATCTCGACGATGCCATCGAATACCAGCGCCAGGCCGCCCGCATCGCCGAAGAATGCAACTCCTTCCGCATTCAGGTGTACTCGCGCATCTACGAATCGGTGTTCCTCGCCTGGCGCGGCGCCCCGGGAGATCTCGGTACAGCGCTTAACATCGCGCGCTACGTATGCGATGCGACGCGGGAACAGCCCTCGCTCTACATCGGCGCAGTCTTCATTCTCGCTCACACACAGCTCGCGCGCCGGTCCATCGATTCGGCCCTCGAGGCCGCCCGCGATGCCTATCAGCGCCTCTCCGCCGGACCCGTCGAGGAATGGGAAGAGCTTATCCGGCTGACTTTTATCGAATCCCTTTTGTACGCGGGCGAGACCGAAGAAGCCGATGTTGCGCTGGACGCAGCGTGGAACGCGCTTATTGACCGCGCGGAAAGCATTCGCCGCCGCGATCACCGCCAAGCGTTTTTAAACCGCATCGGCGAAGTCCGAAAGCTTATTGCCCTGGCCGATTCGCGCCTTGGCCGCCAGCTTCCAAGCTTTGGCTGAAGAAAAAATGTATGAGCGCCGTGAAGCCTATCGGCACTACATCCGTCTGAATCGGCCGGACACCGAAGCCATGGCAACCCCAAAACCTCGATGTTCTTGACCCCTACACACCCGATAGCTATTGGCCATTGACCATGCGACTTGCGAGCAACACGGACATGACAACCAAATCCCATACGACCCGCTTTCTTCATCGAATTCTCGGCACAGCCATCATCGGCCTCGCAGTGGGCACAGCCATCATCGCATCTCCCGCCGATGCCCGGGCAGAAGGCCCCTCGAAGATCGCGGTTGTCGACGTGCGGCGCGCGGTCGCGGAAACCGAAGAAGGACTGCGCGTTCAAGCCAACCTTAAAAAACTCTTCGACAGCCGCCAGACCGAACTCGACGCCAAACAGCAAGCCCTCGCGCGGGAAAAAGAAGATCTCGATCGCGAAGCTCAATCCGGAAAGAGCAACAAGGAAACCCTTCAGCGCAAATTCGAAGCGCTTCAGAAGCGCGCATTGGAGCTGCAGGCGCTCTCGGTGGACTACCAGCGTGAAATGCAGCGCAAAGAAAGCGAAATGACGACGCCGATTCTTCAAAAAATCTTGGGCGTTATCCGGCGCATCGCCTCCCAGGATGGCTACGAAATGATCCTTGAAAAGTCGGCCGTGCCTTATTTCCGGGGCGATCTCGAAATTACCGATCGCGCGATTCAGATGTACAACAGCGGCCAGAGCACCGAAGCGCCGCCCGCCCCTGGCAAAGATCCATCGAAAAAACCGCCGGCGGCCCCCACGGCTCCGCCCGCGTCGAAGCCCGCCACCCCGCCCGCCAAACCCGCGCCCACACCCACCGACGCGAAAAAGAAATAAGGCCAAAGCCCAATCTGCTTTGCGCCTTTAGACGTGCCGGAAAATCCCAATCGGACGTCGAATCCTCCAACAAAAATCAACACAATCGCCCGCGCGCATGAAGAAAGCCCGCCGGTGGATCAGCCTCCATATTTTCATCGCCGGCCTCGTGCTCTTCATGCACGGCAACCGGCTCATTGAAATCCTCCTGGTTCCTCATTTTTTGTGCGCCCACGGCGAATTCGCGCACGAGGAACAGACCGCGCAGAACCGCGAACCCAAACCCGAAACATCTCAAGCGCAAGGCGAAGAGCATCCCAGCGCCACACCCGCGCCCCCCAGCGAAAGCTCCCATCACCACTGCGACGCCTGGATCTTCCATCACTTCCAGCAGGATATTCCCCACTGCGTCGCCGAACCCAAGCTCCTCGCTCTCTCCGACTATCTTCTTAAAGCAGAGATCCCCGCATACAATCCTATCGAATTGCTTATTTTAGCTCCAAAGGCATCGCCTCCCTTCCTCCGTCAATACAATTAAACCAATATCACAAACAATCGATTCATTGGAATGGATATACTGCATCGGCATGGATATCCATTCGGTGATTCTATTTGTTTGATCGTTTTTTACATTGATTAAATTGACGAGGAATACGATCATGTTTAAGAATCCATTTGTTGTGACCGCAGTTCGGACCGCATTTTTCATGGGAATCACCGGGTTATGCGCGGCATGCTCGGATGAAGCAGGCACGGGAACCGTTCAGATTTTTGTGGAACCCGAGGACACCATTCCTGAAGGATTGGTGCCTGGCACAGGCGAAGAAAATATTCAGGACGGATGGGCCGTTATCTACGATCGATTTCTGATCACCATTGGCAATATGCGGGCGTCCCGTTCGGATTCAGCGGAAACATTAAATGTTCCCGATATTTACGTACTCGACTTAAAAAATGCGCCCGCGGGAGGATATGTGCTTGCCGAGCTCGACAATGTGAGCGCCGCGCGCTGGGATCGCTTTGGATTCGATTTGCCCAACGCTAAGTCAGGCGTAAAAACCCTGGCCCCCACCAGCGACGCGGACGTAATGATGATGGTGGCGAACAATTATTCCTTATTTATCGAGGGCTCGATCACCAGATGCATGGCCGGAGAGATGTGCGATCCAACGACGGAAGTGCGTTTTTCCTGGGGACTGTCTGCGGGAACTTCATTCGATGATTGCGCGACGGAAGATGGGTTCACAGGATTCGCCGTGCCAACAGGCGGTTCGGTTCAAGTAAAACCCACCATTCACGGCGATCATTGGTTTTTTAATAATATTACGTCGGGCGTCGAGCTGACCAAGCGCAAGGCTCAGTATATCGCGAATTGCGATATCGATAAAAATGGGGAGACAACGCTGGATGAACTCAAACAATCCAAGGCCGCCGATGTGTTCGATGCGGATTACAATCTCACAGGAGCGCTCGGTAATCCGATAGAAACAGCATTTGATTATGTGCTCGCGCAGGCCAGAACGCTTGGCGACTTTCAAGGGGACGGCGAGTGTCCAACCCGATCGATTTTACCTTAACTATGATGATAATATCGAAGCTACCAAAATAAAAGCGCGAGCGCGGACCACATTTCCCGGTCAACAACATCCCCAGCCTTCATTTTAGCCTTCTCCCTGAATGCCCGGACCGCCTTAACCGTGCTCTCATCGAAGGTATCGTCCACCGTTACAGCAAAACCAAGCCTCATCAATTGCCGCCGAATCCATCGGGGCGCGGTCCCCCTGCACGCCAGCGTTTGCTTCTGATCCACGCCCGGAAATGGCGTGAGCCATTCGCTCATTTCTTTTTTCACCTGCGCCCGAAAATCATTCATATCAAATGAAGGATCTATCTTTCGGCTCGGCGCCCATTCTTTGTGCCCGATCGCATTGAGGCTCGGCGCGCCCAGTTGTTTAAGAATCGCCGCGACACCCTTCGCATAAGACTGCATTTGCGCTTCAGGCCACGGCTCACCCACGCCGTTATTGGCGGCTTCAATGCCAAGCGTATTCGAATTACCCGAGGTCAAACCATTATAATATCCGCTGCCCGCGTGATTCGCCTTGCCCGAGGCCACCACATGCCACACGCCATTCCGATTTAAATACCACTGCGCAAGCGGCCCAGGCAGCGGCTTCTTGCCCGAGCGCCCATGAATAATCACCGATGGATGATCGGGGATTTGTCCGGCCGCACTCGCATCGTGATGAAGAATGATGGCCAAGGGCGTCCGGGTAAATTCCCTGCCCCGCGCCGCCCATCCGTCTTCTTCGACAACGCTGAGCTTCGCATCCCTCAGGACTTGAGCTGCCCAATCAATGCGCATGTCTCCTCCGATGTGTGCCGCACGCTGACAAGGCCATCAAAGGCAACTGTTGAATGCAAGCTCTTTTTGCTTTAACAATGTTTCCGAGCCCTTTAGAGTGGGCACCGCCCATGAAGACGGCGGCGGCCGCCGGTGCTTGACCCAGTCCGAGGAGAACAATCATGGCAGCCCGATTGCTATCGCTAAAGGTCGCCTCCAATGACGATCTCGACGTTCGGCAGTTCTCGATTGAAGAGCGCATTTCATCGCTGTTTACCGTGTCGCTCGTCGCTGTCAGCCGCAACGACAATATTGAATTCGATGCCGTGGTCGGGCAAAAGGCTTCCCTTGAGATCCACCATGGCAAGGGCGTCCGCACCTTCCGGGGTATCGTCAATCATCTCGAGCATATCGCCGTTTCGGGCTCTCAGGATGGGCTTTCAACTTACCAGCTCTCTATCGTGCCGGAACTTTGGCTGAGCACGCAGCGTAAAAATCACCGCATGTTTCAGCAGATTTCGGAGCCCGATATCGTGCTTCAAATGCTGAAGGAAGACTGGTCTATCGAGCCCGAGCTCAAGCTGAGCGGCCAATACAAAAAGCGCAAATACCGCGTGCAATACGCCGAAAGCGACTACGCCTTCATGCGGCGGATGATGGAGGACGCGGGCATTTCTTTTTACTTCGAAGACAAAGACGGGGAAACCAAGCTCGTGTTGTCGGATGCCCCGCATTTAAACGAGATGCGCGCGCCCATCCGCTTCCGCGACAATCCCGATGAAAGCGCAGGCGACTTTGTCATGGATGTGCGCATGGCGCAGGATGTACGCCCGGGCAAATACACCATGCGCGATCATGATTACAGGCTTCCCCCAAGCTATAAGCTCGCCAAAACAGCATCAAAACAGAATGTGCCGGTGGAGGAAAAACTCGAACGTTTTCAATACACACCCGGAGCATTTTTATTTGAATCCGACAAGGGTGAAGCCACACCCGTTGCAGATGACCGCGGTAAAAGCCGAACGGACGAGCGGGAAGGCGAGACGCTGGCGCAAAAGCGGCTGGAAGCCAAGCGCGGCGCCGGAAAGCGTATGAGTTTCGAGACCAATGCGCATGATATTTATCCGGGCATGGTCGTGAACTTTATGGATCATCCCCGAAAGGATTTGGGGAAAGGAAAAGGCTGGCTGGTGGTTGGGGCGCAATGGGGAGGCACTCCTTCCGGGCGCTGGATGCATGCATGCGAAGCGCAGAGCGTGGAAACTCCCTACCGAACGCCGCTTTCGACGCCCAGGCCCAAGGTCAACGGCGTGGAAAGCGCGACTGTTGTTGGACCCGCCGGGGAAGAGATTCATTGCGATGAGTTTGGGCGCGTAAGGGTGCATTTTCATTGGGATCGCGAGAGCAAGATGGATGAGAAAAGCTCTTGCTGGATTCATGTGAATCAACCTTGGGGCGGCTCGGGATTCGGAGGCATGAATCTGCCGCGGGTAGGTCAAGAAGTGCTGGTCGATTTTCTGGGAGGCGATCCCGATCGTCCGGTGATTGTGGGCCGCATATTTACAAATCTCCAAAAAGTGCCCTACAAACTGCCTGAAAATAAGACGCAGAGCGGATGGAAGAGCAATTCATACCCTGGAGGCGGGGGCTTTAATGAGATGCGTTTTGAGGACGCCAAGGGTAAAGAACAGGTCTATATGCAGGCGGAAAAAGACCTGAAAAAGCTCGTTAAAAACAATGAATCCGTCACCATCGGCAACAATAGAACGAAATTGGTGGGTGCAAACGATAGTCTTACCGTTGGACAGAACCAGAAAGTATCCATCGGCGTAAATCGGGCCACCAGTGTTGGCATGATCGACTCCACCACGGTAGGCGAGACCCATGTTATCTCCATCGTGCCCCCAGGCGAAGGAGGCGGCGGAGAAAATACCACCATCATGGCCAAAGACGGTTTGCTGGTGCTCGATACCGCAATGGGCGCCACCATTACCCTGTCCAAGGACAAAATCATCATCAACGCCAAGACCGTTGAAGTCACGGGCGGCGAAAAGATTAAGCTGGATGCCCCAACGGTGGAAGTCTCGGGCAAGGAAATCACGGTAGCCGCCACCAGCAAGCTAAAACTCAGCGGCAAGGGTTCGGCCGAGCTTACCTCCAAGGGCACCAATACCGTCACCGGTACGCCTGTACAGCTTAACGGTCCCGGCCTATTCGCTGGAAGAGTTACGGAGCTTGCCCCAGCTACCATCACAACGGGAGCGGCGCTTGTGCTTGTCGGCGGCTCTTCCTTCCCCTTCCCGGTCGTGAAACAGCCGGATGGATCGCTGAAGATTGGCGACCATATCACGCTGATGCCCGGAGAAGGCCGCTTCGAGAACTTCCAAGAGAAAACGCTGCGGGATCTGGGTATTATGTCGTCCACTCCATCGGGAATGGAGCGGCTTAACAATATTCAGAACAATCCCGCGGGGCACGATATCACCATTCGCGAATACACGGCCGATGAAGCCGCAGAATACGGCAACAATAATTCGCTCGCCTATGGCTACGGGGGCAGCGGCTTGACCTACGATGCCGACGGAAATCCAGTACCCGGGCCGGGAAGCGACTCCATCGTTTCCTACAATCCCGATATTGTCTTAGGTCCCAATGGTCAACCCGAACCGGCCGATGCCATCTTGTTCCACGAAATGGGGCATGCTGAACACAATGCCTATGGCGTCGCGCGCGGAGGCGAGGACATGGGGGATGGCTGGCATAACCGGGAGGAATGGCAGAACATCGAAGGCAATGTCAATGAGCCTGGCCATAGTGATATTGAAATTCCAGGCGTGCCCCGCAGTCCGAGTGAAAACGAATACCTGGGAGATAGAGATTATCCATATATCCGCACAGATCATGGGAGCGGCTACAGCTATCCTGATGGATCTCCGATTAACCCCTAGGCACACGCTTCGAGGCAAGAGACATGGCATCTACAAAATCCGAGAAAACAGCCTCTTACGAGCTTCTCTGGTCGCTCGAGCGGAGCACCCAAGGCGAGGGAAGCTCTGCGCTTAAGCTCAGCTATCAACTCAAGGCCACCGACGAGCTTTATGTCTCCGATAGGCTTTGGGATTTGACCAGCGAGGGAAAGCGTATTCCCGATCCATTTGGGGTCTACCGCTTCATCTCCGATGGACGCCTCCTGCTCGTTTTCGCGCAGGCTCCCGCTCCTCCCAACGTGTATCCCCGTATTCGCTATGAGCCTCTTTTCTCGAGGATCGCGGCCGGCGAAACCAGGAAAAACTCGGTGCTTCTTTCTCTGCCCGTGGAGGAATATTCAGGACTTCAGCGCAACACCAAGGCTCCCAGCGAAGATACACAAGTATCGGGCGCAATCTTGGTCCTGGGCTACCGGCTCCGTTCGACGCTCGCCAAAGATCCAGAGCCTCCTCTCCGCGAAAGCGAAAAAGAGTCTGGATACGTCGTCCACGATCCTCAACTGATTGTCTCCAGTCTGGATATCGACCCCTTGCCGGTGAAAAAGCGCGTAAATATGGCTCGATTTGTCTTACCTTGATGTATAACACCCCCAGACGCTACTCCCGATCGCGCTCCACATCCACGGCCGCCCGCACCCGTTCTTCCAATCCAGCATCTTTCGCCATACGAGCCGCCCAAACGCGCTCAATCCGCATCACCGCCCCCTTTGGCAGACCTAACTCCAAAAGCGTTCCCTCTACCGAACCCCGTTCCATACCCACGGAAATTCGCGCGTATTCTTCCGCCTCCAGCGGCCCCCGCTCTTTCTCCAATTGCCCAACATAGGCCGTATCAAAGCGCTTGAGCAACGCCGTCTTCCCGCGCGCCGTTTCCTTGCGCATCTCGTCGTTCCAGTGCGTCTTTACCCGCTCCCATTGCTCTGTATTCATGCTGTTTTCATTTAAAATTTTCCCTTCGTCGCGCCGGTTCCGGGCAATGGAAGCCGTTAGCTCCGCGCATCGCTCAAGGGAAATATCCGGAGGAAGTGGCTCCGCTGGGGTAGTGCTCTCCTCCGGCCGAGATACGTCCGGGGATGGCTCCATCTGGATGGGTGCGGCGGCACTTGTACCCGGTTCTGGAGGCGGCGCTTCAACGAAGGCCGGCGCGGATACGATCAGCACCGGAAGAACAGGAACGGGAGGGACAAGATTGGAAACAACAACCCCTGCACTTCCTTCGCTAGGTAAATCCGGTGGATTGACTGCGGCAGGCCGGGATGGGACAAACGGTGTTTCAGGTTTGGCATTCTCCCGAATCACCGTTATGGTGTCCTCCGGCTTCTTTTTTCGAAGCAGCGCCTCCTCGGCGGGCCCAAAAGGAAGCACCTTGGCCGTCCGGGGGGAAGATTCATTGAGTCTTAATGTATCCCCCGCCGGGGAAATAGGAAGATCCATCTTGGCAAGCAAATGATCGGGCAAATCTTCGGGGAGCCGGCGGGATGGAGGGACTTCCTCCGCGGAAAAAGGCAAGACTGGCCTCGTTGCCGCATCCGAGGTCGATACATAGGTCTCGTGCGCATCAAAGGCATCTTCTAAAACTTCACTCACCACCACCCGGCCCGCTTCCCGCAGCGTTCGCAAAATCACTTGCCCCCGCCAAACCACCATACATAAAGCTCGGTCGGTATCGATGGTCAGCGTATCGGCTGTCATTATCGGTTCCTCGGCGACCCTTCCCTGAAACTCCACCACCACCCTTGGCCGCACATCTTCTAAATTGGTCACCAGCCGCGATTGCCCGGGCAGCAATCCCTCTAAAATAATCCGCTCATTGGGCCGGATTGAATCGGCCTGCTGATCCTTGGGTGCGGCATTAAAATAAGCAAAATCAATATCTTTCGGCAAAGGACGCTCAAACCAGCGATCGTGCTTGAACCCCAGCGAATAGCGATGCAGTTTATCCACTCTCCCAGGCCAGCTCGGCGCAATGGGACCAAAACCAACCGGCTCGAAGGTATCGCCCTTTTGAGAAATCAGGCGGCCGGGAGGCTGAAGATTGGGAACAGGTACAACACCATAGGCATTGGGTCTGGCATCAAAACGCATACCCACCGGATTGGATGGCCCAGCGGCTGCCCTTTCCCAGGTGAGGGGCATTTTGGAGAAACGGGCTCCCTCAAACAGCGACCCATCCAGCGCAAAACCCCGTTCACACCACACATCGAGCGATTTATCGATTTCTCCAACACAAAGCCGGGCAAGGAGAACACGGGTTGGCTCGCCCTCGGGCGCAAAGGCGTGGCCAATGACCAAAATATCGGCATTGGGCTTGAAAGGAGCGAGATCGCCGGCGGCCGAAAGGCTTCGTTTGGCGTCATCATTCCAATAGGCGTCTTCTTCGTAAATGGGCTCTTGCTCCTCGGGCCCCGCAACAGGCGAGACACTGGGCGCGAGGTGATACGTCAGCTTGCACGCGATGGTTAAAAAGCAATCGCCCACGCTTTTTCGCCAAGCGACCTGGCCAACGCGAAAGCGGCCTTGGGAAATGGCGTCCATTGACTCCTCGACGGAGCGGCAGCGTGCCCGAATCCCGATCGTTTCACAATACGAAAATGATTCGCACGGGTATTTGAAAAGAGTTTTGCCCTGAGCCCCAAAAATTACGAAAATTCATTTGCATGACACTCAAGATGGAAGATAAATTATTTTCGTCGTCAAGATTTATCGATTGAAGTAGACTTATCACGCCATGGAATCGGGAACACTGATTACACAAAAATACCGGCTTAAGCAAAAGATTGGCGACGGCGCCACAAGCGAGGTGTGGGAAGCCGCGCATGTGCAGACCGCCCGGCCGGTAGCCATCAAACTGATACTTCAGCCAAGCGACGTGTTCAGGCACAGACTGCTTCGGGAAGCACGGCTCTGCGGCGAACTCTCTCATCGCAATGTGATCGAAGTGCTCGACGCGGGACAACTGGAAGACGGCGGCGCATATCTGGTCATGCCGCTTTTGCACGGTGAAACACTGGCCAATCTCATCGCCCGCCAGTTCCGCATCGAAGTGCCAACGGCTGCGCAGATTGGGCGCGATATCGCTCGGGCTTTGGCGGCCGCGCATGCAAAAACCATCATTCACCGCGATCTCAAACCCGCGAATATTTTCTTGCACAACGAGTCCGGCGGAGACGGCACGGTGGTGAAGGTGCTCGACTTTGGAATTGGAAAAAACCTGTCCGCCGAAGAGTCCATGGCGACCATTGCGGGCGGGATGCTGGGTTCACCCGCTTATATGAGCCCCGAACAATTGCGGTGCGACCCGAAAGTCGATCATCGCACGGATATTTGGTCTTTGGGGATCGTGCTGTTTGAGATGATTTCGGGGCGCCGGCCTTTTGAGGGAGCGACCCCAAAAGAGGTGGTGGGGAAGATCGCGCGGGGAGAAGTTCCCAAATTATCCCGCTACATTCGCAATATCAATCCGTCTTTGGAAGCGCTGGTGTGGCGTTGCATGCAGGTGGATCGCGAGCTGCGGGTGAACTCGGCGGAGGAGCTCGCGAAAATGCTGGATGGCTTTGCAGGCGCGGGCGAGAGTATGACTTCGGCGCCTCCACCCACCGAAGACAATGGCCCGTCAAGTGTGAATGCAGAGGAGGTCGACGATGATGCGGGACCGACGCTGAAGTTTCAGCCAAACCATGCGAAGGCGATGAGGGCAGCGGTCATGCACGACGCAGATGAAGCGCCGACATCCGTGGCCGGGCTTGCGCCGAACGCTCTTTCCACGCCACTTCCATCGGTAACGCAGGGCATTCCCAGCAGCGGAGGACAACTGCCCCGGCCGCCTGGTTTTGTGCCGCAGCAATCAACGGTGAAGATAAGCCCCAAGCATCTTGAAGTCTTGGCCAAAGGCAACGCACTGAACGAGCAGGGCCCTCGGGGAACGATTAAACTAAAGCCCAATGATGTTCCGCCTTCGCGGGCGGCCGCGCTATCGGCCCAAGATTCACGCGGGACGCTGCCTTTTCCTACAGAAACGCCATTGGTGGAAAGTGGGGCCGTGGTCACAACCAATGTAAACGAGGAGGAGATGCGTGCCCAGCGATTGCGCATGGCTGTCGTGGTGGGGACGATTGCAGCGGTGGTGATGGTGTTGGTGGTGCTGGGGGGATATTCATTGGTGAGCGGAGGTGGGGGCAATGAGAACAACGGTAGGACCGAGGCGAAGACCGGAATGCCGAAATTGGGGCCGATAACGGTGGAGAGCGCGGCAAAAAGCGGAGAAACCGTAGCCGCCCCCGCTGGAAGCGCCGCGAGTTCAGGGGGACAAGTGAAAGGAAGAAAGGAGTCGCCGATCCCTCGACCCAAACCCATAAACGCGAAACCCTCGGGGAGTGGGAATCGGAAAGCCCCCCCAATCAGGTATAACCCGCTCTTTTTTTAGCTAGGGTATACAGCAGAACGTCGTCGCGGTGGAGGGCGTGGCCATGCCCGTGGGCATTCCGCCCTGTGCAGTGCATGTACCTGGAGTCACGAAAATACCACTCGCTTTGCGCCCTGAAACGGCTGGATTGCCCGCTCCCAAACTCACGCAATTTCCTGCGTTAAAGTTTGCGTTGAGTGACATTGTACAGTTGGCATCGCTGAACAGTTCAATTGTCGCGGTGCATGTTCCACCCGCCGGAGGGGTGCATCCGCACATTTCACAGCCGCGCGTATCCATGACGTCTTTGTAGAACACATGCAGATCTGTAAATGGTGCGCCTGGACATGCTCCCTGTTCACCATCTTTCACGATGCATAATCCCGATTTAAACCCACCGCTTGCCGCAGGCTGACACGCCTCCCCCGCAGAACATCCACCACCCTTGGGGGCATCTCCACATGCCTTTCCTGCCGTCATCCATGTAGCAGGGGGTATGGTAGGGTCGCCCCCGCTTGGGGTGCAACTGCCCCCTTTGGTTGTCGCCGCAACGGATTTTACGGTCTTGTTGCAAGTCTCATTGGCCGCCTGTCCACAGGTCGTAAGACCCCCTTGGGCAATCCCCATGCTGTAGCAGCTTCCATCCCAGTCCGGAGGTACAGAGAGGGTCTTGGCGCTTACAACGTTCCCTTGTTGAGCGCAACTTTTTTCCGTAACGATAACCTCATTGGGCAGATCGCAGGCTTCATTCGTCGAACCGCCGCATGTGCAAGCGGCGCAGGTGGCGGGCGGAGCGACAAGACCGTTGTTCCCCTCATAGGGAATGGGCGATGGAAAATCCGCCGGGCAGTTGGGCACGCTTCCAGGCGCCCCTTCATATAAGGCAAAATAGCCTTGCCATCCAATAGGAATGGCAGCAACACATTGAAATGCAGGCGATGCACAATCAGAATCCGCGCAATCGACTTGGCCATCTTTATCGTCGTCGAGCCCATTCAAACAATTCTCAGAGCCTGTATTTCCACTCGATGAGCTTGTAGAGGGTGTTGACACTTCATCGAAGGTGTAGTCGTCGGGATAAAGACAGCCGCTCGCCGACACGCTCATTGAAATCAATCCAATACTACCCAAAAGCAATACGGCCTTCAGCGGGCCCAATCCCAAAAAGCCTTTGCGCATTTGCCCTTGATCGCGACGCTTCATCAAAACCTCCCTGAAACGCTAAGTCCACCCATATCCGCGCCTTTGGCCGCCGTCGACCATTGCATCGTCGTCCCAGGAAGCGCAGTTGTATTTGTTTTTTTGCCGCCGCTCGTAGCAAGCAAAATCACACCCGTGATCAGCGCCGCACCACCCACGCCCCACGCCACCTCCGCAATGCCGGTGTAGAGCTTTCCTTTGTCCGATGTGTCCTTCGCCGATGCGGGACACTTTTTGTCCGGACCGCACACCTGCTCGAGCTCATCGATCGTCGATTGCCGCGGTCCAAAAAACAGAACCGTGCCCACGGCGGCACTCGCCACGCCTACGCCGAGCAGCACAAATCCAGGCACTTTCGAGCTTCCCTTGTCGGGTTCCACAATCACCTTGGGAGGAGGTTCGTCTTGCTTGGGCGGAGGAGGCGGCGTTTCGTCCTTCTTCAGCGCCGCTAAATCGATGGTGATTTCAATCTCCTGCGACTCTTTCTCGCCAATACTAAATGCCTTCTTTGATGCTTCTTTTTCGCCGATGCGCGCGATGATTTCGTGAGGCCCGGGATCGACCGGCATCTCGCTTCCTATCTGCGTACTGCCAAGCTCTGTTCCATCGAGCACCAGTGCCGCCGTCTCAGCGCCCTTGCCTCTTTTCACCGTCAGCTTGGGAATGCGTTCCTCCAAGGACGTAATACGGCCATCCACTTGAGCCGCGACTTCCTTCGCCTTGGCCTTCACTTTCGGATCATCCAACTGGCTTTGCGCGAGCCTGTAGTTACCAACGGCGCTCACGAGTTTGCCCAAGCGCTCTTCGCATTCGGCGATATTAAAAGCCACTTGAGGCGTCATTTTGACCGAGGCCACTTCTTTGTATTTTTCGATCGCGGCCGAGCAGTTGTTGCCAGAAGCCAATGCAACGCCTTCCATAAAAGCCTTGCGCGCCTTCGCAAGCTCCTCGTTCGACTGAGCAAAGCTCACGCCCGGAAGGGCGATGAGCGACAAACCTAAGGACAGCGAAAACCCGAAACGGCGCAAGAATTTGCCCGCGCGGGCGGCGCGGGGTGAACACAATTGGGGCACGTTCTCCTCCAGGGATCAGAACCGGCTTGGCGGGCATCCTATCACGGAGAATTTTTGACCGGCACGATAGGTGCAAACACTATCGCCGCGCGCTCCATGGCCCAGGCCGCAAGGCTCGCCCTCCATGCGCGCAAAGCCTTTGGATCTAGATGTTTTGGCGTCTTTGTGAAGGCGCCGAGCCACGCGCTGCCCGGCTCCCTGGACAATACGCCGGCGAGGTCGAAGAGCGATAGATCCCGAACGCCCGAGCACAGTGCAACAGCCACATCCATCTCGAGTTCCGAGGCATCGCGGTACACAGGTTCGGTGCCCAGAGCGCCCGTACCAACAACGCCCAGCGATACCGAGGCGCGCGCGCCCCATAGCCTGAATGCCCGTTCTGAAAACCGGTACAGAAGCGCAAGCGCATCGGGCCGCCCAAGCAATCCCCTTGAATAACCTTCGATCATCGAGGTGTAGAGCATCGGGCTCAGCACATCGTAGTCAGCGCTGCTCACCGGCGTTCCAAGCAAATACTGAAACCCTTTCCGGTGAGGCGTATCGAGAACAATAAAAGGCACAACCGCACAGGAAACTTCAACACCCCGCGAAGCGAAACGGCGCGCCGTGCGGGCGAGGGATTCAGCGGCCAGCACGAAGTTTCCATAGGCACCGCGCCTGTTCCAAAACGGCTTAAGCGCCCCGGATAAAAAAGTCTTCACATCGGAAATAGGCGGCTCCAAATCAAATAAAATCCCGAGCCTTTCGCTTCTGCGCGAGAGAATATCTGTCCAGAGCTGCTCGCAAAAACGATCGAACAGAAAGACGTTTTCGCACGAAACCCAGCGTCCATCGGCGTCCGGAAGCATTGGCCAAACGCTCGTAAAAATGCCCCGCGCATGCGTGCGCTCGAGCAAGCGGGCGAGCGAATCGCCGTCGCACGGCCTCACCGCAACCACCAGCTCCAGCGAATAGTGCCGCACCAAATCCAGCACATCGGACGACACAAGCGCATCCCAAGAAAGCATCTCGCTGTAGATTCTGCGCCGCCCGGCCGATGCGCTGTTCATCGGTAGATCCTCGCGGAAACAAGCCCGGACCGATATAGTGCGAACCCATGAAAATCCTTTACGGCGTTGTCGGCGAAGGCATGGGTCACGCGATGCGCTCGCGCGTGGTGCTCACACATCTGGTGCAGCAAGGCCACGATCTCGAGATCATGGCATCCGGACGGGCAACGGATTTTTTGGCCAAGCATTTTGATGGTGTAAACCGCATTCACGGCCTTCACATGATCTACGAAGAAAACCGGGTGCGAAGAGGCAAGACGCTATGGTCGAACGTGCTCACCGGCGCCGCGGGCCTGCCTCAAAATATCCAAGCCTACTTTGAACTGATCGGCGACTTTAAACCCGACTGCGTGGTCAGCGATTTTGAATCGTGGACATATCTATTCGCGAAGCTTCACGGGCTTCCCATCGTGTCCATCGACAACATGCAGATCATCAACCGCTGCACCCACCCGCCCGAAATCATCGAAGGCCATGAACCCGATTTTCAAATCACCAAAGCCTTCATCAAAGGCAAGCTTCCCTTCTGCAATCACTACTTGATCACCACCTTCTTCCATCCCGAGATACGCAAGCCCGACACAACGCTCGTTCCGCCTATTTTGCGGCCGGAAATTCTCGCGGCGAAGCGATCTTCGGGCGAGCATTTGCTCGTGTACCAAACGGCCGAGGGCCACGACGACCTCGCCAATATCCTGGCCTCCACCAATATCGAGTGCCGCATTTACGGCATGAAAAGAGGCATCAGCGAAGAGCAGCGCGAGGGCACGCTCCGCTACATGCCCTTCAGCGAAACCCGCTTTATCGACGATCTGGCTTCATGCCGCGGCGTCATTGCGGGAGGCGGTTTTACGCTGATGGGTGAAGCGGTCTACCTGCACAAACCGATGCTTGCCGTGCCTCTGGGGCGGCAGTTCGAACAGTTGATGAATGCCCGCTATCTAGAGCGCGAGGGCTATGGGATGTGCGCCGAATCGCTGGACGATCCCAAAACGATTTTCGCCTTCGCCGAGCGCCTGAATGAGTTCGAACAAAACCTCGGCCGCTATGAGCAGAACGGAAATACAAAACTCTTCGAGCATCTCGAGCATCTGCTCGATAAGGCCGAGGCCAAACTTCTCTAGCTTGCTGACCGGGAGCGTCTTTTATTGGCGGGTTCGCGTGCGGGCCCTGCGCGAAGGCTCCGGCCCGTCTTCAATGCGAATCAGCACAGCCGTAATGTTATCCCTGCCGCCATTCTCATTCGCCTTCGCAACCAGCTTCTCGCACGCCTCGTGAAGAACATGATTCTTCGTGATGATCTCGGCGATCTCCGCGTCGCTCACCAACCCATGCAAGCCATCGGAGCACAGCAGGTAAATATCGCCGACATGCGCTTTATCCTGCCTTAAATCCACTTCTACCGTGGGCCCCATTCCAAGCGCCCGCGTGATCACATTGCGCGGCAAATACGACAGATCGCTCTCCGTCAAATCGGGCCGCTCCAAAAGAGCATCGGCCACCAGCGAATGATCGCGCGTCAACTGCGTAATCTTCGAATCCCGCACGCGATAACAGCGGCTGTCCCCTGCGTGCCCGACATAAAACATGCCATCCGAACCGCTAAACACAGCGGCAACCACCGTTGTGCCCATGCCGCGGTAGGTGCGTTCGTCGTCGGCCCGCGCGTAAATTTTCGCATTCGCCGTGGCCACCGCAGAACGCAGCCGATCCGCCGGAGTCCGCTTCGTCTTCGCTGAATCGCCGTTGCGGAAGTAACTCGCGATCGTATTCGCCGCTAAACGGCTCGCGACTTCACCCGACTGATGTCCTCCCATGCCATCCGCGACGACATAGAGATTCAACTCAGGCACAACGATGTAGCGATCCTCGTTATGGGCACGCTCTCGACCGACATCCGTAAGACCCGCTGCAATCGCACGCATCAGAAGGCCGAGAGTCTAATCGTAGTTTTCAAACTGGTGAACTATTATAGGTGCGCCATGGCCGAACTCATCGTCGACAACCCCTACACCCTCGAAGAATGCGTCCGTTTGCCCTATGCGGGCGAAGACACCATCAGCCGGACCCTAGACGCCGCCCAAGCCGCCGCGCGCCATCACGCGAAGACCAGCATCGAAAGCCGCATTGCCTTATGCGAGCGAGCGGTGTCGGAAATGGAATCGGCCAAAGACAGCATCGCCGCCGACATCACCAAGATGATGGGCAAGCCGCTGCGCCAAGCCCGGAACGAAGTCGCCGGAATGGCAAAGCGGGCCCGGCACATGTGCTCTATCGCGCAGGACTCGCTCGCGGACATTGTGCTCCCCGAGCTTCCCGGCTTTCAGCGCCGCATCGTGCGCACACCCTTGGGCGTCGTCTTTTCATTGCCCGCTTGGAATTATCCCCTGCTCACTGCTGTCAATGTTGTTATTCCGGCCATATTGGCAGGCAATTCGGTTGTATTAAAACACTCCCCGCGCTCGCCTTTATGCGGAGGACATTTTGCCAATGCGTTTATAAGAGCGGGCGCTCCTTCCGAATTGGTTCAGGCCATTATGATGGACTATGCGGCATCCGAAGCCACAGCCGCCGATCCCCGCGTCAATTTCGTGGCCTTTACGGGCTCGGTGTATGGAGGCCACCGGATTTACGGCGCGGCCGCGGCCAAGCGATTCACCGATGTGGGCCTCGAGCTCGGCGGCAAAGACGCCGCCTATGTGGCCGAGGACGCCGACCTTGAAAAAGCGATTGATGGCATCGTCGACGGCGCCTGTTACAACGCCGGCCAAAGCTGCTGTGCCGTGGAACGAGCCTACGTTCACCGCCGCCATTACGATCGATTTGTTGAAGGTGCCCTGGAATTGATTAAATCCTACCGAATTGGCGACCCAATGGATGAAAATGTAAACCTAGGCCCGATCGCCCAGCCTTGGCAGCCCGCATTTTTGGAAGCTCAAGTCAAACAGGCAACATCGGATGGGGCGCGAATTCTTCATGGAGGCAAAGCCGTTCAAATAAATGGCAAAGGCCGTTTCTTCGAGCCCACGCTTATCGTCGATACCAAAGCCTCCCACGATATGATGCGCATTGAATCCTTTGGCCCCATTCTTCCGGTTTTGCCCGTCGATTCGGATGAAGAAGCCCTCGCTTTAATCAACGACAGCGAACTCGGTCTAACGGCTTCGATATGGACGCGCGATGCCGAAAGAGCGGCCCGTATGGCGGCGGCGATTGAAACCGGCACGGTCTATATGAATCAATGCGATACGCTCGATCCGGCGCTTCCCTGGACGGGCGTAAAAGACAGCGGCAAAGGCGCAACCCTTTCAGCACTGGGCTTTGGGCATTTAACGCGCCCCAAATCGATTAACTTTAAAATGCCCTAAACAGTCTTTATTTATTCTTTTGTTTCTCGAGCCACTTCCCCACGCCCTTGGCCACTTCCACCAAATTGACCGATACCTGGCCGACCAAAAACTTTTCGACCATAGGATTGATTGAACCGGCCATAAAACGCGGCACACCGGGCAATTTCGCCGCATCGCATACCAAGGTTCCGCGAATTTCAAGGCGAACACCTTCAGGTGTTTCAACATAACGATTGCATCCAGAGCTTTGAACAACCCCGGGAAACGAACCGACCTCGGTGCGCCAATCGACGGTATGGGTCTTGGAATGCCATGTGGCGTAATCCGTCCAGCGCAGCATGCTCTCTTTAATCACGGCAAGAGCAGCCTTGGGAATTTCCCCTCCCCCCACCCACTCATTGACCAATTGAATATCGTCGCCCAGCTCCTCCCGCTTTAGCACTTTAATGCTTCGGATATTGGGCAAATATTCTGTCAAATCGGCCAGGTGATCGCGGTATGCCGAAAACACAAGGTCGCGCGAAAAAGGCAGATTTACATCTGATTTAATATCCATGAAATACTCTTGTATTTATTGTTTTTAGCTTAGCGGCCCGAAAGAGCAATGGCAATAATGCTAATCGGAATTCGAAGCTTTCCGAATATGGCAAAAAATGCCCCATCGTTTTCAGCCCAGCGAACCTGGGCTTCCACACCCAAAAGGCTCAGCCCTCCGGCCAGCATAAATCCGGGCCTGGGCTGTATGTCCATAAGCAAACCCGCCTGCACCCATGTGCCCGAATTCAGCGACATATGTTCAAACTGCACGCCAAATGTCGCCGGATTAAAATCGGAAAACTCATAGGTCGCGCCCAGCGAATAATAATGAGGCGCCTGAAGATCTTCTTCGTTCACATACAAAAGGCCAAATCGCGCCCGGCCAAATCCCGTTAAATGATTGTTGCCCTCCCACGAATACCCAAGCGCACCATCGAGATTGGCATCCCATGTATAAAAATGCCTGATGCGCGGCTTTTTCGCTACTGGTGCGCTGGGCGCCTGAACTTGAATGGTCTTTCCGCCAATCGTCACGGTCGTTGTCTTTGGCGGCTCAGGCGGCGGCGGCGCGGACGGTGCCGCAGACGCGGGTGGCGCTGGTGGCGGGGCTTGTTCCACCAAAGGCGCGGACGATGATGGCGGCGCGGGTGGCGGGGCTGCCGTGCTCGCAGGAGGCGCGGGTGGCGATGCCACTGAAGCGCTTGCCGATGGCGCCGCGGATTGGGCAAATACAATCGAATTTACAAAAAATCCTATTAAAATGACGGGCACACTCAACGCCCGGCTTTTTTGAACGCAGAAACGCCTCATGGCTTAGGCCCCTCCGGGGAAGCCGGCTGCGCAGCCGTTGAAAGGCGCACAATCGCCATCACATTCAGCTTGCCCGGCGCCTTCCCAGCGAAATCCTGCCCCTCCAAACTCTTGCTTAAACAGTCGGCGCTCGCGCCGGTCACGCTCGCGTTCTTGGTTTTGCCCTGCTCCACCACAAAGGACAAATGCGCAGGTTCGGTCTTCAGCGATGCCGCTATCACGCCCGAACAAGCCTTCAATCCCCGGTATAAGAGCGTGCTCAGCGGTTCCACCAAGGGATCGATCACAACCCCCTTCGATACCGCAATCGCTACTTCAACCGCGGGCACGTCTTTCGACGCAACCAGGGTTATCCCAACGGGATCGCCGTACTCTTGCTCGGTTTTTTCGGCGCTCTTCTGGCCACACGCCGAAAGCAACAAAGCCACCCCAATCCCAATCCACAAAGCGTGCTTCATTCGACGATCAAAACAATTGAGGACGAAAATAAGGAGGCCGTGCCGTCCCAGCCTCTTTGATGCTGCTTCTGTCCGGATACATCGAGCGGCGACGCACCGCGCAGGCTCAATCCAAGATGAAATGACGCCTCACGCGGAATTCCGGCCAGAAGACCAATCGCTTCCCCCAAACACAAGGGAAGCGTCGCAATCAGGGCGACTCCGCC
Source organism: uncultured Polyangiaceae bacterium (assembly GCA_964537685.1). GTDB lineage: Bacteria > Myxococcota_A > Polyangia > Polyangiales > Polyangiaceae > CAZICM01. Next base: position 137,648 of record CAZICM010000013.1, read on the forward strand.
GTTGCGCAAGCCGAAAGGCCGCCGTCGGTGATCTTGCAGACGAACGCCTTACGAAGAGCGCCCAACAAGAACATGTCCTGACGCATCACAACGACTTTGTCCGTGCCCACGGCAGCCATATCGCCGTAAGCGCAGCCCGACATCGCCGAGGCGATGAGTCCCAAGGTCATTACCAATCCAAGAGCCTTTTTCATTGCATTTCTCCGTGTGATAAGCGGCCTCCAAAAGAGGACGCTCTCTTTTGTTTTCAAAGCCGTGAAGGCACGCGCACCGCGAATGCAGCGCGCTCGTGCCTGCTCACGGAGCCTCGTTCGCCGCGCAGCCCGTCAAGCCAGAGTCCCCAACCTTGCAAACAAAGGCCTTGCGCAAGGCGCCGAAGAGGAAGGCGTCCTGGCGAAGAACAACAACCTTGTCACCCGCCACGGCAATCGCGCCGTAAGAGCAGCCGCCCATGGCCGAGGCCATCACACCCAATGCCATCAACATTCCAACGATCTTCTTCATGATTCCTCCAAAAAACAGAACGCAAAGGTTCCCACCACACACATGAGATCCCGTGTGCGAATACAGCGCCCCTCATATCACAAAACGGGGAGATTCAATGAATTCAGATCGGCCAAGCGAAACGCCGTTCAGGATGGCTCAATTTCAAACTGGTAACGCGCGCGCTCGGCCCCTTCGATCTCGACCACCAAACGCTTTTTCTGAACCCGCACAATGGCATGCGCCGCGGCCGCCCTGCCCGGCGCATCGTCGTCGACATTCTCAATCAGGCTCTGCAGCGTGATGTAGGGGATTCCATCGAAGACGCTGAGCTGATTCCAATGCAGATGCCCATTAAACACAGCCATCACACGGCCATGACGGGCAAATAGCTCGCGGATCTTGCGCCGCTCCCTAATCAAACAAATATGCGGAAGCCCTTCAAACCACCTATTTCCCCGAAGATCTTGATCGGCCGCGCTGTGATGCATCAAAGCGATCACGGGCTTTGCGGCGGCTTCGGCGAGATCGGCCGCAAGCCAATCGAGCTGCTCCTCGCCCACGGACACATCCAGATCCTTGCGCTCCCTCGTATGCAGAACAACAAAATGAATGCCTGCCCGATCAAAGGATGAATACAGCTTATTTTCAGGGCTTTTTCCCCAAATCTCGAGCAGGTCCGAAGGCTGCAGATAAATCAGATCGTGATTGCCTGCGACATTCACAAGCTCGGCATTCACGCCTCTCAAAATATCGATACACGCCTGATAGCGCGCCCGGTCAGCCTGCGGACTTTCGTCTTCGATATCGTCGCCCAGATTCACGACCATCGATGGCCGGACATCGGTATTCATCCGCTCGACAAAAGCCTTGGCCAAGTCCGGCGCATGAGAAGTCAGCTTGCGAAGCTTGCCCGCGAAATGAGCTTCGGGACCAAAGTGAAGATCGGTCACGAGCGCGAATACAAAATCCATCTAGCCCTTCGAACCCCCGAGACACTGCGGCGAACGAAACGCATTGGGATCCTCCTTCTCCCACTGCGCAGGCGTCAGCGCGCGAAGCGACAGCGCATGCACACCGCTCTTCATCTCATCGCGCAAAATCTCGTACACCCGGCGATGCCTTTCCACAGGCAGCATGCCTTCAAACACATCGCTCACCACCATCACCTTAAAATGCGTCTCCGACCCGGCGGGCACGCTGTGCATGCGGCTTTCGTTCTCCACCAGCAAATGCAATGGCGACAGCGACTTGCTCAATTTGTCCTGAATGATTTCTTGAATCATGGCACCCGAATCGTAACGCATGAAGGCAAGAGGCGTACGCATCAAACGCACAACGCTTGACGCGAGATCGCCATCCATCGAGTCTTCGCACGCATGCGCACAATAGCCTTTATTTCTACACTGGTTTGCATCAGCGCCACATTCAGCCTGGGCTGCTCCGACGACGAACGGCGGGCAAGCAGCTCGGACAATGAAACCAATTCCGTCCCCCAAGCCACCGGCGCGGTGAATATGGAAGTGTACGCGACAGCCGTACAAAACTGCCCTCCCGGCAACATCCATATCGATATCGGCAACGTCAACGCGGCACCTCCCCTCGTTTATGAAAACGGCCAAGACGGCGCCGAAGTGGCCTGCTCCGTGCTCGCGGAAGGCGCGAAATTCAGAGCCGGCGGAAGCCTAAAGAAAGGCATGTTCTCCTTCTCTTTTCACGATGTGCTCACCGATGGCACAAGCGCGGTTGGACAAGTTCAGTTCAGCGACCCCAAAGACAGCACCGTGTATGCCTCGAGCGACCTCGGCCCCTGCGTCTTTCAATTCGCTCCCGGAGGCGAACAAGGCGTTTCCGCGGGACAAATCTTTGTGCAATTCGACTGCTCAAACCTTATTTCGATGACCGACCCCAAAGCCGCATGTTCTTCGCGCTACGGCTACATCCGCCTCGAACACTGCGTGGGTTCACCCTAAGGAGACAGCTTCATGATTCAACGGATCATCCGCAAGCGCGGCCCAGTGCTAAGCGCCGCGCTCATCTCATCGATCGGCCTTTTCTGCACCGGCTGCAGCGACGACGAGACAACATCCACCGGCACAACAGCCAGCGCCACGCCGCGCAATCCTCACCTTGAAATTACAAGCCCCGCGGACGGCGCCTGCATTGCCATCGGCACCGATCCCGACGCGCGCATTCCCATTCAGCTTGAAACCCAAGAGATGATCGTCCGCCCGCCGGAGTTTTGCGGCTCCATTTCGGGATGCGGCCACTTTGTTCTGCTCGTCAACGGCCGCGAAAACAACATCGGCACAACGCGCTTAATCGACGTCCTCTTGCGCAAGCTCGCCGATCGTTATGCGACCTTTGAAATTACCGCCGAGGCCCGCAACGACGACAACGAAGTGCTCGTCGACAAAAGCACGGACACCGAAATTCCCGCGCGCGCCACGGTAACGGTCACAACCGCGCCTTCCTGCGCTAAAAGCCCGTGAACCGGCACAACGGCACACGCCTTCGCATAGGCATCGATCTCGGAGGCACCAAAATCGAAGGCGTGCTCTTGGGCGAAGAACCCGAAGGCACCCTGTTTATATTGGAGCGCCGCCGTATCCCAACCCTGCGCGAACAAGGCTACGAAGCGCTGCTCGAGCGCACATCCGCCTTCATCCGCGAGATGCTCCATCTCTCGCAAAGCGATCCTGCCCTCATTCCCATCGGCATCGGAATGCCGGGCGGTGTCACCCGAAACGGCCTCGTAAAAAACAGCAACACCACCTGCATCAACGGCCGCCCCTTCAGGACCGAGCTCGCAAAACGCCTAGGCCATTCCATTACATTCGAAAATGATGCCAATTGTTTTGCATTGGCAGAGACCCTTCTCGGAGCAGCCAAACCTTATGCGGACGGCCTTGTATTCGGCGTCATTCTCGGAACGGGCGTTGGAGGCGGACTCGTAGGCTCGGGCCGCCTTTGGCCCGGCCTCCATGGCATCGCAGGCGAATGGGGACACCACATCATCTACCCCAGCCACGAAACGCTCTGTTACTGCGGCCGCCGCGGCTGTTTGGAGCTATTCGCGTCGGGCCCCGCCGTCGAAGCGGACTACGCAAAACGCTCGGGAAATACTCTTTCCCTCGAACAAATCGCCCTTCGCCGAGATCAAGATCCCCATGCAAAACAGGCCATCGGCGCCTTCCTCGAAGCCTTCGCCCGCGGCCTTGGAAACCTGATCAACATCACCGATCCAAGCGCCATCGTGCTCGGCGGAGGCGTTTCCAATCTCGAACTTCTCTACACCGAAGGCCCAGCCGCCATTGCCCGGCATGTCTTCAATGACGAGCTCCGAACCCCCCTTCTAAAACACAGCCTTGGCGACTCCTCCGGAGTGCTCGGCGCCGCACTCCTCAACGCTTCGTCTGCTTCATACAAAATCGAATTGCCTGCCTCAAATTCCGAAATGCTGCCATCGAACTGAGATCGGCCCCGCCTTCAATCGCGGCAAGAGCCATCTTCGGCTGAATCCCGGCCAAAATGGCCCGGCTCCCCACAAGCGCCACAACCCGCCCCACCTTCAGCACGCCCTCGGCGCTCGGCACATCCACAATTTCGGCGCCCGTTAAATCCAAAATCACAAAGCGCGCCCGCTCCTTCACAACCGCCTTCAGCACGGCCTCCGCAAGCAGCCCCGCCCGCTCCACCGTCACCGTTCCAATCACAGGCACCGCCACCACATCGTCCCATACCTTTAGAATTGGCATCGATAATGATCTAATTTCATCCCGCTGCCATTCAATAATCGCCAGGCGGCGGCGCAGCTCTTCCTCGGTGCGCACCCGCTCGCTCACATCCAGCGCAAGCCCAGCCACACCCACCATATCGCCGCGCTCATCCCGCATCACCAAATAACGATTGTCCCACACCACCCCGCCAAATTCCGTTGTCTGAAGCGAATTATCCCCTTGCAATGCCCTCCACACACTGTCCACCACCCGGGGATATTTTTCAAAACGCTCGAAAAAACTCTGCCCGACCACCTCATGGGATTCTACACCCATCCTGTCTAATCCCATTCCATCGACATAAGTAAACACACCATTCATATCCACGGTCCAGAGCAGCATCGGCACATGCTCGAGCATCAATCCAAGCAAATCGCGGCTTCGGCGAAGCTCTTCTTCCCTTATCGCCCGTTCGGCCCAGCCCGAATGCCTTGCCACGTTTTGAACAACATGCTCCAAATCCCCTTGTTTTTCGTCGGTAATATCGGCGCCCGTCCCAAATACCCGGCCATCCAGAAATGAACGCCGGCAACACCAGCGGAACCATTTGACATGGCCAGTCCCCGCCGCAACCCACGACGTCCACGAACACACGCCCCCCGCCTCCAATACGCGATGCGCTGAATCCCGCTCTAGATCGGGCACCAAATCGATCCAGGGCGTTCCCACAAGCGCCTGCGCCGCATCCCCCAAAATAGCGCGCAACAGCGGATTTACGGACGTGATGAGGCCATCCTGTGCTGCCACAAAAGCAGGCATCGGGCACTCAACAAAAAAAGCCTCCCGATCGGGTTCTGAACAAGCCATACCGCGCAGCCCCACAACACATCCAGGCCGGGTTCCTTACTTCCTCGGGCGCGTTGAATCAAGCAAGGATTTCAATTACTTAATGATTGGTGCGCCTTTGTGTGCATGCCTGTGTGCGCTCGCTCAATCATCATCTTCGTCTACTTCCGCAATTCCCAACGCCCGCCTCTTATTCCGCGCCTCCACTTGCTGGAGCAGCTCGGGCGGAAGTTCCTGAAGCTGCTTTTTCCGCATCCAACGCATCACCTGCTCCCCCAGCCCAGGCTGATCGTCCACGTTTTTAAAATCCCACGACTTGGTAAGCGCCTGCTCCGCGCCTGTCGCGCCCATCCCGCATTCCAAAGGCCAAGTGCGCGGCTTATACACATAGGGCGTGAAATCCGGCGTCGATGTGAACATATCCAGAGGAAGCCCTGCATTTTTCACAATCACATTGGGATAAGGCAATCCGAGCACATGCGCGAATACCTTATGAAGCGAGGCCACATCGATATGCGTCTTCGAGACATAACCCCGCTTCACCCAAGGAGAAATCAATACAAGCGGAGTTCTATGATAATCGATATGATCTCCACCCTGCTGGGGATCGTCCTCGGTAATCACGATCAGCGATGAAGCCCACAATGGGCTATGAGAAATGGCATCGACCATCATACCCGTCGCCTCGTCATTTACCGCGCACATCACTTCAGGCGTGGGGTTTTCAGGAGACACGCCGACCGTGTGGTCATTCGGCAGTGTCATATAGACAAACGAACCGAGATCGCATTTTACGCGGGCCCGGATGGCCGCGTGGCAGGATTTTTCTAAATCGTTGTAATCAATATGCTGAAATGGCCCTCCCGGATACAGCGCATCGACCGGATTTTTCCCCGGCGGCGCCTTTGAGGGTACCCCCACGATTTCGCCTAAAATATCAAATGGAACGGAGTTATTAACAAGCCAATCAAATAGCGAACCTTCCACCGGCTTTCCGGGGCTTGCAACGCCGCACAGAGGCACTTGCCTTGAGTCCAGGCTCCATGTCCGCTCGCAAAAATCCGTCGTCCGCCCATGCGTCGTCCATTGATGGCCCTGCGTCGATTTAATGGCCAAATTATAAAAATTATCGGACATCGTAAAGGTTTTACCCAGCTCGCGGAAATTCGTCCAAATGCGATCCATTTCCGCGGTGGTCAATTTCATCGCATATTGAGGATCGCCTTCCACATTGGGCAAATCTCCCAGCAGCGAATCGAAGGTTTTGTTTTCTCTGACGACGAAAAAGACATGCTGAATATGGGGAGAAGGCCCTTCCGTATTGGTTTCGGGAACGGGAAAATCCTTTGCGCCTCCATCGCAGGACAGCGCTGGATACCCAGGGCGCGCTCCAACAGCGACGGCTTGAGCCACCATTTGCGTACCCGCGCTAAAATCGGCATCGGTGGGCGCGGCAATTTTTTGAATAGCGCCCCTCATTTGCGAACTTCCCTCGCCGTCACCGATATCCGCATATTCGAGCAGCGGCCCAATGCCTTTTCCGCGAAGGCTGGTCACCGCCAGCGAACCATCCGCAAGCACCGAAATCGCGCTGGGCCACCACGCCGAAGCCAGCCTTCCCTTGGCGGTAAATACGGGCGGATCTTTGGTTAAATCGACATCAAACGCCGCAATGGCATTCAATGCCGCGAGCAATACATACAATCGGCTTTGCGCGGCATCAAACGCCACGGCCGACACATCCAATCCTTTCAAACCAGGCTCGAATTCAACAGGAATGGATGTGCTTTTCCCCGAAACCCGGTCAATCAATGAAATGGTCTCCCCGAAATCGTTGGCGACCACCATCCAGCGGGAATCCAAAAAGGCCATGCCCTGGGGATTTTTTTCGGCCGCAAACGAACGGCTCACCTTGGGCGCCGCGGGGTTGGACACATCGATCTCAATGACATTCGTGCTCCTCCACACGGGCACATAAGCAAAAGCGGAAGCCGCGTCATTGGGATCGAAATACACAGAGAAGGCTTCTTTTGTGCCGATATCGACGCTACCGACCATTGTTTTATAATTCGGCGAGGCGGGATCGATATCAAATACAAGCGAATTGCTCGACTCCACGCCTGAAACCACAAGCTTTTTGCCATCGGGGCTCGCGGCCACACCCGCCACATAATAGGGTTCATCGCCGTTCATCGGCAAAGGCAGCGCATCGCCCGGAGACAGCGCGAGCGAACCTGTCTGCGTGTCCACGCTCAACGCAAAGACTTCACCGTAATCGCTGGCCACATATACCCGATTGGGCGCGACATACGCGAGCGAGCTATTTAATCGCATTGGCGGAGTAAACAATACAAATCCAGCAACAGGATCGGATACACCGATTTTCGTGGTATCCACAACGCGGACCGCATGATTGTCTTTCCCTGTATCGACAACCAATACAAAGGGCGTGCCTGGAATGGGCGCCAATGCCGTTGTAATGCTCCCCGAAAGCTCGGGCTCATCAAAATTAAATTCGGCGCCGGAAGGCTTTACCGTGCGTCCATCGGGCAAAATCCGGGCACCCGTCGAGGCATCAATACCCGGCCTTTTAATGGCATCCCCCGTGGGCTCGCTCGCCGTGCATTTTCCCTGAACAGCCTCGGGATATTTGCCATCCCACGCCGGGCACTCGGGCAGATGCGCTATTTTTGGCCACTCGCCCATGGCGGGACATGAATATGGTTTTGTAGCTTCCTCACACGATGAATTTGGACATAAATAAGCGCAGGAGGTAGGCGCATAAGCAAAATCCTCATAATTGGGGACCGCCGGGGAAGGCGGAGCAGGATCGCCGTCATCTCCGCACGAAAGCGCGAGAAAGCCCAAAGACATGCCCATCACCAATTCAAAGCGCCGCATGACCTGACTCCATTTAAAGCACGGCTTTTACAAGCGAATCTGTATAAGGATGCGCCGGAGAATCCAATACCTGCCGCATCGATCCGCGCTCGACAATCTCGCCCGAATACATCACCGCCACTTCCGGGCACAGATTGCGAACCACCGACAGATCATGCGTAATCAATAGGTAAGTCAAGCCCAATGTATTCCGGAGGGATCGCAATAAATTGAGAATCTGCGCCTGAACGCTTACATCCAAGGCGCTCACCGGTTCATCGAGGATCAATACATCGGGCTTTAATGCGAGCGCCCGCGCAATGCCCACCCGCTGCCTCTGTCCGCCCGAAAGCTCGTGCGGATAACGCGTTTGATAGGCGCCCGACAGGCCAACCCATTCCAATAGCTCCGAGACCCGGGCCAGAGCCTCTTGTTCGCTGCCCGCAAGCCGGTGGGCCAACAGAGGCTCGCTCAGGCAATCCCGCACCCGCATGCGGGGATTCAGCGTCGCGTACGGGTCTTGAAAGACCATCTGCATGCGCCTTCGCACCAGCGTCAGCTCTTTTCCCTTCAGGCGAAGCACATCGCAGCCTTCCAGCAACACCTGTCCAGAGCTCGCCGGAATTAATTTCAATATGGCCCTCGCCAGCGATGACTTTCCCGAGCCCGATTCGCCCACCAAACCAAGCGAGCCGCCCCGTCCAATGCTCAGCGAGACTTGTTTTACCGCCCGCACCGTATCCGCTTTTTGAAAGAGCCCCGCGTTTCTCCGCGGAAATTCGACGGATAAATCCCGCACATCCAAGAAAGGCTCTTCAGGCATGGCCGGCGGATCAATTTGATCATTTATCATAAAAATTCAATCAAAATTATTCTGCCCGATCGTCTTCGGGCACGCGGATACAGCGGAATCCCAAGCCCGGAACTTCATAGGTATCGATGGCGGCGCCGCGGAGCGAGCTCTGAATTCCAAGCCCCGATCGGTTCCAGCCGCCGCCCCGGATCACATGCACGAGCACATTGGGATTCAATACCAAAGGATCTGTTACCATTTCAGAAGGCCAGGGCTCCCAGGTATCCTCGCACCATTCCCATACATTGCCCGCCATATCGTAAAGAATTCCACCCGGCCAAATCCGATTTCCTTTGGGATGCGATTTCACGGGCGAAGTGCCGCCTCCTCCGCAACCTGAATTGCCGCCCGGACTGACCAGCACGCCCGGCGCGAAATCCGCGTGTTCGCATGTGGGTTCCTCATTTCCCCAAGGCCATTTGCGGCCATCGCCACCCGTGGCTGCCCATTCCCATTGCGCCTCGGTGGGCAAGCGTTTTCCGCGCCACGCACAAAAAGCCTTGGCCTTTAAAAAACTCACTTCATTCGCGGGGTGATCGGGCCTGCGCGGATAATTCGCATATATCTCGGCAATTTTAGGCGTTTTGCATTGTCCGGCCCCGACGCATTCCATCATCGCCCGCACGGTCACTTCGGTTTCGTCCATGCAAAAAGGCTTTGTCAGCACGACGCGGTGAGGTTTATCCGAATCGGGTTTATGCCCTCTTTTAAAGCGTTTTGCGCCGCCGTTCAGGGTAAAGCCTTTGCCGATTACAAAACCTTCTTTACCCGTGGGCGGGATATAGACTTCCCCGGCTGGACAGGCCGGAACGCAGGTTTTTGTATTTTCATCGCAGCGTTCAATGGAAAAACATTTATTATTGCATGATATTGGCTTATTATCCGTTGAATTTGATACACCGGAATGGGAGGGAGCGGGCGCCGGGGCCACGCTGGCCGAGTCCACTGAAATTGAAGCCCTTCCACCGGCATCGGGCCTATCCGAACCTGTTTCCGCCCTGGCCGAGCAGCCCAGGGCAAGAATACCAATGAATTGAAAAAATCGCGCCCCGCCCATTCTAATCAATCGCCTTGGCCGTCCCGCATCGCATAGGCAATCCCCGCCTGCAGCGTCCCGCACGTCATCACCGTACTCAAATCGGCGCCGATCGTCACCAACGTCTGCGCCACAAAAGGCCGGATTCCTGTCAGCACAGCCTCGGCGCCGAGCAATGAAACAGCCTTGGCCGCCTTGAGCAGCGCGCTCGCGACCTGCGTGTCCACCACTGGAACGCCTGTGATATCCAAAATCGCAACCTTCGCGCGCGTCTTTCCAATGCCTTCCAGCAGCGTGTCCATCACCTGCGCGATGCGCCGCGAATCCAGCGTCCCCACCAAAGGCATCACAACAATTTCATTGCTGATAGGAATTAAGGGAGTGGACACCTCCAAGAGGGCCGCCGACTGTTTTTGAATGGTGTCCTCGGCCCATTTCCGGTCGGTAATATCGCGGCCAATCGCATAAATGCGCTGTTCAGGGACGGAAGCGAACGATCTCCATTCCAGCCAGCGATAACTTCCGTCTTTATGCCTAAAGCGATTTTCCCATACGATCGTATTGGAATCGGATTGGGAAACGACAGAACGCACCATCTCCTTGGTGCGGGCAATATCATCGGGATGCACGAGCTTTAGCAAAGGAATGCTGATTAATTCGGCATGTAAATATCCCAGCGTCTTTTCCCAGGCCGGATTTAGGCGCCGTGTTCTTCCATCAAAATCCATAATCGTAAATAGGTCGGCATTTAGATTAAAAAAGCATTCGAGCTCGTTTTCGGCAGCCTTTTGAGCCGATGCATCGCGGAATATCGCGCTCACAAATTCCACCTGGCCGTCCCGATTTTTATGCGAAAGCACCGCGGTGGACGTGGGCAATTCCGTTCCATTGCGTCTCAAGAGAGGCATCTCCCCCATCCACAAACCATGCTGAATCGCGGCCGGTATGGCCTGCTCAGCCGCCATTTTCGCTACGGAAGGCGAATGAAATGCCGCTATACTGGCCTCAAACGTCTCATTTTCGCCAAGACCCACCATACGCCTCAAGCCCGCGTTTATAAAAAGCGCGGCACCGTCCGGACTCGCCAGCCCCACACCATCGGGCATCGCCCGAACCACAGCCGCCAATTTGCGGTCCAATTCATGTTCCGCAGCGGCCTGCTCAAGTTCTGCAATTCGTGCCCTCTGCCGCTCTATTTCTTCGCGCAATGACTGTTCGTCGCTCGTCATAAATCGTCCCTAACTTCAATCATGCCCAGCCCCGAAGATAAAAGTCTATTAAGTAGCACGATTATTCAAATATATCCATGGGTTACTTCGATATTTCCAGGCCGTGAAGATGGCAGCGGACGAGATGCAGCGCCCTTTTCTTTGGCGGCGCTGATTCCGTTTCAATTTGATCGGATTGGGCAAGAGGGATCAGCTTTGGCTCTTCGTCTTCGCAGCGTTTATGCCTTTCGGGACAGCGGGGATGAAATGGGCATCCCGATGGTATTTCTCCCAGGCGGGGCGGCATTCCGGCGATAGGGCTTAAAGCTTCGCCCCCCTCCCCCGAAAGCTTGGGACGGCAGCGCGCGAGGGCAATTGTATAGGGATGTTTCGCATTTCGAAGAATATCTCCAGCCGGGCCTTCTTCCACGATGCGGCCCGCATACATGACAGCCACCCGATCGGCTGTGTGAGCAATTACACCCAAATCATGTGTAATGATCAGCATGGCGGCCCCGCTTTCCAATACGCGCTCATTTAGAATGGCGAGCACCTGGCGCTGAACGCTCGCATCCAGAGCCGTTGTCGGCTCGTCGGCAATGAGCAGCGCGGGATTGCATAACAGCGCCGCCGCAATCAATACCCGCTGCCTCATTCCTCCCGAAAGCTCGTGAGGATAAGCCTTCATGATTCTGGCCGGATCGTCGATTTTTACCGATGAAAGCATGGCCGCACACCGTTCAAGGGCCTGCGGCCTGTTCATTTTAAGATGGTGGACAAGCACTTCAAGCAATTGATCCCCGATGGTGAGATAGGGATTGAGGGCTGTCATCGGATCTTGAAAAACGATGGATATTTTATTTCCCCGGATATGGGTTAATTCGCGCTCGGATAAACGGAGCAAATCGATTGTATTGCCTGATTTCTCATCGGAAAAGAGCGCCTGGCCATTTGGGATAAGCGCGGGCGGTTCTGGCAAAAGCCTGAGCAGAGACATTGCGGCGGCGCTTTTTCCGCAGCCCGATTCGCCGACAATGCCGAGCACCTCGCCGGGTCCGATTGAAAAGGACACCGAAAATAGCGCGCGAAGCAAGCCTTCCTCGGTCTTAAAATCGACACATAAATCGCGCACGGAGAGCAGCGGCACGGCCAAATCCTTTAATGTTTAACAGCGCGCGGATCCAGCGCTTCCTTTAAGCCGTCGCCCAGAAAATGAAAGCAAAATAAAGTTAATGCCAAAAAGATGGATGGGAAAAACAATTGATATGGATACACATCCATGGTTTCGGCGCCCTGGGCGGCCAGCAATCCCAGGCTGGACAGCGGCTCCTGCGTTCCCAAGCCCAAAAAGCTTAAAAAGGCTTCGGTCATCATCACTTCAGGAATGGTGAGGGCGGTGTAGACGATCATCGGCCCCATTGCATTGGGCAATAAATGCCTAAAGACAATGCTTCCGGCGGGAAGGCCCAGACAGCGCGCGGCTTCGATAAAAGGCTGGTTTTTTAATGAGAGCACCTGGCCCCGCACAATGCGCGCCATCGTCAGCCACGAAATACAGCCCAATGCCATAAACACGATCGCAATTTGATAGAGCGGAAAATAACTTGAATCACCGGGGTTCTTAACGAAAATACCCAGTACAAATTTATAGATTTGGTAAAATACACTTTTATCATTGCCAAAGAAAACCATCAATAAGATCACGAAGACCAAAAAGGGCAGCGTATAGAGAATATCGACGATGCGCATCATCCAGGCATCGGTCTTGCCGCCGGCATATCCGGCAATCCCGCCCCACAGGCTGCCAATCATAAAACTCAATACGGTCGCAATGATGCCCACCGCGAATGAAATTCTTCCGCCCAAAAACACGCGCACCATTAAATCGCGGCCCGCGTAATCGGTGCCCATCCAGTGCTCCATCGAGGGAGGCGTCGGGCCAAGGGCTAAATCGGTCTTGTCGTAGCGGTAGGAAGAGAATTCAGGAATGAAAATACAGCCCAGGACCAGCGCGCAAAGAATAACGATCGAGGCTTTGGCCGCGCGGTTCTTCAAGAGCCGGAAAAGAGCATCGCCGAACAGGGAGCGGGAAGAGCTCATCGGAGCTCCACGCGGGGATCGAGATAGGCATAGGCGATATCTACGATCGTATTGATAATCATTAAAATAATTCCATAGACCAGCATCACGCCCAGGAGCAGGTTGTAATCGCGGTTTAAGGCGGCCTCGGCGAAATAGCGGCCCATGCCGGGAATATAAAAAATGCGTTCGATAACAATAGAGCCGACGAGCAAATGGGATAAACCGGGGCCGATATAACTGAGCACAGGAAGCAGCGCGCCTTTTAAGGCGTGTTTAAATAAGATATGATTGTGGGGCAATCCTTTGGCTTTGGCCATCCGGATAAAATCGGAGCGCAGGATTTCGGTCATCGAGCCTCTAAAGAGGCGGGCAATGGTGGCGGCGGCGGGGGCGGCGGCGCAGATAACAGGCAAGATCATGTGCCTCGGGCTTTCCCAGCGGGCGACGGGCAGCGCATACAGGTGGAGGGAGAAAATAAAAATAAGCAGCGGCGCCAGCACAAAGCGCGGGATCGATATAAGCGCGAGGGAAAAGCCGGTGGCGGCCGTATCCATCCAGGTATTTTGTTTTGCAGCTCCAATCATGCCCAGACAGAGTCCGCTTGCGATGGCAACTATCATCGCCAATGATCCCAATTGCATCGAAATGGGAAGGCTCAGGCGGATAATTTCGGAAACGGTCCGGTTCGGGTAACGGAAGGTTGGGCCTAAATCGCCCCGGGATAAAAATCCCCAAAGCCAATCCGTGTATTGTTTCCATATCGGATCGTTTAGATGATATTTGGCTTGGAGGGCTTTTTGTATTTCGGCCGGAACAGCGCGCTCTTCATCGAATGGACCGCCCGGGAGAAGGCGTACCAGAATAAATCCCATCGTAATTACAATCAATAATGTAGGAATGAGCCACAGGATCCTCTTCGCTATATAGAAAAGGATATTGCGCCTGTCGCTCACGGGGCCTCCCATAGGCCGGGAGGCGGCAATTCCAAAGGATTGAAAGCCGGCTCATTCTTTGGATTGGTTTTCCAGTTGGGATCGATCCATAGCCATTTAAAGGAATGCATTGGCCTGGGCACGGGGAAATATCCCTTGACCCAAGGTTTAATGAGCACCGATTTTGTATAGAAAAAGAGGGGGATCCTGCTCATTCCGGCGAGAGCGCGGGCCTCGGCCTCGAGATAGAGCTTCATGCTTTCGCGGGCACTGGGAGCCGCGAGGGCGCGGGAGAGGATTTCGTCCATGGTAGGGTCGGACCATCCTGTTGTATTGTGCGGGCTTCCGGCGATAAATGTGTCGAAAAAGGTTTGAGGATGGTTGTAATTGGCGGACCAGCCTCCCCGTGCAATCCCAAAACGGCCTTCGCGGACGTTTTTCAGCATGACCTTCCATTCTTCGCTGCGCACCTGGACCGATATGCCCAAATACTCTTTCCACATGCTTTGAATGGCGACGGCTATTTGACGGTGCCCTTCTCCAGTATTGTAAAGGATTTCGATCGGAGGGAAGTCCCGGGCTTTTCTGCTATCGCCTTCGGATTCAACGGGGTATCCGGCCTCGCGCAAGAGCTCTCTGGCGCGTTGGGGATCAAATGCCAATCCGGCATTTTGAAAGGGCTCGGCTCCTCTGTCCCGCTCCGAAAGAAGCGCTTCTTGATAGCCGCCTCCGGCCGCGTCGGGCACATAATGGAGGGCGGGCAATTGTCCCGCGCGGGCTACCCGCTCAACCAATTCGATTTTATTGATGGATAAATTCAGCGCGTGACGCACGCGGGAATCGTCCAGGGGTTTTATTCTGGTATTGAGGTCGTACCAATAGGTCGAGAGAATGGGATAGCGCAGAAAATCTTTTTTCGGAGAAAGAAAGGCCATGTAGTCGGCGGGAAGCGCGGCGTTGTCGCCTATAAAATCAATTTCCGAGGCTTTATAGAGATTCATGGTGGCCCGGTAATCTTCGACCATGAGCCATACGATTTTTTCAAGCCGTATCTGTTCCCTATCCCAGTAATGGGGATTGGGTTTCATGGTGATTTCATCTCGGAATTTCCAACTCTCTAAAATATAAGGCCCATTCGATACAATATTTTCGGGGCGGAACCACATATCGGCTTGGCCCTTGGCCTCAAAGGCGGTGATGATATCGCGGCGCACGGGAAACATCGCAGGATACGAAGTGAGATCGAGGAAATAGGGCGTGGGCCGTTCCAATTCAACCGATAATGTGTAATCGTCAATCGCTTTGACCCCGAGCGCGGATTCATCCTTGAGGGTGCCCTTATTAAAGGCTTCGGCATTTTTAATTGCATATAAGTTCGGAGCAGCGCGCGATGCGAGAGAAGGCGATAGCACGCGTTTCCAAGCGTATTCAAAGTCGCGCGCGGTCACAGGAGCGCCGTCGGACCATTTGGCATTTTTTCGTAAATAGAAGCGGTATAGGCGATGATCGGAGCTTTCGTCCCAGCGTTCTGCCACACCTTGAATAGGTTTTAAGGTGCGGGGATGGTAAGCCGTGAGCCCCTCAAATAATTGAATCAAAAACGAGCTGCCCACCGTATCGGCGCTTTTGCCAGGATCGAGGAATTCGGGCTCTGAACCGCTATTCACATACAAGGCGGCCGGATGCTTTCCAATCCTCGATGTGCTGCCGAAATATTCGCTGTCGCGGGCTTCGCAGGCAAGCAGTGCTCCGCTTATGCCTATGAATATGCCGGCAGCCGCGAGGCGAACATTCATGGTTTGGCCAATATCATGAGCGGCGGGCAAAGGACATCTCAACGGACAAGACGCGGCAATTGCCAAAATAAAAATGAAATGACGTCCCGATCAAATCGGGCTTGCCCGGGCATGCAAGGAAGAACGATGATAGGCATGGCCTTGTTGTTTATGAACCATTCGCCGATGGAGCAGGATTGTGGCGGGATCGGATGATCTTGTGCCCATGCTCGCCCAGGCGCTTGGAACACAAAAAGCCCGGGAAGTCGTGGAGAATGCAGCCCAGAAGTTAGGACTTGTTGGACCTCATTTTTCGCGTGCGGAAGTGCTTGCGATTCTCGAGAGTTTGGCGAGCGGCAGCAATGCGACAGTGGCGATTGTGGCGCGTTTTGCGCGGGCTCGCGTGCTTCTGCAGAGTTCAGATCCACCGCCGCCGCCGAGTGTCCGTTCACGGCGTTCGTAATTTGGTGTCTTTATTTTTTGATTGACATCGGGCGGCTTTTGTTTTGAGCGCGGTTTTGGCGTGGTGTTACTTAACCACCCAAGAAGAAAACAAAGCTAGCCTGCCTTCATGCGGTCTGTTCTCCCTCTCATCGCCAAAGCAACGCTGGTTCTTTTTACAACGGCCTCCGCTCTAGGCGGGTGCGGTCCATCTCCAAGCACCGCAACCCCGGCTCAGCATGGTTCGGGAGGAACATGCAGTGCCGCCCATATCGAACAGTGTGAACACAAAATCGCTCTCGATCTGGCCAGGCAAGACCTCTCCCGCAATACCGTCGCCGATTATCTATACGCCCGTAAACAGATTGACCCCAATGACCCTTGGGTTCAGCTCTTTGACCAGTTGTCCGCGGCCTCCAAGGCTTCTCCCGCTATCAAAGCGATATGGATTGATAGCCGGCCTGCAGCAGCAGGCTCTTCCCGGCCTTCATCCCGCGCCTATGCCGCCATAACCGCGAAAAACCTGACTGCGCCAGCCCATCTATCGCAGGAAGAGCTGCTTATTGCCATTGGCCAAGCTTTCTCTCTGCATAGCCTGTTCTATGCCCGGGATGATTATACCCTTCAGCTTTTTATCAACGATCCTCTCTATCCTTTTCTCGTCGGCCTAACGCCCGCCGTCCTCGCTGAAGGTGATACCGCGTCCGCCGATTCCGATATCGGAATCGATACCGAGCTACGCCTGGCCTTTGAGGCCGCCGCTGCCTTTCAATATGTCAATGCCGCCCGCCATGCCGACCTGCTCCGCGAGCTCGTTGTAAAACGCCCCAACACAACAGGTTCCTCGCTTCGGGCCCGCTTTGCTCTCGATCTGCTCGCTTCCGCAGGCGTTTCCCTGGAACCTGCAAAGGATGCCCCAGATCTGGTGCCCCTGGATACGATTCCCCCAGATCTGCCTCATACCCCCGCCTATCATGAATTGCTCTGGGTACGCACCGCCGCCAATCCCTCTCAAGTTTTTCAATCAAAAGGACCCCATATTTTAGCCGGTATTCGGGAAAATAAAGAACAGACCAAGAAAGCACTTCTTTCATCCATCTATCGCAAGACGGGAGATTGCTCTCCTGGTCCTCTACCGCTCATCGAATACCCTTCCGACCTTATCTTCACATCCCGCCTGGCTTCATCGCTGGCCCGCCCGGATCATCAACCCGACGCATCCCATCTTGCCCTGCCCGATTGGTATGTCCGGTATACGGCCGCCGTAAATGCCGCCGAAAGTTCGCGCAGCTTCTGGTCGTACGCCCCCAATCTTCTGTTTGAAAGAGGCCAAACCTTTGGCCTGGATCCAGCCAAGAGCGACACCCATGTGCGGATGACCCAGTTGGCCCAGCAACATTTAAAGGCCCTTCTTGCGCTTGAACGCGAGGCTCCAGACCGTTTCCGCACTTTTTCTCAGCTTGCGCTGGTCTTCAATCCCGGCCTGCTCGGCGATCAAAAGCTAAGAGAGCAAATCATCGAGCTCACGAGAGCGGGAGCTCAAGACAAAATCGCCTTGGCCAAGGACGCCCAAAGCGTGTTTGACGGCGTACTCGCGGGGGTATTTGCGGGGATTTCATTTCCGCCCGCCATCCAGGAAGCCTACATGACAGGGCTGGCTGGGGCGTTTTCGGCCAAATTAAAGGGCGATCTCAGCCAGAAGACGGGCTGGGGCGTGGCGGGTTTATACGCGGGCGATGCGGTCTATCGGCTGCTTGCCGATCAGAATCCCAATCTCGATTTCTCTTCAGGACAAGTTAGCCGGGCACTGCTCGGCGATACCAGCATTGCGTATCCGGGCCTTGCGGCCATTTCTGTGAGCGCCGCACGCTATCTTGCGCTTGGATTTTCCGGCAGGCTCGCCGTGCTGCCCAAAGACAGTCCAAAGGTGTCCGCCGAGCGAAAAGCCGCAAAAGACGCGCTGAAATCGGCGATCGCGGCCCTCGCGGAACCGGGAGGCGAGGCGCCGGACAACCTGCTCTCCGATATCACCGAGCTCGCCGACGGGCTGATTGCGGTCATTTCCACATCATTTCAAGCCTCAAGACAGCGTTCAGCCAAACAGCCCGAAAGCTGCCCGAATCCCAACCTGCCCTTTGTGAGCGATCCTGAAACCCGGCGAGCGCTGGACAAACTCGGCGATTTGAGGCGCCAGATTCTTGCTCATCCCCGTATCAAGAGCGGGCAGGATGCGTGGGCCCAGCGCTCGAGAATGCTGGTTCTTATTTTGTCGGACGCGATGGACATCGCCTCGAAGCGCGAAGGCAAAACAAAGTTTTCAATTGGATCGGCCGGCGCAGAGAGCATTGTGAAAGAGGCTCTTTCCGGCTGGAGCGAGCGGGAAGCGGCCCTGGCGATCACGTCGGGATACGGTGCCGTGCGGGCACTTTTGGAAGCGAAAGATGCCGAGCAGTTTGTCAGGGAGCACGGCAAACAAATCAGCGATGTGGTCAAAGGCTTGTCGCTCTTTTTCAAAAGCGGTGACGAAAAGGCAACAGCATCTAAGCCTGCGCAGAAAAAAACGCTGCTCGATGCACTCGCAACCGCACCGCTCGGAACAAGCTCGGACCTGCTGAGCATATGCCTTTCCCAAGCGGAGCTTTTGTACAGCCGGGGTGAGGCCGATCAAGGCGATTTATGGCTGTTGGCGACGCTGGTGATTTCCGGCCTGCAGGAAGCCGAGCCCTCGGCCAAGGCCACGGCGCTGGCTGCACAGCATTCGAAGCGGGTCGAGTGGGCGCTGCGCTTTCTGACCGAGCTGGAGAAGACCAGGAACGGTATCCCACCCAACGTCGAAGCCTACGCGCCCGGCATGAAACAAGCGATGGACGATGCGTGTGTGGCAGCGGCGAACGCGGACGACATGCTTTCGGCGATGGGGGCTGTGCGGCTGTGGATGGAAGGCAAGCGCGATGACGCGAGGGCCACGCTGGACAGTTTGCTGGACAGCATCGAGTCCAAAGGCTTGTCCGTTCCTAAAATGACCTACAAGTACGAGGAAA
The DNA here is from genome assembly GCA_964537685.1 of uncultured Polyangiaceae bacterium. GTDB lineage: Bacteria > Myxococcota_A > Polyangia > Polyangiales > Polyangiaceae > CAZICM01. The sequence continues at coordinate 156,944 of CAZICM010000013.1, forward strand.
AGACCGAAACCAAAATTTTATCAGTTTCCCTTGGAATCTCGTATGGGGGCGGCCTGCTCAATGGCTCGAATTCGTTTCAGATAGGGCTTGGCATTAAGTCCAAGGGCGAACCGGGAGGTGCGATGAGCGCCACCCTTTCTTCATCGGACGGGGCAGAGGCAGCCTCGGACAGCGCGCGTTTTTATGTGCACGCCTCGGCCTTGGCCACCGTGTACCACTTCCTCTCGGGCGACGTAAAACGAGCCACAAAGTCGGCGCAGCGGGCGGTTTCCATTCTGTCAACGGGCGCGCGCCTGGGCGACCGCCTGCTGGCCGAGCCAGACCCGGGCAAATGGGCCTCGGATGCCACGACCGCCCTGGCTCTTTCCGCCCAGCTCGCTGCAGAGGCAAATTTGCCGTTTTTAGCGGGAGATTTATGGACGCTGCTCCGCGCATCGCTGCCCAAAGACGCCGATGACGAGGCGATTTCTAAACTCCTCCAGGACGCCCCTTTTGGCCTCGGGAAGACGCCTGAGCTTCCAGGCATACTGGAACGCACCAAACGTTCACTCCGCGTCGTGGCCGCACCTCTTGCGTGCACAAACGCAAAGGTTGCGCTTGCCCTTTATGAAGAGCCCGCATGTGACGGCTATGCCCATGCGCTTTCCCTGCGCATCGCGGATGTGCTTCAGAAGCTGCCTCACATCGGCCGGGCCGACCCCAAAACCTCTGCCAAATGCGCTGTTATGAAGAGTCTTGACGGGTTTTTGGGGAGCATGGACAAGGGGACGTACGACCCGGATGCCCTGATGCGATCGGTGGAAGGGCTTATTTCGCAAGGGCAAGTGTACGACGCGGCGACCCTGCTCACTCGGCAGCGAAAAGAAAGCCATTGCACACCCGCGATTGTCGCGCATGCCCGCAGCCTTGCGCGCGACGACACGCTTGCGCCGATGATGCGGGCGGATTTGCTGGGAACCGCCATCAACTGCACGCTTCCCCGCGTTGATGACGCATTCCTGAGCGATTTGGGGGCGCTGGATGCGGCGGTCTCCAAAACGGCCGATCCAATGCGCAGCGTGCGAGTGCTGCTCTTTGCAGCCGAGCTCACCTCGAGGCAAAACGACCCAAAACCGCTGGCCAAGCTTGTTTCCGCCCCAGATTTTATAGACCGGTGGATGAAAACCAGCCCTTTGATGGCAACACTGGCCCTGCTCTTGGACCACGCCTCCACCGTTCTCAACCAAGAATCCGCACCTAAAAAAGATAGAGGTGCCAGCGCCTATGCCATGCTATGCACGCTGTTCCCGCCTGGAGATCGGGCTGCCTTGTGTGCGGATATCGAGGCGCTCAAAGACAGCGGGGCTCCTGCCGCAGTCAGAAAACAACGCGCGCAAAAAGCCCTGGAAACGGTTGTCGCTCAAATCACAGCGCCTCCAAAGAGCGCTCCTTAACCCAATAAATCTCTCGTCAATACACAAATAAATGGCTCAGACCGCGAATCGGCGTCTTGCGCGATAGCGAAAATTTCCTAAACGGCCGCTCTTCCTGCCTGAGACTTTACGGCTCCATTGGTTTTTTTACGCCCGAACTAGATAAACAAGCGTGAGATCGCGCTAGGACACTTTCCCCTTTGACATATGAAGGCCAGACCAGACAAGATCGCTCACATCCATGCGAACGCTTGCCATCTTCCTCCTTGCTTCTGGACTACTTTCAGCAGCCTTTGCCGGCTGCTCGACCACGCTGGACGACAGCGCTCCGCTTCCTTCATCAGGAGCGGGGACAACACCGGTTCTTGGCCCGCACGACACCTGCAATAACCGAAAACCCGACGGCTACTGCAACGCCGGCGGCGCGCGCGCTGAAGACTGCAAGTGCGTCGACTGCTCATCCATGGCGATGTGCACCTCCAAATGCACCGACGACGGCACCTGCAACCTCGCAGAGGGCGGCGAAGACTGTTCGTGCCCCGACTGTTTCTTCAAGGTCGCCGAATGCTCTGCGGAGAGCGTCGGCTGCGACGACAACCAGGAAGAGGCCGCAGGCTGTTCTTATTTCTCTGACGACTGCACCTGCTCGGTGTGCGCAACCGACGCACGCTGTGCCTCGAGCTGCGACAACAACGGATCCTGCGTTCCTTATCTCGAGCCTTGCTCCTGCGCCGACTGTGCCAACCACGAGGCATGCGGCGGCAGCGGAACCAGCTCCTCCTCTTCGTCATCCACCACGGCCAGCAGCAGCAGCACGGCGGCTAGCAGCAGCAGCACCGGTAGCTCAGGCGGTGGCATGGGTGGAGCTGGTGGTGCCGGCGGAGCCGGGGGCAACTAGACCGCAGATTGGCCGCAAAATTTGTTGAAGGGCTGGGTTGACCATGTTGACCCAGACAGTACATTTGTTTTGCCTATGGACTTATATAGCTTCTTACCGAAAGGGAAAGAAAGGAGTGTGCGCAGGAATTCTGTTTTCATTCTCCGGAGGTAGCCTTGAAACAGTGCCTTGACGATTGGGAGGCCGACGAAGCGTATAACGAGATATGCCTAGAAAGCCAACAAGGCGCAGCGATTAAGGATACCTTAATTCATTAAATTCGGTAACGTAACACTTCACCTTAACGAGGCCGGTATGCCGCGAAAAGGAAAACGACGACTCAATAAGAACCTTGGTCTTGGGCTGCTCACGGCTGCAGCGGCGGTGAGCGCCCTTGGCTTTGCAGGCTGCAGCAGCGATGGAGCAGGCGATGTCTGCGTGTCAGACATTGAATACTTCGCTCAACAGGCCTGGGCTCCCGTATTTTCGCAGAAATGCTATGGCTGCCATAACCCCCAAGGAGAAGCGAAAGACTCAACGCTCGTCTTCAGGGGAAGCAGCGAAGCAGGCTTCTTGGATGCGAACTATGAAATCGTGAGGAAAGCCGCTGCACTGGAACAGGACGGCTCTTCTCAGCTCTTGGCGATGCCGACGGGTGGCTCCCCTTCCCGTAAGCACCCCGCCGGAGCGGTTATCACCAAGGATAGCGAAGACTATAAGGCGCTGGAAGGTTTGGTTGAACGCTTTAAGGATCCTTCGGCGTGCGAGATGAACGTCGCTGGAACTTATGCGGGCGCCATCCTGCATACACCGACTGAAACCCTGCGGAAGGCTTCGCTCGCCCTGAGCGGACGCCTGCCGACGGCGGAAGAGGAAGCCGCAGTGGACGCAGGCGGAATGGACGCTCTCGATCCTATCCTCGACAAGCTAATGCACGAGCCGGCGTTCTATGACCGCCTTCGCCAGATCTATAACGACGTTCTGTTGACGGATCTCTATCTGGATAACGACGACGCCGTTCAGCTCCTGGGAGAGGATAATGCTTATTACAATCCGTACTGGTACGACGGATTTAGTGAGCCGGGCGCAATTCAAAAGTACGGCGCAACCAGCGCGGACGACTTGTACAACAAGCTCCGGAACTGGACCAACCGCGGCGTAGCGCGCGAGCCTCTCGAGCTTATCGTGCATACCGTGAAGAACGACCTCGACTTCCGGAAGATCATTTCGGCGGACTATATCATGGTAAACCCGTTCTCGGCCAAGGCTTATGGCGTGAGCGACGCGGTATTTACCAATGATGCAGATCCGACCGAATTCCAGCCCGGCCATGTCACGAATTATCCGCATGCGGGTATTCTGACCTCGCCGATGTACCTAAACCGCTATCCGACGACCGTAACCAATAGGAACCGCGCCCGTTCGCGCGTGACCTATTTGTTCTTCCTCGGAACCGATATCCTGAAGCTTGGCCAGCAGCCTGTTGATTCATCGAAGATCGTTGACTTCAACCCGACGATGAATAAGCCGGAATGCACTGTTTGCCACGTGGTTGTCGATCCTGTCGCGGGCTTGTTCCATAACTTTGATGAGCAAGGCCGCTATATGCCCGACGACAAATGGCTTGAGGATATGCGTCCCCCGGGCTTTGGCAATGACCAATTGCCTTCGTCCGATTTCCCGCGGGCGCTTCAGTGGGGCGCGCCGAAGCTTGCTTCGGATCCCCGCTTTGCGCTGTCTGCCGTCTATACGGTCTTCACGGGCCTGACGGGCCAGAAGCCGCTTATTGCTCCGGATGATACCAGCGCCCCGAACTTCGACCTGATGTTCAAGGCGTATCTGGCTCAGTATGCAACGTTTAACCATATCGCCAAGGACTTCGAACACAGCGGCTACAACTTCAAGAAGGTTGTGAAATCCATTGTGACGTCGTATTACTTCCGCGCGAAGAATGCGGCGGCACCGCTGGATGCAGAGCAGCAAGTGGAAATGGGCGAACTCGGTATGGGCCGCCTGCTTATCCCCGAGCAGCTTGCAAAGAAGATCGAAGCGGTTGTCGGTTATCCGTGGCGCAACGATCCGCATGAGGAAGATTTGCTCATGCGCGAAAACGTCTATCGCCTGCTCTACGGCGGTATCAACTCCGATGACGTCGTTAAGCGCGTGACCGAGCCTAACGGTATCATGGCGAATATCATTGACCGTATGGGCAATGAAATGTCGTGCGTGGCCGTTCCCCGCGATCTGCAGAAACCGCAATCCGAGCGCCGGCTCTTTAAGTTTGTCGAACCCAGCTTTGAGCCCAAGGACTCAAACGGCTTTGATGTGGCGCCCGCCGTGGAAGCCATTAAGAAGCAGATTCAGTACTTGCATAAGCATATTCTCGACGAACGCCTCGAGCTGAATGACCCCGAAATCCAGCGCACCTACGACCTCTTTGTACAGACCTGGCAGGAAGGCAAAGATGGTATGGCGAGCTCGGATGAAATGGTCAAGGCGAAATACGGCGATAACGTTCCCTATCCTTGCGAGGTCCGGAACGATTATTGGACGGGCGCGGCGATTCCCGAAGAAGAGCAATTGGTCCGCGATGAGAAATATACTGTTCGTGCGTGGATGGCAGTGATGAGCTATCTGCTCACCGATTACCACTTCGTGTACGAATGAGGAGGAATGCCCATGGATCGACGTGATTTTATCAAGCTCGCATCAATGGCAGGTCTGGGCGTCGTTGTCGGCGGCCTTCCGAACGCGGACGAGGCGAAAGCGGCGGACGAAGCCTATACGGGGCCTCTGTGGCTCACGATTCACGCAGGCGGCGGTTGGGATCCGACCAGCATGTGCGACCCGAAAGGCGCGCAGAGCATGACGGATAGCGACCCGATGAACCATTACTTGGCGTCGGATAGAATGCAGATCGGCCCCTTCTTGGTAGCTCCCTACTACCTCGATCCGGCTGATACGCGGTATCAGGACTTCTTCACCAAGTATCAAAACGACCTGTTGGTCATTAACGGTATCGATACGCAGACGAATAGCCACGACGTCGGCACCCGGATCACTTGGTCCGGCTCGCTGATGGAGAACCGCGCTTCGTTTGCGGCGCTTGTTGCCGCTCACCACGGCCCCAAGCTCCCGATGTCGTATATCTCCAACGGCGGTTATGACACGACCGGCGGCGTGATTCCGGTTACCCGCGTCGGCGATCAGTCGGTGATTCAGGCCGTTGCATATCCGGACATCATTAGTCCGCTATACGACCAGAATCAAACGCCTTTCCACCCTGCGGATACCGTAAAGCGCATTCAGGATGCCCGCTACGCGCGTATGCAAGGCTTTATGGCCAAGCAGCACTTGCCGCGTATCCAGCATTCCATGAGCACGCTGTTCACGTCCCGCTTGGGCTCGAACGAGCTAAAGAAGCTGAGCGAGTTCCTGCCGGAGCCCAATCAAATGGGCCAAGGGCTGGAGCGCCAGATCAACTTCGCTATCGCTGCATACCGCGCGGGCATCTGCATCGCGGCCAACCTTTCCACGGGCGGCTTCGATACGCACGGCAACAACGATCAGCAGCAGTTCCCGCGCCAAGCGACGATTATCGAGGGTATGGACTTCGCAATGACCAAAGCTCAAGAAACCGGTATCGGCAAAGAGAAAGTCATTGTGATGGTCGGCTCCGATTTCGGCCGCACGCCTGGCTACAATATGCAGGACGGCAAAGATCACTGGAACATCACCAGCATGATGTTGATGGGTGGAACCATTAAGGGCGGGCGCGTCATTGGACAGACCACTGACCGTCATGGTCCGATGAAGCTGGATCCCGTGACCTTGCAGCCGAATGAGAATGGCATCGGCCTCAAGCCCGGCCATATCCATCGCGCCCTGCGCAAGCTCGCTGGTATTGAAAACAGCGAAGTGCTGAAAGGCGCCGGCCTGAAAGAAGAAGAGGAACTGAACTTGTTCGGCTGATCTTCTTCGTATTCGGGCAAACCCCAAATGCCCCGCCGTAAGGCTCAAAGCCCCGGCGGGGCGTTTTTTTGTGCATTCAGCCGTTTTAAAACCACAAAAAAATTTTTTTTTGAAGCTCGCTATCCCATAATGCGGACGATGAGCAGCTCCAAAACGACTCCCTTGCTGGACGAGCATCGTGTCGAAGCCGATCCCGTTCGTCAATTCGAGCACTGGTACCTCGAGGTGCAGGCCACTTCCAACCCCGATCCAAGCGCAATGACCCTCGCCACAGCCACGCCCCAAGGCGCTCCATCGGCCCGCATTGTCTTGCTGAAAAGCTTTGGCGAACAAGGCTTTGTATTTTTTACGAATTACCACAGCCGAAAAGGCCATGAACTCATGCACAATCCGCGGGCGGCGCTGTTATTCCATTGGCCCGAATTGGCGCGGCAAGTCCGCCTGGAAGGCATCACGCACCGCATACCAGCCGAAGAGTCCGACGCCTACTTTCAAACCCGCCCCCGGGGTAGCCAGATAGGCGCGCTGGCTTCCGAGCAAAGCCAGCCCATCGACGGCCGGGCGGTCTTGGAAGCGCGGGTCGGCGAGCTATCGCAGAAACTGCGCGGCCAAGATATACCGCGCCCCGCCCATTGGGGAGGTTATCGCCTTGTACCCGAATCCGTAGAATTTTGGCAAGGCCGCCAAGACCGGCTTCACGACCGCATCCGGTATACGCATGTATCGGGCGCACACTGGCGTATTGAACGCCTATCTCCTTAACAAACCGATAAAACACCATGAACCACCGGCTATGCTCTTCCATAATTCTGCTATTGATAGCATTCCAAAGCGCCTCATCCACGGGCTGCGGAGCCCGGACCAGCCTAAGCGTTCCCGATCCCGCACCCCGGCTGCCTGAGTGCGGAAACGGCATTCTCGAAGCAAATGAAGAATGCGATGACGGCAACACCGTTCTCACCGATGCCTGCGTATCTCAATGCAAACTCTCGGTATGCGGGGACGGCATTATCCGCGAAGGCTTCGAGCCCTGCGACGATGGCAACCAGGATAACGCCGATGGCTGCCGGAACAACTGCGCCCTGCCGACCTGCGGCGACGGCATTGCTGATATCGGCGAAGAATGCGACGACGGCAATGGCAATAACAGCGATGACTGTCCGTCGCTATGCCTTCGCGCCAAATGCGGCGATGGATTTGTTCATTCTGGATTTGAAGAATGCGATAGCGGCCCGGGAAACCTCTCGCTACCGGCATATCTCCTCAGCCAAAGCGGCTCAAGCTGGCCTGTCCAGCCCGTCGAGCGGGCCATAGATATCCAAACCTTCTATGCGTACAAGTCGGCGAGCTCCCATACCGGCCTTGAAATCGTCGATGAAAGCCGCTTCTATTTATACCGCGACACCGCAAACGGCGGGCTTCACCTGGTTATCCACCACGGCGTCGATATCGAGGCCACGGGCCTTGAACAGCCTGATTCGAAAGTCCGGATGCGCATTGAACACCTGCCCGATCAAACCTATATCTCGGTCTCCGACGACTTCAGCGCGGAATTTCAAAAAGACTCCAGCACAACGGCCCGGGGCGATTGGAGTTTCCATAGAAATACCGATGGCGGCGCGATATCCAATTTACCGGCCCCCGGCTCATGGTCGATTGATATCACACCCGAATTTATCGAAGGAATCAGCGCTTGGGTTTACATCCCACAGGACGAGTTCGCCATCATCACACCCAAAATGGATAAGACGGCCACGCTGACTTCCTATCAGAACGCGGCGGCGTGCAGGCTGGATTGCACCGTTCCCCGCTGTGGCGACGGAATCCTCGATGCCGGCGAAGTCTGCGACGATGGCAATGGCAGCGGAGGAGATGGCTGCGCCGCCGATTGCTTATCCAATTAATTGTTTGAATCCGCGCTCACCGGCCCCGCGGGAATGCGGAGCGTAAATACCGAACCCTTTTGGGGTACGCTCTCGACCTGTATGTCTCCCCCCAGCATTTGCGCATAGCGGCGGCTGATCACCAGCCCAAGCCCCGTTCCCCCATACTTGCGCGTCCGCGATGAATCCCCTTGAACAAAAGGCTGAAACAAGCGGTTCTTCTGTTCCTCGCTGATACCAATTCCGGTATCCTCGACCCGCACCACAAGGGTTTCTCCCCGATCCACAAGCTCCCGGGCCGCGAATAGCCTCACCCTGCCATTGTTCGTAAATTTCGCGGCATTGCTCAATAGATTCATTAGAATTTGCCGGATCTTGATAGGATCTGTCCTAACAGAACCGATATTGCCGCCCACTTCCACTTCAAATGCATTTTTGTTTCTTTTGACAAGCGGCTGCACGGTCATAGCAATTTCATCGAGCAAATGCTTAACAGATACCACGTCCAGATCGACAGACATCTTCCCGGCTTCAATCTTCGATAGATCCAAAATATCGCCGATGAGCTCGAGTAAATGCTCTCCGGCCGTGCGAATCTTCCGCACATCATTCACCGCCGGAACGCCCTGCTCATCCAAATCCTCGATTACCAGCTCGCTATAGCCAATAATAGCATTCAAAGGCGTCCTGAGTTCATGGCTCATATTGGCTAAAAATTCGCTCTTTGCCTTGCTCGCCGCCTCCGCGTCATCGCACGCCCGCATCAGCTCCGCCGTCCGGACCATCACCGTCGCTTCCAGACGCTCATTTAGATCGGAAAGCCTCTTGTTAATCGCCGCAAGCTGATCGTTTTTCCGGTGAAGCTTTTGATGATAACGGTCTACCTGATAGCTTCCCAGCGTGGCCAATATACCCATGACCAGCAAATAGAGACCCATATTCAGAGCAGGCGCAAAAGATCCCTTCGGAAATAGCCCCGACAGCGGACTAAAATCAGCCGTGTATAACATGGTCAAATCGGCCATACAAACAACAGTTACGATTCCAACAGACCACCACGTAAGCACAAAACCGCTCATCAGAATCGCAATGGATAATGTAATCGGCATCAATACCTTGAGCATGGGCTCAAATAAATCCACGAGCGGAAAAACCGTGCTCATCACAATGACAATCGATACCAAAAGCGTACCCGCCGTGCGCACATGCCCGAGCCGGTTGATGAAAAATAATACCAAAAACAAGGCCAGGCATATCGCATCAATAGCCAGCCCCATAAACTTGGGAGCCACAATCCCATAGAAAATAATCGTAGCCAGCGTGATCACGCACAAGCACGCGAGAATCCCTGCAATAAGCCGGCCCCGGCGCCTCCATTCCGCATCCAGCGTCCGGCATAGCAACAGGCGCTCCATGCGAATAGAAAAGATTCCCGTCGAATCATCGGCCGCATTTGCAGCCATCATCGCTTCTGCGGAAAGATCCACACCTGAATCGCGGATACCCAGCGGACTATTCACGGAAAACTCCGCCCCGCTCATCCAAAGGCAAAACCAGCGTAAAACGCGATCCTCTTCCCAATTTACTCTCTACAGTCACATCGCCCCCCAATAGGTGCGCAAAGCGCCGGCTGATCGCAAGCCCTAGACCCGTACCGCCATACTGCCGCGTTCTTGATGTATCAATCTGCTTAAAAGGCTGAAATAGCATTGATATCTTTTCTGGATCAATACCAATTCCCGTGTCTTCAACCGCAAGTGCCAGCCATTCGCCTTGCGCGTTCTTCTGGATGCCTGTGCGAAGGGTAATCTCTCCATTGCTCGTGAATTTCGCCGCATTGCTTAACAGATTCAGCATCACCTGCTTGACTTTTATTCTATCACAGCGAAACTCCCGGAGATTTTCGCCCCGCTCCAGTTTAAATTGATTGTTGTTCTTCTTCGCCAAACCCGAAACAGATGCACTCAGCTCATCCAGCAGTTCATTCAATTGAATTTCACAAACATTCAATGAGACTTTGCCCGCTTCAACTTTGGACAGATCGAGAATATCCCCAATAATACCCAGCAAATGCTTGCCTGCCGATTGAATTTTCTCGAGATCATCATAAATGACTGGGTCCGTCGCCGGTCCGGCGCTCTCCGCGATCAGCTCGCTATAGCCGATAATCGCATTGAGGGGCGTGCGGAGCTCGTGGCTCATATTGGCCAAAAACTCGGTCTTGGCGCGGTTCGCCGCCTCTGCCTCATCCCGGGCCTGCACAAGCTCCACCGTCCGTTCCGCAATGGTTTCCTCTAGATGCTGGTTGACATTTGCAAGCTCAAGCCGCTGCCTTGCAATTTCATCGTTATTCTTTTGCAGCTCTCCGTTTCGCATCCTGAGCTCGCGGCTATAATGCTCGACTTGGCGGCCCACCACGAAAATTAGCGAAATCATAAGAACAAAATAGGACACCGCCCCGAATGTCACACCAAACATCCCATTCTCGGCAAGCACAGATATATTCATAACATCCGTGCTATAAAGAATTACGATGTTAATGGCGCAGAGGATACCCACATTGATGGCCGCGCGCCATGTCCACAGGGCTGCGCACAGGGCAACGCCAATGGTGAGATACAGAGGAAGCGTCGCCTTTGACGCTCTATCCAACACCGAAGCCAAACAATAAAAATTAACGGCCGCGATGAGCATACCAATCATAACAATGGCAGCTACTCTGAGATGGCCGCGCCGCACGATCCAATACACAAAAACAAAAGCCAGCAATGAACCCAAATCGCTGGCCACGGAAAATAGGGCGGGCTTCAAGATGGCAAACAGCACCAAATTGAGAGCCATCATCCCGATAAGCGTCAACAGCCATGCATTAAAAGCCCGCCCCTTCACAGCATCAGCCGGAGCAGGCGCAGCGCAGTAAACGAGGCGATCCCAGATGTGCACGGCGTATGAATGTCCGGCCAATCCCGATCGCGGTCAAGGGTGCGATGGCTATTTCTTCATGCCGTCGAAATCGATTGAAGAGCTTGTTTTACCGCTCTTCTTGCTCCCGAAATCGAAGCTCGGCTTGACAGGCTTGGGCGTCACCGAAGGCGGCGTTGAGGTCGGACTCGTTTTCTGAAGTGTTGTGGGCACGGGTTTCGATTTCTCATCGCTCGTGGTCGGAGGCGTCGATATCGGCGCGGGTACCGCGCTCACCGTGGGTGCCGGAAGAGGCGCGCTGCTTTGAACCGGAGGCGGCGCATTTAAAGCCTTATCGGCCCGCTCGCGCGCATCGCGCACCTTGGGCTCCGCATCGCCCGCCGGATCGAGTTTCGCGGCTTCATCCAAACCATCGAGACAGGCCCTGTAGTCCGCCGAATCGCACTTCCGCAGCGCATCCTCACGCATCGCCCGCGCCCGCTCCAAAGGCGAAGGCTCGGGCGGAACAACGCTCGGCCCAGGCTTATCAGGAAGCGCCTGCGGCACCTCCTCGGGCTTTTTGAAAATTCGCCACAGCACAAATGCGAGCGCACACAGCGCGGCCACCGCGGCCAGCTCCGAAAGCCAGCGCTCCTTCATCCAGCGCCGCATTCTCGATACCCGCTGCCGCACGCGCGTCGCCGGAACATTTTCTTCAGCGGCGATGCTCTCTAACTTTTCGCCCTCTCCCTCACGCGCCATCCACGCGAGCGTCTTTTTGGCATCGCCTTCCGGACCGGCTTGTTTTTCAGCCCATTCAGCGAGAGCCCGCTCTTCATAGGGAGGCGCATGCGCTTCCAGCTCCACAAGCTCAGCCGTCGGCTCCCTCGTCACGCGCCGGTGATGATCGACGACTTTGTGGCGCGCAATTCCGAGCAGCCATTTTCGAAGCTCCGTGGCATCGCCCGGAACCGAAGGCGAAGAAAGCGCATCGAGCAGCACCGTTTGAACCACATCGTCGACATCCGAAGCGGGCACGCGCCTTCTCACGTAATCTTCCAGCATGCGGCGCACATCCGCGTCAGCCAGGGGATTCAACGCTTTTTGGGGCTCTTCGCGCGTAGGCATTGAGACGCTCATCGATCGCAAATCGGCCGGTGCAAAACAAGTGTGACGGAGCCCGGCGATTTTTTTTCATTTTTTATTCAGTTTTTTTTCGGGGGCTCCGCCGCGATTTTTCGTCACACAAAACGGCCGCCGCACGACATCGGGTCATGAAAGCAAAAACCCTGTGTCTCGCCGCATTCTGTTCGCTTCTGGCTTCCTTTCATGGAGACGCCTTAGCCACCGGTGAAAACAAGGCCGTGGACGAAATCCGCGTCGACAAAAGCGAACACAAGCTTGAACTCATCAAAGATGGGCAAGCCATCAAGACCTATAAAGTGGCCATCGGAAGCGGGGGCCTCGGCCCAAAGCGCTACGAGGGAGACCGCACCACCCCAACCGGCACGTACCGGATTTCAGGCCGTTTTAAAGGGTTATTTCATCAATTTATGGTGGTGAGCTATCCCAACGAAGAAGACCGGCAGCGCTTTGCCGAGCTGAAGAAAAAGGGCGAAGTTCCCGCGGGGCGCGGCGTCGGCCATGGCATTGGTATCCATGGCGTGGGCAACAAAGACTGGAACGGCGTTCACAAACAATCCGACTGGACCCTCGGTTGTATTGCACTGGATGACAATGAAATTGACGAAGTAGCCAAATTCGTAAAAGATGGCACCCGCCTGGTCATCACCGATTAAACGACAAATCCCTTCGTATATTTATTAAACTCAGACGATTCCTATTCTATCGATTTAGCCTTCAATTCCCAGTGCAAAAAAATGGCAGCGCTTGCATTGTATTCACGGCGCCGCCTTCGGTGTTAGAACTCGCACGCTATGGCAAGGCAGCACTGGCTCATTAAAAGTGAGCCGCTCAAATATTCCTTCGCACAACTCGTCCGCGAGGAACGAACGACCTGGGACGGCGTGCGGAATTTCGAGGCGAGGGCTGCCTTGAGGGCGATGAAAGAAGGCGATTTAGCGCTCTTTTATCACTCCAACGAAGGCAAATGCATCGTGGGCGTTGCCCGTATCGTGCGCGAAGCCTTTCCCGATCCAACCGCGGGGGAAGAAGACTGGAGCGCGGTGGATATCGCGGCCGTGTCTGTCCTAAAACAGCCTGTTTCCCTGGACACCATCCGAAGCGATCCGACCCTATCGGACATGGCCTTGCTCAAGCGCGCGCGCCTCTCCGTGCTGGCCGTTACGGCTCCGCATTTCGAAAGGATTTTAGAGCTCGGCAAGACGAAGCTGAGCGAACGAAAACGCGGCGCCAAAACCAAAAAAAGCGAGAGTGCTTGACGCGGCGCCGCGAGCTAATGACCCTTCGCCCCCGTGAAGAGCATCGATACCGGACGCAGCTTTGGGATTCTGATTTTGTTGGCCTGCGGGCCTTGGCTTTCAAGCTGCTCCGGCCCGCCCGTGACAACGTCCCTTTCGGGCGAGCCTGTCTGCCCGGATTACGAGCTTGGCGCGACCCGCACGAAGATGCAGGGAGGACTGCGGTTTCCGGTGATGCTCACCATCACCGAGGGCTCGACGCCCGTACTCAAGACGATGATCTTGGGCCGCCGCAGTGACCAAGATCAGATGACGCGCATTCTGCTGACGGACTCCAACGACAAGTACACCGTTGAGTTTGCTCAATGCGAAAACGAGCGGGCGCCGCGCCCCGTAACCGGCCGTTCGGAAACCAAAGAAGCCGCCCGTTATGAATGCGGCAGCGCATCGGCCTACTCGACGATTACGCTCGAAACCAAGAAGGGCGACCTGTCCACCCACGCGCTCGCATTTGCCGCGCCTCCCAAACCCGAGTGCTGGATGACCGATATTCCCGCCGCGGCAAAAGCCGATGCGGCCGATGCGGGTGCAGACGCGGGCGGCGCGGATGCTGGACAGGATGCGGGAGAAGCATCGGCGGACGCGGGCGATGCGGATGCTGGCCAAGCGGCGGACGCGGGTGATGAGGATGCCGGACAAGACGCCGGTTCCAATCCCGATGCGGGCAGCGCAAAAGACGCAGGCAAAGGCGAGGATGGGAAGAAGAAGGGCGCCGCTAAGCCTTAGAGGGAGGCGGCGTAATCGGCAGGCTGGGCGTCATCTTGGCCGGATTGAAGACGTTTGCTCGCTTGTGATGATTGGCATGCATATAGATGCCAAACCAAAGCCAATTGCCGACTTTGTAGAAGCCATGATTGAGATTCACCGGCTTGAAATCCTTCTCGGGCGAGAAGGCATTGTGGGTCGACCAATTGAAGTGCACCAAGTGCAAAAAGCCCACCACCGAAGACGGAACGAAGAAGCAAAAGAACGCGAACGGACCTAGAAAGCGATACCAGGTGAAGATCAGCAACAGGTTCGTTCCATAGCTCACATAGGCGCGGAGCTGCTCGTAGCGGTGATTCTCTTCTGTGTCGCCAAAGAGCTCGAAATAAATCTTTTGCAACTGCCGCTCGACGCCGATCACCGTCTTCACCAAAAACGCCCAATAGCCTGAAATCACCGGATGAGGATCGCGCTCCACATCATCCGAATAGCGGTGATGGCGCTGATGAATGACTTCCCAAGAAGCGAAGCGCGTAAGCACCACAACCCCGCACAGCTCGCCGACGATGCGGTTAACCGCGCGAGGAAAACTGTTGTGCGTCGCATTGTGAATAAACACGCTGCACAAAATCTGCAGATGACAAATCAGCGGTAAAAGAAGCCAATAACGATGATCCCACACCTCGATCAAAGGCTTGTGGTTCAGCGTGTACATCATGGCGAGCAGACAGGCGCACGAAACGAAGTAAAAACCGTCGTACCAAAGGTAAAAGTAACGGTTACGCCGAAGCTGCGTAAACGGAAGCGAAGTCAGCGTTGAAACGATGGCTGTCACGGAGTGAGTCTCCAAAAAAGATCAAAAAGCCCGGCCATTCCAAGGGATTTCACAAGCCGGCCTTCCCAGCGGCGCATGCTAACAAAAGCTCCGCCGCCTTTGGACGCCCGAAACGCATGTTGGAACATATCCACGCGCGCCCGGCCTAAGCCTCCCTACCAAAGCCCAGTGCATCAGGTCCATGAACATCAACGTGCGAATTTCCGTTCGCATCCCGCAACGCCCCGTCAGCGCTTCCCACACGGCACGCCGTTGTGTTCATGAAGCGGCAGGTGTAAAGCCAAAACGTGTCTAGAACGGCGTCCGCGAAAGCCTCGAACAATCGCCTAAACCACGGCGAAACAAGCGCTTCGAACAGCGAGCCCCTGCTCGTAAAACATCCCGCCGAATGGCGGCAGATCGGCATCATCGCCACTTACCTTGGCCTGCTCGCCTCGATGTATTTCGTGCCCGCATGCCGCAACATCTTTTTCTTCGCGGCAGCCTGCTACTTCAGCTTTTTAAACACTGTCGTCATCCACAACCACCTGCACCAAGGCGTCTTTCACAGCCGCGCGATCAACATGATCTTCCGCTGTGTGCTGAGCTTTGGAGCGCTCTATCCGGCGTCCGCAAATATCCCTTCCCACAACCTCGTCCATCACCATTTCGACGACGACGGCCAGCCCGACTGGGCATCGCCCATTCATGTCAATTTCCGCTGGAACCTGCTCAATCTCATTCACTTTCCCAATGTCGCGGGCCCCAACACCTTCGCGGGCGTAAACCGCTGGATGGCCGTCTCCGCCAAAGGCAACTTCGCCCGCCAATACCTCATCGAAAACATCTTTGCCTTTGGCCTCACGGGCGTCCTGTTCTTCTTCGATTTTTGGACAACGCTCTTCTTCATTGTCCTGCCCCAGCTCTACGGCGCGCGCTGCATCTTGCGCATCAACCTCATCCAGCACGACGGCTGCGACATCCAAAGCGAATGGAACCACAGCCGCAATTTCGTCGGCCGCGCCTTTAACTGGATCATGTGCAACAACGGCTACCACACCATCCACCACAACCGCGCGGGCCTGCATTGGTCCGAACTCGCCCAAGCGCACGACCGCGAAGTCAAACCCCGCATCGACGAAAGCCTCGACGAACCGAGCATGGTGCTCTACTTGCTGCGCACCTACGTCGTTCATTTGGTGCGGCCCAAGCCCAAAGACGTGGCCCAAAAAGAACGCGGCTTTGCAGCATCCGGACTCGATCCCCGGGACATGCGCCGCGCCGCGGCCGAAGCCGCAAGTCTCTAAATGCTGACCAAAGAAATCATGGGCCTTTTGGGCCTTGGCATCGTCTGGATCAATACGCTGCTCATTATCGCGGCTGCATTTAAAGATATTACAAGCCTATTTCATCGAATGGCATTCTTTCATTCCTGGAAGCCCGGTCAAACAGGCCCCGTGCTGCTCCGGGGAAGCATTCAAAGCGGCCAAGGTGAAGACGGCAGCGTCGCCGCCCACCGCATCGAGCAAATCGGCAGAAGCAGCGCCGATCCCGGAAAAAAGGCCATTATCTTCTCGGATAGAAGCTTTGCCTCCACGGTATCCGGCGGCGTTTTTGTTCCGGCAGATCATCCTGAACACCCTATTTTCATCGCTCCGCAAGAGCGCGGCGCAGAAGTATGGGTGCCCCAATCCGGCTTAGAACAAGAAGCCCGCTGCCCTTCGCTTCAGCATTTTGACGAAGCCTATGAAGCGGCCCGCAAAGCCAAAGGCTATCCCCGCACGGTCGAAGCCCGAATCGGCGCCGGACATTCTGTTTGGATTGCTGGCAATATCGATCAAAATGAATCCAAGCAGCCCACGCTTTCGCCGTCCGGACAGGGCGCACTGTTAATTTCCGCCTTAAATCCCCGGACCGAATTGCGCCGCCGCATAGCGCTGTCTGCATTGGCCATTGTTCTAATATTCGGCGCCGCGGCGGGAGCGAGCGCTCTCGCCCTCAGCAAACCCTATTTCGGAACGCTAAGCACGGTGGGCGGGGGCCTCTGCCTCATCTATTTCCTCCTTGTGCAGCCCGCGGGCACGGCCCTGCGCGCGCATATCCGCCTTCCGCATTTGGCTTTTCTGCGCGGCTCGTGGTCACGCGATTCAATTCGCTCGTGATCTTCGCCTTCCGAGCAGAACCGCGCCAATTGCACCAAAAATAAAAGCAATTCTATTGTCTTTTAGCGGCCCAGCCCCGGAAACCCCGCAGCTTCCGCCTCCCACCGCTTCATATTCGGGTTTCTTCTCCGGAACAGGAGGCGGCGGAGCCGGAGGCGCCTTCTGAACCGTAATACGCCCGAGAGCCGCTCCTTGGCGCCCCGTCGCCAGTTCCGTCGCCCTGACCTTCACCAGCACCTCCCCCTCCTCCACAAATACCCTACGAATCACGGCATCTTTCAAAGCCTCATCGTAAATACCATCGTAATCCCAATCCACTTCCAAGCCAATTTCATTGGATTGATTCCCGCCCATCTCCACGGGCACAGCGCTCTCCTCACCCACAAATACAACCGAATCTGGAATAGAAATGGCCGGATTGCCTCCAGGAAGAGGATCCATTCCAAACAAAGACCGGTAAATACGCAGCTTTCCATAACCAAAATCTTCATTGGGCACCTCTCCCACCGCCTGATCCGCAAGCGCTCCCGCCTTGATCGCCTCCCGCACATCCGCACCCGTGCGCGCGGGATTCTGCTGAATCAACAGCGCCGCCGCCCCGGCCACATGCGGGCTCGCCCCGGATGTCCCGCCAAATATCGTGTACAGCGCCGGATTGCCTTCCCGGTATCCAGCCGCAATCGGATCATCCGGCGCCCCAATCCATAAAATGGGCACCCCATCGATACGGCGCCCGCGCCCCGAATAAGAAGCCCGCTGACCAGGCTCAGCTCCCCAAAATCCATTTCCCGTATAGGCCGAAACGGCCAAACCATGATCGGATGTACCAGGATAACCAATTAAATGATCCTCGCTGGAATGCTCGGGAAAATAAATGCCCGGCCCCCAGCCCGATACATCATCCATTGTAAAGGCGATAAGCTCTAGACCTGGATTTCCCGCCGGATTGGGCTCTGTCACATGTAAAATCCAGCTTCCTTCCGGCACGCCGATCGCATTGCCCTCATTGTATAAATAAATATCCACCTTCGCCGTGCCCCGGGCCGAATCCTCCCGGAAGGCATAATACTTCACTCCATTTGGCCAATCCGAAAGCATTGGCTCATAAGGATTGGCGCCCAATACGGGCATTGAATATCCCGTTGGGTCCTCGAGCGTAAAGGAAAGATTTGTAGATGTATCGCGCCATAAAAGCGAAACCCCCATAAAATAAAAATCGCCCCAAGGATTATCGGGCGGCACTTCCAGCTTTATATCCGTTTGTGTGCCCGCCAAAATCGTTTGTTTATACAATTTTTGAGAGGTGGATAAATTGCCAGCCGGATTGATATGCGAAATCCCTTGCTGAACCGTTGAATCAATCAAACCCTCCATCGGACTTGAACCATCGAGGTGATAGCCCAGCCAAGGCGCATATTCATGAAGCACAACCCGCGCGCCCTCATCGATACAGAAATCGGTCAGCGCGAACTCCATGCCCATTTGCTCCAGAGCGCCCACCACCAGCTCGGCTTCCGGCGCAATGCCTACAAAACGGGTAAAACCCAGCGCACCTCCCGCCATCACCGACGCCGAAGATGTGCCATGCGCCGCCTCGGGATTGTTGGGCAAATAGATTAAATTGGTGCCTCTGCGATAAACCTTCTTGCCCTGCCGCACCGCCCTCACCTTGGAGGTGCCGAGCATCACCAGTTTTTCACCCGCGTCGACAACACCATTGTTATTTACATCGTCACTCACAAATAAAGGCTCGCCAAAACCAGGATCGCTTTCGGAAAAACCCTGATCCGGACCGTAATCGCGGACATTGTTGCCATTGAGATCCGCGTAGAGAAAATCGCTTCCAAGCTGATACCCAGGATCGTCCGAGCCAAAGAGCGGATCATTCCCATAGTATTCCATGATTGCGCTATTGAGTGTTTTTAGAACCGCGCCTCCCACCGTATCGGTCCCCGGTGTAAGAACTCCATTTGCATCGTTATCCGCCCAATTCTGATAGCCACCATCGGCCTTGAAAAATAAGGGATGAAAAATATCGATGCCCGTATCGATTCCGCAAACGGCAATCCCCTCTCCCCGAAGCGGAATTCCGCTGCCAGTCCGCTTCCACCACGCATCCGAGGCTTGAATCTCCTTCGCCGTATGATCCAAAGGAGGAGGAGGCCGGAAGGGCGACCCATCCAACCGTATTTTCTTTATTTTTGATAATGTTTTTTGAAGGCCCTTGTTCTCATTTTCCGAAGGCGCATCCAATTCGTTGCGAATTATTTCCAATGCTTTAAAATTTGCCCGCGCAGCAAGAGCGGCCGTCCCTGAAGATCCTACAAATCCCCGGGGCGATCCATCCCGCCTGCGTTCGATCTCCACACCCAGTTGGCCCAGCTCTTTCAAATCGATCTCGCTGGGACGCGCCGAAAATTCGATGATCAGAGGCAATTCCACGGGCGCGGACCATGCTCGCCCCGCCTTCGAGCCCGCCCGCGATGAATCGGGCAAGGGCGCAAAAGAAAGCCCAATCTCCGGCGCAATGCGCGAAGTTTTGTCCTGTGAGAGCTTGGGCAGCGCCTCGGAATTCAATGGCCAAAGAGCCAAACCCAAGAGCGCAAGAACACATACGCGGGCGCTTTTCATAGGCTCCCGACCTTATCAGAGCGCTGCCGAATTTCGGCCCCAAATATGTCTCTTTGTTTTATATCCCTGGCCGCTTTTTTCCGGACAACGCTCGCCGTTCTCCGGCCGCCCGCGACCCCAACAACGTCTTCACCACGAGGCCCTTCTGAGCTCCGCACCTTCTTCCCATCCGCCCGATTCCAGGACTTCTCTCGGCCACCGCCTCTGCGCCTTTCAGGTGAAATATCCCGCCGTGGTGCTGGCCATCACCGCGCTTCTCACCGTCATCGCCGTCGTGTTTGCGCTGCGCCTGCGGGTGCTCACCGGCTTTGAATCGCTCTTGCCCGAAACCCGCGCCAGCGTAAAAGAGCTGAACCGCGTCGCCGCGAAGACCGCCGGTGTTTCCTCGCTCTTTATCGTGCTCTCGGGCGGACAGGACACCAAGACCGAATCGCTGCGGAAGGCCGCCGATGCGCTTGTGCCCGAGCTGTTAAAGCTCGGTCCGCCCTGGGTGGGAAGCGCCGAAAATGGCGTGCACGAAGCGGTGAAATTTATCGCGCCCAGAGCCGGTTTGTACGCCGGGCAGAACAAGCTCGAGAAGCTTCGCGACGATGTAAATGCGCGCTTTGAATATGAAGTGAACAAGGCGTCCGACACGCTGCTCGACGACACGGAGCCTCCGCCCGAAATCAATGAACAGTCCCTGCGCGAAACCTTTAATCTCAAGGATCTCGACGATAGCCGGTGGCCGGATGGCTATTACCAATCCAAGGATGGCAAAACCTTGGTGGTGGCCGTTCGCTCCAAAGTATTGGGAAGCGATTTTGAAGGGGGCACCGAAGCATTGCGAAGAATTCGCGAGGTTGTCGATCGGGTGAACCCTTCTTCGTATGACCCAGCCATTCAATATGGTTTTGCCGGCGACCTTCAGACAGGCATTTCCGAATACACGGCCATCAATAAAGATCTCACCGATGTAGGGCTGTTGGGCTCGGCGCTCATCGCGGGCATTGTGCTGATTTATTACCTGCGCATCCGCACGCTGATCGCGATGCTCAGCACCATTGCCATCGGCGTAGCGTGGACCTTTGGAATGACGCAGCTCCTGGTCGGCCATCTCAATATGGCCACGGGCTTTTTATTCACCATCGTGGCGGGCAATGGCATCAATACCAGCATTATTTTTATGGCCCGCTATTTAGAAGCGCGGCGCAAGCGCGAATCGACAGAGCGCTCGCTGCGCATCGCCCAAAGCGAAACGTGGCTGCCCACGCTGACGGCCGCCGTCGCCGCATCCGCCGCGTATGGCTCGCTTTTGGTGACTGAATTTAGAGGCTTTAGGGATTTTGGACTCATCGGCGGAGCGGGCATGCTGATTTGCTGGCTGGCCACGCTTTGGGTATTGCCAAGCATTTTGGTCGTTATCGAAAAAATATTGCCGATGGATCGCGAATTTAAAGGCGCGCTCGGCCGCTTTCAAAAATGGACCGAACACGGAATCGCCTTTGGAAAGCCTTTTGCCGTCCTTATTCCCAAGGCGCCCCGGACCATTGTGGTGCTGGGCGCATTTTTATCGGCGCTTGGCTTTGCGATGACCATTAAATATGTGCGCGATGATCCGATGGAATACGATTTAAAAAATCTGCGCACCGACCCGAGCGCGAGGGCCGAACAAATTCGCCTCACCAAAGTCGCCGAGGAAATCACGGGGCATGTGAGCGCCGATGGAATGGCCATTTTGGTCGATAAACCCGAGCAAGTCGCCGATTTAAAACAGGCTTTGTACGCAAAGCGGGACGCGGCGCCGGCCGATCAAAAACCATTTAAAGAGCTTCATACGCTTCAGGATTTCATTCCAGAAGGCCAGGAAGGCAAAATTAGCGTATTGCTCGAGATCAAGCGAAAAATCATGAAGGCGCGCAAGCGCGGCGTTATCGACGATGCAGCCTTCGCAAAAATTGAAAAATTCCTTCCGCCCGACGATTTAAAGGCTTTTGGCATTAACGATTTACCCGCGGAAATGAGCCGGCTGTTTACCGAGAGCGATGGAACCCGGGGCCGCATTGTGTACATCAGCCCTGTTTCGCCGGATTTGGTGGATGATGCTCATTATTTATTCCGCTGGGCGAATTCATACCGGGAGACTTCACTTCCCGGTGGAAGCGTAATCCGGGGCTCGGGCCGCGCGGTTATTTACGCCGATATGTGGGCCGCCATTTTGGATGATGTCCCGCCCGCCATTATTTGTTCTCTCGCGGCGACGCTGCTCGCGGTGATTGTGGCGTTCCGCAAAGGAAAGCCTGCTTTGTATGTGCTGGTTTCGCTTCTGGCGGGCATAAGCTGGATGGCGGCGATGCTGGTCGCGCTCAAGGTGAAAATTAATTTTTTAAATTTCATCGCATTGCCTATCACCTTTGGCATTGGTGTGGATTATGCGGTGAATATTGTTCAGCGCTATGCGCGGGAAGGCGCGGGCGGAGCGCTGGTGGCTGTGCAGGAAACGGGCGGAGCCGTTATTTTATGCAGCCTCACCACGCTGCTGGGCTATTTGGCGCTGGTGGGCTCGGAGAATTTCGCCGTGCGAAGCATGGGCGTTGCCGCGGTCATCGGTGAGGCGACCTGTTTGCTGGCCGCGGTGCTTGTGCTTCCTGCGGCGCTTTTATGCCTGGATGGGAAGAAAAAATAACCCGGCTTTTTATGGCACATGCCGGTAAGGATTCGTCTCGCGCCTCGGATCGCAAAAATACCGGCGCAAAATTAAATAGTGATGCAATGGCAATACTTTTGTATGTTCCTTCATTGAAAAGCCCATCCGGCTGATTTCAGCGCCTTTAAAAGGTGTTTTGGGATAAAAGCCCACAACCCCCGAGAACATTTCGTATTCATCGAGCAATCCCATAAAATGCCCCACTTCATGAGCCACGATAGGGATGGACCAGCCGCTTCGGAACGAAGAAAAATAGGGCGTGCGCCCGCATGTGGGCGATAAAGGCAAAGTCATGTCCACCTGCAATCCCTTGGATTTCGCCTCTTCTTCCGTTACAAAATCAAAATCGTAGCGGACATTTAAATGAAATTGCTCGGCATCCCGGTTAAAATAACGCTCGGCTTCGGCCGACCAGCGCAATAACAGGGCTTTTATACTTTGAGGCGTGAGTGCGGTCTTAAATTGGCCAGAGGCGGGACACGCATCAATGGAACCCGATTGAGAATAGGGAATACCGCTGCATTGCATGGACTGGTTCATCCATTCTTTTAAATTGCAATCGGGAAGCTCCAATTCACTCGCTGAAGCGCGGGGAGGCACCAGCGCGAGGCGCACGGAAACCGTCCACCCCGATGCGCTCCTCTGAATCCGGTAATGCATCGGGCCATAATATAAACCGTAATGCGGCATTTCTCCTTGCACTGTGCGCCCGCCCGGAAGAACTCCGGCGCCAAATACAATGCTGGGCAGCGGCGTGCATAAATACGAATCTTTATCGAGGGTATCCTGTAGAATTGACCGAAAGGTTTCCTTGTGTTCGCCTAAATAGCCCTGGCTCATCGCTTCCAATTCGTTCGCAATCGCATCCAATTCGTTAAAATATTCGGGCCCCCTGGATGAAGCAAAAGAGGAAGCGCATGCCGTGAGGCTGCCCACAAGAACGAAAATAAAAAAAACTTGAGCCGCCAATGAAGCGAAGAGCGTCCTACGATTAAGCGCTGAGCAGAGGGATTTGGATTTCATTGGGCTGATTAAAAATCTCGAAACCAATCTTAGGCTCGGGCGTAATGCCTATCAGAAGCCCAAACATGGGGTGATGAATTTTCACCCGCCGGACCACAAAGCCGTTAAGCTCCCGGCGCTTCAACGCAAACGCAACGTCCATTTCGGCGCGTTTGCATTTCTCGAACATAGATGTGCATCAGCACGGAGGTACTTTCATGGCAATTCAAACGGGTAAAGTGATGGCGTTTACTGCAGTGTCCGGCCTCGTCGCGGGTCTCGCGGCTTGTGGCGGCGGACAGACCGATGCGAATGCTCCCACCGACGGCGCGCCCAAGGCGGAAGGCCAAGGCACGGAAACGGGCGCGGCCGCCAAGGAATGCTGTAAGGGCAAGAACGAGTGCAAGGGCAAGGGCGGCTGCAAAGTCGAAGGCGCCAATGCCTGCGCCGGCAAGAATGAGTGCAAGGGCAAGGGCGGCTGTACGGCCGGCAGGGCCGAGTGCGCTGGAAAAGAAGCGGCTCCCGCGGAAGCCGCTCCCGCACCCGCTCCGTGATTGTGGTGTAGTATTCAGGCGGAATTTTTTGTTATTTCTCGCGAAGCTGAAAAGCAATACGATAGAATGACAAAAAATTCCGCCTTGTTTTGTGGAGGATCTTATGCCTCAATCCAAGCCTCAATCCAACCAATCCCATCGAATGCGCCTGGGCATGCCCGATTTAGGTATCGGCGTGGGGCTTCGAATTCCCCATTACACGCATATTTTTGAGCACTGGCCCAAGGCTGATTGGTTTGAAATCATCAGCGAAAACTTTATGGTCGAGGGCGGAAGGCCGCTGTATAACCTGGAGCGGGCGCTCTCCCACTATCGAATTGTCCAGCATGGCGTCTCCATGTCCATTGGAGGCCCCGAGCCTTTGGATTTCGATTATTTAAAAAAGCTAAAAACGCTCACCCGTAAAACGCAAACGCCCTGGCTGAGCGATCATTTATGCTGGACGGGCTCGCAGGGAGTCAATCTGCACGATTTGCTTCCCCTGCCCTACACGGAAGAAGCTTTAAACCACGTCGCCGGGCGAATCCGCACCGTGCAGGACTTTTTAGAGACCCGCTTCGTCATCGAAAATGTATCGAGCTATATGGCCTACGCGGCCAGCACCATGACCGAATGGGATTTTTTGAGCGCGGTGGCCAATGAAGCCGATTGTGGAATTCTTTTGGATGTGAACAATATCTATGTGTCGTCGTTTAATCATGGCTTCGATCCAAGGGATTACGTCGACCATGTTCCACACCACCGTATTGTTCAAATGCACTTGGCGGGCCATACGAATATGGGCCGCTATATTCTCGATACCCACAGCGCCCACGTTATCGACGAAGTCTGGTCGCTGTACAAGAGGGCCATTTCGCTGACGGGCCCCGTGTCCACGCTGATTGAATGGGATGAAGATATCCCGCCTTTTGATGTGTTGATGGCCGAGGCCGAAAAGGCCCGGGTTGCCCGAAATGAGGCTCTTCATGACCGAATCACTGTCCAATCTGATGGGATTTCTATCGGAAGCCTTCCGCAAGCAGGCACCTCTTGTTAGCGATCCGGAAATGAGCGCGGCGGCGGCCCGCTACGCAACCGGAAACGATAGGCTTTCACCGGCCGAGCAATTGGATATTTACCGGCGCCAGTATTGGCTGCGCCATATCGATAGCCTGATTGAGGATTATCCCGGCGTTCAATATATTGTCGGTGACGATGAATTCGATCGTTTTTGCAGAGCCTATCTGGAGGCTCATCCTCCGGCGAGTTATACGCTGCGCGATTTGGGCAATGATATCGTGCCGTTTGCGGAGCGCTTTGTATTTCAAGGGCTTTCGGATGCCTTAAAAGAAGCCGTTCTTGAAATGATTCGCTATGAATACCAGCTTGTGACGATATTTGACGGCCCGGATCGCGCTCCCCTGTCCGCGGCGGATTTGTCGGCGCTGCCCCCCGATGCCTGGGAAAAAGTAAGCTTTGAGCTGCATCCGCTGCTTTCATTGATGCGCCTTCAATTTAGAATGCCTTGGATTCGGGCCGAACTTCGGGAGGAGCGCAAACCGCCCGTTGAAAAAATAGAGGCAGGCGTGCATTTGCTTCTGTACCGGCAGGATCATCAGATTCAATACGAAGAAGTTTCTCGTCATGCTTTTGAATTGCTTTCAGCGCTCGGCGAAGGAATGCCTTTGGTTCCGGCCTGCGATCGTGTATTGTCGCGGCTTTCGGAAAGCGAAGCGGCAGAGGTGTCTTCGGATGTGGGCGCTTGGTTTCAAAGCTGGGCGCGCAAGGGCTTTTTTGTGGGACTCCGCAATGGAGCCGCAATGGAACAAAGAGACGCCTGAAATGCCGCAGAGGCGGCAATGCGTATGAAGCGTCTGTCTATTCTGTCGTTATGCATTCTCACGGGTTGTGGGAACAATACAGTTCAAACATCAAGCGGTTCGGCCAATTCTGCGGTGGCCACCGGCGCGGCCTCGAGCGCGCCCGCCGCCACGCTTTCGGCACCGGCGTCAAGCGCCTCCTCCTCCGCCCAGGCGCCCGAAACGGCTTCATCGGCGCCCGATGTGGTGGCCACGGCTTCGCCCGGCTATGAAGCGGGGCCTTCGGTGATGACGGCGGGTTCGGTCGACGGCGCGGCGCTTCGAAAGCGGCATGTCGATCGAATGAAGAGCGACAGTTCGGCCGTGACGCTGCTGGCGGGAAAAGGTCCGCTCGAGCTGGGCAAGCGCATTTGCGAAGCGGCTGTTCCAAAGCGGCCCAAGGCCACGCCTGTTTTATTGAAGCCCAATCTGTGCGGATTTGACGGCGTAAAAGATCCGGCGAAATTCAAGGGCGATGATGGTGTGACGGGACGTGTAACGCAGCCTGAATTTATGCGGGGCGTGGTTCAATGCCTGAAGGAGCGGGGGCACACAAAAATTACCATTGCGGAAGGCTGCGGGCATTCTCATAAGTTTTGGAAAGATTTAATTAAAATGACGGGCTACGAGGCGATGGCGGCGGAGGAAAATGTCGCGCTCGTGGCCATGGATGACGACGGTGTGTACGACGTGGAAGGCGACAAACCCGGCAAACCGATGGCGATTTCGGGAATAGGCAAGACATCGGTGCCCAATTTGCTGCTGCCCAAGGTATTGGCCGAGCATTTGGATCAAGGCTTATTTATTTCGGTGCCTAAATTAAAAGCCCATCGTTATTCGGTGATTTCGGTGGCCATTAAGGGAATGCAGGGCACGGTGATGCTTTCGGATAGTTCGCCCGCGTATAAGCAAAAATGGCGGATGCACCGCGAGCTTAAAGAATATTTAACGAAGAAAAAAGAGGGGGATGAAGACCGGGCGCTGTATGTGTCGACGCTGCGGACATTTGCCGAGCGGATGGTGGATGTGCTCGAGATATCGGCGCCGGATGCGGTATTGGTCGATGGAAGTCCGGCCATGGCGGGCGATGGTTTTCAATTGATGGTGCCCAGCGCCGAAATGGTGGCGATTGGGGGAACCAATCCGGTGCGCGTGGATCAGGTGGCGGCGCAATTTATGGGTGTGTGGGATAGCGCGGCGCTTGCGCGGGAGCTGGGCGGTCATCGGACGAGTCCTTTAATCGATGCGGCGCAAAAGCGTTTTAAGCTGGATTTAAAGAGTACGGTGGTCGAGGGGGATGGGGCGGATTTATTAAAATCGCCCAGGCCCGTGCATTTTAAGGCAATGGCTCCATTTCGATTGGATTGGGACCCTGGGCAGGCGCCTTTGGCCGGCGGGCCTCCGAAGGGGGTTCCGACCGCGCCTTTGCCCGCTCAGCCCGAAACTCCCGCAGGTAATTCTGGCAATACCAAGAAATTGGAAGCGATTGCGGCCGCATTGGGTGCGAATGAAGAGCCGGTCATTGACGGCAAGGGAAACGATGCGGCGTGGGCGAAGGCGAAGGCGCTGCAGTGGAATACCGATTATGCGGGCGCGGCGACGGGGTATTCGACGAAGGCCCGGTTTTTATGGTCGAAGAAAGGGTTATTTGTTTTGTTTGAGCTGTCGGGGGCCGGGTTTTTTACGGATCAATCGAAGCCGGTAAAAGAAGAGCGCAAGGCGCTGTGGCAAGAGGATTGTGTTGAATTGTTTTTGACGCCCGATCCCAATGCGCCGAAGCGATATTTTGAAGTGGAAATCGGGCCATTTGGGCATTTTTTTGATTTGTCGATCGATAAAGAAAACAACAAGAGCGATACGGCGTGGTCGGCGGGGCTCCAGATTGGAACAACACGCGATGAAAATGCAAAGACGGCGCTGATTGAAGTGCTGCTTTCGGCGCCGGATATTGTGAATGTGTTAAAGGCGGGAGCCCGATTGCCAATGAATTTATACCGGATGGAGGGGAAGGATCCCCGGAATTATTTGGCGTGGAGTCCTCCCCGGACCAAGAAGCCGAATTTTCATGTGCCCGAGGCGTTTGGCGTGCTGGTGCTCGAATAATGATCAGCGCTGCTGAAGCAATACAGATTTAATTTCGCCGTCCTCAGATCGTTCGGCGCCCGTTAAATATATGCGGGCGCCGTTTTCTATTTCGATCTGGAGCTGCTGTATTGCATTTTCATCGTCTGGATCGATCTTTCGGTTGTATTGAGCCGCGTTTTTTTCCGCGCCCGCTTTTAAGCAATGAAATAATGTATCGTTTTGGATATCAATGCTATAGCATAGGGTTTCGGGATAGGTGTGGGCAGGCGTATAGGCCGACAAAAGAAGCATTTCGCCGATCGCCGCATGGGTGGTGATGCTGGAGCTGTTCCACTGCGTGGCGCCTTGCTGTTTTTTGGCGCGCGCGACGGCTATGGCCATGACTTTGGTGAGCATGGCCAATCCAGGTATTTTTTCTTGGCTCAGTGCAACGTTAATCGATGAGAGGTTGTGTCCAAACCAGGTGCCGGGTTCGATGCAGGGAATGCCTACCCACATCGAAATGGGAACCAATCCGTCGAGATTTTTTCCGTAGACGCGCAGGGCGGTCTTGGGCAATTCGTTGAGAGGGCGTAAAAATCCAAAGATAATGCCTGGCATTTCGCCGCAATCAAAGAGTACCCAGCGCGGCATCAGCATATCCGCAGGGCCAAATGTGGCTCCATCCAAGGCGTGGAGGCCGTCGATAAGGCTGCGGCTGCGGAGTTCGGTAGGGTCGAATATACAATCGGGCGCGATGGGAATGCCCATGGGCGCGAGGTTTAAATAGGGAAGGCTGGCCTTTTGGGCGACGAGGAAGGGGCGGGCCGTTTGGAGGATGCTCGTGTAGCGGGGCGCGGGCTGCATTTTATTTAAATACCCGCATAGCCTATTTTGCCGGTGGCAGTGCTTCGGACGGCATCGCCAAATTGTCTGACTTCCGCCATCCGGCTTTCTGGCAGGGGTCCCTCGAGAACTCCCTTGGTATTGGCCAATAATTCATCGCGGTTGCGGGCTCCGCAGAGGACGACATTGACGCGGGGATGGCTGAGCGCAAATCGATAGCATTCGGGCGCGCTCATGGCTTTAAATTCTTTGACGGGTTTTAGAAGGCGGCCCCAGCGGGTGGCTGTATACGATACAATGGCTGGGCTATCCGATAAATTTTGAGACAAGCCCGCAAAGATTTCTTTTTCGGCGCCCCGGTGGGCCGCGTTGTAGCGGATCATCAGCGCATCGAGATGGAGTTCGTCGGTGAGCGCGCGGGCCATGACGCGATCGTGGCAGGAAATGGCCAGACCCTTGATTTTGCCTTCTTCTTTGAGTTTGGCCATGGCCTTCCAGGTGTTTCCCTCGACATACCAATGGGATTGAACCCAGAAGAGGTGAAAGATATCGATTTGTTCGACGCCAAAATATTTGGCGGATTTTGCGAAGGCGCGGGGCACTGTGGCGCCAAAGGGTAAATTGGCGCCGGAGCCAATGATGATTTTATCGCGGTGGCCGGCTTTGATGAGGCGGCGCACGCCTTCGGCGAGGCCCTTCATGGTGGGTGTGACAAAGAAATAATTGATGCCCAGTTCATGAAAGGCGTATTCGGTGTCTTCGGCGCTGATGCCGTAGGAGCCGCCTAAACCCAGGGGGGCGGCGAGCAAACCGGTATTTCCAAAGGGGCGCGGGCTTAATCGGATGTCGTCGGGCATGGCAGCCGGCGAGAATAGCTCATCCGGCGCCAAGGGCGTTCTTTTTATTTGGTTTTATTTGGTTTTGTAATGAAGCAGCGTCCGTAGTACTTCGCCCGTGGCCGTGGGCTTTGCCGCGATATCTATGGGCGTTCCATTGGCGATGACTCTTCCGCCCCCAGCTCCGCCTTCAGGACCCAATTCAATCACGTAGTCGGATGCGGCAATCACTGTAGGATGGTGCTCGATAATGATTAATGTGTCTCCCCGCTGGACGAGGCGATCGAGTACGCCAATCAATCGTTTTACATCGGATAGATGCAATCCGGTGGTCGGTTCATCCAATACGTAGAGGGTGTTTTTATCCCGGGCGTGGGTGCCCAATTCGGCGGCGAGTTTTAGCCTTTGGGCTTCGCCTCCGGAAAGGGTGTGGGAGCCTTGGCCAATGCGCAAATAGCCCACGCCTAAATCGCACATGGTGATAAGGGGCGCGCGGATTTTTGGATGCGCGGAAAAGAGCGCCGCGGCATCCTCGGCGGATAAATTGAGTATATCGCCTATCGAATGGCCTAAATAGCGGACATCGAGCGTGGCAGGCTCGAATCTTCGGCCTTCGCACGATTCGCAGGTTGTGGTGACGTCGGGAAGGAATGACATTTCATGAGATATGGCTCCTTGTCCTTCGCATTGGGAGCAGCGTCCGCCCGCGCCGGTATTGAATGAAAAGCGGGCAGCGCTATAGCCGCGCACTTGGGCGTCGGGGGTTTTGGCGAAGAGTTTCCGGATTTCGTCCCAAATACCTAAGAATGTGGCGGGTACGCTTCTGGGTGTGCGGCCTATGGGCGATTGATCGACGGAGAGGGCGCGGCTAATTCGTTTGGTATTTTTTGGCATTTGAAGGGATTGGTGCGCGCCGGGTTCGGGTGTCTCTAGGCCCAGTTGTTTTCGGATGGCGGGATAGAGGACGCTTCGCACAAGGGTGCTTTTTCCCGAGCCGGATACGCCCGCGATTACGTTCATGCGGGCTGTGGGCAGGCGGAGGGTTTCAATTTTTAAATTGTGTTCGCGGGCTCCCTGAACTTCGATCCATTCGCCGTCCGATAGGGTGTTTATTTCGATGCGATTGCGAAGGCCGCCGATATTATGCTCGTCGGCGAGGGCCATGGCCGTTTTGGATTCGTGGTGAGACAGCACGGCGGAGGGAGGGCCGCTCGCGATCAAGCGGCCGCCTTGGTTGCCGCCGGATGGTCCGAGATCGACGAGGAAATCGGCCGCGCGGATGGTGTCGGAATCGTGTTCGACCATGAGTACGGTGCTGCCTGTGCTGAGCAATTTTTTTAAATTTCCAATCAATCTCTTGGTATCTCGAGGGTGAAGGCCAACGGTGGGCTCGTCGAGCACATAGAGGGCGCCTGTTAAGCCGGAACCCAATTGGGCGGCGAGCCGGAGGCGCTGCATTTCTCCGCCTGAAAGCGTGAGCGCGGGGCGGTTGAGGCTTAAGTAGGACAAGCCGACTTCACCCACGAATTCAAGGCGCCGCAGGAGTTCTTTGCAGGGTGCCTCGGCGATGATGGCGTCTTTGCCCGTGAATTGGAGCTGTTTGGCCCAGCGGATGGCTTCGCCGATATCGCGTTCGCATACGGTGTGATAGCGCTCGCCATGCAATCGGACGCCGCGGGGTATGGGCGCGAGACGGCTTCCTTTGCAGGCTGGGCAGGGCGGGCCGGCCTGGAGTTCGGTGCTTTCGCCTTCGCTTCCGCCTTCGATGCCGGTGCCTTCGCAGGTTTCGCAGCGGCCTTGTTTGGTGTTGAAGGAAAACCAGCGGGGATCGAGTTCGGGAACGCCTTTTCCGCAGCGGGGGCAGGCTCTTTGGGTGGAGAAGAGTTCTTCGGCGCTGTCTGGTTTGGATTCTTGGATGGGGCGGATTTTTAGGGTGCCTTTGCCCAGGGAGAGGGCTCGTTCAAAATCATAGTAATGCAACTCGCCCAGATTTCCTTCCAATATGATTAAATCAATTGAATGTTCGCGGCGTTTATCGAGCTTGGGCGGTTTATCGGTGCTGACTTTTTTTCCATCGGCGATCGCGAAGGCAATGCCCTTTTGGGCAGCTTGGGTGAAGACATCGAGGTGATTGCCTTTGCGGGCCGAGACAACGGGCGCTGTTAATAGGTATTCGCCTTCTTTGTCCGCGAGCATTTCATAGATTTCTTCGGGCCGCCTGGGTTCGATGGGAAGGTCGCACGATGGGCAATGGGGCTTGCCGACTTTGGCATATAAAAGCCTTAAATAATGGGCGATTTCGGTGACGGTTGCGACGGTTGAATTGGCGCCGGAGCGGGCGGTGCGCTGTTCCAATGCGATCGAGGGGGGTACCCCGGTGACGCGGCCGACATCGGGTTTGGGAAGGGTGGGCAGGAATTGGCGGGCGTAGGGGGTGAGGGTTTCGAGAAAGCGCCGCTGGCCTTCGGCGAAAATGACATCAAAGGCGAGTGTGCTTTTGCCCGATCCGCTGGGTCCGGTGATGACGGTCATCGCG
This sequence comes from uncultured Polyangiaceae bacterium, assembly GCA_964537685.1. GTDB lineage: Bacteria > Myxococcota_A > Polyangia > Polyangiales > Polyangiaceae > CAZICM01. The sequence continues at coordinate 189,104 of CAZICM010000013.1, forward strand.
CCGTGGGGGACGTCTACGGAGATGTCGCGGAGGTTGTGTTCGCGGGCGCTTTGAATATGAATGAATGTTTTTTCATTTTGATTGGATTTATTCGCGGATTGGATTGGTCCGGCTGTTCGCGGTTTTTTCTTGGGCACGAGCCGGAGGCGGGGCGCTTGTTCTTTTTGAGCGTAATAGGCGCGGAGGGCGAGTCCGGTGCGGGTGTCTTGTGCGGCGATGCTGGAAGGGGTGCCCGCGGCGACGACCGAGCCCCCTTCCCTTCCAGCGCCGGGGCCTAAATCGATGACCCAATCGGCATGGGAAATCACGTCCAGATCGTGGTCAACGACAATGACGCTCGCGCCCGCGCGGACGAGGTTTTCCATGGCTTGGTTTAAGAGGGATACTTCATCGGAATGCAATCCGGCGCTAGGTTCGTCCAATATGAAGAGATTGGATGCGGCGGATTGGGTGAGGGCGCGGGCGAGTTTGAGGCGCTGGGCTTCGCCTCCCGAAAGCGTGGAGAGGGGCTGGCCCAGGGAGAGATAGCCTAAACCCAATTGGATAAGCGGGCGGAGGCGGCGTTCGATGGTGGGCTGATAATCAAAGAAGCGTAATGTGTCTTCAATCGAAAGGGAAAGGACATCGGCGACGTTCAATCCGTCCATTTTGACGGACAATACGTCCTCATTGAAACGCCGGCCCTGGCAGACGGGGCAGGTCATGGAAACATCGGCGAGGAATTGCATTTCAATGGTTTCGTAGCCCTCGCCCGCGCAGGCTTCGCAGCGGCCGAGGCCGACATTAAAAGAAAAATGTCCGGGGCCAAATCCAAGCACGCGGGACTTGGGTTCTTCGGCGAAGAGCGTGCGGATGATGGTCCAGGCTTCGGTATAGGTGGCGGGATTGCCTCGCGATGTGCGGCCGAGCGGGGTTTGATCGACGAGGGTGACGCTTTGGATGCCGGATGTTCCTTCAATTCGATGGTATTTTCCGGGGGCTTCGATGTCTTGGTAGCCCCGGGCTTTGGCGATGGCTCTGTACAAAATATCTTCGGCCAAGGTGCTTTTGCCCGAGCCGCTGGGGCCGGTGATGGCGACGATGCGATTGAGCGGTATTTTTACCGTAATGTCTCTTAAATTGTTTTCGCGGGCGCCGGCGATGGTGATGGCCGGATCGTTTTCGGATAGGGATGCGCGGGTATTGTCCTCGAGGCTGGCAGTGCCGGAGAGGGCGCGGCCCGTGGCTAGATCGATTCGGCCAATCAATTCGCTGGGAGGTCCGTCGAATACGATGTTTCCGCCTTTGTTTCCCGCGCCCGGGCCAAGCTCGATCACCCGATCGCATTGGCGGATAATGGAAGGTTCGTGTTCAATGACAAGCACTAGATTTCCGCGGGAAGATAGTTCTCTCATCGCTTCGGCGAGAGGCGGTATATCGCTGGGATGCAATCCAACGGTTGGTTCATCCAATACAAACATTGCTCCGGTGAGAGAAGTTCCCAGGGCGGATGTGAGGGCGACACGCTGCGCTTCTCCGCCTGAAAGGGTGCGGGCTTGGCGATCGAAGGTGAGGTAGCCCAGGCCGACGCGATCGAGATAGCGAAGCCGTTCGAGGAGTTCGGTTCGGGCGAGTTCGCCTTGGCCGGTATGGGTGCGGAGCTGTTCGAGCAGGGTTTTGGCTTCTTTGATTTCCAAGGCGTGCCATTGGCCGAGATCGAGGCCAAGGACGCGGTACAGCAGGGATGCGGGCGAGAGGCGTTTGCCTTGGCAGCGGGCGCAGGGATCGTAGGAGCGGTAGCGCGATAACAGCACGCGGACGTGCATTTTGTAGGTGCGGCCTTCGAGCCATTCAAACCAGGCTTTGACGCCGGGATACCGGCCGCCCCGCCATGAGCCTTCGCCTTCGAGTACGGCGCGTTTTTGTTCTTCGCTGAGCGAGCTCCAGGGCGCGTCGGTGGGGATATTTTTTCGTTCGCAAAATTTTAAAAGCAGTTTGCGTTCGTCGGCGCTGGAGGAGCCGCTCCACGCCCGGATGGCGCCCGATTGAATGGATTTATTTTCATCAGGAATGACTTTGTTGTAATCAATTCCGATCGTGCGTCCGAATCCCCGGCATGCAGGGCATGCGCCGATGGGCGACTGATACGAAAATAAGCCGGGTCTGGGAGGGTCGAAGGTGCTGGCGCAATCGGGGCAAATAAAGCCTTGGGCCATGCGGATGCGGGTGTGTTTGGCGCCGTCGGGAAAAATAATGCCGGCGATTCCTTGGGGAGCGCGGGAAAAGGCTTGTTCCAGCGCGGCGCCGAGGCGGCGCTTTTCGCTTGGGCCGATGCGTATGCGATCGATGACGATTTCGGCCGTGCCTTGGGGGGAAATGGCGTCGCTGGGGGCGATTTCGTCGATGTCCCACACTTTGTTTTTGGCAAAGAGTTTTCGGTAGCCGGCGGATAGAAGCTGGTCGCGCAATTCTAAATAGGCTTCGGTTCCAGGGACGCGGACGCTGTAGGTGATGATGGCTTGTTTGCCTTCGTGTTCGGATGTGGCGCGTTCGGCGGCTCTTTCGGCATCGGAATAGACAGCGGTTTTTTTGCAGCCGGGGCAAACGGGCAAGGCTTCGCGGGCAAATAAGGCGCTGATATAGCTTTCTACGTCGGCCATGGTGGCGACGGTGGAGCGCGAGCTTTTGATGGGGGCGCGGCGATCGACGGCGACGGCGGCGGCGATGGGATCGAGGCTGTCGGTGGGCGGGCGTTCGAGGCGTTCGAGGAATTGGCGGGCGTAGGGGCTAAAGCTTTCGACGAAGCGGCGCTGGCCTTCGGCATAGAGGGTATCGAGCGCGAGGGACGATTTGCCCGCGCCGGAGACGCCTGTGATGGCGATAAGCGTGCCTGGAGCTAGGTCGGCGTTGATGTGTTTGAGGTTGTGGGTGCGGGCGCCGCGGAGCCTGACCGAATGCATGGTGTGGGGCGCGCTGTAGATCGGCTGGGCTGTGATTTCCAGTGGGTATTGTGGGCGGGCCGCGATGTACTTCTGGCAATGAATGAATCATGATGTCCGAATGGCAATGGGAAAGCAGGGTATCGTTGGGCTTTTGGTGATGGGATGGGTGGGCGCGGCCGGTGTTTATGGCTGTTCGGCGGAGCCTGAAAAGACCAATCGCGGGGGGGCTGGAGGCGGCAGCTCGAGCAGTTCGGGTTCGGTTTCGAGTAGTTCGGGGACGGGTTTGGGTGGGTTTAGTCCAGGCACGGGCGGCGCGGGTGGGATGGGTGGAGATCCCAATACCTGTGAAGGCGCGGCTTCGGCGAAGTCGTATATCGGATGTGAATTTTATCCAACCGTGGTGGCCAATGATGTATGGTCGGTATTTGATTTTACGGTGGTGGTGGCCAATGCGGGGGATATGGCGGCCGATGTGGTGGTGAAGCGGGGTGCGCTGCAATTGGCGACGATTCAGGTGCAGCCCAATTCGCTGGAGAAGATCTTTTTGCCTTGGGTGCCTGAATTAAAGGGGCCGGACGCGGATTCGTGCCGTTCGCTGGTGCCGTTGTCCAATTCGGTTGTATTGGAAGAAGGAGCGTATCATTTAACGTCGTCTTCGCCTGTAGCGGTGTATCAATTCAATGCATTGGAATACAAGAGTGTGGGCGGACCTCCTGGAAAGAATTGGAGTTCGTGTCCTTCGAATATGTGTTCGCTATCGTGTTTTTCGTATTCAAACGATGCTTCGCTGCTCTTGCCGGCGACAACGCTGACGGGCAATTACCGGATTACGGCGCAGAAGGGGTGGGATTCGGCCAATATGGGAGGATATTTTGCCGTTACCGCCACGGAAGACAATACGACGGTAACGGTGAAGGTTTCTCAAACGGGGGCTGTATTGGCCGGAAATGGTATTCCGGCGACAGGTGCGGGCGGGATTTTTAGCTTTAAGCTTAACGCGGGCGGGGTGGCTGAAATTGTGGGGGCGCCTTCGGCCGATTTGGGCGGGTCGCAGGTTTCGGCAACGGCGCCTGTTCAGGTGATCGCGGGGATTCAAAGCGTGCAGGCGCCGCTTGGAACGCAGGATCGGGATCATATTGAAGAATCGGTCTTTCCCGCGGAAACCCTGGGCCGGCATTATTTCGTGAGTCCTCCGACGGGCCCCAATGCCACGGCCGTCGGTCATTTGGTGCGCCTGTATGGCAATGTGGATAATACATTTCTAACGTATGCCGGTAAAAAACCATTGAATGCGCCTTCAACGATTAACGCGGGGCAAGTGGTGGATTTGGGTCAGGTGACAGGCGATTTCGAGATTTCGGGGGATCATGAGTTTGCCGTGGCTTCATTTATGCTGGGTGCTGAATTGGTCGATCCGGCGGCTTCGCCTCCAGACCAGCGCGGAGACCCGGCTCAGACCTTGGCCACGGCCGTGGAGCAATACAGAAAACGCTATATCTTTCTCGCGCCCGACGATTATGATTTTAGTTTTGTCGATATAATTCAGCCGGTGGGAGCAGCCATTCTTTTGGATGGAGCGGCGCTGTCGGCACAAGTGACGCCGATTAGCAATAACTACGGGATTTCAAGGGTGAAGTTAAAGCAGGGCAACAAAGGCGCTCATCTCTTGGAAGCCGATATGCCCGTGGGAATTCAAGTCTTCGGATATGGAGCCTATACCAGCTATCACTATCCAGGAGGCTTGGATTTAAGGGTTATCGCACCTCCTCCGCCACCTCCCAAGTAAGCGTCCAAATGCCCCGCCCTTGCATGCGATCTTTCGCGCC
>CAZICM010000014.1:0-191259 GCA_964537685.1 uncultured Polyangiaceae bacterium
TCTTGTAATCTCGCACATTGCGCATCCCAATCAAGGCCAACGACCAAGGAAAACCCTTGGGCCTATCCGCATAGCCTTCTCGAATCTGCCTCAGCACCGAAATCAACAGCGGACCTTCCAAGGCATCGATTTCGTCGATAAACACCACCAAAGGCCGAGGCGATGCGATGGCCCATTCCGACAAGGCCATCCGAATACCCGCTCCAGGGGCTACCTTGGTAAAAGGTGGAGGTTGAAGCTCGGGCGGAAGGCGTAACCATATGCTTCGGCGCCAGTTTTCAAGCATGGCCAGTTCGGCGGCGCCTGGATCGTGCAAATACCCCGCGCCGGTCTCCATGGAAACGACAACGGCCACATAGTGCCCTTCTTTGGTGAGCTCTTCAGCCAGGGTTCGAATCAGCGTCGTCTTGCCCGTTTGGCGGGGCGCGTGAATCACGAAATAAAGCTGGTCGTCGATGAGCTTTCGAAGCCCGGGAAGCCTGGCCAGCACCGGTAAGGTGTAGTGGCGCTCGGGTTTGTTCGGTCCTGCGATATTAAATGTGCGCGGCATAAACGGGCTTGTGGCGTGGATTCGATGAGATGTCAACTCTTTTGTTTCGGGGTGTCTATGCCCATCGGGCAGCCGAAGTGCGAAGCGATCGCCGCCTCTTCTGCCTTCACCCCTCCCGCGCCGGGACCCAAACGCCGCCTAAAGTGGGGTGCCCCCTGCCGCGTTCCCCTTCGACCCCCAGCGAGGGTGGGTCTTGGCCCGCCATTCCCCACATCGAACCCCCCCTCGGGTGGCCTCCCCCCTCCCGAGGCGCTACCCGAATCCCTCGGCGTTAGGCCCGACCCCCAATGCGTTGCGGTTCAATCCCCGCCGAGGATGGCCTGAACCCAGATGCGGCCCTTGTCCTTCGAGATCAAAGGTGCCCTCGGGCTTGAAATATCCCCCTCATCCCCCCTCTCCCTCCGGCACCGCCTCTCCCGTCTCCGGATTCACTTCCGGCACCGCACGCCTCGCCCTCAAATACAACCCTATCGCCTCGTTCTGCGCCAAAATCGGACCCATCAAACTCGTCCGCCCCGCTATATCCGCCCCGCTGTCCGAGGGGTGTAGCCCCATTATCATCGCCGCCGTCTGCAACAGTAGCTCTTGCCCCTTGTCCCGCGCTTCTTTCACTTGCTCATAGGTGACCGGTTTGACCGTTAGTCCAAGCGCGCTCCGGTATTGTTGCGTGAGTCCCACCAGCTTGTCCACTCGCCGGCTTAAGCCCAAATCCTTGACCGTCGGGGACCATTTCGCCGATTGTAAAAGGCCCACAATGCGCTCGGCCTCCGCCAGTTCATTTACATAGACCGCGCCTGTGACCGCTCCCACCCCCTGCGGAAAGAGTTCGTGCCTCAATTGGACCGCCGCTTGCCCAAGCATATCGCCCGGTGTCGCATCCCGTATCTCGGCATCAAGCGCGTCGTCGAGCGCGCCCAAGCATATGTCGATAAGCACATCCGTCTTTTTCGCTTCGGGTGCATAACGCCGGGGCCCTTTGTTGCCCGACCACTGCGCTTCTAGGCTTTGCGTTTGCTGATCGTGCGCAAGAGCAGCCGTGCAATGAGCTTCCAGCGCCGTATGGCCCGCCGCCGCCGCCAAGGACTTGCTTTGGCTATGTGCAAAAAGACGGCGCCCCGTCGGGAAAATATAGAGGTTGATGAGCTGTGCCAGGTATGCCGACATGTTTGAATTCCTCCGTGCTGTTGGTTGGATGCCGAATTTCGCCGATGGCTGGGGAGATGGCAAGGTTTTTTTATTGACGCCTCAAAAAATACCAGGCATAGGCCGTTTATGCCGCTCCGAAATCTTCAGTCGTCCACGCTTGTTCTCTCCGCTCTCGCTCTCTCTGCCTTGATCGCTGCTTCGGTTCAGGGGTGTGGTCAAGAGGCTTCTAAAAACGATCCCAACGATCCCGCGCCCACTTCAGGTAATGGGCAGGATGAACAAGCGTCGGAAGTGTCGCAGCCTCTTCTGTCTCTGCGGCGCGCTTTTCCAGATGAAGCCAGGCTGGTGTTGGAGCGGCCAGAGGCTCGGTTTCAACCGCTAAAGGAAGGTGGATTCTGGCTTCGGACCGGCGCGCCTATGCCAGGGGACGCGGTGGCGCTGGGTGCCCGTTCGCCCGCGATCGATGCGTTTTGGCCGGCGGAGGCGAGGGGAACGCTTCGTTTGCATGTCGGGGGCGCCAATCATGGATTCGATGTGTATGTGAAAGAGCTGGAGCTGGAGCCGGGGGCCCAGGCTGTGTTTACAGGCGGGGCGCTAACGTATCGAAGGGCGGGCGGTACGGCGTTCTGGACCGCAACCTCCGAGGGGGTGGAAGAATGGTTGCATCTGTCGGCCGAGTTTGTGAGACGGGATGCGCCAATGGCGGTGTGGGAAATTGAGGGAGGCCGTTTGCTGGTGATGGACGATCGTCGGCGGGCAGCCGTTTTGGATGATGCGGGGGTGGCGAGGTTGTGGGTGACGGCGCCGAGTATCTTTGGCGCGGGTGGAGCCGGACAAGAGCGTATCGAAGCGTCGTTTCAGGCCGATGGTCAGCGTTTGATGCTATTTGTCGAGGCCGAGCATCAAGAGCTGTTAATCGATCCGGTATGGACCCAGGTGGCGCCTATGTCGGTGGGCAGGGAGTTTCCCACGCCGGTGGTTTTGCAGAATGGGAAGGTCTTGGTATCCGGGGGTTATAGTACCACCTGGCTCAGCTCGGCGGAGCTTTACGATCCGGCCGTGAATATGTGGACTTCGGCGGGTTCGATGCCGTCGGCCCGTTCGGGGCATACGGCTACGGTGTTAAATGATGGGCGGGTCTTGGTGGCGGGCGGTTTCGATGGGAACTTTGTGTGGAGTTCGACGGCGATTTATAATCCGGCCACCAATGCTTGGGCGGCCGGGCCTACGATGACCAATGGCCACAATTATCATACAGCGACGCTGCTTTCCAATGGCAAGGTGCTGGTGGCGGCGGGTCAGGATGCCATAGGGCAGGCGGGGGCGACGGCGGAGATTTTCGATCCGGCCACCAATACATGGAGCGGCGCGGGTTCGCTTGCGGAGGCGAGGTATTTTGCCTCGGCGGTGCGGCTGGCCAATGGAAAGGTGCTGGTGGCGGGCGGGGGATATTTGTTTAATCCTTTCCCCATCATTTTCGATGCTCAAAATGCCGAGCTTTACGATCCGGCGACGAATACCTGGGCCGCGGCGGGGCAGCCGGTCAATGGAGGGCGTCAACAGATGACGCTGACGCTGTTGACTTCGGGGAAGGTGCTGGCAACGGGTGGGTATACCAATTTGGGGGCGGCGTACATGTCGGCGACCGATATCTATGATCCGGCGGCCAATACCTGGTCGGCTGGGGCTGCGATGGTATCCGCGAGGAGCAATCATACGGCGACGCTGCTACCGAATGGGGATGTGTTGGTGGCGGGAGGAATGAGCACGGGGAATTCGGTGCTGCCTTTGGCGGAGGTGTATTCATCGGCGGCGAATACCTGGGCGGCGGCTCCTCCGATGAACAAAGAGAGGAATTTGCATGGGGCGGTGCTGCTTTCCAATGGGAATGTGCTGGTGATGGGCGGGCAGGTGAACGATGGGACAAGGACGGCGACGGCGGAGCGTTTTAGCAATGGGGCGCTGGGGGATGCGTGTGCGCTGGCCGTTGATTGTCAGAGCGGGATTTGTTCGGATGGTGTGTGTTGCAATATGGCCTGTGGCGGGGCAGGGGATTGTATGATGTGCAATGCTCCCGCGACGATGGGCTCGTGTGTGCTGGCTCCCGCGGGGACGGCTTGTAGGGCGGCGGCCGGGGCTTGTGATGCGGTGGAGATGTGCGATGGGTCGAATATGGCATGTCCGGCGGATATGCTTTCGCCTGTGGGAACGGTATGCAGGGCGGCGGTGGGTACCTGTGATGTGGCGGAGACGTGTACGGGGGCGAGCGCTTTATGTCCGGCCAATGGAATGATGGCGGCGGGTACGGTATGCCGGGTGGCGGTGGATACCTGTGATGCGCCCGAAGCCTGTAATGGGGTGAGCGGGAACTGTCCGGTGGATGCGTTTTTGGGGGCGGGTGTGGCATGCAGGCCATCGGCGGGGGCGTGTGATGTAGGTGAAGCGTGTACGGGGGCGAGTCCCAATTGTCCGATGGATGCCTTTGTTGGGGCGGGGACTCCATGCAGGGCATCGGCGGGGCCTTGCGATTTGCCGGAGAGCTGTAGCGGGATGGGCGCGGCCTGTCCGATGGATCTGGTGGTGCCTGCGGGGACATCGTGCAGGGCGTCGGCGGGGCCGTGCGATGTGGCTGAAAGCTGTGATGGGATGGCGGCTGGATGTCCGGCGGATGGTTATGCGGCGGCTGGGACGGAATGCAGGGCCGCGGTGGATGTGTGCGATGCGGCCGAGACGTGTACGGGGATGAATTCGGCGTGTCCCGCGGATGCTTTGGCGGCGGCGGGGACGCTGTGCAGGGCGGCGATGGGAAGCTGTGATATGCCCGAAAATTGCACGGGGGCGGCGGCGGATTGTCCCTCGGATATCATGCAGGCCGATGGAACGCTGTGCAACGATGGAAACGCTTGTTCGCAGGTGGATTCTTGTCAGGCAGGGCAGTGTGTGCCTGGGGTGGGCGTGGATTGTACGGCCAAAGATCCTTGTCAAAACGATGGAGCTTGTGATCCGGCGACCGGGGCATGTGTGGCGGCGCCTCCCAAGGCCAATGGGACGGCATGTCCTGGGGGCGCATGTCAAGAGGGGGCGTGTATCCCTGGAGGAATGGGTGCGGGTGGAGGGGGATCGGGGTCGAGCAGTTCGGGATCGGGATCGGGAACAGGAACAGGTGGAGCGATAGGCGATCCGGAGAGCGATGGGGGATGCGGGTGCCGGGTTGCGGGTTCGGAGCCAAGCGGGAAGGGGGCTCTTGCGCTGTGGACCGTTTCGCTATTGGGGGCCATGGTTTCCAGGCGGCGATCGAAGGGAAACAAGAGGCGGGTATAGCTGCCCTTCGCTTGTGCTGTAGCTTCTTCACTTTCAGATTGACGTGCGCCGATGATGCAGGCATGAGCGGCGCATGGCGAACACAGGTTTTCGATCGATCTCCACACGAATTGTTTTGACCACAACACTGCTTGCGCTGTCGGCGCTGATGCTGTCGGCGGCGGCGCCTGGATGCAGCGGGGAGCCTCTTGTTCTTGGCGATGAACAGAAGGGCGGGAGCGATGTTGGGGAAGGTGTTTTTGGTGATGTAAGACCGGCCTCGGCGCAGGCGGGCGGCGTGCATTTTTCAAGCGCGCTAAGACAGGCTTTTCCCGAGCAGGCGGAGCTGGTGCTTGCGCCTGATGTTCATTTTGAGACGCTGTCCGAAGGGGGTTTTTGGTTTCGTTCGGGCGCTTTAAAGCCTGCTGAATCCCATGATGCGGAGGCGGCGGTGGGCTCGTGGAGCGGAATGGATGTCTTTGTTCCGGCGCGTGCGCATGAAGCGATACGCCTTCATTTGGCGGGTGGTTTTGAAATCCGCGTGCGCGAGGTAGACGCGGAAGGCGATGTGAGCGTGGCGGAGCAGGCGCTTGCGTACCGGCGCGCGGGTGGCACGGCTTACTGGACGGCGACTTCGGCGGGCATTGAGGAATGGCTTCATTTGTCGGCGGAGTATGTGCGCAGTGACGAGCCTGTGGCGGCGTGGGATATCGAGGGCGGGCAGTTGAAGGTGACGCCGGACAAGACGCGGGCGGCGGTCTTGGATGCAGCGGGTGCGGCGCGTTTTTGGGTGACGGCGCCTTCGGCGTATGCGCTGACGGGCAGGCCGGTGAGCGTGTCGTTTGAGGCGGAGGGCGATCGGCTGTTTTTGTATGTGGATGCCGATGCGGAGGAGCTGCTGATCGATCCGTTGTGGTCGCCTGCGGCATCGATGGCGGTGGCCCGGCAGTTTCCGACGCCGGTGGTGTTGCAGAACGGGAAGGTGCTGGTCGTTGCGGGGCATAACGGGACGACATGGGTGAACAGCGCGGAGTTGTATGATCCGGCGACGAATACGTGGAGCTCGGCGGGGTCGATTGCAGGAGCGAGGGCTGGACAGTCGGCGACGCTCTTGGCGGATGGGCGGGTGTTCGTGGCGGGTGGTTACAATGGTTCGGCGGCGCTGGCCTCGTCGTCGATTTACAATCCGGCGACGAATACATGGTCGGCGGCGGCGTCGATGGTGACGGCGAGGACGGTGCATCATGCGGCGCTGCTTGCCAATGGCAAGGTGTTGATTGCGGGTGGGCAGGACAATACGCCTGAGGCGACGGTGAGCGCGGAGATCTACGATCCTGCGACGAATACATGGTCGGCGACGGGTTCCTTGGCCGAGAGCCGTTATTGGGCGGCGGGTGTCACCCTTCAAAATGGAAAAGTGCTGGTTGCGGGCGGCAATGGAGGCTTCCTCTTTCCGACGACCCTGACGAGCGCGGAGCTGTATGATCCGGCGACGGGGATGTGGTCTTCTGCTGGAAACCTGGCGACGGCGAGGGAAGGGCATACCTTGACGCTGCTTCAGAGCGGGCGGGTTTTGGCGGCGGGCGGGCTGGGGGCGGCGGCGCTTGCGAGCGCGGAGCAATACAATCCGGCGACGAATACGTGGTCTGCGGCGGGGTCGATGGGCTCGGCGCGCTATTATCATGCTGCCGCGCTGCTTGGGAGCGGTTCGGTGCTGGTGACGGGTGGAACGCCTGATGGTACGACGCAGGTAAATACGGCGACCTTATACAATCCGGCGACAAATACCTGGGCGGCGGCGCCTTCGATGACGACTGCGCGCGATTTGCATGGTTCGGTGCTGTTGGGCAATGGCAAGGTGCTGGTGGTTGGGGGGCGGGCCGGCGGCAGTGGAGCGACGGCGACGGCGGAGTTGTATAGCAATGGTTCGCTTGGAGATGGGTGTACATTGGCGGCGGACTGTCAGAGCGGGGTATGCGCGGATGGGGTATGCTGCAATATGGCCTGTGGCGGGGCAGGGGATTGCATGATGTGCAATGCGCCTGCGACGCTGGGCACCTGTGTATTGGCGCCTGCGGGGACGGCATGCCGGGCATCGACGGGCGGATGCGATCCGGCTGAAGTGTGCGATGGGGCGAATATGGCATGTCCGGCCAATACGCTATCGCCCGCGGGGACGGTATGCAGGCCGGCGTCGGGGACCTGCGATGCGCCCGAGGCGTGCAATGGGGCGAGTGCGGCATGTCCTGCGGATGGGTTTTCGGCGGCTGGGACTTTGTGCAGGCCGGCGGTGGATACCTGTGATGCTCCCGAGGCATGTTCGGGAGCTGGGCCGAATTGTCCTGCGGATGGTGTATTGGGGGCGGGCGTGGCGTGCCGGCCTTCGGCAGGGCCTTGCGATGTGCAGGAGAGCTGCAATGGCTTTAATCCTCTATGTCCTGCGGATGCCTTTGTGGTGGGCGGAACGCAGTGCAGGGCATCGGCAGGGCCTTGTGATTTGGCTGAAAGCTGTACGGGAATGGGCGCGGCCTGTCCGATGGATGCTTTTGTACCGGCGGGGTCATCGTGCCGGGCTGCGGTGGGGCCCTGCGATGTAGCCGAGACCTGCGATGGGATGGCGGCTGGATGTCCGGCGGATGCCTTTGCGGCGATGGGAACAGAATGCCGGGCTGCTGCGGATCTCTGCGACGTGGCGGAGACGTGTTCGGGGATGAATTCGGCATGTCCTGCGGATGCTGTTGCGGCGGCGGGGACGCCATGCAGGGCGGCGGCGGGGCTATGCGATGCTGAGGAGTCGTGCAATGGCAGCACGGTGACATGTCCTTCGGATGGTTTTGTTGCGGCGGGGACGCCATGCAGGGCAGCGGCTGGGGCATGCGATGTGGGAGAGAATTGCACGGGTGCGGCGGCGGATTGTCCGGCGGACATTGTGCAGGCCGACGGAACGCTATGCAACGATGGAAACGCTTGTTCTCAAGTGGATTCTTGTCAGGCGGGGCAATGCATGCCGGGGGTTGCCATGGATTGTACGGCCAAAGATCCATGTCAGAACGATGGCGCTTGCGATCCGGCGACGGGGGGATGTGTGATGCCTCCACCCAAGGCCAACGGGACGGCGTGTCCGGGCGGAACATGTCAAGAGGGCGTATGCAAGCCCGATGGTTCAGGTTCGAGCACATCCAGCTCGGGATCTGCATCTTCGGGGTCGGCCAGCTCGGGCGGCAATCCTGACAGCGATGGAGGCTGTGGATGCCGGGCGGTGGGTGCCGATGATTCGAAGGATGGGCACCTGGCGGGGTTGATTGTGATGGGGCTTTCGCTTGCGTTGGCCCGGAGGACCCGCTCTAGGGCTTAGGGCATAAGGTGGCTATCGCCTCTCCATAGCAATTCCATTCTCCCCACCTCACGTCCCCCCTCCTGGGTGATCATCAGCACCGGCGGACCGGGCAGCTCAGACGCGAAATAAAAGCGCACAAGCTGCTCGGCGCCCTGTTTATTCTTTCGCTTCACTTCATAGAGCACCCCCACGAATTTACCGGCTGGCACTTCCACTTCGGTCATCCGTACTTGGGTGGACTCTGCGGGAAAGGCAGCATGTTCCCGGAGCTCGGTCCACGCGGATGTTCCTTTGCCCTGATCTTCGATGAGCTTTCCGTCGGGCGCTCGAATCTCGGAGGCAATGGTGCAGGTTTGGTCATTGGCATCGGTCACGGTCCACTGCTCGATAAGGGTAGGTTTACCTTCCTGTTGAATGCGAAGGCGGATACGATGGCCAATCGGCATGGCATCGTGGATTTGCTTCGCGGTGAAGGGTCGCGGGGCAGTTCCGTCCTTGGGGTGGAGTTCGGGATCGGCTTCGTGGACCGGGGAAGGAGAAGGGGATTGGGTAGGTATGGGTTGGGGAGGGCGCGCTTCTTGGGCCGGAGTGCAGCCGATGCACAACAAGAGAACGCCGGAGGTACGGAGAACAGGGGTCCACATAGGCGGGCTTGTTAATCGAAGGCCGCGGCGGCTGTCAAGAGCGCAGGTGTTGGCCAGCATCTTTTGCTCTTGCCATCCAAAAAAAACTGGGCTATGCGGGGCGCGCCCCCGATGAAACAGATCACCTTCGCCCAAAAACTCCGCTATCGCTTCGATAACACCATGTCCAAGGGAGCCGCCGCGCTCATCGGTTGGCTGTTCTTGGTATCTCTGGTGATGATTGTTCTCTTTTCGGCCGTTGTCGTGCTGAGCGGGGCTGCCCCTGCGGGCGAGGGAGGGGAGCAGCCAGGATTTTTATCCCTGCTCTGGTCTACGCTGATGCATGCGCTGGATGCGGGCACAGTGGCCGGGGACACCGGCGAGCGGTCTTATCTTGCGATGATGTTCGGCGTGACGCTGGGCGGGATTTTTATTGTGAGTATTTTGATAGGTTTATTGACCAGCGGCATAGAAAACAAGCTATCGGATCTGCGCAAGGGGCGCTCTTTTGTGGTGGAAGAGGGCCATACGCTGATATTGGGCTGGTCGGCTCAGATATTCTCCATCCTGGAAGAGCTTATTCTCGCGAATGAAAGCCGGTCCGGCGCGGCGATTGTGATTCTTGCTGAAAAAGACAAAGTGGATATGGAGGATGAGATTCGCTCAAAGATTGGCGATAGCAGGCGGACGCGCATTGTATGCCGCACAGGAAGCCCGATCGATCTTGGCGACTTGGCGATTGTCAACCCTGGCGCGGCCCGTTCGATTATCGTGCTTTCGCCTGAAAATGACGATCCGGATTCGCATGTGATTAAGACTTTGCTGGCGCTGGTGCACAGTCCAGAGCGGCCTGAAAAGCCTTATCATATTGTGGCGGAGATCCGCGACCGGGCGAATATGGAGGTGGCCCGGCTGGTGGCCAAGGATGAGGCGCAGCTTTTATTGGTTGGGGATTTAATCTCGAGGATTACGGTTCAAACCTGCCGCCAGTCGGGGTTGTCGGTTGTGTATAACGAGCTATTGGATTTTGGCGGTGACGAGATTTATATGCGGGAGGAGCCGGAGCTGGCAGGAAAGGCGTTTAAAGATGCTTTATTTGCCTATGAACAATCTTCGCCTATTGGCCTGCTCAAGAAAGATGGAACGATAGCGCTTTCTCCGGCCCCGGATACTGTTATCGCAAAGGGCGATCGCGTGATTGTCATTGCCGCAGATGACAGCGCCATTGCGATGTCCAAGGGCAAGAAGGCCGAGATTAGCGAAAAGGCCATCCGGACCAAGAAGACGGCCAAGCGCGAGGCGGAGAACACATTGATTTTAGGATGGAATCACCGGGGTGTGGCGATGATCCTCGAGCTCGATAAATATGTGAGTTCCGGTTCCGTTGTGAGCGTGGTGGCGAGCGACGAAGGCGTGAAGCAGGTGATAGCCGATGAATGCCCAGAACTATCCAATATCCGTATTCAATTTGTCCTTGGAGACACGACAGACCGGCGCGTGCTGGATAAAATAACGGGCGAGGCATCCTATCCTCATATCATTACGCTCAGTTATTCGGATACGCTGGAGACACAGGCCGCGGATGCGCGGACGCTGGTGACGCTGCTGCATTTGCGGGATATCGCGGCGAAGACGGGCAAGACCTTTTCGATTGTCAGCGAGATGCTCGATATCCGCAACCAAAAGCTGGCCGAGGTCACGCGCGCGGACGATTTTATTGTGAGCGACAAGCTGATCAGCCTGATGCTTTCGCAGATATCGGAAAACAAAGAGCTGGCTGCGGTCTTTGCGGATCTGTTCGATCCTGAAGGGGTTGAGCTGTATTTAAAGCCCGCGGGGGACTATGTGGCATTGGATGAGGCGCTGACTTTTTATACGGTTGTGGAGTCGGCCAGAAGGCGTGGAGAAGTAGCGATTGGCTATCGCAGGCAGGCGCTTTCGGGCGATAGCTCGGCTTCGTATGGGGTGAAGGTGAATCCCAAAAAATCGGATAAGGTTCGCTTTGAAGAGGGCGATCGGATTATTGTGCTTGCCGAAGGCTAAAAATCCAGCGGGTTTGGCCGTCCGGCTTAAAAAATTCGCTTTTGGGTCTTGCTTTTGCCTAATGGATGACCTATCCTACCGCCCGCTCAAACGACCCCCGGTCCTTGACAAGCAGCTTTGTTGGGTAAGGAAACGAAATTAAACCGAAAGGTTCGAACCATGACGGATACCGTTGTAACAGCCAAAGGCTTTAGCCCGGCGAACTTGGGTAAAGACTTAGCGGCTGGACTGGTTGTGTTTTTGGTTGCGCTGCCTCTGTGTCTGGGCGTTGCGCTGGCCTCAAACGCACCGCTATTCTCAGGGATTCTTGCCGGTGTTATTGGAGGTATCATTGTTGGATTGCTCAGCGGCTCCCATACCAGCGTAAGCGGTCCTGCTGCGGGTCTTACGGCCATTGTTGCCGCGCAAATTGGGGTGCTCAAAGGTTTTGATGCCTTTCTCTTGGCGGTATTGCTGGCAGGTGTCATTCAAATCGTTCTGGGTTTGATTAAAGCCGGCTCTGTGGCCGCCTTCTTCCCATCGAGCGTTATCAAAGGCTTGCTGGCAGCCATCGGGCTTATTCTTATTCTCAAGCAGATTCCTCATGCTCTGGGGCATGATCCAGACTACTTGGGCGATGAAAGCTTTAATCAGCCTGATCAGGAAAACACCTTTTCCGAGCTGGTGAAGAGCGTTTTAAAAATTCATCCGGGTGCCGCCCTGATTGGCATTGCATCGTTTGCTTTGCTGATGGTTTGGGAGAAGAGCAAGCTGAAAAAGTCCGTCATTCCCGCGCCCTTGGTGGTTGTTGTGCTGGGGGTATTGGCTAGTCTTGGTTTGCGCCGTATTGGGGCTGGTTTTGAAATTGAAAGCTCCCATCTTGTTCAAGTACCCGTTGCGGAGGGGCTGTCGGGTGTAGCGAAACTGCTTGCATTTCCGGCGTTTTCTCAACTGAACAACCCGCTGGTATTTAAAGCGGCGATTACGGTGGCCATTGTGGCCTCGCTTGAAACCCTGCTAAACCTTGAAGCGGTTGACAAGCTCGATCCTGAAAAGCGGCCTTCTCCGCCAAACCGGGAGCTGATTGCTCAAGGTATTGGCAATGTGATTGCTGGGTTTTTGGGCGGTCTTCCGATGACGAGCGTGATTGTCCGAAGCTCGGTGAACATCAACGCAGGCGGTAAAACCAAGCTATCGGCAATTTTTCATGGTGTTTTGCTGATGGCCTGCGTGCTCTTGCTCCCGCATATACTCAATTTGATTCCCCTGTCTGCGCTTGCGGCGATTCTCTTGGCGACGGGATTCAAGCTGGCGAGTCCGAAGCTATTCAAGCAGATGTGGTCGGAAGGCATGAATCAGTTCTTGCCTTTTGTGATCACAGTGGGCGCGATTCTATTGACAGATCTTCTGGTAGGTATCTTCGTCGGCTTTGCGGTCAGTCTTTTGTTTATCTTGCGCAGCAACTTTAAGCGGCCGATGCACCGGATCATGGAGCACCATGTGGGCGGCGACGTATTGCGCATCGAGCTGGCGAATCAAGTTAGCTTTCTAAACCGCGCGGCGCTTACCAACGCGCTGGATGCTGTGCCTTCGGGCGCTCATGTGCTCATTGATGCGCGCGCCACAGACTATATCGATCCCGATATCCTCGATCTCATCGAAGAATACCGGGACGAGATGGCTCCGGCGCGCAAGGTTCAGTTGAGCATTGTAGGTTTGAAGGATAAATATCAGATCGACGATCAGATTCAATATATGGACTACGCAACGCAGGAAGTGCAGTCCGCGCTCACCCCCCAGGCCGTATTAAAAATCCTCCGGACTGGTAACGAGCGATTTATCACGGGGAAGCGTCTGACAAGGGATTTGGTTAGGCAAGTGGAGGGGACGGCGCCTGGGCAATTTCCTATGGCGGCGGTTGTAAGCTGTATGGATTCGCGCAGTCCAGCCGAATATATTTTTGATACCGGTGTTGGGGATATTTTTAGTATCCGGATAGCGGGCAACATAGCTCGTGAAAAGGTGCTTGGCAGCATTGAATATGCATGCCAGGTTGCGGGAAGCAGACTGGTGGTGGTGATGGGGCATACATCGTGTGGAGCGGTGGGAGCTGCATTAAAGCTTTATCAAGAGAAGAAGCGCCCTGCTGAAGCGACGGGCTGCGATCACTTGGATTCGATTGTCGATGAGATTCAATTATCGATTGATCCTGCGAAGCATGGGCACACGGAGGGTGAAGAAGCCGAGAAGGAAGCGGTGAACGATTTGGCAAAGCGCAATGTGCTTCACACGATTGATGTGATTCTCACCAAGAGCGGGCCTGTGAAGAAGCTGGTGGAAGAGGGGAAGGTGGGGATTGTGGGGGCGTTATACGATGTGAGAACGGGGAAGGTGGAGTTTTTGAGGAAGGAATAGGATGGGTGTAAAAGGGCATTAATGATTTCTCCAAGCATACCCCTTGAATTTTTTCTTTCAAAGAGGAGACTCATCCTATGGCATTGAGGGTACAATGTGTTCGGGTGGATCGCCGGTTTGAGGGATATCACACCAATGACCGGGCCAATCGGTTAATGGGATCGTGAACCTGGCATCAACACCAGCTCGCCGCGCCCCTTCTACCCATTTGCGGGCTTCATCATCGGAGAGACCACCTCGAGTCAAGGTATCGGCTACCAGTTGATACTCATCGGGTAACGTTGTTGCAAATACAATCGGATCATCTGATCCAATACATACAGTTACCGGCGTGACTTTCTCAATATGACGCGGCGGGCGCAATCTCCACATTGGATGGCTGTCTAGATCAGGAAGATGGCCGATAAGCATATTGGAGGATGGATTGACTTCCACGACAATGCCCAGGGAAGCGATCTCATTGCGCAGTTGATCATGAAGAAAGCGTAGCGATTTTCGATCGTGCTGGGGTTCAACAACGGTTTTTGCTTGGCTCCGCAAAAATAGGTCTTCATCTGTTAGATACCTGATTAGCATCTGCTGAGCCATTGTCGCGCTGCTTGGCACATATGGAAGTCGGGTGGGAAAGCCTGCGATTTGGAGCGCCCATTCGTTGTGCAGGAGCCGGATAAACTCACAAATCTCGGGCGGGCTGATAGCGTGTGAGTTCGATGAGCCAAAATTGAAAATACAATCAGCGATACTGCTCATTGTTCCGTTAAGATAACGTATTCGATCACCAGGCACGCTGCCACTCCAGCGTCCGTAGGAATCCCATTCCCATGCGAGATCGAAGAGGCGCTCTTCTAAAGTTAAGGTTACCGGACCTGTGTTTTCTGCCCATGCCTCGGGATCAGTGCCCAAAGCGAGAGCATGTCCCAGCCTGTCGCCGCGCTGGAGCCTAAAATGAGTAATAGCTTCGTGGATACGCCTCAGCCCTCCGAGTAAGTGTACGAAATCCTCTCCCGCATGGGCTGTTGCGCCAAAGCGCTGTATTGGTTTCCCCGTATAGGATTCGGTGCGGGAAGCTACAAACGCGGCCACGGCCCGCACGTACCGGACAAGGGGTGCCATAACCCAAATAGGCACACCCAGTTCGTCGGTACAAACATCCACGCCTCTAAGTGCGAATAATGAAGCGGGATAAGATATTAATGTGCGGGCAATAGCAAGTGCGCTCTGCCGGTGGGAAAGGTAATGTATTGCATAGCGGAAACGTCCGAAGTGCGGGTCTGCGTGGCTTCGCAAGCCATGAGCGTGTGAATCCCCTGAGTACATGCCGCCCCCGCGATCGCGGGCGAAGTGCAGGATCGCACCTATTTCGATTGGTTCGTTATTTTGCAGAAGATCGTTGCGGACCTCCCACAAAAGCTTATTCATCAGCAGTCCTTCATTTAAATTTTTGGGAGGTCCTCGCCGAAGCTCGATAGCTTGTAGTCCGCGGCTTCGTCCCGATGTGATCAATGCTGCTTCCACACGCGTGCGAACAGGAATGGCGTCTGCTGCGGGGCCAAAACGCCGATAGTGACGTACAAACCATGTGAGCCCGGCTGTCATGGGGCGCTGAACGATATAGCGATAAAAAATGCAGCGGGTTCTGACGACTTGCCAGAAGAGGATCGGGAACCAGTCGGGGGTCGTTCTGGGGGAGTCGGAAGCCTCAAGTCGCCGAAAAGCCGCTCGTAAGAACTGAATTTCTGGTGAGGGTGAGTTTTCATTTGGGTGCGGGAAAAACTCACAGAGTGCATCGCCTTGAAATCGTGCCGCCCACTCTTCACCAATGGTCCGGTTTCGTATGTTGGTGAGGGAAGCATAGATTTCGCTTAGGCTTTCATAGCTGATCTGCTCTAGAGCGTTTCCTTGGCCAAAAGCGATTAAAGCCATCCGCAGCTCTGCGAAGCTATTCGATACATTGTTTCCCGATATTTGCTGAAGTGTTGATGGAGTCAGAAGCAGCGGTCCTTGTGCATTTACTAGGTGATAGGCCAGGATATAGCGAGCGAGTGCGGCTGCGAGCAGCACATACGCAAGACGAGCGCCTTCGTTGAGTTCCGCACCTGGAGAAATGAGTTGGCTGGGATGGAAATTCGTATCGGCAAGCCGTCTTAGCATCGCTACCCACAAGAGATCAAAGGGAATGGCCGCGTTATAGTGGAGATGGGTTTCGACGAAAGGCCTATCAGCAAGCCTTCTCTCGAGAAGCGGGGACATAAGCCCTATACGCGCAGGGCCATAGGCGGTTGAGTCGGCCGCTGCCATCAGCAAATCCGAGGGAAGTGCAAACGACAACCATCGAAAATTCCGGCGCGCAACATCGTCGCGTTCCACACTGCCCAGGCTTCGCGCATCTAAAAACCATCGCGGGACGCGCGGAAAAGCTACGGACCCCTGGCACAGCAATTGCTCTTGCGCAATTCGCTTTAGAAAACTGAGCATAGAAACCGTGCGTGCGCGGTTTGGCGGTCCAAACCAGATATCATCGCGAAGGGCTAGCAGATGATCGATTGAGATTGATGGAAAAGAAGAGGAAAAACGGGGTTCAAGAGTTTGCCATAAGTGGGCACCCGCGCCGGAAGCTCTACGGGGATCGGGATATAGCTCGGTGCATGCTGTCTGAAATGCGATGGCCGAGCCAATGGGGGCTGCGCATAGCTCGGCGGCCAGATGCTCTATAGGAATAGGGGCAAAGCGATGGTTGCTCATTTTGTTCGCATGAGGGGATTTGGCGGACTGGGGATGCGTTGGGTTTCACGGAAAGAATGGGTCTGGAGGTTTTTGGACCGCAGGCGCAGGATTTGGTGAATAGGGGGCGCGCGCGGTTTCGGGTGCAGGGTACGATGAATCTGGGGAGAGTCCAGGCGGATTCTCAGTGTGTTGAGACGCGGGAAGGAGGGCTGGTGACTCGCCCGATGGCGAAGAGCCGGACAGCTCTGGGTCTGATACGGAGCGGAGGGCATGGTAAAGCACGGCTTCTTCAAGGGTCAGCCAATCTTCTCGCAAGGGGAGGCCATGAAGGACATTGAGAATGGTCCTGATATCAGGTCTAAGGATATGCACTGCCGATTTATTGATAGGATGGCACTTCAATATCTCACAATGTTTTCGTAGTTCTTCCGCTACTCGCGCGGTGGCCACCTTCCATTCTTTTATCGTAACAAAAGGATGGGAGGATAGTGGTGTGAACCCGTCCTTTGACGCTGTTTCTGTGAGATGTTGGGCAATGTGTTCACCAAGGTGGGGATTCACCATTGCTAATGCCAATGGTCTTAACAACTGATGCTCCATTCGTTTGGCTCGGGTTTGCGCTATCTTTCGATGGTGAGGGGCAAATAGCATTTCGATATTTTGGTAAGTTTGAGAAGCTGGAGAAGCAAGATTTTCCTTCCGAGGCATAATCCAGTTGAAAACGACGTCGGGAAGTCCGATCTCTGGGGCCAGCAAACAGCCCAGCCCAACAAGCCAAGAGTTGATTTCATCCCGTTGTATACGGCTACTTGATACTCCTGGGCTGGGGGGTCGTAGATTGGTAATGCGTTTAAAAAGAGCTTGTCCTGGCTCCCAATCCAGTTGATCGGCCTTTGCCAAAATGGTTTTCCAGCGCTGTGGGGCTTGCGGCTCTCCGTCTCGAAGCCAGGCTATAAGCTCTTCGTCGTTTTTCATGTTTTCAAGTCCAGCCCCGGAAAGCACGTCCAACCCCGCGGCTATCCAGGCATAACCCATGAGGGCGATTTGAATGGAGGAATTAACTTGTTCGCTGGCTGCTTTTTCGAATTCCAGCACGCGACGTTTAATGAAATTCCATCGACCCGCGAAGCGATCTGCAGACCAGAAGGTTTCCCAAACATCACCAAACCATGGAATGGATATCGGCTCGCTTCCTGAATCTTCCCATTCTGTGATGGCTCTTTCACGGAGGGCCTTATCTTCCACCATATTCTCAACGATGCCCGATTCTGTGAGTACCATGATGTCCCGAAGCGCTATTAATGCTGCAATGGTTCGTCGGCTGATGGCTTGCGGGCGGGCCATGGAACTTTTTGCAGTCCTTCGGAGCGGGCGGGTGTCAACGCGCATCTCCCAGTGAAGAAGCCGACGAATCTTTACACCATATCTCGCAATAGGCCAAGAATTATAACTAGGATTGACATAAAACATCCTCCCTCTGGATAGACTTCTTCGGAGCTGGATGTTAGAGGTCGAGATATCCCATTCATCGCTGAGCGGATCGTAAGTCACACTATTGAGCAAGGCGTGTTTTGCACTGGATGAGAGGGCGGGCTCCTCCATGGTGGCTCTGCGGAACTCGCGCGCCAGTAGGGCAATGAGTTTGCGGGGCTTTTGAGAATGCTCCGTGTTATTTTGCTGATCTGAAGTGGGACTGATACGGCTTATGGCTTGCCAGAGATCGAGCACGGTTCGGGCTGGGGATGCAAAAAGCTCGGCACCATGAAAGGCCAGCATGGGCTGTTTATCCGATGAAAGCTGTGGGCTTTTTACCAAGAAAAAATCGCGCAGCGAATAGCCCCCATGAGTGACACTATGGGTCGTCGCTAATGAAGAAATCTTTATGTCCTCAAGAAGTGTTTCTAAGGTTTTGTTATTCGGGGTTGGCTTGAAGTTGGCCGCTTCACGCGCTGTCAGCGAACCCAAATAAATCCTATGTGCGGGAGGGACCATTTTCCGCAGGGCTTGTGCTGCTATCTCGCTGGCCGATGTATGCACGAACCCATCGGTGTATTGACCGCTGCGAAAGGTCCATTTGGAGATTTCGTTGATGCCTCCTGCTACCTTGGCGCCGAACATGTCTTGGGCGATCTCGAGATCTCCCAGCATGACGGTGAACAGTCCAGGAATGGGTAGCGTTCGCAACAACCTAAGTATCTCGACAGCATGGGCGGGGTCCAGATCAAAATCGTCGATCACTAGCACGAATAATTGGCGCTGCTTCCCTTCGAAACGGGCCAGGCGCCTCAGAAGCTGACGCATACGTTTTGGGAAATTTACGCGCGCTTCCTCTGTTCGGATGGCTTCCGCGACATAATTGTCTGTTTCCAAGGAAGCTCGGCGAAGCGCCAGATTGCTATCCCATGCAAGAGTTGCGTCTCGTCGAAGGCGCGCCAGCTCCACCATAGGATCTCCTTGACCACCTTTGGGAGTGGATGCGTCGCCTCCGCCAAGGGCTTGCTCAAGCCGGACCAATACGGCGGCCAGGAAGCTCGTTGGGGTGGGAAGTGGATCGAGGTCGATCGGATTTAACCAAACCAGATGCGTGGCAAATTCAGCGAGGGTGGCTCGAAGTTCTTTGTGTGGACTGAAACGGTCATTGGGCAAGGTTTCGTTTATCGATGAGGCTTCGCTAATGATAGACAGCACCACGCTTGTCTTTCCCGAACCTCGTGGACCTGATAGAAAGGCCACGCGGGCATTGCGTTGCTGATCGATCCATTCGGGCAAATCCGGGTTCTGTTGATTTCGGTGGTTGTCAGCCTCGAAGGCGGCTCCTAACAATTGAACTAGAGAAGCAGCCGCATCAATTTGGCTTGGATGGAGTTCATCAAATCGAAAACCCCTTGCTTCGGGACGCAAACGCAGGCTTGTCATGACACTCCTTTGGTTTACGAATGGGCGACGAAAAAAGACGTTGGAATCGCTTTCCAACTCAACATGTTTTGTCCATGTAAGCGAAGAAAATGGAGAGGTCAAGTTAATTGTTTTCTGTTTATCAATTGCAGGGAGGCACAAATCCCTTTGGTGAGTTGCCTACCCAAAGTCAAGTCTTTTTGGTCATTGACACCTGCCAGATGGGGATGTAGATATCGGCGCCTGGAGCCTAAAATGCTAAATCAAGACCTAAGCCTCGAAGATCTATGGGCGGGGACCGAGCCCGGGCGGGATGTGTTCAAGCCCGAAGCCTTTGCGCATCTGCCCGAGCCTGCCAGGCGATATCTTGAGCATGCTATTGCTCCTGGATCCATCTTGGCCAATGCCGTGCGTTTGCGGATGCATGGCGAAATTAAACTCGGCAATTGGTTTCCTTTTGAGGCCGAACAGGTGATTTCCCTAAGCAGGGGAATGATTTGGGCCGCTACCGTCAAGATGTTTGGCCTGCCTGTGAAGGGGTCCGACCGCTTTATCGATGGGGAAGGGGGGATGAAATGGAAATTGCTGGGACTTATTCCCATGGTGACGGCGGCTGGGCCCGATATTTCACGCTCCGCGGCTGGCCGGGTGCAAGCGGAATGCATTTGGCTTCCCTCGGCGCTTTGCGACAGTCATGTGCAGTGGACGGCTGCCAACGCGGCGCATCCTCATGCGGGGTTTACGCTTCAAGGCTATGAGGCCAGCCTGGATTTATCGGTCGATACATCGGGCCGCGTACATACCGTTAAACTCGCTCGCTGGGGGAATCCCGAAAAAGAAGCCTTTCACGAGGTCGATTTTGGGGGTGTGATGGAGGAGGAAAGGGCTTTTGGGGGCTATACCCTTCCATCGAAGGTACGCATCGGATGGTACTTTGGAAGCGAGCGTTTTGACACCGAAGGCGAGTTTTTCCGGGGCGTGGTCGATGAGGCTATTTTCCGCTAGATCCAGGGAACACCGATGAGCAAGTTTCAACAATTTTGTGCGATGTTTGGTCTGCATCCCCTGGTCGCCTTTGGGATGATCGCGGTGGATATGATGCTCTTTGGGGCCGAAGGCGTTACAGTCGGCGTGTCCTGGCCTATTTCTGTGGCGGTTGGGGCTGTCTTGACCGTGCCTTGCATTCTGATTCAAAAATATGGAATGAAAGAGCATTGGGGGCTTGCGATAGGAAAGGGAATGCTCATTGGTGTTCTAACGGCCATTCCAACGCCGATTCCATCGGTATTTTCGCTGGTTGGCGGCGGGCTGGGCACGGCCGCCCTTCTTTCGGGGGCTTCAAAGGAAAAGTCCAAGGAAGAAGGCGCGGATATTCAAGTGAAGGCCAAATAATCAAGACACCCACTCTTGTGCGCGACACATCCATCTTCCTCTTGCGGCCGGCATGTCTTTCGCATAAGAACAGCGTTTATGCTGGACATCCTAACGACTCGTTTGCGCTTGATTTGGGGCATTTCGATCCCACTGGCCATCGGCGCCTGCGGATTGGATCAGGGCGGGCTTTGTGCCGGCGATGACGGACCGTGCTCGGCTCAGTTGACCTGTGAACAGACGGGCACCTGTCTGCCAGAATGCATGCCTGGATGGGTTCGGTGTGGCGATATTTGCACAGATCCGATGTCGGATGCGAATTTTTGCGGAGCCAAGGACAACTGCCAAGGCGCAAACGCGGGGGTGGTTTGCACAGAGGGAGGGGTTTGCGTTGAAGGAGCGTGTTCGGCGGCATGTCCAGCGGGACAAGTGAAGTGCGGTCTTTCTTGCGTGAATACGGCCACCAGCCCCGTTCATTGTGGCGGCTGCGATATGGCGTGTCCCTTAGATCCTGTGGGAGGGTCTTATGCGTGTGAAGACAGCCAGTGCGTGTTTTATTGTTTTCCTGGGCTAAGGGATAGCAACAATTATCCGCTCGACGGTTGCGAGAATCATGACGACATGATTTTTTGGCTGGATGCAAGCACTGTGGTGAACAAAAAAGACGGAGATTTCGTTGACGTTTGGAATGATCGCTCGGGGTGGGGCAGGGATGCGGTTCAAAACATGGCTGGCAACCGGCCGAAGTATAGGGCTAATATTATTGGCGGAAAGCCTGCTGTTGGCTTTAATTCGGGCCAAAAACAATTTATGGAAGTCCCTTTGATAACGTTATTCGAGAACGGATCGGCCGAGTTGACGATAGGCGTGGTTTTTCGGGCTGCGACGCCAAATACCCGGGGATTTTTGCTATCGCATTGGCAAAGCGCGTGTTCATCCGAGCTAAATCTTGGTTATCATGTGAGCATGCAGAACCGGCCAAATCTGGGTATACGAACCGAATGCGGGGGAGCGACGGTGATGCAGGAGAATATAGGCCAAGACACTTGGTACAGGGCTGTATTTACGGTTCATGGAACGGGGTCTGCGCCGGTGAATGTTAGAATGACCAAGAACGGAGTCGAGCAAACATTGGTAAGCGAAGATGGAGGCTGGGCATCGGCAGGTATGTATGGAATTGGCATTGCAAACGCCGTTATTGGGGCGCGGTGGGCAGGTAACCAGCATATAGGATTTAATAACGGTTTGATTGCCGAGATGCTCGTGATACGGAGGGCAATTAACACGAAAGAGCAAGAGATTTTAAATAAGTATTGGATCAATAAATACGGGGTCTTTTAAAGAGTTTGCCTATGAAACGCATACTTCGTTTCTGTTTTGATTACATATCACCTTATGCCTATCTCGGCTGGACCCAAATGGAATCTTTGGCTGCCCGGCATGCGTGTGATCTAGAGCCGGTGCCTGTATTGTTCGCGGGTTTGCTCAATGCTCACGGCACCCGCGGCCCCGCCGAAGTGCCCGCGAGACGGCGTTACTTATTGAAGGATGTCATCCGCATCGCCTATCAGTTTAAAGTACCTATCCAAGTGCCGTTTTCTCATCCATTTAACCCGCTTTTGCCCCTTCGCCTATCATCTCTGCCCGAGCTATCCCCTGCTTCGCGTATTGCATTGGTAGGAGCCTTGTATAACGCAACATGGGTTCAGCGCAAGGATGTGAGCGATGCCGGCGTGGTGGGGGAAGTCGTGGAAAGCATTGGCCTTTCTAAGGATCTTGTGCATCGGGCAGACGCATCCGAAGTGAAAGCGAGGCTAAAAGTTCAGACGGAACAGGCGATTGAAGCGGGTGTGTTTGGTGTACCCACCGTGATTGTCGAGGGCGAGCTGTTTTGGGGGACGGATTCAATTCCGCATTTAGAGCGGTTTCTGGAAGGCCGGGATCCTGTGCCTTCCAATGTGGTGCAATTGTGGGAACACCTGCCTGCCACGGCAATGCGAAAAAATATTTAACTTATAGAATCAATTATAAAAACTCCCGGCTCATCCGGTGCGCTATCTCAGGATTGTGGATGGCTTGTTGGGTCCAATGGCGATGCGCGTTGAGAAATTCCTCCAGTGTTGTTTGATATTGAGATAATATCGATGTTGTAGACTTGCCTTGTTTTAGTCCTTTGGCAATATCCAGGTAAACATCTAAAGAGAGGACTGTTTCCGTGGGCAGGGTTGTTTGTTGGGCGGCGGTGAAAGCCTGAGCAAAATTGGCCAACAGGGGAGGAATCGCTTGCCCTTCCCGGTCATCCCCGATGTCGCAATCCGAAAGGCGTGTTTGCCAAGCCTCATCAAGCCTTTCCCATTGATCTTCATTCAGCCCATGCGCTGCGAGCACGGAAGCCCGCTCTTCGGAATGGGTGGCTCGTGACAAGAGCACACAAAGCTGAGCGTAGGCGCTCACATCGCGCTCAAGATCGGCCATGACTGCCCACGCTATGCAAAAGGGGCGGCTGCGGGTAGAGAAAGAAGCTGTCCTCTATGAGCTCCTCTGCGCTTATCTCTGCTTCGTCCCCGGGTGCCTCTGAACACGAACGGCCGGCTGCTGTCCGTCCTGTGACATGCCAGATGTTTGAAACGCCGCTGATTGAGCGGTTTTCGCGTATTCATCCGGCAACGCCCTTTGTGTTTTGGCTGCCGGTGCTGGGCTATTTGGCCTACCGCGCGGTTCAGCATGGCGTGAGCGCGGGAACGGGCGTTGGATTGTTTTTCGCCGGGCTGCTTTTGTGGACGCTCGCGGAGTATGTGCTGCACCGCTACCTGTTTCATTATGTCGGGCCGCGTTTATGGCAGCGCCGCATGCATTTTGTACTGCATGGCGTACACCACGATTTTCCGCAGGACGCGACGCGGCTGGTGATGCCGCTTGGAGCGAGCATTCCAATGGGCGTCACCTTTTATTTTGCGTTTCAGCTCATCTTTGGGACGACGCTGGTTGACCCGCTATTTGTGGGATTTGGCCTTGGCTATCTCGCCTACGATGGAATGCACTACGCGATTCACCACTTCCGCATGAGCTCGCGCATTGGCCGCTGGATTAAGCGCCATCACATGGTGCATCACCACACAGGCTCAAACACGCGCTGGGGCGTGTCTTCTCCGCTCTGGGATTGGGTCTTTGGGACGATGAAGGGCGGGGAAAACGAGCAGGGAACGGCTTCCCGCTAGCCCGGACTTTGCTCGGTGCTTGCGTTTGAGCCCGGGCTTGAAGCGGCGGGCTCGCTGAGTTTGCGGAGCGCGCCGCCATAGAAGCTGCGGAGCGTATTCCGGCTGCAGAAGTTGCACAGCCAGGCGATATCGAAGCGCTCTTCTCCCGCGTGAATGCTGTGAGCAGGGGCGGACTCGCGCACGCCCATCCGCGAGGCGTATCCGGCGAGCACATGGCGCTGTTGATCGAGCTCGGCGGAGAGCTGGGCTTGGCACTCGCAGCGTGAAGTAACGAGGTATCGGCTCATGGCGCGCCTACTCTAATTCGGGTCGGCCAAAAACGTAAACGACGCGGGCGACAAAAAAATAGGCGAGTCAAATCTTGCCGGAATGATTCGCGCTATCCGCGGGTTCATGGAACCGGTGACACGGACCAAACGTGAATGGTAGGCTCGAAATTGCCCGCCGTTTGCCCTTTTCACTCCAGCGCTGCGAAGGAGGAAATGATGGCTGTAGTAGGTCGTGAGTTAGGAAGCTCCACAGCCTTTCGTGACTCGATGCTTCCCCGCCGTTTATGGCGATTTTTGCTGGCGCACGATCTTAAAGCGCCAATGTGCAGGCCGCTCGTGGCGAAGGTGGAGAAGGCGCTTGGGCTTGTGGATGTGGTGAGTGCTTCGTCGGTGGACGAGGCAGTGGAAGAGCTTTCCGAGGGCAATTTTGACGCGTGTTTTGTTTGTTTGAACCTGCCGCCCGTGCCGAATGGGACGGCGAGGCTTGCGGGCAAGATGATAAGCGAGGGGTTTCCTGTCGTTCTTGTGACGAGGAGCCTGCGCTGGCTACCGCCGAATGCGACGCATTTGCGGGGTGTGCCCTGGATTTCCCCGGATGCGGCGCCTCATGAAGTGCTGCGGGTGATGAAGACGGCGATGTCAGATGTCGATTTCACTTCGCAAGCGATCTGATTTCAACGCTTCGGATTGTGGCCGTTCCAGGGCCAAACAAGCCGATAATCAGCTCTGCGCCTTCGGCCAAATTCGCATCTAGGCTTCTTCCGCCCTCGAGAGAAACTGTCTTGAGCGATGCGCGTTCGCCGGCCGGGCTGCGAATCGATACAAACAAGTGTCCGGTTGGCATTCCAAGGGTGAGCCGATCTCCCGGCCCTGCGCCGCACTGAAACGATTTCTTCCCTGATAGAGCTCCCTTGGTTTTTTCGGTGCAGTTGCTTTTCACAAAAGCTTCGCCTGCAGTTTCCGCCCGCGCGGCCGCGATCACACTTCCGCCCTTGACGACCTCAATATCGTCGAATTCAACGTTGCCGCTTCCAAGCGCGCCCACCGCAATATAAGGGCCGCTGGCTCCGGGCGGTGCGGTAAGCGTGGTTTCCTTCGAGCCTTTTTCTCCCGCTGCGGCTTTCCATTTGAGCATCGTTTCTTCTGACTCAGGATCTTCCACCGTGCGCATCGCCACATAGAGCTCGACCGCGCTTTCAGCCTTGTATTTCAGGCGAATCACGGCCTCATCGCCCGTGGACAAAAGAGAAGGAGATGCCGGCGCGTAGCTGCCATTGAGCTTGATCAGCCAGCGTTTTCCGCCTTCCAGGCGAATCTTGTCGGCCGGGCCCCGGAATGCATCGCGCGCGCCTTCATCTTTGGATGTCACCTTTGCCGCGCCCGCTTCACCGCCAAAGCTGAGCGATGAAGCGTCAATGCGCGCGAGCTTGTCGCCTTCCACAATCGTTGACGGTTCAGCCTTGGGAGGCACTGTTCCAGGCGCAGCAGCTTTGGATGTGCCCGCGTTGGGATCGAGAGAACGGTGAAGCGCGATCACGTCGTCGTAGAACTTATCGACGGTCGCTGGATCGTTGAATTTGCGGCTATCCCAAAGCTTTACAAGCTGAGTCATGATGTCGGCGAGGACGCGATCGCGCGCGGCATGATCTTTTTGGGGCACTTTGCAGGCGTTGTATTCCTGGCAGAGGCGGGCTCGTTCGCTCTTAAGCGCTTTCACAAGAGAGTCGACAGCCTTAATCGCCTCATCGCGACGGGCTTTATGAGCGTCGCTGCCCGTGTGTTTGAGCGCGCCTTCAACGCTAAACGCTTCGAAGTCGCGGGCAGCGCTTTCGCAGTCCTCCGATTGAATGATGCCAATGGGCGATGGACAGGAGATCTCTTTTTGCTGGGCTGATGCAGGCGTGCCTTCCTGAGATTGCGAAGAGCCACATGCAGCGGTGAGAACGAGAGCCGTAAGGCCAAAGGTTGAGCGCATTCGGGTGGACATCACGGCGAAAAAGGTAAACCAAGGTCTTTGTTTTTTGGGGACTTTGCACAAGGGTTGCGCTTGTCGCCGGGATTGGATACAAGCGGGATGTTGTTGCGGTTGCGGGACTAGCTCAGTTGGTAGAGCATCAGCTTCCCAAGCTGAGGGTCGCGGGTTCGAATCCCGTGTCCCGCTCCAAGTGTGAATGCGGCAAGCGTTGAATAGGCTTCAGACCATCGATCCGTTGAGTTGGATAGAAGCTGAATAAAAGCTGGATAAAAGCTGAATAAAAGCTGAATAGAAGCTGAACAAACGAAGCCGCTCTTGGAGCTTTCTTTCTCCGATGGTGTGATAGCGTCGGCTTCGGCGCTCTACGCGAAGGAGGCAGGCGTGCATTGGTATCGGTGGGTTTCAGGGATTCTTGCGTTTTCCGCGCTATCGCTCGCGGACGGTGCCGCCTTTGCTCAGTCGGATGAAGAGAAGGCTGCCGCGCGTGCGCTTGCAAAACAGGGGGCTGAAGCCTTTGCCGAGGGCAAGCATGCGGATGCGCTCGATCTCATGACGAGAGCCGAGGCCATCATTCATGCTCCAACGCACCTGCTCTACATTGCGCGCTCGCAGGCGGCGCTGGGCAAATTGGTCGCGGCCAAGGAAACCTATCTCAAGGTGATCCGGGAGGAGCTTGCATCGGGCGCGCCCAAGGCGTTTAAAGACGCGCAAGATCAAGCCAAGCAGGAGTCCGCGGCGATTGAGCCCCGCATCGCTTCGCTGCGCATCGCGCTCGAGAATCCATCAAGCCGAAAAGTAACGGTGAAAATGGACGGGCAGCCTGTGTCTGCGGCGCTTATCGGCGTTCACCGCCCTGTCGATCCGGGCAAGCATGTTGTCGTTGCGTATCCCGTTGGCGGGAGCCCTGTAGAGCAGCCGGTTGAGCTCAAGGATGGCGAGAAGGGCGATGTCAAACTGGTCATCACGGCTGAGCTTGGTTCGGGCGTGCCGCTGAGCGCGACCGATGATCCGGATGCTGGTTCAAAGCCGAAGGATTCGGGCACAAAGCCGGGTTCTGGAGGAGGGATTCCGGGCCTTGCGATTGCAGGAATCGCAACGGGTGCGGTTGGTCTTGGCGGTGTTGTCGTGGGGGCTATTTTTATGGCGAAGCGCGGCAAGCTTTCATCAGAGGCCGATCAGAAGACCGAAAACTGCGAGAAGGCGATGTCGTGCCCGGTGCCCTTGCAGAACGAGATTCGCGATTTGGACAGCCAAGCCGCTCAGGCGGGCACAATCGGCGTGATTGGACTCGTTGCGGGCGGCGTGCTGCTTGCGGGCGGTGCGACGATGGCCGTGCTTGGATTCACGTCGAAAAAGCCTCAGCCAAAGCCCGCGTCCGCATGGGTTGCGCCGTGGATT
Source organism: uncultured Polyangiaceae bacterium (assembly GCA_964537685.1). Taxonomy (GTDB): domain Bacteria; phylum Myxococcota_A; class Polyangia; order Polyangiales; family Polyangiaceae; genus CAZICM01. The sequence continues at coordinate 27,244 of CAZICM010000014.1, forward strand.
TCGCCGGCCGGCGTTGGCTTGGTTGGCGCGTTCTGATCGGGATCGATACGGCTGCGGCTATGTTTGGAGGGTGTTCTGCAGAGCGCGCTGTAGAACACCCAATCAATCAATACAATCAATAACCAAAATCGCCTGGAACGGGCTTTGTCGTGGGCTTTGTTGTCGGCGTAACGGGAGGTTTCTTCCCGCCGCCCGCTGTGCCTGGCGTGCGAGCCGCTGTTGCGGCGCTCGGCGTTTCAACGGCCACACTCGAGGTGGGTGCTGCGCTTTCAGGCGGCGCAGCAGAAGCAGGGGCTTGTGTTTCCGTGGGTGTGGGCGCTGTGTCCGGCGTCGGTGTTGCCGATGTTGCCGTGACAACCGCGACCGCTGAAGCCGACGGCGTTGAAGCGTTCACAGGCTTTGGCTGCGAACGCGTCATAAAAAAGATGGCCGCTCCGCCGCCGCCGAGAAGCGCAATCACCGCGGCGGCGATAACGCCGGCGGCCAAGCCCGAACGCGGAGGTTTTGCGACTTGCTGGCCTGACTGCGAGGCATTTCCCCAAGCGTTTGCGGTTTGCTGAGCTTGGGGAAGAGGCGTAACTGCAAGCGGATTCGGAGCTTGCCCGCCTGTTCCCGATGCCGTGGCCCAGGGGGGCTGGCTTTGCGTGAGCTGTGAAGGCGCGGCTCCGGGAATGGCGGGACGCTGCATACCACCCGTGGGCGGCACGGTTGGCGAGCGGCCTTGGCCCAGCGGCATCGCGTTCACGCCCACGCGCGACGCCATCCATGCCATCAAAGCTTCTTTGAATTCGGCGCACGTTTGAAAACGCTGCGGAGGTTCGCGCGCCATCGCCTTCTGAATGATCGCCGTGAATTCGGGATCTAAATCCGGCGCGTATTGCTGAGGCGGCGGCGCGGGCTCGAGCACAATCTTAAATAGAAGCTCGTTAAAGGTTTGAGCTTGAAACGGAACCTGCCCGGTTACGGCCTGATACAGAAGCACGCCAAGCGCATAAATATCGCTTCGCGCATCGATCGCTGATGTCCCGCGGGCTTGTTCGGGCGACATGTAATAGGGCGTGCCGACGACCGCGCCCGCCCTTGTCATGTTCATTTCTTCAGACGACTGCGCGAATTTCGAAACACCAAAGTCGAGAATCTTAACGAAGTCGGGGATGCCGTTTTTCATCGGCAAGAGGAAGATATTATCCGGCTTGAGATCGCGGTGAATGATGCCCGCGTTGTGGGCCGCGTAGAGCGCGTCGAGCACTTGCGCCATCACAGGGACAATCATTAAAGGCCCGATTCTTCCCGACCTTTTGATGCGGGCACCCAGCGTTTCGCCCTCGAGGTACTCCATCACCATGTAGCGCGTGCCATCGTGCAGAACGCCCATGTCCAGCACTTCGCAGATATGATCCGAGCCAATTTGCGCCGCGGCTTGCGCTTCACGCTCAAAACGCTTGACGGCCTCTTCCTGGCTCGAGACGGATGCGTGCAGCAGCTTGATAGCGACGCGCCGGCGAATTCTCGTGTTTTCGCCTTCGTAAACAGCGCCCATGCCACCCGTGCCGAGCTCGCGCACGATGCGGTACTTGTTGTCGAGAATAGTGCCGATGGCCGGTTTCATGCGGAGCGCCTTTGACAGGAGACGAAAGAGCAAAGCCTCTGCGGCTCAGCTCAGCCTATCACGGTCATTCGCAAGGGCATAGTCCGCGTAGGCCGCCGATGATGCTGATGAAAATCGGCCGTTTGGAATAGGCGCCGGCAGGGCTGAAATCGGGGTTGGACAGCGCCCAGAAGCCCCGCAGTAAAAATCCGATTTTCGCATGCGCCGAAATGGACGGCCTTCGTGATAAGGTCGCCCCGTATGGCGCTCTACGAGCTGTCGATCGAACGGGCTCACGTTCAAGAGGCGGAGAGGCTCGTCTCACTGGAAGGCCGCGGATATCCGACGCTGGTCATGAACTGGGAGTCTCGTATTTTCGAGCAACCGTGGACTACAACGGTTGTGCTTGATTATACGATTGCATTACCTCCTCTTATGTTGGGGCAGGGGACGTTTAACGAGGTGCGCGTGGCCGCTTATGTGGGCGGCGCGGCGACGAAGTTTCTCTATTTCGGCACGGAAATGACGGCCAATGTGCCTCGCGTGGGCCCCGAAATGGAAAACGTGATCGCTCCCGCCAAGGCGTATCAAGAGTTTCGCCTCGAGGAACTGACTTGCCCTGTTCCCTATCTAAAACTGATTCAGGCAACGCCTCGGATCTACGGCAATGGCGCGCAGGACTACTACAGTCCGCCCATCAAAGTAGAGCGTTACGACGGCGTTGCGGGGCCTGAGCACATCGCCGACTTTTTCCCTGCGATCGTCGCCAATCTAGAGGGTGTACGCGGCCCGATGCTCACCGATCCTCACCGCGGCGGCCAGTGGATCGGCTCGCGCTATCTGGGCGTGCAGGCGATCGCCATCTTGCGGCAGGGCAAGGTCGTTGGCTTGCACCGAAGGCTGGGCCGCCCCGACAAGGATGTCATCCCCCCTGAAGTCAAACAGCGCGATCCAAGCCTCGACATCAACAAGTCCGCATGGGTGGCGATCGATATCGGCGCGCAGTCGACGGTCGTTGCGGTCCGCAGTGACAGAGGCGGCGCCGAGCTGCTGAGAATCGGAGCGATTCAGCCTGTTTCCGTGCCTGCCGACCATGAATCGCCGAGCGAAATTGCGTTTGAAAATCTTTCGCGGGCCATCAAGGCATGGCGCGACCGCGTGATCCTTCCGACCACCCGCTGGGAAGACGTAACCGTGGGGTTTGCGGCGAAGGCGGTGCGCACCCGCAGCGGTCCAGATTTACCCGAGCGCGCGGCCAGCGTTGTCACTCAGCTTCCGCTGCTCCGCGAGCGCGTCGAACGCAAGGAAAACTTTAAATTCCGCGGCCACAGCGATCTCGATACCAGCGAACTGCTCAAGAGGCCGGCGCCGCCTTTTATCGATGAAGAAGGCATCGGCGCCCACGATCCTTTCGATCCAGTCGAGCTTTACGCTTACTTCGTCGGACTGCATGTCAATCATCGCCTGCGCGGCCTTCACACGCGCTACGCGGTGGCCATGCCAACAGGCTGGTCGCCGGATCGCCGGGCGAGCGTGCTTGTCGCCATCAGGAGAGGCATTTTCCGCAGCCTTCCCGCTGGAATGCTCGAGTATCACGACTTGGATGCCCTTCAGGTTGTAGATGCCGGTCCCAGCGCTGTTCCATTTGCAGCCTTTGCATTCCGCGCGTTTGGCATTTCTCCCCGGGGCGACAACGTACCGTTCTGCGCGATTGATGCCGGTGCGAGCGAAACAGGCGTTGTGTGCGGCATCCTAAGAAGCGCCAAGCTGGATGAGCGCGATCAGAATGTCGATCGCGTCATCGAATATCTCGAGCCCTCCGCGCTTCCTTGGTTCGGCGGAGAACGGCTTCTGCACAGGCTGGCGTACCGCGTGTACGTGGCGAATCAGTCGGCGATGAGAGAGCTGGATATCCCCATGGAAAAGCCGGCCGAGGAGCCCTCATTTGAAAACGCCGATGCGATGATGCTGTCGACATCGCCCGAGGCGAGAGCGAATACGCAAATTCTAAAAGACATTCTCCGCCCTCTGCTCGAGTCTGTGAAAGGCCAAAAGCTTTCAGACAAAATTCGTTTGTGTGCCAACGATGGCGCGATCAAGGACGTGTTCCTCAACATCGAACGCGATGCGCTCGCGGAGCGGCTCAATCAATGGATGAACGAAGGCGTGTCGCAAATCCGCAGCATCATCGAAACCGCAATTCCAAAGATTGGGCGCGATCCCAATCCCTATGATGGGTTTCATGTTTTGTTGGGAGGCCGGATGGGCTTGCATCCCGGGATGGCGGAGCATCTGCAGAAAGTCCTCCCCGAATGCGTGAAGGTTCACCGGTTCAAAGAGCCTGACAGCGCGAATATCACCGCACCCACGGTCAAAACAGCCTGCGCGCTCGGCGTACTTTCGATGCGCTTCGATCGCGTGGCTGCCGGGCTACGGAGCGAAAAGCGCGATGTGTTCCGGTTCCGCGTAGGACGTTCGCGCCACGGCCAGCTCGCGGATGTGCTCGATCCTTCGGTCGATTACGATACATGGCGTGAAATGGGCGCCTGCACGAGGCCAGATGTCGAAGTGCTGTTCATGGCGGCCCAGGACGACGGTGAAGTGGCGGCGGACGATCCGAGGGTGCGGCGCGCGACGTGTTCGTTTAGCGCGACATCCGTTGGCAAGCGCCTGTATGTGCGGGCGGTTGCGCCTTCTCGTGTTGAGCTGGCCGTTGGTCCGCCGGGCGGCGAACCAGAGCGCAATGCTCCGCGCTGGGGGATCGATCTCAATACCGGTACGGCGGAAGCACTTCGCTAGCTGTTCATCACGACGAGCCCCGCTTGCGCTTCAAATAGAAAAAGTCGCGAGGCGAGGGCTCGACGGTGTAGTCCCACTTATCGAATTCAACTCCAGGAATCAGCGATGAAGCCGCGAGAGGCGGTTTGGTTTGATCTTTGTGTTCGTACATCAAAAAGCGCGGATAAGCGTGATTCACATCCAACTGGGCCACGCTCACCGCACCTGCCGCCTTCATCGCGATACCCAGCGCTTGCACCGTGACCGCTTCACCCAGCGCGTAAAACAAGATCGTCCCGCGCTTGTCCACGCCCACCGCGGAACGCCGGATAATTGTTTCTCCACTGACCGTCGCGCCCCAATTGCGGTTGTATTCTGAAAGGTTGGGATTCAGCTCGCCGTCTTCCACCAAACAGGGCGGAGTCTGGCGGTACGCATTCATATCCGCCTCGGATTCCTTGAGCGCGGGCCATGTACCAATGCGCACCGACCCATCCTTGTACAGGCCCACGGTGCAGGCGATATCGCGCGGAGGCAGATAGGTTTCACCAGCCACCATCATCCCATAATGGCCGTGCATTGCTTTAAAACCGCCGTTAAACGCGGCAATTAAATCGGCGCCGTCCTCTTTTTCAACCAAGCCTTTTCGTTGGTCATCGGCCACGGTGGTCGATGCGGGCTCTTTCGTTCCGGGCATTAAGCGCAGATCCGTACGCGATAGATCGATCGCCACGATCGCGACCGCGGCAAACGATCGCTTTGGATCTGGATGCACGAGGCTCTTGTACATCAGCGCTGGGCCTTCAGCGTCTTTGGCCTCCAAAGCGCTGCGCATAGCGACCCAAGAGCCATCTCCTTTGGCGGCCACATTTTCAAAGGGCACCGGGTAGGCCGCCGGAGGGAAATTCAGCGCCTCCTTCTCTTGATCTTGAGGCTTCTCGGCGGCGTCGGCGCCTGTATCCGGAGTGCCACTTTGAACGGCAGTTTTCACCTCGGAGGGCGGAGCCTCCCAAAAGGTTTTTGGAGGCGCATCCTCGTAGCGCCACCGGTTCATCGCATCGGCGATTCCGTACGCCACATCTTCGGCCCAAGCGACAGGCGCGGGCCCCACAACGGCCCGCACACCATCGGCCAGCGCCGGACCAAAACCCGGCACATGATGGATGCACAGCCACATACCTTCCACAGCGATTGCAGTGCAGGCGAGGCCGATAATGACGCGGCGTAAACGTGTTGGGCGGGGATGAATGGATTTGGCCAAAGCGCTTATGAGTCTAGCTTCCGCGTACGATTCCGGGAAAGTTCCGCGAATATTTTAAGGCGCAGCTTGCCGAAAAACCCGTGGACATCCAGCTCGCGATTATGCGCTGCGCATGAAAACAACTGATCGCTAAAAGGCGATGCCTGGTAATCTGGCCGGCGATCAAAATCACGCGCTTCTCAGGATTCCACGCACGGGCAGAAGCGGCAGACTTTGTATGCGGACGCCCTTTAGGCCAGAGCCTTTAGATGGATTCGCCGCTTGCGGCCTGTGCTTTCGGAATGAACGAAGGAGCGCATTGCCTATGAGGGTTCTGCCATGAACATCGAAACTCCTGCGTATCCCATTCTTGAGAGCGTGAAGAAATTCATCAGCGAGCCGCGCAAGATGCTCATCGGCGGCCATTGGAAGTACGCGGCATCAGGAAAGACCTTTGCCGTCTACGATCCGGCCTCAGGTGTGCCCATCGCGGAAGTCGCCGAGGGCGAGGCTGCGGACATCGATCAAGCGGTTCGCGCCGCCCGCGCTGCATTTGATGACGGACCGTGGCGCCGGATGCTGCCTTCTGAACGCTCCAAGCTGCTGTGGAAACTGGCGGATCTCATCGAAAAAAACGCCGAAGAATTGGCGCAGCTCGACGCACTCAACAACGGCAAGCCGCTTGTGCTGGCGCGGATTGTTGACGTTGGAATGTCGATTGAGCATCTGCGCTACATGGCCGGCTGGCCTACAAAAATTGAAGGAACGACCGTCCCTCTATCGGTCGGCTTTACGCCCAATGTCCGCTATCACGCCTATACCCTGCGCGAACCCGTGGGCGTTGCCGGTCTTATCGTTCCCTGGAATTTTCCCCTTCTTATGGCCATCTGGAAGCTGGCGCCCGCGCTCGCCGCGGGTTGTACGACGGTGCTCAAGCCCGCGGAGCAAACTCCGCTTTCCGCGCTTCGGCTTGGGGAGCTCGTGCAAGAAGCGGGTTTTCCCGACGGCGTTGTCAACATCGTCCCAGGCTTTGGCGAAACAGCCGGTGCGCCTCTCGCTGCTCATCCGGGCGTCGATAAAGTCGCGATTACCGGCTCAACGGAGGTCGGCAAACTCGTCGTTCAAGCCGCTTCAGGCAACTTGAAAAAAGTCTCTCTAGAGCTTGGCGGCAAATCTCCCAATATCGTCCTCGCCGATGCCGATGCCGATGCGGCAATCGCCGGCGCAGCAAGCGCGATCTTCTTCAATCACGGGCAATGCTGCACGGCGGGTTCACGCTTGTATGTGCATCAATCCCTATTCGATCGCGTTGTGGAAGGCGTCGCCGCCGCTGCGAACAGCATCAAGCTCGGCCATGCCTTTGAGCCCACCTCGGAAATGGGTCCGCTCGTCTCCGAAGAACAAATGAACCGGGTCTGCGGATACATCGAAACCGGCTTCGCTGAAGGCGCAAAGGCGCTGGCCGGCGGACACCGCAAAGGAGAGAGGGGCTACTTCGTCGAACCCACGGTGCTGGTCAACACCAACCACGCGATGAGAGTTGTGCGCGAAGAAATCTTCGGACCCGTGCTTGTGGCCATGCCGTTCTCTGAAATGGACGAACTGCGCTCGCTGGCCAACGACTCTGAATATGGCTTGGCCGCCGCGGTTTGGACGCGCGACATCAGCAAAGCGCATTCGCTGGCTTCCGACCTTCGCGCGGGAACCATTTGGGTGAATTGCTTCAATATCCTGGATGCGGCACTTCCCTTTGGTGGGTACAAGCAATCCGGATGGGGCCGTGAAATGGGGCGCGAAGCCGTCCTGCTCTACACCGAACAAAAATCCATCTGCGTTCAGCTCTAGGCTGGGCGCGCCCTCTCATTTTTGCGCTGCGAAACCCGCTTCCTCTATTGAACACGCTGACCGGCAAGCATAAAAAGAAGATGCGTGTCGATCCCTGATCCTTCCCAGCTTCCCGTGGGAAAGCTCTTTCACGGGCATTACGAAATCGTTCGCTGCATTGCCGCGGGAGCGATGGGCACTGTGTATGAGGTGATCGATCAAAAAACGCGCCGCCGCCGCGCGCTGAAAGTGATGCTTCCGAGCCTGGTGTCAGATCCCGAACTGCGGGCGCGGTTCAAGCTCGAAGCCACGATTACAGCCGATATTGTCAGCGAACATATTGTCGAGACCTTCGATGCAGACGTCGATGCCGACACAGGAGCTCCATTTTTGGTCATGGAGCTTCTGCGCGGCGAAGACCTGGCCGACACACTGAGCAAACGAAAGCGGCTGCCCGCCGAGGAAGTCATTCTCTATCTCTCGCAGGCCGCCCGCGCCCTCGATAAAACCCACGCGGCAGGCATTATTCACCGCGATCTCAAGCCCGAAAACTTGTTTGTTACACACCGGGATGATGGCTCTCCCCGCGTGAAAGTGCTCGATTTTGGAATCGCCAAAGTCGTTGCTCAAAGCGCCGGAAAGACAACGACCCGCAGCATTGGCACACCGCCGTACATGTCACCTGAACAGATTTCAGGCGAAAACGTCACCGCGAAATCGGACTTGTACGCCCTGGCTCATATCGCCTTCGCACTGCTCGTTGGACAGCCTTATTGGCTCGAAGAAGCGCGCTCGAGCGAGGCTGTTTATCCGCTGCTCGTCAAGATCATGAAGGGCGCCAAAGAGCCCGCGATTGCCCGTGCCAAAAGGCTGGGCGCCACCCTGCCTTCGGACTTTGAAGATTGGTTTATGCGGGCCACATCGGTGGATGTGGATGAACGTCATGAAAGCGCCAGAGAGCTTGTTTCATCGCTCGCCGCAGTGATGAACGTGACCGCTCCGGTGCCATCGCTTTCGGCATCCGTTGGCGACTGGTCACTCATCGCGGACCGGAACGCGCTTTTGGCATCGATTGCGGCGCATCAAACCCGCAAATCGGCTCCGACGGTGGGACAACCCGTTGCGCTTCCTGAAGACGCCCGCAAACCCGCGCCCGACTCCCAGCGAAGCGCCGTAGCATTGCCGGCGGAGGCTCAGCCACTCGCGGATCTGCCTCCTCCCTTGCCCAAATTATTTGGCGGCGTACCCGCGGACGATCGCATTTCTGCACCCTCCGAGCCGCCCAAGAGCTCACCTCAAGCAGGTCATTTTCCGAGCGTTCCTCCCATCTCGGCTTCTTCCGCCGGCCCAGCCGCTCCTGCACTTTCAAACGCAGAGCAAAGTGCATCGGGCTCCACGGCATCGGATCTCAGCTCCACGATTACGCGCCAAAACAAATCCGGCTCGAGGCGCATGATTCTTGGGGCAGCCGCCATGTTCATGTTTGGCCTGCTCGCAAGCTTTGTTGTTTTAATGGGCAAATCCGGCCCGGAAACCGATCCCCGCGTCAACGCCTCCACGCCCAAGGAGCCCGTGTTCGAAATCGAGACTTCAACACCGGCTCCTCCTGCCAGTGCGTCCCTTCCCACCGGACCCACAGCATCTGAAACGGTGCCCGCATCATCCGCTTCGGCGGCGGCCGCCCCGACTGCATCGGCGAAGACAGCACCCCGCAGGCCAACGAAGGTAACGAAAACCGGTCCGAAAAAGAAAAAGTACGATCCGCTTGGAGATCTATAAATCAAGGCTTTTCGCGCGTTTGTTGCCACAATTGCGAATCGCACGCTCACAATGAAACAAAAGCTCGGCCTTGCAGTTATTGCGTTTGGATTGCTTGTGCCACGGATCGCCGGGGCGCAGCCCACAACAGGCATCGTTCCCGATCCAACGGCCGCAGAGCTATTTCACACGGGACGCGCCCTGATTGAAAAAGGCGATTGGGACGCCGGCTGCCCTAAATTCGAGGCCAGCATCGCCCTGTATCTATCCGCGAGCACGCTGCTCAACATTGCAAAGTGCCACGAGCACTACGGACGAATCGCAACGGCGTGGGCCACCTACAACCGCGCTCTTACCGTCAATCGCGAAACACCCGGTTTGGAAAGGCGAAAAGCCTTGGACGAGATCGCCAAGCAAGGCATCAGCGCGCTCAGGCCCCGCTTGCCCATGCTCCGCATTTCCATCGCCGATATGCCCAGCGGCACCGAAGTAACGAGAGATGGCCAGAAAGTGCCATCCAGTGTGCTTGGCATCGATGTGCCTGTCGATCCTGGCATGCACACCATCACGGCGGGCGCACCCGGCTTCCACGAAGAACAGCGAACGATCAAAGCGGAAGAGAGCAAGCTGAAGGCGCTTGAAATCAAGCTGATTCCCTTGCCCAAGGAAGAGCTCGAAAAACGCGAGGCCGAGCGCGCCGCTCAAACATCGGAAGGCGTTCATATCCCCGCGTGGACCATTGGCGTGGGCGCAGGCAGTTTGGTTCTTCTCACGGTTGCGGCGGCATTTCGCATCGATCAAAGCCGGATTGAAGGCGAGCAATACGGCAAATGCCGCGGCGACGTCCGTTTGGGCTGTCCAGCCGACTACGATCCTTCGGCGGACAATGCGCGAAAAAATCGCGATTTTGGCCTATTTTTAGGCTTTGGAGGCGTAGGTCTCCTTGCGCTTGGCACGGCTGTCGCGGGAGCCATTGTGGCCAAGCCGCCCAGCCCATCGAACTCGAGTGCTCTTTCGGTAGCCATACAGCCCTGGATTGGACATCGCGGCGCGGGTGCGGCGCTTGGAGGACATTTCTGATGAGCAAGACCGAAGGCTTTAAATTGCGGCGTATGCGTGCATGGTCAGGATTGGCGGCGCCCATTCTCTTGGGGGGCCTGCTGTTCTTGTCGGGGCTTGTGTGCGTGGCGCCTGATGCGCGCCCCGGCGTGATGACCACACCTGCGGGAGGCGGTGTTGGAGGCAGCAGTGGAAGCGCATCCAGCTCGGCGGGCAGTACAGGTACAGGAGGCAGCGCGGGACAAGGCGGTGCGGGAGGCAGCGCATTACCTTCGGCCATCGCGCCCCAGCCCAACATTGACTGGGCCGTGCGCATTGGAAATCAAGCCGCGCAATGGGCACGAACGCTGGATGTAACGATGGCGGGGGATGTGCTTATCGGCGGGGAGTTCGACGGAAACGCCCTCGATATTGGCGACAAGACCATCCAGGGCAGCGCCAAAACCGACGCATTTATCGCTCAACTGTCCAAACAAGACGGCAGCACCGTATGGGCGCGCCCCATTGGAGAAAATGGTGATCAGCGCCTTGGGCAGATCGTGCACGCGCCCGGCGGTGGAAATAATATCGTATTGGTTGGATCGTTTAGCGAAATGCTAACGCTGGAAGGCTGCAATCCGATCACAACAAACGGATTGGACACCGATATTTTCATTGCTCGCCTTCAATCCGATGGAGCGTGTGACTGGGTTGAATCTTTTGGAAGCCAGTTTACCGATCAATTTGGATTGCGGGTGGCAGTTAATGCTCAAGGTGAGATTGCAGTTGCAGGCTTTTTCGATGGAAGCGTCGATTTTGGAGGCAATGCTCAGAAGCTCGATGCAGTCGATTTGGTGGCCGCATTGGACGATAAAAATATATTTGTCGCCAAGCTCGAGGCCGATGGCAAGGGCATTTGGAGCCGCAATCTAGGAATTACATCGTATATAGACGGCAATGATGTCGATTTGGATCTTGTATTCGATCAAGACAACAATCTTGTGATTACAGGTTCATATTTGTACGAATTGCAAACGGCGAATGGCACGCTTCAGAACAGCGATCAGCATGAATGGTTTGCGATGAAGCTGGCCGGCGATAACGGCAATGAAGTGTGGGAGATGCATTCGGCTGAAAGCGATGTCCGGAGCCGGCGCGGGTTGCGCGTGATCGAGCAGGCGGGCGGAGATTTGGCCATTGCCAGCCTATTGGGCGGTTCTTTTGAGCTGAAGAATTCGGTTTTGCAGAGCGGATTGGATAGCGATATTGGTGTTTTAGTATTCGATAAAAATGGATCGCCGATTTGGAACAAAGTCTATGGAGGGGTCGGTGTACAGCGGGCCCACGCATTTTCCATCGATGATGCGGGCAATTTCTTAATGGGTGGATGGTTTAACGGCGTATTGGATTTTTCCGAGGATGGAACGCTGGTTGGCAATGGGACAAACCCTGATTCAAATAGGGATTTATTCTTTGCCAAACTCTCGCCGCAAGGCGCATTTCTTTGGGCTATGCGCGCCGGAGATGCCGAGCCTCAGAGCTGTGCCGCCATTCATGCCGGTAAAGGATCGGAATCCTATGCAATTGGGACATTTGCCGGACGGATAATATTGGGAAGCAATACATTGGATAGTGATAACAATAGTAATGATGTTTATGTCGTTCGATTGAGCGACCAGCTCTTACCCTGATGAAGCGCCGGCTTTATCGGCATTGCCGGCGGCTTGTTTTAAGAGGTCGCTCAGCTTCTGTTCCGTCCTCGCCCTGTCGTCCTGATGTTTGAGCAGGACGCCCAGGGTTTCTGTCACAAGGTCTGGATCGAGTGCCCTCTTGCCCAGCAAAAGAAGCGATGAGGCCCAGTCGATCGTCTCGCTGATGGATGGCGACTTGCGTAAGTCCATGCTCCGGAGCGACTGCACAAATGCTGTGACCTCTGCGGCGAGGCGTGTCTCGATTCCAGGCAAATGAGCCCGCAAAATAGCCATTTCCCTCGACGGTGAAGGGTAGTCGAGAAAGGCGTGAAGGCAGCGGCGCCTCAAGGCTTCCGTCATCTCCCGCGTCGCATTGGTGGTCAGCAGAATCAGCGGCGGATGGGCCGCCCGGATCGTTCCGAGCTCGGGAATCGTGACCTGAAGCTCAGACAGAATCTCGAGTAAAAAAGCTTCAAATTCAGGGTCGGCGCGATCGACCTCGTCGATGAGGAGCACGGCTTTGCGCTGGCTGCGAAGCGCTTGGAGCAGGGGTCTCGAAATTAAAAAATGCTCGCTGAAAAAAGAAGCTTCGCTCTTGGAGATGGCTGCCGCAGCCTCGGCGATGGTCGATGTATTGAGGGTTTCCCGTCCAACGGCATCGCGCAGAAGCTGGGTATAGAGCATCTGTTTGGCGTAATCCCACTCATACAAAGCCTTCGCTTCATCCAGCCCTTCATAACACTGCAAGCGGATAAACGGCCTTCCAAGCGATTCAGCAGATGCGCGGGCAAGCGCCGTTTTTCCAACGCCCGCCGGACCTTCAAGCATCAGCGGCCGGTTCAGATTTAAGGCAAGCCAAAGCGAAAGACTGGTCTGGCTATCGGCGATGTAGCCGTGCTTCTCGAGCAGTTTTAAGAGTTCCGCGGCCGTTGCGGGTACAGGTGTATCGGAACAAGCCGCGGGGATTTGGTCGGGAAGGCTCACGCGGCCGCACCATATCACGGTGATATCCGGGTCATTTAGAGAAGCATCGGAGGCGCGCGGTCTGATGTAATCTGCGCCCGATGGATGAGGAGCGGCAGGAGCTCGTGCGCATTGATGCGACGGGCACGGCTCACCCCCTGGGTAAAATCGCAAGCCAGCAGATGCGTGCGCGGCAAGGTGCTTTTCGGCTGATGCCGACGCCCGCGCATTTGGTTGTGATGCGCTACGTGGGTGAGGACGGGCGTCGGGATGATCTCGACGGGCCTGTATTTCGGCTCGCGGGTGAAGTGACGACGCCCGGGGCGCTTTGCGACATTGTGGGGCTGGTGGGCCAGGCCGCGTGGTCGGGAGAGCTGTTGGTGCTCGATGGTGAAGTGACCCGCTCCATCTTTTTTGAGCGCGGCTTTGTGATTGGGGCGCAGTCGAGCTCTGACAGCGAGCGCATTGGAGAAGTTCTATACCGTTATGGAGCGCTGAGCCGGGATCAGGTTCATGAGACGGCGCGGGCGGTGACCAACGATCTGCGTTTTGGCGAAACAGCCGTGAAACTGGGATTTATCGCTCGCGAGCGTCTGTTTCAGCTTATCGCCAAGCAGACGGAAGAGATTGTGTTCGCGGTGCTTCTGGTCGCCGATGGGATGTTCTTTTTTCTCGATAGCTTCGATGCCGCGCGCGTTGCGGCGCGGCAGCATTTTCAGGTGAGCGCGCTCTTGATGGAGGGCGTGCGGCGCATGGATGAGACCCGTTATTTCCGCGAGCGCATTCCCTCGGAGCAGCACATTCCCGAACGGGCCGGCGACAAGATCCTGCCTGCCGAAGAAGCCGAGTTTCAATGGGTTTATGATGCGATCAACGGTCAGCGCTCCGTGTCGGAAATTTGCCGCGCCGTCGGTCAGGGCGAGTTTGAAGTGACCCAAGCGCTGTTCCAGCTCGTGCAAGTGGGGCGAGTCATTATTCATCCGCCCCGGCCTACGGGGCCGACCGCGATTGTGGCTCTCTTCAATCAGGCGATCGGCACCATTCTCGAGGAAGTGGATGCGGGTGGCCATGGCCGTGAAGTGCGTGAGCAACTGGCGTCGTTTGCGACGGGTGCGGGTATCTACGATGCCCTGTTTCACAGGGCTGGACCTGCTTCCAACGGGTGGCTAAACGAAGAGCGCATCGCAGAAAACGTCAGCGTGATGGTCGGGCCCGATCAAGCGGAGCCGATGCTGGCGCAGTGGCTCTATGAATACATTTCCTTTGCGATGTTTGTCGCTGAGCCCTTTGTGCGCGGGAGCGGGGAAGTGGCTGCGCGGCGGGAAGAAAAGTTTGGCCCGATGTCTGTGCGGCGGAACCAGTCTCAAGAGAGGCAGCCGCTGGCCAGGCGCGTCGCTGAGCTAATTGCTCCGCTTACCCCAAAGCTCTGAGCTTGGGTCAAAAACGGCCGTTCACCAGCAGCGATCCGGGGACGGCGGACACTTGCACCTCGCTGATCCAAGGCGAACGCCCTGCGCGGCGAGGTACGGAGTGCGCTGTGCCTTGGGCTTCTGTTTCCGAACCGCCTCCCGGCCGGAGCACAAGCAGCACGACGCCCGCAGCGACGCCCACACCGCCGACAATAAATCCAATCGTCGAAATATCCGCGAGTGTGCCTGCGCTGTTCGCGTCCCCTTCAAGGCTTTTGGGACAAACGTTTCCCGCGCACTGATCTTTAATCGTGCCGATTTTGCTTAAGGCCATTGCGCCCGTTACGCCGCCCACGCCCAGTCCCGCGGCGCCGACGCCAAATGCGATGAGCGCGGGGACGATAGAGCCTTTGGCTGATGCGTTGTCGGCCTTGGGGGCTCCCGCCACAGCGATTTCAACGTGCTCGCCTGTCTCTTCCGCCAGCGTGATCTTCTTGCTGATGGAGGCGCCGCTCTTGGGAAAAACCACAATGGTGTGTTCGCCCGGGTTCACAGGAACCGGCGTGCTGAAATTATCAATGGGCTTTCCATCGATCTCGACTCGAGCTCCCTCGGCTTTGGCGCCTCCGGGTTCAATGATTGCAAGCTCGATGGTCGGAATTCGTTTGTTCAGCGACTCGATTTCAGCGCGCGCTGTTTTTTGAGCCTCGGCAAAGCGCGGTGGAGCCTGCTTCGTCAGCGGCCAATCAAGCACTTCTTGGTAATGCTTGCGCGCTTCAAGCAGCTTGCCCTGCTTGGCGTGGGCCTGCGCAATCATCAGCACGAAGGTCGGCGCATGAACCAAACCATCGGCCTTTTTAAAATAGTCGATGGCCTCTTCGTACTTGCCCGCGTCAAACAGCTCCGCGCCCTTATCGGCGAGCACGCGGGCCGTTTCCCTATCGGACGGCGATGGGTCAGGCGCAGCCGGCGCAATGGCAGGAATGGCCACGAAAGCTAAGGAAATGACGGCGCTTGCAAATGTTCGCATCGTCGCTGGCGCCATCATCGGAGGGACCCGCGGTGTTGTCAAATGCCCCATCGGTTCGGTTTCTTGCCGGTGCCGCCTGCGGGTGTCTTTGTTCCGGTTCCTGAACCCTTTTTGGAGCTGGCCGAAGTGCTCGGTGCTGTCTGGGGAGCGGCGGAAGACGACGCTGCTGTTTCAGAGGGGCCGGATGCAGCGCCCAGGTTCTCTTGGGCGGGTACAGCCGTGTTTGGAAGTGCAGGGGTTGTTGCCGCTGAAGATGAAGACAGGCTGGGCGAAGCGCTTTGAGTATCCGTTCCGTTTGGGTCGTCGGAGCCCGATGAATCGGAACGATTGACGAGCACGAGCGCCAAGCCGAGCACCACACCAAAGACCACGCCGGCCCCCATGATCCACCAGACGATGGGTTTTCGCTGCTGTGGCCGGAACGTGTCCATCCCTGTGATGCTGGGCGAAACCGTTAATGTCCCATCGGCGCTGGGCATGCCGGTGTTGTTGGGCATCCCTGAAGGATCGAATGAATTACCGCGCTCCTGACGCTGCGTTGCCCGGATATCAAAGCCTGGATCGGAGACTGGGGCAGGGAAGGCGCCGGACCCAGGATTGGAGGGGCTCACGGCAAATGGATTGCTTTGCGCCGAGGCGGCCGGATGCGGCGTCATCGCAAAGGGATCCGTTTCGGCCATTTGAGGGAACGAAGGCAAGGAGCCGGGAGGCGCTGTGTACGAAGGGCCGCTCGGATAACTGGTGGAGCCGGTGGGCATGGCATTAGGCCATGCGTCGGGAGGCGGTGTGCTGAGGGCCGGATCGATATACGCCATCGAGCCCATCGGCATTCGCGTCGCTGCGGCAAAGGCATCCGCGAGCTCGCGCACGCTTTGAAAACGGGCATCCCGGTCGCGCGCGAGACCTTTTTCAAAAAAGGCATCCAGGGCCGGAGGCAGATCGCGCACGAACTGCGTCGCCTTGGGCGGAGGTGTTGTCAGAATATTCGCGATGATGTCGGGCGTTGTATCGCCCTCGTAGGGAAGCCTGCCTGTCAGCGCGCGGAAGAGAATCACGCAGAGCGACCACACATCCGCCCGCGCATCGATATCGCGCGCGCCGCGGATTTGTTCGGGGCTCATGTAGCTTGGAGAGCCTACGATTTCGCCTGTTTTGGTCGATTCGCCATCGCTGCCCAGCGTTGGCATCAACTGCTTGGCGATGCCGAAATCCAAAATCTTAATGATGTCTTCGTTGTCATCTCCCTTGGCGAGGAAGATGTTGCCGGGCTTGAGATCGCGATGAACAAAACCGCTTTCATGGGCGCGCCGGAGCGCCTTGGCCGTTTGCATGAGCAGATTGGAAACAACCGGTAAAGGCAGCCTTCGGAAGCGCTTTAGCCGTTTGCCCAAATCCTCGCCGACCAGGAGCTCCATCACGATGTAGGGCAAATCGCCCTCAACGCCGTAGTCCTGAACATGCACGACGTTGGGATGCCGAATTTGAGCCGCGGCAGTCGCTTCGCGCTCAAACCGCATACGGCCTACCGCCGATGCTGCGTAGGCCGGCTCCATAAACTTGATGGCCAGCGGCACCTTGAGCTGTTCATGAACAGCCTGCCACACCGAGCCCATACCGCCTCGAGCAATAGGCCGCTCAAGCCGGTATTTGCCTGCGATGACGACGCCAGCCTCAAGCTCCATCGAACCCCACGTCCCTCCGCGTTTCAGTGCACTTTGCGTGATCTGAACGCGAGCCAGACAGCTCAACGAAATGCATTGGTATCACACAATGCGAAGAATCCATAAGGTTTCACGGCCGGGCCGCGCAAAGTTATCCGGGTTGGGTTCGGCTTATGGGAGCGTGCGCGGGCGCCGCGCGGAACTGCGCGGAAAGGGAGTGTCGACCCCAAATGAAGACCGGCGTATGCTGCGAGCCTCGTATTGCTCGAAAGGCACATGGATTCGCCGCTCGGCCTGGAAAAAATGGCCGCTCTCGCAGCGGAAATTGAGTCGGGTGTATCCGAAGGGGATGTGCTCGCCCGCGAAGGCATTTCGAAGGAACAGTGGGCATCGCTTCAAGATGAGTGGCGAACGCGCATTGCGGAGGGTCTTGCTCAAGGAAATTTCGATCTGACGAATCGATATAATGCGGCATTTTTAGCTCGGCGCGCGTCGCTGCGTTATGGCGCGAAGCCCGCGGTGAGCGCGGCGCCGTATGCGCCTGTGCCTCCCGGCAGCGAGCCCGGCGTACCTACGCCGCAGATGGTGAAAAGCACGCCCGAGCCTGTTCAGGGTTCGCAAAAGACAGCGCCCATGGTGCCGGAGTCTGCCGCGGCGCCTGAACCGATGGCCGATTCGTATTCGGGCCGCATGTCAGATGTGCCCGCCGAGCCTCGGAATTTCGCGTCTCAAGTCGAAGATGAGCCTACGCCCGCGCCGACAACGCCCACGCTTCCCGCGGGCAACCGGGTATCTTCTGCGCCTCTGTCGGCGCCCGCTCCTGCCGCGAATACCGCGAAAAAATTCGAGGCCAGAGAAGACACCGAACCAGCCTTTCGGATGACCGCGAATACGGATGCCCGCGGGCCTGGGCCCAGCGGAGAAGAAGAGGACGAAGCGCCTGAGACGCCGTTGGTTTCCGGTCTTCCCTTTCGTCCGGCTCATGGGTCGGATGAAGTGACAACGCCCCGCATGCAGATGGCCACGCTTCCCGATGCTTTGCCCTTCAGGCCCGCTCCGTCATCACAGGGCCACTTTCCGTTTGGAGCGCCTTCGGCGGTGCCTCCTCCGGCGCCATCGCGGCCCGGCGTTTCTAGCGTAAACGCGCCCGCGCACACCGGGTTCCCCCAAGGTTCGCAGGGTTTTGTTCCCACGGGCGCGCCTCCCTATCTGCCCCAATCGCCGCCACATCCCCAGGCCCACGCCTATGCGCCCCAAGTCGCGCCCATGCCCGCACCGGCATTTGGACCAAGTGTTTCACAGCCCTCCGCTGGGCCGGGACAAGCGGCAGCGCCCGCCTTTGGCCCACCGGCCGGTCCGCCCAAAACAGGACAAATACCGGTCTTCAATCCTCAAATCCCACAACCCGCGGCAGCACCTTCCATTGCTGCTGCGCCGGGCGGCTATCCGCCTTTTGTGCCCTCCGCTCCTTCGTTTGGAACGGCGTCAGCGGCACCTCCTTCTGCATTCAGCGTCTCGGCGCCCGCGGCCACTGCACCATCGGGCGCCCTTCCGATGCCGGCATCGCTGGGCGCCAGCACGTCCCGGCTCACGCTCGAGCAATACGCGATGCTCTCCGCTGAAATTGCAGTATCACCCGGCACATCGGCCGCCGTGCGCGCCCGCTACGGACTCGACGAAACCATGCACATCGCTGAAAGCGGATTGTGGCAGCGCAGATTTTCCGCCGACAAAGAGCTCTTCACCCGCTATTCGTCGCTGTTTCAGAACTACCGCGAATGGTTTTCAAAAACGGCGCGGTAGCCGGCTGAACCCTGGGCTAGCCGGCGCGGACAATGCTCTTTGGGCTTTCTGGCAAGGCGTTTGAGAAAAGGCAGAGGAAACGAAAGGCTATGTCCGGTTTTTCGAATCGAGCGGATGAAAGCGAAAAGGCGGCGCTGGTTTCTGCGTCCCCTTCGGAGCCGGTAGAAGTGGGTACGTCCGACACGCTTCCAGGATCAAAAATCGATGAGCTGCTGGAAAGGATTGCTCATCCGACGCTGCCCGCGCCTCAGAACCCGGCATTTTTTGGATTGGAGCCTGCTGCACCGGCGCTGCGCACGGCGCGTATTGAGCGCATCAAGGACGATGGCCAAATCGAGCTTCGCATGCGGGGATCGGCGCCTGTGCAATGCGCCATCCTCGATGAAGGCGTTCAGCAGGAATTGATTGAAGCGGCGATGCGCGACGGACAGCCTGTGCTCGTGGAAGTGATGGGCGGACATCCGCCGGTGATTGTGGGTGTGCTTCAGACCCGCCTGCCCGAAAAAATCGAGCTGAAGGGCAAGGACATTGTGATCGATGCGGAGCGTGAATTGATTATCCGTTCGGGAAATGCAGCGATGAGGATGCGCGCCGACGGCGAAATCGAGATGGTGGGCAGCCGCATCCTCACCCTTTCCCGGGGGCTGTTCCGCATCGTTGGGAAAATGCTAAAATTAAATTGATTATATATTTTATTGGATTGGAATCCAAGCCCGCCCCGCCTGGATGGGCATAAATGGAATGGATTTGATCGGATGGACCAAAAATTAAATAAAATTGATTTCAAAGTCCACGAAAAGTCCCCATTTCAACGTGCGGAAGGCACGGATGGAAATTTAAAAGATACGTTTATATATCTTCAAGAGTGGCTTCCTGAAGAACTCGCAGAGCGATTCTTCATCGGAATTAGGGATGCGCGGCGCATTCTATCGTTAGTGCACCGCACCGGGGGATTACCGGAACGTTCTCCGGCGACGATCAGGAGGGCCGCACTGCAGGCCGTGAAACAGGCATCCCGGTGGGATGCTCTGGAGACTGCCGAGAGGCACCGGAGCGCTCTCGACCCATTTGTGAAATATGCCTTCCGGCTTCATGACGGCGCGGTCATTGAAACCGTGCGCATTCCGCTGGAAAGACAGGGCCGCTTTTCTGTTTGTGTCAGCTCTCAGGCGGGCTGTGCCCTCTCGTGCGCGTTCTGCGCGACGGGCAAAATGGGCCTATTGCGCAATCTCGAGGCTTGGGAAATCGTCGAGCAAGTGCGCACGGTGCGCCGTGACTTGCAGGCCGATGGACTCGCCGAGCGCGTGCATGGCGTGCTGTTTCAAGGCATGGGTGAACCGCTCTCCAATCCCGAGCGCGTCATCCGGGCGATCCGGGTTTTGTCGGAGCCGAGCACTCAAGCGATCGACATGCGCAATATCACGGTGTGCACCGCAGGCTTGCCTTCGGGTATCCGGATGCTGTCGCAGCAGGTGCCTGCGGTTCGCGTTGGGCTGTCGCTTGGATCGGTTCGGCCCGGTATGCGCAAACAACTGATGCCTATCGATGGAGCGCATCCCTTGCGTGAAGTGCTGGCGGCGCTTGGCGAGCACACCCGCATTTCAGGGCACGCGCCGATGTGGGCTTACACCTTGCTCGCCGGCCAAAACGATGCCGAAGAAGATGCCCGTGCCCTTGCCGAACTCGCGCTTGCGTTCGGCAATGAATACGGAAAGATGCCGCGTATTAGCCTCATTCCCTACAATGCGGCGCCTGGGCTTCCTTTCGAGCGATCCGATGCACTCGACGGTTTCCGCACCCAGCTTATCGAGCGAGGCGTGGGCGCGATCGTTCGCTATTCGGGAGGCTTTGATGTGGGCGCGGCGTGCGGTCAGCTTTCCAGGGGCGAAGGGATTCACATCCGCAGGACAAAGGCACAACCCGCGGCTGCAGAAGGCCGCTAACGCTGTGGACCTCGGCGCCGCTCGGCGCTAGCGTGTCACTGTGTTTGGCTTGGGTTTCGGCGAAATCGTTGTTTTGCTCATCGTCGGCATCATTGTCGTCGGGCCGCGGAATCTCCCTACGCTGATGCGTTCGGCCGGGCAGTGGATTGGCAAGCTCCGGCGGATGAGCCATGAACTTCGCAATCAGAGCGGCATTGACGATTTGATTCGGCAGGAGGGACTGGAGCGCGAGATCCAAGAAATTCGCTCGCTGTCCCGTGTGAATATCGTCGACACGCTGATTACGCCCGCAGCGGCGGGAGCAGCGGTTTCAGCGGCAAAGCCCGCGGCGGCGGCACCTGCGCCCGCGCCCGCTCTCGCGAAGGCGGCGCCCGCGGAAGCTGTACCTTCCCGGGAGCGCGAATATCCGCTGACGGGCTGCGACAACTACGGCGCACTTGCCGACGATGCCGAGACACCTTCTGCTGGGGCCGCGACATGACACAAAAACAGAGTGGCCCGTCCGCCTCCAAAACATCGGCCCCGCCTGTAGAACAAGTGATTGACGACGAGGGGCTCGATGACAAGCCGATGACCTTCTGGGAGCACTTGGACGAGCTCCGCAAAAGGGTTGTCTGGAGCGTGGTTGCCTTTTTCGCGGCGTGCTTTGGTGCCTGGGAAATCCGCGAGTGGATGCTTGGCGTTTTGGTGAAGCCTTTTGCCGAGGCATGGAAGGCTCAGCATTTGACGAACGCGCCTTCCTTGCACTTTGGCGCGCCGGGAGCGGCCTTTATGGCCTATCTCAAGCTCACGATGATCGGCGGTGCGGGCCTTGCAGCCCCCGTCATCTTCTATCAATTGTGGTCGTTTGTGGCGCCGGGCCTCTATGCCCGCGAGAAGAAATTTGTCATCCCCTTTGTCTTCTTCTCGACCCTTTTATTTGTGGGCGGCGGCTACTTTGGATGGCGCTTGGCCTTCCCCATTACCTTTAATTATTTCCTGAGCATGTCGGGAACCATCGGCGAACAGGCTGTCACCATCACGCCGACGATCATGATGAACGAGTACCTCGACTTCTGTGCCCAACTTCTGCTCGCGTTCGGCATCATTTTCGAAATACCGCTTCTGGTCTTTTTCCTCGCCGTTGCCGGCATCGTGAACTACCTGCACATGATCCGCTTTGGCCGCTGGTTTGTGCTTGTGGCTTTCGTCGTCGCCGCGATCGTCACACCGCCCGACGCCACAAGCCAAGTCATCATGGCTGTGCCGATGTGCATTCTGTATGCGCTGTCGATCGGTGTCGCGTGGATCTTTGGAAAGCCGCCGACGGAAGCGCAGCGGGAAGCTTATAAACGGGCGCGCGAAAAGAAGCCCGCTTAGGGCGACTTTGCATCGAACCCCGACGTTTGCCGAAGGGTGTCCGATAGCTCGGCCGAGGAAGGCCGGTCGCCGGGAATGCGCGAGAGGCATCGATCCAGAATCGCCGCAATCGAAGGCGCGATCTCCGTGCACAGCGAACGCAAGGGCGGGGGCGGAGGCGGTACGCGCCCGGCAAGCTGCATCAGCGCAGGAGGCTCGGGAAAAGGCGCTTTGCCCGTCAAAACTTCAAAGGCGATCACCCCAAAGCTAAACACATCCGCCGATGGCTTTGCGAACTTCACACCCGCAGCCAGCTCAGGCGCCATATAGATGGGCGTCCCCATCAGTGCCCCGGTTTGAGTGAGCGGATCGCCATCATGAAGGCTGTTTTTCCTCGAGCTCGGACCTCGGAGCGACATCGGCCCGCTTCGGAGCGAGATGGGCGCCGCTCGTCCCGAAGCAGGCGGGATATCCCAACTGTCCTCGAGGCGATCCATGAGTTTTTCAGCGAGCGAACGCTGGCTTGGAGGCGCAATCAGATCTTGAATGCTGTTTTGAGGCTGAGGCGGCTCGCGCAGGCTTGCGGGCAAGTTGTCGGGAAGCGCCTGAAGCGCCGGCGACGAGGGAACCCGCAGAGGCAAAGAGTTTGACGCTTGCTGAGGCAAGGCATTGGAGGCGCTGGCCACCGGAGAAGGTGTGGGCGCAGGCTGGGGGACGGCGGGCAGATAGGGATTCGATCCAAATCGAATGCCTTGCTGGGCCGGCATTGAATGGCCGGAAGCGGGTGTCAGGCTCTTCGGTCCTGTATCGAAGGGATTGGACGCGAAGGCCGCGCGCATGCTGGATGCGCTGTGGTGCCGGTGACTCTGCGGACCCAGGCGCTGACTCTTTGCGGCAGGCGAATCTGAGGCTGTGATTGAAATTTCCTCGGCCGCCGACTCCAGGCTTGAGATGCCAAAATCGGCGATTTTGACAATGGGGGCGCTGCCATCGGCGACATCGGTGACGAGAATGTTGCCCGGTTTGAGATCCCGGTGAACGACGCCCTTCGCATGAATCGCGCGCAGGCCATCGGCGACCTGCGTAAGAACCGGCAAGGCCCACTGAATATCGCGATAGCGCTTGCGCTGCTGCCTCAGTGAGAGCCCGTTAACGAACTCCATAATCATGTAAAAGAAGCCCGACGAAGCCACATCCACATCCACAATGGAGACCACATTGGGGTGATTCAACTGCGAGATGATTTGGGCTTCGCGCGCAAACCGCGCCACGTTCAATCCGCCCGATACATCCGTCAGCATCTTTAGGGCGAAGTGTTTGCCATCGCTGACGCGCTCCACTTCGTACACCGCGCCCATCGCGCCTTCGCCCACCTTGCGAACCACTTTGTAACGGGTTTCGATGACTTCGCCCGGTTCCAGCGGACGTATTTGGCCATGCGGCATGCCCACTTTTGACAGCGCCACCGAGAGCTGCTCCGAGCGCGATTGCACTTGAAAGCGGAGTTCCTCGTTCAGCACTTCCACCTCGCGGTGCTTGGCCTCGATGAGCTGCAGCCGCGCGGCCAGTTCGGAATTGAGCTCGTCCGCGCGCCGGAGTGAGCGCAGATGATCGACAGAAAGTTCAGCCGATTGGGCGAGCGCGATGAGTGTGATGCCCACGCAGGCCGTTCTCATCCCGCCGTACAGTTCGCCAAAACCCAGCCACGCACCGAAATCCGGCACGGCCGTCAGCCACAGCGCGACCCACGCAAGCAGAAGCAAGAGTGCCCGCTGCCCATGATCGCGGCTCGCGCGTCCCAGCAGAATCAGCGTGTAAACGACATGCCCGACGATCACGAGCACCGCTACCGGCGCCGCATAACGGCTCATCGTAAAGGGATTGTTGAACACAATGACCGCGAGTGCGGCCACGACAAAACCCAGATCGCTGAAGATCTTGGGCTTTCCCAGCTTGAACTGGACATGAAGGAAGTGAATGCCCGCGGTTGTGGCAAGCGTCACCAGCATGACGGTCAGGTGGGCGTCATACGCGCCGAATATCCGCTTCAGCAGCCCGAGCTCAAAGGCCGGATAGAAGGTGGCGCTCAAGGCTTGAAGCGCGAACCAGCCATGGGCCGTGCGCCGCCGATCGAGAACAAAAATCAGGGCGTACACAAACGTGACGAAAGCCGCCGCGCCCAGCGCCACAAGCGCCGACACTTCGTTGAACAGGCTTGAAAACAAATAACGCTGATCGCCCAGCGGCGCCGGACTGATACGCGGAATGGAATCGAGCCATGCGCTCTGTGTCCACGAATGCTCGATGCCCAGCTCGAGGCGAAGCTCGGACGATTTCGTCAGCTCGGCGGGAATGCGCCACCTGGGATGCCGCGAGCCCTGTTCCGCTTCAGCCGCGCTGGCGTTGAGCAGAACCATTTGCTGCCCGTTAATGCGCAGCTCCGAGTGAGCCCGCAGATGCGGCACTGCAAACGTGAGCGCTTTGCCTTGCCAAGCCGGAGGCAGCATGACCTCGGCCGCGAGCGAATAACGGCATGACTGCTTGGGCAGGCGATCATCGATATGCGCGGGGAGCTCGATATGAATCGGCTGCGCGCTGTCCGGCGGCGTCAGCTCCCAACTGGAAATCGGAAGCGTGCGATCGTCTGCGCAACCCAGCCCACACAGGGCCGGTGCAACAATCAGAAACAGCCGAAAGACGCGAAAACGCATGGATTTTGCAAAGTGCGGCTCATGATTCGCCGATTTATGAAGGCCGCGCAATACCTATCTGCGCTGTCCTCTTGACTTATCTACTCATGAGTAGATAATCCCAAACCGAGATGGCAAGGCCGCGGATTGGCAGCGACGATGTGGCGACGGAGCAGCGGATACTGACTGCGGCTCAGCGTGAATTTGGGCGGGTGGGCTACAGCGACGCGCGGCTATCGGACATCGCGGAAGAGGCCGGCATAACGCGGCCTTCGCTGCTCTATCACTTCAGATCCAAAGAAGAGCTGTACGAAGCCGTCGTGACGCGCGCTTTTTCTCATTTAGGCGCGATGCTCCTGGAGTCGATTGAGTCCGAGCGACCCTTTGCCGAACGGGTTGAAATGGTGCTTGCGCGCTTCGTTGCATTTGTCGACGGCGAGCCGGAACTCGCGCGGCTGATGGTCCGGGAAACGGTGGATGATTCTGGTCCTGGGCATCGCCTGCTGCTGGAATTGGGCGTGCCTCTTTTGGATCGGCTCGAACGATTTCTGCGCAAGGAAGGCAAAGGAATTCTCAGGGAAGGCGTGCCTGTGCGCGCTGCGCTGATGCAATTCGTGTCGGCGGCTTTTTTGCGCGCTGCATCCGGATCGCTGCGTGAACCTCTGTGGGGCAAGACCGATTCGATGCGGGCGCTGGCGCGCTCTCTTTTATTCAGCGCCTAGGTGAAGGAATTATCTAGGCAATTCAATCGAAATGCTGGCGAAATGCTGTGAGGTGTAAAAATGGACATGCGAAAAGTTGCCGAGAATCTCTATTTGAATGCTGGCCTGGTGCGCGACACAGGACACTCGGGCAATCCCAAAGTATTGCAGACGCTTCTGGGGCCTGCTTTTCGCGGTCTTATCCTGCAGAAGGGAAAAGAGACCGGCACCAGCGAGATTTCCACGGCCAACCGGGCTTTTTTCGATTGGCAATACAATTCGATAAAAGTGGAGCTCGATAAATTGTATGATGTTGCCAAGCGTTCGCAATGGAATGGCGCAACGGATGTGAACTGGGCCGAAAATGTGGATCCATTCAATCCCGAAAAAGAGTTGATCGACGAGCGAATGCTGCCGCTTATTGCAATTCCATCGTATCGCTCGCTGCCGGAAAACCGGAAGCTCGAGCAGAAGCACGCGCTGTTGAGCTGGATGCTCAGCCAATTCCTTCATGGTGAACAGGGGGCGCTGCTCGCCGCCTGCCAAGTGACGGAAGCCGTCGGATGGACCAGCGGAAAACTCTATGGATCTACGCAGGTTTTCGATGAGGGCCGCCATGTCGAGGTTTTTCACCGCTATCTCACCGAAAAACTTCAAAAACTCTATCAAGTGAATGATAATCTCTATGTAATTATCGACGCTTTAATGAAAGATGGGCGCTGGGATATTAAGTTTCTCGGCATGCAGATCATGATTGAAGGTCTTGCGCTTGGGGCATTTGGAACAATCCGCGCTTCAACGCAAGAGCCTCTGCTCAAAGAAATTCTCCGGCTGGTGATTACGGATGAAGCGCGTCATGTACACTATGGTGTTGTTGCGCTTCAGGATTATTATCGCAATGAAGTCAGCGAGAAGGAAAGGGCGGAACGCGAGGATTGGGCCTACGAAATGTCGATTATGCTGCGCAACCGCTTTCTCGCGCACGAGTTCTACGATGAGTATTACGCCCATGCGATGCGGCGTTCAGAATGGGATCGATATATTTTGCAATCCGATGTAATGGAATTCTTCCGCAAGACCATGTTCAAGCGGCTGATTCCGAATTTAAAGCGAATTGGTTTGATGTCTGATCGTATTCGTCACCATTATCAGGAGCTTGGATTGCTCGAGTGGGAGAACGGACGGGCCGCCCCCGATCTAACGGCGAACGATCTTTTATCGAATTGACGATTTTAATGATTGTAAGGCTCGCCGCGCAGGATGGTCATTGCGCGGTAGAGCTGCTCGGCGAGCATGAGCCGGGCGAGGCGGTGCGGAAAGGTGAGGGCCGATAGGCTGATGCGATCGGCCGCGGCCTTCGATGTTTCGGCGGGCAGGCCATCGGCGCCTCCGATCAAAAACGCCACGATGCCTTTTCCGCGGGCTGCGTAGCGTTCGATGTCCCGCGCAAATTGCTCGCTGTTTACGCTGCGCCCATGCACTTCCAATGCAATGGCGGTGGCCTGCTCCGTCGCCTTTGCAAATGCGCCAATCAGCTTTGGTCCGGGCGCGCTGCTGAGTTCCACTTCATCGCAGGCTACATAGCGCCGCACCCGTTTTAGGTAATCGTCGGTGGCCGCGCGCAGGGCTTTGTCTTTCACGGTGCCCACGGCGACGATGCAAAGCCGCATCGGCGCTAGACCGGCGATGAAGGCGTGGGCTTTTCGGGCTTATCCGCGCCCTCCGCCGGAACCGAAAGCCGGCCCGCGTCCATCCACAGTCCTTCGATATCGTAGAGCCGGCGTGTGTCTTCTTGGAACACATGCACAACGACATCGCCGTAATCCATCAGCACCCAATTGGCCTGTTCGCGGCCCTCCACCGACAAAGGCGAAATCTTCTTGCGCTTCATCGCCTCTTCCAGGCCAGCCGCAATCGCCTGCACATGCCTGTCCGAGCGGCCTGTCATCACCACCAGGAAATCGGCGTAGTCAATTTTGCCGCTCACATCGAGAATCTCAATCCCGAGGGCTTTCTTCTCGATGCCTTCCATGGCGAGCGCCATCGCGAGTTCACGGGCTTGGTTCGATGCTTCCCTGCCGGTGGAAACAGCCTTTTTGCTTACTTTCTTTTCCGGTGAAGCAGGTCTGGCTTTTCGTTCGATGCTCGGCGGTGCTGCTGCTGCTGCCTGTTTCCTAGGCTTGGCCAAGGCGCGCCTCGGTGCAGGCGATTCGGCTGCGAATGGAGCATTCGCATGAGACGCTTTTAACCGGGGCCTGGCCGCACTCGAGCGGGCTGCAAGCGGTTTCGCCGCGGGCTTTCTGCGCGGCGCTTCACGCATTTCATCGCCGCCTTCTCCTTCAAGAGACTTCTGATCTTCACCCGATGAGCCACGCTTCTTGCTAACCAAGTCTTCCTCACAAAGGCAAAACGCCGGGCAACTCACCCCAAACGCTTCTGTTGATGCGAACACGAAGATCGCCCAAATGCAATCGGAGCCCGCGTAAAAGGGCTTCAGCGAACTTGGCCCTCGCCGTACACCATCCACTTCAAGGTCGTTAGGCTCTTCAGTCCCATCGGCCCGTAGGCGTGCAGCTTGCTCGTCGAAATGCCGATTTCCGCGCCCAATCCAAGCTCACCGCCGTCATTGAAGCGCGTCGAGGCATTCACCAGCACGCAGCTTGCGTCGACCTCGCGCAGAAAGCGCTGGGCCCGATCGTAACTGTTGGTGCAGATCGCTTCGGTGTGGTTTGAGCCATAGCGGGCAATATGCGCGAGCGCTTCGCCAAAGGAATTCAGCACCCGCACGGCCAAAATCGGCGCCAAAAATTCCCGCCCGAAATCATCCGGCATGGCTGGCTTCGCGCCCGGTATCAGCGCGCATGCCGCTTCGTCTCCGCGCACTTCAAGACCCTTTTGCAGCAAGTCGAAAATAAGCGGAAGCAGCTTGTCCGCCGAAGCCTTATGCACCAGCAGACACTCGAGCGCATTGCACACGCCGGGCCGCTTTAGTTTGGCGTTCTCCACAATGCGCGCCGCCATTTCGATATCCGCGCCTTCATCCACGTACAGATGGCACACACCCTTGTAGTGCTGAATCACAGGCACCCGCGCGTGTTCCGTCACAAATTGAATGAGTCCTTCGCCGCCCCGCGGAATTACCAGGTCGATCAAACCCGTCATCGATACCAGCGCCTTCATCTGATCGCGTGCAATGGGCGGGATAATCTGCACACAGTCCGCAGGCAGTTCGGCATCGTTTAGCGCCTCTTGTACAAGCCCACCCAGCGCCGCGTTTGAATGCGCCGCCTCTTTACCGCCCCGGAGCAGAATCGCATTTCCGCTCTTTAAACAGAGCGCCGCCGCATCCACCGTCACATTGGGCCGCGATTCGTAAATCATCGCGATCACACCAAGCGGAATGCGCACTTGGCCCACCAAGAGTCCATTGGGCCTCCGGCTCATTCCGACGACTTCGCCCACGGGATCATCAAACGAGGCAATCTCCGTTACCGCGTGCGCCAAATCCCACAGACGCTTCTCATTCAGCGTCAGCCTATCGACAAGCGCCTCGCTCAAGCCATCCGTCTGGGCATTGGCCACATCTTGAGCATTCGCCTTAAGCACAGCCGATTCTTTGTTGTGCGCCGCCTCTCTCAAGCGATGCGCAATCGCATGAAGAGCTTTGTCCTTCGCTGCCCGATCGAGAGGGGCGAGCGTCCGGGCGGCCTGTTTTGCGCGTTCACAAGTTGCGTGCAGCGTTTTTTCCCACTGCGGTATATCGCCTAGTTTCACGGCGCCTACCCTAGTCCTGCGCCCGCCAAAAATTGACAATTTTCTGTGGCGGAGCCCGGCTTCAGCCTCTAGCGTATCGAGCGTGCAATTGCGCTCGTGTGCCTTTGTTTTCGCTGGGCTTTCCGCATTCAGCTCGATGGCCTGTTCCGATCGGGGCTTCACCGATGAGGCGCCGCCGATCGCTTCTCTGGCCAATATCGCGGCCGCACCGCCTGGTGCGCGGGGTGTGGTGTTCGATAGCCCAAGGCCCTATTCGACAGGAGCGACGGGCATGGGCGAGACACGTCCCCCTTCGAAAGCGCCTCCCATCGATCCGAATGCCGAGGAAGATCCCCCGCTTCCCGATTTCAACGACACCTCGCCAGATCCATTTCAATCGGCGCCAACGCCTTCTTCAAAGCCGCCCAAGCCGTCCAAACCGCCCAAGCCCGATCAGGGGGGCACTGTGGTGGGGCCGCTACCCAAGGGAGTTCAGTTGTGAGCCGAATCCGCTTGTTGCTGTGCGCCATCTGTGTGTGCTGTCAGGCTTTGGCGTGCTCGGGTTCCACGCCCAAACCGCTTCCGGGAGGACCTCCTCCCGAGTACGAAAAACCCCGCGCCTATGAGGGCAATTTGGGTGATGCACCGCCGCCCAAAGAAGATCCCGAAGTATCGCCGCCGCCTGCCTCGACAGAAGCTCCTCCGCCTCCATCAGCACCCGCGCCAGAACCTGCAGCATCGGGGCCGGGCGCGCCCAAATCCTAAATTCTTCGATTACAGCGCTACAGCGGCCACACTTCGTCGATGGCCTTGAAGCGCGCCTGAGCAAAATACTCATCGAAATCGCGCGCCGGATTCGTAAGCTGATGAATGAGCCTCGCGATATCGCGCCTGCGCCGGGGCACTTCGTAGGGTGAAGTCGGCCCTGGATTGGGAATCGGCAAAATCCCTTGCCCGCCGTCGACGGCCACCACCACATCCCGGAACACAAGCGCCGAGTTGTAGAAAAAGTCGACGATCATGCTCGATGCCTTCGGGTCGGGGAAATTCGTCGCCCAAGCGTGCGTCACGTCTTCGCCGCAGGTCATTCCATAGGCCATCGTGATCGCGAGATTTGGCCAATAGGCCATGTTGAATTGATGCACCGATCGCTGTTCGGGCGCCGTTCCGGGCGGGAAGACGGGCTGCAAGAACAGCGGGGCGCTCTGAACGTTCCAATCAGCGGGCGCGCTGCGCGCAATGGTTTCGATATACGTGGGGAAGTTCATCTAGAGCCTGTGCCGGCGAAGGAAAAAGGGCTTCCTAGGAGCCGAAAAGCTACGCCTTTGTGAGCCTTGGGTGAAGGGGGGAGATGGATTTGGGACAACCTCATCGGGCAGACGTGTTACCAGGCGCCGCAATGCCCACCCAAACGCCCCAGAAATCCCATCGTGAGCGCGTCGTTATCCTTGACTTTGGCTCTCAGTACACCCAGCTCATCGCCAGGCGGATCCGAGAGTGCAAGGTCTATTGTGAAATTCATCCTTTTACGATTGCGGCGGGCGATCTCGGCAAGCTTCGTGAAATGGAACCTGCGGCCCTTGTTTTGTCGGGTGGGCCTTCCAGCGTCTACGGCGAAAAAGCTCCGCGCGTACATCCAGATCTTTTTTCGCTGGGCATTCCCATCCTGGGCATTTGCTACGGACTTCAGCTCACGGCGCATTTACTCGGCGGACGGGTCGAGCGCGCGGCGGAAGGCGAATACGGTCCAGCGCTCGTTCATGTTGAACACGCGAGCGGCATCCTGAGACGCTTTCAAAGCGGCGATGTCTTCGATGTGTGGATGAGCCACGGCGATCGCCTCGAAGCTCTTCCGCCAGGCTTTCGCGCCATCGGCACAACGCAGAGCACACCCTACTGCGCCGTCGAAAATGAACGCACCCGCATTTATGGCCTTCAGTTCCATCCCGAGGTTGCTCACACACCTCGCGGCAAGGAAATCCTCGAGACCTTTTTGTTCGATATCGCGCGGCTTTCACCTTCATGGACGCCGGCTTCCTTCATTGATGAATCCATCGAACACATCCGCCTAAAAACAGGGCCCGAAGCCAGCGCCGTGCTTGGTCTTTCAGGGGGTGTTGATTCATCGGTCGCCGCCGTGCTCTGCCAGCGCGCCTTGGGCGAACGACTCGTGTGCATCTTTGTCGACAACGGCCTTCTTCGGGAAAACGAGGCTCAAAGCGTTGTCCGCATGTTCAAAGACAACCTGCACCTTCATCTCATTGCCGTCGATGCCAAAGAGCCATTTCTATCTGCGCTTTCAGGCATCACCGACCCAGAACAGAAACGCAAAATCATCGGCCGCGTCTTTATTGAAGTCTTCGAGGCCCACGCCAAAACCATTCCCAACGCTCAATTTCTCGTCCAGGGAACGCTTTATCCAGACGTAATCGAAAGCGTTTCCCACAAAGGCCCGAGCGCGGTCATCAAGAGTCATCACAACGTGGGCGGCTTGCCCGAACGCATGCACCTAAAGCTTATCGAACCATTGCGCGAACTCTTCAAAGACGAAGTGCGCGAAGTCGGCTTAACGCTTGGATTGCCGAGACAAATGCTCTTCCGCCAACCTTTTCCGGGCCCCGGCTTGGCCGTGCGCTGCTTGGGAGAAATCACGGCCGAACGGCTCGCCAAACTCCGGGCCGCCGATGCGATTTTTGAACAGGAAATCCGCAAGGCCGGCTTGTACGAAGCCCTATGGCAAAGCTTCTGCGTTCTATTGCCCGTGCGCAGCGTGGGCGTGATGGGCGATGAGCGCACCTACCACGAAGCCATCGCG
This sequence comes from uncultured Polyangiaceae bacterium, assembly GCA_964537685.1. Classification (GTDB taxonomy): domain Bacteria; phylum Myxococcota_A; class Polyangia; order Polyangiales; family Polyangiaceae; genus CAZICM01. Next base: position 59,267 of record CAZICM010000014.1, read on the forward strand.
CTTCGCGCCGTCGAATCCACCGACGGCATGACCGCCGATTGGGCGCGCCTTCCCTACGATCTCCTGGCCAAGGTATCCACACGCATCATCAACGAAGTTTGCGGCGTCAATCGCGTCGTTCTCGATATATCCTCGAAGCCGCCCGCCACCATTGAATGGGAATAATTGAGGTATGCAACGAATACGCTCAGCGTGCCTTGTTCTGTTAACGGCAAGCCTGTGGGCCTGTATGCCTTCTGTCCCGCCGACAACATCGCTCCGTGTCAAAGGAAATGTGCGCGATGCGTCGGTCACGGTAAACGATCAGTACATCGGCGCGCTCGCCTTCGTCGCTCAAAAAGGCGTTGCGCTGCCGCCTGGCAAACACCGGATTACAGTCGAAAAAACAGGCTATTTCCCTTGGGATCGCGAAGTCGCCGCGACAGGCAATCCGGATGGGCCAAATGGAAAACCCAAGCCCATCGTTTTAGAAATCGAGCTCGTGAAAATTCCCGACTGACGGCAAGCCCAAAGAGAAGCTTGACGAGCCATTTTTAATTGAAGTAGGTTCCCGCCCCTACAGTTGTTTGAGAGGAAACATGGCAAACACGCCTAAGTGGAATGTTCGGTTGCGGCATGAGTGGTTGCAGACGCCTTTGAAGAAGAAGCGTCTGAAGAGGTGTCAAAAGGCTCGCGTTGGCCTGCTCGAGGCCGAGGCACGCAAAGCCGATAAAAAGGCGCCCGCCGCCGGCGACGCCCAATAAGTTCAAAGCCCAGCCCAAAGCTATCGATTCAGCGCCTACCAGCGAAAACAGGCGCCTAGGCAAGCCGAAAGGAGGCGTAGTAGCCTCTTCGGATGTCTATTTCTTCTAAAAACCCCGCAATACTTGGCTTTGGGGCAGCCATATTCCTATGCGCCTCGGCCGGCTATCTCAGTTGCCGCGGGGCCACGCAAGTCCGCGTCGAAATCCTCACCGACGCGGCATGCGAAGATCTCAACCAAAGCCCAAATCCCGTTGCCGCCGTGTATGTCGGCAAAGACGGCCACGCGGTTGAAGCGATGGTGGGCCGAGTCAATCCCGGGGCCAGCTCGTTCAAGTGCAGCAAGGCCTACACCCAGCCCGATGGACGGGTCATCAACTACCTTGGATCGCTCTATGTGACGCCTTCCGGCGATCGCGATGCGCCTTTTGCCTTCAGTGTTATCGCCGGCATTGGAGCCAAAAGCACACTGGAGTGCGGCAAGCCCGAGGACCCCGAAAAACCAAGCGATCCAAAACGTTATGAGAACTGCATCGTCTCGCGTCGCGCGCTCAATTTCATCGAACACGACGCGCTGCGGCTGCCTATTTTCCTGAGCCTCGATTGCGAAAGCGTCGCCTGCGAAGCCACGACCACATGCCGCAAAGGCACATGCGTGGATGCTGAAATTCCCGATGTGAATCTCTGCAAAACCGAAGAGGGCTGCGATGAAAACGACCTTTCAGATGCGGGAACGGCGGGAACGGGAGGCGCAGGAGGAGCCAGCGGATCCGGCGGAAATGGTACGGGGGGCGCGGGTGGAGGTGGAGGTGCCGGCGGAGGCGGACCTGTAGAACCTCCACCGCCGTGCGGATATGCGGCTGTTGGAAGTGAGCACACCTGCGCAGCCAAGAGCGACAACAGCGTGATCTGCTGGGGCAAAAAAATATCGACCCAAGGCGGCAATATTCTCGGCAATTCCGGTGCGCCGGAACCAAGCCTCGATCCCGTGACCCCTCAAGGCGGCTCTCCAGCCCTTCATATCGCGAGCAATTACTTTCACAATTGCGCCGTGCTTCAGAACGGCGATGTTGCGTGCTGGGGAATCAACACGGCCCTTCAAATTGGCCCCGCTCCCGTGAGCAATGGCGATTTGCCGTCGCCCTTTTCACTTCCCGCCAAAGCTGTGCGCGTGAGTGTTGGCCGTTCGCATAGCTGCGCGCTTACCGAGAACAAGGCCGTCTATTGCTGGGGAAGCAATTCAGCGGGCCAGCTTGGTTTTGCCGCCGTCGCGAGCACTTTTCCGGATCCATCGCTGGTTGCGGGGCTGCCGAGCGTCCAAGCGCTTGCCTCGAGTGCATCCCACAACTGTGCGGTCACAACAGGTGGGGCCCTCTGGTGCTGGGGCCAAAACGCTTACAACCAAATTGGTGATGGTCTTGGCGGAGGAGGAGGTGCGTGGTCAGCGCCCACGGAAATCATCCCCACGGGTGTGAAGGCTTCAGCCACGAGCGGCTATGTCGACGGAATGGGCAGTGGAGGAAGTTCCTGCGCGCTCTTTACCGACGGCAGCGTGAAATGCTGGGGAAGCAATCCCTTCGGTCAGCTTGGCACCGGAGACACCACATCTTATGCAACACCGGATCAAAGCAAACCCGTGGGTAACTTCAACGACATCCAGGAAATTGCCAGCGGCCGTTATCATGTCTGCGCCCTCCATCAAACCGGCCAAGTCTCATGCTGGGGCGCCAACAACTACAAGCAAATAGGCAACGCTCAGGCTGCCTCCAACAACCCCAGCCCCCTCTCCGTGGACAACCTGAACGATGCTGAGCATATCTTCGCGGGCGGGTATCACTCATGCGCGCTGCGCAAGAACAAAGAACTCGTCTGTTGGGGAAGCAACGCCTACGGCGAGCTTGGCAACAAGATGACAGGAGGAAGTTCCGCCCAAATCGTCACGGCACCCTCTATCTGTACCCCCTAGCCAACCCCGCCCCAACCATTTTCAATCCGCTCCATTTTCAGCACCGCCCCTGCTTGGCGTGACGCGCATCCCCCGCTAGTATCGCGCCTCGTGAGCACGCCCCTCGATCGCCAAGCCGCCTGCCCTTCCTGCGGAGCTCCCATCACCTTCCGCTTTGCCGGCGCCGCCGCCCAGGTGTGCAGTCATTGCAAATTCGTCGTCGCCCGCACCGACCGCAATCTCGTTGCCGTCGGCCGCATGGCCGATCTCGTCGAGATTCCAAGCCCGCTTCAGTTGAACACCACGGGCCGCTGGAACAACGAACCTTTTGTGGTCGATGGCCGCGTTCAGCTCGATCGCGCAGGGGCTCCCGGCGCTCCTTGGCAAGAATTCTTCCTGGCCTTTCCTCAAAGCGGCCGCTGGTGCTGGGTCGCCTATGCGCAAGGCCGCTGGTACTCCACAAGCGAAGTCCCTCTTCCTCAATCCGGACTGCCTCCGCACAGCTCCCTGCGCGCCGGCCAAAACATCGAACTGCCCGGCTACGGCGCATGGACTGTGGCCGAAGTCGGACAGCGCCGCGTCATCTCCGGCGAAGGCGAAATGCCTCATGTCGCCGCGCCAAATGTCCCCACCGGCTACGCCGACATCGCAGGCCCCAATGGCGCCTTCGGCACCATCGACTACGGCGACGGCCGCAATATCCAGCCCAAACTCTATCTCGGCCGCCAAATCGATCCGGCCGTCATGCAGCTTGACTCGGGCGCTCCCGTCGAAGCTCCCCAAGCTCAAGTCACCTCCTGCGCCTGCCCCAACTGCGGCGGCAACCTTCCCATCGCTGCGCCCGGCACGTCAGAACGCATCATCTGCCGCTATTGCGGCACCGCCAGCGACATCACCCAAGGCGCCCTCCGCGCCCTGGGCCCCGCGCCCAAACCGCCCATCAATCCCTTCATCCCCATCGGCCAAGAGGGAACGCTGCGCGGCATGCGCGTCATCTGCATCGGCTTCACCATCCGCGGCTGCACCGTCGAAGGCGAACGCTATCGCTGGCGCGAATACCTTCTCTATGCCGGCCCCCGCGTTGGCTACCTGTGGCTCATGGAGGAAGACGGCGCCTGGCATTTCATCACCACCCTTCCTCCCGGCGAAGTCGCCGTATCAGGCGGCTCCGCGCTCTACAAAGGCAACCACTACAACTTCAAACAAAGCGTTCAGGCCGAAGTCGAATACGTCGTCGGCGAGTTCTATTGGAAAGTCGAAATCGGCGAGAGCGTCAGAGCCACCGAATACGAAGGTCCAGGCGGCAAAGTCAGCGTCGAGCAGACCAAGGACGAAGTGAACTACTCGTTCTGCGAACCCATGAACGCGAGAGACGTCGCCACATCCTTTGGCCTCAAGGCATCCGAAGCACCATCCGGCGGCGGAAGCAGCGGCGGCCTCTCCAGCGGCTGCATCACCCTCATCGTGATCGCCGTGGTGATCCTAATCATCATCATTGCCTGTGCGGATTGCGGCGGCGGAGGCAGCGGAAGCGGAGGCTCCGGCGTCTTCATCGGCGGGCCCAGCTTTGGCGGCGGGAAATAAATTCGGCAGCGTGTCCGGAGGTCGGCCGAACACGCTGGCCATCACTCCTGGATACTTCGCGCGGCGCGCCCGATTCCCGAATAATGAAAACCCAGCTCGGACAGCTCTTGCCTATCCCAGACATTACGTCCATCGAAGAGCACCGGCTCCTTCATCAACTTCTTCAGCCTCACAAAATCGGGCCGCCGGTATTCATGCCATTCGGTCACCAGCACCAGCGCATCCGCCCCTTCGGCCGCTCCATACATCGCATCGCAGAGCGTGATGCGATCCCCATATAAATTCGCGATGTGACCCATCGCCTGGGGATCGTGAGCCCTCACGGAAATTCCCATTGAAAGCAAATCATCCAGCAAAGCCAGCGCCGGCGCCTCGCGGATATCATCTGTCTGGGGCTTAAACGAAAGACCCCACACACCCACCGTCTTACCTTCTGTATTCGGCCCAAAGTGCCCAGCAATCTTCTTACCCAGCACCCGCTTCTGCCGCCGGTTCACCTCTACGGCGGCGCGCACCAAATCCAGCTCATGATCGACCTTCCTCCCCGTCATCAGCAGCGCGGACAAATCCTTTGGAAAACACGAACCCCCAAAGCCCGGCCCTGGAAACAAAAACTTTGGCCCAATCCTTGGGTCTGAACCGATGCCCTTACGCACCAACTCGATATCGGCATGAAGCTTCTCGGCCAGCATGGCCAAATCGTTCATAAACGAGATACGGGTAGCGAGCAGGGCATTGGCCGCATATTTCGTCAGCTCGGCGCTTCGGGCATCCATGGTGAGAATACGATCGTTGGTCCGCACAAAAGGCGAATAGAGATGGCGCATAATATTGAGGGCCTGAGCGCTGTCAGAACCGATAATGATTCGGTCGGGTTTCATAAAGTCATTGACAGCATCGCCTTCCTTTAAAAACTCAGGATTCGAAGCGACGGCGAAAGGCTTGACGGCGGATTTCCCAACAATATCGCGGATCATATCGGCAGTACCGACGGGGACGGTGCTTTTGGTTGCGATAACCGTCATAGCGGGATGATGTGCATCGGATGAATCCGGTTCGGCCAAGACTTTACCGATAGTTTCGGCGACGGCGCGCACGGCGCTCATATCCGCGGAGCCATCGGCGCCTTCGGGCGTACCCACGGCGATAATGATAATTTCGGCGCCCCGCAGGGCACCTTGGACATCGGTAGAGAAGCGGAGTCTGCCTGCGCGGACATTGGAAGCGATTAATGCCTCGAGGCCCGGTTCATAGATAGGGACTTCGCCTTTATGAAGGCGCGCGATTTTATTGGCATCGACATCGACACAGGCGACATCGTTACCGAAGTCAGCGAAGCCGGCGCCCGCGACGAGACCAACATACCCAGTGCCCACGACGGTAATTTGCATGTGCGGACAATAGCGAAGAGGGGCGGGGAGGGGGAGGGGGGAATTGGATGGGTCGAAGGTGGATGAAAAGGTAGCAAGGTGGCGCAAGTTTCAATTTAAAGATCGGGAATAGGCGGAGCGGAGAAGAGAATTTCATTTGCACGCGAGGGTTACGGCTGAGGATAGAGCCGATCTTTAAAAATGATGATGGTGGCAGGAAAAGCCATGAGATTGGTTTCAAAGTGGGGGACGCGACAGGGGTTGGAATGGAGGGAAGGTTCAAAATGGGAGAGGCGATTGGGGTGGGGTTTGAAGCGAGTTTCAAATTGAAAAGGGCGATTCGCCGGCTCGGAAAGGGTCGTGGGCGGATGAAGATCGGGTGCTGGATGGGAAAAATAGTGTGAAAAACGGGTGAAGATTGGATAAAGATGCGTTCGAGCGTGTTGCTGGGGCCGCGCCGGAGCATAAATTTCATGGAGAACGCGAGTAAAACCAAGCGATTAGATCCGAAACTAGACATCATATTCAAAGCATTGTTCGGCAAACCTGGCAATGCGGACATGCTGCTCAGCCTGCTCAACGGGATGCTGATGCTTGGTCCAGAAGAGCAGATTGTGAGTGTTCAGATATTGTCGCCGCTGAGCGAGCTGGAAGTGGCGGATGAAAAGCTGATCGTACTGGATCTGGTGGTGGTGGACACGAAGGGTCATCAGTACGTGATTGAAATGCAATGCCGAAACCACAAGGCGTTTCCGGAGCGGATGCTATTTTACGCGGCTCGGCGCTTTACGCAGCAGCTTAAGTCTGGAGAGCCGTTTAAGTTGCTGAGACCGCTAGTACTCTTGGTGATTACGGATTTTATATTATTTCCGCGGCAGAAAGGATGGCGGGAGCGGTATGAGCTACGAGGTCGGTGCGAGGGAGAAGTTTTTTCGGAGCAGATGTCAATTGTGCTTGTAGAGCTGCCAAAGTTTTTGAAGACTGGAGTTCAAGAGCATGATTTAGGCGAGAAATGGGCGATCTTTTTAAAAGAGGGCTCAGCGATGCAGACGGAACAAGCAAATGCGGCATGGATGACGCCTGAGTTGCGCAAGGCGATACAGGAATTGGAGCGAATGGAAGCCGATGCATCAATGCGCGAGTTATACGAAGCGCGCAAGATGCAGTTGCATGTGCAGGCGACGGAGCTTCACGATGCATACGAGGAAGGTCTTGAGGAAGGCCATGCTAAAGGCCGTGAAGAAGGCCGTGAAGAAGGCCGGGAAGAAGGTCATGCAGAGGCCACCCGCCTGTTCGCTAAACGGCTGCTCGATGAAGGTGAGACCCCCGAACGGGTTGCCCGCTTAACTGGCATTCCTGTGACCGAGCTCCCTTCCAAATCCTAATCCCTCCCATCAATAATCCCCTTCCTCCGCTGCGCTTCCTCGCCTATGCTCTTCGTCCATCATGCTCCGCGCTCCTCGTAAATCCTTTGTCTTAACCGCTTTTTTTGTCGCCACATCGCTTTCAGTCACTGCGCTCGCTCAGCCCAAACCCGCCGCGCCCAAATCGCCAACAACACCGCCCGCTCCCCCGTCCTCCGCCGCTCCCCCAGAAGCTCCTTCTCCAATTGCCTCCTCATTGTCCGCTCCCCCTCCAGAACCTCCGCCCCCTCCCGCCCGCGTCGAACCCCTCCCTTCTGAACCTCCGCCCCCGCCTCCTCTCCCTCCTCCCTCCGCCTCCGCCTCCGCCCCCCAGTTCAGACTCCCACCCCCGCCTCCTCCAGGCGGCTATCCTGTGCCATATTATTACCCCGGCTATCCCGGCTATCCCGACCACTATTTCCGAATCGATCCCAGCGAATACGAGCAGGCAAAATCAGGCGCAAAAAGGCAGTGGTACGGTTGGCAAACCGGCCTCGTTCATGGCCTTTCCGTGCTTACCTTGTTGCTCATTCCCTTGGACGACGACGCCATCGCACCTATCGCCGTTCCCCTCGGCATCGGAGGTCTGACGCTCGGCGCTCCTATCGTCCACTGGGCCCATGGCTATCTTGGAAAAGGCTTTGGAAGTCTCGGCCTTATTGTCGGAGGAAGCCTTGGCGCCTATTTTATGACCGCAACCACAGCCTGTTTAACAGGTCTCTGCTATGAGGGCGATTTAGGCGGGGCATATGCCTTTCTTCTGATTGGACCTATCGGTGGAGGCGTTGCATTTTTGACAACCACCATCCTCGATTATGTCTTTCTCGCCTATGAAGAGAACGATAGCCCCAGCGCCGTTCCCCCACCCAAGGAAAGCGCGGCCAAATGGTCGGTTCAACCCTTCTTTGATATTGGCCAAAACAGAGCGTCGTTTGGCATCGGCGGCCAATTCTAAATTACCGCTCGGCTCATTCAATCAGATATAGCTATCACCCGCCGGCTGCTCTAGGCTGAGCGTATGAAATCTCGATTGAAACAAGCGCCTGCCCTTCTTTTGCTTTCGATATTGGTTGCCGCCGCCGTTCCCGCTTGCTCGGATGGGGATACTCAATCCAGCTCGGGAGAGCCGGCCGATGCGGGGACCGATGCCGCTGCCCTGGTCTTGAGAATCGATCCTCCAATGGCCACCGCCACCCTGGCCCTTGATGGCAGCACTTCGGACAAAATACAGTTCCGGGTCTTTGCCGCCGAACCAGGCCAGATGGAGACCGAAGTCACGACCCAAGCCGCCCTGAACGTGGCATCTTCCGCCATGGCATCCATCGATTCGGGGGGAAGTATTGGTTTTAAAGGCGTTGGAGGCAAGACCCAGATTATTGCCCTCTATAAAAACCAAACCGCCACCGCCGATCTATCGGTATTGCTTAAGGGCGATATCTTTGGAGCGGGCATCGATCCTGTTACAAAAGATACCTTTGACAGCGCTCCCGCCGATAGCGATCCCGCCAATGCTCCTGTCGTGGAATACCCCGAGGATCAAGCCGTATTGCCATCGAACCTCCCTCCCATTGAAGCCCAGTGGACACAGGCTTCGGACAACAATATCTACCGCGTCCGCCTAAAAAGCCCCGATGTATTGGATATGAGTTTCTATACCTCGGCCCGGGAAATGTTATTTCCCGCCGACATGTGGAAAAAGGCGGCCGCAAGCGCCCCCGATATGCCCGTGGAGATGGTTGTCGAAGCCTTGGGAACATCAAAAACACTTCGGACTTCAGCGCCCAAAACCATCACCATCGCTTCGGATGGCATCGACGAAAGCGCAATCTATGTGTGGCAATCATCGACAGGCTCGTTCCGCGTCCTCGATATCATCAAAGGCACCGATATTCCGCTGCCAAACAACAGCCCCGCCTTGGCCAATGGCCAGCCCTGCTCGGGGTGCCACCGCATTTCCCGCGATGGAAAGCGTTTTGCCTATAGCTACAGCGGCTCAAACTTTCAAATCGGCACGCTCGCCTACGATCCAGCCCAACAAAGCTATATCTCCAAGATCGCGCCGACCTTTGGCATCCGCGGCACCTATGCAGCCTTCAATCCCCTCGAAGATACCACCAAAGCCGCCATGCTATTGACCGTACCCGATGATGTTCCGCAAAATACACCCGGCTCGGTCAGGCTATATTTGGTCAACCCCGAAACCAACGCGCTTGTCCCCAGCAATCTCAATGAAATTACAGCCAGCCTCGACCCCATGATAGGCCGGGATACGCTGATGCCCGATTGGTCGCCCGCCGGGGATTTTGTTGTGTTTACCGCACATGACAATACCAAAAACTATGTGCGGCTCTTGGGCGATGATGTCGTCTTGGGTTCGATAATCGAATCTTCCGTGCAGTATTCATCGAAAGACGGCTCATTTGTCTTTGGAGCGCCCAAAGTCTTGGCCGCGCCTCCCGCCGGGGCCGATGCCGATACCGGTGAAAACAATGTACTTCCCGCGATTTCCCCCGATGGGTTGGCCGTGGCCTTTACCCGGGCCAATGGCTATTGGTCTATCAAGACCCAGCAATCACTCATCAATCTATCCGGCCGAATCGCTATTGTCAGACGTTCCGATCAGCAAGTGGTCGAGCTTTCCGCGGCATCCAATGGTCCAAATGGAGTATGGAGCAGCACATGGCCCCAATGGGCGCCCACCTTGGGGCAAAAGTATGCTTGGCTGGCCTATGCATCGGAGCGGCCTTATGGTCATCGCCTTACGCCTCAGAATAGCACCTGTTCTTTGGTTCAAGGCCAAAAGCAATGCAAACAGCTATGGATTACAGCGATCGATCTCAATGCATTGGCCACAGGCACAGGCGATCCAAGCCGGGGAACCTTCTGGATTCCAGGGCAGAGCATCACGGCTCAATATGTTAGCCCCCAGTGGACCAAAGCCGTTCTGCCGGTGCCTCAATAATTCGATTATCGATAGGGGCCGATCTTTGCCCCGGAAATGCGGCTGATCGCCGTCGAGAAAAGCTCAAATAAATCGCTGAGCTCCTCGGGATCTTGAACCAAGGGCAGCACAAGCCCAATCCTCTCGTCATCTTGCACCACACTCCCCTGGCCCACCGCCTCCAGCGCCTGTTTCCAATTCCCCCCCGCCGAATCCGCTTCCTGGGGTTTGGGCGTCCATAAGCGGCTTTCCACAGGTATTACCCCATCCCAGCGATGATCCAACATCAAAGGCACGCCTCTCAAAGTCCACTGAGGCAATGCGCAGTCCGCCCTTCGAAGCCGGATTCCTTTTTGCTGGGCAAAGCGCTGATAAGCCTTTAGCGCCTGGGCCATGCTTTGAGGCGGAGGAAGATTGCTGATCGCTGTCCACATCGCCTGGGCCAATTCATAAACACCGATAATAAAGCGCTGTAAACCTGTAATTTGATGCACACCGCCCTTGCGCATCAACACAGCGCCGTCGTCACTTAGGCCCACTTCATGAAACGAACCCAGCGCCCGGGCAACCCCGGGATTAAGCAGATGGGCCGCCTGAGCTTCTTCCCGCGCCGAAATGGTAAACCGCTTTTGAAGCTTTTTATCCAAGGACGCAAACTTTGACCCAAATTCAGTCCAGCTCCGTTCTGCCAGCCGAAGATCCAAGCCCAGCGTTGGATACTCCATCGACGCAACCAGACAAGGCCCCGTATCGCTTCTTAGCTCTTCGCGAATCTGGACGGAAATATCCCCAACATGAAGAATGGCCGCCTGCGCTTCGGGCTCAAAGCGTATATCGGCTCCTGGGGGCAATTGGATTTGAGCGACGGCCGCCTGCCACACCGCGCTGTGCCGCTCATGTCCCACAAGCGGGGGAATGGTATTTGCTGTGCGCTCTCGTTTTTTATGGCTGCCCCGCAGCACCAGCGCAGGCACCCGAAGGGAAATATCGCTTCCAAAAGCCACGACAGCTCTTGCCTCCAGGGCATGATCGACCCGAATAAAAGGCGACTGAAAGGTGGTGGGCACATCTTTAGGGATATTCAGCCGAAAGGCCATCGATTTTCCATTCTCGGGCGTGCTCTCGCAGATGGTCCATGTACGCTTATCGGTTTCCGCCGGTCCCGCAGTACTCTGCACCAAGGCCGTTTCAATCGAACTTAGGCTAAGCTCCACGCGCCTCAGCCGCCGCTTGCCTAAATCCGAAACGGCAATCGCTCCCTCGAGCGTGCCTCCCAAAAAAAGCTGCTCATCCTCGAGCGACAGCTCGATCACAGGCTCCCCGCTCCGGATTTCACCGCTTTGGGTACTGTAGAGACAGGGTTTGGCCGCCTTGGGCGCGGTCTTGAGCGGCTTTACCTTAACGACATACACGCCTGTGCGATCTGGCCACCAGGGGATATGCACCCGAACCGAAAGTTCATATTCGATGGTGCTGAGCGAGCTCTTATAGGTGGGCGGCAGATCCACAGGCAAATCGATATTGACGTCCCGTTCCCACACACCTTTGGACAAGATACCGCCTTCAAAGCGCGCGCCCAAGCGCACAATATCCCGCCGGTGATACTGAACATGGGTAGTTTTGCCCGTGCTGGTTGTGCGCTTATAGCGAGCCTCGCGGCCAATCAGCGCAACATCCACCGCATCATAGGGAGTAATACTATGGCTATCTAGTCTTATACGGACATGAAGCCTATCGCCCGGCGAAGCTTCGCTGGGTGTTAGGTAGACAGTGAGTTCGGGACGGCTGCGCATGCGCGGATGTTGATATAGATGATACAAATTATGCAAACAAAATTAGCTTTTCTTTCGACAATACTTAGACCTTAAAGAAGACACATGACCTATGGTAAGAATTTAATTTCGTGCCTTGACTGAAGACGGCTGATTCCTTAACCCTAGCCGTACTGAAATGACAGGCCGAACTTCAGTACCCGGAGCCGAATCCCCCTCCCATCTCGGTATCCCCGGTCAACAAGACGAAGAAGCCGAGCGCTTCAATCTAGAAGCGCAATTGCAGAAGGTTCAGAAGATGGAGGCCATCGGCCAACTGGCCGGCGGAATTGCCCACGATTTCAATAATATTTTGGGCTCGATTTTAGGCAATGCCGAGCTATTGGCGACCGAACTCCGCGATAGACAAGACGCGCTGGAAAGCGTTTACGAAATCTTTAGCGCTGTCCGCCGGGGCAGCGATTTGGTGAAGCAAATTTTGTTGTTCAGCCGGCGAGGCGGGCAAAATCTTCAGCCTCTGCGCATTGATGGAATCGTTCGCGACGCCATACAGATCTTTCGTTCGGCCCTGCCTGTATCCATTGACATTCGCAGCCGCATAGCTTCAGAACTGCCTCAGATTGTCGCGGATGCCACGCAAATTCAGCAAGTATTGGCCAACCTGTGCACCAATGCATGGCATGCGATGGAGGAAAAAGGAGGAGTGCTTTGCGTGGAGCTGTCCGTCATTGAACCCAGCCCCGAGGATAGGCGGCGCATTCCCGGACTCGGCGAAAAGCCCTATGTAAGGCTGTTGATATCGGATACAGGGCATGGGATGGCTCCTGAGATTCAAGCCCGGGTATTTGAGCCGTTCTTTACGACAAAGCCCCAAGGCAAGGGCACGGGTCTTGGGCTTTCCGTTGTGCATGGCATTGTGGCCGATCACCAAGGCTTCATTCACATGAGCAGCCAGCCTGAACGGGGCTCGGTCTTTGAGATTTTCTTTCCGGCCCTTCCCCAGTCCGAGGCGCTTGTGCAACACGAAGAAGAAGAGCAGGGGATCCCCACAGGCCGGGGCGAACGGATATTGGTGGTCGACGATGAGCCCACCTTTGGCCGGGTTTTGGTGCGTTTGCTCAAAGTGCTTTCCTATGAAGCGGAATGGCAGAGCAATCCACTTGAAGCTTTGGCGGCGTTTCGCCGAGACCCCGAACGCTATCAAGGAATACTCTTGGATTTCAGCATGCCCAGAATGACGGGATTACAGCTGGCCGAGAAAGTGCGCAACCTGCCAAGTCCCGTGCCGATTGTGATGATGAGTGGATTTAGCGAACCCGTGGATTCCGAGCAGATGTCCAAACTCAACATCAAATCTCTGCTGCAAAAGCCGCTGTCGCAGGAGACAATTGCGCAGGCTTTAAAAGAGGCTTTGCGCTCTTCGCCTTATCGTCCTCGTCCAATATGATCAGACCATCTTGATAAACAATAAAATTTCCCAAAGTGGCTGGGATACGCGGCCCGGGCGTAAGAATTCCCGCGAGGTTTAGAGGATCGCAGGCCGACAGCCGAATGATTTCCCCTGTTTTTGGCGCGTTTTTAATGGCGCGCATTCCATCCACGGCCTCTGGCAGCGCGAACTGCTCACCAACAAAACCAAAGACAAAACGCCCGCCCCGAATCTCGCCCGCCAGTTCCAATCGCCGGTAGACCCGCAGCAGATCGTGCCATGCGGGCACTTCGGTCTCGCGGGCCAGCAAATCCCGGAACACGATGCCATAACGCTTTAAATACTGACGGGCCAGCGCCTCAATAACGGCCGTTCTATCCTCTTTTGGCAAGGACGCGGGCGTCTCCACCCAAGGCAAACCCCGAAGCAAAGACCAGCGCCCCGTTACGGCCAAAGGCTCGGCATAGCCATGGCGATCGCCGTACACCCGCCTAGAAATCACACGCTTACCCGCCGGCAACAAAAGCGCCCGCAACCCTGAAAACCCATCTCCCGTCACCAAACCATGCGCGCACAGCTCCCACAGCGCATCTTCCACGGCGCTCATCGAAAGAGCGGTACGCCTCACGATATCGTCAAAAAACAGCGCCCCGCCCTGATGCAGCGCCTGCGCCACCAAAAGACCTGGATTTGAAAGCAATTCATTGGGATTGATCGCCTTAGGCTCTTCTTCATCGCGTTCATCGAGGCTTCGGGGCGAAAGCAGCCAATCCAAATCCCGCCTTTTAGCCAGCGAAATGGCGGCCGCTCTAGGCGCCGCGCCTGTTTTTTCGCGCGGAGAAAGCCTTCCCCACACCACTTCGCCCGACAGGCACAGCGCATCCAGCCATGTTCCATCGTAATCGCTCACGCGCGCGGGCAGCACATGCGCTTCCCACGCACCGGCCGCGAGCTCAAACCCCTGCAATTGCCCAATGCAATGCAAAAGCCCAGCCCGCCCATGCCCTTTGGTATTTTTTGAAATGCCCTGCCACGACAAAAGAAAACGGATCAATTCAGCCGGCGTGACAGGCTCCACGGCTTTACGCAGCGTCTCGACGGTGCGCCTGTGAATGCGGGATAAAAGCCTACGCTCGCACCATTCAATAGTATTTATCGGTAATCCAGGTGTAAATCTTCCCCTCAGCACCCCGCCATTCATTTCAATGCGGCACAGCGCGGAAAACACATCGCTCTCATCCAAACCAAATACCATTGCCAGCGCCGCCGCCGTCACCGGACCGGCAATATTCATTCGCGCCTGAATGAGCGCAGGCAGATCCATTCGATAGTTTGGGCGCTCCGCGGCGACCCACATCCCGTCCACGCACAAAGCCCTGCCATCGCTGCAAAGCAGTTTAAACCAAGGCTCGAAGCCGGCCTTTTTCCCTTCTTCCTCCGGCAGCGCGATTAAATCCAAAAGCACATCGTGAAGCTCGTGCTCATCGCGCACATCGGGCGCCGCTTCTTCAATGACCACCGAAATAGCTTCTGGATCCAATCCGCCGATACGTTCCACCAATTCAGCCGGCAATCCCCGCCTAATCGAAACGGCCCTCGCCCTTCGCTCTTCCAGCGGCGCATCATCTAAAAAGGCATAAGGATTCGCATTTAAAATCTCATGCGAAAATACGCTCGGCTCCGGCGTCTGAACCCCCAGCGCTTGAATCGAACCGCGCTCAATACCCGACAAAAGATGCATAAACCCTTCGGCATCGGCCACTTCCACCAAGCAATCCCTTAGTGTTTCTTTAATCAGCGGATGGTCAGGCAATTCGATATACGCCATAAACCCGTGATTATCCTGGCAGCCTTGCTGCTCGGGAAAAACAGCCGACATTAAATCGTCGGCCCGCATCCGCTGCAATTGAGCAGGCACCCGGCGGCCGTTAGCAAAACGGGGCAGGGCAAGCGCGCGCGTGGCATTCCAGCGAAAGCGCGTCCTAAAAATCGGCGCTTGCAGAACAGCCTGCTCCATCACTTCCTGAGCGACATTGGCCTTCACCATTTCAAAAATGGCTTCAATGGGAAAACTATGCTGAGGACTCAGCGAAAGCAGCACACCATCATCCGTCGCCGCCGCCTGAAGCTCAAAATCGAATTGGCGGCAAAATCGTTTGCGCAGGGCAAACCCAAAAGCCCGGTTAATACGCCCTCCCATTGGACAATGAATGACCAATTGCATTCCGCCCGCTTCATCGAAAAAGCGCTCAGCCACAATGGTTTTAAAAGTCGGCACACAGCCCAGGGCCGCCTTTCCCGCCGCGATATAATCCCGCATCAATTCAGCGCCCCGCCGATCGAGCCCATAGGCTTCCATCGCAAACGCCACACAGTCCTCGCCCCGATCGAGCTTGAGCGCGATTTCCTCGCGCAATTCCGACACTTCCTTTGAAAGCTCAAAGCTTCGGGCAGGCGCCTCGCCCAGCCAAAAAGGCACCGTCGGCGCCGCACCATGCGCATCCTCCACCCACACCGTGCCCGTCTCCACACGCTTAATGCGCCACGATGTCGTGCCCAGCAAAAACACATCGCCCGCCGCCGATTCAATGGCGAAATCCTCATCGAGCGTGCCGACTTTTAAACCGTCCGATAAAACCCTCACCTCATAGCTTGCGATATCGGGAATGGCGCCTCCCGATGTAATGGCCAAGAGCCTCGCGCCTCTTCTGCCCCGCAGCCGTTTATGAATCCCGTCCCGGTGCAATAGAGCCCCATTCCGGCCCCGCCTCGTTGCAATGCCCTCCGCGAGCATCGTCAGCACCTTTTCGAATTCACTTCGCTCCATGCCCGAATAAGGCGCGGCACCCTGCACCAAATCCCACAGCGCATCTTCGCCGACGGTCTCGCAGGCACAAATCGCCACCATTTGCTGCGCCAAAATATCCAGCGGCGCATCCCTCCAAAAACTCCTATCCATCACCCCTTGCTTTGCCGCCCTCACAATGGCCGAGCACTCAATCAATTGATCGCGCGTTAATGGGAAAAAGCAGCCTTTGGGCGCTCCGCCAAACGCATGCCCCGAGCGCCCAATCCTTTGAAGAGCCGTTCCAATACGCCTAGGCGAACCGATTAAACACACCAAATCGATCGTACCGATATCAATGCCGAGCTCCAGCGAACCCGTCGCCACCACAGCCTTCAGCTCACCCGCCTTCAGCCTCTGCTCCGTCGTCAATCTCCTCGCCCGCGAAAGGCTTCCATGATGCGCCGCCACATGCTGCTCACCCAGCTTCTGCTCCAGCGCAAAGGCCACCCGCTCCGCCAATCTCCTTGTATTGACGAAAATAAGCATTGTATTTGACGACTTTGAAAACTCGACCAAACGATCGTAAATCTCATCCCATTGTTCATTACTGCACACCGCGCCGAGCTCATTCTTGGGCGTCTCCACCAACAGCTCCACCCGGCGCACCGCCTGCGAACAGCAATCGACAATTTCCGGCATCGGCCTCCGGCTACCCACCAACAATTTCGCCGCCGCCTCGATAGGAAATACCGTCGCGCTCAAGCCCACTCGCTGGGCTTTGTGACCCCTGTGCTCCATCACCAAGGCATCGAGCCGCTCTAAGGTAAGCGCCAAATGCGCGCCTCTTTTTTCACCGAGCACCGCATGCAGCTCATCCACAATCACCGTGCGCACATGGCGCAGCATCGTCCGCCCCGATTCACTGGTCAGCAGAATAAAAGCCGATTCCGGCGTCGTCACCAGCACATGAGGCGGATATTTCAGCGACATCCTCCGCTCTTTCGCGGGCGTATCGCCGGTTCTCACCTCCGCGCGAATCGTCTGCATCGGCACATTCAAATGCCGCGCGCACTCGCTTATTTGCAAAAGCGGCTCGGACAGATTGCGCTGCACATCATTGGAAAGCGCTTTCAAAGGCGAGATATACAGAACCGAACACCTATTTTCGAGCCTCGCCTCGCACGCCTCGGCCACCAGCACATCGAGCGCGCACATCATCGCGGCCAAGGTCTTTCCCGAACCCGTGGGCGCCGTCAGCAGCGCATCGCGCCCGCCGGATAAAATGGGAAAAGCCAGCGATTGAACCGGCGTTGGATTCTCGAAACGGCTTTTAAACCAATGCTCGGCGACGCGGTGAAACATGGCCGCGCAAGTCTAACGCAAGGCCCTTTGAAATCGGCGTGCAGAAAGTGGGACGAAGAAACCCGCATCGACTAGCATGCGCGCCGCACATGTTTTCCGCGGCAAAGAAAGTCTATTTGGGCACGCGAAAGCGCCACGACCAACTGTGGAATACCTATGTGATGCGGCCCTTGGCGAGCCTCGTCGTCGCCCTGCTCGCGAAGACCCCTTTTCATCCCAATCAAATCACGCTGCTCAGTCTTTTTATTTTTGCCGCCGCGATGCTTGTGATGCTGCTGATGCCCGGACAGCGGGGCGCGTATTTTTCCATTTTGATGGTTGAGCTTAGCTATCTCTTTGATTGCGTAGATGGCATGCTGGCCCGCCATAAAAATCTCGCTTCAAAACAAGGCCATCTCTTTGATTTTTTCGTCGATGAAATCAAAGCCACGATGCTCGCCGGAGCCTTATCGATTTATTTATACCAATCCGGTGGAATTGGCCTAAACGGCGTCAACTGGAGCGCAGGCGACGGACGCTTTTTATTTTCGGGCATTGCCGCGGTGGCCATCGTCGCCTCGGGCATCTCGCTCACCAACTTCGTCCGCCGCCCGGAAATCAGCGGCCGGGAAACATCGGTCCAAGCTTTTTATGAAACCCTTCCCCAAGCTCAAGCCCGCGGCATCGGCTCCTTTATCGCCCTGCAAATCTTCACCTTCCTGCGCTTTTTAAACCACTATCCAAGCCATATATGGATCTTCGCGCTGCTCGGGCGCCTCGATATTTTCTTTTGGATGTATTCAATCTTGAACCTGCTCTACCTGGGGCGCGGCTGGCTGGGCTTAATCCTTCGCTTTGGCCGCTTTTCTCCGCCTCCCGGCCCCTCAGATTCGCCGGCTTCCTCCGAACGCAAGGCATAGCCCAGAATCTTTCTCTTCAGCGTATTGCGATCGATCCCCAAAGCCCTCGCCGTCCTGCTTAAATTCCCGTCGTGCACCTTGAGCGCCCGCTGAATCGCCCTTTTTTCAGCCGCCTCCACGTCTTCTGCTAATGTTCGTATTGCAAATGATTTTGATGAAATTGCATTTTCATCGAATTGCAAATCCACAGGCTGCGCATCCGCGGTAGCCATAGCTCCCGGCCAATCGGCGATCTCCGGCGAAAGATCCTCCACATTCACGCGATCGTCGCAAAACACAGCCCAGCGCAACACCTCCGCCCGTAGCTCCCTCACATTGCCCGGCCAGGGATAACGCAGAAGAACCCGCATCACATCGCGGCCGATTTGCAGCGCCGGAGCATTCTTCCCAGGCCGAGCCTCCTTCAGAAAAAATTCGATCAGCGCCCCCAAATCTTCTGTTCTCGATCGCAAAGGCGGCACCGCGAGCGTCGCGCCCCGAAGCCGGTAATACAAATCCTCCCTAAAGCTTGCGGCCTTCACCATCGCCTGCAAATCCCGGTGCGTCGCGGCGATCACCCGCACATCCACACGCGACGTCGCTTCAGCGCCCACCCTGCGCAGCGTCCCCTCCTGCAGCACCCGAAGCAGCGCCGCCTGCACCCGCAAAGGCATCTCGCCCACCTCATCCAAAAACAGCGTCCCGCCGTTCGCCTGCTCAAAAACACCGCGCCTCTGCCCTTTCGCCCCCGTAAACGCGCCCGCCTCATGCCCAAACAGCTCGCTCGACAGCACACCCTCCGCGAACACACTGCAATTCTCGGCCACAAACGGCCCCTTCGCCCTTGGACTCGCCTCGTGCACCGCCCTCGCCACAAGCTCTTTGCCCGTCCCCGTCTCGCCCACAATCAAGAGCGGAACATCTGTAACGGAAATACGTGCAATTCTCGAGGATAGCAATTTCATCGGCTCGCTTTGACCGATCATTGTATTTGTACGGAAATGAGCGGCCGCCCTTAGCCTTTCCACCTCGCGGCGCAGCGCGCGGATCTCTGGAAAGCCCTCCATATCCAGCACCACCTCGCGAATGGCTTTGGGATGCGCCGAAGGCACAAAAGCGGGCGGAATCACCTGAAGCATCCTTGCCCGAAGCATCCCGGCCTTCACCAAAATCACCCACAAAGTCTGGGCTTGAGGCGTACCCGACGAAAGCAGCACATCGAGATGGCTGCCGGCATTCATTAAATATTTTTCATTCTGTTTAATGAATTGCCCAAGGGCACGAAAGAGTTTTTCGTAATCCGATGGATCGTTTACATCCAGCACATGCAGCCGCACTTCCCCCGCAAAAGCCCCGGCCTGTTCCACGAGCGATTGCGCGGGCTCCTCGCCTCCCGGAATGCTTAAAATCCAAATCGCATCGTAAGGCGGCTGGCCTTCCCCCGGACCGACTTCCAAAAGCCTCAATACCGGGCCCCGATCGCTCGCCGGACGATGGAGATGATGGCTGGGTTTTGGACCTTTAACGCCCGCGTCCGACCAGGTGAGCAAGATTCTCTTCACTGGTGCACCGTACACCACACCTGATGCATCCTGCACCAGATAAATGATGCATCCTGCATCAATTACATTTGTTTTCAGATCGAATACATTTATTTTCCGCACAAAAGCGCTTGGCACACTTGTCGCAATATCATCCCGCGAAATCAATTCGGCAGAATAGGAAACACCTATGAGCACCGCAGACACCATTCAGCTTCCGCCCCATGCCCGCCTCATCGCCAACCCCGATGTGTGGATGGAGGGCGATGCCATCGTTCAATTTGCCCGCGTTGCTGAGCGCGACGGATGTATTGCCGCCGCCGCCATGCCCGATCTGCATACCGGAACGGGGATTCCCGTGGGCGCCGTCTTCGCATTTCAGAATCGGGTGATTCCTCAATTGATTGGGAGCGATGCCGGATGTGGTGTCCGGCTTAGCATTACAACCATAGATGGAATAAGCACGGACGCATTGGAACGGCGGGTGAGGGAAGGCATTGAACATGCATCGAATGCATTGAATGGCGACGGACCTCTATCCAATTGCGATCGAAAAGAACTTTTTCTTGCCGTATGGCACGAGGGCGCCCGGGGCTTGGCCCGTGTTGCCGGTGTGGATGAAGGGCTTGCCGCGCTCGCCGCGGAAGAACCTGCTCTCGCCTTGATGGATAGCGCCGATCCATCGCCATTTCTCGAAGGCTTTGAAGATTCACTGGGCACCGTGGGTGGCGGAAATCATTTCGCTGAAATTGCCAAGGTATCTCATGTGCATCACAAAGAAATCGCTAAAACGATCGGATTGAAACCGGGCGCGTTCTGTGTGCTCGCTCATTCAGGATCGAGGGGATTGGGCGGCGTATTTGCAAAACGCTATTGGGAATCGAGGGTGCTCATGGGCGATGAAATTCAAAAGTATTTAGCCGAGCTCGCCGGTGCCTGCCGTTTTGCGCAGGCCAACCGATTTGTGCTCGCTTATTCGCTGCTGCGCGCGCTTTCGGCGGCCCGTTTATCAAAAATCGCCATGAATCTCGATTTTATTCATAACGACGTCTGCTCTGAAATCGTCAATGGCGCGCCCGCCTGGGTTCACCGCAAAGGAGCGGCGCCCGCGCGGGGAAACGATTTTACGGTCGTACTGGGAAGCCGCGGCGCACCGTCCTGGGTATTGCGATCGCTCGATAATGAAAGCGGATTGCGATCGGTCTCGCACGGCGCCGGAAGGCGCATGGGGCGGAGCGAGGCGCTTTCCAAGCTCAAAAGCCGCTACACGAGGGTGGAGGCTCAGAGAAATGCCTACAAAGGCAGGGTTATCTGTGAAGATCCGGCGCTCGTGTACGAAGAGCATCCCGATGCGTACAAGCCGGTTGTACCGGTCGTCAATAGCTTGGTCGAGGCAAAGCTCGCTGAGCCAATCGCGGAGCTTGTGCCTGTGATTACGGTGAAAAGGTGATCTTATGCGAAGCGATATGTTTGAAGTGATTATTGAGCGGCCCCGCCGTAATGGTCATTGGGTCAAAGATACCAAGGAACGCCGCAAGGAATATGAATCGGTGAATATCATCAATTCCCCGCGGCGCGAACCGATGAGCATCGGCCGGGGCGACAAATCTTTAAATGAAAACCTGGCACCGCTGCGCCGCTTTCTCGACCGGAACGTAGGCAGGCCGTGGAATAAAGTTCATTCGGAAATCGCCGAACATTTATCGATGAACAGCCAGGTTCAAAAGCATGTTCTCGTGCATGTAAACGATTACGTTGAAAAGAATCCGGTCATTATCGACGGGCAGCCCTATTCTCCGATCGCAACAGGACCCAGGCGCGATCATTACCGGGCGCTCTATTCCTACCGGTGCCGGGGCGCTTTTTATGTTTGTCCCAAAACGGGCATCTTAAAAAAGGCTCCGGAAGGTCGCAGAAACAAGCCTTCGAATGAAAATGCGGCCCACCGCAAGACGCTCGGGGATTGGGAGGAAGCCCGGAAGATCGATGGGGTTTGGTATTTGATCGAATTTGCTAAAGTGCCGGAATCGTGGAAGGACTATCCCAATTGTTTCGACGCCGTGGCCAAAGCCAGGTTATCCGAGCACGGAATGATGGGATATAGCGGCACGCTGAACCAATTGCATGGGGACAGCAAACGCTATGCGGTATCCAAACGCCAGCTCTCCAAAAAAGAAATTCGGATGCATGGGCTGAATTTTCTATCGTAATGCAACAAAAATAGCAACAAAAATAAAAAGAGCGGCCCATCCGAAAACGGGCCGCTCCATCCTCAAACGCTATCTATTCAGATAGATTCACCACTTGCATTCCATAAGGCCCGAGCGAACACAGCGCATCATCGCCGGACAGCGAAATATCGTACACATACGATCGTAGATCCGCTTTCTTCTCGA
Source organism: uncultured Polyangiaceae bacterium (assembly GCA_964537685.1). Taxonomy (GTDB): domain Bacteria; phylum Myxococcota_A; class Polyangia; order Polyangiales; family Polyangiaceae; genus CAZICM01. The sequence continues at coordinate 81,417 of CAZICM010000014.1, forward strand.
ACACCGGATCATGAAGATCCGTTGAATCCAAGAGCCAGAGCGCGGAAGGCGACCAGCTTTGAGCCACCAAATGCTTGCCAAAAGCCAGCACCGGATAGGCATGCTGCGTTTCTTGCTCCAGCACAAAGCTCGCGTCCAGCGAACCCGCGCGCAGTCCTCCCAATGCCATTAACTGATGACTCCATTGGCTCGGACCATCCGTTACCCATCCGCCCCAATTCTCCTGTGATGCAAATACGCGGTCATCGCCAACCAATACGTTGGAAATGTACGCCTCATCATCGATGGCGAGGCTATCGAGAACATCCGCCGAATTCCCATTGATCGCCGAGGCTTTGAAGGTCCGGTGAAGGATCGAGCAAGTTCCGGGGCCATCGTATACATCGGGAGTATTGGGCACGAATTCGGCATTATTGCCAAAGGATTCGTAACAGATCTGAGGGTTCGCCACGATATGAGACTCGCGGTTGTAGTCCACCGTCAGCAGATGATTGGATGCGGTATCAAAGCTGACGAACGAGCCCGGCACATTGATAGAGCCCACCAGGGCGGGCGCTGCCGGGTTGCTGACATCAATACGATCAAAATAAAATCGAACCTTATTGGGATTGTTCTGCACGGGAGCCCAATGCGAAGTCAGCACATCGGAACCCTCTTTTTGAAGCGCCGTATGACCAAAACCCGACGGCAATTGAAATACCGTGCTCTTGGGCGCCGCGGGATTTTGCAAGTCAACAACGTTGAGCCAGGCGCCATGCACGATTTGCGAGCCGTTCTGATAAGGATCGTCCAGGCCCTGGAAAACAAGGGTCGAGCCAAGCTGAACCACCGTATCGCCTGCGCCGATCACTTTGTAATAGCCATAGCCATAACCGTAGATCGACGTATTGATCGTTGTTGTCGATTGAACTTTCGGATTCGCGGGATCGGAAATATCAATGACGGCAATGAGGCTTTGGTTCCAATTGTAATCCGATGGAGCAACCAAATACACCGAATTGCCATGGGCAAAGAGTTTGGAAGCCCAGAAGGAATTGTACATGCATCCATTCATTGAATTGGGGACCAATTGACCCAAATTGATGACGCCCAGGGGCACAAGCGAGTCGGCCTGGTTTGCAGGGACGATTTCCAAGCGCGGCTCGGAGGACCACCAGTCCGCGCTCAACCTGACGATCAAATTGCCGGCCTTTACGGTGCGAGTGGTATGCATTGCGATGGGTAGCGTTGCCGTTTCCGCGGGATTGTCGCGATCGGCGATATTATAAGAATTCACTTCATTGTCGGATACCGAAAATAGCCGCTCATTATGCATAAATGCCCGCCTCGCCTGGCCGCGCGAGGGCACCACGCCGCGCTTGGCCAGATCGTCGGCCGTGAAATCGATCAATTGAATCCCGCTCACATAAGAGCCGCAATAATCCACGAGCGATGTGTAGTGAAAGCCTGAATAGGGAACAGCAATTAAACCGATATCATCAAAAAGCCGGAAGGATTTATGAATACGATCTTGATCTTCCCCGAGCTGCGACCAATCGCCTCCAAATGCCACGCGCTCAATGAGCGAAGGCTGCGCCAAATCGGCCACATTGAAGAGCGAAACATGCAGCGAACCCTGAGGATTTTGATTATCAAACCCTACGGTGTACAGCCGGTCGCCTCTCGGTTCGATATGATAAATCCAGCCTGGAATCTCCACTTCGCCCATTTGGGCAGGCAGCGCCGGATTGCTTAAATCGATGGTGAAGAGCGGATCGGTCTGCACGGCTGTCACGGCAAAGGCACGCGCTCCATCGAAACGTACAGAACGCAGGCGCTCGGGCATAGGCAGCGTTAAATCCAAGGACCCCAAAGGCACAATGCTCTGCGATGAATTCACCGTAAAGGTCTGCACCGTGGGATAGCCGTTTTCCCACACGCCCGGCTGGCTGATGACCCGCAATACGCCTTCATGCTCTTCCATTTGCCAGCGGCTTTCAATTTGCCCCTTGGCCTCGATTGCCGCGCCTTCAACCAATTGACCGCCCGGATCGGAGATATCGACGACTTGAATCGTTGAGTGGCCCATGCTTTGCCCATCCCATTCAATGCCCGCGATATACAATCGATCTGTCGTTGCGCTCACGCTGCGCTGCCAGCCATAACCCCAAGGATCGTTGTCATTATAAAACAATTGGTCAACAATTCCAATGGATGAGGGATTGGCCACATTGAGCGATGTAACGGTTGTGGTGCGCGCGGACTGGCATCCCCAGCAAAACCCATCTTCAAAGGTCACCGCATACAGAACATCGCCCACAATGCGGGTATCCGAAATGCGGCCCGGTAAATCGAAGGAGCCAATCACCTGAATATTGCCTGGATTAGACACGTCGAGAGCTTCAATACGACTGGATTGAACCCAGGACCACATATTGGTTTCCGCGTCGAATACTTCCCGGCCCCAGGAATTGTAGAGTGCGTAAACAACCGTGCCTTTCAAATACATTTCAAACGGTTCGGCAGCCGATTCATAATGCCCCAGCAGGGTGAGCTCATCTTGCTGTGTCACGTTAATAATGCTCAATCCCGAGTAGCGGGAGAGCGCATACACTTTATTGTCATTGATTTGAATAATATCGGCTTCGGAAATCAATCGCTCTGGATCGCTGGGCGACGGAACGGCACCGCCCGAACTGCTTGAGCTTGAGCCTCCGCCGTCCTCTCCCCCCGTGAAGTTGCCCGGGCCTCCAAAAGGATTATCCGATACGTGCTCGTGGGCGGGATTGATACCTTCCGTCCCGCATGCCACGAGTCCAGCCATCGCTGAAATCGCGGTAAAAATAATCCAGCCCAGATTGGGTTTTTTAAGGGATGTGAGCATTGCGATCTCCTTTATTGATCAAAAGAAAAAATAAAAATTCCCCGCCCCCTTTCAAGCATGACCCTTCCTTCATCAATTTGTTTGAATTGATGAATCCATGCATTGAATAGTGATTTACTTCGCAAGGCGCATGCCACGCCCCAATGCTGGGCGATCCATTAAAAAACCAGGCAGATCGCGGGCGATGCTCTGACCGGGCATGAAAATTCTGTGCCGGAATGTGCAAATCCTTCGGTAATTCAAGGATGGGGCGCCAGATCTGCGCCGCCCGCGAATGCATTGCGTGCGGCCAAAGCCAAAAAATCAGAAATCGAAAATCAAAAAATTGCCCATTTCAAATGGCTGAGGTACAGGGCCAAAAACCATGTTGCGCTGCGGAACGAAAGCATTTGTTTGGCCAATCGCCGCGATGGCACTGTTATTGGGAGCAGCCTGCAAAAAAGGTCAGGAGCCGGCTCCTGGATTGTCTGCCGAGGCTTCCGCCACCGAGAATCCAGCCACCGGTTCGGCGCCTCCGCCGCCCGAAGACGGCGCGGACGCCGGCGGCGATGCGATTCCTCAAGAGACCGGCCCCGCGATGGTATCGCTCGACGGAGCGGCCAGGCCGCCTTCTCCGCCCGTGGAAGGCGTTCCCCGCGCCGCAAGCATCGCGATGAGCACGGATGTGTTCGCCAAGCCCGCCCGCGAAGCGACCCGTATCGGCTGGCTCCGGGCGGGAGCGATTGTGGAACTGGCCGAGGAAGGATCGGCAGGGAAATCGGGCTGCCCGGGAGGATGGCGCCGGATTAAGCCCGCGGGCTATGTATGCATTGGGCCGGAAGCCACGCTCGATTTAAATCATCCCATTGTCAAAGCATCGGCACGCCGTCCGGATATTACGCAAAAACTACCGTATATGTATGGAGTCGTGACCCGGGGCGGCCCTGTGTATTCGCGAATCCCTACCGAAGACGATTTAAAAAAATATGAGCCCAATCTAAAAAAGCATTATGCCAAATGGGAAAAGGATACAGAAAGCGGTGCGGCCTACGGTTTAGAATTGTGGCTAAAATGGCGCGACAAAAACGCGCCTCCCGCGCTCGAAGCCTTGGAGCAGCGTGTCACCGACACGGACATTCCTATTTTTTTGCGCGGCCATAAACAGGTGCCCAATTTATCGGGCCTTGTAAAATCGGACGACGCCATTAAAATTGATTCGCTATCCCGTAGGAATGGAGTCGCCTTTATCGATTCATTTTTATTTGAAGGCCGGCGCTACAATGTTTCAACCGATTTGCGCGTGATGCCCGCCGACAGATTCCGGCCCATCCGGGGCTCAGAGTTTCATGGATATCTGATCGGCAAGGATATTGATTTTCCCTTTGCGCTGGTCCGCGGGAAGAATGCAAAGAAATATACCTGGAGCGATTCGAAAAAGGCAATGATTGAAGCCGGCGATTTAGAATGGCGCTCGGCCGTCGCGCTCACGGGGAAACAAAAATTCTATAAGAATGTATTGCATTACGAAACAAAAGACGGCTTCTATGTGGACGATCGTAAAGCTGGCCGTATCGATCCGGCCAAAAAAATGCCCGCGTGGGGAAAAAATGGCGAAAAATGGATCGATGTAAACATCACCAAACAAGTATTGGTCGCCTATGAAGGCCAAAAAGCCGTGTATGCGACGCTCGTATCCACGGGCGAGGCCGGATTGGACGATCCTGAAACCACCCGCTCAACCAAAAGGGGTATTTTTAGAATTCATACGAAATACATTAGTGCTACAATGGATTCTGATGTAGTTGGCGAAGAATACGAGCTGCGCGACGTACCCTATGTTCAATATTTCGAGGGCGGTTATGCGCTTCACGGCGCTTATTGGCACGATGGATTTGGGCAGCCCAAAAGCCATGGCTGTATTAATTTGTCGCCCGAAGACGCGCGGAGGCTATTCTTCTGGACAGAGCCTCAAGTGCCGCCGGGTTTTCATGGTGTTGCCCGGCCGCTCACAGGCACCGTCGTATTCGTGCATCCATGAGCAAATCGCGCCCCCGATGGATTGAAATGTTTTCAGGGACCGACGCCTTTATGCGGGCGGCGCGGGGAATTGCCGATGGTTTAAACGCAACCCTTCACGATGCCGATCGTATTCCCAGGGTGGGCGGTGTGCTCGTTGTCGGCAATCACGCTTTTTTGGGATTGGATTCTTATGGTCTTTCGGCGCTGATTGTTGCGCACACCGGGCGTTATCCCCGTTTTTTGGGCGAGCGCAATCTGTGGCGCGTTCCCGGCCTGCGCTCGGTGCTGGATGCGGTCGGCGCCGTTCCCGGCGCGCCCGACAATGCCGTCGAGCTGTTGCTTGCGGGCGAACTTGTGGGCGTGTATCCGGGCGGAATCAACGATTCCTACAAGCCTTCCAGCGAAGCGTATCAATTGAAATGGGAAGGCCGCTCGGGTTTTGCCCGCGTCGCGCTTCGCGCCAAAGTGCCCATTGTGCCCATTGCCGCGACGGGTGTTGACGAAGTCTTTGAAATACACCGCCACGAGCAATGGCTGGGCCGCACGTTATTGGGCTCGCCCAAATATGATACGCCTCTTCCCAATTCGATCGTTCCTAAAAAAATTCCTTTTGATTATTATGTGCAGCCGCCCATCGAGCCCGAAGGCAGCGCCGACGATGAAGAAGCCGTTGAGCGGCTTAGGCAAGCCACGGTGGATGCGATGGAAAGCGTGCTCCGGCCTTACCGCGAACAGCTTCGCGCTAGCCGGAAGCAAACTCTTTAAGCCATTGAACAATGGCCTTTAGCGTTTGAAGCAGCACCGAACCATTATGCTCGTCGGATTCTCCAATGGGCACGTCAAATACAATTGTATTGTCGTCTGTCGCCTTGATAATGGCGCCGGCATCGGAAAGAATATGCTGAATCGGCGTATTGCTCTTTAAAGCTTCGCCCCTAAAATGCCGGATTCCTCTTCTGCGGGCCTCGCGCGTGAGCGCCGCCAGCAATATTTTTCCAATGCCTTTTCCTTGGGCTTCATCGACCACGGTGACAGCGGCCTCGGCCGTGTCCTCTTCGCCGGGCAGCCTTACAAAACGGGCAACCCCCAAACCAATATCGTGTTTAAAATCCAATGAATCTGTTACAGCAACCAATGCAACATGATTTGTACCATCCACATTGGTTAGATATTGAAGCGTGGCCTCATCGAGGCGCGCCTTGGGCATTAAAAAGCGCTGCACGCGCGAACGTTTGCTGAGTGCGGCAAAAGCCTTTAAAAGAGCGTCTTTATCTCTCGGCTGAATGGGCCGCACCGTTACCAGCGTGCCATCGCTTAAACGATGAGATTCGCAGTCCGGGAGCAGATCGGTCATTGCGCTTTATCCTCGGGTCTGAGCGTCGTGTTCGTCCACAAAAGAAAGCACCGCTGCGGCCCATTCCGAAGGTGCTTCGAGCATTGGATAATGGCCTAATTCAGGCAGCCAAGTGAGGCGCGAATGACGAAGCTCCTGCGCCAGGCGCTCGGGAATGGCCGGCACGGCAATAGGATCGCGCCGTCCCCAGAGAATATGGGCAGGGCCGTCAAAAGCCTTGAGCGCATCGGTCCATCGGTATTGAAAGCGGCTTCTTTCATCGAGATAACGGATGAGTTTTGGAAGAGCATCGCGGCCGTGATTGTGAATCATCAGCGTCCACATCCAATCGAGTTCGTCTTCGGAGACCGATTGAGGATGGCCGAGAATGCGCCGCAACTGGGCTTTAAAAATAGCCGGTTGAGCGATTTGGGCGAAGATCGTGCCTATTTTGGGAAGGCGCAGCAGTTTTTGAGAAGGCGTTAAATGCGCGAGCGCGATATGCACGCTGCCATTGCATAAAGTCAGGCTGCACAGCTCGATGGGCAATAGATTGCGGGCGCGCCTCGCCAAAAGCTCGGTGGCGATGCTGGTTCCATAATCGTGGGCCAAGAGGTGAGCGCGCTGAATTCCAAAATGGCGCAGGACGAGAATCACCGTATCGGCCTGTTCGTGCAGCGAATACGAATAATCCGAAGGCTTATCGGAAAGGCCAAAGCCCAAATGGTCGGCCATAATAACCCTGCGCTTTTGCGAAAGCGCATCGATAACCAAATGAAAATCGAAGGTGGAAGAGGGAAAGCCGTGGAGAATCAATAAGGGCGGGGCATTATTTTCGGGGCCTGCGGCGATGCTAAAGATGCGGTGATTGAATATTTCAATCGTTGTTCCCCGGGATTTCCAATCGGCGATGGGTGCGGGGAGGGAGCTGTTCGGGGTATTCATTGGCTTGAAATGGGAGAGGCGCGGTGAAAAGGAGTCAAGCCAAAATTTTGTGGAATTGAATAGGTGCAGCTTCGTCCAAGCGAGGTTAATGCGGTTTCAGGCATCACGGTGAAGGCGATGAGATCGAAATGGGCTGCGGCGGGTTCGGCGATTTTCACAATGGTTTGCGCATCGGCGCTCTGGGCGGATAAGCCCAAGGAAGAGGCTCCTTCCGCGCAGCCTCCATCTCAAGCGGAAGCCAAAGAGCAAGCGAAGAAAAGCACCTATACCGTTGCGGCCATTGGCGATTCGCTGACGGACGCCAAATCGCATGGAGGAAAATATCTCGATTATTTAAGGGAAAAATGCCCTGCGAGCCGATTTGATAATTATGGCAAGGGCGGTCAGATGGTGAATCAGATGCGAAAGCGTTTTGCGCGGGATGTGCTGGGAGAGCCGCCTGTGCCGGGAGAAGATAAGCCCGCTTATACGCATGTGATTATTTTTGGCGGCGTCAACGATTTATACAGCGATTTAACGGCGAAGCGCACGCCGCGGCTTATTCAAAAGGATTTGGCTGCCATGTACGGGGCGGCGCGCGCAAAAGGAATGAAAGTCATAGCGTTCACCGTCGCGCCCTGGGGCGGTTTTAGTTCTTATTACAATGGAACGCGCGGCGGAAATACGCTGATTTTAAATCGCTGGATTTCTTCTCAATTGGAAGCCAAAACTGTCGATTATGTGATCGATACCTATTCGATGCTATCATGTGGTAATTCGGAAAGATTGTGCCCGGAAGTATCGAAACCCTTTAAAGATGGTTTGCATTTTGGGCCGGAAGGGCACCAGCGTATTGGCAAGGCATTGTATGAAAAGGTTTTCTCGGACTGCCGCTGATTATTTTTTCTTTTCGAGAAGATTTTTAAACTGCATACCTTCAAGCTTATAAATATATATTTTTGTCATTCCCTTGTTCCACAGTGGTTCGGGAGATCCTAAATAAATAAAATGAATCGTCCCCGTTCCTCCCGGATGAGGTACGGCCGAATCCGCTCCCTGGCCGCTGATTAAAAAAATACCATCGTTTGCTTTTACCGCACGGTTGGGAAGCGAATAAATATGCATGCGATTGCCTGCCCGGCCCCAGGTCGAACTCGCCGCATCCGCTACGATATAACGCGATAAATTGTCGTCAATCCACGAAATCATTGGAATACATTCGCCGACGTCATCCATGATTTCGGGTTGGCCAATATGAAAGAATTTTCGCTGGGGTGTGGGCTCTTTATCGGCATCGTCCCGCAATACCGTGAGCCTTCGGATGACTTTTTCGCTGCCCATTTCGATAATCCGTAAAGCAATGGCCACATTGGCCAATGTATTTTGCTTTGATCTTTATGCAGTGGATGCCCGCGAAAAAAAAGATGTCCCATTTTATTGTATGCGAATTTGCATTGGATAGAAGCAGGGTGGCCCGCATAATGGCGCGCATTCATTGAAGCGTGTATGCCGCCCAATTCTTTTCATAGCTTTCGTCGCCGCTACCAGATTCTCGATACCTTGGGAAAAGGGGGGATGGGCGTTGTTCACCGGGCAAAAGATAGGCTCGGTTCGTATGTGGCGCTTAAACACTTGGCTTCAGATTGGGCTCTTTCGTCGCAAAAAATAGGACAGACGGCATCGCTTTGGGCAGCTCCTCCCCATCCTCAAACTCAGGTGCAGTCTTCGCCTGGCCTTCAGTCTTCTGGCCCAGTTGCGCTTTCGCATGCGGCTCCGACCTTGGCCGATATCCACCCAAAAGATATCGCCGCCAATGAAAAAACACAGGTTTCAGCGGTGATCAGCGCGGTTCTTAATGCTCCAACGCTGCGCGATGCCAATACAGATGTGCGGGGGCCGCGTATTGGGCGCAATGCCGTTTCCCACCTCAATGCGGGTGCTGCGTATGCAGGCGATACGGCCGCCGAATTGAGGCTGGCTTTGGCGAGGGAATTTCAAACCCTGGCGTCCGTGCGCCACCCTCATATTATCAGTGTGCTCGATTATGGATTCGATGAAAATGGAGGCCCATACTTTACAATGGAGCTCCTCGAGAATGCCCAAACGATTCTCGAGGCCGCGTGGCAGCTTCAGGAAAAGGAACGTTTTGGGCTGCTGCTGCAGATGCTTCAAGCGGTTCGCTATCTTCACCGGCGCGGCATTGTTCACCGCGATTTAAAGCCCGCGAATGTACTGGTGCAGGATGGCCGCGTTAAAGTGCTGGATTTTGGCTTGGCGCTTCTTCGCGGGCAGGGCGGCGATGGGTCGCTCGCGGGCACGCCGGCATACATGGCGCCCGAGCTTTTCTGCGGAAAAGAAGCGAGTGTGGCCAGCGATTTATATGCGGTGGGTGTGGTGATGTTCGAGGTGCTTTCAGGCACGCGCCTCTATGATATCGATGATGCCTTTGCCGTTCAGCGAGCTATTTTATTTAGCGAGCCCAATATTTCTTGTCTTAACGATCGAATTGGAAGCGTTGTGGCCCGCCTTCTTCAAAAAGAGCCGAAGGCTCGTTATCAAGACGCGGGTGAAATTATCAAAGCTTTGGAGGCAGCCACCGGTCAGCCTTTTTCGCTGGAAACGGCCGCGATGCGCGAAAGTTTTCTCCAAGCGGCGCGGCTGATCGGCCGCGAGCGCGAGCTTTCGATATTGAGCAAAGAATTGGATGCGCTCATGCTGGGCCGGGGTTCGGCTTGGCTCGTGGGCGGGGAAAGCGGCGTGGGAAAATCGCGCTTGCTCGAAGAATTAAGGGCGAGGGCGCTGGTTGCGGGCGCCGCCGTGCTGCGCGGCCAGGAAATTAGCGAGGGCGGGCCGCCTTATCACTTGTGGCACGATGTGCTGCGCTGGCTGGTGTTGCTCAGCGATCCCAATGAGGAAGAGGCCGGGGTACTCAAGCCCTTGTTGCCGGGGCTGCCCGAGCTCTTGGAGCGCGCCGTGCCCGATTTGGCCGGACTCGAGCCCGATGCCGCTCAGGCTCGCCTGCTGGTCTGTGTTGAGGAGCTGCTTCGCCGTCTGGGCCAGCCCGCTGTGGTTCTGCTCGAGGATATTCATTGGGCGCGCAGCGAAAGCCTTAAGTTGTTGGCCCGCTTGAGTTCCATTGTGAACGAATTGCCGATATTGCTTATCGGCAGTTTTCGCCACGATGAGCGGCCTTCATTACCCGATGAATTGCCGTCGATGAATGTGCTCACTCTTCATCGGCTTTCTCACGATGAGATTGGTGAACTTTCTGAATCGATGATCGGTCCTGCAGGAAAGCGGCCCGATCTGCTTACGCGCTTGGAGCAGGAAACAGAGGGGAATCCGTTTTTTTTGGTCGAAATTGTGCGGGCGCTGGCCGAGGCGACTGGTCAATTAGATCGAATTGGAACCGTTCCTCTTCCCGCCAAGCTGCTTCCCAAGAGTGTATACGATATTGTTGATAATCGATTAAACCGTATTGAACAAGGTGATCGGGATCTGTTGGCGACAGCGGCGGTAGCGGGCCGCACGCTGGATTCAAAAATTCTTGGGGCGGCACATCCCGATGTGGATGTCGATGAGCGGCTTTTGTTTTGCCTGAATGCGGCCGTGCTCGAAGTGTCGGATGGGCAATTCCGCTTTGCTCACGACAAATTGCGCGAAGGCGTTTTGGGGCGCTTATCGGATACCGCGCGCAAGGCGGGACACCTTCGGGTGGCTCAAGCGATTCTTCGCGTTTATGGCGACGATCCGCGCTGGTTCGCGGCATTGGCGCATCATTTTGCGGCGGCGGGCGATCGGAGCCGGGCGGCCAACTATTGCGCGTCTTCAGGCGAACAGGCTCTGCAAAACAGCGCCTACCGCGAGGCGGCCGGCTTTTTCGAGCAGGCTATCGCGCTTCTTTCAGAGCAAGCGCAAGACGGGCGCGATAAAAATCGATCATTTGTTGGGTCAATTTTATCGGATGGCATTTCAAGAGGATTGCTTTCGGCGATATCCCCCAAGTTTCAGAGCGATTGGGCTTTGAAATCCGATTCGCGGCGGAATATCCGCCTAAAGCTTGGCCAGTGGGAAGGCAGGCTGGCCGAGGCAAAAAGCCGGCTCGGCGATCATCGGGAAGGGCTTTTGCATGGGCAGTTGGCGCTGGAACATCTTGGACTTCGGGCGCCCACAAGCGCGCTTGGATGTGGGGTGCGCATTCTGCCGGAAGCGGCTCTGTTATCGGTGGCGGCCAAGTTTGGCGATAAAATCCGTCCAGGTGGAGAAGATACACAATCGTTATTGGCTGAGGCGGCGCGTATTCAAACGCGAATCACCGAGACTTGTTTTTATACGGAAACGCCGCTGTTGTTGCTGTGGAGCGGCCTTCGAGCATTAAATTTAGGAGAATTGTCTGGGCCATCGCCTGATTTGGCGCGCGCTTATATTGGAATGGGTATTGCCGCTGGGATTATGCCCTTGCATTCGGTGGCGGAACGCTTTTGCACCCGGGCTTGCGAAATCGCCGAGGAGATGGATAAACCCTATGAGCTTGCCTGGGTATTGCAGCGTTATGGTGTTTACCGGATTACGGTGGCTCAATTCAACGACGGCGAGCAGAAGCTGCTTCGCGCGGTCGAGCTTGCGACGCGTTCCGGTGACAGGCGCCAATGGGAAGAGAGCATGGCCATTTTGTCGACGCTGCGCGCCTGCCGCGGGCAGTTTCAAGAGGCGCTTTTGGGGTTCGCGGAAGTGCTGGTGTCGGGCAGGCTGAGGGGCGATCCTCAAACGATTTTTTGGGGCTCGTTTGGGCAGGCATGGACGATGGTTAGGCTGGGGCGCAGCGCCGAGGCGGCCGAGTTAATGGAAGAAGTGCGTGAATGGGTCGATTCCGCGGCTGTATTGCCGGATGCCGTCAATTGTTATGGGATGCTTTCGCTGGCATCCGATCGAATTGGAGAATGGACAAAGGCCAAGGCATATGCGGATAAAGCGCTCGAAATGCTCTTGTCGAAACGGCCTTTGGCGTATTGGATGCAGCCTTCGGTGACGGCGCTCGCCGAGACGCTGCTCGAGCTGTGGGAACGCAATAGCGCGGTGCCGGCGGACCCGAATTCGGACTTGGGGAAGAAGGCCGAAAAGGCTTGTCAAGCAGCCCAATCCTTTGCGCGCATCTTTCGCTTTGCCGAGCCTTCGGCCGGTTTGGTCAATGGGCAATTCAAGCGTATTTCCGGCCACCGGGCGCAGGCGGCGCGCTTTTTTGAGCGTGTCATCGAGCGGGCCGAGGCGCTGTCCATGCCTTATGAATGGGCAAGAGCTAAAGTCGAATTGGCCAGGATTCTTCCTCGGGATGGCGCGGAGCGGGATATGCACTTGCGGGCGGCCCTGGAGTTATTTGATCAGATTGGTGCTGTATTCGATGCTGAGACGGCGAGGCAGTTGCTCAATGGATAGGCAGCTCCTTTCTTCGCTGCGCTGTCCTGATTGCCGGGGCCTGCTCGCGCTCGAGGAGAATTCCAAGAAAGAAAAATGTTTGATTTGTGAATTATGCCGATGTAATTGGCCAATCGCCGGGGATATGGGGGGGATGCCCATGATGTACCGGGAGCGGCAAGTGCGCCCGAAGGACAGGCTTTTGCGCTTGTTTTACGATGGCTTGCCAGCCCTGCACGATCCGGCGACGCGGTATCTATTGCCCTTGATGGATTGGGGCTGTTCCGAGTCCTTGGCGAGGCGCCGCTTTATGGCGAGGCTCGAGCTGAATGCCTCGCGTTCGCGCGCTGAAAGCCGGCCGCTCCGTGTTCTTGAGGTGGGCATTGGAACGGGCGTGAATATTCCTTTCATTGAAGAGGCGCTCGGCGATGCGGGCAGCTTTTTCGAGGCCGAAATCTGGGGGCTCGATTTAAGCCGGGGCATGCTGAATGAGTGCCGGAAAAATACCAAGCACAGCCGATTTCCAATTCATTTGGTGCTTGGCGATGCGCATGCGCTGCCATTTCCAGATGCCTGTTTCGATCGGGTATTTCATGTGGGCGCGATGAATAGTTTTGGAGATCCCAGGCGCGCGCTCGCCGAAATGGCCAGGGTTGCCAAGCCGGGATCGCCTATTGTTATCGTCGATGAACAATTGGATCGCTCGGGACGCCCAAGCCTCTGGACAAAAATATGCTTTCGAATGCTTACATTTTACGATCGAAATCCTCACTGTCCGGTTGAGCTCTTGCCGGGCGGTGCCTACGATATTTTAACCGAGCAAATCACTCGTTTTTTTTATTGCATGCGCTTCCGGGCGGGACCGACGGTTCAATAAAACCGTTAATCAGCAACACGGTATAGAATTGCGCCCGAGGAGATGCCCGTCCCCACGCCGGCCATTAGAATTCTCGAACCGGGCCGCAGGGTTTTGGTGTGCAGTAGCCTGTCGAGGCTAAGAGGAATGGCCGCGGAGGCCGTGCTTCCCACATCGGCGACCAGGGGAACGGTTTTCTCGGCGGGTATGCCAACGGCCTCCACAAAGGCTTGAAATAGCGGGCCATTGGGCTGATGCGGCAGAAACCAGTCCACATGGGCAATGTCTTCCCCGGCTTCCAATAGGGCTTGAGCGACGCACTCCCGCATCAGCGAGAGGGCCAGGCTGCCCATCTCAGCGGATTGAAGCGTAAATTGAACGAGTTCAAATCCTTTCGTAAATCTTGGATGTGCCATCGTAACGGTATGGCCTTGCTTGCCGCGGTTTCGGAGAAAGCTGCCGCAGATGCCTTCGCCCGGCCGGCCTGCGCCCACGATGCAAGCGGCCGCGGCATCTCCAAAAATAGCGTAGGGCCTAGGGTTTTCTGGTGAAATAAATGCGCTGCCGAGCTCGGCCGCGCAAATGCCCACCGGTCCAAGGCCGGTGGCCACCGAGCGTGCGGCGATGTCAAACGCGCTTAGAAATCCCATGCAGGCATTGTTGAGATCGAATGCATCACAATAGTTATCGGCACCAATTTTTTCAATAATCGAATTTGCCGTTGCGGGAATTAGATAATCGCCTCCGGTAGAGCTCACAAAAATAAGGCGCCGTAAATCCTTGCCGCGCAGGCCCGCGGTTTCGAGCGCTTGTTGCATGGCGTGAGCGGCCACATCGGCCATTTTCGTTCCGGGAGGCGACCAGTTCCGCCAGTGGATGCCGCTTTTGGTTTCTAGCCAGCCTCTAGGTTTTTGCGGCGCGAGACGGGCCTCGATTTCGCCGGTGCTCACAGGCTTTCCCGGCAGAAGCGACGCCGTTGCCAGAATGCGGGCGGAAATCACGGCTCACCCCGGCCGTCGCGGGGCTTCTGCATTTTTTCCCAGGCTTGTTTTGCCCTTCTCAGGGTTTCTTTGTAGGCCCGCTGCTCCCGCACGGTGCGAATGATTTCCTTGGCCCGGTTAAATTCAAAGGTGCCCAGCAGGGGAAGCTCGGCCGCGGGGGGTTCAAAAATAATCCGGTTGTCTTTGGGTTCGTGCTGGCCTGCGTCGTGGAACATCAGTGAAAACGAGGCGAGAAAATCGGTGGCCCTCGCAATGGGATTTAAATCCTGGAACAGCGATTCAATCGGTGTTTTGGGGATTTTGATATTGCGGTTCAGCGGCGGTGGAAGGGGATTGCTGGCAATGCTTAAATCGGCGCCCATACGCTCGACGAGCAGCAATGGAACATTGTCGGTTACCGCGCCGTCGACATAGAGCGCATCCTGCGCCGGGGTCGGTGTGAAAATGCCCGGTGCCGAGCTGGAGGCTCTCACGCCAAATCCGATGGTATTGTCTTGAATAACTTCCGGGCGCCCTTCTTTTAGATTCGTGGCGACGGGAAGAAGCACGACTTCAAGCGAATCCAAAGGCCGGCGTCCAAGATCCAGATCCACAAGGCATTCAATGGTGGCGGAGCTGAGGGTGGAGAGCAGTACGAGCCTTGAAAATAAGGGGCCCCGATTCACCGCGCGCCTAAGGCCCTCGCGCCCGAGCGCGCAATAATAGGCGCCCAGAAGCGCGCCGGAGCTCGAGCCCGCGATTAAATCGATGGGAATGCCTTCATTTAAAAGGTCTTCAATGAGGGCGATATGGGCATATCCCCAGGCGCCGCTTCCGCCTAGAGCCAGTCCGACGCGCCTATCGGATAGCGCTCGCGCGGCCCTTCCCATGGATTCGCGCATGTCCGCCGGCAATTGGGCCAGAGAAATTGAACCGGATGGGTGGCCATTTTGATATTGGTTTAACTGGTCCACATCCAATCGAATGCGGCACCATTCCGCGCTTCGGCTGCTGGGATAGTAGCTGCCCCGGGCTTCCTTGAGGTTGCGGAAGAAGCGCCGGCCATGCGGCGATACGCTGCCAGCGATGCTTGCTGCCCGGTTGCGAAGGCTTTTGGGTTCGTCTGGCTTGAGGGGTTCGAGGATGTCAATGCGAAGGCCCGAGAAGGCGGCGGGCAGGTTTGAAATCGTCTTTTTGCGTGTAAATCCAATATGGCGTAATGTCAATCCAATGGTATTTGATTTGTTTGCAATTTGATCGATAAGAATAGATACGCAATCGTTTTTTAAGCCGCTTGGATCGAGGAAAATGAAGGTATATTTTCCGGCGTACTCCCGGAGGGCTTGTAGAATGAATTCGGCCGCGTGATGAGGCTGTTCGGGGACTTTAAAGTCGACGGTGCCGCATCGTTCGTTTAAAGATTCAATTTGAAAGGATTGGGCGGCTAAACTTTCGCCGCCGGCTTCACGGGTGCGGGGGCGGAGCGAGAGCACCGTGTCGCCAAATTGGCTGTGAATGGATTCGCCGAGCAAGGAGACGAGCGGTGATAGGATGGGCTCGAGATCTCGATCGGCCGAAAAAAAGACGGCTGCGGGAACTCGATGTTTTTTGGCCGGCATACGATGAAATATCCCCCTCTGTTTGAAAGGCTTTAAATGGCCATGGCGCGATCGAGCATTTGCTGCACGGTATTCACGATTTGGGCGTGAATGGTCAGAAGCTCGTTGGGATTGTTAACATCGATATGCCTTTTGTGTTCCAAGTCAATCGGCTCGCCAATGAATTGTGTGATTTTTACCGGAAATGGCGGGGATATTGGCCACGGTCCCAATGGGCCTATGCCAAGCCATAGGGGGAGTCCAAAGGGGGCGCGAAGGCGTTTTCCAAGAGTATGGCCGTCGTTTAGGCCGATATAGGTGTCGTCTGTGCCTTTGGCGACGGCAGGCACGATAGGCAGGCGGTGGCGGAGGGCGAGTTTTAGATAGCCTGTGCGCTGCCCCCAGTCGGTCCGGTAACGGTGGCGAAAGCTTCGGCATCCTTCGCGCGTGCCGCCCGGCTGTACCAAGATATGTTCGCCTTTGGCGATAGCGCTTTGCAATGCTTCTCCGTCGCCGCCGATGAGCCCAATTCCTTCGCTGATATTTTTTAATATCGGAATTTGGAGCGCGGCCCGGTGGACAATACCATGAGGCATATAGCCAAATTCATCGTAAATCACGGTGCTGAGCATGCACATGTCGTGGGCGATGGGGCGGCCGTGATATCCGACGATCAGCGCAGATCGATCGCGGGGAAGGTTGGAGAGGCCAATGACTTCATAGCGGTGATAGATTCGCATGGCCTTCCAATAGCTTCGCCATGCAATGCCAGCGGATTGATGAATATTTAGCATCGTATGCTTTTTAATATTTTTACGAGGAGCCCGCGCCGCTGGAATGAAGAATCAAATCCATGAGATTGAGCGTCATTCCGCCTGTAAAGTCGATGGTGGCGCCGTTTATCCATTCACAGGCGTCGGACGCGAGCAGCGACACAAAGCGGGCCACTTCGTCGGGGGTGCACATGCGGCCCGCGGGCGTCATTTGTTCGTGCATTTGCTGAATGTGGGGAAGGGAGTTTTCTCCGTAGACCACGCGCACGGCCGGTGTGATAACGGTCGGAAATTTAAGCATATTGATGCGATATCCCAATGGGCCGAGTTCGATTGCCAGGGTTTTGGTATAGCTCTCGAGCGCTGCTTTGGCCGCCGCCACAAGGCCGCAGCGGCGCACCATGGATTCGCCCAAGGTATTGCCGAGGGAAAGAAATCGGGCGCCGGGGGCGGGTAGATCGCAGGCGAAGAGTTCTTGAATCCAATATACGAAAGAATGGCACATCGAATCGAATGTTTTTTGAATTTTTCGGGCGGGCAGGGGGCCGTCTTTGCCGAGCACAAGCTGTCCCAGCGATGCGTTTGCTATCGAATGCACAAAGAAATGAAGGCTTTTGGGGCCCGCGGCTTCTCTCATGGCTTGCGCAAAACGCTGTGCGCCTTCCGCCGTTCCTCCTTCGCCCTCGCCAAATACGGCCCGGCGGCCTAGGTTTTGAATTTCATGCGCTAGCCGGTCTGCACTTTCGGCATGGTGTCCTCGGTGAACGCCGAAAATGTCGTAACCAGGGTTTTGTGCGAGGTTTTTGGCTAGTGCGGCGCCCGTCCCCGCCGATACGCCGATAATGGCTGCCCATCCCTTTGAATTTGTCATTCTGTTTCGCTCGCGTTTATAAATAAAATGTCCCGAAGCTTGTCCGCAGGTTCGTTAAAAAAAATCGATAATTGTTCAAATACAATCGTGTTGATACGGCCTTGGGGCGGGTGCTGGATGGCTTGGGCGAAGGCGGCACCGATGGTGGATTCCAGTCCATCGGCGAAGGGTGCGGCACGCTCGGCGAGGGAGAAGGCTTCTTCTTGGCTGAGCGGGCTTTTGGAGGCGGTTTTGGATTTGATATGGAGCGCCGCCCGCATCAGCGCGTGATAGGCGTGCAGGATGGACATCCAGCGCCGCGTTTCGCCCGTTTGAAGCGAGAATTCAATTTGTTGAATACGCCGGTCAATTTCATCCAGTTGTAGCCGGTCGAGTTCGGCGAGTGCTCCAGGGAATTCTTTGGCGAGATCTTGAAAGGTCTTTCGCGGAGGCAAGGGCAATCCGTTTGCCCGATCGCGTCTGAGCCCGGCAAGGGTGCGGTATTTATAGAGTAGGCGCTGAAGCTGATTGGGTTGAATTGGAATGGCGGCGGCTGGGCCGGATGAAGCGAAAGCCAATTCTAAAGCCATTCGTCAGGAAATGATTGAATTGCTGCAATATCGTCGCGCTCGAGGCAAAGCGCGATGAGCCGGTCGACGCCCAGCGCATTGCCTCCGGAGGGAGGCATCCCTTCTTCGAGAGCGGAGATAAAGCGGTCGTCGGTGGGATACACGGGTTTATTGGCCTTTTTCCGGCGCTCTTGCTCTTGGGCAAAACGGGCGCGCTGCTCGTCCGGATCGGTGAGTTCGCCATAGCCATTGCAGATTTCTATGCCGCCGATATAGAGCTCGAAACGTTCGGCGACATTGGGATTTTCAGGGCGAAGGCGCGCAAGCGAGGCCATGGGGGCCGGGTAGTCATAAAGAAAAATAGGCCGGCCTTCGAGGGTGAGGCGCGGTTCAACTTCGTCGACGATCGCTTGAAAAAAGCGGTCTTCATCGCTTTGCGCGAGGCGAAGCGCTTCGTCAGGCGATACGCCCGCATAGCGTGAAAAGGCATCGGCAACGGTGAGCCGCTCGAAGGGGCGATTTAAATCGATATAGGTGCCGCGAATATTGATTTCGGCGTGGCCGGAAAGAGCCGTGGCCAGATGGCGTATCAAGTCTTCCGTGTCGGTCATGATTTCATCAATGCCGGCAAAGGCCCGATACCATTCGAGCATGGTGAATTCGGGGTTGTGCTGTTTTCCCCGCTCGCCCGCGCGAAAGCAATGCGCGAGCTGAAAACAGCGGGGAATGCCGCCGGCGAGCAGTCTCTTCATTTGCATTTCAGGGCTGGTGATTAGATAGCCGCGCCATTGTTCTTCGCCGTGCGTGCGGACTTCGAAGGGGTCGATATGCAGGTCGAGGCTCGGATAGCGCACGAGGCAAGGGGTATCCACTTCGATAAAATGGCGGCGTTCGAAAAAGCTTCGGATGGCGGCCAGCGCGGTGGCCCGGGAAGAGAGCGCCCGGCCGAGGCCGCGTTCGATTAAGCGCTGGGCTTCGCTGTTCATCGGGGCTTCGATAGGACTGCGCGCGCGCATCGCGGGGCGTTTGGGCTGGATGTGCTGCAGCATTTGAGCGCTGCGCACCGAGCCCTGGCGCAGAAGGCCCTCCAATACGACGAGATCGCCGATGGCCGCCGAGCTTTCTTCTTCGAGGTTTACGGGTACGGCGCCAAAGGCGTCGGCGACGATCAAATCGTATTTGGAAGCGTGAATGACGCGGCCTGCGACGCGGATCAATATAGGCTGTGGTGTATAGAATCCAAGGAGATCGCCCGGTGAGAACAGCGGAGCGGAAGCGGGCTTTTGCTCTTGCGGCAAAGGCTCGATCGCGCGCTCCTGTAGGAAACTCGGAACATCTTCAGG
The DNA here is from genome assembly GCA_964537685.1 of uncultured Polyangiaceae bacterium. GTDB lineage: Bacteria > Myxococcota_A > Polyangia > Polyangiales > Polyangiaceae > CAZICM01. Next base: position 100,916 of record CAZICM010000014.1, read on the forward strand.
CGGAGGCGGATAGTCGTCGGAATGCACGATGGGCTCCAGCTTTGAGACCGGGTTTTGTTGTTATCATGCTTTTATCCGGGTCTGTAGCGATGAATTGATGGGCTTGTTTCACGCTGCTTTTTTACCAATCGGCCGGAAAATAATCCTTGAAGAATTGGCCGTGGGCGTGGTGCCCCGTGTTGAGTCCCGAGAAGATGGGATCGCAGATGCGGGCCGCGCCGTCGACGATGTCCAAGGGCGGGTGAAATCCGTGGATTTGCCGTTTTTTTAAGGCGATTTCGGCTGGATCTTCGTCGGTGATCCAGCCCGTGTCGACGCTGTTCATAAAGATTCCGTCGCGCGCGTAGTCTTGCGCCGATGTGCGGGTGAGCATGTTGAGCGCCGCTTTGGCCATATTGGTGTGGGGATGTTTATCCGTTTTGTAATCCCTATAGAATTGGCCTTCCATGGCCGAGACATTGACGATGTGTTTGTCAAAGGTTTTGTGTTTGAGCATCAGAGGCTTGAGTTTGGCCGAGAGCACAAAGGGCGCGACCGCGTTGACGAGATGAACTTCAAGCAATTCGATGGTGGGCACTTCGGCGAGGGTTTTGCGCCAACTGTTGTGGGTGCGCAGATCGATCTGCTGTAGGTCTTGATCGAGTTCGCCTTCGGGAAAAATATCGATGCGGCCGCGTGTGGCGTGGTCTTCGGGGATGAGTGCCAATTGCGTAAGAAGGGCCGGATCGTCTGTGTTTTGGGAATGTAGGGGATGTCCGGTCAATGCATTGGGATTTTTCGCGGTCAGCGCATGTTCATGCGTCTCTATCGCGTGTTTACGCCGGGTGTGCTGTTCGCTGTGGTAGGCCGCGACAAGCGGGCGGGCTTCTTGGGGCAATGCCAGGAGCGGGCTTTGTTCGGCCGGCAAGAGATGCGCGTAAAATCCCGGCGGTCTTCTGACGGTTTGACATGCGTTGTGAAGAATGAAATCGAGCCGATCTTTGTGCTGATTGAGATAGGCCGCGAAGCGTTCAACCGCTGGGGTTAGGCGAAGATCGAGCCCGTGAATTTCAAGGCGCGCGGCCCATTCGGAAAAATCGGGTTCGTTCCTAAAACGAAGGGCCGCATCGTTGGGGAAGCGGGTCGTGACGATGACGTGCGCGCCCGCTCGCAGCAGCATGATCACGGCTTGATAGCCAATCTTTACGCGGCCTCCGGTGACGAGGGCGACGCGGCCCCGCAGATCGGCTGTTTGCAAGCGCTTTTGGTAATTGAAATCGCCGCATGAAGGACAAAGCTGATCGTAAAAATAATGCAAACGGTTGTATTCGTTTTTGCAGATGTAGCACTTGCGCGCTTCCCGCAGTTCGGGGCCTTGTGAGTCATGTTGTTGAGGAGCTTCGCCGGGAATGGCTTCTTCCTCCGCTGGATCGTGTCCGGGCGCTTTGAGCTGCGGGGTAGGCGTTACGAATACGGTTTGCGCGCGGGCTTTGCGGATTTCGGTATTGGCCTTGAGCTGCTCGTCGGCGGCTTTGATTTCACCGCGTTCTTTTTTGCGAAATGCCTTGGCCAGCTTTCGCTGCTCGGCCCGGTTCGGTATCGAGATCCGCCCCGCTGCCTGGAGTAGCCGCACATGTGCATCGGAAGGAATCTGACAGAAGAGGGCCCGATCTTCGGCGATGGCTTCCAGCACCTTGAGACAAGCCTGAAGCTCGGCGTCCGTGAATGGAGATGATGCCTCGTTCATGTGTTCTTTGGTCCTTGGCCCGAGCCCCTGGGCTTTGGTGCGATGCCCCGCCGCTAAGCGCGCGCCGCCAACGATTTTTGAGATACGTTCGCGCCTGTTTTGGGTTTGCGTTTAAGCTTGCGGCAACGCGGCTCAAACATCCTTGTAGGAGCTCCAATGTCTTCGATCGATTACGCGCGCTTTGCCCTGGTATTGCTGCGCTGTGGCGAAATTGCCCGCGATGAAGGGGCTGGTTCGGGCATCACGATTCTGTATCAAGAATTGTTGGAGACCGCATCGCTTTCCTTTTTGCGCGCGCACGAAGAAACCATCTTGGCGGAGCGGGCGTTTGAGTCGGCCCATCCCGAGCTCGGCGCGTTGGTGGATGGTTTGGATGCCGCGTACGCCGCGTCGCGCTCGGCCGTGAAGGAACACTTCCCGGAGGCGGGGCTTCCTGAGTCGCTGACGGGGCTGGGTTCGCTGTTTGACAAGCTCACGGCCGCGGAGTCATTGCTCAATATTTTGGATGATTCTTTTGTCGATGAACCTTGGGCGGCCAAGGAGCTAAATGGGCCGTTTGGGCGGCGTATGCCTTCTTTGCTGAAGGATATCGGCGCGCTCGTTCTTGCCGATGCGCGGCTGATGGACAGCCTCGAGGAGCGCGCGCTCCGCTATGGTCCGGCCTATGAGAGACATCTGCAATTTAAGCGGGTTGTGCGTCATGTGTACGGGGCCGCGTCGGGCCATTATCAGTCGATTCATTGGCGCGCTTCGTGGGGGAAGGAAGGCGCGGGTCCAGTGAGCTGGGGACCGTTTTCTTTCCGCGCTCCTTTTCGGACCTGGTGAGGTAAGAAGGGGACATGCGTTCCTGGTTTCTGTTCGCTGGTGTGTCGTTGGTTGTGGCCTGTTCGGCTGCCTCTTCAGAGCCTGCGGCTGGGCCTCCTCCGCCTGTGTACGTGCCTCCTCCGCCCGTTTATGTTCCGCCGGCCGCAACCGTTGCAGCCCTGAATACGGCGCCTGATGCGGGCGTTGCCGATGCGGCCGCGCCCGAGCCTGATGCAGGAGCCGTGGCTGCTTCAGAGCCTCCGTCGGCGTGTCCTTCTGGCATGAAGCTTGTGGAGGGCGAGTACTGCACCGACGTCGAGCAGAAGTGCAAAAAGAGCTGGTTTGATAAGTCCAACAAGAAGACGATTTGCGAAGAGTTCGAACCCGCGAGCAAATGCGTGGGGAAGAAAGTGCCAAAGCGCTACTGCATCGATACCTACGAGTGGCCGAATGTGAAAGGCGAGCGGCCCGAGGTGATGAATCGCTTTCATCAGGCGCAGATTAAATGCGCGGCTGTGGGCAAAAGGATGTGCACCGAGAGCGAATGGACGTTTGCGTGCGAGGGGCCTGAAATGCTGCCCTATCCTTATGGCTATGTGCGCGATGCCAACAAATGCAACGGCGATCATTCGTGGGATGAGCCGAACATGAAGAAGGTGGCCGCGCGCGATGCCACGGAGCTCGCGAGGCTATGGCATGGCGTGCGGAGCGGTTCTCAGCCCAATTGTATTAGTCCTTTTGGGGTCGCGGATATGCCGGCCAATACGGATGAAGTGGTTGCGAGTGAGACCACCTCGGGTGATCGGGCTAAATTCGATAGTATTCACACGGGCGGGCCTTGGTACAAGGGTGTGCGCAATCAATGCCGGCCCAAGATTTATACGCATGACGAGGATTTTTATTATTACTTTTTAAGCTTTCGCTGCTGCGCGGAGCCCGATCAAAAGGCGACCGATCCGAGGACGCCCCGGCAAATTAAAGAAGATTGGTCGATCGAGAAGGTGGAGAAGAGGGCTCAATTCACGGTGGCGCAGATGCGCGAGAAATTGGAGCTTAAAAAGGCGGGCAAGTGTTTATGCGCTGAGCGCGATATTTTGTGCAAAACGATGTGCGGTACGCTGCTTGGGCCGGGTGCCGTGGATGCCGATCCAAATCAGAAGCGATGAGCGCGTCCGAACATAAGACCAAGGTGCAGCTTCGCGATGAGCTGCAAAAGATGCTCGAAGAAGAGCTGGGGGTGATGGAGCGGGCGCAGAAGGCGACGCAAGAAGGGGTGACGCACGAGGATGCGAAGGCCGAAGGCGATAAAGATATGCGCGCGGTGGAGCAGTCGTATTTGGCGCGGGGGCAGGCGAAGCGCGTTGAAGAGCTGCGCGCGGCGGTGAATGCGGTGCGTTCGATGCCGGTGAGGGTTCTGCCGCCCAATGCGCCTTGTGCTCTCGGGGCTTTAATTCAAGCCGATGAAGAGGGCAAATCGATGGTATTGTTTATGGCGCCCCACGGAGGCGGTTCTATTTTGTCGGGCAATATTCAAGTGGTGACGCCGAGTTCGCCTTTGGGCCGGGCGTTGCTGGGCAAACATGCAGGCGATACGGGTGAGGTGGTGCTCGCTTCGCGGAGCCGCGAGATTGAAATTGTTGCCGTCGAATAATTAGCCCGGCCGAAGCACGGGCTCTCCCTGTTCAATTTCGGCAATTGCCGTTTCCACAAGCGGATCGTGATAGAGGACAATACATCCTTTGCAATGGGCGAGATCGCTGATTAAATTTCTTTTTTCTTCCGCGAGTGAAAGAGGATGGTTATCGTAGGCCATTCCCCAATGTATTTTTAAATGGCTTCGCGTCGGAATGAGATCTGTCGGAAAAGCAAGGGGCGGGCCATTGTCGCGTTCGGGGATAAATGGAATGAGCAATCCTTCGGTGTGGGCGCTGGAAATGCGGCCCAGAATGCCGGGCAGAAGCTCTTGGCCCAAGGTCCAGGTCCGGATTTTGGCGCTCTTGTGCCAGTGCTCGATATCGCGGGCGCGAAAGCTTCCGCTGTCTTTTTCGCCGGGATGCAGCGCCCGCTTTAGGCTGGCTTCGGATACGATGTATTCTGCCTTCGGAAATGAAAGAATTGGTTCTGAATTCGGTTGAATTTGTGTGAATAATCCGCCCGCGTGATCCCAGTGGAGATGGGTGAGCAATACATGCGTAATGGTAGCGGGGTCGATGCCTTGGGCTTGGAGAATTGAGGGAGGATCGGCTCCTTCGGCGATGGCGTAGATGGAGCGTTCTTTTTCGGTCCAGCAGGTTCCGGCGCCGAGTTCGAAGAGGATGCGGTAGCCGCTGCTTTCGTTTTCGACGAGAAGGCTTCGCGCAACCAGGGGAATGCGGTTTTTGCTGTCTGGTGTGTGAATGCGTTCCCACAGGGGGCGGGGGACAATGCCATGCATGGCGCCCCCGTCGAGCGCGAAGGAAGAGAGGATGATGGAGCGGGTTCGCAGGCGAAGGCTCATCCCGCGCCGCCCGCACCGCCTGTTCCGCCCGCGCCTGCCGTTCCGCCCGCGCCGCTCGAGCTGCTGGACGATGACGTGGTGGTGCCCGAGGAGGACGAGGACGAGGAAGATGTTGTGCCCGACGATGAGCTGGATGTGGTGCCTCCGCCGGGGATGCAGTCGACAACACTGCTGTTGAGATCGGGCGGGCAGCAGATGTCGGAGTTGCTCTTCAGCACATCTTTTGAAACGCAGACCAGGCCGGTATCGCAGTCTCCATCGTTGTTCCGGATATCGCAGCGCTGGCCTTCGCCTTGAAGCGCGCACGCAGAAACAATCACGAGAGAAAGAATGAGCGCGGAGAGCTTGTGAATTCGCTTCATAGGCGGGCTTTCTAGCAGAATGCGATGCCCCTGCCTATGCTCGCGCTTTGGGTTTGAAGGGGCTTGTCTAACGCCCGTTTGAGCCTTTCTTTTTGGCGTCGATGGCGTCGATAAAGAGCCCCATGTACGTGGCCGCGCTCGTGATGGAGAAGAAAAGCGAAAGGTAGATGAGCAGGCGGCCGACGTGCACCAGATCGACGCGGCCGAAGTCGATGCCGATATTGAGCTGGTAGGGATAGCCGAGCAGGAGGCAGATAAGTCCGATGATTTGAAGCGCGGTTTTGGCTTTGCCGCCTTCGCCGGCCGCGATGACAAGCCCTTCGCTCGATGCGATGGAGCGGAGAGCGGTGATGGTGATCTCGCGCGCGATCAAGAGCACTACCGCCCAGGATGCGATGCGGCCCATGGGCACAAGCCACACGAGCGTGGATGTGACCATCAGCTTGTCCGCAAGGGGATCGAGAAATTTTCCGAGCACGCTAACGAGGCCCCGGCGGCGCGCCAGCCAGCCATCTACGATGTCGGTAACACCCGCGAGCGCGAAGACCCAGGCTGCCCAGTAGCAGTCGCGAGGCGCACCCCTCGACAAGAGAAAGAGCACCGCGGGAATCATTAAAATACGGGCAAATGTAAGGAGATTGGGAAGATTCTTGGCGTCTTCCCAAAATGTCTTGCGGCGTCTCGCCCGCCGTTCGCGCCGCTCCGCCCGCTGGGCTTTGCGAAGCGCTTTGTCGGCGGTCCGCTTGACCGATTTGCCGGGGGTCATCGGCTCGGCACCTTAATGAGGATTGAGCGCGCGAGAAGCTAAAAAATGCATGATGCCCAAGCGGTGCGCGCTTTTGTTGGTTGGGTATCGGAAGGCCGGAGCGGCTTTTGTCCGAGTGTGGTATTTCGGTGCTCGTGAGGCTTTTCTGTTTGTTTTCAGCCGTTTTGCTTTTGGCATGCGGCTCTCAGGCGGCGGTTCAGCAAGGACCCAGCGAGACGCTGCGCGCGTACTCGCAGGCACTTGAGCAAGGCCGTGTGGATGACGCATACCGGCTGCTTTCGGATGAAGCAAAGCAGCAGATGTCGCTCGATGCGTTCCGGCGCGCGGTTCGGGAGAATCCCGATGAGGCGATGGATATTGCGCGGGCGCTGTCGAGGCCCTCGACCGATCCTGTGGTGAGCGCGACGGCTTCGTTGCCGAACGGCGATGAAGTGGTGCTTGTGTTTGAGGGCGGGGCATGGCGCATCGACGCGGCTGCCGTGGATTTGTATTCGCAGGCAACGCCGAGGCAGGCGCTGGTGGGCTTTCTGCGGGCCTTCGATCGCAAGCGTTACGACGTCATCATGCGCTATGTGCCCGACGCAGAAAAACAGGGTGTGGTGGGTGTGACGGGAGAGCCGCTCGCGCCTTCGGACAAGCCTGCTTCTGCTTCGCCGGCCTCTCCTGCGGATGCGAAAACAGCGGGGAAGCCCGCTTCGGAGGATGGTGCTGAGTTAACGCCGCAGAAACTAAAAGAGGCGTGGGAAGGGGCGCAGAAAGAGCAGATTCAGCGGGTGGTGCTGGCGATTAAGGCGGCGCTTCCAACGGCGACGATTGAAGAGACAGGCGACAGTGCGGCGATGAGTTATGGGGCGGGCGGTACGGTGTCGTTTGTGCGTGAGCATGGTGTGTGGAAAATTAAGGATTTTTGATGTTTTGATTTCCGGCCTTAGGCCGGTGCGGTGCAACGACGCTTAATGAATGGTTCGAGGCGGGCATGAGCGAAGATGTAGAAGTTCAGCGGCGCCTTGGTGCGACCTTGCGCGGTAAGTGGACGCTGAAGAGGGTGCTCGGCGTGGGCGGGATGGCCGCGGTGTATGTGGCCGAGCACAAAATAGGCCGTCAGGATGCGATAAAAATTCTGCATCCCGATGTCGCGCGGTCGAAGCAAATACGCGATCGGTTTGAGCAGGAGGCGCATGCGGTCAATCGCTTCCGGCATCCGGGCGTTGTGGAGATCCGCGATATCGATGTGGCCGAGGATGGCTCGCCTTTTTTGGTGATGGAGCTTTTGGAGGGCGAGTCGGTCGGAAGCAAATTCAAGCGCGAGGGCGGGATTGAAAGCGCCGAGCTTCTGCGCTTGATGGATGAGCTGTTGGATGTGCTGGCCGCTGCTCATGCGCAGGGCATCATTCACCGCGATATTAAGCCCGATAATTTGTTTGTGCAGAAGGACGGCCGCCTGAAAGTGCTGGACTTTGGCATTGCGAGGATGCGGGAGGGCGCGCCCAAGGCGATGCATACCAAGATTGGTTCGGCGCTTGGCACGGTGGCCTATATGGCGCCTGAGCAGACGATGGGTTCGAAGATCGATGAGCGCGCCGATGTGTTTGCGGTGGGCGCGACGATGTTTCGGGTGCTGGCAAAGCGCTATGTGCACGAGGCGGCGACGGAGACGGAGCTGCTGGTGAAGATGGCGAGCAATCCAGCGCCGCCGCTGTTGAGCGTGGCGCCGTCGGTGCCTCGGGATATCGCCATGATTGTCGACAGGGCGCTGTGTTTCCCGAAGGCGGAACGCTATCCAGATGCGCGCACGATGCAGACGGATGTGCGTGAGGTGCGTGCGGGTAAGCCGCCGCCTTATGCGCTTCAGTGTTTGCAGAAACAAGGCGGCGAGGCTGCCGGCGCCGCGGGCGCTGTGGGCGCTGCTGGGGTGGCTGCTGTGGGGAGTGCCGCCGGGGTGGCTGCCGTGGGGAGTGCCGCTGGGAGCTCATCCATTGGCGACGATAAGACCGTGCTGGAAGGCAATGCACCTGCAGCACCTGCGGTTGTGGTTGTTTCTACAAATCCTTCCGTGCCGGCCGTTACCCTGCCGACCAATCCTTCTGGAGCTGAATACACACCGCTTCTCTCCCGCCAGCCCAAAGAAGGAGGCAGCTTTTGGAATTCAATCAAAACGATTGTATTGGGATGGTATGAACGCATTCCCGAAAAAAGGCGGCGCCCCGTATTGGTCGCCTTGATTTGCGCGGTCGCGCTATTTTCGATACTGGCCATTTCGATAGGATTGTTTGGGTCTTCCAAGGAGAAAGCAGAACAAGAAGCCCAGAATGGGCAAGAGAATTCGGGGACGACAGTGCCCGAGGCCGACAAGGCAACAGGCGGTTCCGAACCCTCCGTGGACGACGGAAACGCTCAGGAAGATTCGCCTTATCCAACGCGGTGGCAGGGAAAGGGTAAAGGGCGCGGCAAGAAAAAGAAGCGCAGATAGGCGATGGGGTTGTGGACGGTATAGATTTCGTAAACAAAGCCTATCGAAAATATTTAATGTAATATGGCAGCACCGATATCCGTTTTCCGGGGAAGAATAGGGCGTGTATTGGTGACGCTGCTTGTGCTGTGCGCAGTCGTGGGAGGCGCAGGCATTGCCTCGACCATAATTGTTTCGCATCAGGTAACCACGGTAACGTCCGAACACTTAAGGGCATCGGTGCATCTTTCAAGCGCCGAGCGGGCGTTATGGAGTTTGCGCTTCGCGCTTCCCAACTATGCGCTTGTGCCAAAGGATGTCCGGGAAGAGATATCTTCTTCCACGAAGAGGGATTCTCAGCAGATTATCGAAAGCATTCGGGCCTACGAAAATTCGTCGTTCCGCACCGATGATGAGCGGATATGGATTGCCGCTTGGCATGAGCATTACGATGCGTATATGCAGGCGCGGCCCCGTTTTTTCGCGCTTATCGATGCCGGTGAGGTGGAGCAGGCTATGGCCCACCGTGAACGCGAGACAAATCCGCCCGCTCAGCGCTGTGTGATGGTGCTGGAAAAGCTGATTGCCCTCCAGAACAAACTTGCCGCTGAGCGCGAAAAAGACGCGCGGCTGACGGCTGTAACAGCCATTGTGGCGACGGCGATCTTGCTGCTTGTGGCGCTTGCCTTGGGAATTCGTTTGGGCCGTTCCGCCAGGCTGGATATCAGCCAAGCCGTGGCGGGCTTGCGCCGTTCCGTCGGCGATATCGAGGGCGGTTCTACGGCCCTTCAATTTAGCGCGAAGGAATTTGCACTTGCCTCGAAGGAAATTAGTGAAACGCTGAGCAGGCTGCTGGATTCATCAAAACAAATTGCCGAATCGGGCCAGAGTTTGGCGAATATTGCTGAAGAAACCGGGGCAAGCGCTCAGATCGGCGATACGATCGCTCAAGATGCGGGTGTAAGCTTGGATTTGATGCGCGATAAAGTGGGTGAGATTGTAAAATCGATGGGTGTTCTGGATCAAAATTCGGCCGAAATCGATAGTATTGTTGATATCATTAATGAATTGAGCCAGCAAACCAATATTTTATCGATCAATGCGACGATCGAAGCGGCGGGGGCAGGGCGGGCCGGTCTGCGTTTTGCGGTCGTTGCAGATGAAATCCGGAAATTGGCGGGTCGAGTGGGGGCATCTTCTAGGGATATTCGGGAATTGACCCGGGCAGTTCATGATGCAACGTTAAAGACCCAAACAGCCACCCATGAGGGGGAAAGAGCGGTAAAGGATGGTTCTCGCCAATTCACCGAGGTTTTGGAAGCTTTTAGAGTGATCAGCGGCAAAGTCGTTTCGACGACCGACGCCACGAGGGAGATTGAATTAAGCACAAAACAGCAAACAACCGCGGTGGCTCAGGTGAATGCGGCGATGGAGGAATTAGCGCGCTCGGCGTCGGAAGCCGAGGATAGCGCGTTAAAGATGACAGAGAGTTGCGCGGAGTTAAGAGATATTGAGCACCGGCTTGGGGGCTTGGCTGGGTAGTCTAGGCGGGATAGGAGTTATGGCCTTACGATAGCCATATATCCCGAGCTCCATATTTCCCAATGGGCGGGATTGCCCTCGTCTCCCAGCGCTTTTAGCACTTCGACTTTAAAGTAGTACTGGTTATCGGGTGCGATAACGAGCTGGCCGTTCTGCATGACAGTTCCATCCCACGGGAAGGCATAGAAACCGGTGGATGTGCTGTTTCTGCCGATAAATTCTTGCTCGTAGGCGGTGCCCCAGTCCACGCCTTGGCGGCTGATGGCCTTGATCCGGATTTTGCGGATGGGATGATCGAAATGGGCGAGCACATAAGGCATATCGCCGTTGGCCAGCGTGTAGACGGCGCCGCTTTGCTGGAAGGTATAGGATGTGCCATTCAGTTTTGCGAGCCAGGGGAAGTTGTTGGATGTGGGCGTCATCGATACGATGGATTGGTAATCTCCTTTGAATCCGACATAAGGAACGCGGAGCGTACCGTCGGCGCCGCCGTTTAGAACGATATACCCGCCATAGAGGCCCTTGTTGGCCAGCGCGGCGTTGGCTGTGATTGTTGCGTCGAAGGTTGCGCTTGAGTTTGCCGGTACAACCAGGGTTGTGGTGCTGAATGAAACAGAGGCTTGGCCCGAATTCCCATTGGTTGGTGCAAAGGTTGTCCCGCCTGTGGTCGATATCGCGCCGGTATGGCTGATGTTATAGGTGATTGGATTGGCGCTTAGGTTTTGAACGGTTAGTGTTTTTAGGGCGGGGCCGGGCTGGCTTTCGCCGAGCGGTAATTTCGAGGGGGTTACAATAGCCTTGGATTCAATAGCCTTTTGGATATTGATCATACCCGCGCCCTGGCGGTGCACCATATCGAGGGCGCCCGAGCCGGGATTGGCCGACCACAATTGAGGCTGTGCCGTGTTCTGCAGGAACGCGCGGGCCTGGGCCGCGGTGGTGCCGGGGCGGGCTTGTAATAAAAGCGCTACCGCACCTGCCGTGTGCGGTGATGCCATGGATGTTCCGCTAAAGGTTGCAAAGCCGCCCTGCTCCAGCGGTACGGTTGAATAGATATAGCCGCCCGGAGCGCCGAGGTCCGGTTTCATATCCAAGGTGGCCGCAAGGCCATAGGAGCTGTCGCCGTTGATTAAATTGGCCGAGGGGTTGGAAAATGAATTGAGCTGGCCTGTCCAGGTCCATGTGGTGGGGCCCAAATCGATGAGATTGTTAATGGCAACGCCTTCCGTATCGCTGATGGAAATGACAGGAATGGTGACGGGAGGATTGTTTCCGGTGGGTGCGACGGTGGGGTTGATCCGGCCGGCCACGTTGTTGTACAATACGACAGCAATGGCGCCCGCGTTTTGAGCATTGATGCTTTTTTCATAGAATGAGCAAGTTCCGCGGCGGATAAGGGCAATTTTTCCCGTGAAATATCCGGGAGGAGGCGGGTTCACCGTGCAGGCGTCGTTGGTGGTCGCGGGTGTGCCCAATTTGATGATATTGCCCGAGCCAGAGCTGGGAGCGGTGGGGCTGCCCGTTGCGCCGGTGTATCCCGCGATGCTCGAATCCGAAAGCTGTCCGTAGAGCAATTTGATATGCGTGTTATCAAACATGGCCGTGCTGATCACATGTTCGCCGAGGCCGGGCGCGCCCGTGGCGTAGAGCCCGCCGGTGCCGCTATTTCCAGCCGAACACACGACGATTACGCCGCTGTTCACCAAATTGTCAGCCGCCACCGCGGTCGGATATTCCTTCCATCCAGCATAGGCCGAGCCAATACTCATGTTAACAACTTGCATTCCATCGAGTTTGGCTTTGTCCATCGCTTGAATCATTACGTCGGAGAGCGTGGAGCCCGAGCATCCAAACACGCGGTAAGCGCCGAGCGTGGCCTTGGGAGCAACGCCTTTGAGCGTGCGATCGGCCGAAACAATGCCTGCCACATGCGAGCCATGGCCGCCGCAGTCGTCGGGATCGGCATCCTGAATTTGGATCGGATTGGTGCTGTTAAAGGCGTCGCCTACGAAATCCCAGCCATACGCCACTTTGCAGCCCGGACCAAAACAGCCTCCAAGCTCTTGGTTATGGTAGTCAATACCACTGTCAATAATGCCGACTTTAATGCCTTTGCCCCTATAGCCCAGCGTGTTTTGAACGATATTCGCCGCTGTCATGTTGATAGCGGTCGTCAGCTCGGGCTTTACCTCGACGACGGGGAAAATACGCTTGACACTCTGAAGCTTTGACAGCTTCGCCCGTTCCGAAGGAGATATTTCAAGCGATAGGCCGTTCCACAAATCTTCGAAGGAAAGGCGCTCGGTGAATTGAATTCCTTGGCGGGCTGCCTCGGCGCGAAACTGAATCTTCTCATTGCGAACCGTATTGAGATCTCCGCCGGCCGAAATCGGCGGGCTTTGCATCTCTACAAACCAAAAGCGCGCGCCGTCTTCTTCAGAACCGGGACTTCCAAAAGCAGCCAATTCGGCGCTGGGCTGCATTGCATTGGGCGCAGAAGGCTCGGCATCGTCGTTTACCGCGCAGGAAACGCCGACCGCTCCGAGCAATAAAGACGCGCTCGATATCATTAAAAATCGCTTCATCATTCGCATAAAGAACCTCGTGGCAAATCTGTGCGTGCAAGCACAATCGTTTCCTAAGCGTGTGAAACAATCAAGCGCTCGCCGAGCCGGATGGCGTAAAGGTCGTTGTGATGCGCGCGGGCGGGAACACAATGCGGGGCTGACTTTGGATATTTCCTTGGGCATGATGCGCGCGGAGGTCAGGCCATGAGGAAAATAATTAAAATTCAACAGAATTGTTCTCGTATTCAATCATTTTTGCCTAATCGGTTCGCCTATTCAGGTCGGACATTTTTCTTGGGGGGGGCGCTTGTTCTTTCGCTGATGGGGGCCTGCGGTGATGAAACCAAATCGTCGTCGGGCGGAGGTTCGGGTGGAAGCGGCGGGAGCGGCGGGCAGATGGCTTGTGTGCCCGGTTCGACGACGGCTTGTTATACAGGGCCTTTGGCGAGCATTAACGTCGGCCCTTGCAAGGAAGGGCTGCGGACCTGCAATGCCGAAGGCACGGGGTATGGCGTGTGCGAGGGGCAGGTGACGCCGGTGATGGATGATTGCGCGACGCCCGAGGATGAGGATTGCGATGGAATGCCGGCTCCTGCATGCGCGGGAACGCTTTTGTACGGGAAGAGGCTGGGCGGAACGGGTGAGGATATCGGCAGGAGTGTGACATTCGATGGTGAGGATGCGCTTCTGGCGACGGGTTCGTTTGAGTCGTCCGTGGATTTTGGATCGGGCTCGCTGATGAGCGCGGGCGGGAAGGATATTTATGTGGCCAAATGGCTGGCTTCCGGCGATCCGGCGTGGAGCAAGGCGTTTGGTGGAATGGGGAATTCGGAGGGGCTGGCCATTACATCCGATGTGTCTGACAATTTGTTTGTAACGGGATGGTTTGATGGTTCGATCGATGTTGGGGCGGGTTCTGTTTCAAGCGCGGGCGGTAAAGATATTTTTGTATTGAAGCTCAATTCGATGGGAGCGACGCAATGGGGCAAGGTATTCAGCGGGGCGGGCACCTGGCAGGAGGGCGTTTCCGCGGCCGCGGATAAAGATGGCAATCTGATTGTGGTGGGTCATTTCGATGGGATGCTCGATGTGGGCGGAACGGCGCTTACGAGCGCGGGCGGGCGCGATATTTTCGCGGCGAAGCTGGACGGTCAAAATGGAAATGTGCTGTGGGCCAAGTCGTTTGGCGATATGAGCGAACAATTTGTGCGGCGCGTGGCCGTAAATGCGGCGGGTGACATTTGGTTTGGCGGTGGTTTTAGTGGTTCGGTCGATTTTGGAGGCGGTCCGCTGGCGAGTTCGAACGGAGAGGATGCCTATCTGGTGAAATTGGACGGGCAGGGCGCTTATATGAAGGCCATGCGTTTTGGCGAAGGGCTCGATCAAGCCTTGATGAATCTTGCGGTCGTGCCTTCGGGCGGTGTGGTTGTGAGCGGCCGTTTTAAGGGCGGTATCGATTTGGGCGGCGGAATTTTAAATAGCATGGGCGGCGACGATATCTTTCTCGCTAAACTCGATGAAATGGGCGCGCATCAGTGGAGTATGCGATTTGGAGATGCCAATCCACAAGTTGTGGAGACCATTGCGGTCGATTTTGCGGGAAATATTTCGCTGGCGGGCCGATTTTTAGGCTCGCTCGATTTAGGCCATAAACCGCCGCTGCCTGGAACGGATGCCGATGATGTATTCGTGGCCCGGCTCGACCCGATGGGCGCCTATATTTGGGCTCATGCATTTGGTGGTACATTTGATCAAATTGGAACCGCGGTGGCCGTGGATAGCAAGGGAAATACCGCGCTGACAGGGCTTTTCCTGGGCTCGATCGACCTGGGCGGCGGACCTTTGCTGAGCGCCGGGCTGCGCGATTCGTTTGTGGCGGTCTTCACTCCATAGCGCATCTCGTGGCTATTGCGGGCCTTTGTGATTTCAGTAGCATCGATTGCGATAATCCAGCCATGACGGCCCCGCTGACTTCGCTTTCCCCAAATACGCTGTTTAACGGGCGTTACCGTATCGTGCGCCGCATAAGCGCGGGCGGGATGGGGGCTGTGTATGAAGTGCTGGATGATAAAACCAAGAGTTCGCGGGCACTGAAGGTGATGCTTCCGACGCTGGTGGAAGATCCAAAGCTGCGCGAGCGCTTTGCGCTGGAAGCGCATGTGACGGGCGGTATCGAGACCGATCATTTGGTGCGGGTGTTGGATGCGGGGATCGATGAGCCGACGGGCATTCCCTTTTTGGTGATGGATTTATTAAGAGGGCAGGATATCGGCTCGATGATTAAAACCCGCGGGCATATTTCGCCTTCGGATACGGTGCTGTTTTTAAGGCAGGCTGCGTTTGCGCTGGATAAAACGCATGCGGCGCACATCGTTCACCGCGATTTAAAACCCGAGAATTTATTTGTGACCTACCGCGATGATGGATCGCCTTGTGTGAAGGTGCTGGATTTTGGGATCGCAAAAGTATTGACGCCCGAAAATACAACCAAAACGACAGAAACGCTGGGCACTCCTTTGTATATGGCTCCCGAGCAGGTGAGGGGGCATTCGGGTTCGGGGCCTTGGATTGATATTTATGCAATTGCTCATATCGCCTATGCAATGCTTGTGGGCGAGGCTTATTTTAAAGACGAGAAAGAGCAGGGGTATTCGGTATTCGAGATGTTTACCTGCATTGTGGAGGGCGCGCGCGAGGCGCCGAGCGTCCGGGCGATGCGAAGGCGCAATATCCGGCTGCCCGCGGCTTTTGATGCGTGGTTTGCAAAGGCCGCGGCTTTGAATCCAGCGTCGCGCTTTTCGAGTGTGTCGTCGGAGATCAGCGCGCTTTCCGAGGTGCTGGCGGGGTTTGTGACCCAAGATGGACGTCCGTCCATGCCGCTGTCCAATCCGGTGGTGATTGCTCCGCCGGGGTCCATGCATTCAGTGCATGCGGCGCACACCCCGCCGGCCAATATGCCATCGTATTCTCAAAATATTGCATCGTATTCTCCCACGCCTATTTCCGCGGCGGCCACGCAATCGCCGCGCGCCGCGCCCGCGCGTTCTGGAATGTGGAAGGTATTTGCGGCCATTGCTGCGGGAGGCGTGTTTTTATTGCTGGGCTTGGGATTGTTTATTGAACGGCTGGACCCTGAAGAGAAGAACAGTGTGTCGGGGCAATTGTCCGAAGCCAATACAAGTGGATTGAAAGAAAAAAAGGCGGAAGCGGCGGCGCCCACGGAAACGGTGAATCCGGGCTCTGCCCATGCGCAAGCAGCGCCGTCTGGGGAAGCCGTGAAAGTGGCCGAGATGACGCCCGAGCAGCGCAGAGCCAGGCGGGCGGAGATTGAGGCGAAATGCACAGAAGGAAAAGCAACCTTAAAAGAGGTTCGGCTGCTACGGTCGATTTGCCAAGCGCAAAAGGATAAGAAATGCGCGGTGAAATCGCTGGAAGAAATTAAGCGAAGGATGGCGTCCAACGACGGTGAGATTGAAGATTTGATGCTTCCTGAAGACGATGAAGAGCTTATGCCGCCTGAAAAGCCGCCTCTGCGCCACAATCGTCCCAGAAAGCCAGATCTCCTCGAATTTTGATGGGCTGGATATGCCGCGGAGACGATTTAATCGAGCGAAGTCGAGCTTTCTTTGGGTTCGTCGTGGTCTTCGCAAATGCGCTGCACAAGCTGTTCTAAATGCCGGTGAAGCGGTATGACAAGCGATCGGCCCGTTCGCCCCTGGGCCGCCAAATGCATTCCCCGCACTTGCCACATCTGTTTAAATTGCTTCAGTTCGTCGGTTAATTCGATTGGATAGGAATACGCGCTCATATAGCGTTCAGCCTTTGCAATGTGCCGGCTAATTTCTTCAAAACAAAAGGTGGGTAAGCCAATACCTTGAGTGGCCTGCATCCAATGCAAGGCGACGTTGACGGGATTGCCATAGTCGCAGTATTCGCCATCAATGCCTTCCACGGGCGATTTCCAATCCAAATGAATATCGTCTAAATCTAAATGGCGTGCCTTTAAGGCTAGGGTATCGGGGCCCACGCCTTCATTGGGATCGTCCCGCAGATCGAACTTTCCAATGCAGAAATGCAGGGCTTCTTCGTTGGGGCGATCGATTTCGCGAAAGGTGTCGCTGTCGGGGAGCTTTTCGGGAGTGCCTTTTCCAGTGAAGAATTCTTTGAGGCCATCGAGGGCGTTTTCCCATGATGGCTTGAGCTGGTGATCGAGGCCGCCCCAATAAATATCCTTTGCTATGCGGGGACCATTGGAATTGTGGAGCAGGCTTTTTAGGAGTTCGCGCATGCGCGCGGGGTCTTCGTAGACGACTTTGATTCCGCCGCTTCCGCCCCACCAGCCATTGCGGATGTATTTAATTTGTTTCCAGAGGGTGAGGGTCGGGTCAATCCGTTGAATTCGACCGTAAATACAAACCAATTGGTTGAGCCATTGGGGTCCGCAGGTATCGAGGGCTTCCCATAGGGTTTTGGGATAGCCGCCTCCGAAAAAGGCATTGCCCAGGTTCCATGAGGTTTCGTTTTCGGGCGAGAGAATGTCGCCGTTGGCCAAGGTCCATGCCTGGCCCGGGATTTTGTCTTGTTTCGCGGCGAAAGAGCGGATGAGCGTGTCGAGCAGCGGGCTGGGAAGTTGTGCGTAGGGAGAGCCCGCGGGCGGAACGGTGTGAACGTCTGTCTCGGCCATTTGCCCTTGAATGTACTTGGCTCAAGCGTCTTTTCCCATGAGTTTGAAGCGTTTTTTTAGAGCTTGCCGTTCTTCAAGGCGGGCCTGATCGAGTTCGTCGGTGCTGATGGATCGCCATTTCAGCATCTGGAGAAGGGTTTCGCGGGTGCGATCGCATAGGGCGTTGCGATCTTCGAAGGTCATTCCGGTGGTTGGAATGGGCTGGCCCACGGTGATTTTAAGCGGATGAGGATAGATGCCAAAGGAGGCTCGGGGCATGGCGATTCCGCTTCCTTCGATGGCGACGGGCACGATGGGGACTTGGGCCTGAATGGCGAGGATAAAAGCGCCTTTTTTAAAGGGCAGCAGCGTGCCTTCGGGCGAGCGGGTGCCCTCGGGAAAAATGACGATATTGAGCTTTTCACGCTGAATGCGTTCCGCGAGCTGATTCATGGAACGGCGGCCCTGTTCGCTGCTTTGGCGGTCGATGAAGGGAAATCGAGCGAGGATCAATATCCAGCCCAAGATGGGAATGTAGGCGACGCTTCGTTTGGCGACGAATCGGATTGGGCTTTTGGCGGCGACGAATAAGAGCGGGACGTCCGCGTTGCCTTGATGATTGGCGACCAAAATATGCGGCTTGGTCCAGTCGATTTTATCGGCGCCGATAATGGTTGGGGGCGCTCCTCCAATCCACATCAGGCCGGGCGCCCATACGGTGCGGGCCAAATAGAAATAATGCCGGCCATCCCAAAAAGGCGGGAGGATCCAGCCCGCCAGGGCAATGAGATTCCACAAGAGGTGCCAGAAGACGAGGGCGATCTGGCGAAGCAATGAGCTAAGAAAGAAGGACATTTGAACGGCTTAAGTGGGTGAGGGGCGCAGATAATCGAATCGGCCTTTATGTGGCAAGGCCGCATGCGCACGCTTCTCCACACGAGCATGGGTGAGCGGGCAGGGGGGTGGCCGCGCAGGCGTAGATAGCAAGGCCGCTCGAAAAATCCCTTGGATTTCCCGCGGGTGGCACTACTGTTTGGCCTTATGTCATCCGGTGTGCCGCAGTCAGGCGAAACGGACAGTGTTCCGATTCTGCCTCTTCGTAATTCCGTGCTGTTTCCGATGTCGGTGGTGCCCATCAATGTGGGGCGGCCGCGCAGTGTGCGTTTGGTCGAAGAGCTGCTCGGGCGCGAGCGCGCGCTTGTGGGCGTGCTGAGCCAGCGTTCGCCCGATGTCGATGAGCCTTCGTTCCGAGAGCTGTATTCGGTGGGGACGATCGCCCGTGTGGTGAAGGTGATTCGTTTGGGAGCCTCGAATTATTCGGTGGTGCTCAATGGGCTTGGGCGTTTCCGGGTGACGAATGTGCTTTCGCTCGAGCCGTTTATGAGGGCGAAAATTGAACGGATTCCCGAGCCTTTGATGCGGGATGTGGAGCTGGATGCGCTGGGTGCGGGGCTGCGCGAGGCGACGCGCGAGGTGCTGAGTCTGATGCCGAATTTGCCGCGCGATACGGCGGGCATTCTCGACAATGTGCGCGAGCCTGGGGCGCTGGCGGATTTAATCGCGTCGAATTTCCCGCAGGCGCAGGCGCAGGTGGCCGACAAACAAGAGATTTTAGAAGCGTTTGAAGTGAAGACGCGGGTGCGGCTGGTGCTCGGCATGGTGAACAGGCAGCTCGAGGTGCTGCGGGTGAAGAAAGAGATTTCCTCGATTATGCAAGAGGAAATGGGCAAGTCGCAGCGGGAGTACATCCTGCGGCAGCAGATGAAGACGATTCGCGAGGAGCTGGGCGAAGGCGGCGATGAGGATGAGATCGATGAGCTTCGCGAGCGTATCCGCAAGGCGAAAGTGCCGCCGGAGGCGGAGAAGGTTGCGCGCAAGCAATTGAGCCGGCTGCGTTCGATGGCGCCTCAGTCGGCCGAGTTTAATTTGACCAAAACCTATCTGGAGTGGATCGCCGATTTGCCGTGGTCAAAAACGACGGTGGACAAGTTGTCGATCGCCGATGTGAGGCGCTGTTTGGATGAAGATCATTTGGGGCTCAACAAGGTGAAGAAGCGCATTGTTGAGTATTCGGCGATCCGGCAGCTCCGCACCGATAAAAAAGGGCCGATTTTGCTATTTATCGGGCCGCCGGGTGTTGGGAAAACGTCGCTTGGAAAGTCGATCGCGAGAGCGATGGGACGAAGGTATGAGCGCATTGCGCTGGGCGGCGTGCGTGATGAGGCTGAAGTGCGCGGGCACCGGCGTACCTATGTGGGCGCGCTGCCGGGCCGTATTTTGCAGGCGCTGAAGAGGGCGGGCACCAAGAATCCGGTGCTTGTGCTCGATGAAGTAGACAAATTAGGCGCGGATTTACGGGGCGATCCGGCGGCGGCGCTTCTTGAAGTGCTCGATCCGGAGCAGAACGCGACCTTTCAAGATCACTACCTAGACATGCCTTTCGATTTGTCGCAGGTGATGTTTCTGGCGACGGCCAATAACAGAGAAGGCATTCCGCCTGCGCTCTATGACCGCATGGAAGTGATTGAAGTGCCTGGTTATACGCGCATGGACAAGCTGGGTATCGCGCGGGAATTTTTGGTGCCCAAGCAGTTGAGCGCCCATGGTTTGACCGAAGAGCGGCTCGAGTTTACGCAGGCCGGTGTCGCGGCGATTATCGATCACTACACGCGCGAAGCCGGTGTGAGGAATTTGGAACGGCAGATTGCCGCGGTGTGCAGGGCAACGGCGGTGAAATTGGCCGAGGGGATGGATGTGCGGGAGCGGGTGACGCCCGAGCATGTGGAGCTTGTGCTGGGGCCGCATAAATACAGGCCAGAGATCGCTGAAAAATCGCTTGCGCCGGGCGTTGCGACAGGGCTCGCGTGGACGCCGGCAGGCGGAGAGATTTTGTTTATCGAGGCGTCGAAAATGCCCGGCAAAGGCAATGTCGTGCTGACGGGCAATATGAAGAACGTCATGCAGGAATCGGCGACAACGGCCGTGTCATTTGTGCGCAGCAAGGCGGACAGATTGATGCTTGATCCCGAATGGTTAAAGGCAATCGATTTGCATGTGCATGTGCCAAAGCACGGAACGCCGAGGGATGGGCCGAGCGCGGGCGTGACGATTTTTACAGCGGTATGTTCGCTGCTTTTGTCTTGTCCCGTGCGCAACGATGTCGCGATGACAGGTGAGATCTCTTTGCGCGGGCGGGTGATGCCGGTGGGCGGCGTGAAGGAAAAGTTGCTTGCGGCTCATCGCGCGGGCATTCGCGAGGTGCTCATTCCCGCCAAGAATCGCAAAGATTTGGAAGACGTTCCGGATGATGTGAAGGACGACCTAAAAATCACGCTGATTTCAACGGTGGATGAAGTCCTGCCCATTGTGCTGGAGCCTCCGCGGCAGGTGCCAACCTCTTTGGCCGACGCCGACATGATCGATTGAGCCAGGGTTTGCGGGCGCTCATTAAATTTATGAAGTCGGTTCTATCCAACGCGATGAAATTGTCGTATAGGCGAATGGTTCCCCTGCGATAGGTACACCTCGGGATTGCGGAAAAGGACTGGTTATGCGGAGAGCGGGAATTCGGCGCGGAATCGTTGTTGGTACAGCACTTCTTCTGTGCTCCCTCTGGACGGCGGGCGCGATGGCTGAAGTGCCATCCACCATCACACACCAAGGACGTTTGTTCGATGCAAACGGTGCCCCGGTTAGCGAGTCCCTGGATGTGGTGTTCACACTCTATGATTCAGCCGAAGGCTCGAAGGTGCTGTGGACCGAAACCCACACCATCGCGTTTGACAATGGCTATTTTTCGGCGCAATTGGGCGAAATCAGCGCATTTGGCCCGACGGTGTTCGATGGAACGGTTCGTTACCTCGGGATTAAAATCGCGGGCGATGCCGAGATGAAGCCGCGCGCCGCCGTGGGCAGCGTGCCTTATGCGATGGTGGCAGGTGATGTGCGGGGCGATATCAATCCGTCATCCGTGTCTATCGATGGATTTGGCGTGGTGATCGACGCCAATGGGCAATGGGTCGGCGATCCAAGCGGTTTGGTCGGGGCGACGGGCGCAACCGGTCCGGCGGGTTCCCAAGGCCCAGCCGGTGCAGTTGGCGCGACGGGGGCGGCCGGTCCCCAGGGCGCGACAGGAGCCACGGGTGCCGCAGGCGCGCCCGGTGCCGCCGGTCCTGCCGGTCCTCAAGGTGTTCAGGGTCCGACGGGGCCCCAAGGTCCGACGGGTGCCACGGGCGCTGCGGGTGCTGCCGGTCCCGCGGGTCCTCAAGGAGCCGCTGGTCCTGCCGGTGCTCAAGGTGTTCAAGGTCCAACCGGTCCTCAAGGCCCGGCCGGTGCAGTGGGCGCGACAGGAGCGGCCGGCGCCACAGGCGCAACCGGTGCTCAGGGTGCCGTGGGACCGATGGGACCCACCGGTGCTCAAGGCGTACAAGGGCTCGCTGGACCGGCTGGTCCTGTTGGCGCGACAGGAGCCACGGGTGCGGATGGCCCGATGGGTCCCGCTGGACCGATTGGACCTGTTGGAGCGACAGGCGCGACGGGCGCAACAGGCGCAACAGGCTCGACGGGCGCGACGGGAGCCACCGGCGCCACGGGTGCGACCGGCCCCTCCGGCGTTGCAAACACGGTTTATTCGAATGGCCTCGGCGCCTCGCCTGTGGACAGCGCGTCATCCACCTACGGCTTTATTGGCGTTACCGCTCAAGTCTTGGTCAGCGGACCCACCCAGACAGTATTTGTATCGGCCACCAAGGCGCTGGGCAGCACCGTTGGCGCATCGAGACTCAACCTATCCATCTGTCGCCGCACGGCGGGCAGCGCTGCGGCACCCACCGACAACGGCTTCGACTATCTCTTTGAGCTGGCCGTGGGACCCAATCAAAAGCTGCCTTTCACCCTGAGCACGCGCTTTTCGGGACTTGCGGCGGGCACCTACGAATTTGGCCTCTGTGGCTATACAGCCGTTGGCAACGCGTTGAACTGGGACAACAACGACTGGAGCCGCGTGACGTTGATCCTCGCCCAACAATAAGAGACTGTTCGAGCGCCCCGCCTTGCTATACAGTCCCTCCCCCTGCCAGTGCTTGCCGAAATTGCGAATCTTCTCGTTCGGGTAGCGTATCTCCTTGCGCTGACCCTTGTTCCCAAAGGTCTCTCCCCAGAGCCCGCTCCCGCCGAAAACCTTCTGTTTGACGCCGCGCTCGCTGCAGTCGCGCTCGCCGCCCTGCTCTTGGGCGCCGTCAAGCTCAAAAATGAACTCGATACCATCGCGGCCCGCATCGGCGCATCGCTGATTTGGCTCGCCGCGGCCATCGCGCTCATTGCGGCGGCTCATTACCAAGGCGAAAACGGCCCCCTCGCGTCCGGCGTGTTTTGGCCCGCCCTTCCCCTGTGGGCCGGCCTGGCGACCCTGGCCTCTTCCGCATCGGAACGCTGGCTGGCCGGAAGCTTTAAAAATCGCCGCACCATGGCCGTCGTCCTTGTTCTCGGCGCGGGCTCCTTTCAATACATGCAAGGCGCCAAGTTTTTGAGCTCGCCCGAAAAGATGTGGAAAGAGACCTTGCGCAAGGACGCGGCCAATGAAGCCGCGCTTCGGGCCATCGTGCAGCCCCTTCTCCGCAAATACCGCTACGACGACGCCAAAAAACTCGCCGAACGCTGCCTAGCCGTTCAAGCCGATGCCTGCGGCTGCCTCGAAGTGCGAGCCCAAATCACCCTGCGCAGGCTATCCGATCGCTGTTTTGCAGCGCCTCCCGACATATGCGCCTGTGTCGATCCCCAAACCGCCGCCGCCGTTCGCGCCCAAAGCCTCGATACCGCGCTCGCCGATGCCCAAGCCGCGCTCAACGCCTGCCCCGATCGCGCCATGTCTCACGCCGTCATGGCTGAAGTCTTGGTGCTCCGGGGCGATATCGAAACGGCTCAAACCCATGCTTCCCAAGCCGTCGAACACAATGGCCGCCTGGGCTATGCCCGCTATGTCCATGCGCTTTCCCTTCAAGGAAAAGGCGAATACAAACAGGCCATCGCCGAACTGCTCGTCGCCAAAAAGCTCACCGGCTCCCGCGACGTCAAGATTCTGCTCGGCGCCCTCTATATGCTCAGCGACAAACTCGACGAAGCCGACGCCATCTTAAAACCCCTTGCCGCCGAGGGCTCCAACGATGCCATCGCCGGCTACAACCTCGCCCTCATCGCCGATCGCCGAGGCAAATACAACGAAGCCAGAAACGGCTATCTCACCACCCTCCGCATCGACCCCTGCTACCAAAGCGCCCGCTACAACCTCGCGCACCTCACCTGGAAAGCAGGCATCAAAGAAGAAGCCGAACACCACGCCCGCAGATTCGTAGAACTTGCCGGCCCTGCCGATCCCATGGTCTCCAAACTCAGCACCTTAATCGGCAAAGATCTCCGGGTTCCGGCCGAGATATCCGAACGAAGGTGAGGCCACCCCATGGCGTACAGCTCATCCAAGCCCCTTCTCACCTTATGCATGATTCTCAAGGACGAAGAGGCCACCATCGCCAAAACCCTCGGCACCGTCCTCCCTTATATCGATCGCTGGCTTATCCTTGATACCGGCTCCACCGATCGCACCCGCGAAATCGTCAAACAAAGCCTAGCTTCCAAACCAGGGGCACTGCATGAAGCCCCCTTTATCGACTTCGCCACATCCAGAAACCATGCCCTCGATTTATGCGGCGAAGAAACCGAATTTATCCTATGGCTCGATGCCGACGACGAACTCATCGGAGGCCCAGAACTTCGAGCCTTCCTCCAAAAAGAATTGCCCATCCACGGCCCCGATCGCGAAGCCTACTATGTGCGCGTAGATACCGGAATTCGCTTTGATTCTGCCCGTATCTTCCGAAGCCGCGCCAAATGGCGCTTTAAAGGCGCCGTCCACGAAGTCCTCTGCCACCCCCAGCGCCAACCCCCCACCCACCGATTACCCCATCAGGTCCTCATCCGCCACACCGCCGGCGTCAGCGCCGACCGATCGAAAAAACGCTGGGAACGCGATGTACTCCTCCTATCCCGCGCCCTCGAAGACAACCCCAGCGACACCCGCTCAGCCTTCTATTTGGCCCAGACCTACGCCTGGCTCGACCGCAAAACCGAAGCCAAAGCCGCCCTCCTCAAACGCATCTCCATGGGCGGCTGGTACGAAGAAGTCTACCAATGCCGAATGCAGCTCGCCTCCATCGCCCAAGCCGAAGGCCATCCCTGGGGGTATATCCTCGAACTCTACCTCGACGCCTTTAAAACATCCCCCCACCGCGCCGAACCCCTCCATGCCATCGCCTATCATTACAATGCCCAGCGCGAACATGCCCTCTGCCTTCTCTTCGCCCGCCGCGGCATCGAACTTCCCCTGCCCACCCAAGACCGCCTCTTTATCGATGAAGAGGTCTACAAATGGAAACTCCTCGATCTCGTAGGCTCATCGGCCTACTGGGTCGGCGAATTCGAACTCGGCGAAGAAGCCGCCCGAAAAGCCCTTCGCCACCGCCCCGATGATGCCCGCCTCGCCGCCAACGTCGAATACTACGCCGCCCGAAAGCGCAAACTAAAAAAGAAATGATCCGGCAATTGGCCTCTTTATTCCCCAGACCCATCCTTATTGGCCTGGGCCTTATCCTCCTCTTCTCCCTCATCGCCTTCTGGCCCGCCCTCTTCGCTGGACCCGGCTATGAAAGCGCGCTCATCGCCGGCCTCTTTTTACCTTCCCTCACCGCAATCGTCACCGCCCTGCGCATCATCGCCCTCCAGCCCGAACCTCTCGCCGCCATCGCCACCGGCCTTCGTATCGGCGCCCTCTTTGCCACCTTTTGCTATGCCCTCTCTCTCCTCCAGGGCCTTCGCGTTGGCCTCTGCGATCCCCTCTCGGGCTCCCTCCATTTCCTCCTAGGCCCCATCACCGGCTCCCTCCTCGCCGGTTGTTGTGGCGCCATCGCCGGCCATCTAGCCAGCCTCATCGCCACCCCCCGCAGACAACGCATCGCCTGCATCCTCCTTGCCCTCTTCGCCCCACTCGCCTCCATCGCCGTCAGCCTCTACCGCTTCTACACCAGTCCCATGGTCTTTGCCTTCGACCCCTTCGTCGGCTTCTTCAGCGGCACCCTCTACGACACCGTCATCGAATGGACCGGCCTCGTCTCCTACCGCGCCGGCAC
This sequence comes from uncultured Polyangiaceae bacterium, assembly GCA_964537685.1. Taxonomy (GTDB): domain Bacteria; phylum Myxococcota_A; class Polyangia; order Polyangiales; family Polyangiaceae; genus CAZICM01. Next base: position 126,469 of record CAZICM010000014.1, read on the forward strand.
CCTTTGCACCCTCCTCTTCTTCCTCTGCACCTCCGCCCTCCTCCAGCGCGACCCCCAAAAACGCCTCGGCCTCTCCCTCAAACCTTGGAAATCCCGCCCCGAACTCGCCCTCTCCGCCGCCGCATTCCTCCTCGCCAGCCTCCTCTTCAGCGCCTATGGAAGCATATTTGGACACTATCAAAGCCCCAAAACCATTGCCGAATCCCTAGGGGCAAGCTATGAAAGCCAACACTGCACCGTCATTTACCCCAGCTCCATCCCCAAAGCCCAAGCCCAGCGCTTTGCCCGCGAATGCGACGCCCACATCGAACAAGGCGCCCGCTACTTTGAAATCCCCGTTCCCTTTAAAATCACCGCCTACCTCTTTTCCGACAGCGCCCAAAAAGCCTTCTACATGGGCGCGGCCAACACCTACGTTGCCAAACCCTGGCGCCGGGAAATCTACGTCCAACAACATGGCTTTCCCCATCCTGTCCTTGGCCATGAAATCATGCACGTCCTTTCCGGCGCCTTTGCCCGCGGCCCCTTTAACATCGCCGGCTCCTTCTATGGCATTCTCCCCGACCCCGGCCTAATCGAAGGCATCGCCGTTGCCGCCGCCCCCCGCGAAGGCGACCTAAGCCCCGCCGAATGGGCCAAAGCCATGAAAGACCTTGGCCTACTCCCCCAACTCAAATCCCTCTTTGCCCTTGGATTTCTGGGCCACAACGCCGCCCTCGCCTACACCGTCAGCGGAGCCTTTGTCGAACACATACGAAGCCATTATGGAGCTTCCATCCTTCGATCCTGGTATGGGGGAGAAAACCTATCCACACTCACGGGCAAAAGCTGGGAAGCCCTTGAACAAGAATTTCACCACGAACTCGATCGCCTAAGCCTAAGCGAAGCGGCGCGAGCGCAAGCCAAAGCCCGCTTCGATCGCCCCGCGATTTTTGGCCGGCGCTGTCCCCATGTTGTTGACGCCTGCAAACAGAGAGCGGAAGCCTACCGAGCCGCCGGCGACTTTACTCGAGCCATGGCCGAATACGACCAAGCCCGGCGCCTAGATACCGGGGACATTCGCATGGAACTCGATCGGGCCGAAACCCACCTTCGCATGGGCCGCGTAGAAGACGCCAAAGCCCTATTAAACGCGGTCATCGCCAACCCCCAACACCCCGAAGCCTTGCGGGATCGGGCATCGGAAGAACTGGGGGATATTGCCTTATCGACGGGAGACCTCATCGAAGCCGAGCGGCACTACACCCAAGCGCGGCGGAGCATGATGGACGAAGACGCGCTACGGACCCTCGACGTCAAACTCTACGCGATAAAGAACCAAGAGGCGAAGGGCCCGGTGGTTGAGCTCTTGATAGGCCGGCCTGGAGAGATGCCTGACAAGATTTTAGCGATAGAACAGCTTGGATCGTGGGCGGCACGAGATCCTGGAGAAGGACTGCCCCATTATTTACTAGCGCGGCACTACATGGGAGCGGCGCAGTACGGCGAAGCATGGAAACGGATAGAGAAAGCGCTATCGGGGCGGCAGGCATCGGCGCGGGTAAGGGCAGAAGCCTTAAGAATGGCGGTGGTGACGGCCTGTGCGCTGGGCGAAAAAGAGGCCATGGCCAAAGCCTTTAAAGAATACCAAGGGCAGGGGGATATCCCTGAATCACGAAGGCTTGCGGTCGAGAGTTTTGTAAAGAGATGCGGGGGGGAAAACCTACCATAAACCTTTGGTGCGCAGGATTTCGCTCACATGCTGAATACCGACCTCGTAGGCGCTGAAGACGCTCGCCGCATCGTATTCGCTCATATTGGAAAAGCGAAGGAATTCCCGCTGATCGCGCACCACCCGCTCACACGGAACAAAGCTATGGATCACATCCTTGGGCGACTTAAATTCCAAGCCATCGAAGAGCATTGGATTTTGCTCCGCGAGGAAGGACTGGCGCGTTGATAATTCCTTGACACAGGCTTCAATCCACGCAGGATGCATCCCATTCGTCAGCCCATCGGCCACCGCCATATCTGGATTGCAAGAGAGATAATAAAGGAAGGCCAGCAGGCGTTTTTGGCCAAAGGTCAAATCATCATGGGAAATAATTGAAGCATCGGCGCGCTCAAACATAAAGCGGAAGTCACCATATTCAAAGACAATATCCACAAGAGGATCTGCCTTGATGGTCCGCAGACAGGCTTGAAGTTCTGCTCCTTTAAACTCCATGAGATGTATGGCTTGCTGGAGAAAGGTAAGCTGATTGGGCCTAAGCAAAATATGGCGGAAAACGCCTTTATTCTGCGCAATAGCTTGACGGAATGTTTGGCCTATCCAGTTGAGCACCACGCATGAAAGATTCGGGCTTTCAGTGTGTTGCACTTGGTTGTGCTCATAGATTTTCACAACCAAATCTTCGCTCGCGTCGTTTCCCGAAGCCACCAGCGTTCGAAAGAAGTCCAGTCCCTCATCAAACCGGTCAACTCTCCGCAGGCCCGTATTTGAATGGAATGATGTATAGGGGTATCGAGTATCTGGGCTTGCATTCTGCCGTGGCAGATCTGCCACAATGAATGCCATCCGTGTTCGTGGATAGCGCAGCGCTGCGCTTTGATTATGAATATTTACCACGGGCCTGCCTTGGATGGACAACCGATGCCCATGCAGGCTTGCATGCCATTCAGCAGTAGGCGATCGAAGCACAAGGCCAACGAAGGTATCTGGATCCGTTGAGAGTCTATTGGCCCCGCTTTCATCAACCAGCGGCTTCCCAGGCCGGTGACGGATGCTCATCACTACAGCATCTGAGCCCTGCGAAAGCTCATACTCCAGCTCAAAGGCTTCACCTCGGTAGCCGGTGAAATCATCGGTAAGCACCGCCGCAATCAAATTCAGCAGCGTCGTCTTCCCCGACCCATTCACACCCAACAAAACATTAAACCCGTCCCCAAAATGCAACTCGCACGGGTCTACATTCCTAAACTGAACAATCTTTAATCGCCTTAACTTCAGCTTCGGTTTCGGCTCTCCTTCGCCCGCTTCCTTTGGCTCCCCACCCGCCTCCTTCACTTCTTTCCCGATATCCACCACGCCTCCATCTCCAGCTCCACCGCCTCAAACGGCTCCGCCCTTACTTTATCATCCTCCCCATAGACCCCCAGCTCCAACCACTTCCCCTCATACAAACGGCTTACCGTCAGGCTCCGCTCATCCATATCCACATACCACAAATACTTCACCCCAATCCTCGCATAAAACGCCCGCTTCGTCCTTAAATCGTAGCTCCTGGTGCTCGGCGACAAAACCTCACACACCCAATCCGGCACCACCTGAATCGACGTGTCCTCGGGCAACTCAGCCATACGCTCCACCCTCCATCCCGCCAAATCCGGCGAAAATTCAGGCGAACCCATCACCTCAATCCCAGGCTCCACCAAAATCCACCACCCTCCAGGGCGTCCACCCCCTTCCTGAAACGAGCCACCCAATCCCCGATCCAAATGCCCAATCAGGGCTTGATGCCGCGCCCGGGGTCGCGCATGCGTATACAAAACCCCATCGATAATCTCTCCCTTCACATTTGGTGGCAATGCCTCCAAATCCGCTATCGTCGCAGGCTCAAGCTTTCGCGCAGGCTCACCCATGACCCTCTCCTTCGTCACTCTCCCCCTCGTCCGGCTCCGACGCAGGACGGAAATATGAATCCGCTACCTTCTTGTCCCCAGTGATCAACACCAGCTTCGCATGCACATCCAATCGCAACCGATCCGCCTTCGTCTTAAAGGCCCGAAGCTTCGCACGCCCCATTTTTAAATTCACTTCAGCGTCATTCGCGCCCGCTATCGCCCCCTTCACCTTCTCAATCCCATTCTCCAATACCGTCTCATACTCAACCCGTATCGGATGCCCAGCCTCCAACCCCTTCAACTCCAACAAAATCCGCTCGTTCTCCACCATCTGCTTGTCCAGCGGCAATGACCCCGTATCGCTCGGCGATAAACTTGGAAACAATCGCTCATTTAGCTTCTTGTTCTTCACCCGGCTACGGCTCCCCAAATCCACCAGCGTAACATCCACGCCCTTGTCCCGCTTCTTGCGCACCGCCCGCGCTATCACCACCGTGTTCTCCACCGTCTCAAAGGCATCCCGCTCCTGATAGAGCTCGTCCAAACAACTCGCCACTTCAGGGCCCAGCGCCACCACATCGGCGTTGTCATCGGCCTCCAGCGATGCCTCAAGATGGAGTAGATCTTTGCGAAATACAGATAGGCTGCTCTTGTTTCCTAGTAATCTCATGGTGTCCTGAGTCTAGGCCCGCCTCTGTCCACAGGGCAATAGAAAAATTTCCCTTCGGGTCTCTCCTCATCCCCCTGCTCCTCCCCCGAAAGACCCTTCCGCTCTCTCCCCGGTGCCTTTCCACCTGTCAAGAATCGTCCCCAGGTGACGCCTGAAGGTCTTTCTTGACATCTGAAATGCCTCCAAACGGGCGCCCAAAGCCCTTTCCAAATAAAACAATGCACCCAATGCTCCTCCCCAAGCATCGTTCCCTAGCCGTGGAAAGACCCTCTTCCCACCCCCCAAGCTCTGTCCAAACACCGGGAATGCTCTACAGAGGCTGCTGAATGCTCTTTCCGCTACTTCGAATGCTGTTGAAGCTGTGCCTTTAGGCGTTCCAGTTCGGCTTCCGCGGCTTTTGCCCGCGCTTCCGCTTGCTCTAATCAATAGATCTGTTACCCCCAGGCTGTCATAGCGATCCGGTGAGAAATGTCCGGGTCCACCGAGATCGTCGGCGCGTGCTGGATCCAGTAAATAAATTGATCGGCGCCTACAAATGCCTTGACATGCCGGTGCTCTAAATAACGTGCAATCAATGGCCGCAAAAGCTCGGCGATTAAGGTCTGAAGGGCGCTTTCGCCCATTTCATCCTCGGTGGGATAGTAGGTCGGATCGAAATCGGGAACGGGTTGTTGCTGTGTTAGAGGTATTGCCGGCTGACCCATCGTGGTTGTTCTGAAGGCTATCTGATTGGAGTTGGGTTGGGATGTGCAATTATTTTTGAAGTTGCTTTAACAGGGCCCGCAATTGCTCCATCTCGGTTTCCGCGGCCGCGGCCCTCTGCCGCTCCTGTTCTGCCCGCGCTTCCGCCGCCGCTGCCCGCTCGCGCTCTTGCTCCGCGCGCTCGCGCTCCTGCTCCGCCTGCGCTTCCGCTTGCTCCGCGCGCTCGCGCTCTTGCTCTGCCCGCTCGCGTTCCTGCTCTGCCCGCGCTTCTGCGGCTTTTGCCCGCGCCCGCACCTGCCCCGCTTCCACGCGCTGCTGATACGCTACCATCTCCTGCGCCTCGGCTTCCGTCGGAAATAAGGTGTTCCCCTTCGCTCCCGTCCCCAGTCTCAGCCGCTGCATGTCTCCACGCCCCACAACCCGTACATGACAGTCCAATGTCACCGACCGAATCCTATCCCCCATCGTTGCTTCGGTGGCCATCAATCGCCCTTTGGTGTTCCGCCGGTAAGACCAAAACCGTACCGGAGCCTTCCGCCGCTCCGCAAAGGGATCGAACATCAATAGCTCCATGACCCCAAGGCTGTCATAGCGATCCGGTGAGCGAAGCAAGTCTTTGCTATTGTCCTCGGCCATGACTTCTAGGGCAAATACCGGCGCGATGCCCGTCTCCCAAACCTTCCAGCACCCAGGAACAATGTTTGGGGATACTCCTGGCAAAATATAAATGTCCGGGGCCACCGAGACCGTCGGGGCGTGCTGGATCCAGTAAATAAATTGATCGGCACCAACAAAAGCATCGATATGCCGGTGAGCCAGCCAGCGGGCAATCAAAGGACGCAAAAGTTCGGTAATCAAGGTCTGAAGGGCGCTTTCGCCCATTTCATCCTCCGTGGGATAGTAGGTCGGATCGGAATCGGGAACGGGAACGGAAGCGGAAGCGGGTTCTTGCTGTATTAGGGGTATTGCCGGCTGACCCATCGTGGTTGTTCTGAAGGCTATCCTATTGGCCTGTGTTTGAAAAGAAAAAATAACGATTCTTTTTGCGCTGCGTTTCGGGCCGCGTTTAAGCCATTATCGCTGCCCCATGAATGATGAGCGGCTCTTGAATGATGTGCTGCGCCTCGCGCTTCGTTATCCCAATCTGCTGATCCGCGATGCTTTCGAGCAGCTCGCCCATGTCTTGATGGGCGCCGTGTCGTTTCTTCAAATGGGCGTCTTTGTGCCTGATGGCCCCCATCATCAGCGGGTCTATGCCATTTCTTCTGGGCCTATCGGCGATGTGTTGCCTTTTGGCGCGAGGGTGCCCCGCGAAAATACCCATCTGATGCGCGATGTCTTTGAGCAGGGGGTGCCCTATCTGTGTGAAGATACCAGTCAAGGGACGCCTCTCGAGCGTTCGACGGCGTCTCAGGGGGTGGGTTCGTATTGGTCGATTCCTGTGTGGGGCGAGTCTTGTGTGGTCGCCGACCTGGCTATTGGCTTTAAAGATGCCGAAACGGCTCGCCGGGCGCCTATCGCGCTCTTGGGCTCCGTGGCCAATATCTTGGGCGACAGTCTGGAACGAATGAGGGTCCAGGGACGCGAACGAAGGCTGGCGATGATTCTGGAAACCTCGGGCGATGCCATGCTGGCTTGGGATAGGGAGGGGCGGATTACTGATGCCAATGTTGCGGCGCTGCTCTTGACGGGTTTTGCCAGGGATGAATTGGTGGGGCGGCCTATTGCTTTGGTCTTGACATCGCCGGATCAAGATGCAGCGGGGTCGACGCCTTTTCCTTCGCGGGGGTTGCGGATGCAGCTTCTTCCAAAGCCGGGTTCGCCCAAGAGCTTGAGGGGGCCGCTGGTGGTTGATGCGACGATTACCGGGGTGGAGGACGATCCTCAAGTGGCGGTGCATGCGCTCTTGAGGGATTTGAGTTTGGTGGCGGAGGCGGAGCGGAGGGCGGCCGAGCGATTGTTGAGAATTCGCGAGCTGGAGGAGCAGCACCGGACGCTGTTGGACAATGCGCCGCTGATTATTTTTAGGCTCGATCCTGTGACGATGGAGCTTGTGTATTTAAACCGGCATGCGGAGAGGCTGCTGGGGGTGCCGACGGGAGAGGCGCTGAAGACGCCTGGATTTTTAAGGAATGCGCATGCGGAGCCGGTGGGGCGCAAAGCCTTTGAGGAGGCGGTGGAGCGGGCGAAGGAAGGGCATAAGCCGCTGCCCTACGAGGCGCGGTTAAGCCGGAGGCCGAATGGGGAGATGATGGCGAGGGGGACGGTATTTCCGCTGTTTTCGGAGCAGGGGGATGTGACGGCGATAGAGGGGCTGCTGGCGGATGTGAGCGCAGAGCAGTCGGTGAGGACGCGGCTCGTGCAGGCGGATCGTTTGTCGACGCTGGGGATGCTGGCGGCGGGTGTAGCGCATGAGATTAACAATCCGGCGGCTTTTTTGCTGCTGAGCATCGACATGCTGGGGAGGATGCTGCAGGGGTCGGGCGTGTCGATGGAGCCTCATGTGGCGGAGAACGCGGCATCGATGCTGTGGGAGCTGCGGGATTCGGTGCAGCGCATTGTACATATTGCGCGGGATTTAAGGGCGTTTGCGAGTTCGTCGCCTGCGGATTCGGGGCAGCTATCGATTGTGGACGTGAATGCGACGGTGGAGAGCGCGCTGACGCTGACACGGGGGCAGTTGATAGAGCGGGCGCGCATTGAGCGGGATTTGGGGGATGTGGCGCCTGTGCTGATGGGGACGGGGAGGCTGGGGCAGGTGCTGGTGAATCTGCTGGTGAATGCGGCGCAAGCGATATCGAAGGAGGATGTGTTCGATCATGTGATTCGGGTGAGCACGAAGAGTGTGGGCGAGACGGTGCAGATAGAGGTGTCGGATACGGGGATTGGGATTGATCAGGATGTGATGCCCCGGATATGGACGCCATTTTTTACGACGAAGAATCCGGATGTGGGGACGGGGCTTGGGCTGCCGATTAGCCGGGAGATTATTGAGGGGGCGGGCGGGAGGATTTGGGCGGAGAGTCCGGTGCAGGCTGGGGAGGAGAGGCGTGGGACGCGCTTTGTGATTGAGTTACCAGCGGCGGGAGCGGCGCCATTGCCACGGTTGAGTTCGGTGCCTCCGAGCATGAATGCGAAACGGCGGGCGAAGGTATTGGTGATCGAGGACGAGCCGGCACTGTCGCGGGTCTTGGCGGAGGAGATCGGCGAGCAGCACGATGTGGTGACGGCGGGAAATGCATTTGCGGCGCTGAAGTATTTAAAGGAGAGCCATTTTGACGCGGTTTTATGCGATTTGCGGATGCCTGGAATGTCGGGGGAGGGGCTGTATGAGCGGGTGGTGGAGATGGATAGGGATCAGGCGGAGCGATTTATTTTTATGACGGGTGTTGGATTTGGTGCGGGGATAGAGCGTTTTTTATCGGAGACGGGCAGGCCGGTTCTGGAGAAGCCATTTGCGCGGGAGGCTGTGCTTCGCGCGATAGAGAAGGTGTTGAGATAGGTTCTAATTGCTTAAGGTGATGGGCACATAGAAGGCGCGCACCTTGGTCATCGTGCCCTGGCGAGTAAAGCCTGCGAGGCCATACATCAGATTCCACCAATGACCGCCGGGCGATTGGCCGTAGGAGAAGAGGGGGAAGAAATGAAACTCCCATTCCTTGCCGCCGCGCACTTTCTTTTCCGAGTAATAGGTATTGAGCGCGAGCTGAGTGACGCTGTTTTCGTCGGAGGAGCGGTAAAAGACGGGCATCACGACGGTGGTGCGCGAAGTGGACGAGGCGAAATCCCAGACGAAGGGCGCGAGGACCAGATGGCTGGAGTCGTTTTTCTGGCCCATGAAAAAGAAGGGATAGAGATTGGTTTCCCAGCCTTCGGTGTCGCGTTTGTATTCGAACAAGGGCGTAATCCAATGCGACTCGCGCAGGCCCTTGCGCTGGAAGTGGCCATAGAAGGGGAAGAGGGCGAAGTCGTCGTCGCGCGGTGAAGTATTCCGGTAATAGAAGGGCGGAATTAGAGTGCGTTCGATGCGCGCGTCGGGGTCCCTGTAGTTGTAATAGAAGGGCGTGATCATATCGAATTCGGTGCGCCCGCGGTAACGCGCGTAGCCCCAGGTGGCGAAGGTGCTTTCGCCGTGTTCGCCTTCGGCGCTGACGAATAAAGGAGTGATCAGCAGGTTTTCGCGGCCTTTTTGGCTGCGGTGGTAGAAGGGGAAGAGCGTTGTTTTCTCTTCGTTTTTGCCCCAGGAGTGCCAGTAGAAGGGCAGGATATTGAAGACATTGCTTTCGGGTGAGCGTTCCCACCAGAGCGGGCCCCAGACGTTGGTGGCGCTGTCGGTGGCCTCGTTGTAGCGGTAGTAGTGAAGCAGGGGCGGGATGATTTCGTATTCGCGCTTTTCGTCGCGGCCATAGAAATAAAAGGGCGCGAGGCCCAGGTCGATGCTGTCGGCGGTGCGCGCGTCGCAGTTTGGGCCGCCCGACCAGAAGCAATACATCGGGCCGACGATGTTGTAGCCGCCGCGGGGTGACTGTTTGGTGAAGGTGAGTAGCGGCGGGACGTGGAGATAGCTTGAACCTTCGTCGTTTCCGCCTTCGAAGAGGAAGGGCACGAGCCAGTTGTCGTGGCGGCCTCCCTTGCCCGCTTTGCTTTCGCGTTCGCGGTGCATGTAAGGGCCGATGACCGTGGTGCGGGTGGTGTCGTTGCGGACGTTCCAGAAGAAGGGGAAGAGAACGTCGGCGTCGTGTTTGGGGCTTCGGCGGTTGTAATAAAACAGGCCGAAGAGGCTGGCTCTGTCGTTTTCCTGCTGCCGTTCAAACCAGAAGGGAAAGACGGTTCTGAACCGGAATTGGCCGCTTTTTTCTTCGTAGTAAGGCGGGATGAAGAGGCGCGTGGTGAGGGCTGTCTTGCCGAGCTCGAGCTTTTCGTAGTCGAAGTTTGTTCCGATGCGCTTCTTCATCTCGGGCGATATAGCGAGAGGATCGGCGGGCATCGTTGGGTTTTGAGTGCGGAGGCGTTCGTCGGCATCGGTGCCCGAGGCCGCGTGCATTTCGGGCGCGTTTGGGTCTTTTGGGGCGGATTGCTGAGAGGGCGGCGGGCCAGCGGGAGGGCCTCCCACGCCAAATTGAGCCCAGGCAACGCCCGGCGACGCGCATAAGACCAGCACGGCGAGCAGCGAACGAATCGTCTTCAACGCGCCTCCCGAGCCCAAAGAGAGATGCGGCGCGCGCGTGCGTTCCGCTGAACGCAGGTCCGCGTGCTTTGTGTCGACATGCCGTGCCCGCAACAAGCCATGTGGGCTGCGCTTATGGTCGTTGCGCGCGATGAGGTCAAGCGAATCGCATCGAGCGGGTGCTCCGGCCTTTCTCGGAGGCGTTATTTGGCGCGCATTTTTCCCTGTGAAACCGGCGTTTGCTGCGGGGAATGCTGAGCGTGGCGATCTAAAAAGCTTTGGAGGAGCACGCAGGCTGCGGCGCCGTCGATTTTGGATTTTTGTTTGCGGGGATCGGTGCCGGCGGCCAAGAGCTTTCGCTGGGCTTCGGCAGTGCTGAGCCGTTCATCGAAGAGTTCGATATCCATGCCGGTTTTGTCGGCGAGGGCCTGCGCGAAGGAGAGGGCGCGGCGGGCAGCGGGGCCGTGTCCGCCATCCATTTCGACGGGCAGTCCAACAATAATTTTTTGAATGCCTTCGCCTTGGATGATTTCGATCAGCGCCGCGATCAAAGCGTTTCGGTTGTGGGCATCGAGCGCGGGCCTGGGATGGGCGAACAGGCCAAGCTCGTCCGAAACGGCAATGCCCGCGCGGGCTTTGCCATAATCGATGGAGAGCACGCGAAGGGGAGGGGATTGGGATGTCACCCTGGGGCACATACAGGAAATCCGAGTGCCCTTCCGCTGGAAAGAATTGCAATGACTGGGCCCAGCAAAAATCGTCGCACCCTTCGCCGCATGCGTGATTAAGATGGCGGCCAGTCTGGATACCGCGCCGCCCGCGGACGGAGGACCTTCAATGCCTGCGCGACCGCTACCGCTAAAGCATCAGGATTCTGAGAAGAAAGAACCCGAAATCCTAAGTAAAGAAGCTCGTTCGCACATTGCAAACGAGCCCGCTCTCCAAGTCATTGCTGAATTGCTCACCAAGCTTAGGGCGCTCAACCTTCCATGGTGGACGCCTGAACAACTCAGGGCGCGCTGGGGGGCCGCCGAACGTATGCGCTGGTACGGGGATCGATGGGATCTGCGCCAGAACATCACGACGGAGCTGACGGGTCTTGTGCCCAAGGCCGCGCGCCGCAAGGGGCCTGAATTTCAGGCTGCGCTGATCGACTCGGCTCTCGAGGAACAAGATATTTCCGTCCGGGAGTTCGAAGAAGCCTTTGAGCCGATGGATCTGGCGATTTACGGGCCTGCGAGTGATGTGTGGCAATTCTTCCGCGAGTCGATGCCATGGGGCGAAGACACGCCCGTGCATCAAGAGCTGCTCGCATGGCTGCTCAAGGCACTGCTTACCGATCGCAGCTCGTTCCCCGGCTTGGGGCGGGTGCCTATTTTGACGCCGTGGGATGTGCGTACGGCGATCAACGGAAAGGTGTGGCATACGCGCATTCCGCTGGATGTGCGCGTGGCGATCGACGATGCGCGCTTCAAGCAAGAGAAAGACAAGGCGAGCACGCCTTTCCACGCAGCGAACGATTTAAGCATTGCGGTGCCTGAGACGATTGCGGGCAATGTTCCGCTTCGCGAGCTGGTTCCGGTGCTGATCGCCGCCGAGAAGTCGATGGGATTCGAGCCCACCAAGGCCGAGCCCGCGAAGTCCGCGCCTGCGCCTGCTGCTGAAAAGGCTGCGGCGAAGGATGAGGAAGACGAAGAAGTGGTGACGCCTAGGCCGGCTGCTGCCGCGCCTTCAAAGCCTGCCGCGGAAGAGCCTGCGCCTGCCGCTGCGGCACCCGCGCCTACGCCTGCGCCTGCTGCTGCTGCGCCTGCTGCTGCTGCGCCTGCGCCATCCGGCAAGAAGGAGAAGGGCGGGAAGGCTGCTGTGCCTCCGCCTCCGCCTCCAAAGGCCGCCGATGACGATCTCGACAGCTTGGATCTATCCGGCCTCGACAAGTAAGCCCTCTTCGGGCGCACACATCCCCTTCACACTTCTTCACACGCCTCCCGGCACAGCCTTCACAATCCAAATCCATTGTTGTCCTTGAGGCGGCGCGGTTCACAAGCCGCTCCGCCCTGGAGGCGATGACGCATGTTTGGATTTGTAATTGGAACGGCGTGTTTATTTGGACTTTTGGTTACCCTTGCGAAAGGCCGGCACGGATGTGCTTCCTATCGCGGAGGATGGGGCGGCGGCCATCATTTCGCGGGCGGCGGGTGTGGCGGCTATGGGCCTTGGGCAGGCCAGGGCGGCGGCGAGGGCAGGGGTTTTGGATGGAGGGGCGGTCCTGGGATGGGCCGTTTTTGGCTGAGGGGTCTGTTCGAGCATCTCGATACGACGCCCGGCCAGGAGAAGGTGATTATGGCGGCGGCCGATGAGATTCGGACGGCCGGAGCCGAGTTGCGCGGTGAAGTGCGGCGCACGCGGAGCGATGTGGCGCAGGCCGTGAAGGGCGAAGCGTTTGATGAGACGCGCATGGGCGAGACCTTTGCGCGCCACGATCAGGCGATGGACACGATGCGCAAGGCTGTGGTTTCGGCGATTGCGAAAGTCCACGCGGTCTTGGATGAGCGGCAGCGCGTGCGTTTTGCCGAACTCATTGAGTCGGGCCCCTATTTTGGAGCCTTTGGCGGCCCGTACCGGCGCTACGGCGTCTGATCGAAAGCCTGCAACGGAAACTCGAGCTCGGAAACACATTGGATTGGAGTTTTGAAATGAAACGCAAGTTAGCGATTGTGCTGTTGGCGCTTGGAACGATTGGCGGATTTGCATCGGGCTTCCGCAGCCTGCGCTGCCATGCTCAGTGGAGGCGGGCGTCCTTTGAAAACCATGTGGCACAGGTCTGCGTAGAAGCGGCCCGCAAGGCGAACGCGATGAACACAGTGAACACGGCAGAGCAGCCCGTGGCTCCAAAAGCGGAGTGATGTACGCTCGCGGCCGCCATGGCAACCAGGGTTCTTTTGGTCGATGACGATGTTCGCCTGCACGAGCTTTTGGCGAGCTATCTCAAGCAAAATGGGTTTTTGGTAACGCTTGCGCACGACGGCCAAAAAGGGCTTACGGCGCTTGAAAACGGCCACTTCGATGCTGTTCTGCTCGATGTGATGATGCCTGGCATGGATGGCATCGAAGTGGTGAAGCGCATTCGTGCCAAAAGCCAGATTCCGGTGCTGATGCTCACAGCCAAGGGCGATGAAACCGATCGCGTCGTGGGATTGGAGCTCGGCGCGGATGACTACATCGCCAAACCCTTTAGTCCGCGGGAACTCTTGGCCCGCCTGCGCGCGGTGCTCCGGAGAACAAAGCCCGAAACTCCCGCGGAACAGCTTGTGATTGGCAATATCGCCATCGATCTATCGGGAAGGCTTGTGACAGTGGATGGCAAAAGCGCCGATCTAACGGGCCTCGAGTTTGACATTCTGGTTGCCCTTGTCCGCAAGGCCGGCCGCGTGGTTTCACGCGATTCGCTGCTCGACGAAGCCGGCCGGGGCGACGTCACCGTCAGCGATCGCACGGTCGACGTACACATCTCGCATCTTCGCCAAAAGCTTGGCGACGACCCGCGCGCGCCGCGGCTGATCAAAACGGTCCGCGGCGTGGGCTATGTCTTTGCGAAGGAGAGCGCGTGAATCCATTGGTTCGCTATGTGCGAGCCCGTCTGCACCGGCGCATCTTTCTTTGGTTTGGGGCGTCGATATTGTTTACGGGCCTTGCATTTACGGGGTTTTTGTATTTGGCCGGCCGGACGCCCATGCCGCCCGGCCCTCCACCGTCGCCCCGCTCGCCCGCTTGGCTGGCTCCTTGGTATGTGCGCGAGATCGATCGGGGCCGCGTTCTGGTCAGCCATATGTTTGAACGCGTGTGGGAAAAGCCCATGGAGCGCGACATGCTTGCGCGCGATATTTCGAGGGATTTAGGCTTGGGTTTAACGCTGTTCGACGCCAAGCGCAGCGCGATTGCATCGTTTGGCCCGCCCTGCGAAGTCGATGCCTTAAGCGCTCCTGTTCTTCGCGACGACGAACCGATCGGCTTTATTTCGGCCTGCCCCGTGCGCGATCGCAATGGTCCGCGAAGGGGCGGATGGTTTTTCGTACCTTTTTTATTGCTTGGCGCGGCCATCTGGATTGCCTCGGGCGGCGTAGCGCGAAGGCTTGCGCGGCCCTTGGGCGAACTCGAGCGGATGGCGCGGGATATAGGGTCTGGACGATTAAAAAGCCGCGTTCGCCTCGATTGCAGGCGGCACGGCGAGATTGGCATCGTGGGCGAGGCGATGAACGACATGGCCGCGCGTATCGAGCGTCAATTGGCCGATCAGCGCGAGCTTCTGGCGGCCGTATCGCATGAACTGCGAACGCCCTTGGCCCGTATCCGGCTGCTGACCGAAATAGCCCGGGATACGGGGACCACTGAGAAGACCCTCGATGAAATTGATCGGGAAGTCATTGAAATTGATGCATTGGTCGGCGATTTATTGGCGAGCTCCCGCATCGATTTCACCGCGCTCGATTTACGCGATCTCGATGTCGGGGACACGGCGAGGCGGGCGCTGGAACGCGCGGGCCAGCCTCTTCAAAAGCTTCAAATGGACGACAAATCTCTTCGGGTTTCCGCCGATGCCACACTGCTTGGCCGGGCCATGGCCAATTTAATCGGTAATGCCGAAAAACACGGTGGTGGTCTCGTGCAATTCCGGGCGGAGAAGAGAGCCAATACGATTGTATTCGAAGCGCACGACAGCGGCCCTGGATTCGGCGAAGGCGAAGCCGAACGGGCATTCCAGCCTTTTTATACGCGGGCGCGCCGCGACAGCGAAAAAGATTCGCTTGGATTGGGATTATCGCTGGTCAAACGCATTGCCGAAGCGCATGGAGGCCGCGCATACGCGAAGAACCGCGAAGAAGGCGGAGCCTGCGTTGGCATTGAATTGCCCGAGTCCGCGGAAAAAAGTCCGAAATAAAAGAGCGTGAACCTCCGAACTGAATGCGGAGCAAAAACCGTGGAACGAAAATTAGTATCGCTTCAGCGCATTGATGCATTGGCCCCCATTGAAGGTGCCGATCAAATTGAACAAGCCCGGGTGATGGGCTGGACGGTCGTTGTCAAAAAGGGCGAATTCAAGCCCGGCGACGCCTGTGTATTTTTTGAAATCGACAGCGTATTGCCAGAGAGCGCGCCTTGGGCCGAATTTATGAAAGCCCGGGGCTACCGCATTCGCACCTTGAAATTGCGGGGAGTCCTCTCTCAAGGATTGGCGCTGCCTGTTTCAATTTTAGGCGAGGACGAAATGCCGCCTTTTGGAATCGATATCCGCGAACGGCTGGGCGTCACCAAATACGAACCTGTATTGCCCGACTCGCGTGAAATTGCCGGCTCATTTCCGGGCCTCGTGCCTAAAACCGACGAAATCCGCCTGCAATCGGCCTTGGGCGTGCTCGATGAAATCCGCGGACAAGAATTTTATATCAGCACCAAGCTCGACGGCTCATCGGCCACCTATTTTCGCGATCCAAGCGGCGAATTCATGGCCTGCTCGCGCAATTGGGCCTTGGCGCGTCCCGCCGCCGGAGCGGGCAATTCCGTATGGCGCGTGGCCGAGCGATATCAACTCGAGCAACGGCTTCCACCGGGCATTGCCATTCAAGGCGAGCTATGCGGGCCGGGCATTCAAAAGAATAGGCTCGGTTTACGCGAGACCGAATGCTTTGTATTTAGCGTGTACGACGCCAAAGCCGGCCGCTTTTTCGATTACGCAAGCATGATGAGCTTCTGCAAAGAGCAAGGCTTGAAGACCGTCCCCATCGAGCGCGAAATCCGGGGCGCAGAAGCTGCATCCTTTGAACACAGCCTCGATCGGTGGCTCGAACACGCGCGAGGCTTATACGCGGGCACCAAAAATCGCAAAGAAGGCATTGTCGTCCGCACCTTCAGCGAAATGCCTTCCAATACATTGGGAGGCCGCCTGTCATTCAAAGTCATTAACAACGACTTCTTGCTCAAGGACGAGGATTAAGATCGTTAAGCCAGCCTATCCTTTGGTTTTGGATCAAAAATCCGCCTGATCACTTCCTCGCCAATCCCTTCGGCGATCAAACGCTTTTTTAAATTCCCAATCTCGAGCCGGGCACTCTTTATCACCACACCGAGCGATCGCTCCAACAGCGCAACCCTCGCCCTGGGAATGCGCAACGCCTCGGTATCCTGCAGAATCTCTTTAGAAATCTCTCTCGCTTTCCCGCCGAAATGCTTTTTCTCCTCGGCAGGCAATTTGGACAGCATCCCCGCCTCGAGCAGTTGCGCCAAGAGTTCAATTCGATCGGATTGTTCACCCGGAGAGCCTTCGGTATAAAAGCCCGTGCCGCCCGGAAACAAAAGCGCGCTCGCCACATCGATCGCCGGATTGCCCATGGCTTGCTGAATATTCCGGAACAGCTCATTCACACGCTCGCCGATGCCCCGCTGAATCTCTTGAAGCCGCAGCGCCAAAGGAGCCGCCGCATCTTTCGCCTTCTGCAATTCACCGGCCGTCACCGAAAGCAGCGCAATCAGCGCCGACAGCCTCTCCCCGGCAATGCGCTGAACCACATCGCCCTCATTTCTGCACGAAACAAGCGCATCCTCTAGTTCCCCCAACAATGTCCGCGCATCCGCTTCGGCCGAAGGCTGTGTCATTCGCTTCCGCACACCACCATATCCCTAAAACCCCCTTTTCGATACATTCACGCCGTGCATTGGCTCACTTTTTCGCTTGTCCTCCTGGGCACGGCCGGCTCAATCGCGGGCGGTCTCGTTCACAACACCTGGCTGTTGCTCGTCTTCAAACCTCTCACCATGCTCGTCGTCATCGCATGGGCGGGTTCGATGCTCCGCGCCCGCAAAAATCGCCTTCACACGGGCATTTTCGCCGGTCTTCTTTGCTCTGTTGTCGGCGATATCGTGCTCATCTGGCCCGACCGCTTTTTTATTCTGGGCCTCTGCGCCTTTTTATGCGCGCACATCGCGTATATCGCCGCCTTTTCCCACGGCGCCGCATTACCTTTAAAACCCGCTGTACGCCTTCCCTTTATCGCCTTCGCCATGACCATGTGGGCCGTGCTTCATCAAAACCTCAATACGATTTTACGCTTCGCCGTCGCCGTCTATGCGATCGTATTGGTGAGCATGGCTTCCCAAACCTGGATTTGGCACCATCAAATGAAATCCCAATACAGCCGTTATGCCGTTATCGGCTCGGCTCTCTTCGTCGCTTCCGACACCCTGTTAGCCATCAATCGCTTTCACACGCCCATTGCCTATCCATCGTTCTGGATACTGGCCACTTATTTTCTAGCGCAATGGTGCATTACCGCATCGGTTGCAGAACCCTCACGCCCCGCACAATAGCTTCCATTGCTCATTCAATTTCGCGGCCGACACACTTAGTGCAGTCTTTAATTCGGGCGCAAATAAAGACACCCGGAATTCTTCCATTAACCATCGAAATGCATCCACATCTTCCGCTGGGACTCCCCTTTTAAGCAGCCCCTCTTTGCTCTTCCAATAGTTTTGCCAAAAATCGCGGATTTGCTCGGCCTTTTGAGCATCTTTCTGAGGCCCGTTGGGCAAGCGCTCCAGCCGGACTTGCACCGCCTTTAAATATCTCGGCACATGAACGAGCCGCGCGAGCTTTGCCGTGGAAAATAATCCCGGTGAAATTAAAAATCCCAGATGCGCCTTCATCTCATCCAGCGTGGCCTTTGGCGCTCCAGGCTTGCCCGCAAGGCTTTTGAGCAGCGTTTCGGCCCTCGCGTATTCAGCGGCGATTTCCTGGGCAATCTTTCCGTATTGAGCCAATATTTCTAACAGTTTCCGCTGTCCCGCCATCAAGTGTTCTTTAAATGCGGTGCGCGTTCTAGGCAATGCTTTCGAATTGTCGAGCGCAAGCGCCTCCGCAAGCGCCCGAAGTGCAATTTGAGTTCGCAGGCCGCGCCCTCCTTCCGCGGTGGCTTGGGAAAGATGGCTTGAAGCGAGCGAGGCCGGCAGCGATTGCTCCAATTTCTGAAGCGATGTGCCTGTCTCCAATAAAAACAATCGCATGAGGCCGCCCTTATGCGCTTCGGCGGCTGCGTGAGCCGAGGCAAAGATTTGAATGGATACATTCGAACCTTTGTCCACCAAGGCCGGATATCCGAATAACGATTTACCTCCCACCATCATGGGAATGGTATTTGGAAGTGTATCTACGCAAAACGATGTAATTCCATCCCGTTCGATGCCGGCCTTTGGGGCTTTTTGAAATAATTCGCGGGCTCGCGCGCCAAAGCGAAGCATTAAATCGGGCAGGCTTTTATCCTGGGCCAGCGTTTGATCGCGCTCATCGGTGACGCGGTATGAAAATCGGTAATGAGGCGGCAATTCGTCCGGAAAAAATGAATCGGGCGATACGCGCACGCCGGTCGCCACATAGAGCGCCGCAGAAAGCGCTGGCAACAAGGGCTCTTCAAAGGGTTTAAGAATCGAAAGAATTTCCGCCGCAAGTTCTTTCACCGGCACGCCGAGGCTTTTTCGGACGGCTTTGGGAAGCGTCTCCAGCAGCAGCCGAATCTTGTCCAATTGCCAGGCCGGTATCGTCCATTCGAATATCCCCGGGTCCGCTCCAGCAAGCAATCCGATGGGAATGGTTACTGTTATGCCATCGTCATCCTCGCCCGGCTCAAAGCGGTACGATAAAGGCAACACGGCACCGAATAGCCTTAATTCATCGGGATACCGTTCAGGCGACAATTCTTCCGCTTCATCGGCCAATACATCCGAGATGGATAGGTGAAGCCATTTTGGATGTTTTTCTTCGATATCTTTTCGGAATGCTTCAAACGTCTTTCCGCTGTACACGCCTTCTGGCACACGCTGATCGAAAAAGAGCGCCAGCGTATGTTCGTCGGCCAGCATATCGCTCTTTCTGGCCTTGTCGCGGATGCGCCGCACTTCATCCAAGAGCTTGCGGTTGTGCTCCGCAAAGGGCGCCTCGTGTTTATGAGGCTTGTATTCACCGCGCACCAGCGCATGCAAAATAAAGATGGGGCGCGATGCCTTGGGATCGATAGGGCCAAAATGCACCTTGCGATCGCGGACAATGGGCAGCCCATACAGCGTCACCATTTCCTTCGCCATGACCTGCGCGGGCTTTTCCTCCCAATGCGGATCGCCATAACTGCGTTTGCACAGCGGGCCGGCAATCGACTCGAGCCAGGCCGGATCGACGCGGGCCGCCGTGCGCCCAAACAATTGCGAGGTTTCCACGAGCTCGGCCACGGCGACCCACGCGGGCGGCTTTTTGGCGAGCCCCGACGAGGGATGCAGCACAAATCGCGTTTGGCGCGCGCCGATATAGGTTTTGGAATCGGGATGCCATTGGCCAATGCGGCTCAGCAGGCCGCTGCACAAAGCCCTGTGCAATGCGATATCATTGGCAGGTTTTTCGTTGGTATTTAATCCGAGCTCGCGGGCGATTTGCGCGAGCTGCCGGTGAATATCGGTCCATTCGCGCAGGCGCACATACGATAGAAATTGATCGCGGCACCACTTTCTCAATTGATTTTGGCTGAGCTTTTCCTGCGCATCCTGAAAGGCGTGCCAAAGCTTTAATAAGCCTGCGAAATCGCTCTCTTCGTTTTTAAACTGAGCGTGTTTTGCATCGGCTTGTTTTTGAGCCGAAATCGGACGATCACGCGGATCTTGAATACCGAGCGCGGCGGCCACGATTAAGACTTCGCGCAGCACGCCTTCCTGCTCGCCGCCCAAGATCATACGGCCCAGCCTTGGATCGACAGGCAGGCGCGCAAGGGCTTTTCCGATATCGGTGAGCGAGCCTTTTTCGTCGAGCGCGCCGATTTCCGTCAGAACCCGGTAGCCTTCATCGATGGCCCGTTTGGAAGGCGCGTCGAGAAAGGGAAAATCCTCGATATCGCCGATGGATAAAGCCTTCATTTGAAGGATAACGCCGGCGAGGCCCACGCGGAGAATTTCGGGATCGGTATAGGCGGGGCGATTTAAATAATCGTCTTCGGCATAGAGCCTAAAGCAAATACCGCTTTGAATGCGGCCGGCGCGGCCTTTGCGCTGATCGGCGCTCGCCCTTGAAATAGGCTCGATCTGTAATTGTGTTACGCCCGAGCGGGGATTGTTGCGGTTAATGCGGGCGAGCCCCGCGTCGACCACAAACACAATGCCCGGGATGGTGAGCGAAGTTTCGGCGACATTGGTTGCGAGCACGATGCGGCGCTGGGGCAGGGGCTGAAATACCCTTTGCTGCTCGGCTTGAGAGAGGCGTCCATACAGAGGCAAAAGAACGGTATGGGGAAGCGCGCGGCTGGTCAGCTCGTCCAGCGCTTCGCGGATCTCGCGCTCGCCTGGTAAAAAGATCAAAATATCTTCGCGTTTATCGAGCTCGCTAATTTCATCGACAACATTGGCAATGGTTTGAGATAGATCGTTTTCCTGGGGTGTGGGCGGGCGGTGAATAATTTCAACAGGAAATGTTCGGCCTTCGATCGAAATGATAGGTGCTTTGTGAAAGAAAGCGGCGAAGCGTTCGGTTTCCAAGGTGGCCGAGCTGATGATCACCCTTAAATCGCGGCGCTTTGGCAATAGACGCTGAAGATAGCCCAATAAAAAATCGATATTGAGGCTGCGCTCGTGAGCCTCATCGATAATGATCGTATCGTAGGCCAATAATTTCGGATCGCCCTGGGTCTCGGCCAGCAAAATGCCGTCCGTCATAAATTTCACATAGGTATTTGGCCCTGTTCTATCGGCGAAGCGAATTTGATAACCGACCTCGCGCCCCAATTCGACTTTAAGCTCCTGGGCGACGCGGGCGGCGACGCTGGTGGTGGCAATGCGGCGGGGCTGGGTCACACCGATATGCGCCGACAAGCCGCGTCCCATCGCGAGCGCGATTTTTGGCAATTGCGTCGTTTTTCCCGAGCCGGTTTCGCCCGCGACAATGACGACTGGATGGCTGTCAATGGCTTTGGCGATATCCAAAACCCTCGAGGAAATAGGCAATTCCTCGGGAAAATGAATGTGGGATGATTTCGATTTTTTATCCACCGCAGGCACCAGTCGGCGGCGTTTTTATGGGTTCGACGCCGTAATTGTCAAGCAAAGTGATTGGATTGGCCGGAAGTGTCACGCTTTTACAAAAAATATTTCTCAGGAAGGCGCCCATATCTCCTGTAATCGATGCATTGCCGCCCACCTTGGAATAACTAATTCCAAAATCGTTGCCGCCGGCCGTTAAATCTCCTGAAATATTTAGGCCACGCAATCGTATTCCTTCGCCCGTGGCCGTAACCGATCCTTCAATATTCACATTTCTATCTTTAAATCCCTCGCCGTAAATGATGACGCCCTTGCCCGCAATCGCGAGGCTGCCCATGTAGGTTCCCTTTTGCAATACGATAATATTGAAGTCTTTGGCGGCTTCGGCTTCGATATCGGCCATGGGGCTGCCATCTTGAAATCGCACCGGATTGGATGCATCTCCGATGGGATATCGGATGGGCGTATTCACAAAAAATGCGGCCGACGAGGCATTGAGTGCGATAGGCGCGTCATACACATCGCCCTTGGCCTGCACGGTAAGCGAAAGCGATGCTCCGCCTGCGGCCATATCGACAGGCCCGACGTCGACGCTAATCAATGCAAGTCCATCGGAACCGGTTTTATCTTCGCCACCGGGCTGGGCATCGAGGAGGATTTTATTTTTTTCGGTGCCCAATGTTTTAGGCAATACACTAAAATGGCCATCATTTACGACAGGATTTACAACGGCTACAATGGCGGTACTGCCCACGGGCAAATCGGCCTTGGGAGCCTCGCTCGCTGAGGATTCGCTTTCATTGGCGCCACATCCGGTCAATATGGACGCTGAGCAGAGGGAAATGGCGCCAACGACAGAGAATTGTTTCGCCCAAACAGCGTGCATGTTCGTGTTCTCCTGGGAACGGGAGTATTGGTGGGAAGAGAAGCGCTTGTTATTTTGAAGGCAAAGAGCGCATAAAGACAAGAGCCCGGCCAATCCACGCTCCGAGATCGGTATCCTGTTCAAATCCGGGTTCGTCGACATATAAAAGCCCTTTTAAAGCTTTTCCTGTGAAGTCCATGGGCCGTGCATAAGGCAATTTTAGCGCGCTTTCATATTGATCGGGGCCGACCCGGACCATCAGCCTCGAGCCGACGACACCACAGCACATATTGCCGTTGACCATAAAGGCGAGGCCGCCAAACATCTTTTTTTCAACGATCTTATGGGTTTTTGTATCGCATTGATCGTCGAGGGTTTCGCGTGCCCGCTGGGCAATTCCTTCGTCGTAGGGCATAAAGCTTTTTTATTGCCATTCGTTAGCGTGGGCAAGGGATAAAGTGGCGTGTTGGTGTCTTTTCTTTATTTATCCTTGATGTTTTCGGCCTCTTTCTGAGGTGGATTTGCAGGGGCTGCCTGGGAAGGACAGTCTCCCTCCACAAAACGTATTTGAAAAGATGCCTCCTCCACCACCGCAACCGATGCCCTTGGATGCCCTGCCAGCAGTGAATCCAGCATCGCTGATATCATGATGGCTGTCGCATGGTTGGTTTCGCTTGTTGCGGCGGGGAGCCCCCTTGCTTTCTTGGTCTTGCTCCCATTCACTGTCAGTTTTGGCTGGACAACACAAACGGAAAGAGCCGGAATTCGCTTTGATGCTACAATAAGCTGGGGGATCTCCGCAAGCCATGCCGTTTTGTCCCCTCCTTCCAATACCTGCTCTCCCAGGGGAAAGGCGACCTCGTGTACCTGAATCGGTTTTTCAAGCTCTTTTTCAAGCACTTTTGCGAGAATGCCCAGTCCCCCCGTACCCAATGGTGCCCCAAGATGGATGATTTCCAATCGTATTTTATCCCCTATGAGGTCTTCGTTGAGAGAGAGCATTTTCCCAGCGGATTCCTCAGGGAAATGTTGATAAACAAGCCGCCGAAGCAATGCTCTCGCCGAGTCCACGGATTCCCCAATGCGGGGTTCGGGTGGCTTGATCGGCAAGACCGGTTTTCGGATGGCAGCCTCAAGACCGGCAAATGCGGCTGCATCCGGCACGGCCATGGCCTCAATGCGCGGAATAACTCCACCTGCCTGCAGGAGCGAGGCACTCAGGCTCTGCCGCGCCGATTGTGCATCGGAGGCCGTACCAAGCAACACGACAACCACTTCAACTTCGCGGCGTTCAACCCGGACTCTTGATTCGATAACCCGGTTTGGGAGACGGGCCACGGCTGCGCGCGCTTCTCCGCGAACTCGAATCTCCCACACGACTTCGTCCAGCGCTGTGCGCAGCGGAATATACACCGTGGACAAGAGCGCAAGAGGCATGAGTAAGCGCAGCCATGGCCCCTTAAACCAATCCCCCAGGCGCCGGGCAAGGTGCAGTATAATCGGAGAATCATGGGTCTCCGCCATGATAGATGCTTCCACTGTGTGCACGGTTTCCCGATGAAAACCCGAAAGTGCAAATGCGAGTGTGCCCACAAAAACAATGGCGACAAGGTTGGTGAGAAACAGAAGCGCCGCTCCGCCGGCGATGGGCCAAGATAAAGTTCCAACGCCAAATCCACTGGCGCATAATGGCGGCACCAGAGAAATGCCGATGGATGTGCCAGCAGCCGTGGTTGCAATATCACCACTCCTGCGCATGGTAGCGTAAACGCCGGCCATGGCGCAGAAGGCAGCGGTGATCAGATCGAGAACGGTTGGCGTGGTGCGATTGGAGATTTCGGAATTGAGTTCGTGGAAGGGAAGCAGGCGCGTTAGCAGTGCCGAGCAGCCGATGACAACGAAGACGCTTACCAAAACACGTGATCCCGACCGTAGAACCAAAAAAGGGGAACCGACCGCCAAGCCCATTCCAAATCCAACAATGGGACCCATAAGAGGAGCAATAAGCATGGCCCCAATGATGACGGCCGTGCTTCCGAGGACCAGACCAAGGGTGGCAATGCCGGCAGCGACGACAAGTTGAAGCCAATATCCCGTGGATTCGCTGGGACTTCGCTGTAGCATGTTTGCAACCACGCTAGGCCGCTCTTCGGGGCTGCATCCCAGCAGCGTGGAGAGTTTATCCTGTTGTGCCAATAGTGAATCGGGGAGATTCATGCAAAAGTCGCCTTTCCAGCCTGAATCTAAAGGCGGGCTGCCTCTGACTCCAGCGCTTCAACCAAGATTCCAAGCACCCGCGCCGCCCCCTCGACGTCGTCTTTGGGGTTTTGTTGTAG
This sequence comes from uncultured Polyangiaceae bacterium, assembly GCA_964537685.1. Taxonomy (GTDB): domain Bacteria; phylum Myxococcota_A; class Polyangia; order Polyangiales; family Polyangiaceae; genus CAZICM01. The sequence continues at coordinate 150,870 of CAZICM010000014.1, forward strand.
CATTTTTTCAACCACCCACTCCACGGTTCCTGTCGCGGGCTTGTCAAGCGCGCGTCCGGACGTTGTGAGCCCAAGAAGCACCCTCCTTTTATCGCGCACGTCGGGCCGTCTCGATAAAAGTCCCTTGTTCTCAAGCCTTCGAATCGCGGCCGAAATCGTTCCTGGATCCAAATGCAGATGTTCCGAAAGCTGTCCCGCTGTCATCCCAGGATATTTGCCCACCAAACGAATGATCATTCTCTGCTGGGCCGTAATTCCATAGACGATCTCCATCTTTTTAGAGAGACGTTCAATGGCGTGATTGAGCTGCCAAAGCTCGCGTAAAAAGTTAAGGGCAGGGCTGAGTGAAAGGGTGTCTACCCCGGCTTTTGCTTTTTTCATGGCTCTATTGTCAAGTGCGTAAGTCGACCAGTTTCTGCAAAAAATTATCCATCTCCCGCTGATTTCGAAGGAAATAGGTGGCTGCAGAGCGTCTAGATTGTCCCACGCGGATAGACAGTAGGCGCCCGGGCTGATCGAGCTCAAATACATCTTCGTCTGTCACGTCATCGCCTACATAAAGCGCTGTATCCGCTCCTTCTCTCCGGCGCAATTCCATGAGCGCATCCCCTTTGTGGGGTGCCTTCTCGGGTATCACATTCACCACCAGCTTCCCCGCGACGATGCGCATAGGGAGCGAAAGCTTGGCGACGGCTTGGTAAATTCCTTGTCTCGCCTCCCGGCGGCGGCGCACGCGGCGAAAATGAACCGCCAGTGAATAGCGCTTATCTTCGATATCTATGCCCGGTATGCCCTTCAGCTCCTGTTCCAGTTCCGGCCGGATTTGATGAATTTGTGGTTCAAATAACTCTATGTTTTCCCCTGGTTCGAGACCGTGATTGCCTATCAGGTATTTCGCGGGTATCCCTTCCAGGCGTGCTCTTACATCCTCCATGCTGCGGCCTGAAATCACCGCGCAGGGGTAAAGCTGGGATACTTTTTCCAGCAACGTGTGGGTTCTAGGCCGCATCCGGGCTTGCTCCCGATCCGCGACGATAGGGGCAAGAGTGCCGTCAAAATCTAGCGCGACAAGCAGCCGAGACCAAGAAAATTGGGCAAGAATCTCTATGTTTTTCGAAGAAAGTATGTGTTTCATGTGGATTCTACCGGTAGATGGCGCATAAGCGGACCCATGGACGTGAAGCGGCCCATCAGCCTCTCCTTTCGGCGCAATTCCGCGGCATCCACAAGCATTCGCCCAGCCCAGCGGTACACATTGAATTCGGATACCAAGCGCCTCATCGATTGCATTCGTTCTTTTTGCTCTGCCTCAGGCATTCGCAATGCTGCCGCGAGTGCATCCCCCGCCTGCCGGATATCATAGGGATTTACGATCAGCGCCTCCGTCAGGTCGCGGGCGGCTCCGGTGAATTGGCTCAGCACCAGCACGCCCTGCTCATCGTTTCTCGCCGCGACAAATTCCTTGGCCACCAAGTTCATTCCATCGTGCAAGCTGCTCACATAACATAAATCTGCTGCCCGATAATAACGAAACACCGTCGGCGGTTCATGATGCGAGCGAAGCAGCACAATAGGCTGATAGGCGCCCTGTGTCCACTTTTTGTTGATCTCTTCGGCGAGAGCCACCACCCGCTCATTGAGCTCCCGATACCGATCGATTTTCGTCCGGCTCGGCGCCGCCAGTTGAGCAAAGGTAAAACGCCCCCGAAATTCAGGATGCCGCGAAAGCAGCTCATCCACGGCCATGAGGCGCTCTTCGATCCCTTTGGTGTAGTCGAGCCTATCGATGCCCACGCCCAAAAGAGCGTCCTGCCGAAGCATGAGCTCTTTTCGGACATCCGCGCGGCATTGCTCCGCATCGGGCAAATCGTCCAGCCAATGCACCGGCCATTCAATCGAAATTGGATAAGGCCGAATCAGCGTCTTGCGCGGGCCTTGAATCACTGCGTGGGTTTCCCGGTCAATGCGGCTCTCCATAAATGCATCCACCGAATCAATAAAGTTGTTGCAATGTTGCTGGGTATGAAATCCCACGATACTCGACCCCAGTAAGCCCGAGATAATCTCTTCACGGTAGGGGCATATCCCCATACGCTCCGCATTTGCCCATGGAATATGCCAAAACGTCAAAATTGTTGCCCTGGGGAGCCGTTCCCGAATCATCTTGGGAGCAAGTGCAAAGTGATAATCTTGGACCAGCACAATGGGCTCGTCCGAATCGACTTCCTGGCATACTGCATCGGCAAATTTGCGATTTACGCGAACATAATGCTCCCAATCCTCGGCTCTGAATATGGGCCTGGCATGAGCGACATGACAGAGCGGCCATAATCCTTCGTTGGAAAAACCATAATAATATCCATTTTCCTCGGCCTCGTTTAGCCATACCCGGCGAATGCTGTAGGATTCTTCGCCGGGAGGCACCCGTACCCGGTCGTGAACATCCACGGTCTCCCGATCTCCGCTGCCGCTCCCATGAGCAACCCATATACCGCCGCAGGCCCGCATCACAGGCTCAAGCGCGGTCACCAAACCGCTCGCTGGGTGCTTCACTTGGATACCACTGTCCGATTTCTCGTGAATATAAGGCTCTCGATTGGCTAGGATAGCCACTTTTTCCCCCTGAAGATGCTGAGAGAGAGCTGCCCGGAGCCGGCCTGGATTCCATGGCCCCGTTCGAGTTTCGCTATCATGCTCCCTAGCTAGACGCTCCACCAGCGCCCTTACATCTCTGACGAGTGGCATAAATTCTCGGGAGGGATGTCCTGCAAGCGCCCGCTGCAAATCCGACGTCCATCCTCTCCAAGCCCATCTTGCCGCCAAATAAGTTCCCAATGAGGCGAGCAGCGATAGAATAAAGAATGCCGTCAGAATGATATTGCGTGTGGTGCCGTCGCGCCGCTCAATAAAGCTGAGATCATGAACGAGTGCAACGATTCCCTTGGGATTTCCGGCATCCTCCAAGACGATCGCACTCAAGTGAGCCCGGCCTTCGGGGAGATCGGCGGTCGTTGCCCACTTGCTCGCGGATATTCCTCCACGGTGCCGAAAACCCGTTAAGATTGACGCACAGGAAAACGCATTGGGATATGCGCTTGTTGCCGCCAGCACATCACCTTCCAGTGAACAGGCCGCGGCTGCCATGACGCGTTCGTCGCGGGTGATATCCACCAAGATTTCGCTGAGGCGCGTGCGATTCTCGCTCCAGTTCTCGAGCAACCCTTTCCTGGCTGCTGCCACGGCCAAGCTCGCGCGCAGGTTGAGATCTTTCTCAAACCAATTTCGCGTAACCCGGTTCAGCACAACATATCCAGTGAAGGTCAGAAGCACAACGCCGGCCAATAAAACGAGCATAAATTGCAGGGAACGCTTCATGTGAAATTCACTAGCACAAATTATTTGGATGTCCAAATGTTTTGTGCTAAAATCATTTTTATGATGCTCAAAGACCTTGGTTTAATAGGTAACTGTCAATTTTCGGCCCTTGTCGATCGCCGCGGATCGATTGTGTGGTCGTGCATGCCGCGCTTTGACTCAGAGCCAGTTTTCGCAGCTTTACTCGACGAAAATGAAGGGGGAAGCTTTGGCATCCGGCCCGCGGACGGTTCGGTTGGCATCGCCCGCTACTTGCCCAATACCAATGTATTGGAAACGCATTTTACGACAAAAGACGGCTCTTTTCGAGTCATCGACTTTGCTCCGCGCTTCGTGCTCTTTGAGCGCAGCTTCAGGCCAACGAAGATTATCCGCATAGCCGAGCCACTTTCAGGCACACCGCGAATTCGCGTGAACTGTAATCCAATTGCAGGCTGGTCAAAGGCGATTCCCCGCCGTGAATTCGGCTCGCATCATATTGCCTACGCAGGTTTCGACGCCGAGCTTCGGCTCACGACGGATGCTCCGCTTTCTTACCTCAATGGCGAACCGTTTGCCCTCACGGAGCGCAGGCATTTTGTGCTTTCTTTAGGCGCGCCCGTTGAGGAACCTTTAGAACCGCTTTGCGAACGCTTTCTGCGCCAGACCATCCGTTATTGGCAGGGCTGGGTAAAGCACTGCGACATACCAACCGTGTACCAAGAAGAAGTTATCCGCTCTGCACTGGCCTTGAAACTTCACTGTTTTGAGGACACAGGCGCTATTATCGCCGCGATGACCACATCAATTCCCGAATTCAGAGGCACGGGCCGCACCTGGGACTATCGCTATTGCTGGCTCCGCGATGCGTATTACACCTTGGGAGCCTTTCGCTTGCTTGGTCAATTCGAGGAACGCGAACAATTCTTGAGCTTTTTGCTGAACATTGTTTCATCGTCCCCGGATTTGGACTTGGCGCCGCTTTATCGCATTGATGGGAGCAGCGACCTGCGCGAGCGTATCTTACCGAATTGGCCCGGATTTTACAATGAGCCTCCAGTCAGGGTGGGAAATCAGGCCGCGGAGCATCGGCAATACGATGTATTTGGGGAAATGGTGCTCGCACTCTCTCCCTTCTTTGTGGACGCGCGATTCCGGGATCAAATTACACCTCAGGTCCTCGATTTGGTGACAAAACTTTCGCACAAAGCCATTCGGGTCGCGGGGTTGCCCGATGCTGGAATTTGGGAATACCGTTCGGAATGGCGTCCCCAAACCTTCAGTACGCTGATGTGTTGGGCGGCGGCGGATCGGATGAGCCGGATCGCGCTTCAGCATAGGCCATCAGAAGCGGAGTTTTTCGCTGTGGCGTCGAACAGGCTCCGGAACGAAATCTTGGGAAATGCACTGGATCCCAAACGGCAATGCTTGGTCGCGGATTATGGGGGAATTGAAGTGGATGCCGCATTGTTGCAGGCGGTAATGTTGCGTTTACTCGACCCCAAGGATGCGCGGATGAGGGCGACGGTCGAAGCTGTTCTGTCGGATCTGTCGATCGATGGCTGGATTCGGCGATATCGAACCCGGGATGACTTTGGCGTTCCCGAGGTGGCGTTTACGCTCTGCACGTTCTGGATGATCGAAGCGCTGGCGATGATCGGACGCATGGATGAGGCAAGAACGCTGATGGAGAGGATACGGGGGATACAGTCACCCTTGGGCCTTTTGTCAGAAGATATTGATCCCAAAACAGGAGAGATGTGGGGAAACTTTCCTCAGGCGTACTCTCATGTGGGAATGATTCACGCAGCCTTTGCCGCTGCGCCCCGCTGGTCTGAGGTCGTATAAATGTCCAATGATGCCCCTACTGCGGGGCTTCGCAGGTACAGGGCTCGGTGACAATCCTACCACCCGAACACACCTTTTTCTTCCCATATTCGCAGCGCGACGCATGGGGAGGCAGTTCGCCCGCACATCCGCAATAGGCGTCGGTTCCATCGTCAATACACACGCCCCCAGCCTCGGCGCAATCCATCCAGTCGGGCATCAGATTCAGATTGCACTCGACAAGCACGCCCCGATCGGTGCATTTCTTTCCCGTGGGGCCGCAATCCACCGAACATCCCAACATGGGTTTTACGTTGGGATCTTTGCCATTGGGCAACGTGAGCCCGCCTTCCAGCGGAGCCGTGCCCCCATCCGGCACGGGAATCATCTCGCCGGGCATAAATTCTTTGCAGCTTACCGAGCCATCTTTGGCCGCCGGGCATTCAAGCTCATAGCGTTTGCTATCGCTTGTGCATAATACAATTGAGGCGTATCCCGTGGCCTTGCTGAGCTTGCATTTGGCTTCGCCCGGTTTAAGTCCTTCGTCGGCGCAGCCCGGCTGGTCTTTTACATCCATGCAGTCATAACGGCATAGATCTGGATTGAATGCGCAGCTTCCGCCCCGGGCAATACAGGATTGCTCGACCTTTTCGCCATTATCGGCGCAATAGAGAACGCGCTGTGTCTTGCTATGGCTGCACTGGCCTTCAGGCGGAAGAGCACCGCAGCCCTTGCAGCCTACGCCAAAGCGATCGAGTTCTCCGCAGGTTTGGTCATCGCCGCATTTATCTTCGATATAGACTTCGCCGTCACAATGCTGGCCTACCGTTTTTCCCATATCATCCGGGCCGCATTTTCCATAAAAATCTAAGCCGGGCGGGCATTGCTTCGCGCATCGCACCGCTCCCGCAGAGTCGGTCCGGCATTGAAGCATTGGATCGACTTCTGTGCAGTTGATTTTATCTTGGTATAGCCTTCCAAAGCAGCGTTTGTTCATCTGTACGCCGGAGGGGGCCGGGACTTCCGCGGTATCCGAGCAGAATCCGGTGCGAAGCGCTGCCGCATCGCTTCCAGCATCGGGGCCGCCCGAATAGAAAGTGCCGTCTTCCTGGGCCGTGGCGCAGTATTTTCTCGTGCATGCGGCATTGCCTTCCACCATATAGCTGCATGTATTGTTGGGATTTACGCTTGTGCAGCTTACATCGCGAAGAATTTTACCGTCGCAGGTCTGGAGATGTTTATCATCGCAGGCTCCAAAGCTATCGACATAATCGGGGCAAGGTTTGCCGCATTCGGCTTCGCCTTTGCCGGTGAGCAGGCATTGCTGGTTGTTATCGCTTTTGCAGTTCTTGGTGACTTCAAAGCCATCGGGACTGCAAGCGACCAAATCGTTGCCCTTGCATTTAGGGGCTTTGAATGTTTTGGGGTCGCAGCGGGGCGCGGAAGCCGCGTTTTCGCCGCCGCAGTTGGCGCTGCTCAGCGCTATGGCGGCCAATACCAGCGGTCCGGCTGCGAATAACCAAGGTAGAAGCTTCGAGGGGCGGGCGGGAGGAACTCGATGGATGGGCATAGATGATGGCCATCATCGGCGGGTGTTCAGCTTCGGTCAAGATATTTTTGCATTTTTATTTTGGTTCTTGTCCGACGGCTTGTTCAGCCGCTTGGATTTCCGCGTTGCGGGCCATTCTTTGTTCCATGGTCATCAATGCGGAAGGCGGTCCTACAAAGCGTTTTCGTTCGGCGCCAAACCATACCAAGGCCGTCAGCCCTCCAAATCCCAACGTAATATATAAAGCCTTGTCGTTGGGCGGTTGTACGCCGATATATAACAATCCTATGCACCAAAGTACGCATATAGATGCTACGACGCGGTAGCTTCCGCCCATGGACCATGGGCCCATTTGTTTCCATGTGCGGTTATAGGCCCATAGGCCGAGGGCGATGGGAATTCCATAGGAAATATAGAGGAAGATGGTGCAAACGGCGGTGATGGTAGAGTAGACTGGGGTATAGATGGTAAAGGCAATGGAGAGCAGCGCGACGGTCCAGACGGCGGCGACGGGAGAGCGATAGGCGGGGCTGACGGTGCGAAGGGTGGAGGAAGCGGGTAATCCTCCGTCGCGGGCAAAGGCGTAGGTCATGCGCGAGGCCGAGGTGACCGTGGCGAGTCCGCATAAGTATTGGGCCAATGCGATGCCTATGTATAGGCTGATTTTTAGGGTGGGGGCGAGTGTTGAATCCAAAATGGAGTAGAATGCATTTGAGCCTTTGGAGGCGGCAAGGCCGAGATCTGGAGCGGCAAGCACGACGGCGATAAGCATGAGCCAGCCAAAAATGCCTGAATAGAGTACGGCGCGAAGGATGGCTTTGGGGACATTGACGGCGGCGCCTATGGTTTCCTCGGAGGTGTGGGCGGAGGCATCGAAGCCTGTGACGGTATAGGCCGGAAGCAATAGGCCGAGGAAAAAAAGCTTAGGGATATTCTGGGTTTGGGGCCAGACTTCGCCTCCTGCCGCGCCGCTGTTGTTGCTAAAGGTCCAAAGGCGGCTTATATCGAGGGCGGGGGCGTGAACAAAGAGGAAAATGGTGAGCAGGGTGGCAACGGCAAAGATTAAATAGCCGCTGAAGTCGGTGAGCAGGGTGGTGGCGCGGATGCCCCAATGATTGAAGATGGCTTGGGTAACGGTGATCAGTCCGACTCCGGCGGCTTGGAAAAGGGTGGCTTGAGCAGGGCTAAGCGCGGATGGGTCCAGTCCGAAGGCTGGGCCAATAGAGCCGATAATAAATTGGTAGGTGCCCACATTGATGGCGGATAAGACGGTGATCAGGCCAATGAGATTAAACCATGCGGTGACCCAGCCCAAGCCCTTTCCCCCGAGAATTGAAGCCCAGTGATACAAGCCCCCGGCCGTTGGAAAGGCCGAGGCCAGTTGGGCCATTGCGGCGGCAAAACAAAGGGAGAGGAGGCAAGCGAGGGGCCATCCTAGGCCAATAGCGGCGCCACCCACGCTGGATAGGCCCAGGGGAAACGATGTGACGCCACCGGCGAGGATGCAGATAATGGAGAAAGAGATGGCGAAGTTTGAAAAGCCGCTCATACGGCGCAGAAGTTCTTGGGCATAGCCCAGGGCGTGAAGCCTATGAATATCTTCGTCGATGGTTTTAATGCCTGGTTCAGGGGGATTTGGTGTTTGATTGGAGCTTTGCACGGTGGGACCCGATCGAAGAGGAAGACCGACAAGGGACGGTCGGGTGTTTTTGTCTGGGCGTCAAGAAATTTTTTGAATAGGATACGGATATGAACAAGATGCGATGCCTTGTTGGGTGGTTGGTCATTGTCGGGTTTTCGGCGTGCTCGCTCGGGCCGTCTTTTGAAAAGAATGAGCGGGATGTGGAGAGCGAGGCCATTTTGGGGATTGATTCGGGAGCGTGTGATCATGTAGGGGTGCTAACCGTGGAGTCGCTCTATGCGGCTCCTTATCAATTGACGGATAATCTGCCGCCCGAAGGGGTAAAGGTGGCGTTTGATGGCAAACCTCAAGGGTCTGTATTATGCACCCAGTTGGGATGCAATTTTGAGTGTTGTAACAATAGTTGTGGTTATTCGCCGGATTGCCCTTTTTTGCTTAGGGCGGCCGATGGGTACAACGATTTATGCTTAAGGAACGAGGGGTTTGCCTGTGGGGGAACGGATTGCAGTCCATGGTGCGAGCCTTTTAGTACAGAGCCTGCGCATCCGTACCGCTTTGTGGGGACATTAAAATACACTGGAAAGCTGAGCGCTACGCTGGATGTCGAGACCTTTTGTAGGTTGTAAAAGGCGCATAGAGGATTGTAAAGAGCAAAAATTTGAATCAGGCCGGGATAATCCAGGGCTTGATTTTTGGATAAAGCTGGGCGATAGAGGGCTTGAGGCAGAAATGAAAGCGAATCAATTGTCGGTGATCACGGGTGCAGCGGGCGGATTTGGGCGGGCATTGGCCTATGAGCTTGCGTCGAGAGGCGGGCGGCTTGTGCTTTCGGATGTGAATATGCCGGGGCTGGAGGAGACGGCAGCGGAGGCATTGAAGCGGGGCGCCCTGGATGTGAAGACCCTGCGCTGTGATGTGGCCCAGCTCGCGGATGTGCAGCGATTGGCGGAGGCATGTGATGGCCCTGTGGATTTATTGGTCAATAATGCGGGCGTGAGCAGCGGAGGATTGATTGGAGAATTGCCGGTAGAAGACTGGCGCTGGACGCTGGAGATTGACTTATTCGGGGTGATTTACGGTTGTCATGTGTTTGCGCCGATGATGAAGAAGCAGGGGCATGGAAAAATATTAAATGTGGCATCGGCGGCGGGGCTTCTGTGTTTACCAAAAATGGGAGCATATAATGTAGCGAAAGCCGGTGTTATTGCATTATCGGAGACGCTGGCGGGTGAATTGGAGGGGACGGGTGTGCGTGTGACGGTGCTTTGTCCGACCTTTTTTCAAACGCAGATCGTGAGTTCTGGCCGATTTGTGGATGAGGAGACGAGGCGCATGGCGAATAAGATGATGACGACGGCGCGGCCGGTGGAGGAAGTGGTAGCTGCGGCGCTGGCCTCGGTGGAGCGCGGGGATTTGTATGCGGTGCCGATGGCGGATGCGCGTTGGTTTTGGAGGCTGAAGCGGGCGGTGCCGGAGTCGTACCGGTGGATTGTGGGGCAGGGACTCAAGTTGGTGAAGGGGAGGGGTTAGCTCTTCATACATCCAATTGTTTGGCAATCCTATAAACGAGCATTTTTGAGGTTTGTTCAAGGTTTATGTTCTGCTGTCGTGGACGCGCGGCTTGTTCTCTGATGTGTATACCGATTTTCTCGGTAATTTTGGCCGAAAATCGAGCATAATTTTTTTGAAAAAACGTTGACGCTCCACTTGTCAAAGGTTTGTTCGCCTCTACATTCCTTGCACCAAACGAGATACGTTGTCTGCGTTCGTGAGATGGGCCGGACGCAGAGAGCCATGTCATGCCCCTAGAGGGCCGGCGGACGTTTAAAACTGCCCCGATGAATGTGGAAGATCATGCGAAAGATCATAAGCCTTTTCGTTCTCCCTTTGGTTGCATTGGCCTGCCAACCTGCCGAGGAGAAGGACACCGCACAAACACCTCAAGAGCAGCCGCAAGTGGTGGATTTGGGGAGTTGTGTGTATACCAATCGCTTCTCAAAGCTTGAAGAATGCCGAGAATATAAGGGCGATGGCTGGACGGTGGAGTCTGTGAACTCCGATTGCAAGGGACAGCAAGGGGATATTCAGGCGGGAAGCTGCGATTATGCGACGAACCTGGGCACATGTGTGCTGACCTTGGATGAAACGCAGCAAATTCATGTGATTGCCCCGGGGAATGACGCTTCTCAATGCAGTGGCTTGAAGATGGGCTGTGAGGTGTTTGGCGGCGGGAAGTTTGAGCCGACGGAAATCTGTATGGGCGATCCTCCGCCTCCCGATCCCAATGCCGGTGTGTTTCAGTGGCCTGAGTTGACCTGCAAAGAGCCGCTTCCTGGGGAGGCACCCGGGCAGGGGGCCAATGGTCAGGTTTGTACATGGTCGATGATTGGCGCTTGTACCGAACCTGGGCGTAAATTCGCGGATTATTCAAGCTGTGAGCCGGTGTGGAATCAGCGGCCCTATTATCCTGTGCCACCTCCGCCGCCTCCCGCGATGGCGGATAATCGGATGCAAGATGCTGCATATGCCAAGGAAGTCGCGTGGGTGAAGGAGCAGGTTGAGGCATGTGGGTGTGTATGTTGTCATGCCGATAGCAAGACGCCTCAAGGAGCAGCGGTTTGGGATGTTGAGGCGGCGAATAACTGGATCAATACGTTTACGCCCGAGGGTTTGGCGATGATGGGAGGCTTTTTGAATTCTGATCCTTTGGGTGCCTATCCAGCCGAGCAGAACAATGGTTTTTCCAGGGACGAAACAGGCATGCCGACGACCGATCCAGCCCGTATGAAGGCATTTTTTGAAAAGGAGCTGATCTATCGCGGCGAAAACCCGGCAGATTATTTGGATGATACCCCGATTCCAGAGGTCTTGTATAATCAGTTGAACTATACGCCCTCGGCTTGTGTAAACGGGGAAGGCATTGCGGACGATGGTACGATTCAGTGGGGAAATGACTATGCCCGCTATATCTATGTCCTTTCAAAAGACGCGAAGAGCCCGGGCGTTCCTCCGAATTTGGATCTGCCGGAAGGGACGATGATGCGTATCGATGTGTCGTATAAAGCGGCGCCGTTAAAGAGCGGTGAAGTCAAGTATGGCGTGCTTCCTGCGAATACCAAATATGGTTATCCGGCGGATGGTTCGGAGCCCGCTCCGCTGGTGAAGGGCGAAGTTTATTATTTGTATGCGCTCGCCGATATCGGCGCGCCCGTGACCAGGTGCCTGTTCCAATATTGATCTACTTAAGTTCGGGCAGTTTGAGCACCAAGCATTGATCTGGCCCTTCGGCTAGGCCCGTATAGGTTGTTTCATAAGGCCAGGCATACCCAAACGCCATACACATTTCATTATCGCCTACGCCTTCCACGATGGTCTTGTTCATCGTATTGTGCCACTTGCATGAAAAGCGAAGGCCATCTCCCTGCGATAAATCAATACCAGGGTCGTATTGAACCATGACGCCGTTGTCGGGATCGTAGCCTTTGGATTCCAGGAACTTTTGGCCGTCAAAGGTGCCGCCCATAAACTCCATGGTGAACTCGACGCCCAACCGGTGCATATGGGGAAGGACATTCACAACGTGCATCGGCTCGGGAATGCGGCAGCCTCCAACCGCGGTGAGCTCGCTTTGAGGCGCTATCTCAAATCCCTTTAAACTAAGGAAAAATGGAGCGAGCAAATGTTCGACGCTGGCTTCGTCGATGGTATACCATTCATAGCGCGGGGCAAGCGTGATGGGTTCAAGCGATGTATTGAGATAATGCATCCGGGCGACGACTTCATAGCCATCTTGAACGGGAAATCCCATTCCATCCGGGAAGCTTTGCCATTCTTCGCCCGATATTTGGGTCGATGAGCCAAAGAGCACAGCTCCGCCTTCGATAACGTCGTTGGCAGGGTTTCGATGTTCGTCTTCGGGGCAGAGCCTAAAGCCTTCTCCGGTCTTCTTTCGGGTTGTGATATTGCCGTGGTGTAATCCTAGGGGCGTTGTTAATTTGCCCCCACCAACGATATGGGAAGGGCCTGTAAGCTCGAGGGGAAGAATGTAGCAGGGTTCGCTTTCTTCCCCGGGGGCAAGTGTTACTTCGGGAACTTGAATGGAAAATCCGCCGACCACGTTGGCAGGAGGCGAAGCTTTTGGCTTTTGGCCTTTGGAATACGTGGGGGCGGGTGAGATTTCTTCGGCGCTGTTGCAAGCGGGAAGCGCCGATAGCCCGACAAACGAGATGAACAAGGCGGAGCGTGCGTATCGAGGCATAAACACCAAAACTCCTTGTGAGGGGGAGAACAAGGCTAGAAGTAGCTCAAGCGCATGTCAATTTTATTTTTATTGGGTGGACGCTGTGTTAGGGTGTTCCGATGAAACTCTACGGATATTGGCGGAGCACGGCGACATGGCGCGTGCGCATTGGGCTTTCCTACAAGCAGATTCCCTATGAATACGAGGCGGTGAATCTGAGGAAGGAGAAGGGCGATCAACACAGTGATGGCTATAAGGAGAAGAATCCGATGAGCCAGGTGCCTCTGCTCGAGTTTAACGATCCCAAGTCGGGGCGGCAGGTGAAGCTTACGCAGTCGGTTGCCATTTTGGAGTATTTGGAGGAGAGTTTTGGAGGGGTGCCGCTTTTGCCGAAGGAGCCGGTGGCCCGGGCCAAGGCGCGGCAAATTGCGGAGCTTGTCAATGCGGGGATTCAGCCGCTCCAGAATCTGTCCGTGAACCAGTATGTGAAGAATCAGCTTCAGGGCGATGAAAAGGCGTGGACCACGCATTGGGTGCAGAAGGGTTTGGTTGCGCTCGAAGCCTTGGTCAAAGAAAGCGCGGGACGCTTTTCGGTGGGGGATTCTGTATCGATGGGAGATTTGTTTATTGTGCCAGAGCTGTATTATGCGCGCACTTTTCCTATGCCTCTGGAGGCATATCCAACGCTGCTCAGGATTGAAGCGGCGTGTATGGCCCTGCCGGCCTTTGTATCCGCACATGCGGAGAATCAGCCGGATGCTCCCAAGTAGGGAGGCATATTATTTGCTCAAATAGGGGTGGCGGCCGCCACCCCAAAAATGGCGGCGCCACCCCCACGCCCTTAAAAAAGATCGAAAATTCCCGTAAAAATTAGTTGGCACGGCCCTCGCTATAAAGGCCGGACATGCAGGCGACGGCGTTGACTTTTTCGCTGGAAGGACTGGAAGCATGTCCGGTTCGTGTAGAAGTGGATTCGGGCCGGGGGCCTTCGGCTTTTCAATTGGTGGGCCTGGCCGAGGTTAGTGTTCGCGAGAGCCGGGTGAGGGTGAAGGCGGCTCTTCAGCAGATCGGCGTGGATTTGGATGAGTATGTGATTACGGTGAATTTGGCTCCGGCCGATCTTCGGAAAAACGGTGGAGCCTTTGATTTGGCCATCGCAATGGCTGTGTTGGGGGCGCTGGGGCATGTTTCGGATGAAGATTTAAAGGGAATCGCTTTTTTAGGAGAGCTTTCTCTTTCGGGTTTGATTCGGCCGGTGAGGGGTGTTTTGCCTGCGCTGTGGGGGGCGAAGGCTCAGGGGACGACGAGGGCCATTGTTCCTCGGGAAAATGGAAGCGAAGCATCGTGCGTGCCGGGCATTGCCGTGAAGATGGTCACGCATTTGTCGGAGTTGTTCGAGCATTTTAAGAAGGGGAAGCCTTTGGAAGAGGCCAAGGGGCCGCCGATCTTTCCCGCCGCCTCTCCGGCCGATGTGGTCGATTTATCCGAGGTTCGGGGGCAATATGGTGCACGCAGAGCCTTGGAAATTGCCGCGGCTGGGGGGCATAATCTAATAATGATGGGGCCTCCTGGTAGTGGGAAGACGATGCTGGCGCGCCGGCTTCCAACGATTATGCCGCCGATGCGCTTTGAGGAGGCACTGGAGGTTTCGGCCATTCACTCGGTGGCTGGGCTTTTGTCGTCGGAGCAGGGGCTGGTGGCGTTTAGGCCCTTTCGGGCGCCTCATCATACGGTCAGCGCGGCGGGTCTGGTGGGTGGGGGCGATCCTGTGCGGCCCGGTGAGGTGTCATTGGCTCATAACGGTTGTCTGTTTTTGGATGAATTGTTCGAATTTCGAAGGAGTGTGCTCGAGGCGCTGAGGCAACCGATGGAGGATGGTGCCGTTACAGTGTGCAGGGCTCGGGCTCGGGTGACATTTCCGGCGCGGGCGTTGATTGTGGCGGCCGTAAACCCTTGTCCATGTGGTTTTTACGGCGATCGCATGGGGCGCTGTGGCTGTACGGTTGAACGGGTTAGGGCCTATCGGATGAAATTGTCGGGACCCTTGGTAGATCGGGTGGATTTGCACATTCAATTGCCACCGGTAGATTTGGGGAGTTTGAGGGCTCAATCGGGACGAATTGGCGAGAGTTCGAGCTTGGTGAGGGAGAGGGTGGAGAAGGCGAGGGCGATTCAAGTGGGGAGGCGCGGGGCGGGTGAAGTGAAGGGGGGCAGCAATGCGGAGCTGAGTTTAAGGGAATTGGAGCGCGTTGCGAAGCCCGATGAGCCGGGGGAGCAAATTTTGGCAAAAGCCGCGTTAACATTGGGTCTTTCGGCGCGGGCTTATGGGAAAGTGCTTCGTGTGGCGAGAACCATCGCCGATTTGGAAGGGAGCACGGGTGTGCTCGCAAAACATGTGTCCGAGGCCGTGTGTTACCGCATTTTGGACAGGGAAGTGCAGGGTATAGCGGCTTAGAGGGCGCCCTGTGGGACGCTCTCTTCGTTCAAAGGCTTTTTCAATTGCATTTGATTGCGGTGCAATTGGGAAGACATGCAGTGCAATAGGCCGTTCCCGGCGGCTTAAGGGGTTTCTTTGTGCATTGGACGGGGCAATGCATGGGTTGAAAGAGAGAGAAGACAATGAGCATGATAGCTGAAATCGCGGAGAAGTTGCGTTCACTGAAGTCGGTTGTGGGTTCGATTGAGAAGCAGTTTGGCAAGGGAGCGATTATGGCGCTGGGGGATGAAGAGGGGGCGGAATCTGTGCGTGTGATTCCGACGGGATCGCTGGCGCTGGATTCGGCGATGGGGACTGGAGGTTATCCCCGGGGCCGTATTGTCGAGATTTTCGGGCCGGAATCGTCGGGAAAAACAACGCTGACCTTGCATGCGATGCGGGAGGCTCAGCGGGGGGGTGGTGTTGCTGCGTTTATCGATGCGGAGCATGCTTTTGATGTGAATTATGCGCGGGCCATCGGTGTGGATACGGAGCGTTTGCTGGTGTCGCAGCCGGACAGCGGCGAGCAGGCGCTGGAGATTGTCGATTCGTTGGTGAATTCCGGCGCGGTCGATGTAATTGTGGTGGATTCGGTGGCGGCTTTAACGCCCAAGGCTGAAATTGAAGGGGAAATGGGTGATGCGCACATGGGTCTGCAGGCGCGGCTGATGAGTCAGGCGCTGCGCAAGCTGACGGCTGTTTCGCACCGCACGGATACGACGCTGATTTTTATCAATCAGCTCAGGCAAAAAATTGGCGTGCCGTTTGGCAATCCGGAGACGACAACGGGCGGTAATGCGTTGAAATTCTATGCGAGCGTGCGGCTGGATGTTCGCAGGCTGGGTCCTGTGAAGGTGGGCGACGAAGCGATTGGATCGAGAACCAGGGTGAAGGTGGTGAAAAATAAGATGGCGCCGCCTTTTAAGGAGGCAGAATTCGATATTCGCTGGGGAATGGGTATCGATTCAACGGCGGATTTAATTGATTACGGGGTGTTGATGGGCGTTATCGATAAGAGCGGGGCTCATTTGTCCTTCGGAGGGGAGCATATCGGGCAAGGGCGGGAAAGAGCCAGGGAAGCCTTGAATACAAGGCCGGCGCTCGCGGCTGGAGTTAGGTCGGCGGTCGAGGCGGCGATGAAGAGGGTCCGGGATGCAGAAGTCAAGGCTTCGGCGGCGATGGCCGAGGCCAGTTAGGCGAGGCGATTACCCGGGGGAGAGCGCGATCACAATAGGCTGGGCGCTCTCCTCGGGTTCAATTGAATCGAATTGGACTGTGTTTTTATCGGAATATTTTGGAGAGAGCGGTGATGTCATGGCAGATGGATTGAATCGGGTTATTTTGTTGGGTAATTTGGGCAGCGATCCGGAGTTGCGATTTACAGCGGCGGGAACCGCGGTGCTTACGATGCGCTTGGCCACCAACGAATCCTTTTTGGATAAGAAGAGGGAAGTCCAATCCCGGACGGATTGGCACACCGTGGTGGTGTGGGGACCGCGCGCCGAGGCGCTGGCCAAGATTTTGACCAAGGGAACCGGTGTGCTGGTCGAAGGCGGGCTCCGCACGACAAGCTATGAAAAAGACAATATAAAGCGCTATCGGACAGAGGTGCATGCCAGGGAGGTGTGTATTGCAAGCACTCGAAGGCAGGCGCCGTTGGCTGATCACGACGAGGACTTGATGTTGCATGCTTCTGGAATTGGGCAGCATGACGATGAGTTGGTGCTGGCCAAACCCTTGAGCCGCAATAGTCACGGCAATGGAAAACAGCCGCCTATTTCAATCCCCGTCGACTTTGAAACCGTCGCGGATATGCCATTCTGATTAAATTGTTTATATAATTTATCGGATTAAGTTCAGTGCGATGCGGGCGCTCGTGAGAAAGGCATAGGCGGAGAGCAATTCTTTCTGAGGGAGGGTGAGTTCTGTTTGGGCTTTGCGGAGGAAGGAGCGAAAGCTCAGGGTTTGGGGGCCTCCGAGCCCGAGTAGAAGGGGCAGCGCCACGCGGGCTTCCGGGTTGTTTGGGGATTCGGTGAGTAAGGCCGTTTCTGTGAGGATTTGGCTAAAGAGTTCTTCGCACAGGGCGCAGGCGTCGCTGGTCTTGTGTTCTTGGATGGCCAATTCGAGGCGCAGGACGCTATTTCGATGAGATTGGGGCCATAGCTCAGCGAATGAAAATCCTTTGGGATTGGATGGAACTAAGGTTGGTTTGTCGCCGGATTCGGGTCTTCGGATGGTGGCGGGAAGGAGGTCGGAGCTCTGCGCGACGGAGCGAATGGCGGCGGACTGGGAATCTTGAACGGTGTCGGGCGAGAGATTTTGAAAGGTGTCGTTGGGGTCGGGGAGGCGGGCAACGACGACATCGTTGGGAGGTGCGGCGGGAGATGCATTGCGAATCGCCATTGCAAGTCCGCCTTCAATGGACGAGGCGAGTTCGATTTTTTCTTCTTGGAACTCGGGAAGCTTTAATTCAAAGGCTTTGAGCACTTCTTCGCAGATTTTTTCGAGGGCTTCGTAGACGCCTTCGCCGATGCGCGCGCTGGTGGGCACCGATGGCGCGCCCCAGGGATTGAGAATGCTGTCGAGTTCTTCAACGGGCAAAAGATCGGGCAGGTCGCGCTTGTTGTGCTGAAAGACGATGGGAATTTGCGAGATGTCTTTGCCTTGTTCGCGCAGGTTTTCCTTGAGGTTCTCGAGGCTTTCAAGGTTGGCGTCGGCGCGGGCGATTTGCGAATCGCTCACAAATACGATGCCGTCCGCGCCTGTGATGACGAGTTTGCGTGTGGAGTTGAAGTAGACCTGGCCCGGTACGGTGAAGAGCTGAAGCCTGACGTTCATGCCGCGTACAGGCGGAAGGCGCATGGGCAGAAAATCGAAATACAGCGTGCGATCGACGGGCGTGGCGAGCGATACGAGCTTGCCGCGGTGTTCAGGTTTGGCCGTGGCGTGAAGGTATTCGAGGGTTGTGGTTTTGCCGCTGAGCCCTGGGCCGTAATAGACGATTTTAAAAACGAGCTCGCGGGCTAGGGCGTTGACAGATGCCATGAGGTGTTACGCATCAATAATCTATTTCTGGCCGCTTAGAATTTGGTCCTTGCCGTCTTGCACGATGTTGAGAACAAGGGCGGCGGAGCCTTTCTTGGCCTGGAAATAATCGAGGCGAAGCGCATGGGTGCCAGCCTTGAGTTCCGTTTGGCCCGCGGCGGTCTTGGCCGTGTGAAGGCCGTCGTTATCGATGACTTTCTTGCCGTCGATGTAAAGAATCGCGCCGTCGTCCGACTCGAGTTTGAATTGCCATGTGGCGTTGGTAGGTACGCTGAAGTTGCCTTCGTATCGGATGGCAAACCACTCTTCCTGGATGAGGGCACCAGGAAATCCGCCGCTAAATGTGGCTGCGCGGATATTAAAATTGTCGGTGAAGAGCGTGGCGAAAGGAATCATGGAGCCCAAGTCGGGCATCTTGGTGGTGCTTTCGGGAATGACATAGGCATGGCCTCGGAATGCGCCGCCCGTGCCGTTGCCGAAGACGGTGGGTGCGCTGATACGAGGCGCAAGGTCGGCGGCGGGCTGGGTTTGCGCGGGTTTTGCCGTGCTTGCGGGTTTGGCGGCGGCCGTGTTTCCAGCCGGTTTTTGGGCTTGTTTTGGATCGGCGTCTGAACCTGTCTTGAGGGTGAAGGTGCAGCCCGCGAGAAGAAGTAAAGCGAATGCGCTGAAGGCGGTTTTTGCGGAGTTTGCAAGCATGGCTCCAAAGGCTCCTTGTCAATTCGAACGGTTTGAATGCGTCGAAGAAGTTAAAAGGGTGCTGGCGAAGGTCTTTAGACGGGGCGTGCCGCTTTCGCAATCACGGTTGTTCTTTGTCAAAACTTTGCTTTTCAGGCTGGATGCTTTGAAGTGTCTTTTCAATGATTCGCCAGCGGGGTGAGAACTGAGCGAGGACAAGGGAGCCAACGCAGAGGACAGTGCCTAGGATAGCGGCAGTTTTTAAGGCGATTGAAGGCGCTGGGGATCGGCGCTGAGGATGTTTGGCATAGACAAGGCCAAAGGCAATTCCACAGAGTAGCCCACCCACATGAGCGGCGTTGTTGACGGCGATTTTGGCGCTTGTTGTGGCGTTGATCGCAAAGCCAAACAGAAGGCTGAAGAGAACGACTTCCACCGCGAAGGTTTTCCAGCGCGGGTCTTTTTTGCGGAGGAACCATCCCAAGGTGAGGCCCATGATGCCAAAGACGGCGCCGCTCGCGCCTGCGGTGCTGCCTTGGAAGGGGAGCCGTCCTCCTTGGGCGAGAAGGACGCGGGTGATGCCGGAGAGGGCGCGGGGGAGGGTGGGGCTGGCGAGGACGAGGGTGAGCAGGGAACCGCAGAGGCCGGCGCACACATAGGCAAAGAGAAGGCGAAAGGCGCCGATGGCAGGCTCGACCGCGCGGCCGGCGCTGCCAAAGGCCAGCATGTTCATGCCGATGTGGAGGATGCCGTAGTGAACGAAGAGCGATGAGAGCAAGAGCCAGGGTTCCCGGCCGATAAGGTCGGCGTCGAGAGGCATTGCGCCAAAGCGCAGCAAGTCGATTTCATTGCCGCCGGTGAGAAATGCATGAAAAAGACCGCGTTTTCGCTGATAGGCGACGATGAGCTGGCCCAAAAAAGTGAGCACTGTGAGACGCAGGATGAATTGGGTTCCAAAGCCCGATTCATTGAGCGGAGCATCGCTGTCGGGAGCGGATTCAGGGTCGCGGCTATCTGCGGGGTTCACGAGCTTGTCTCCCGGATCGGAGGCGTTGGAGCATCGGTGACGATTGGGCGTAAGGTTTAGGCCAAAAGACCGTTCTTGGGGCGTGCATGCTGTAATGTCGACTCAATGGACGGCCGCGGCCCCTCCTTTTGATTGGAAGGGCAGCTCACGGCAATTCTCCGTTGGATTTGGGGAAGCGCGATGGAGTTTGGAGCTCATCCGCGTCTTTCAAAAACCGGATGGAGGCGTTCGTGATATTCGGTTTGGCCGTCGAATTTCGGAAAGGCGGCGCCGTTCGCCGGTGGGGCGATTCGGCCGCCGTAGGATTATGGTGGCTTCTGTGGCGGTGGCCCGGCCTGAATTGCTCGAAGAGGAAAGGGAGCTTTGCGAAAGTGCCCGGGCGGGCGACCGAGCCGCGCTTGGTAAGATTCTTCGCAAATATGGCCCTGTTTTATACAGGTCCGTGCTGCTTCCCCGCCTGGGATCGGAGGCGAGCGCTCAGGATGCGCTGGCCGATACCTATGCGCGGGTGGTGGAGCGCTTTCATCAGTTTCAGTGGCAAAGCTGCGGAATTTATCCTTGGCTTCGGGTGATCGCTCTGCGGATTGCGCTGGATGCGCTGCGTGCAAAGAGGCGCGAGCTTTTGTTTGAGCCCGAAGACTTGGAGCGCGAGATCGATGCTTCTGAGACGGATTTGACGGCGCATGGGGAGGCCGAGCTGTGCGAGAAGCGGGATATGGCCGATGCGCGCTCTCGCGTGGATGCGGCGCTGGCGAAGCTCAATCCGCGGTATGCGGATGCGATTCGGCTCCGGGTGCTGGAAGAGAGGTCGCGCGAAGAAGTTGCGGCCGAGCTTGGCGTGAGCGTGGCAACGTTTGATGTGGTGCTTCACAGGGCGATGACGGCGCTGAAGAAGGCTCTTGCTGCGGGGCTTGGCAAAGATGCCGCTCCTTCGAAGGAGACAGTCCGATGAACAGCGAGCGACGACTTAAGCTGGTGCATGCGGCGGATGCCGGTGCGACGCTCCGGAAGCCTTTGAGGCGCGATGAATTCGACAAGCTGGACGAGCCCTTGCCGACCGAGGAAGAGCTTGCGCTGGCCGATGCGCTGAAGGATGCGCTGGCCGGCGGGGGCGATTCTCTAACGCTTGCGCTTAGGGCGGCCTCGGGTTCAGCCGGGCTATCGGAGACGGAGCACGACGCGATTTTGGCGAAGGCTTTGGGCGATCTGGATGCGCCTGCAACGGAGGCCGAACAGAAGGCTGCGCAAAGGCTTGGCGACGAGCTGTCGGCGATGGATGAAGGTCAAACGCCTTCAAATGAACCGAGCGAGCCGGCTGTTATGGCGGGTGCGCTTCGCGCTGCTTGGTCGCCTCGGCCAATCTCTCCGCTGCGGAATGAGGCGATGATCGCCTCGGCCCTTCGGAAGGCTTCGAATGAAGGTAAATTGGGCTCGTCGCGATTCCCGCTGGCGATGGTTGTGTTTGCCGTGACGGCGGCTGCGGCAGGCGTGCTTCTGTTTGCGGGACGCGCGAATCTGTTTCGTCCGGCCGCCGAACAAAGCGCCGCGGCACCGCGTCCTGTAGCGGCATCTGTGGCTCAAGCCGACTTGATTCCGGCCCGGACGACGGTGGATCTCTTCGATCCTGCGACGCCTTTTCCGAAGATGGGTGGAAACTCCGAGCGGATGGATCGCATCATGAGCGCGCGCTCTTCGGATCTGCGCAAAAATCGCTTTGCGGCATGGGGTGTAAGATGAAGACCCAAAGCCATGGCCATCTCTTTGTGGCTCTGCTTTCGGGCTTGTCGCTCTGGATCGCAGGGTGCGCGCAGGCCGAAATGCAAGGACATCCTCCGCCCAGTGGCAGCGCCGCGTGCAGTTGTTCGGATGCGCCGATTGTCGATGCAACGCTTGTGGCTTTTCTTTCCAAGGCCCGCGCGGCGCATCACGAGGCCGATTTGGCTGAAGACAAGGGCGATCGCGAGGGAGCTATCCGGGTTCTTTCGCGCATCGTGGAAGGTCCTTCGCCTTCGTCGGCCAAGCCTTCTCCCGAAGTGACCGAAGTGATGGCGGACACGTATGCGCGCCTCGGCGATTTGCGAAGCGCTGGAGGCGATTTCGAAGCGGCCTTCAAAGACGTTGAACAAGGTCTCAAACTCGCTCAGGCCGTGACGCATTTTCGCGGACACTTGATTGAAGTCCGGGGCCTTGTGTACGAGCGCAAGTCCAAAGCGCTGAAGGAAAAGGGCGACGAACCTGCGGCGGCCGAGGCTCGCGATGCGGCGGTGAAGGCATTTGAGGAAGCTATCGATGTTCAAGATCAAGTGATTCGCAATGCCTTGGGCGAAGGTCTCGATAAGGGTGGCGGAGCAGGTTCCAAGCCTTGACGGATTCGCTTCCCGGACGCGCAAAAATCCTTCGCAATCACCTGATTTGGCTGACCATTCGCGTCCTTGTGGCGATCTTTGCGGGGCTGCCTTTTGCCCTTTCGTCCCTGCTCGGGCGGGCCACTGGCGTGGTTTGTTATGTCGTTCTCGCTTCTGTGCGGCGACGTGTGCGGGCGAGGCTGAAGGCTGGTCTAGGTGTCTCAACAGGCTTAGAAAAAAGGGTGTTCGGGGCCTTTGTTACAATGGGGGCCTTGCTGGCGGACACACTTGCTTTGCTCCGCAAGAGCGAACAGGCCGGCTCGCGCCTGTCTCTCGACAAAGCTTCGGAAACCGTATTTCGCCAGGCTTTAAACGAGGGCAGGGGAGTTGTTCTCGTGGCCGCGCATCTCGGTCCCTGGGAACGGATGGCATCGGTGCTCACCGAATCAGGCATTCCTCTGACGGCTGTTGCCCGCGAAGGTTTTGATCCCCGGATGACACGCCTGTACGAGCGGATTCGCGCGCCCCGGGGCGTTCGTTCGCTCTTTCGCAATCGGCCTGAATTGCCGCTAACGATCGTTCGCGAACTCGCTTTGGGCCGGACGGTGGGGATGCTGGTCGATCTGCCCGCGCGCGTGCCATGTACGCGAATGCAGCTCTTTGGAGAGATGATCGACATGCCCGTCGGAGCCGCGCGCATTGCGCTTGCCCGCCGGGCTGCCTTGTTGGTGGGCACCTGTGTTCCCGGGCAAAAGAAGGCTTCGCTCTTTAATTCACCGCCTGCCACCGTACACATCGAACGCATCGATTTTCGAGATCTACAGCGCACACCCGGGCATGAGAGCGAGCTTCAGTCGCGCATAGCCCGGGCGCTCGATGCGCGCGTGAAACAATGGCCTGAAGCTTGGCTGGGGCTCTTTGCATCGCCGCGATTGCGTCAAACAAACGACTCTCGCTAGACTGCGCATCAGCCTGATATGCGTGTGAATCGGAGAGCGGGCTTTACGGTTCATGCGGGCAAAGGCTTTTCGTTTTCATGCGTCGGCTACCTAAGCCTGTTGCGGGTCGTGATCTTCGGGCGCTTCCTCTGTCTCCCCTCGAAGCGTTTGTGTTTTCTCGCATCGACGGCGCGAGCGACAGCGGCCAGCTTGCGGTGGCGACAGGGCTTTCCGACAGCGACGTAAAGGCCGCGTTGGATCGCTTGTTCCAGTTGGGCGCCATTGAATTCTCGGCGACCGCGCCAAACCCGCCGGACACGCCGGGCCTGCAGTCCACCCGCAGCGGGGAAGCGGCTGGTTTCGATCCAGGCGAGCTTGAAGAAGACGTCGAGCTCGAACCCGATCGAAAGCGCGCCGTGCTGACGCTGTACTACAAGCTCGATCGCGTCTCGCATTACGACATTCTCGGATTGCCTCGATCAGCCGACAGAAAAGCCATCAAACGCGCGTACTACGAGCTTGCACCGCTCTATCATCCCGATTCGTATTTCCGGAAGCGCTTGGGCAGCTTCAAATCCAAGATCGAAACGATCTTTACGCGCCTCACCTTGGCGCACGATGTTCTTACCCATCGCGACAAACGGGCCGAGTACGATCAGCTTCTTGAGCCGGGCGATACCGGAAGCGCTGTGGATAATGCTGTTTCCTCAGCCATCACCATGGCGGAAGAACCGGCTACCGAGCCTCGTCGCGCCCAGGCCCCTGCTGCACCCGCCCATGATGCGGGAAAGGCGGCGGAAGTAGAGCGAATTCGCCGTCAAGCGCTTGCCCGCAAGTTGGCCACGGGTGCGCGTTTGCCAGCGGGTCCGGCATCGAGGCCGGATTCTCTGTCAGGAGAAAGGGCGGCTGGGGGTGCTCCGGCACAGGCCGGTGCATTGGGCGGAGCGGGTGCAGAGACTGGAACGAGCCTTCATGAAGGAGCGGAAAACGAAGTCCAGAAGTGGCTAAAGGCTGCCGCCCATTCGGAACAACAAGGCGATTTCGTCGCGGCGGCAGAGGCCATGCGCAATGCCGTGGCGCTGGCGCCCGAGCGCGACGATCTTCGCAAACGCTGGCAAAACACCCATGAACAGGCGCAGGGTGTACTTGCCGAGCGTTACCTCAAACAGGCTGCTCTCAATGCGGAGAAGGGCAATTGGTCTGAGGCCGCATGGAACTATGCCAAAGCGGCCAGCATGCTTCCCAGCGATGCGGCCATGCATGAACGCGTCGCATTTGCGACGTTAGCGTGTGGAGGAAGCCCTCAGCGGGCTGTTGAATATGCGCAGCGGGCCGTTGAACTCTCGCCGAAGCAAGGAGCCTTTCGCATAACGCTGGCGCGGGCTTACCTGGCCGATGGAGCGCTCGGGCTTGCGAAAGACGAAACGCACGAGGCCCTGGCCGCAGCGCCGGGCGACACGCTTGTTGAATCCAGCGCGGGACAAATAATGCTCGCCATCGAACAGCAGGAGAATGCGCTTGCGGCATCCGGGAAGTCCGAGGAAAAGCCAACTTTCGGATTCTCTAAGCGCCGCGGATCGTGATTTACGGCACCCGCTCAAGCGAACCGTATTCCTCGCCCGCACAGGGTGATACAAACGACGAAAAGGCCTTATTTCTCTCGGGGAATCAATAAGGGAGCACCGAAAACATGGACCGCGTGATTGGAATCGACCTCGGCACCACGAATTCATGCGTGGCGGTGGTCGAGGACGGTATTCCGAAGGTAATCCCAAACAGAGGGGGCTATCGGACGATGCCTTCCATCGTGGCGATCACGGAAGCGGGAAAGCGCCTTGTTGGGCATATTGCCAAGCGCCAGGCGATTACCAACGCCGAAAATACGGTGTACGCAGCGAAGCGCTTGATCGGGCGCAAGTGGACCTCGCCTCAAGTCAAGCACGCGGTTCAAACCTGCTCCTACCGCATCGTGGAAGGTCCGCATGGCGATGTCCGCGTGAAACTGCGGGACAAGACCTATTCCGTGCCCGAAGTCAGCGCGATGGTGCTTCAGGAAATGAAGCTGTTCACCGAGGAACACCTCGGTGTTTCTGTATCGAAAGCCGTCATTACGGTGCCCGCGTACTTCAACGACAACCAGCGCCAGGCGACCAAGGACGCCGGGCAAATTGCTGGATTGGATGTGATCCGCATCATCAATGAGCCCACGGCGGCCGCGCTGGCCTACGGCTTTGGCAAACAAGTCGACAAGACCATCGCCGTTTTCGATTTAGGCGGCGGCACCTTTGATATTTCGATTCTCGAGGTCAACGCGGGCGGCGTATTCAAGGTAATCGCGACGGCGGGCGACACGTTCCTGGGCGGCGAAGACTTCGATGTTCGGGTGATCGATTGGCTTGTGGAAGGCTTCATGCGCGATCACAACATCGATCTGAGGGTCGACAGGATGGCACTGCAGAGGCTTAAAGATGCTTCTGAAAAAGCCAAATGCGAATTATCGGCCACAGGCGAAACCGATATCAATTTGCCCTTCATCATTTCCTCGGTCCGCAAGGAAGCGCTTCATCTGCAGCGCACCCTGACGCGCGAAATACTCGAGACGCTTTGCGAAGATTTGGTGGAGCGCTGCATTGACATTTGCCAGCAAACTCTCGAAGAAGCGGGCCTTGTCTGCGATGACATCGAGGAAGTGGTGCTTGTGGGCGGAATGACGCGCATGCCCCGTGTTCAGCAAGCTGTGCGCGATTTCTTCGGCCGCGAACCGTGCCAGGGCGTACATCCCGACGAAGTAGTCGCGCTTGGCGCCGCCGTGCAGGGAGCAGCTCTCATCGACGAATCCAAGCAAATGATTCTCCTCGACGTGACGCCGCATGCGCTCGGCATTCTCACGTATGGAGCAGTCTTTGAAGAGCTCATCCCGCGCAACACGACCGTGCCCACATCGCGCTCAAAAATCTTCACAACGAGCCGCGACAATCAAACGGCTGTGAAGATCATCGTCATGCAGGGCGGCAAAGAAAGCGGCCAGGCCAACGAACTCTTGGGCGAATTCATTCTCACGGGACTTCGCCGCGCGCCGCAGGGCCAAGTGGAAATTGAAGTCACCTTTTCAATCAACGGCGACGGCATTGTTTCCGTAAGCGCCAAAGATCTTGAAACCAACCTGCGCCAGTCGATTCAAGTGACAGCGTCGAGCGGCCTGACCAAGGAAGAAGTGGCCCGGATGGTTGAAGACGCGAAGGACTACTTGGTCGATCGCAAAGACGGTGACGAATTTGAAGGCGTCCGCCAGGATGCAGAAAAACTGATCGGCGATATCGAAAGGCTATTTCCCCAGGTGGAAAATGCCGTTTCCGCCAGCGATTTCGGCCGTGACGCGATTGCAAAAGCCCGGCAGATCGTCGAGAAATCGCGCCAAGCCATCGCGAAGCGCAACACTGCCGCTGTCCGCGAGCAACTGGATGCGCTTACGAGGACACACCGCATGTTCAAAGGAATGGTCGCCAGACCACAGGGATAACGCTGCTGACCAACACCTGATCCGCAATGCCATCCGTACCTCCCCGCAACAAAGCTGCTCTCCCTCCGAATTGGGATTTGGAGGATGAGGGCGTTGGTGCGACACGCGAAGTGGAGACGGACGAACTCTTCGCCCTGAGCGGCTTTCTGGATGAGCCTGGGCCTCCTGTGGCTGCACCTATTCCTGCGGCGCCTCCGACCACCCGTTCTGTGCAGTTGCAGCTCGAGCTGGAAGAGACCGAGCCCGCTCCGCTGCCCACGTCCACGGTGCGGCCGGAAGTTTCCCAAGCCGACTACGTAAAAAACATGATGCGCATGGCGCCTCCCTCGTCGGTGGACAGGGAGCTCGCGGGCTACTCAGCCAGCCTAGAAGAAGGCTTTGACTTGCTCACGCCATGGCCGGCCAGCGTAGCGCCCGAGGCCGATCCGGAGGCGCTTGACTACGCAGCAGCCGAGCTTCGCTCGCTTGGACAGCCCATGATGCCCCGGAATGTCGAGGATCTTGGCGCCAAGGGGACAGGCTTGGGAGAAGTCGATCTCTCTGAAATCGTGCCCGAGCTGAACCTGCCTGCCGAGACGCGCCGGAGGATCTCGCCGCTGCACGGCACAGACGCGGAAATGGACGAGCTCGATCAAATGCTCATCCACGAGGCGACCCAAGCCCGCCGCCGAAAAACCGAACTCCCTCCGCCCCAGCCCCGCGATACGCGCACCGATCTCAGCATTCCCGAAATCACGGTTCAAGAGGCCGAGGCCGAGGCCGATCTGCTCTTTGACGAACCGAGCTTTCAGCCGCCCAGCGAAGCGGGTTTAGAGCGGGCCCTCTCCCTCTTGGACATGCCCGCGCTGGGTTCAGAAATAGAGACGGCTCCCGACACCGTTCAAGACTTGGGAGCGGTGCGCGACGCGCTGGCGGCCCGCAAGGAAAGCACTCTGCCGACGCGCCTCGACAATGTGCGATCCCGCTTTGAAGCAGGCGATTTCAGAACCACGCTCATTCTCGCCGAGGCGATACTGGATGAAGATCCCACGCATCTGCCGGCCAAGTGTTACGCCGACGCATGCAAGGCACTTCTGCTTCAGATGTATTTCGGCCGTATCGGCGACAAAAACGGCGTACCTCGCGTCGTCATGACACCCGGCCAAATCAAGGAGCTTCTCTTTGACAACCGGGCAGGCTTCATCTTGTCGTGCATCGACGGCGTCAGCACAGTTGACGAGGTGCTCGACATGAGCGGCATGGAGCCTCTCGATGCGCTTCGCATACTGTACGAATTGCTTCAGGCGGGCGCGATCGAAGTCGCATCTCCGTCGTTAAGGGCCGGACGCAATAGCCGCGGATCGCGCCATTGAAGCGGGCCGGCGAATCCGCCCTCGGCCTTTCATTCGCGTTTGCGGCTCTTGCACTGAGTCAGGCGCTCACGTCTTGCTTTGCGGA
Organism: uncultured Polyangiaceae bacterium; assembly: GCA_964537685.1. Lineage (GTDB taxonomy): Bacteria > Myxococcota_A > Polyangia > Polyangiales > Polyangiaceae > CAZICM01. The sequence continues at coordinate 178,945 of CAZICM010000014.1, forward strand.
AAATGCGGTACACGCAAGCCCGCCGCAACCTTCCGCTCCATTGCCCGCCGCCGCTGAAGACCCCGTTCAGTACGACCTCAAGGCCACCCTCGATCCAGATCGCCACACCGTACAAGGCGAAGGAACGATCACATGGCGCAACACATCCCGTGAGCCACAGAGCGAGCTCTACGTGCACCTGTACATGAACGCCTTCAAAAGCGATCGCACCGTATACGCCCGCCGCGGGACAGGCGATCTGCGCTGGAGCGCACCTATTGGCACATCGGGCTCCATCGACATCGAACGCTTCTTCATCCGCGAAATGGGAGAAGAGCTTTGGCCGAAAGACGCAACAACACCGGGCGATCCCGACGATCAGACCGATATCCGCGTGCCTCTTTCCCGCGCTGTCCAGCCCGGCGAACGCATCACCATCGATATCCGCTTCACAACGACACTACCCTGGCTATCGCTGCGCACGGGCTACGCCCACCGCTTCTTCATGGTCGCGCAATGGTTTCCCAAGCTCGCGCTTCTATTGCCCGAAGGCCGCTTTGAACACTTTCCCTTTCACCGTTACTCGGAATTTTATGCCGATTTCGGCTCCTACAAAGTCGCCATCGATCTACCCCAGCGCTTCGTAGTTGGAGCTGTTGGCCGCAAAACGGGTGAGACTCAACGCGGCGATCGAACTCTCCACACCTTTGAAGAACAGCGCATTGTCGACTTTGCATTCACAGCCTGGGAAGACTTCGCCGAAAAAACAATGGTCACGCTCGAAGGCATTTCCATTCGCTGCCTCTTTCCCAAAGGTCTCGAAGGCAGCGCGCAAATCGAACTTGAAACAGCGCGCTTTGGACTCGACTACTTTGCCCGCGCCTACGGCGCATATCCCTACAAAACCCTTACGATCGTCCATCCTCCCGAATGGGCTCCCGCAGCGGGCGGAATGGAATACCCAACCCTCATCACGACAGGCGGTAACTGGTATCTCCCCTGGACAGGAGGCCGTTTTCTCGAGTCCGTCACCCTTCATGAGCTTGCCCATCAATGGTTTTACGGCATCGTCGCGACCAACGAACACCTCCATCCATTTCTCGACGAGGGCCTGAGCACTTTCGCCGAAATCGACGCGCTCGAAGCCCGTTATCCGAACGCATCCGCATCGATTTCCCTGCGCAACACCTCCCTCAGCCTCGCCGCCGTTCACCGCTACCGCGCGACGGACGCTCCCCGCACAGCTCCCATAGCCCGCCCCGCATCCGCCTTCGAAGACGCCCAGAGCTACGCAGCCCTCGCCTATTCGCGCACGGCCATCCTCCTTTTATCCATCGGAGGCGCATACGGCATGGATTCTATGCGCCGCGCCCTCGGCACCTACGCCCGCCTCCATCGCTTCGCCCATCCAGGCCCCGCCGATCTCGAGCGCACGCTTGCCAGCGAACTCGGCCCGCCCGCCGCCAAAGCCCTTCATGCCGGAATCTATGAAAACGGATGGGTTGACTATTTAGCTGAATTTATTTCTTCAACAAACAATGGCTCTGCACGCATTATTCGTAATGGCACGATCGAATTGCCCGTAGATATTCACCTTATCGGACAAGACGGCCAAATCACCCGGGTCCGGTGGGACGCGAGCACACCCAGCATCGACATCCCCTATCCCGGCCCAACGCCCCTGCAGCACATCGTTGTCGACCCCGAGAGGCGCATCCTGCTCGACGACAACCTGCTGAACAACGCCGCATCCCGTTCGCCCCAAGCCCTATCGCCGGCTGTTTTAGAACGATTCACCTTTGCGGCAGAACTCTTGATGCACTTGATCTCTCCATGAACGACAGCGGCTCTAAGCTTGACGACTGGGGCTTATCGTCCCTTCGCGGCGAGCCGCCGAACCTCACCCGCCGCCTCAAGTGGATAGCGCTCCTCTACGCTCACCGCGCCCTTGCCGCATCGATCCTCGCCCTGCCGCCTTCGCTGTGGATCTCCGGCCACCTCTCCGCCTTCCCCAATCCCGCAGGTCAACTCATCCAGCCCGGCGCGCTCCTATGGGCCGACCTCTACCGCCTCATGCGAAGCCTCATCACCGCATACATCCTACAAAGCTCACTCGCCGCCATCCTCCTCGCCCTGCTTGGCCTCTTTCCCTTCGCCTGCCTCATCACCTCCTTCATTCAACAGCGCCCGCTTCCCCTCCGCACCGTCCTCACCCGCGCCACATCCTCGATACCCACGCTCACGCTCCTCTGGGGCACCGCACTTCTCCTTCAAACCTCCCTGTGCGGCCTCGTGCTCCTCATCGGCGAACAAGTCCTCTCCCTATTCACAATCACCTACAAAACAGCCGATCAACTGCGCATTGCACTCATCGTCGCAGCCCTCCTCGCCCACAGCGCCATCTCGGTCATCCACGACCTCGCCCGCATCTTTGCCATCGCCGACGCCCATGGCTTCTACACATCGGCATCGCGCGCCATCGCCGCCTTCCAACGAAACCCCGCCCCCCTATTCTGGGCCTACACCTACCGAGCCCTCTTATCGTTCATTCTTCTACTTTCGGCCGCGCTCATCACATGGCCACAGCCTGAACAAAGCCCGCATCGCACCATCATCGCGGCCCTCGTCACCCAGAGCGCCGTCTTCTTTGCCGTACTCATCCGAGCCTCATGGCTGAGCCGCGCCGCGGCCTACCTCAGCCGCCAAAGCCGCTGAAAACAGCCATCCAACACATCGGCATCACACACATATTGCGTGGCCGGCCCATTTGCGATTATGGTGCGCCGCACGTTGACAAGACATCGGGCTCTTCGGACAACACACCGGAAGGCTCAAGCTTCTCAACCTGAAATCTTTGCGCTGACGGCCTTCAGCAAATCGCACCGATCGCCGTCCCACAAAGATCGCCCAGGTAGCTCAGTTGGTAGAGCAGAGGACTGAAAATCCTCGTGTGGGCAGTTCGATTCTGCCCCTGGGCACAAAGCCATACGCTTCCACGGCGGAGCAACGCGCAAACGCCCCGTGGATTCATTTCACGCAAGCATTCATGCCAGGCGTCAAAGCATGGGAGAAGCCGCGAAACGCATTGCAACCTACGCGGACATCGAAGCGCTGCCGCCGAATGTTGTCGGCGAAATCATTGACGGCGAACTTCACACCATGCCTCGGCCTGCACCCCAGCATGCGGTGGCCTGCACGAATCTCTCTACGTGGTCAAATGCGCGCTTTGGCTTTGGCGACGGTGGACCAGGCGGCTGGCGGATCATTGTGGAGCCGGAACTCCATCTGGGAGCCGACATCCTCGTTCCTGACATCGCTGGATGGCGGCGCGCACGCATGCAAGAACTTCCGCGTGAACCCTACATAAGCGTGGTTCCTGATTGGATTTGCGAGGTTATAAGTCCGTCGACCCAGCGCCACGACCGCGTGCGAAAAATGACTCGGTACGCCCACCACACCGTGCCGTATGCATGGCTTCTCGACCCTGAAGCGAGGCTGCTTGAGGTATTTCAGCTCGCCGGCGCCATTTGGATGCGGATTGCAGTGCATGAAGAAAACGATGTTGTGCGCGCCGCACCTTTTGAGGATGTGGAGCTGCATCTTGGCTTGCTCTGGCCCTAAGGGACGGCTTCGCCTCTAAGGGATTCCCAGCATTTTGTGCGTCTGCACGCTCAGCCTCCAGCGCGGATGCGAAAGACAATACTGCACACAAAGCCGTGTATTTTTGGCCTTTAACAGCCCATCCATCGGCTGCAAAAAAAATCGCTCGAACGCCAAATGCTCAAACAAATGCGGCTCCGCCCCCTCCTGCGGAAACACCAGCTTCAGCTCATGACCCGCCTTCACCACAAGCTCGCTATTCGCCTTCGGACTGATGCACAGCCAATCAATTCCCTTCGGAGGCAAAACTGTCCCATTGGATTCCACGGCAATCTCAAAAAAATGCCCATGCAGCGCCTCAATCAAAGCCTCATCCAATTGAAGCAAAGGCTCCCCGCCCGTCATCACCACAAAGGGCCTAATCTTTTTATCTAAATTTAATTGAAATGAAGGCCAATGCGATAAAATTTCCCTCGCAAGCTCCTCGGCCGAATGAAATTTCCCGCCGCCTGGACCGTTTGTGCCGACGAAATCGGTATCGCAGAACCTACAAATCGCCTGATTTCTGTCTTCTTCGCGGCCCGACCACAAATTGCAGCCCGCAAAGCGGCAAAAAACAGCCGGCCTTCCTGCCTGCGCCCCCTCGCCCTGCAGCGTAAAAAAAATCTCTTTAACGGCGTACATCGTGATGCCCGTTCAACAATGAAAGACGCGGCTTGCAAGGGCGCGCGCAGTGTAGGGGAATATCAAAAAAAATAAAGCAAAAAGAACCGCAGTCCATATAAATTTACGAGCCTCCCGCGATCGGCGCCTACTGTAATTGTCCTTGCGTTTCTAGGTATCTTCCCTTGAGCCCAAGCAAACGCAGTTTCATTGATAGATCGAGGATGGTGGAGTGATGGCGAAATAGAATTAAGCGGATAACTCCTTATGGAACGTGAATTGCGAAGGAGATAGGGGGGTATCGTTGGGGGTAGAGGAAACCCATCTTATGGGAGCTTGTATGGAGGAGGCCCACATGATTTTCAAGAGAGAGGTCATGCGGAGTGCGTTCATGATTTCAGCGAGTTTGTAGTGCACTGGAATCATCTTCAAGAGGGACGGAATACATGCACGCAGTTCAGCATTCATTGCAGCACCGTTGTCAGTAACAAGGAGCCGACAGATGAAACGCACAGGGATAGCTTGTTTAATATCGTCAATGTTTGGAATGGGATGCGCGGTGGGAGCACCGGGTGGTGACGAGGCGATTGGCGTGGCCGAAGATGCCTATGTTGCACAGAATGCTTTGGTACCTAATGCGCTTGTGCCTAATGCGCTTGTTCCAAACGCATTGGTACCCAATGCACTTGTGCCGAATGCGCTCACATTTACATCGCTATCCCAGGCGTCCCAGACTGCAATCACAGATCCGGGACCTGCGGGAGATCTATCGAGGAGCTTCCTGAAGTATGCTGTCTCGTGCGCATTTGCTCCCAACCAATCCTTTAGCTTTTCATGGACCGGATCGGATCAGAGCCAACACTCTGAAAATTATGAGGGCGAACTGGGCCTTGCCACGGGATGGGAAGACGGACCCCTGAGCGACACGGAAAAAGCCTGGGTATCTGCATGCTTAGCTTCGCGGGCGAACTACTATGGAGTATCGGTCACCATTTCAATGCGGGGTCCGCATAGCAATCTCTCCGCTGGATTGACCGAGCAACTCGCCTATCCCACCCGCGAAGGTGCCTTTTGGGGCAATCTATTCGCGTCGACGCCTGCTCTCTACGCATGCCACATTGGTTCCAATATAGACTTCTCTAGGTCTCGAATGCGGGACTGCGCGGCGGGACACCTCGAAGATGAGGTAATCACGCCATGCGGTATGATCCAAATTGTGGGCGATTGCCGCGATGTTTGTGATACCAATCTCCTTGGAATTGGCGCATACCCCTCCTGTGGAAGCAATCCACAGGCCATAACGACATATCTTCAGTAGCTATATCTCTTTATCGCGATATTGCTTAGACAGCGCAAAAATTCTGGCGTTTTCCTCGATATTTTCAAGAAAAACTTGTCTCCACTCCATCTTTTTTATCAGGCTCGCCTGTTTAACAAGCTGTTTTTCAGCTTCGAAGATAACCTCTTTTGCCTTATCCAATTGATTGCAAGCGTTTAAGGCTTCCGCATACTTCAGCCGGATTAGTCCCTGGCCTTCTTCCACATGCTCACAGGCTTCGAAGGCACGGGCGGCGATTTCCAAAGCGTGAATTCGATCTCCTTTATCCAGCAAGATTCCAGACAGCACAGAGAGCGCGACTGGCAAGAGTGTTGGCACATCATTCAAGGAGGCAATGGCCTTTTCAGCAATCATTTCAGCCTCATGCACTTTTCCTGAGCGCTGATATACGCGGGCCAGATAGGTTAGGGCCGCCCCTTCAAGGCGAGGTACACCTTGTAAGCGATGCTCTCGGATGGCTTTGCTCAGGGATATCGTGGCCTGGTCCGCCTGGCCCAAATACATATATGATTTTCCCAAATGCATTTCGGCAGCGACTTCGAGATGTTTAAGCCCAAGATGAAGTGCACCCCGTTTCTGATCTTCCATAAGAATAATAGTTTCACTAAATAATCCCAGTTCGCTATAGACGTGACCCAAATTGAGTCTCATGTGGCACGCGCTTCGCACATCGCCGCATTGCTCAAACCTTTCAGCGGCATCCTTCAAATACTCCCCGCAGGCACTCGTATCCCCCGTCACATACCCCTCCCGAAACCCCTTCACCATCAAAATGGCCGCCTTCGCCGGTACATTTTCATCAAATTGATACTCAACCTTTTCAATTTCAATAAATAACTCCTCGCCCCGGGCGTGCTGAGCACTCGCATACAATTGAATGGCAGCCCAAACCGATGCTCCTAACTGCGCCGTTCCAATTCGATCGCTTTGATTCCACAATTCTTTCAGCGTATCCGCCATGGCAAACAGACGCTCCTGGCTTTGAGGATCCACCATCGATGCCAACGCCTCCCGCGCCGCCTCAAACCACGCCTCGCTCGCCTTTGGAAATAGCTCCAGCGCCTTCTGCGCAAGCTTCGCCGCATCCACAAAATTCCCCGCCCACCTCTCCGACTCCGCCTGCGTCAAATACTGCTGCCCTAACAGCTCCCCTTCCGCTCCCATTTCAATCGATTTGTTTGCGCGGGCTATCGCGCCTTTTAAATCATTGCCCTGCAGCGCCTGCCTCCCCGCCTCCCCATACCAATACGCCGCCTGTTTCCGCTCGCCGCTCCGATCGAAATGCTCCGCAAGCGTCATCGCGTCCGTTTCGCCCGAACGCTCCAGCCACTCGCCCGCCAAACGATGCCCAAGCTGCCTGTCCTCAGCCGTCAGCATCTCATAGGCCGCATCCCGGATCAGCGCGTGCCTAAACACATATTCCGTCTCACCCAAATACTTCGCCGGCGTGCGCTGAGAAATCCATTCGTTCTTCTCGAGCATCTCCATGAAGTCGTCGATGCGCCGCGTATGCGCGTCCAGCCCCACCATCGCAAGCACCGCGCCCCGCCAAAACGTCGCCCCAAAAATACTTCCCGCCCGCAGTATGCGCCGCGTATCCGGGTCCAGCGCGACCAGCCTCGCCGCCATGATGCCCAGCACCGTGTCGGGCACATTGTCGCCCCGCCCATCGGCCGTCGCACGCATCAATTCTTCTAGAAAAAAAGCGTTTCCATTCGCTCGCTCGATCAGCGCCCGCTTAGCGTCCTCCGAAATCGACGCCCCCAAAACCTCATTCACCAACTCCGTGCATGCCTCCTTGGGCAAAGGCTCCAGCGTCAGCTTCTCGAGCTTGTGCTCCTGCCAAATCGCAGGAAACTCTTCCGTCACCTCGGGCCGCCCAAGCGCCAGCACAAACAGCGCTTTGTCCGAAAAAAGCCGAAGCGATGCATCTATCGTGTCCACCGTCGGCACATCGCCCCAGTGCAAATCCTCCAGCACCAAAAGCACCGTATGCGCCTTGCATTCGGCCTCCAAAAAGTCGAGCCACGCGCGCCGGATCTGATCGCCCATCAGCATCGAATCCTGCCTCGCCGATTCAAGCTGCATATCGCTCTTCTGCGAAAACGGCGCTCCCACGAGCTCCGCCAAGAACATCGTCACACGCTCCTGCTTTGCGCTCTCCACATGGCGCGAAACACGCATCGACAGCTTCGCCTGCGTCGCCTCCGCGGGCTCGCCCACCACCAGCGAGGCAGCCCTCACCACAAACTGCACAAGCAATCCAAATGCCGCTTTTTGCCGCATCGGATCGCCCCTCGCGATCCAGATCTCCGTGTCCCGGTGAGCGCGCGCGACATCCTGCAAAAACTCGTCCCGCAGGCGTGACTTGCCAAATCCGGGACCCGCCATCATCAGCATCGCCTTGGCCATTCTCGCGGATGCACATGCATCGAAGGCGTCGTGCAGCACACCCAGCTCTTGATTCCGGCCGACACAGGGCGTGACTCTACCCATAAACAGCCGCTGCTCTGAAACGCTTGCTTTCTCGCCTTCCAAGCGCAGCATCGATCCGCTGGCCGACAGCGTAAAACGCTCGCTCAGCAAAGATGCGGTCATCCCATCGACGACCACACACTTCGCCGGTGCTTCTTTCATGCTCTGCGCCAGCACCGCGGCCGCGCGATCGATCACTTGCCCAACAGGCACCGCGCCTTTGAACACTTCCCACGCCGTCACCAGCGCCACGCGCGCCTCGGGCACCAGCGCATGCATTTCAAGTGCGAGATTCGCCGCTGAAATAGCTCCTTCCGACGGGGATAGCGCTCCTGAAAGAGCAGCCGCCATCGAACCATCGCGCAAAACTTCCAGAAGCGCTCCATGCGCCGCGGCGATTTGCCGAAGCTCCTTCAGCGGCCTCGCCAGCGTAGGCTGAGCATCCAGTGTCCTGTCCGCATCCATCGACACATGCGCCAGCGAATGCTCGGCATCTCCAGAGGATTCTGTTGCCAGAACGACACTCACCAGCCTGCGTTCATCGCGCGTCAGCGTATGCCTGCTCGACCAGCGCGGGACGGATTTGCCCTGAGGATTTGCAATAAAGGCTTGAAGCTCCTCGGCCACTGAAAACGCCGACGGCGGCCTATGGTTGGGATCTTTTTCGAGCAGCGACAGCACCAGCGCATCCAAAAATGCGGGCACGCCCGGACGCATCTCTCCAGGCGCAATCGGCGTTTCAAAAATCGCCTTCGCCAATACAGCAAGAGGGCTTGCCGCGACGAAAGGAGGCTTCCCCGTAAGGCATTCAAAAAGAATGCAACCCAATGAATACAGATCGGCACGCATATCGACGTGCACATCGCCCTTCGCCTGCTCTGGAGCCATATAGAAGGGTGTTCCAAGCGGACCAGTCCTCAATTGTTCATCAATATCATCGGCGTAGCAGGCAATTCCGAAATCCAAAATCTTCAACCGCCTCACATTGCCGCCCGCGAGCAAAATATTCGACGGCTTCAGATCGCGGTGCACCAGCCGGCTCTCGTGCACCTCAATCAGCGCCTCGGCGATCTGAAGGCCAATGACCGCGATGTCCTCAATCGACAGCACTCGCATCGAAAGCCGTGTGGACAGCTCCTCGCCCTGCACCCACTCCATCGCCAGATAGAGCCGTCCCGATTCCGAGCGCCCCCAATCCACGAAGAAAGGAATCGCGCTATGGCTGAGCGAGCTCAGTACAAAAGCCTCCCGCTCGAGCCATTTCACTTGCTCAGGCGATTCAGTCTGCGTCAGCTTCAGCGCGACAACCTGATCTGTTTCTCTATCGCGCGCGCGGAACACAACCCCCATACCGCCCTCGCCCGCGCGCATGAGCAGCTCGAAACGTCCCGCGATAACATCGCCCTCCCCTGGGAGCGGGTTCGATGATGAATCAGGCTTCACAGTGCAACGGATCAATCTCTCATATTTTGGCCGGGAACATTCCTATCTGACTGAACGCGCGCACCTAAACCCGCCGTCGGCGAAACGGTAATGGGGCTCAAAGCTGGTTCTCGAGTACGTCCGCAGTGTTTGAGCTCCATACATCCAAGAGCCGCCTCTCATAACGAAACAGGTTCTATCCAATCTGGCTGTATTGTGAGGATTATGCGCCGGACCATTTAAATAAAATTGTGGATCATCAGCATCGTCACACCATTCCCACACATTGCCCGCGAGATCGTGCACACCAAAAGGAGAAACACCTGTTGGACACGAACCCACGGCAATGGTGCCCTTATGCTTTCCGCCAAAATTCGCGCGCGACGGCGTGGGATCGGTTTTTCCCCAAGGATATTTGCGGCCGTCGACGCCCCGCGCCGCCTTTTCCCATTCGGCTTCGGTCGGCAGCCGCTTGCCCGCCCAATTCGCATAGGCCCTGGCATCGAACCACGAAATAAATACAACAGGATGATGCTCAAATCCGTTCGGAATTGAACCTCTAGGCCAATGCGCTAAAAATCGTCCCGCGCCGTGATCCGTAGGCTTATAACCGGTCACCTGCAAAAAAGCCTTGAATTGAAGATTCGTTACCGGTGTCCGATCCAAATAGAACCCGTCCAGATGCACCGTTCTTCGGCTGGGCCCCATTTGAAATGGCCCCTCTGGAATAAGCACCATTTCAAAACCATCGGTGTCATGAATCACTTCGGGCAATGGGCGTTCAGGAGCCAAGGAAATCGACGCGGCGCCCGCCGAAACCTCCTCGCCCACCGACTCCACCAAACGCCGCTTGAATTCGGCGCAGGTCTGAGGCCGCGCCTTTGGATCTTTAGCGAGCGCATCCAAAATCAGCTCTTCCAAAGGTTTTGGCAATTGAGGCCGAAACGAAGAGGGCAGGGGCGGTTTTTGAGAAATATGCGCCATCATCAGCGCGAAATGATTGCCATCGTCAAAGGGCACTCGCCCCGTGCAAAGCTGGTACAGCGTCACGCCCAGCGAATAAATATCCGAGCGGTGATCGGCCATTTCGGGCTTCTGCACCTGTTCGGGCGACATATAACGGCAGGTGCCCAGGAAGGCGCCCGTCACCGTATACGTCGTTCCCTCGAAAATCTTTGCAATGCCAAAATCGACGATTTTTGGCGTAAGCCTGCCCCGCGACCGCTCTTCCACGAGAATGTTTTCAGGCTTTAAATCGCGGTGAATGATACCGTTTTTATGCGCATCATCCATGGCATCGAGCACACCGCCGAATATGCTCACAATTTCCTTGAATGGCATACCGCCCCGCCATTTCTCGAGATGCGCAAGCAGGCTATTGCCGTCCACATGCTCCATCACAATCGCGAGCAAATGCGCGTGCTCAATAAAATCGTAAACGGCGACTCCATATTCGTGGCTCCACGCCCGCAGCACCTTGGCCTCACGCGCAAAACGCCTTCGCACCTCGGCATCGCCTGAAAGATTGGTGTGCAGGCATTTCAGGGCGACGGTTCGATTTAGCTTTTGATCCCGCGCGCGGTACACAACGCCCATACCGCCTTCCCCCAAGACGCCTTCAATGGCATAAACGCCCGAAAGCAGCGTTCCCGGAAGAAGCCTCAGAGGAGGAAGGGGCAGTGAAGCCTTATCACTGCCACCGCGGGCCGCCGGCTCTGTATTGGCGACCAAAGTCGGATCATTAAAAGCCTGCTCTTTGCCGCACGAAGAACAAAAGCGCGCATTGGGTCTTTGCTCGGAACCGCAGCGGCTGCACAGAAGAACGGGGCTCATGGACACAGCAATATCATTGATTTAAAAGGGACAGAATTTGAGTCTATTCTTCACGCTTGATCCAATTCTATCGATTGCACTGGCGGCATTTGCCACGCTGCTCGACATCGCGGCCATTTCCTTAGCCATGCTGCGGAGGCGTGGCTTTGCCAGCACCCTCACTTGGATCTTCGCCATTTTGGCGCTTCCCGCCGTCGGAGCCGTGGCTTATTTTCTGCTCGCCGAACCGAGGGTGCGCCGCACCCGCCGCGTAAAATGGGCCGCAAAATCGAAAGTAAGAGACTCCCATACCAATGTATTTATTTCAGAACTCGGCCCTGCTGAAATTGCGGCGCTGCCTTCGCCGATGAAATCGCTCTTATCCCTGAGCAGCCGTCTCAGCGGACTCATGCCTACCTGCGGAAATAAACTCGAATTGCTCACGGACAATCATATCGCATTCGAACGAATTGAAAAAGAGTTGCTTCAGGCAAAAAAAAGTATATGGGCTGAATACTATATTATTGAAAACGACGGTACGGGCCGGCGATTTTTAGAATTGCTCGCGGCGCGCGCGCGGGCCGGCATTCAAGTGAAACTTCTCTACGATGCCGTGGGCTCATCGGGAATCGACGACGAGCTTCTTTTCGCCATTGAAAAAGCAGGAGGCCGCGCCGTTGCATTTCTTCCCGTCAATCCGCTGCGCCGCAGATGGGCCGTGCATCTTCGCAATCACCGCAAAATCATTGTAATTGACGGTGAACGCGCCTTTACCGGCGGAATGAATGTAGGCGACCGGTATTCGGGCAAGCGCGGGATTGGCCGTTTCCGAAGGCGCGCAAAAGGCTTTGCGTTTCGCGATACTCATCTCTTTCTTCAAGGGCCGGCCGCTCAGGATTTGGCCCTGGTCTTTGCCGAGGATTGGTGCTTTTCCACCGACGAGCTGCTTGAAGTAAAAACCACCGAAGCCGTGCGCACTGGCGCCGCTGTGGCCATTTTACCGAGCGGTCCAGATCAAGAAACCA
>CAZICM010000015.1:0-1052 GCA_964537685.1 uncultured Polyangiaceae bacterium
GGTATAAGCGGAAGCGGGCCGAGCCGGGGCAGACGCCGCCCGAGGGCGGGAAGGTCGGGTAGTGCGGCGGGCTGAGCAAAGCTATTCAATAACCGGGTTGAATGGTAATCTGTTGATCTTCCCGGATCGGCGGATACACGATATCAAAATGATAATAGGAAAGCAGCTTCTCCTTTCCGCATTCCCGGAGCTCCCTCAGCTCAACATAGATGTACTCCATCATTCGGGCATCCATCGGCAAGGGTTCTTGCGTTGCCCCCAGGAGGACGCGCGCTTTTAGATCTTCCCCGTTGTAGGAGATGAGGCGGAACTCGGCAATGCCTCCTTTGTGGGGGGATTTTGGAGCCGTGTTGGTCTCGATATCGACAAACTTGGGGGAACAAGCTCCAATCGTCAGAGGAAGAAGGGGAAGGAGGTATCGCGCTATATTGAGCGAGGCACAGGATAGGACGCCGATCGTAAGAGTTCCTGCCAGGAGGCGCTGTATCTTGATGCGCGGTGGCCGTTTAGGGGATGTGTTCATCGTTTGGTGTTTCGGACGGCTGCGCGGGTGTCACGGTGGGGTGGCCTTAGGGGATTTGGGCGCGGATCTTCGTTTGGAGCTCGCGGATCTGGGAGGCTAGTTCGGTCCACTGAAGCAGTTCGCAGGCGGCGATGGAGGCGTCGAGAACTTCCAGGGCTTGTTCAGGATGACCGGCCATGGCAAGGATTTGAGCCAACAAGTGCCCAGCGGCAGCAATTCCATCCGGGCGTCCGAGCCGCGTGAATAATGAAAAGCTTTCGTCCAGTTCATCATAGATCACCTGGGCCTCGCCTTGGGCCAGCCCTCCTCGCTTCAGGCGGATCTCGGCGCAGCAGAGGCGAATATGGGCCAGGCTATCGATATCCTGCTGTTGAAGGGCAATGGGCAAGCGCTCTTCGATGTGGATGCGCAAAGCCTCGTCCAACTGACCTCGTGCCTTTAAGATATCGGCGACTTTGCCCAAGGTGACAGCGCGCTCGTGCACATGCCCCAGCTTCTCGAAGGCAGGTTGCACCTCTTCTTGAAGGAT
>CAZICM010000015.1:1152-32271 GCA_964537685.1 uncultured Polyangiaceae bacterium
GCGCAAAGCCTCGTCCAACTGACCTCGTGCCTGTAAAATATCGGCGACTTTGCCCCAGGTGACGGCGCGCGAGCGCACATTCCCCAGCTTCTCGAAGACAGGAAGCTGTTCTTGTTGCCGTATGCGCAAAGCCTCGTCCAACTGACCTCGTGCCTGTAAAATATCGGCGACTTTGCCCAAGGTGACAGCGCGCCGATGCACATCCCCCGCTTTCTCAAAGACCTCCGCCGCCTCACGCAGCACCGCCTCCGCCTTGTCCGGTCCCTCCTGGGCCAGCGTGGCCTCGGCATGCTCCACCGCAAACATGGCCCTCTCCACAGGATCCTCCTGATAGAGCTCCATGCCTTGCTTTAACCATCGCACCCGAAGTCCCACTTCCCCCAGCCGCTCCGAGCAAAGGGCTGCCACTCTCAACAACGGCGCCGATGGCCTTGCGCCCATGGTCTCCAATTGGCTCAGCGCCTCTCCCATGATCTGTAGCGCCTCTCGGGGATTGTGCTGGACCACAAACAGGAAAGCGCCACCCGCAACAGCCGCCTCATCCAGCACCTCCGCCTCCGCCCCGCCCAGCAAGGCCAGCCTCGCCGCCTGTTCCCCTCGTTCATCCCAGGGAAACTTCCCCTTCTCATTCCTCCACGCTTTCACCACCGGTTCCAGCGCCATTTTGGCCAATGTCTTCCGCTCGTCTTCGGCCAGCACCCCCTCCATCCCCCTCGCCAGCGGATTGACCGCCGCCCATCCAATCTCTTCCCCTTCTGCCCACCCATCCATCAATCCCAGGCCCATCAATCGCTCGATCGCTCCCGCCGGATCGCCCACCCCATAGGCTTTGCCCACCCGCTCCATTGCCTCCAGGGGTACGGGCAAGCCCTCCATAAACAAAGTGCCCGCTTTCAGTTGCACCCGCTGCGGCCGATTTAGCGCTTCCCGATATGCCTCAAACGATACCCGCCTAAAAAATTCCTGCGCCGCATTCTCATCCTTCGGGACTTGCCCCGTCGCCCTAAATCCCTCCACCGCCTCCACCGCCCGCAGCGCCGTCTCCATCTCCCCAGTCAACACCGGTTTGCATAAAATCTGCTGCAAACCCGGATTGCCCCCGGCTACCCCCAAAATCCGCTCCACCAGCGCCACCCGCTCGCCCTTGTCTTTCTCCGCCTCCTGCCGGGCCACCCGCGCCGCCGCCCTCCATTGCTTGATGCGCTCCCTTCCCTCCATCGGTGTAAGCGGTATCCGCTTCAAATCTTTGGTTTTGTCGCCTCCCCGCCCATCCGGCAACTCAAAATCATAGCGGCTCGTGATCAAAAGCTTCGAGGCATTTCCCCGCTTGGCCTCAAATGCTCCCAAAACCGCCCCCAAGGCTTGTCTCCATACATCCCTCTCCCCAGGCGCATCTTTTACTGGGGTGATCTTTTCCCCAGCCTTGGGCTTGTCCAACACTTGCTCCAGATCGTCGATCACCAGCAAGATGGGATGTTGATGAAATACCTTTCCCAGCATGTCCTCCAGTGCATCCCCCAAGGCCGCTCCATTCTGCTGAATCAGGGCTTCATAGCTCTGTTTCCAGGAAGCACGCTCCCCAGGAGGCAGGGCTTTGACCAGTTCCGTCCATATACTCCGGGCATCATAGCGATCTACAATCACCACCGGGCCATGCTTCGCCATCCGGTTGGCCACTCGGGCGGCCAAGCTGGATTTGCCCAAGTTCCCCATCCCATACAAAAGGACGCCGCTGTGCTTTCCTTCCCGAAATGCCCCCAATATGGTCTGGGCCGCCCTTCGCCTTCCCACAAATTCCCGCGCCGAGGCTACAGGCACCCGCTGGCCTTTCTTGTCAAGGAATTCTTTGTAGCCCCCTTCCTTGCGCGTCTCTCTCAAGGCTTTGCTCGCCTTCGAACATGGCCCTCCTCCTTGGGGACCTATATACACCCGCGCTAAATGCCAGTGCCGCCCTTTGTCTTTATCCGCGAGATGCGTCCTTAAGAGCTCCCTTCGGGCCTGCGCCGCCGCATAGGGTATGCGCTGATGTTTTGCTAACTGTTCATAGAATTCCCGCGCAAAGGCCGTCGCATCCCGATCGCGCACCGATCCGTCCCATCCCAGCACATTGGGTACGCCGCTCTGCAGCATTTGCTGGGCCAGCGATTCCACTAGGGTCTTGTCGCTTGTGCTCTCGGCGCTTTCAGCCGTGCGGCAGGCCGATAAAAACAATAGCAGCGGTTTCTCTTCGCCCAGGCTCTCCGCCAGTTTGCCGGCTTCGCACGGGTCTGGATAGCCTTCGGGGGTCTCCAAGAGCAAGATGGGGCTTCGCGTTTTCGGCTCTATATTCCCATGACAAGACAGATGTACCACGTCCGCGCCTCCCTCCAGGGCCAGGCGCCTCCCCAAAAACTCCGCAGAGCCGCTTTCTTCTACCCAAAGCCACAGGGGAAGCGTATGCGTGGCCTCTAAAATGGCCGCCTCTTCCCCTTCAAAGTCCAGTTCATGCTGGCCCCGGGGCGCCGCCGCCATAAACAAAAGGCCCAAATCCCCATGCCGGGCCTCTGCCGCTTTGGCTTCCTTGGAACGCTTCAGGCTTCGGTAGACCACATAAGGCCGATTGGGATCGAGCGCCAAATAGTCGCCTTTCCCGGCCAAGAGCTCCCAAGGCATATTGAGCAGCGCCGATTCTTCGGGGGAACGCGGATCGCCGGCGGCGATTTCCAGCTCGCGCGCGCCCACGCCCTCCATAAACGCGGTGGCCCAGCCTTCGCGATCGAGCCATTGAAATATCTCTTGACCGATGCGCGGGAATTCGTCGAGACGCTCTTTCTCAAGGGCCTTGTGGTAGTCGTCGGCCCATCTTTTCATGCGGGCCATCTGTTCGGGCGTGAGCCGAATATAGACCTCGGCGCCTTCGCATGCACAGTGAATATCCGAGCCATAGAGCGCAATTCGAGCGGGCATAGAACAGCCTTTCAGGCGAACGAGGCGCGGATTTGGCGAATCCGGCGGCGCGCCGACCAGAACATGGCCGCGCGGGGGCTGCAATGAAAAAAATCCTCCCCGCTCCCATTTTTTTCTTGACGCCCCTGCAAATGCTTTTTATGCCCACCTTTATGATAGCCAACGACGAATGCACCGCTCCAACCATGCTTGAAGCTCTGGCCCATACGCTGGGCGCCCTTCAGGCAGCGGGCTTGCTCGATGTCGATCGCACGACGGATGAGCGGGCCTTCTTCGAAGCCGAACGGGCTTCGCTTCAACCGGTATTCGATGGTCTGTTCGATGCCCACAGTGCCCTCGAAAAGCATAATCTGCTTTCGCGCCGTCCCGCGCAAGGCTTCATCGAAATCGGCGATACTGTGCTGGATCGGGGTGTGCGCAAGGGCAAAAAGCGGGTGGCTTTGGAGCTGTCCGCGAATGCCGCCGATCAGCTTTATGGAGAGGATATCTCCGAAGTGGTCGATGCCGAGCGGCATCTGGAGCCGGCGTTGGTGCTGGCGATTGTGGACAAGCATCAATATGCCCCAGACTTTCAGGGGAAGGCGGATTTGGTAGCGGATTTGACGGGCCGTGCGACGCGGCAGCAGGATAATTTCAAGGCTCGGGCAACGGCCTTTTCGGTGGGCGATACGCTGGACAACAAAGTGGAAGCCGGGGTGAAGGCGGCGGCGGATGCGCTTTATAAGCTGGAGAAGAGGTTGTTGGAGCGTTTTCCGCGGGATAAGGTTTATGTGCGGGCGTTCTTTATGGATGTGGGGTATAAGCGGAAGCGGGCCGAGCCGGGGCAGACGCCGCCCGAGGGCGGGAAGGTTGGGTAGTGCGGCGGCGGGCCGAAGAAAGCTATTTCTGAGGCGTTGAACGGAAGGGTGAGGGCACGGCATTGCCTTCACCCCCGGCAACCCCCCGGCAGCCCCGTGCTCCAGGCACGAAGGGATCGGAGCTGCACCTAGGATTTTGATTGTCGGGTTCATCGACGCATTCGGTGTCGGCAACGCAGGATCGGCAACGGCTGTCTATGCATAGATAGACCGCGGCGCATGGCTCATCCCTTCCGCATTTTTGTCCATAGGATTCCCCTCCCGTCCAGATAGCCGCACACTGTCCCCGATCACAAAACCCATCGCCGCATTCGTCATCCTTGGTGCAGGATCGTTTTGGTACATTCTTTGACCATGGCCTTGATGGATGGTCGTTTGCAATGGCTTTGTCGATGGGAGAGAGATAGGGGTCTGGGGGTAATTCGGACGCGCTGGGGAGGGGTGTT
Organism: uncultured Polyangiaceae bacterium; assembly: GCA_964537685.1. Taxonomy (GTDB): domain Bacteria; phylum Myxococcota_A; class Polyangia; order Polyangiales; family Polyangiaceae; genus CAZICM01. The sequence continues at coordinate 5,402 of CAZICM010000015.1, forward strand.
GCGCTTTGCGATTGGGGAGAGATGGTAGAGGCCGAAGGTTTAGGACCGGGTTCCACAGGATGCGCGATGCGTCCACCTCCGGGCACTTCATCGCTCGATGAACAGGCCATTGCCCATCCCAGAGCCAAGCCCAAGGCGCAGCCCATTGCGGAGAGCATAGAAGTCGATGTGGTTTTCATGGCCATTTGCATCCTGGGTTTTTGTTGCCGGGGCCTCCAAGAATCATAACCCGGCTATAGGTCGGCGCACCGATGTAAGTCAAGGCGGTTCGGTTATAGCAAAGAGGCACATAAGGATCCATCGGAAATTCATCCTTGGGTTCTTTTGCAAACCATTGAAGATCATAATAGAGCGGGTTTCGGATGTAGGCCGCTTGGAACAAGCCCGCCTCGCTAAATTTGCCGCTGCCCATTTCGGTCAGGGGTGCGTTCTGTTTTGTTCTATTCAGCACTTCACCATACATGGCCGATCGGCAAGCGCCGCTCTTGAGCATTGTAAATAACTTCGCGGGAAAATAGCCGAGCAAGTCGCCATTATAGGCAAGCCACCAATCGCCTGAAGGCACCTGAAAAATAGCTACGAGATGTTCCACAATGCTTTCATTGAGCACCGAGACGGGCACGATTTCACCGGGCTGGTGAAGGCGAAGAGGATTATCAACGAATTGGCCATCCATGCCATCCCACACATATTGAACCTTTCCATTCACCATCCGCGCATACTCAATATGCATACGGGCTTCGCCATCCTGATACTTTTGGCGATTTGGACCAAAGGCATTAAACCGATCAACCGAGATTACGATGCCGATCAACTCCTGTCTGGGGCCGTCGGCCGGACAGGAGACAGTGAATTCCATAAGGCTGAAGGTGTTGTTCTGGACCTCTGGGCGATACTGATTCATCAAGCCCGACACGCCCCGGTTGGGTGCCATCGAGACCAGGCCCGCATAAAGCCTTTTTGCCGTTGAAGGCGCTCCTCCTTCTTGATAGCGCTGAAGATAATCTTCAATGGATGAGGCGTCCGGTGCTTCGCCCATGATATAGGGCCAGAAGTTGGGGCGTCGAAAAGGCGCCGCTGTAGAAGCCAGCGAAAGATAATCGGGGATCTGCTCAAGCTCTGTCAAGCCAAAGGCTGCGCCTTGGGGCAATGCAAAAGCCTCCGGGCCAAAAGGTAGAGGTGGAAGGGGATAGGGAAGCTGGGGCAGTGTATTTCTGTCGACCAGATCAATCACATCGCCTGAAGATAGGGGAAGCGGCATGAGTACGGTTCCCCCTTTGTAGATCACATCGGCAATATATCGATCGACTTCAGCCTTTCGGGCCTGTTGGGTTTCATTCAAACCGTTGTTTTGGCCATTGGGGTCTGGAAGACCAGATGTACTGCTGGGGGAACCGGATTGGGGATCGTCGCCAAGCTCAAGCTGAATTTTACATGCGGTGGCCATCGTAAGCAACGCGAGCGTCCATACACGAGTGAAATGCCGTACCATCATAACGCCTCACTTTCAGAGCCGCCGCGCTGTTGTCGCGCGTGGAGCCTCTACAAAGCTAAATGGCCGGCACAACGAGTTTTGATCACGGAATCCGTGCTTTTTTCAAAAATAAATTCCATGTTCCCGAGTGGCTTCGAGGGTTTAAGAGCGGATGTGCGCCTGGTGTCCACTCAAAAAAATCCTCCCCGCTCCCATTTTTTCCTTGACGCCCCTGTAAATGCTTTTTATGCCCGCCCTTATGATAGCCAACGACGAATGCACCGCTCCAACCATGCTTGAAGCGCTGGCCCATACGCTGGGCGCTCTTCAGGCAGCGGGCTTGCTCGATGTCGATCGCACGACGGATGAGCGGGCCTTCCTATAAGCGGAAGCGGTCCGAGCCGGGGCAGACGCCGCCCGAGGGCGGGAAGGTCGGGTAGTGCGGCGGCGGGCTGAGAAGACATGCTGGAGCAACCCATAAGCGAAGACGGCGTCAACGAAACCATTCTGGCCCTGCTCTGGCTCGCTAGGCCGCGCACCGCGCAGCGTTCAGACCCATGGCCGGTCGAGCGTATTCAAGAGGCTTTTTCGCGCTTTATCCAACATGCGGAGGCGTTGGCCGGCAATGAACATCCCTTCGTGGGCGATTATAAACGAGGAATTCCCTTGTTGCGTTTGCTGGTTGCAAAGCTGAATTCTTCTGGGATGGAGATGGTGTCAGGGGATATCACCCTGCATGCCCGCCGCGTTCTGGAGACGATTGGGTATCCGAAGGGTCATGGATCTTGGTCCGAGATTTGGGCGCGTGAGGATGGCAATTGGAGCAAGTGATCGAGAAGCACGCGCTGCGCCCCAATCCCGCCCGCGGGAATGCGCCGATCCCATTGGGGTTGGGACTCTCTTGCACAGCAAATCCATGCCGATCCCATTGGGGTTGGGGCTCTCTTGCAATGCAAACTTGGAGAACACCACACGGGGTGTGACTTTCGCGCCGGCGGGTTTGCGCCGATCCCACTGGGATCGGTATAGAGAGGTGGAATAGAACTGTTCCACACCCATTGGGATCGGGATGTTCCCGCGGGCGGGCCGGGGTGATCCCCAGGGAGGGTGTGGGATTTGATAAAAGCTATGTTCGCCGCCTCGATGCCCGCGAGACCGAAAGAATCAATCCCGCAATCGGCAGCAGTCCCAGCAGCGATGCCGCGTTAAACGCATAGGCCGAGGGAGATTTGGACGGGTTCGGTCCAAGTGATGCCATGGCTTCGCCCATCTTGATCGTGCCCACTTTTACGTCATCGTTGTAGGATGTCATGTCGCAATTCCCATCCACGACGCCGTAATAGAGTGTGAGCGGTCCCGCTCCTGCCTTGGGTGCCGTCCAGGTGAAGTTCCAATTGCTTAGGTTTTCTGCTCCGGTGCCCACCGCCGCATGACAGTCGCCGTAGAGCGCCGTCGTGCCTTGTATGGGTTGCGCCGGGGGAGTTGTTTTGCAGCTTGAGGCCGTCTGCCCAGAGTCCGAGGCCAGTTCTCCAGCCATTTTTCCCGAGGCATCTTCGACCGCAACACCCACGTTGTTGGCGTTCATCATGTATTGGCCGCAGTTGCTTAGTCCTAGGCTCTCTCCTACCAGCGAGACGTTGATTTGATAGCTTTGTCCAGGGGTGTATACCGGCTGGTTCCCTACCATCGCCATCGGGGGGGTGAATTCAAATTTGGCGTCAATCTTGTTCGGCGCCTTGATATGGCAGTGGGCGCATGTGATGTTGTAATCTGTCACGGCGCCTGTACCAATAATGCCTCCTCCGCCGGCCATCTTTCCTGTGGCGGAATCATACCAGAGGTCTACGCCATCCCAGGCAAATGCAAGGGTGGGGGCGAGGAATGTTGCGGCAGCGGCTGCGACGGAATAAAACTTGGTGTTCATGATCGATCTCTTTCTGGTTGGTGCTTTAGTTGGGGGTGGGGTCACAGGCGGAGCCAAGTTTGGTTCCGTTTAGCCATTTGAGGATGGTTTGATAGTCGGTGTCGCTCTTGGCAAAGAGGTGGACGCCGGCATGGGCTTTGCCGCCAATCACAGGCTGGGCGAGGAGTTCGCTGTCCTCGGGGTTTTGTATGCCAACCATAAAGGAGCGGGCGTTGTCGTAGTTCTGCTGCCATTCGGTGGGGGTGTGGGGGCTCCAGCCTACGCACATGACGGTGCCGCTGCCTTCTTCCGCTAAGTTGACCGTTTGCGGGCCTATGGGGCAGGAGGCGACTTGGGAGACGCTTTCATTGTTGCGGAGGCGTCCCCGGGCATAGATTTTAAAGGCCCGGCCCACTTCGGTGCCATGGCAGCCTATCATGGCGCAGCCACGGTCAAAGATGGGTTCGACATTGCATTTATAAAAATCCATATCCAGGTCGGGGAGGGGTACCGGTCCTTCAACAGGTTTGAGGGCGCTTGTGCCGCATTGGTTTTGGTCGCTGCAGGTTCGGGAATAGGTGCCATCGGCGTTTTTGGCCCAGGGGGTGCAGCTCCAGCTTTCGGCGCAGCCGCTTCCGCTGGATGTGGAGGAGCTGCTGCTTCCACCGCAGATGCCTTGTGGACATGGGTTTTGGTTTTCGGCGGTGTCATCGCCACAGCCTAGCCAGCCAAGTAATGCGACGAGTATCCAAATAGAATGCTTCATGCGAGGGCTCCATGGTGTGAGGGTAAACGGCCCGTTTCAGAAAGATGAAGCTTAGCGGCGGATTGTGACGCGATGAAATGCCTAAATGACTCCGCTCAAGTATTTGGTGTTTTTTTCACTTTGGGCTTTTCAAAAGGCGTCCTCTTTGGGTACAAATTTCTTTGGGTGTGACTCCGTTGGGCGGCCGTTTGGATCGGAGCATGCGCCGAAGGAGGACATATGAAGCGGTCAGTCTCGGTTGTTCTTGGTGCTCTTGTCGCGTTCGGCGCTTCGCAGGCGCGCGCCGATACATTTCAGGCCGGTTCGTTCATTATTCCGATGGACACGACCTATCAAAATTCGGGGATGCTCAAGGCGTACGGGCTTGTGTATGAGCTTCTTCGCAATGGTGTTCCGGTGCGCTGGGTTATCAAGTTTGGAAAGGGTTTTCAAGCGGTTGACTTTGTCGCGACGGCGAAGGATCACAAGACCAATGCGGTGATTAATGCCTATGGATACCGGGGCGGGCCGTTCGTTATCGATTCGGTGAATGCGGCGACCGCGCTGCCGATTATTAATGCTTGGCAGATGGCCAATGCGACGACGGCGGTTCACGAGGCGACCGCGAGTTTCGATGGAGATGTCGCTAAATATTTGGTGGTCGCGCCTAGGGTGGCGATGTTTGCCGATGGCAATCAGGGCATCGCGCGAGGTTATCTTCAGGCCGCGGGTATCCCCGATTCAACGCTCGATCCGGCGTGGCCCAACGGCAGCCCGGATATGCTCGATCCGGTTGAGGTCTCCGGCCCTACGACGCAAAATCATGCGGATGGAGCGCTGTTCGATGCGGATGGCGATCCAGTTTATTGTCAGTTTATGTCGATGCACTGGGGTGTCAATAACGCCCTTGCCAATCCCGAGGTGGTCGCCGAAGTCCGTCAGTACTTAACGCACCCGACACACTTTTTTGCCGAATGTCAAGCCGTGAATGCGTTTGAGAATCTTGTCCCTTATGGTCATTTTCTTACGCCGAACGGTTACTTGATTAAGGCTCAGCCCGCCAATGTGGCGTTCCACAACTTTAGTTCGCCCTTTGCTCAAATCGATGGTGCCTTTGCCACGGTGGGCGGTAGTGAGCCGGCTTATGCTCTTCCCGCGGGCGATAGCTACAAGGCGGGTGGTATTACCATGATTACCGAGGCGAATTCCGCCGAGGGTGTATGGGATTTGTGGATGACGGGTTATCTCGATGGGGCCTGTCCTCCTTTTTCGGATGGGTGTGGTAGCCTGGGAAAGGTCAGCTATTTAGGGGGTCATCAGTATACAACCGCGGTTCCTATTACCAACAATCCAAAGACCCAGGGGGTGCGTCTCTTTTTAAACTCATTGTTTGATTCGGCGTGTGCGAGTCAGTCGGGGTTTCCAAGCATTTCGCTGACCAAGAGCGGGCCTTCGGTTACGCTTTCTCCGATGGTGACCTTTACGATTAACTATGTGAATTCGGGTCCTTCGGTGGCGCTGAATGCGGTGTTGACGGATACGCTTCCGCCGGGGGCTTCGTTTGTGAGCGCGACCAATGGGGGCACCTATGCGGCGGGTAAGGTGACGTGGAATTTGGGCAATTTGGGGGATGATGAGTTTGGCGCGGTCAGCGTGACGGTGAATTTTGGTTCGCTGGGTACATATACCAATACGGCGCACTTAAACTACAAAGTGGGTTTAAATGGCTTTGCCATGGATTCGAATCAAACGAGCACGACCTACGATATTGACAGCGATGGTGACGGGGTGCTCGATGGATTGGATATTTGTCCGGGCGATCCAAATCCCCTTCAAGATCTGTTGACGGATGTTCTGAACTGCGGGGCATGTGGCAATATATGTCCGTCGGCGAATGGGGTGGCGGGCTGCGCTGGGGGCGTGTGTGTTCTTTCTTGTCTGCAAGGCTATAGCGATTGCAATGGGCTTCCCCAGGATGGGTGTGAGTTTGACAATGCCGGTTTTGGGGTGGACGAAGCGAATTGCGGTGGATGCGGTGTTTTGTGCAATCCGGTGAATGCCAGCGGGCTATGCGTTGGGGGTGTGTGCGGGTTGGGGACATGCAATGCCGGATATAGTGATTGCAATGGTTTGCTTGGGGACGGCTGTGAATACAACGATATGGGTTTTGCCACGGATGAACAGCATTGCGGTGGATGCGGGGTTCAATGCGCGGCGGGTTTTGTATGTCTTAGCGGTGTTTGCACGGTGAGCAATTGTCCCTTGGGGTTGAGCGATTGCAATGGTTTGCCCGGGGACGGTTGTGAATACAACAACACGGGTTTTGGAAACGATCCGGCGAATTGCGGTGGTTGCGGAGTGGTGTGCAGTCCTGCGCAGGCGACGGGGGTGTGTACGGGGGGCGTCTGTCAGATAGGCGTTTGCATGGCCGGGTATAGCGATTGCAATGGTTTGCCTGGGGACGGCTGTGAATACAACAACACGGGTTTTGGGAGCGATCCTGCGAACTGCGGGGGTTGTGGGCAGCTATGCCAGCTTGCCCATGCGGTGGATGCATGTTCAAACGGGGCCTGTGTGGTGGCGAGTTGTGATGCTGGATATAGCAACTGCGATGGTTTGATGGGCAATGGCTGTGAATACGACAACACAGGTTTTGGCAATGATCCGATGAATTGCGGCGGATGCGGTGTTTTGTGCAATCCGGCGAATGCGGCGGGGAGCTGTATGGGTGGGGTATGCGGGGTGGGGATGTGCGACGCTGGTTATGTGGATTTGGATGGGCAGGCTGGGAATGGGTGTGAGTATGCGTGTACATTCATGGGGGGCGTGGATATGACCTGCGATGGGCAGGATGATGACTGCGATGGGTTGATGGATGAGGATTATGTGCCAGGCACATGTGGTCAGGGGGCGTGTGTGGCCAGCGCTCTTTGTGTGTCGGGTGTGGAGAACTGCACGCCCTTATCTCCGACGCTGGAAGGGCCGCCTGGGGCGCCCACTTGTTCGGATGGCATCGATAACGATTGCAACGGCGATGTGGATGCGATGGATGTGAGCTGTACGGGATGTATGACGGCGGCCGATTGCGATGATGGGAATCCTTGTACGGATGATCAATGTGTGAACAGTCTTTGTTCGCATGTTGGGATGGCCAATTGCGGTGCTGGAGGAGCGGGCGGCGGTGGAATGGGAGGTGGAGGAACGGGAGGCGGAGGGACAGGCGGCGGTGGAACGGGCGGCGGCGGAACGGGCGGCGGCGGAACGGGCGGCGGCGGAACGGGAGGCGGAATGGGCAGTTCGTCCACGAGTTCAAGCGGGGCGACGTCCAGCTCGGGTTCTTCGAGCAGTGGTATGACAGGATCGTCCACATCGTCTTCGGCGAGTGGTGGGGCAAGTTCGGGGGGCAATGATAGCGGTGATGAAGGAGGCTGCGCATGCCGGGCGGCGGGTATGCCGAAGGATAAGAGCATTCCAGGGCTGTGGTTGGCGTTGGGCGCTCTGATGGCGGTGGTTGGGCGGCGCTCGATTCGTAGGTCTTCGTAGGTTTCGTCGGTTTTGTAGGTTTGAGGAGATTGGGGACAAGGGATTGTCTTCCTTGGCTTGGGGGAAAGAGAGCCTTATGCGCGGGCTCTTTTCCACTCGCTTATTTTCTTTACCGTCAGGGTGATGAGCCCCAGGATGCTAAGCAGCGAGGCCACCGAAAAAGCCCCTACAAAGTCATATTCATTGTAGAGTATTTCCGCATGCAGGGGCATGGTGTTGGTCATTCCCCGGATATGCCCCGATACGACGGAGACGGCTCCAAATTCTCCCATGCTCCGGGCGTTGCATAAAATAATGCCATAAAAAAGAGCCCATTTTATTTTGGGTAGCGTGACTCTCCAAAAGGATTGGAAACCATTGGCGCCCAAGGTTAGCGCCGCTTCTTCTTCGTCCGTGCCTTGGGCCTGAAGCGTGGGCAGTACTTCGCGGGCCACAAAGGGGAAGGTGACAAATACTGTGGCCAGTACAATGCCAGGTACGGCAAAGATGATGGAGATGCCATGCTCTGTAAGCCATGGTCCCAGTATGCCTTGGCGGCCAAATAGAAGGACGAACATAAGGCCGGCAATGACCGGCGAGATGCTAAAGGGGAGGTCGATGAGGGTGATGAGCGCTGTCCGGCCGTGAAAGCGGTATTTGGCGAGGAGCCAGGCCGCGCAGAGGCCAAAAAGCGTGTTGAGCGGTACGGCAATGGCCGCAACCAACAGGGTGAGCTTGATGGAGGCTACGGCGTCGGGCCGGCTGAGCGCGCTGGTGTAGGCTTCTATCCCTTTGGCAAGGGCTTCGCTGAAGACGATGACAAGCGGCATGAAAACAAAGATGCCCAAGAAGAGCGCCGCTCCAAGAATCAAGAGCCGGCGTATCCATGGGGCTTCTGTGCGCGCGGGATGGTTGGATGAGTGCATGTTATTGGCCCTCTTTGGTCTCGAAGCCAAGGCTGTTCCGGCTCCAGCGCTGAAGTAAATTGACGAGCAGAAGCAAGAGAAAGGAGAAGGCAAGCATGACGACCGCCAGGGTGGTGGCGCCGACGTAGTCGTATTGCTCCAGCTTGGTTACGATAAGAAGGGGTGTGATTTCTGTGCGCATGGGCATATTGCCGGAGATAAAGACGATGGAGCCATATTCTCCGACGGCGCGGGCAAAGGCTAGGGTGGAGCCGGTGAGAAGGGCTGGAAAAATAGCGGGAAAGATGACGCGCCTAAAGGTGTATAGGCGCCTGGCTCCAAGGACAGCGGCCGCTTCTTCAAGTTCGGGGGCAAGGCTTTCAAGAATAGGTTCGACGGTGCGCACGACAAATGGAAGGCCAATAAAGGTGAGGGCGACAATGATTCCAAGCGGTGTGAAGGCTATGCGAATGCCGAGGGCATGGAGAGGCCGGCCAATCCAGCCCTGTTCGGTGTATAGGGCTGTGAGGGCAAGTCCCGCTACCGCTGTTGGAAGGGCAAAGGGGAGATCGATCATCGCATCCATGAAGGCTCGCCCCGGAAAGCGATAGCGGACAAGTACCCATGCCAAAAGTAGCCCAAAGACGGCATTTATGCCGGCGGCTGCGAGGGCGGCGCCAAAACTGAGGCGATACGATGCAAGGGCGCGGGCCGATGATGCGGTCGTCCAGAAGGCGCTCCATCCAAGGGTGGTGCTTTTTAGCAAAAGTCCCACCAGGGGAATGAGAAAGAGGATGCCTAGGTAGGCCCAGGTAAAGAGAAGTGTGGGGGTAAAGCCGGGTATAACACGGCGCTGGATGAACATCTTAGGCTCCATTGTTTGCCGGTGGAGAGATTTCTTTGAGTTTGCGCCGGATATGTCCACTGGTTCGGCAGAAATAGATGGGGAGTCCCCGGGCGTCCGCCTGGGATCGAACGCTGTTGGCCAGGGGATGGCTGACCCGATCCCATATGACAAAGACGATATCTACGTCCAGCGGTAGGATTTTGCGGACTTCATAGGTCTGAAGTCCTCGCCAATGGCCGGCCAGTTCGGCGCCCAGTTCGCGCAGGGTCCGGGCAAAGGTGGCAGGCTGATCGCCGCCGACAATCAGTATTTTGTGCGCTGAAGGTTTGGGTTGCTGGAGCTGGGGTTTCATTTGCGCCCCTCGTAGATTTGATCGAAGATGCCTTGGTCATCGAAGTGAATATGCTGGGCTTTGGCCCAGCCTCCAAAGACTTCGTCCACGGTAAAGAGCTGAACTTGGGCAAAGTCTTTGGAATACTGAGCCAGAAGCTCGGGTGAGCGGGGCCTGTAGTGATGCTTGGCGGCGAGTTGTTGTCCGGCATCGCTATAGAGAAACTGGAGATAGGCATCGGCCGCTTCGAGGGTGCCGTGCTTTTTCGCAAATGCATCGACCACGGCCACGGGGGGCTCGGCGAGGATGCTGGTGCTGGGCACAATGATTTCAAAGCGATCGCGGCCAATTTCTCTTTGTAGAAGAAGGGCTTCATTTTCCCATGCGATAAAGACATCGCCGATGCCGCGTTCGGCAAAGGTGGTGGTCGATCCCCGGGCGCCTGAATCGAGGACAGGCACATTTTTGAAGAGGGTTTCCACAAAGGCTTTGGCCGATGCTTCGCTTCCTCCCGGTTTGCGGAGCGCATATCCCCATGCGGCAAGGTAATTCCAGCGGGCGCCGCCCGAGGTTTTGGGGTTGGGTGTAATGACGGAAACGCCGCTTCGGATGAGGTCGTCCCAGTCGCGGATCTGCTTGGGATTGCCTTTTCGGACGACAAAGACGATGGTGGAGGTATAGGGGGCGCTGTTGTTGGGCAAGCGGGATTGCCAGTTTTCTGGAATGAGCTTGGCTTTTTGGTGGAGCATGTCCACATCGTAGGCCAAGGCGAGGGTTACAATATCCGCTTCGAGCCCGTCGATAACGGCCCGGGCTTGTTTACCCGAGCCGCCGTGAGACATTTTGATGGTGACTTTGGTGCCATGTTTTGCTTCCCATTGGGCCGAAAAAGCCTTGTTGATGTCGTCGTACAGTTCGCGGGTGGGATCATAGGAAACATTGAGCAGCGTGATTTCTTGGGCTGTGCCCGGGGCGGCCGAGGAATTCCCCGAGCCGGGGGATTCCTTTTTGCCACAGGCGATGAGAAGAACAAGAGCGAGAAGAACAAGAGAAAGATGGGCGGCTGTTTTTGCGAAAGTCTTCAGGTTCATGGTCTTGCTCCCTTCTAAAACGTCACATCGACCTGGGCATGCACCAGATGATCCGCCTTGGCAAAGGCAAAATGTAAAGGCATTCTCGCGATCCAATCGGCTTGCACCTTAAAGCGATGCCCGTTGATGTAATAGTTGAGTCCAGCCCCAAGCTCTTGCCCTTTCTTTTCCACTTCGCTTTCAAAGCTTGGGTCTGTTCCGGCCGGCGCATATAAGCGTGAAAGCCGTCCAACGACTTCAATAGGCGGGTTAAACACATAGGAAAGCTGAAGCACCCAGCCCCGGCCCGATCGGGTGTATTCCGTTACGGGTTCGCCGTCCGCGTTTTGGGAGCGAATCTCATTCACTGAAGAGCGTTTCCAGAGATATTCAGCTTGGATGCCAATCCCCCTCCATTTTAGTACGGCATCGGCGGCGGCTTGAAGATCGTCCGTTGTTCCGCCTGTGAAGGTGGTTCCCGTGGTGCCTCTTAGGCGGTTGGTGTTGAAATTGGCGGCGACGGCTCCGCCCAAGGCCAGGGCTGGTTGTTTGCGCCGTTCAAGATCGCCTTCGCTGTCGTCGTCGATGTCTCCCAGGGGCCGCAATTCCAATCGTCCGGTGAACAATCCTCCAGGTTCTTTGCCGGAACTGAGATTGATGCCTCCGCCTCCAAAGGCTCCAAGACGAAAAGCCACTGGAGAACGATCGCTTAAGAAATGGTCGGAATAGAGTACAATGCCCACATCGCGATCCAAGGTGAGTTCGGAGACGGGGCGGGGGCGGTCGCCCATTTGCAGGGCAAATTCCCGGACGGTTCGGAGGCGATCGAAGGGAACAAAGAACTGACCGGCGCGAATACTAAAATCCCGGTGGAGTTTATAGTCAAGATAGGCGTCGTAGATGGGGGATGTGGCTTTGTCGCGGTAGTCGCGCCCGGCCAGTGCAAGCTGGATCATATAGGTGAGTTCGGGTTTGAAGGCATGGCCGGTGAGCCAAAGGCGGGCGGTGCCAATATTCACCGTTTGATCGAGTTTGCGGGTTCGGGCGCTGTCTTCGGGGGGGAGATTGAGTTGATAGCGGAGTTGTATACGGCTTCTGATATTGAGGGAGAAGGCTTTGCCCGCTTGGAGGGTAATGCCTTTGCCTGGGGCCGCTGAAATCTCGGTGGAGGGTGGTTTAGATGGGGTGTTTGGGGTTTGGGCAAAGGCTTGTTGGCCCGTCAATAGAATAATTGTTAAGGCGATAAAAACAGCGCTGTGCCGGGGCTTTTTTAAGGAATATGCGTTTTGAACATCAACCGATTGCATGCATCATCTCCTGTTTTGCCTTCGCCCGCGAGGCTGGAGATGATGATGATTCAAACACCTACCGGCCTGGCTGGGCGGTAGGCTGTTTGTTTTTCTGTAGACCGTCTTTGGGAATGGCAAAGACGGGCGCCCACCGACCCTGGAAACGGGGCCGGCGGACTTTCCAGCGTTTAAGGTCGCCTAGGGGCTGACCGGCACGCGATGGAATTCCACCGACCCGCCGGTACAACAACACAAGCATGCCTCAAATGCCATGGACAATGTTCTGGAATCACCCAAGGGCCATGTTTGCATGGCGTGAGCGGTTCGTTGGGCGCCTTGTGCGCTTGTAACGGCCGCTTGGATATTGGGGCTGCTCCAGAGCATTGAGCGGATGCTAGAGGCTAAACCAAGGGCTGTCAAGATTTTTTTTGGGTTACGAAAAAAAATTGGGACTTTGAAAGGAATAGAAATGTTCACGATCGCTTGTGTTTCCGTGTCAGCCGCATCGCCCATCCCACAACGGCAATCACCACAAGCCCCACATATACCCATCCGCCGATATAGATGGCATCCGGCAGCCAAGCAGGATGTTTTGGATTCGGTTCGGCCCAGCGGGCCAGCAAGACCACCAGCGCCACAATGGCCAGGGCTATGAACAGGACCATCCAGCGCGGTAGCCGAAATAGATCGACCCGGAAACGCCCCCGCTCATCCCTGCTCAAGGGAGATTCGGGCGGGCTTTGGGGTTGTTCCGCACCTATTTTGCTTATTTTTCCCATCCCTGTTCTTCCAGCCGGCTCAACAGCGCCTCAAGCCCAGCCCCGGCGGCTTCGCGTTCGTCCAGCCAAAAACTATAATGCATGTTTAGATCGAGTGTGAGCTCTCCCCAGCGCTGAAGGAGGCTTAGCTCCAGCGCAGGCTGGTCAAAGGCAGGCCGGCGCGGGCCGCTTAGCCATGTCCCGTGTTCATCGCGTTCAAGCGGTGCCGTCAATATGCCCGCATCTGTGCGCAAGTGAAGCTCGTTCCGGCCGGCCCGCCATTCAGGCGGCCCTATGCGCGCCCGGCATGCCCCAAAATAAATTTGCTTCCATGCGGCCTGATGCTCCGGGCCTTCGCATCCAGATGAGAACAGAGCGTTTTTAAGCCAGCTTTCAAGCTTGGCGCGGGATAGGTTCGCCGTTTGCTCCTGGATCGGATCGATCCTGCGGGACGCGATGACAATATCGGGGGAGAGGCCATGGCAATGAATGTGCCAGTGCGCTTTTTCAGGGCGGTGTTCCGTTCCTTTGGCGCTATTTAGGCAGGTGAGCACGGCCTCTGCCGATAGCGGTTCCCATTCGGGGCGGAAGAGATCCACCGTGTCAAGCGCCGTGTTCAGTCCCGATTCGTCGCCTTCGTCAACGTAATTCCGGAGGCTGATGCGGTGTCCCGGATACTTGAGTACATGTCCGTCGAGTTCCATTATCTTATTCTCACCCATCCGGTTGGTCGCCGTTCAAACTCAGCAAGAACATTTCCTCTGAGATCGACCAGCCTAACCCGTTCAAGCAATTGATTGTTTCTTATCGTGGGCAGATCGGCAAAGAAATCGTCAATAATATTGTGAACCCTCGGCGCGGCGGATGGATGCGGCGGTTGGTGTATATAGCCACCATGTCCATCATAGGTAATTGTGCCGCCCCGTCCTCCACGGCCCACGGGCGTGCTGCCCCTAAAGAAATCTACCGCAATTACGGCTTCCCGCTCGCCTGTAATGGGCAAATGATCCGCAATCCGGGTTGCCACTTTGTCGCCCGCATGATGTACGCCGCCGGAGAGCTGGCTTGTGTCGATCACTTGGCCTTTGACAGTCATGAGTTCTACATTTCGCTCAGCACCTCCCACCGCGGATTGGACGTTGATGTCGAAGGATTGCATCGGGTCGGTTGCATTCCGCATGGGTGGGTTGACATCGCCGCCTATGCTTACTGTCGCCGATGGATTCTCCATCGCTAGGCGCCTTGCCTCCCTCAATTCGGCCATCGCATTTCTCACATGCTGGGCATCATACTGCATTTCAAATCTGAGCCAATCATCGAGCCCTTGGATATTGTTCATGCCCCGGAGCTGAGTCACTGTTTGGCCAAGTTCGACGATTTCAGGGCTTGTTAGCCCTTGCATCCGGTTAATGAAGGGTATGCCAAGTTCGTTGATCGCGGTGGGTAGCTCGGCGCTTATTCCTCCTCCCGCAATCAGGCGGCTTAGGACGGTTGCATCCATTTGGCCCATCACGTCCAGCCCCGCGGGTCCGACAATAGCCCCAAGATCCGCCAGTTCCCGGGTCGAATACTGAAGCAGAAGCCTTCGAAGGTTTGCCTCCGAAACGCTGGATAAGAGCCGAATTTCGGTGCCCGTCAGGCCATCGGCGATAAGCATTTCGACGCCTTCGCGCTGCCATAGCCGGATCGCCTGCTGGAGTTCCGCCGTGCTTAGGCCCGTAATCGCTTCATGACGGGCCAGCCATGCGCCTTCCTGCACTGCCGTTCTCAATCCTGTCCAGCCTGGAGCTACGTTTTCTCCAATGAGCGCGCCCCTCGACATCGAAGGTCCAAACGCTTGGCGCAGGCTTTGGATGGGCGAACGGATGGCCTGGGGAAGTCCTCGAACGGCGCTCATCGCTTGTCCAGGCATGGCCCGGATTCCTGCGCCAATGCCCCGAACCGCGCGCCCGGGAAGCCTGGGAATTTGAGGCAGCGCCCGCCGGATGGCTCCCCCCGCCCCGGCCCATGTGCTGCGCTGGAATAGACCTCTGCCCGCGTCTCTGAGCCCCGTTCCAATGCGGGTCCTTAAACCTCCCGCCCAGCGCACACCCCCACCCGCCCGGCTAATGCTGTTTTGAAGTCCGCGGCCTCCCACTTGGGCCAGTTTGGCCATGCCCATCTGCAACACGACATTGCCAGCGGCGGAGACATCGCTGGCCATGCGGTCGGACGATTGTTGCAACTCGGCCGCGTTTCTGGCCACGCCGGCTTCGTAGAGGTTCTTGAGGAAGCAGAGGAATTGAAGCAGGAGCGCCCACTTGCCCACGGCGATGGTCCAGCCTCCCACCGTGACCATCACATTGGCGCAGAAGGCCACGACCGGACCCAGTGCGGGGGATAGTGTTCCAAAACTAAAGATAATCAGGGCCGTGCACAAGGCGGCAATGACGGCGGCCAGTGCGGTAATCGATCCCAAAATAATCGTCAAGCCCGTCGCGATATCGGCCGCGATCTTTAAAAGATTTCCAATCGGGTCGCGTTTCCACGCTTGAATATTCACTAAATTCGCGGCGCCCGATGCAATCAGACTAAAGCCCGAGACCACACCCAAGAGGGGCGTGATAGGGTTGATGAGACCAAGCGCCAGCGTGCCCCATCCAGGCCAGGGTATATTCTTTAGGCCGTTCCATAGATTTCGCCCCATGAGCCGAAGAGCAATCCCCCGCCGTTCCCAACTGGAGGTCTGCTCAAAGGGCTTGCCCGCCATCGTCTGGATGTCGCGAATCTCTTGTTCCCGCCGGAGTTGCTCTCTGATCTCGCGCTGTTCGCGGGTTTCGCGCTGTTCTCCCTCGCGGGGCGCCGTGCCTCCCAACAACTGGGGAATCTCTTCCGCAATCGGTGCGGCCAAATCGACATTCCACCGGTCTTCATAGCCGGTCTGGGGCAAGCGCTGAACCGCAATCTCTGCTCCTTCGCCCGGGGGTCTCGGCTCAATCGTCTCCAGCTCTCCCCCGGCCTCAGCTCCTTCGGCTTCCTGGGCTTCTGCGGCTTGGGCCGCTTCTCCTTCGCCCTCTTCGCCTCCCTCGCCTTCAGCCCCACCGCCTTCCTCGGGCGCTGCTTCCACCATCTCGGGCTCGGCGGGAACAGGCTGCACAGGCATGGCCATCTCGGCTGTACGCCTGGGGGCTTCACCCTCTATTTCCTCGCGCAGCGCCTTTTCCTCCGGTGTTTCAGCCGGTATCGCCGCCGCATTCATCCGGTGGGTCAGTTGTTCGGCCCTTAGCCGCTCTTCGACCGCAAAGGACGCCTCAATGACAGCTTGCCCCTCGGCTTCGGTCTCGTCCGCTTGAGCAATAATCTCCCCCGGCTCTCCTGCCAGCGTTTCGACTTGGCCCCGGGCCTCGTCGGTTTCGGCGCGCATTTGCCCCAGGCGCTCCTCGGTGCGCTGAAGCATCTCGGCGCCTTCATTTAGCTTGCTTTCTACCTGGTCATTGAGCGCGCTGGCCTGCTCCGCGTCGGCGCTTAGCCCCCTTGCCCGCTCTTGGCTTCCCGAAAAGGCTTGATCCAGATTCTCGACATCGCCTCCGGCCCGGTTGATTTCCCCGTTTTGCTCCTCGGCCTCGGCCGCCGCTTCTTCATCGTCGGGGACATTGGCCTCGGCCTCTGCCGAAGTCGAAGAGGCTTCCTCGGCCATTCCCTCGGAATCTTCGCGGCCTTCGTCGGCTTTTTCCAAATGGAGAGGCGCCTGTTCGGCTACCCACGCCGTCTTTTCCCGGGACACCGAGAGAGCGCTTCGGCCTTGTTCGACGACGCTTTGTCTATAGGCCGCATGACTTTGGGAAGAGCTTACCCCCAAATCCGCCTGAGCCACGCCCATGCGGATTAAATTGATATTTCCTTCTAAAATCCGGGCATTGGCCCTTTCGGTAGCGGCGATTTCCTGAAGGCCCGTGCCCTCATCCCGCATACACTGGGTGGCGTCGGCAATTTCCGCGATGGCCTCGCTTGCTCCCGCCACAGGTTCCAGAGGCTTTCCTCCGGCATCCAAGGGCTGCACCTGCTCGATCATGCCAAAGGCCCGGGGCACATTCACCTCGGGTTCAGCCTCCGCGCTTGCAAATGCTCCCTCGGCCGCCGCGGCTTCGGCTTCTCCCGCCGCCGCTTCTTGAGCGCCTTCTCCTTCTTTGGATTCGCCTTTCCCCTCACCTTCGGCGGTGGCCGGCTCGTCGACGACCTGATCGGTCTGCTCTGCCGCGGCCTCTACCCCAGGACGCTCTTCGGCCGGCCGGTCCACTTCGGGACGCGCCATGGGTGTTAGTTGTCTCTCTCTTGCCCTCACGCGGCTTCGATCGATCTCGGGTTCCTCGTCGGGCGGAGTTCTATCCCCCAATTCTTCGTCGATTTCGGCCTGCATTCTGTCCCGCGGCCCCGCCCCATCTTCCTCGTGGCGATAATCCGAAGGTTTTCGCTGAATGGCGGCGCCTCCTTCGCCGCCCTGCTGAACGACATGGGCCAATTCATGAGCGACGAGCTCGACATCCTCGGGACTTTCCCCCTTCCCAAGAAACACATGCTCCCGGTGAGTAAAGGCCCTCGCCTTAAGCCGTGAAGCGGCTTCCCGGTCGGATGGGGCCTGATGCACCCGGACTTTTTCTAGACCGACACCCAAGAGAGGCTCGACGCGCTCGCGCACATGGGGCCGGAGGGGTTCACCGGACGTACCGGTGAGCGGATTGGGCGAAGCGGCGGGATTGGATGCGGATAAGGGCGAAGGCGTTGAATTGATGGGCCTTCGGGCGGCGGTCCGGGCCAGATCATCCGCATCCTGTTCGAGAGGCGATGTGGAAGGAGCGATGGCGAGTTTGGCCTGGAAGGATGGAGCAGCCTGGGTCTGTGGGGTGGCAGGAGAAAAGAATCCTCGAAGAAAAGGGGGCAGGTGGGGATTCTGCTGTGCATCATTGGGAGACGAAACGAGACTTTGCTGGGCAGAGCGCAGGTAGAGCGGAAGTTCGGGGGTGGTGGTATTCGCTTCCCGGCGGGAACTCAGCGCGGAAGTATCCCTGGAATCCTTCTTGGGATCGGGTTTTTTGGCGCGGACAAATTCCAAGTTGGAACCCCGGAACGGGAAAAAAGAGCTTAACCTTAGGCTCAAGGCCCCCTGAGGCGCGCCGAAGGACATTGGATATTGGTCTTCAGGGCCCCAAGAGTCCAAGATCGCCTATGCAAAATGCTTACCCTGGGCCCCTTGGGAACGATGTTGACGTTTCAACAGGGCTCTTAAGGGGGTCTTGGGAACAATGTTGGCGTTTCAACAGGGGTCTCCAGGGGGTCTTGGGAAGAAGATCGGCGGATTTGGGATGCCGATGGCGCGGGGCTTGCGCGGGGGACGCAAGAGTTTCGCGATTCATTCGTTAATAGGTGCTTCCACCCAAGCCATGTCCGGGGAACGTCACCTTGACCGGTCAGAAATTGACCACCTGGTTCGGTCTGAACCACCTCGGAAAGTAAAGAATCCCGCGTTTTTAGCCAGTTTACGATGCTCCGGCGGATGGTTCGCCGCTTGCTGGGGATGCCAGTGAACGATGCGCTTTTGGGGATAAATATCCCCGCTCAAACCCAACATGGCCGATCACTGGAGTCCTAAACTCAATGAGCGCAGAGCTAAACGAGAAGAGGAAACAGTATATCATCCTTGTTGATGATGAGGAAGCGCTTCTGTCTTCGCTGACCAATCGCATTCAAAAGCGCAGGCCAGGTTATGCGGTGAAATCCGCAACCAATGGTGCCGCCGCGCTCGAGATGATTAAGTCAGGTCCCGTGGATCTGTTGGTCACAGACATCAACATGGAGGGAATGAGCGGAACTGAACTTATCTTGCTGGCACGCAGAATCATTCCCGAGCTTTCTGTCGTTGTCATTACCGCCTATCCTACCGCCGATCTAAGGTATCAGGCGGTGAAAGGATCGATCGCGTACTTCGATAAGCCTTTTGATTTTGACCTGTTTCTGAATTGTATGGATGAGCTTTTGGTGCAGAGCAATGTCGGCTTTTCGGGGGCTATTTCTACTCATACACTGTCCGATATTGTGCAGTTATATGCCCTGGCCAGCGCGACAGGTGCGCTGCATGTCCAACGCCGGACAACCGAAGGCGTAATCTGGTTCGAGCGGGGAAACGTCGTGCATGCTCGTACGCCGACAAACACCGGGACCGAGGCGTTCTACGAGATTGCACTCTGGAGCGGGGGCAATTTTTCGATGCGGATGGGAGAGTTTGCGCCCGAGAAGTCCATTCGCGCGGGATGGGCCGAATTGCTTATCGATAGTTGCCGCATTCAGGATGAACTCAAACACCAGGCCGAGCTTGGCTCCGGGCCTGTGTCCATGCAGGGATGGAGTATGGTCGATGCGGCAGCGCCGGAGCCGCCGCCGATGGATGATTGGGGAGAAGAGTTTTCCGAGCCTCATGTGAATGCTCAGCTTCGGGAACCTCCTGAGGGGGCAAGTGAACTTTTGGTGTTGGATGTGTTTATCGGAGACCAAGTGGTCTCCACAAAGGAGACGAACATGGATTACAAGCGAAGTGTAAGCAGCCTCTCCAGCATCGATGGCTTTGTCGGCGCTGCCATCGTTGACTCGGAGAGTGGGATGTCATTGGCCCAGGAAGGTGGAGGCGGCATGAATCTGGAACTCGCCGCTGGTGGGAATACTGAAGTTGTGCGGGCAAAACGGAAGGTAATGCGCAGTCTAAACCTCAAGGATGATATTGAGGACATTCTTATTTCCTTGAGCAAGCAATACCATCTCATTCGACCGCTTCACGCCAGGCCCACGCTTTTCTTTTATTTGGTCCTTGACCGTTCGCGCGCGAACTTGGCCCTGGCCCGTATGACGCTGGCGGATGTGGAAAAGGATATAAGCGGATAGAAGGATCCTCGTTTCATCTTCCGGCTTATGCTGTAAGAAAGCAAACGAGCGCGGAACTGCAACCCCATCACCCAGTTTTCCTTTCATGCACTCACAGTCGGCCGTTGTTGTAGGCATATCGAATACCTAAAGCCTCCATCGGATTGGCCGGACGGATAACATTGCTATCTGGCCCGGCCCTTCCGTAATGTTGTGGAAATGGCTTCAAAAAATGCCACACCTCAAATCCGCCTCGGTCTCGATGACATTCCCGTTCCAATTCTTGGATTAAACGAGCATGAGCAACTAATCGTCGCGAACAAAGAAGCGCGTGATCGATTGAGGCTGGAGGGAGATGCTTGGAGAGGACAGCCGATTCAGGCGCTTTTGAACTTCAATTGCAATCTGTCCGACGAGTTTGGCAACGCCGTTTCGGGGGTTCATTCACACCGTTTACGTATCCCCAATGACCATGGTACGGCCGAGTGGGTAGCGCTTGTTGTGCAGCGCAAGACGGGGGACGATGCGCTTCGATATACGTGCGTGCTGGTGTCCGATAATGGCGTGCACGCGGCTGAATCGGAGCTTGGCGAACAGCTTGCGGCGATGGGGCAGATGATTGCGGGATTTGCGCATGAAGTGCGAAATCCCCTCGCCGCGCTTCGATCGATTATCGAAGACTTGCTCGCGACGCCGAATATCCCAGCCGATGCCCAGAAGGATGTTGAACGGCTGCAGCGCTTGGTGATTCGAATCGAGCGGCTGGTGCGGGGTTCGTTGCTTCTTGTCCGTTCAGAGCGGGCAAATCCTAGAGAGCACCGGGTCGGATCGCTGGTGAGCAGCGCGCTCGATGTGCTTGAATCCAGGCTCCGGACGACGAATGAATCTTCGATCTCCGTGGACAACGCGGCGCCTCGCGCAACCGTTGTGGTCGATGAAAATCAGCTTGTTCAAGTGCTTGTTATTTTGCTTGAAAACGCGCTCGATGCGGTGGGCAGCCCGGAGCGTGTACGCATTCGCATTCGCGCCTCCATGCCAGAGCCGGATTCAAATGAAAAGTCCACCCCCTTAAGGCCTATTGTTGTCGTCGATGTGGAGGATGATGGGCCGGGAATTCCACCCGAGATAATAGGCAAAATTTGGAACCCGTTTTTTACGGGAAAGCCGAGAGGAACTGGGCTTGGCCTCTCGATTGCCTTGAAGCTGCTCCGGGAGAATCTGGCGAAGATTCGTGTGCAGTCGGCTGTAGGTAAGGGTAGCGTATTCTCTATCGAACTTCCGGGGGCCTCATGAAGCGATTGCTTGTCGTTGAGGACGATGTGGACGTGCGGTATGCGCTGACGCGCGCGCTGAAGGGCCGTATGGGCTCTATCCTAGAAGCAAGCACCAAAACCGAAGCCTTGGCGATACTACGCGAGATATCGGTTGAGGTTGTATTGCTTGACTTGGGTTTGCCGGATAGCAGTGGCATCATACTTATCACAGAAATACTTCAAATGTACCCGGCCTGCCGTATTGTGGTACTAACGGGGCGCGACGATGCGCGGGCTGCCGTTCAGGCGTTGAAGGCTGGAGCCGTCGATTATTTAACCAAGCCTTTTGAGCATGGGGTTTTGTTCGATGCGCTGGATAGGGCCTTTGAAGCCGGGGCTATACGGCGATCTGTACAGGAGGCAAGGCAAAAGCTAAAAACAGAAGGCATTGTTGGCAAGTCACCGGTGTGGATGCGGGCGCTGGATGAGGCGCATGCGGCGGCGGAATGTACGCGTGCATCCGTGCTTTTGTCGGGACAGTCGGGAACAGGCAAGGAAGAGGTGGCACGGCTGATTCATTCATGGAGTCCGAGGGCAGGGCGTCCTTTCGTTGCCGTGAACGCGGCATGTTTACCTTCTCAACTGCTGGAATCGGAGCTGTTTGGCCATGAGATGGGGGCGTTTACGGATGCTCGCGCAAGCCGAAAAGGTTTGTTTGAGATGGCGCATGGGGGAACTTTATTTATTGACGAGATTGGCGATTTGCAGCTTGAGCTTCAGCCCAAGCTGTTGCGTGTGCTGGAAGGCCGCACATTTCGCCGGATTGGCGGTCAGCAGGAGATCCGGACGGACGTTCGGGTGATCTCGGCGACGAATCGCGATTTATCGTCGATGGTTGCGGCGGGTACATTTAGGGAGGACTTGTTTTTTCGCATTCGGGTGCTGCATATTTTGCTGCCTCCCCTAAGTGCGCGGTCGGGCGATATTCGCGAGCTTGCCTATCATTTTATCGCGGCGCTTGGGATGGAGCTGGGGTATCCCAAGGCATCGTTAACACCTCGGGCGCTCGCGGGGTTGGAGGTATACCCATGGCCTGGAAATGTGCGGGAACTTCGAAATGTTATTGAGCGGGCTTTGGTTCTAAGTGGTGGGGGTATGATTGATTTACACCATCTACCTTCCGAGATACATGCTTACCGCCTGCAGGGAGCGCCGAGAAACGGGACGGAATCCGTCAAGGAAACGAGAACTTCGCTTGAGGATACGGTTCGCAATCATATTCTGACATGCTTTGAGGCGAATGGACGCAATATCACACAGACGGCGAAAGTGCTGAATATCACCAGAGTAAGTCTTCGAAGGCACCTAAAGAAATATGGGGTTGTGCGCACGGCCTAATAAACCCGTAAAACCCTTCAGTTCCAGCACTTTGAGTTGTGGCAAGTCCCTGTGCAGGTAATATTGTTCAGTCCGCAATTGCCATTCTTGGTCCATGTCATCGTATCGCCATTGTAGCTAAGCATGGGATTGAGCTGCACCGTCCCATTCAAATGCAGCGCTCCAGGCACAGCCGGGTGACAGGATGCGCAGGGAATATTCCCGTGCTTATTTGCGCCATTCCGGTGCTCGCCCGTGTTGGGACGGCCTGACGAATCACCCGCAACTCCATGGCAATTGCCACAGCCGGGCGTCCATGCGCCTCCCGCCCAATAGGGCGTTACAATCGGATTTCCTCCTTTGCCATTGGAGTGACAGCCTTGCACGCATGTCCCGCGCGCCGTTGCCGGGTTGCCCGTTGTCGCGTTTACATTCCATACCGTTCCCGGTGCAGCGCCCGATGCCCCCGCAAAATTCACATCGCCGTGATGGCCCGCCGAAGCCAGCCCTGTGCTGGGGATATACCCAAGGATATGCGCGATATTGCCCGCGGTTGGTACGGTGTGGCATGTTTGACATACAAAGCCCTGGCCGGCCAGGTGGGCGACGTGATCGCCGACGGCCAATGTATTTGCGGCACTTTCACCCGCAACGCCCAGCGGCGGGTTGCTCTGATTGGGCAGCGAACCATGGCAGAAGGTGCAATCCCGCCAGTTGTTATGGCAAGTATTGCATGAGACGCCGACGGTTCCCGCGCCTCCGTCAAGATTGGCTCCATGACAATCGGTGCAGAGACGGTTGTGTTCGTCCTTCTGTTGGTTCTCGATAAAGAAATGACTGCCATGATGATTCCCTCCTCCCTTGGGCGAGGTCCATCCGAGCAGATCATGGTACTTGTTGCTTTCCACAACGCCGTCAATATGGAGGGTGCGATCGCTCCAAATCGTAGCCATATTCACTGGGTTGTAGGTGCCCACCACTTGGCTATGGCACAGACCGCACTCCTGAAAGTCCACATGGGTATCGCCTGGAGGATTGGTGTGACATGTAGAACCACAGGCATCATAGGTGCCATTCACCATGGTCCAGATAGGCGAACGATTCACGCTACCACCGGCCTTTGGACCCATCAGCGTATTGCCGTGGCAATAGACACCTGAACATGTCACCAAATTGAAGTCATAGTCCGGCATGGCACCATCGTTACTGGCAAGCTGGCCTGGGCCCCAATTGAGTTCGAGGAGCATGTTGGTGTGCGTCGGAGAGCTTGGAACATTGTGACAATCCGAGCATTGAGCATCGCGGTGCCATGTGGAATTCACCGTTAAATGCTCTTGATGCGCGCCTACTGCGGGCATGGTGGTTTGCATTTCTCCCTGGGTGCCTTGGGGAGGCGCGGGTTTGTTGACGGGCCGGTTGGCATCACCATGACAGGATGTGCAAGTGAGTCCGGCTACATTGACTTCGCCGTTGATATGCAGGTTTGCGTCGGCCCAAATAGCCGTTGGATTCGGTCCCGGGGTAAAGCTGGAAATGACCATCCCATGGCAAAGCGAACAATCGGCCGAGCTGCTATGGGTTCCTCCAGGGGGCGTACCATGGCAGGATTGCCCACAAGCATCCTGGGAATTGTCCACGATCGTCCAAACGGGCTCTTTGTTAATGGGTTGACCGATTGGATCGGGGAACTTTGACATGCCACCGTGGCAATATGTACTGGCACAGGCGTTTGTGCCTGGATCAAAGGTTCCTTGTTGGGCAATGGCGCCCCAGGCGATGTCATCGGTCCCGTTCATGTGGCTTGGAACCGCTGGATCGCCGATGGAGGCGGGTACATCGTGACATTCGGTACAATCGACAGGCCCATGCCAATTGGATGCTGCAAGATGCGCCTGATGAGCGCCGACACCTGGGAAGGTGGTCAGCACATTCCCCTGTGTATCCTTTGGCGGAGCGGAGGGCACCGCATTGTTGGCGTCTCCATGGCATGAAATGCAGGACATCGATACGACCTCAACCTGTCCATTGACATGGAGGTTGGCATTGGTCCAGGTAGCCGTAGGATTTGGTCCGGGAAGGAAGCTGGAGATGACGTCTCCATGGCATTGAGGACAACCGGTCAGGGTTGTATGACCTCCGCCGGGTGGTGTTGTATGGCAAGATTTTCCGCATGCCGCCTGAGTTCCATCAACGGTTGTCCATGTGGGGCTGCGGTTCGCGGTGATTGCTCCGCCATCCGGGAATTTAGCCATTCCACCATGGCAATAGGTGCTGGAGCATGTGAAGGTGCCCAAATCAAAGGTGCCTTGCTTGGCCAGGGCGCCCCAGAAGATATCATCCGTGCCATTTTGGTGGGTTGGAACCGATGGATCGCCAATGGAGGCAGGTACCTTGTGGCATTCGGCACATTCGATGGGGGCATGCCATGACGATATTTGGAGATGGGATTGGTGAGCGCCGACCCCCGGGAAGTTTGTCGAAATATGGCCCATGGTATCTTTGGGGGGCGCCGAGGGTGAGGGATTGTTGGCATCTCCATGGCATGAAATGCAGGTTTGGGCGGTGACATCGATGACCCCATTGATATGGAGCTCGGGATTGTTCCACACGGCGCTCGGCGTGGGACCGGATGTGAATGCAGCGATTACATTGCCGTGGCATTGCTCGCAATTGGTGGAAACCGTGTGACCAGCACCAGGAGGCGTTGTATGACACGATTTGCCACAGGCATCTTGTGTACCATCCACTTGGGTCCAGTTGGGTGTTCGGTTGGATGTGCTGCCCACAATATCGGGGAACTTGTTGAGTCCGCCATGGCAATAGGTGTTCGAGCAGGTGGTTGTACCCAAGTCGAAGCTGCCTTGCTGGGCAAGGGGGCCCCAAATCAAGTCTCGCATGCCATTCTGGTGGGTAGGCACCATGGGATCGCCCACCATTGCGGGAACTTCATGACACTCGGTGCATTGAATTGTCCCATGCCAATCCGATGTGGCCAAATGTTCTTGATGGGCCCCAACACCGGCGAATGTGGTCGCGATATTGCCCAATGTATCTTTGGGAGGCGCGGGGGGCGCTTCGTTGTTGGAATCGCCATGGCACGATACGCAGGTAAAGGCAAGTTCTACATCCACGACGCCATTGATATGGAGGCTTGGGTTTGTCCATGTAGCTTGGGGAGTGGGTCCGGGGGTAAAGGTCGCGATAGCCGCCCCGTGACACTGCGTGCAATTGGTGGAGGGCGGATGAGCGCCTCCAGGGGGTGTTGTGTGGCATGCATTTCCACAGGCCACTTGAGAGCCGTCAAGGGTTGTCCAATGAGGCACGCGGTTGGCGACTTTGCCAAGGAAATCAGGAAACTTAAGCATGCCGCCGTGGCAATAGGTGCCTGTGCAATTGAGAGAGGCGGCATCGTAGCTTCCCTGTTGAGCGAGCGGGCCCCAGATGATATCATCCACGTTGTTGGCATGTTCGGGAACGGCGGGATCGCCAAATGCCGACGGTACTTTGTGGCATTCGGTGCATTGTACATCAGCATGCCACTCGGATGTCTTGAGATGGGATTGATGCGCCCCTACGCCGGGGAACGATGGGTCGGTATGGCCGCCCAAGTCTTTGGGAGGCGCATGGGGAGCTATGTTCTGCGCATCCCCGTGGCACCATAAACAGACATCGGCTGGCAATCCACCGCCTTGACCCGAGCCGCCTTGTCCACCCGAGCCGCCAAAGCCACCCTGTCCACCAAAGCCACCCTGTTGGGCCCCGCCTTGTCCGCCAAAGCCACCCTGTTGGGCCCCGCCTTGTCCGCCAAAGCCACCCTGTCCTATTCCCCCGCTGCCGGCTTCGCCGCCGGAGCCGGCCGTTCCGCTGGTAGCTCCCGCGGCTCCTGCTGTACCACCCGTGTGAGGTTTGGGTTTGTCATTGTCGTCCGCGTCACCGCAGCCGGCCAAAACGAAGCCCAATGCCGCAACAAGCCACCCAAAATAGACTTTTTTGTTCTGCGTCGTCATACCCACCTCCCGGATCCGTGGTCGTGGTTGCCGACAATAGACTAGATGATTTAGCTCGGTATAGACTGCGCGCGCGGACGTCAATAGATTTTAAAAAAAATTTAATAATTTTATTATGTTACGCAATGTAAGAGGGCTTGTGCATGTATGCACGCAAGATATGCGTTTCACCTGCAAACAAAACACAGGGCAGCGTGCCCATAAAGAGCACGCCGCCTGTATTCAATACGACTGAAGGATGGTTATTGAAGGGGAGGGATTAGGCCGCGCGGTTTCGGCGCCTGCGGATATACAAGGCAATCGCCGCAAAGAGCGAAGCCAGCGCCGTGCCCGTTTGGGTGCTCGGGTCGCCCGCGATTCCGCAACTGCAGCCACCCCCCGACGCTTCATAGCCGTCCGGTTCGCCGCCGCTGCCACCTGAGCCGCCCATGCCAGCAGTTCCGCCACCCATGCCAGCAGTTCCGCCGCCCATGCCAGCAGTTCCGCCGCCCATGCCAGCAG
>CAZICM010000015.1:32371-33415 GCA_964537685.1 uncultured Polyangiaceae bacterium
CGCCGCCCATGCCAGCAGTTCCGCCGCCCATGCCAGCAGTTCCGCCGCCCATGCCGCCCATGCCGCCCATACCACCCGTTCCGCCCTGCGTCGGATCGCGGTAGTCAGGCAGGCCGTCGCCGTCCGTGTCCACAGGGGGCGTGCTCAGATCGGTGTCACCCGCTTCCGCCTGGTCGCTCAAGCCATCCATATCGCTGTCGCTGTCCAGCGAATCGATGGTCCCGTCGCCGTCGGTATCGGCCGGTGTTGTGAAGGTGCATACGCCATTGGTGTTGCAGCTCCCATCGTTCTGATCGCATGCTTCCGTGCAGTCGTCGATGTTATCGCTGTCGCTGTCGGCGTTCATGGGATCGGTGCCGATATTGTTTTCTTCGGTGTTGGAGATTCCATCACCGTCGATATCGGGATCGCAGGCATCGCCGACCGCATCGCCATCCATATCGCTTTGGCCGGGATTTGCCGCGTTGGCGCAGTTGTCGCACGCATCGCCGAGTCCGTCGGAATCGGTGTCCGTTTGGCTGGCATTTGCGGTCATCGGACAGTTATCGCAGGCATCGCCCGCGCCGTCCATATCGCCGTCCTGGCCAATCATCGGATAATTGCCGCAGGTTCCCGTCGCCGGATCGCAAACGCCGTCGCCATGGCAGGCATCGGGCGCCGTGCAGACCACGGGAGCGCCGGCTCCACATGCTCCCGCCTGACAGGCATCGCCGGTTGTGCAGGCATTGCCGTCATCGCAAGGAGAGGTGTTGTTGGCGTGCACGCATCCGCCGTTCACATCGCAGGTGTCATCGGTGCAGGCGTTGTTATCGTTGCAGTCGATGGTTGCGCCTGGAACGCAGGCGCCCGCGGCGCACACTTCGCCGCTGGTGCAGGTGTTGGCGTCGTCGCATGCGGTGCCGTCCGGTTTGGCCGGGTTGGAGCAAGCGCCTGTTGCTGGATCGCAAGAGCCCGCATCATGGCATTGATCCATCGCCGAGCAGACCACGGGAGCGCCCGCCGTGCAGGTGCCGGCCTGGCAAGTGTCCGATGTTGTGCAAGCGC
>CAZICM010000015.1:33515-142173 GCA_964537685.1 uncultured Polyangiaceae bacterium
TGCCATCGTTGCAAGCGCTGCCATCGGCCTTGGCCGGGTTGGAGCAAGCGCCTGTCGCCGGATCGCAGGTTCCTACATCGTGGCATTGATCTGAAGCGGAGCATACCACCGGGCTTGCGCCTGTGCAGGTGCCGGCCTGGCAGGTGTCCGATTGGGTGCAAGCACTGCCATCGTTGCAAGCGCTGCCATCGGCCTTGGCCGGGTTGGAGCAAGCGCCTGTTGCCGGATCGCAGGTTCCCGCGTCATGGCATTGATCTGAAGCAGAACATACCACCGGGCTTGCGCCTGTGCAGGTGCCCGCTTGGCAGGTATCTGCTTGGGTACAAGCGCTGCCATCGTTGCAAGCCGAGCCATCGGCCTTGGCCGGGTTGGAGCAAGCGCCTGTCGCCGGATCGCAGGATCCCGCGTCATGGCATTGATCTGAAGCGGAGCATACCACCGGGCTTGCGCCTGTGCAGGTGCCCGCTTGGCAAGTATCCGATGTTGTGCAAGCGCTTCCATCGTTACAAGCCGAGCCATCGGCCTTGGCCGGATTGGAACACACGCCCGTTGCGGGGTTGCAAGAACCCGCATCATGACATTGATCCATCGCCGAGCAGACCACGGGAGCGCCGGCATTGCAGGTACCATTGCTGCATACATCGCTGGTGGTGCAAGCATTGCCATCATCGCAGGCGACCGCGTTGTTGGAATGGATGCAACCGCCGCCTGCATCACATGAGTCGTCGGTGCAGGGATTGCTGTCGTCGCAGTTGATGGTTGTCGCGGCTACACAAGCCCCCGCCGTACACACTTCGCCGCTGGTGCAAGCGCTGCCATCGTTGCACACGGTGCCATCGGCCTTGGCGGGATTGGAACAAGCGCCCGTCGCTGGATCGCAGCTTCCAGCATCGTGACATTGATCCATGGCTGCGCATACAACCGGGTTTGAGCCCGTGCAAGCGCCGGCCTGACAGGTATCCGATAGGGTGCAAGCGCTGCCATCGTTGCAAGCCGAGCCATCGGCCTTGGCGGGATTGGAACAAGCGCCTGTTGCTGGATCGCAGCTTCCAGCATCGTGACATTGGTCCATGGCTGCGCATACAACCGGATTTGAGCCCGTGCAAGCGCCAGCCTGACAGGTATCTGATTGGGTGCAAGCGCTGCCATCGTTGCAAGCCGAGCCATCGGCCTTCAGTGGATTCGAGCAAATTCCCGTCGCCGGATTGCATACACCCACATCGTGACATTGATCCATCGCCACGCAAGTCACCGTCGCACAGGGATTTACCGCGCATCCAGCCGGATCGGGTACAACCGTCGGGAATGGCGTATTGGTAATGCCACCGACGGCAATATTATCAACGAACCAGCCCTGGTACGTGGGATAGCCTTCAAGCGCATCGCTGCCCAGCCGGAAGCGAAGCTTTACCGTTTGTCCCGCCAGGGCATTTCCCAAGTTTAGATTGACGGTGTTGGTATTGGGCCATGCGGCATTTCTGCGCACATAGCCATTGCGTCCTCCGATGGGATTATCCGAGCCCGCGATGGCCGCGATCGTCCCATTGTAACCGGGATTTGCATAGACCGAAATATCCTGCCAGCTCGCCCCGCCATTGGTTGAAATCTCCACCACCCCGCCGTCCCAGTAGGTCCACTGGCCTTGAGCAAAGCTGGCTTCGAAGTCATACGCATGCTGGAAGCTAATGGTAAAATTCTGCGCCGCACTTACCACCAAATTCGGCGATTCGATGGCTGTATCGGAATGGGCCGGGTAATCTTGCCCCCACCACCGATAATTCCCGGCGTTTAGATTGCGCGTCCAGATTTCATCGGCGAGCCCCGTATAACCCGGCGCGCTCCACTTCACCCACGGAGAATTCGGGCTTTCAACGGTTTCCGTCGTGGAGCTTTGGAGCGTCTCGTCGTAGTTGACGCGAACCGAAGCCGTGTTTTGGACCAAGGCCGTGCATGCCCCAGCGTTGTTCAGAGCGACCGTGAAATTAACATCGGTGATAGCCACAAAGCTGTTGTTCAATGCGACATTCACCGTGGCCGTTCCATAGCTGAAAGGCGCGATGCTCGCGATATTCGCGGTGTTGCCATTGGGGAAGCTCACACCCGCCTGCGCCGTCGTTACGGTAACGGTCGTATTGTTCAGCGCGCCCGCTCCGCCGTTAAAGACTTTCACGGTAAGCTTGCCCGTTTCCTCCGCATCCAAAACGCCGTCGTTATCGCAGGAAACAATGCTGTCATCGGCCGTCACCGAATCAAACTTCTGCACGCCCCGCAGCGAAAAGTCTTCGACCACGCCCGAGCCATCCGCCGAATTCCGGGCCGGTGAAACAGCGCATGTGCCCGCCCCCCGATCGGCGAATCCCTGAGCGATCATAATCATATCGCTGCTGCTCGCCGCCTTTGCCGCCGCCAAAATACCATCCCGCTGCTCGGTAAAGGTCGGATCCGTCGGGGCCATAATCATGCCGGCCACAATATAATCCGCCATCCGCCGCTTGGCCTCGGCGAAAGGATACCCACCATTCAATTGAAGCTGCGTATAGGCTTGGAAGAGCATCTGCGTCCACACTTCGCCGCAGGTATGCACCTCAAAATTATCGGGCGAGGTCAGCGTCGTCTGAATCGGTCCAGCGGGCAGGGCCTGGCCATTCGTTACATGCTTAAAGGTCAAGCCGTTCTTCGTCGTATCGCGCGAATAGGGGAAGCGCCGAATACCAAAATACCCCGAATCCCCAAAGGCCGCCGTCGCATATACCGCCGCCGCGTAGGTGCCCGTGGCCATATTTTCGGCCGGATCGATGCCAAGCATCACCGCCATAAAATCGCCCCAGCCTTCGCTTTCACCGCCGCATTGCTGGGTACCACAAGCCACCAACCGGTGATGAATATAGTGACCCCATTCATGCGCCACGATGCTATTATCGATGGTGCCATCGCGATTCACCGCCGTGGCCCGGGTCATCGTGACCGTCAGCGTTTGGCTTTGCATCTGGGTAATCAGCGTATTTCCATCGGCCTGGCCAATGCCAAAAGAGCCGATGGTCACCGCGTTGGCGGGAATCGCCGGATCGTCGCCCATCGGAGGAAGGCCGGGGGTGACGTTATCCATAATCAGCACACCCGAGGCACCGGCCTGTTGGGCGCGCTGCACCTTGGACTCAAAGGTACAGTTCCCGCGCTTGAGCAGCACAATCCTGTTATTGACATTGTTAATCAAATTCTGGCAGCCGTCGTTGATATCGGGATTGCCACCGTTGGGGGCATTGCCATCCTGACCCAAGATCAACTGCGCCGTCACATTGAACGCCGTGGGTCCAAACGCCGCAAACTGATGCGAGGGCGTCATATTGATGGGTTGAATAATGAGCGTGGTCGTCGGTACGCCATCCCACACATACATTTGCATACGGGGCGACTGGCCATCGGCCGGCGTACTCATATTGGCGTTGTTGGTACCGCTATTGTCCTGAGCCTCCGCCAAGAGCGGATCGCCCTGAACACCTCCCCGTCCAAAATTATTGGTCTGGGCATTGCCCGCCGACTCATTAAAACCCGAATCGTAATAATAGTCGTGAAGCCAGTTGACATCGTAAAACAATTGTGTGACAGCCGCGCGGATTTGATTGTTCGACACATTCGGCGCCTGCGCCGTGTTGTAGACGCGATCGAAGGTATTCGCCCCTGTCGTCGTCGCACGCAAATCCGCGCCGTTAAAGCCGTCGGGCGCATTGATATCGGCATAGGCATCGGTGTTGTTTCCCGTGGATTGCGTCGCTCCCGCGGCCAGCCAAGGGTCGGCCATCCCGCCTGGATTTGTGTTGAAACCTTCCATGCTGATCAGTGTTGGCGCGATAAAGAGCGGATCTGAACCGTCCGGCACGCCCGTGGGATGCGGCGTAAAATCCGATTGCGGACCATCGGTGGGCGCGTAAGGCGCGGTCGTATCGGCCCACACACGGTAGTTAAACGCGATATCGTGCGTTAGATTGCGGCGCATCAACAGCTCGCCCGTTTCGGCCGAAAACACATAGCCCATCATCTCGGAGCTCTTCGAATCCGCATGCCGGACATCGAGCTCCAAGTAGTACGCGGGCACGATGCGATCGGGCATTGGATAGAAGACTTTTTTAGCGCGCGCCGCATTGTTGAATTCGAGCTGAGCCGCGATAGTTCCGGGCGTAGGCCGCAGATCGTAATAATGATAGCCATTTTGCTCGCGCTGCTGCTTATCGAGATCCGCTGCGGAAATAGGCATATCGGTGAGATCGGCAAACGCGAGCGCAATCGCCTCAACATCCGCGAGCAAAAACGCGCGCGACGGATCGTCCGGCTTCGCTATCGCATCCGCATGAAGATTGCCGCCGATCGCGACGAGATCGCCCGTGCGATCCATCATCACCTTCATTTCATTTTCGAAGACGGGCACACCCTCCACAACCTGACCAAGAACGACGATCACGGCGCCGCGGCCTGTATCGTGCACATGGCGCACCACTGCAGAATCCAGAGCTGAGCGCGACAAGCCGTACAGTTTTGCGTGCTGAGCCGCATAAGCGCGCGCGAGGGCTTCGGGCCCCGCGCTCATTCCGCGGTTGGACAACAGCGGGTTTTGCGTAATCTGCGAAGGCGGTGCGGCCCAATAAAACGTGGGCACACCGCGGGCTTCATCGATCGAAGAAACAACGCCCGCGGCGCCGCCTCCTGTCTCCAGCGCCCCGCCTGCATTGGACAATGGCGGCGTGCTATCCAGATAAGCATTGTAGTTTTCGTGCTCTTTAGCGTGGGCGTAAGAGCCCAGTGCCAGCGCGAGCGCGAGGGGAAAAAACCTGACGGCCCGTCTCATGCGTTTCACTCCAAACCAATCATGTGGAAAGACAAGCCTACGCGAGAGTGGCCTGGCATTTCCAGAGAATTGCGCTTGAACGTCTGCCAGCCAATCCCATACCCAAAACCTGCTCCAAATGCTGCACCCCCACTGGGGATCAGGCCCCTCCGTCCGCAGGAATATCACAATCCCAATGGGCTTCAACGCTCCTGTTCGATCCCGTTCATCCGACCCCAATGGGCATGGCGCATTCCCGTCCGCGGGAACGTGGCATCCCTTGTGGGGTTCTCCAAGTTCTGCATTGCAGGAAAGCCACGCCCTCATTGGGCATGGCATGGACTTGCCTTCTGGAGCGCCCCAACCCCAATGGGCTCGGCCGATCCCTGCATGCAAGTCTGCGCCGCCGCGCGCGCCGGGTGACATTTCTGTCTTCAGGCGGCGTTTGGGCCGGGGATGTAGCTGTCTATCGAAGGATGTTTAGGTTGTAGCGCGCTGATGGGCAAGTTGCCGCCAGTGGTGCAATACACGGGCTGTCATCAAATGTTCCGGGCCAAGACGCGCTTCTTTGTCGTTCTTCAGCGTGGCCACGACTTCGGCGATGGATGACTGAAGGCCATCTTGGAAAGCTTTCCGTTCCCGATCGCGTCCTGAAACCTTTGGAGCCGCATCTAAATAGGCTTGCGCAAAAGGCCAGATGTCTTTCTCTTTCAAGCCGGGCAAGTCTATAGTCGTACCCAGGCGCCGCCATAAAGCTCGATAATCCTGTTGCAACCGATCCTCGGCGGAACCCGAAACCAGGGCCACCTCCGTATTCCAGGCCAAAAGTACCGCAATAGGCGCGCCCTCATAGGCCAAATCAATCAGCAACCGGAGATCCGTCAGAAAACGCGCGCGGCGGCCCGGCGTAATCACATGCGGACGATACAGTTCCTCCAACTGATCGAGCAAGACAAACCATACCTTAACAAGCCCCGCCGCCTGTCCCATTCGCAGCAAGTCGGCCACGGCCCGCACAGCCTGCCCTTCTCCATCGAGAGCGCTGCTGACCCCGATTTTGCCCCGCTGTGCCGGCGTTGTAGGTCCGCGCAACAACCAGGTGGCCAAGAGTTTTCTGGCCTCCGCCTCCGCTCGTGTATCCTTCATTCCTATCAGCTTCTGCAGGGGCGCCCGCAACGGACTTTCAGATCCAAGCCTTTCCATGGCTTCATGAATAGCGTTTCGATGATGGAGAAGCCGTTCGGCGCTCACCAAGCGATCCAGAAGCGGTATCTGCGAGGACATTTCCGGCCGCAGAGGCGTCTGCCTATCTCCCTCGGGAAGCGAATGCAATAGCAGGGTGGCCAACAGCAGATTCTTCATGCTCTCTTCGGTAAGCGCCCGGCGACAAACAAAAATCCGTTCCCCGCCGGCCTCAAGCCCGTCCTGAATCGCCTTGAGCAGATGCGTTTTGCCGACGCCAATCGTACCCCGAATGGCCAAGGGAGTGACAGGATCACCGAGCGCAAGATTCTGGGTTCGCTCTAGCCAAGTATTAATTCGTTCAAGTTCCCCTTCCATATGGCCTGAGTACAAAACACCCCGCTCAAGACCGGGCTCAGGGAATGGATTCCCCACGAAACCATGCCGTTCAAAGCGTGCCCGCTCGCTCGATTCTGAAGGCCCCTTGGGGCGGCCGAGCTGAAATACGCGGCTCATGGTAAAGCACCTCGATCGAGCAAAGCCCCTTGGTTCTTTAAATCCCGATAACCTTGGACGGTTTCATAGTCGACTGTATCAAGATCCCAGCCCTGGGGCGACAGGCGCACGATTTTTTGAACGTGCTTTCCAGTGCTTGATCCTCCCTTGCGAAATTCAATACCTGCGAACACGCCGCATGTTTCCATCCATGTCCAGCGCTCGATAGCGCGGGCTGGACTTACGCCCAGTTGCTTTAAAAAAACCTCTTCAAAAAGGTCCACAACGGGATAAGCCCCGCTGTCGGATGCGGGATGTTCAAAGCGGTTGACAACGGCGCGGCGAATATCGGTCATGGAAGGGTTTTCGCCGCCGGGATACCAATTACCTGA
This sequence comes from uncultured Polyangiaceae bacterium, assembly GCA_964537685.1. GTDB lineage: Bacteria > Myxococcota_A > Polyangia > Polyangiales > Polyangiaceae > CAZICM01. The sequence goes on from CAZICM010000015.1 coordinate 40,404, forward strand.
AATGCGAAGCCCCTGCCCCAATTGAGCGGCTAAGCTTCGGCCAAATTCCCGGGTAGTCTGAGGCCGTTTATTGGCGCTGTCAAAAAAATTGAGCGATATAATCTCCCGGAATGCACAATAGGGATAAAGCAAAGTGCCCAGCGCGTTCCAGTCGTTGGCAGCCCATACAGCGCGCAGCGTCGTTAACATCGCCCCGTCTTTGGGAAAAAAATCGTTATTATTGCGCGCGAGAAGCTCCAAGGCTTCCAACATTCGAAGCAGCGAATTCCAAGTATCCTCATGGGCGTCCTGCATCCGGCCGGGCCATATGATTACATCACCCAGCTTGGCCCCCACGAGTGCATACAGGGCATCGAGAAACAGGGCGGCGCTAAACCGATAATTCCTTGTATCATCCGGCAACGCGGGCCAGGGTGAAGGCGGAAACAGCGTCTGCTCCATGTCCGCTGTGCTTGGGCGGGAACGCACAGGAACATCTGGTACAGGGATGCTCGGTTTCGCCGGTCCAGCAGCATCGCCCGGCTTTTCGTCAATCGCGAGCCATGGATAGCGATAATCGCTGGGCCACATTTCCTTGCAAAACGCCGTTAATGTCCAGGTTTGGCCGGCCGCTGGGCGGGTCTGATCGAGGGCCTTTAGTTCGATTGAATCCGCGGCGCATAAAAGCTCCCAGACGAGGCGCACCGCACTGGGCCGGGGAAACGTACGGCCCTGATCCGCGCCGGGCCACCAAGATGTGGGGGTATACACAACGCCCGCTTTTAGCGGCCGAACATGGGCGCTGATCACGCTGCCCTCGGGCAATTCCGTGGTAGCCCGACGGGCAAGGCCGGTATCCCCTGTCACAAAGAAGCGCTCCAAACCATGAACCCGATCTTGAATGCTTCTGCGGACGTTGCGAAGAATGGCCGTATCCGATTCTGAAGTTTTTTTGCCGTCCTTTCCTCCCCGAGCCAGCAGGAGAGCCGTGTCATCCATCTCCAATTCTCGCCATAAGATACGGCCCGCTTCGGGAAACTCCCGGAAGCGCATCGAAGCCAAATACACATGGCGGCTGCTCATTTGATCGGGGTTCCACGTTTTTAGGGGATCGCTCCATTTGCTTTGATCCTGCTTGTCTTGAAGCTCGCGCAGTGTAACCGCCGTGGTCACCATATCACAGCGATCCGCAAAAAGACGGGCCAGCCAATGCCCAATGCCCTCGACCATGGCATTGGTGTCCAAAATAAACTCCAGGCGTTTGCTGGTATCTTCGCGCAGGGAAATAAGCCGCTGCAACATGGCGGTTTCCATTGCCGGCAACAGAAAGCCTGCCCGCGTCAGCGCTTGCCCCCATATCGATGAGAGCTTCGATTCCTCGATCTTTGTCCCTTTTTGCCCAATGGCCGGCTCAGAATAAGAGGGGTCATAACGAAACATCAGTGGATTCGTTTGCAAGATTCCAAGCTGACAAGTTATACCCCCACGCCACTGCAGCGTCACGGCGTAGCGTCCATTGGGAAGGTCTTGCCACCACAATTCGGCCTCCTCGGGGAGTGAACGGCGCTCAAGAGCCATGATGCTCCTCCCAAGTTACCCGCAGTTTATGGTGAACGCCCAACATGGCCTCCAAGAAATCCAAAGCGGACAGAAACACAGACCCCGCGTCAACCACTTCATATTCATCAGACGGCTGCGAGGAGCTCATCGCTGAAAGCATCCACCGGGAATCCTGGTGAAGCTGTTTAAGAGAAATAGGATCTTGATCCGAAAGCAAGCGTCCTTCCCAAAGCTCGGATGCATAATTATCCCGCAGGCTTCTGAGATCATCCCGGGACAATTCACCGGGGGGAAAAGACGCATCCAACATCGAAAACAAAAGGACAATTCCCTCAAGAACCCGTACCTGGCCTGCGTCTGGGCCCGGCTCTAAGGTGTCGCGTCCAACAACGATCTCCAATCGGAGCTTTTTGGGCAACCGCGTCGCCAATGTCATCGTATGAGCTGCTTATGCGTTTTTTTTACAGGTGTCAACAAAATAACCCCTTTCGATTTACCCGCTCCTCATATAGAATCCAACACCCCATAACCGGCACAACCGCCCATCCCACGGATGAAAACCCTTGGAGCGCCGAATGAGCCTCTCCAAAACATGGAATCGTTTGCCCCACAACTCATCGGCCTTGATGTGGACCACAACCCTTCTCCTCTTCACCTCACTCCTCTTCGCCATGGGCTGCGCAACCGGTGAAACCGGCGCAACAGGCGGAGGCCAAAGCCCTGGAACAGGCGGGGCCGCAGGCGCAGGCGGTCAAGGCGGGGCCGCAGGCGCAGGCGGTGATCAAGGCGGCGCAGGAGGTACAGGAGGTCAAGGCGGCGCAGGAGGCGCAGGAGGCGCAGGAGACGCAGGCGCCGGTCAAGGCGGCACGGGAGGCACAGCAGGCCAAGGCGGCGCAGGTGGCCAAGGCGGCGGTGGATTTATGCCTCCTCTTGGAACAGCCGACTACCCATCCGAAACCGAACAAAACAACCTGTTCGTCAGCGCCGACGCCTTCGACCCCCTCACCAAAGGCTTCACCGGCTCAATACATCCCTTGGGTGACGTCGACATCTACACCATCAACGTCACCACACCCGGCTCCAGCCTCAGCGCTCATATCAGCGACGGCATGGGAGGCTGCCCCCCCAATACCAACGCATTCCTGCGTATCTTCGACCAAAACAAAGCGCTTATGGCCAGCGCAAAAAACGGCTGCCCCACCCTCAACGCAGGCATCGAACCCTCTTTGGCCTCGCTGGCCGCAGGCACCTATTATATCCAAGTCGAAAGCGCCACCATCGCCACCATCCCCTTCTATATCCTCGAAATCAACCTAGCCGGCCCCGGATGCGGCGATGGCTTGATTCAGCCCATCAGCGGCGAACAATGCGACGATGGCAATACCGTATCGGGCGATGGATGCTCCGATACCTGCCAAATCGAAGTCGTATGCGGCGATTTCGTACTCCATGTCGTCGCCGGCGAACAATGCGACGACGGCAACACCACATCCGGCGATGGTTGCTCCGATACCTGTCAAATTGAAGGAGCAAACTATCTCAATGAAATAGAACCCAACAGCGACGCCCTTTCTGCCAATTCCACCGATGGATTCGATGGTGTTGTCGCCTCAATCGTGCCCGCCGGCGACCAGGATTTTTATTCATTCACCGTGACGGTTCCCAATTCATCCGTATATATCGAAGTCAGCGACGGCAAAGGCGGCTGCCCTCTTGGATTTGACTCAAAAATCTATCTCTATCCGCCCATGTCCAATATCCCCGTCGCCTCCGACGACGACCAAGGCCAAGGAGCCTGCTCGCTGATTTCACCAGCGCTTTATCCAGGCGCCGCCAATTTGGCCGTGGGTGTGTACACCATCAAAGTCGAGGAATACCTCAACGACGAAGCCCAGCCATTTTATATCTTGCTCGTTCAAGTCAACCCGCCTGGATGCGGCGATTTTATCGTCAGCGCAGGCGAACAATGCGACGATGGCAATACCCTTTCAGGCGACGGCTGCTCCGACACCTGCCAAGTCGAAGCCATTTGCGGCGATGGAACGATTCAGGCCGCCGGCGGCGAACAATGCGACGACGGCAATACCGCTTCAGGCGATGGCTGCTCCGATTTCTGTCAGATTGAAGGCAAAAACTATTTTAGTGAAATCGAATCCAACAACGCCAATCCCAACGATATCAACGGCTATGACGGCGTAGTGGGTTCCATTGGTGTTGTCGGCGATATCGACCGTTTCTCCTTCGATGTCACCGTTCCAGGCTCCACCGTTACCCTCCGCATCGGCGATGGCCTAGGCGGATGTCCCGCGGGCTTCGATTCAAAAATGACTTTATTCGACGGCAATGGCGTCCTCTTAAGCATGGACGACGACGACGGCGAAGCCGCCTGCTCGCTCATTTCTCCGCTGCTCGATATCGGCGCTCAAAACCTTCCCGCAGGCACCTACAGCGTTCTCGTCGAAGAATATGGCGGCAATGCAACCGCGCCCTTCTATATCCTCGATGTGCTGATCAGCCCGCCCGGATGCGGCGACAGCCTGCTGCAGATGGGCGAACAATGCGACGACGGCAATACCGCTTCAGGCGATGGCTGCTCCGATACTTGTTTCTTCGAAGCCAATTACACAACCGAAACCGAACCCAACAATATGGTCCCCAATGCCATCGATGGCTTCGACGGCGTGATCGCTTCCATTTCGCCGATTGGCGACGCCGACCTGTTCTCCTTTAACGTCACCGTTCCAGGCAGCTCCGTCAGCCTGCGCGTCGCTAATGGAATCGGCAAATGCCCCGCCGGCTTCGATTCCGAAATGACACTCTACGACGCCCAATTTGCTCAGCTTGCCTACAACGACAATGGGATTGGCCTCGCCAGTTGTTCGGCCATCACACCCGCATCGCATCCGATTGCGGCCAGCCTCCCCGCGGGCAATTACATCGTAAAGGTCAACGAATTCGCCAACAACGAAACCGAACCTGTTTACGTCCTCGAAGTGGATATCAAACCGCCCGGCTGCGGCGACGGCGTGCGGGCCGCCTTGGAAGAATGCGACGATGGCAATCAAGTGCCCGGCGATGGATGCGACGCTCAATGCCTGTCCGAACCGCCTTGGGAAATCGAATCCAACAACACGATGGCCGAGCCCACCGTGCCATGGGCCGGATTTGGCCATTGGCGCGGCGCCATCAAACCCATCGGCGATGTCGACTGGTATGTCTTCAACTACGCGCTCGCGGGCACGGCGCTCACCATCAAAACCAGCAATATCGGCGACCTAAACACCTGCGGCTTCGATACCGTGATTCACCTGGTAAACAGCGCCGGCCAAGAACTCGTATCCGACGACGACGACGGCCCTGGAAGCTGTTCGCTGCTCAGCCCGGCCACCGACCCCATTCTCAACAACCTGCCCCTCGACACCTATTATATTTGGGTGCAGCGATTCGCGAATACAGCCGAAATCCCAGGCTATCAGTTGAATCTCAGCATCCAGTAAGACAGCCTTTTTTATTCCGCCTTCACGGCGCTCCTCTTCCCCAAACGCAAAGCCCTTCGCTCCGAAGCCGCCCGCGCCAGCGCCGCATCTTCTTCGCTCATCACAAGCAACGAAGGCACAGAGACAGGCTTTCGTTCGGCATCCACCGCCACAAAGGTCATAAACGCACGCACACAAGGCCAAGTCTCGCCCGTCAGCGAATCTTCGCCCGACACCTTCACCAAAATCTCAATCGACGAACGGAACGCCGCCGTTATCCGCGCCTGAATAAGAGCCACCTGCCCAACCTTAATCGAACGCTCAAACGACAAATCATCGATACCCGCCGTCACCGCGATATGCCCCGTATGCCGCTGCGCGCACATCGCCGCGCACACATCCATCCAAGCCAGCACCTGCCCGCCAAACACATTGCCCAGCACGTTGGCATGGGTCGGAAGCACATACTCCGTCATGGTGGTCAGCGATTCGGAAGATTTTTTTGCCGCACGATTTTGCTGGATATCCATGGCCATTCATCTACAACAGAGAACCAACACGATGACAACAGCTAAAACAACGAAGAAAATCGCCCCCAACACCGGCTCAACCGAACCCGCAAGCTCCGGCGCCTCCGCGGGCAGAGAAAAAGCGCCTGACTTCAGCCTTGACGCCGATGACGGGAAAAAAGTATCCCTCAAGGATTTCGCGGGGAAGAACATTGTTTTGTATTTCTATCCCAAAGACAACACGCCCGGCTGCACCCGCCAAGCCTGTGCCTTTCAGGCAGAGATTGCAGCCATCGCCGCGAAAGGAGCCCTGGTTGTCGGCGTGAGCCGCGATTCCGTCAAAAGCCATCTTGGCTTCAGGGCCAAATACAGCCTCACCTTTCCCTTGCTTTCCGATCCCGATGCCCAGGTGCACAAAGCCTATGGCGCGTGGGGCACCAAGAAAAGCTATGGAAAGGAAACGACAGGCGTTCTCCGCTCAACCATTCTCATCGACAAGAACGGCCACATTGCCAAGCGTTTTATGAATGTGAAGGTCGACGGCCACGCCGAGGCTGTGCTGAAGGCTCTAAACGAGCTCTAAACATCAGGTTTCGGCCTTGGGTTCCTGCCCGTGCGGCTCCGTCTTGCGGCGCCCCCTCACCAGAGGCTCTGTCAAGAAATAATCGCGAATGCCCCGATCGGAACGGCGCACCACATCTTCCAGCGACAACTTTTCCAGCACAGCCAAAAAAGCATCCCGGGCCTCCCACAGCGCGTCTTTTAGAGCGCACGCGGGCAGAATCGGACAGGTATTGGTAACGGGATTAAAACACTCGACCAAATCGAGATGAGGCTCCGTCCGGCGCACGACCTCGCCGATCCGGATTTGCGCGGGATGACGCGCCAAGGTTAATCCACCCGAGCGCCCCGCGCGCACATCGATATAGCCATGCTTGCCCAGCGCTTGAACGACGCGCACCAGATGATTTTTTGAAATGCCATAGGCATCGCTGATCTCCGCGGTGGAGACCAAACGATCATCATGCACGGCGAGATATAGAAGCACCCGAAGTGAATAATCGGCATGAAGAGTAAGGTGCATAACGAGCCGCTTCACCCTATAGCCCAATGGCATTTAGGATGAACGAATTATTTTTGCGGCGTGCGGTATGGGGGAAGCTATGCGGGCGTGCGGCCAAGCACATCATCGCGCACACTTTCGGCGATCTTGGCCACTTCTTGAATTTGTGAATCCCCGACGCCCATTTCCTTAAGAGTAGCGCCGAGCAATTCGACAATAACATCGAAATGCGAATCCCCGAGCTTCACACCATCGACGCCTTCGGTGGCCAGCCTTTCGTGGGCCTTGCGCATATTGCGTCCTGAATAATTGGCTGGGCCGCCAAAAACCATGGTCAAAAATTTCTTTTGAGCCTTGGACTGGTGGGCCATGTCAACACCCTTAAAAAAAACGTTGACACGCGGATCGGCGATTACCTTCTTGTAAAACAAATCGACGGCCGCATCGACGGCCGGTTCCCCACCCAGTTGCTCGTACAAACTGCTCATTGCGACTTCCTCCAAGACGAGACGAGATCAGACCAAAAGTGAGATCCCAAATACATAATTGGGTATCCCTTCGTCAAGCGCGGTGTGCTTTGGTACGCGCGTAATTCGCTCTATTTATTGAGGAGGGGGCCAAGCGCCCATGCTTTTCAGCGCGCGCTCGGCATCGGCCCGATAAGCATTATCGGGCGGAGACAATTTCAAAAATTTATTAAAATGCTCGATCGATTTGTTTTTATCGCCTGCGTTTCTCAGGGCCTCGGCGGCCAGAAAATGCGCATCGAAGAGCCAAGCCGGCTTGGGCCGCGGCGACGCTTCAACCTGCGCGATGGCCTTCACCATTTCCGGCCCGGACGCCGCCCGGTTGCCCCGCGAAGCATATATTTTTCCAATTCGATAATGCCATTCAGGCACTTCGTCATTACCAGCAATGGCCTTGCGCCAAGCCTCTTCGGCTTCGGGCCAGCGGGCCTGATCTTGAAAACATAAAGCCATGGTCGCATAGGCTTCGAAGCGCGAAGGCCGCTTTTGCAAGGCGATTTGCAATTCGGCCAAGGCATCGGCCGTGGCGCCCTGTTTTTGAAGCAAAACACCCCGCTGCCAATGCGCATCGCCCAGCTCTTTATCGAGCTCCAGCGCGCGTTTCAGCGCCGAATCGGCCTTGGAAGCCTGCCCCGATTCATTGGCCGCCCAGCCCACATACAAAAAATACTCGCCCCGGTTTGGATCGATTTCCGTGGCCCGCTCTAAAAATCGAAGCGCCTCGGCGATGGCAACGCCTTTAGAGAGCAGCGCGCGCCCCAGAAAATGACTGGCTTCCGCCGAATTTGGCCTTTGCTTGACGACCTCGCGCAACAGAGGCTCGGCCAAGTTACCCCGGCCCGCCATCACCTGCGTCGAGCCCACGCGCAGCTTGAGGTCTAAATCGTCGGGCGCCTTTTCGAGGGCGGTTTTATACATCTCGAGGGCTTTATCGCTTTGCCCTGTTTCTTCGAATAAAAGCCCGCGCTCCAGCGAAAGCCCCGGGAATTCTTTATCGGCGGCTCCAATTTGATCGAATACCTTGGCCGCCTCTTCAAAAGAACGCATCCGCCTTAAGGTGACGCCCAATTTAAAGCGCGTACTTAAATCGTCTTTTTGGGCGAGCGAGGCTTCCAGCTCTTGTTTCGCCTCATCGTAACGCCCGAGCGACAGGGCAATCTCGCCCTTGGCTTTGTGCAATGCGGGCGAATTGGGGAATTTTTCCGCCGCTTCATTGAGCTTTGCCGCCGCATCCTCCGCGCGCCCCAGGCTTCCAAGCAAATACGATAGAGCGACATAGGCACTCACCAAATCCTCTTCGCCCTTGCCCAAGGAAATGGCTTCGGCGTAGGCCGCCTCGGCTTCTTTTTTATTGCCCAGCGCATCTTCGGCGCGCCCCAAATAATAAGCCAGAAGCGCCTCTTTTGGCTGCGATTCCCGCGCTTTCCGAAGCAAATCCTTCGCCTCTTTGGTGCGCTCCTGCGCCATCCATGTCTTGGCCGCGCCCACCTTCGCCTGAATGTTTTGAGCATCCGCCCGTATCGCCGCTTCAAATCGCGCCGAAGCCTCTGAAAAACGGCCCGCCCGGTACAGCAGCTCTCCATTGCCCAACAGCGCTTCCATGGCCTGGGGATCGAGCTTTAACGCCGCACCAAAGGCTTGTTCCGCCGCGCTATTGCGCGAGCGCGCCAAATGAATGGTGCCCAAAACCGAATTCGCTTCGACCAAATCGCGTTCGCCCGCGGCGTTTTTCACATCGCCTTCGCCCGTAACCTTGGCCAGCAAAGCAAGCGCTTCGGCTTCCTCTTTTTCGCCCCGCGCCCAAATCAGCGAAGCAATCAGCGTGTGCGCTCCAGGGTGGGCCGGCGATACGCCGAGCGCTGCGCGGGCATTCTCTTCAGATGCTTCCCGTTGCCCCGCCGCAAAGGCTGCGCGGGCCATTCCATAGAGTGTACGGGCATTTTTATTGATTTCGACCGCCTTTTTCCACGCGGCAACGGCTTTATCGCCCGATTTAGCCAACAGCTCAATTTCTCCGAGCAGCACAGCCGCATCGATATTGCTGGGCGAGGTCTTCAGCAGACCCGACGCGCTCGCCCGCGCATTATCGAGCTGGCCGCTGAGCGCCTGCTGCGCCGCCGTACCCAGCGTGAACTCAGGCGAGGGCGCGGAAGAGGCATAAGCCAAAAGCTGACGGGCCCTCGCTTCATCGGCGCCCTTTTTCCCAAAGCGAATCGCCCGGGCAAAGGCAACATAAGCCGCATACGACAAGGTGGGCCGGTGGCGCGGCGCATTCTGTTCGGCCGCCTTCACCTTGGCGTATGCGCCCGCCGAGGCCGGATACGTATCGGTTGCGAAATTCGCCTGCACCGCGCCTTTTACTTCGTTCAGCGCTTGGCTGTGCGAACCCTCGAGCACTTTATCGGCCACCCACATCCAGCCAAAGGCGCCCACGTCGGGAATCAAAGTGAGCCCCGCGCCCGCAATGGCCACGATACCAGCGGCGATCAAATTGCGGATGAGCTTTGATTTTTGGGGTTTGTCGTCCGCCTCCGCCGCGCCTCCAGCCGGCCCTTCCGAAGGCGGGCGCGCACGCTTGGGTCTTTCGCTTTGAACGGGCGGAGCGGCCTCCTCTTTAAATTGAAATCCGCCTTCATCTTTGGCCAATTCGATCGGATTTTGAGGCTTGGCGCTTTGGGGGGGCGGAGGCAGATCGGGCACAGGCGGCGGGGCATCGCCCTCGGGCGCAAATTCCAGGGGAGGCAGCGCTTCGAGCTCAATGGGCGGGGGCGCTCCGGATTCCGCCATGCCCGTCGGCATCGATAATTCGATCAAATTGGAAGGAGGCTCGACCGGCTGAGTCCATTGATCCTGGGGCAGATCGTCGAATTCAATCGCATCCAAATTTCCAAGCGCGAGAGGCGATTCGGCCTTGACGGTTTTTTGATCGCCGCCCGACAGCGAGGGTTCGGCCATGGGAAGCGGAACGGCGGCGCGCACCGTTGGCCTATCCTTCTCTGGAAAGCCTTGGGGTTTAGGCGCTTCGGGCGCCGCATTTTCAAAATCGAAGGCCAGATCGATTGAATCTTTTCGCTTGGGCGGGGCTTTTTGAGCCAGCACAGGCGATGAATCCACGGCTTTTGGAAGCTCGGACGCGGGCACGGGAAGCTGGGCCGAACTGCGTCCGCGCTCTTTGGGGAGGGCTTTGGGCGATGCCGCCGAAGGCGAGGAAACAGGCGTCGTGGGAAGCTCGATAGCGCCAAAGGAATCCCTTCTCGCGGGACTTGGAGCGGGAAGAAAACTGTCCCGATCGGGCACCATCGGCAAATCGGCATCCAGCTCTTCATCCTTGAGCGAAGCCCAATCATCGGGCGCGGCCGGCCGGAGCATCTGCACCGTCGGCTTGGCGGCGGGCTGAGGCTGTTTTTGAGGCTGAGGGCTGAGCTGCGTCGGCGTAATGCGGCGCGCTTCGCTTTTGGAAGCTGTTCTGGGCGGAGCTGCCGCGGGCGCCTTGGGCATTGGCAAATCGCTGAGATCGGGCGCGGGCAAATCGAGAAGATCATCGAGCTCGCCGAAATGGGGCATCGCATTGGAAGCGGGCGGCTCCCGGACATCTCCGGGAGGCAGGGACGACGCGCGGCCCGCGACTGTAGGCAGATCGGCCTCGAGCGGCATCCCTCCTCCGAGCAGAGGATCGAAAGAAATGCCCACGCTGGGCGTCGTCTTATCGGATCCCTGTGGAGGAGCGGGCTGGGCGGCGGTCTCATCGGCCAAACGCGCGCCGCTTGAATCGACGAGCATTTGCGTTCCGCATTTCGAACACCGCATTTTAAGCCCTTTGGGCGGAATGCGCCGATCCTCGATGGTATAGGGCGAACTACATCGGGGGCACTGAACCTTGGGCATTGGCAATCCCGGGACGGGCTAAAGAGAATGGGAAAAAAACGCGCCGAATCTTCTTTTTAACGCTGTTGTTCGGTTGGATTCAAGCCGTTTTGCCGCTGAAATGGTGAATCAGGGCGAGGATGCCCGTCCAATGACAATGTATTGATCGGGCAGAGGCTCGGCGATGGTTTCGCCCTTGAGCCCGCCTTCGGAAAGCTCGCGGGCGACTTGTTCGGCTGAAATTCGATGATGTTTTGGAGGACCTTTATCGGATTCGAGTGTAAAATCGACGATCATCACGAATCCATTGGGTTTCAGGGCCTTTTTTAATTTGGCCGAATAGGCGCCGCGTTCGGGAATATGGTGCCAGGTATCGACAATTAAAATGCGATCCGCCGATTGAGCAGGAATAGAGGGGCTATTGGGTTCGGCGAGTTCGGCCCGCACATTGCCCAAATGTTCGCGGGAGGCGCGCTCGCGCATATAGCGCACCATATCGGGCTCGATATCCAAGCCGATCACCACACCCTTGGAGCCCACGGCGCGCGACAGATGCGGAAGAAAATATCCGGTCCCAGCGCCGATATCGGCCACATTCATTCCATCGCTCAATTGAAGCAGCGAAATCACATCCGAAGGGCGCTGCCAGGCATCGCGCGCCGGATCATCAAACACCGCCGTCCATTCTTCGGCCTTCTCAAAACGGTGAACGAGTGGATCTCCATGAGAATGATTACCATGTTCATGGTGATGGCAGGATGTTGTCATGGCAATACAGTAAAATATTTTAAAAATTGCATTTGATTGTTTCAGCGGCTTATCCGGGCGGGACAAAACGGGCATTGAAGAGAGCTCCTTGAGCTTTCTATGGCAGGATTGCGCCGCCGAATTCAAGACCGAATTGGCGCTTGGCGTCCCAGGCGATGTTGATTATGAGCCTTGATATGAATGACCGAGCGCGGATCCTGTTGTTTTTAAGCTGTGGATTGTTGGCCAGCGCATGTGGCAGAGACGAACCCAAAGCGTCGCCGCCCGGGACAGCCGCTTCGCAGGTATCAGCGGCGGCACCTTCGGCGAGCGCCGCAAATCCCGCGGCGGTGCCTCTGGACAAGGCGGAGCAGGCCGCCAAACAGCTTGGGGGCGCGGTAAGAAGCCGCCTCGTTGATGCGATGAACACGGCAGGCCCTGCCAAGGCCGTCGAAGTGTGTTCCGCCGAGGCCCAGCAGATTGCCGTCAAGGTGCGCGAAGAGACGGGAGTGCAGGTCGGCAGAGCCTCGCTCAAGCTTCGCAATCCGGCGGATGCAGGGCCTCCTTGGGTCGAGGAATGGCTGAAGGCGCAGGGAGAAAAAAAGGCCGCGGAGGCCGAAGGGCTCCGGGCCATCGTGAAAACGCCCGAGGGAGCGGTCGCGCGGATTATCAAACCCATTGCGATCGAGGCCACATGCCTGACCTGTCACGGCGATCCGGCATCAATTAAAGACGATGTGAAAAATATTCTAAAGGACAAGTATCCCAGCGATACAGCAACGGGCTATCAGATCGGCGATTTAAGGGGTGCGCTGTGGGCCGAAATGAAAGTCCCCGCAGGTCAGTAATTGCTTAACATTTTGATAGGATTGCAAAGATCATGAAAAATATTTCCCGCGCGCTGCATGCCTTTCCACTGCTCTTTGTATTTTCCCTCGGGCTTGGCTGTTCGCTGCTTCAGGTGAACTGGAAAAGCAATAGCTCGCTTGGAGGGAATCAGGCGGAGGAAGAGCCGCCGATGTCGGAGGAAGAAAAGAAGAAGCGCGCTGAACAACAGGCAAAAGAAGATCAAGAGCTTATCGACTCCATTGCGGCGGCGAGGGCCGAGGCGGGCAAGGGCGGCAATGCAAGCGCGCAGTCGTTTGCGGTACTGGTCATAAAGGCCGAAAATTCAAGGCCCGCGCGGGATGGCAGGCTCGATATGAAGGCGCTGGTGCCCGAGGCGGCGGGTTATTTGGAAAAGGCCATTGCGGCCGAGCCTTCGCTGGAATCCTTCGATCTGCTCGTGGATTTACCGGGCGGGGCCGAGGTGGACGAGGCTGTGGTGCGCTCTTGTCCAAAGGTGCGTTCCAAGGTGCAGGGCGATGGCGTGATGAATTTAACGGGCATTTGTCTGAAGGCGGCGGGCGGCGATGCCAAAAAGCTAAGCTGGCCCAATGCGCAAAAAGACGTAAGCGCCTATAAAAAAGCCGAAGCGGAGCGGCTGGCCGCGGAAGAAAGAGCCCAAGCGGCGGCGGCAGCGGTTGCGGCGGAGCAGGCGCGTTATGCGGCGGCGGCCGTATTTGCGTCGGGGCGCTGCAATTTTGGAAACTGTCTGAAAGACGGCTGGACCACGCCGAGCCCACAAGGCGATATCCAAGTGCGCTGCGACTTTCAGGATTGCTTTAAAAATGGCTGGACCGCGCGTTTTCCGGATGGGCGCGAAGCCAGGACGCGCTGCAATTTTCAAGACTGCATGAAGGATGGCTGGGAGACCCAGTTTCCCGATGGCAAGACCGCGAGGACACGCTGCTCCTTTCAAAAGTGCCTGACCGATGGCTGGGAGACCGAGCTTCCAGGCGGCGGTACGGCGAGGACGCGCTGCTCCTTTCAGAATTGTGAAAAGGACGGCTGGGAAACCGATATGCCCGATGGAAAGCGCGTTCAATGCAGGTGCAATTTCCAAAAATGCTTTGAAAATGGCGCAACCTGTGGATAATGATCGAATTGATTATATTTTTTATGAAATTCGAATTCGATAGAATTTAATAGTCCAATGAATTGATTTTCCGGGCCTGGGCGCGGGGCTGGCCGGAGCGAACGCGGAGAGAGGGGAAGAGAGGGGAGAGGACGAGAGGGGAGGGGAGCGCCTGGGCGGGGGAGGGCCGCGCAGATGTGCGCGCTTAGGCAGCTCACCCAACACAAACGCGTGAAGATGCGTATTCTCCCCGTCATGAAGTCAAGGAAGGCAGCTTCACGCAAGGCGCCCGACAAGAAAAAGGCGTCCCGCGCGACGGCGACTGCAACGAAAAAGAGTAGTCCCCAAAAATCAGCGGCGCGATCGCGCAGTGCTGAAAAACCCAAGCAATCTGCGGTGAAGGCGAAGACAAAGAGTAAGGCCGTCAAGGCGGTCAAGACGAAGGATCGCGAGAAGGACAAGAAGCTTAAGCCGAAGTCTGAAGTGAAGAAGAAGGTTTCGGCGAAGGTGGACAAGGTGCGCGATAAGGCCAAGGCCAAGGCTTCTGCGAAGCCATCCGCCGAGGCAAAAGCGAAACTGAAACCGCGTTCAAAAGCCCAGGAAAGCGCGAAGGTTTCCGTCAAGGCGAAGGCTGCGGCAGCGTCTTCTTCGAAGCGTGTGGATAAGGCGAAGAAGCCCGTGCTCAAGAAGGGCGAGGCTGTGAAGCCGAAGGCGGGCGCCGCGCCTGCGAAGGCGGAGAAGCTCAAGCCGAAGGCGAAGGCTGAAGCACCGGTCAAGGCGCCGAAGGCACAGAAAGCCGTTCCGCAGGCTGCGCCGAAGGTCTCCGAGAAAGAGAAGGCGAAGGCGAAACTAAAGGGTAAAGCCACGCCTGAACTCAAGCCCAAGGCGGAGCTCAAGCCCAAGGCGGAGCTGAAGGGCAAGGGCACACCCGAGCTCAAGCCCAAGGCGGAGCTGAAGGGCAAAGGCACGCCCGAGCTCAAGCCCAAGGTCGAGCTGAAACCCAAGGGCGCACCAGAGCTGAAACCCAAGGGTGCAGCGGATCTAAAGCCCAAGGTCGAGCTGAAGACGAAAGCTCCGGTGGAGTCCAAGAGCGCCGCCCCATTGAAGGTGAAGCCTGCTGCAGCGCCCCCGAAGGTGAGCGTTCCGGTGAAGGCAGAGCCTCTTGTGCGCGAACGCGAAAAGGAAAAGCCCAAGATTGAGCCGAAGGCCGCGCCGATACTCAAGGACAAGCCAAAGCCTGCGATCGCCGATGCAAAAGAAGCACCGCGGGTAAAGTTAAAGCCCGCCATCGAGACCAAAGAAGCCAAGCCTCAGCCGGGGTCGAAGGGAACGGTCTCGATTAAAGACGGCAATGTGCGCATCTTGTTTCCGCGCTGGTTTAGAGGCCCGCTCGAAGGCTTGATCGCATCGTATCTATCGAGCGAATACACCGATAACGGTCCTCATGCGCTCGCCGTAACCCTTGGCCAAGCCTTCGCCGATCTGGTGGCCGATCGGCTCGGCGCAGAAACGCTCGATCGGGTCGCGGCGCTTTTGGGCTCGCCCAGCAGCGAAAACTCGCAGTTCGTCAAACGCTTGAGCCGGGCGCTCGAACGCGGATTTGAAGAGCGCGAAGACGGTGCGCTGCTGGAAGAAGTCGATGAAGCGTGGCTGGTCAAGACCTTCTTGAACGCGCTCGGTATTTCTTTCTCGCCGCGCAAGTACGTCGCGATGCGGCTGCTCACGCGGCCTCTGTTTGAGAAGGGAATTGCCGATGTTCTGATGGAGATCAGAGGATCGACACTCACACCTCGCGCCGCGGCGCTTCGCATTGTCGACGCCGTAAACGCGGTCGCGAAGCGCTGCAGCTTGGGCGAGATGGAGCAGCGGATCACAGAGCTTAGGCAGCGCGAACCCAGGCTGGAAGTCGTGCTCGCTTCGAGGCTGGATGGACTCAGGCTTGGATCGGCGCCGCCTTCCCAGTGGCGCGAGCTGGGCTTTCCGGATGTGGCCGCGCGCGGCAAAGACGAGCGCGAAAACGTCGGTTCTTCATCGCCGATCTGGATCGCGCGCGAGCGTGAAGCCTCGATGGTTCTGGACCGCCTTGCCGACATTGCCGACCTTTCGTGGACGGCGGATGGCGCGGGCGGCGAAGTGCAGAGCGACGAAGCCCGGCTTGCCGAAGCCGGTCTGGTCAAGACCTATAGGCTCGACGGTGTATTCGCGAAAGGCGACACGCTCCGCCATTCGACCTTTGGACTCGGCGTCGTCACGGTCTGCACGCGCGAAACCATTGAAGTGGCCTTTCCGGGCGGGATGAAGAAGCTCGCGCATGGCCGCACGCTGACGACCTAACGCATCCCTACCTCTCGCCTCCGCCCCGGTCATCGCCGTAGCGCAGGCGCTCCAAAAGTCTCCTCACCGAACTCATCCCCAGCACGCGCGTGAACACAAACACGCCCGTCACCGCACTCATCAGCACCAGCAAAAACGGCCAGTGCGAAAACAGCGTGAGCCACGCCTTGCCCGAAATTAAAAGCCTCGGATGAAAAGGCTCGGGGGGTAATGTCTCGCGCTGATACACGCCGATCACCAAGCCCACGGGCGTCAGCACGAGAGCCAGAAAGGCAAGCACCTCATTGAGAATCGCCTCGCGCTCCGCCGACAGATGGTTGTTGATCTCATTGATCTCATCCGTCACCTCCGCGAACAGCCCATCGATATCCAGCGCGCGCCGCATCGCCCTGTAAAATTTGTCGTGCCGCTCTTCTGCGCTGATATGGCCGAAATCGTAAATCGCCGTGTAATTCAAGAGCTCAAGGCGCAGCCACCGGAACAGCCGCGTGTCCGGGTTATCGCTCATCTTTGCGCACATCGCCGATAGCCAGATCAGCCGCAGCCGCTGATGCTCAACGAAAATCCACTTGTACAAATAGCGATCGCGGATCGTCTCATCGAAGCGGCCCAAGAAGCCTTCCTGCTCTCCCACTTGGATCACCCACGTCACGCCCAAGGGTGAAAAGAGACACAGCTCATTCGCCGACGGACGCCAAGAATGACTCCGATCGTCGTCATCTTCATCGGGTGGCGGTTCAATTTGATCGCTATGGTGCGCCAGCCTGATGCGATATTGTTCTCCTTTGGAAAGCGGCTGTTTTACAAAAAGCGCAACCACGCCCATCGGATTCTTCCGGCTCCCTTGCGGAGGCGAAGGATCGAGCCCCGGCACCAGCAGCGCAAGCCAGTGCCGAAGGGACGTCTCGGCGAGAGGCTTGGCTTCGGCCATCGCCGCAAACGGATGAGCCTTGCTCTCTCCGCCCGCTCCCGCCTTCTTGCGGGGCAGCGTGTCCGCCGTCAGATGATTCCATCCGCGCCTCACAATCGCCGCGTATGTGTCCTGAAATTCGCGCAAAAAATCGCCAAGCGGCCGGACCCCCAGCACCATAAACATATAGCCCGTGCGCATCACATACAGCGTCGGACCACAGACGATCTTCACCGGCACGCCAGGCGCATCGCCTCCTTTGGGTTTTGCATCAGGGGCATTTTTCGCGCGCCGGGGAGGCTTTTGAAAATTCCACACCAGCCTCGGATCGAACATATTCGAGTAGTCACCGCTGGTCTCAAAAGCCCGGACAATAATGCCCTGCTCCACTTGTGCATCGAGGTGCGGCAACAGCCCTGCATCATCGATAGTTTTCCGCTTCCACAAGCCTGATTGCGTCAGCAGCTTTTCAAAATCGTCGAGATGAAATCGCCTTTGCTCATCTCCGCCATAGCGGTACGACAGCACAAGAAAAAGCGTGGAGCGCGATCCGATACGATCGCCGGCGGCAGCTTTTTGCTGGGGTTCAGGCTGGGCCATGGATGGGGCTACAATACCCATGGGCATGAGCTTTGTGTGCATTGAAAAGCGGCTTGAAAAAGGCTTGTTTGGCCTCTGCTTTTCTGCCCTTGCCTTCCGGCTTTCAGCTTGTGTTCCAGACGGCGACCCACCAGGGCGCTCTCTCGATCGGCCCGCCGAAATGGCCGCCTACCATCTTGTTTCAGCGGCCCCGGCGCATCTTAATGATGCCGAGCCCTCGCCCAGCATCGAAGCCGCCTCTCCGCGCCCCTCCGCCGACCTGCCCGCTCCCGGGAAAAAACTCGCCAGCATCGCGATGCGCACCTTTATTTATGTCGAACCCGATTCCCGTTCGCAGAAGATCGGCTACCTGCGGGCTGGAACCCTTGTCGACCGGGCCGCCGATTCTTCGGGCGATATCGGCTGCCCCAATGGCTGGTACCGCATTTTTCCGCGAGGCTATGTATGCCAAGGAAAAAGCGCCTCGCTCGATGCCAATCACCCCATCGTCCGCGCCACGGTAAGAGGCCCTAAGCGGGGCGAGCCTTATCCCTACCATTATGTATTTTCGCGCAGTCCCCCTCCGCCTTTATATGTGAGATTGCCGAATGAATTGGATCAGCGCAGGGTCGAGGGCAGGCATAAAGGCGAAGCCATGCCGCTCCGTTCGCTTCAAGATATTAAATTGCTTGGTAATACCGATGAATTGACGCCATTTTTCCAAGCCGGCGAAGATTTACCCAAACCCTTTGGAGCCGAGGAAAAAGTGCGTTTTTCCGTGCATCGCGGACGCGCCAATGCCCGGGGGGCATTTGGGATTATGGCCCAATTTTCATGGACGGCGCGGCGCTTTGGCCTCACCACCGAATTGGATCTCATTCCTCTCGATAGAACCCGCGCGGCGCCGCTTTCTGAAATGGCCGGCATTGAATTAAAATCGGCCGGCGTGCCGGCTTTTGTGATGCACCGCGGCCTAAAATCGCTGCGGCCCGATGAAAAAGGCATTCTAAAACCATCGGAATGGGTTGCATTTCGTTCGGGATGGGAATTGACGGGACGCTCATCGGATGGTGCAAATATTTTAGTGAATTCTCCGCCGCCATCCTCTAAATCGGGGGATACGCCGGGCGTATATGTAGAAACGGCGATAGGATTGTGGCTTCCGCTTCAAAGCCTGCGTTTGGGAGAGCTTGGCCAGGATTTATGGGCTTACGTCCACGGGAAGAGGGGGCACGGGCGATCCTCAAACGACCAGCGCGACAGTGCAAGGCACCTTTTTCGTACAGACCAAGCATCTGACGGCCACCATGGATGGAAGCGAAGCCGATGTAAATGCGATCGAATTGCACGATGTTCCATACGTGCAGTATTTCCATCAGAATTACGCCCTGCACGGCGCCTATTGGCACGATGAATTCGGCAAGGTGAGAAGCAATGGCTGTGTGAATTTGGCGCCCAAGGACGCGGCTTGGTTATTTGAGTGGACCGAGCCGCTTGTTATCGAGGGCTGGCATGGAGCGATGGCCCCCAGGGAAAGCGGGACATTGATTTATATTCATCCGTAATGATCGCCAATTGCATGGTTTTTGCCGGGATTGCCCGTGAATATTTGGCCGTCCTCCAGATGCCACTCCACCGTGGTTACGCGCGAGGCAAATGCCCGATCGTGTGTAATCAATACAATGGCTCCTGGATACGATTGAAGTGCATTCTCGAGACGTTCGATCGAGGGCAGATCCAGATGATTGGTCGGCTCATCCAGCACGAGCGCCCAGGCATGGTGCCCAAGGCCAAGCGCCATCAAGAGCTTTCGGCTTTCCCCTGGAGAAGGCAGCGCCGAAGCGAGCAGCCTTTCGGGATGCACGCCCAGCGCGGCCACCGCCGACAATACCCGCCCCCGCACCGCCGCCGGCATCGCGAGCAGCCTTGAAAGAAGGGCTTTGCGATCGGCTTCTCCAAGCTCTTGAGGCACATACAAAATCTTATCGGCCCGCACCCGCGCATGCTTCAACAGCGAAAGCGCCAACGTCGTCTTTCCCGCCCCATTGTTTCCGGTCATGCGAATGCGATCGGCCCGGCCCACCGAGAGACGCACATCCTTGAGCACATCGCGCCCGCCCGCTTTTAATACCGGCAGATCGAGCCCAAAAATCCAAGGCGAAGGCGAAGGCTCGTAGCCAATAAAAATCGATCGCCCAAGCTCTTTTTGAATCTCGATCGCCGAGGCTTCTTCTTGAGCGCGCTCGACTTTGTGATTGAGCACAGAGACCGTTTTGGCCAGCCTCCTCTCCGCCGAATTCACGCGGAACTTCTGCCCCATGCTCCGGCCGTCGTGATCGCGCGGACCTTTGATTTGCGACTTCGCGCTTCGCGCCGCATCCGCTCCCGCATGCGCCTGCTTGGCTTGATGAAGCTTCTGGCCGAGCTTGTGAATGCGCTCTTTCGCCTGCCGGTGCGCCTGCACTTCTTCCGCGCGCTCACTCTCCCAGGTCTGTTTGGCCTGCTCATACGCGCCCCGGTATAGCGATGCCGTTCCATTCGCAAAACGAAGCGTCCCAGCCGTCAGCGAACCGAGCAGCGCGCGATCGTGAGAGACGCATAAACCAAGCCCCTGAAACGAGCCGAGCGCCCGCAGAAGAAGCCCTCGCGCCGCTTCATCGATATGGTTGGTCGGCTCGTCCAGCAGCAGCACATCCGGCTCTTGAGCCAGCGCCGCCCCAATCTGCCAGCGCTTCCGCTCTCCCGGGGACAGCGTCTCCCAGCGCTCCAATTCGATAGGATCAAGGCATAATTCTTGGCGCAATCGCCTTGCAATGCGATCGTTTTGCCAAGCAAAAGCTTCTATATCTGCCGAAAGGAGCTCGATCTCCTGGGGACATAGAGCTATTTTCGCCTGTTTTGGCAGGATTTCGATGCGTCCCGCCTCCGGCAAAAGCTCGCCCGAAAGCAGGCGAAGGAAGGTGCTCTTACCCGAGCCATTCTCGCCTACGATTCCAATCCATTCGGATTGGATATGAAATTGAACATGACTAAATACAGGCGCCCGTCCCGCATAAGAAAATGCGAGGCGCTCCACGCGAAGCGAACCCATACACACAACTCCTGAATCAACGGCGATTCGTTGAAGACACTAAAAAAGCGACCGTTTGGATTTCAGGAGCTGAGTTTCATGCGTGCTCTGGCCTTGCGAAAAAATACAAAAACCTCCCGCGCGGAGCCGCCTTGCTTGGGGGGCTGGGGATCTTCCCCACCGCGGTGAAGGTGAACTTTCATTAGAGGTCGGCCACAAAAAGATCAAGCCCCCTTGGAGTTTCCTCCAAGGAGGCTTGTAAGTAAGTCGTTAGAAACGCTCTCTGTTTACTGGCAGGTTACGCCGCAGACGCTCTTCACTTCACCCACGCAGACATTGTCCCAGCCCGTCTTTCCGCAGTACGGATCGGCGGTGATGATCTTGTCCACGCACGCATCGCAGCCCGTCGACAGCTTCGCGCCCGTCACGCACTTGTCATGCGCGCACGCAACCGGCTGAGCTCCGCACGTCAGCCCGCAAACGCTCTTCACTTCACCCACGCAGGTCGCATCCCACTTGGTCTGGATGCAATACGGGTCCGCAGAGGCAATCTTCGCCACGCACGGATCGCATGCCGCATCCAAAACCGAGCCCGTCGCGCACTTGTCATGCGCGCAAGAACCAGGTTGAGGAGGCGGAGGAGGATTGCCGCCGCCGGCCGCGCCGTAAATCGACGCCGCGCCTTGCTTGTCCTTATCGGTGAGCACCAGATCGCCCGTATTCGTTCCGTTGCACTGCGGGTAATGCATGACGGAATTTGAATCGTAGGGCGTTACGCCGCGGTAATTGCCGTCTTCGTAACACTTGCCCGATTCGGGACGGGTGTGCTCGTGCCTAAAGCCAAGCGCGTGGCCGAGCTCGTGGCGAAGCACGCCTTCCAGCGTAATTGCGCCGATATTGCCGAAGGAGCTCGTGTCAACGAGCACGTTGCGCGACGAGCGGCTTTGATTGGGGAAGAAGGCGCGGGCCAAATATTGCTGGCCGCTGACTTGGCGCACATCGAAGACGACATTGGTATTGCTCGCGGTGCATGCCGAGTCTTGATCGGCCTTGTAGATGAATTTCACGTTGGCCGCGGCTTCCCAAGCTCCCGTGGCGGCCTTCATCGCATTGACCATCTTGGTGTGGTTCGCGCCGAAGCCCGTGCTCACGCAGTACGTGAGATTCAGCTTCTTGGTGTCGTCCCACTTCACATCGACGCCGCCGGACTGATGAATCGCAAGCGCGTCTTTCTGAACGTTGCGCAAATAGAAATCCATCAGTTCGCGCTCATCGACAATGGGTGTATCGCCGTTGACGATCCAGACACCCGTGTCGGCTTCTTGGTAGGCCTGAGCCTTGAACTCGTCGTAAGTCATGCCGTGAACGGCCGTATTTTCCTCATCGGTTCCATCGCCGCCGCCGGCGGAGCAGCCCGGAATCAAGAGGGCGCCAAGCAAAAAGGGAGCGCAGAGGGCGAAAGCATGACGAAGTGTGGGCATAGCGAAATCCTCCGAGTCAAAAGCCAAAAAAATCGATCTAAAACTGCGTGAGAGACCGCATTGAAACGCGGCGCGGACGATTTCGTCCATGGCGTTTGGTGCGCGCTTCCAAGCTCAAAAGACTGCGAAATGCATGGGTCAAAAATCTCCTAACCGCATGAAATCGATGTTGGTTTAAAACGATTTATTTGCCGCGGCGGCACGATGGTATTGACGGCGGACCCATGAGCCCGATAGGGTAAGCACAACATGGTGCGTGTTGTCTTCACTCCGCATTTGGAAAGGCATGTGCAAATCGCCTCCCGAGAGGTCGCCGGCGCCACGGTAAAAGAGGTTCTTGAAGCGGCGTTTACCGCGAATAACAAGGCCCGGCCGTATATTCTCGACGATCAGGGAGCCGTCCGTAAACACATCGCCATTTTCGTAAACGGAACCCTGCTGAACGACCGCACCCATCTATCCGATCCCGTGCCGCCGGGTGGAGAGGTGTATGTCATGCAGGCGCTGTCGGGAGGCTGAATTGGAAAAGCGTGTGTTGGTTGGGAGCCGCAAGGGGCTATTTATTTTAGAAAAAGCCGGGAACGCTTGGGCCATAGCCCATAGCCATTTTATCGGCGTTCCTGTCACTGCGGTTGTTTTTGATCACCGCGATAACCGTATTTATGCGGCGGTTGGGCATGGCCACTTTGGGGCAAAGCTTCACGCTTCTGGGGATTCAGGCAAAAGCTTCGAAGAAATAACGGCGCCGAAGTATCCCGAAAAACCCGAGGGCCTCGAGGATATCGAACCGATGCGCAAGGTGCCAATCCCATGGAATGTGGAGCAGATGTGGACGCTGGAGATCGGCGGGAAGGATGAGCGTGGAACACTGTGGTGCGGCACGATTCCCGGCGGGCTTTTCTATTCAAATGACGCGGGAAACTCATGGAAACTCATTGAATCGCTTTGGCTTCATCCAAAACGAAAGGAATGGTTTGGAGGCGGATATGATTATCCCGGCATTCATTCCATTTGTGTAGATCCCCGAAATGAAAAGCGTGTATTGGTGGGTATATCCTGCGGCGGCGCGTGGCTGACAGAAGACGGCGGGGAAAGCTGGACATGCCGGGCCCAGGGCATGTACGGGGCCTATATGCCGCCCGAAAAGAAATACGATATGTATATTCAAGATCCTCATCGTATTGCCCAGTGCGCGGCGCATCCCGATATATATTGGGCGCAGCATCACAACGCGGTATTCCGCACGGACGACGGCGCGCTGTTATGGAACGACGTAACGAACGCAAAGCCTTCGAATTTCGGTTTTGCGGTGGCGGCGCATCCGGCCGATCCAAAGACGGCGTGGTTTGTGCCCGCGGCGGCGGATGCGTGCCGCGTGCCCGTGGATGCGAAGCTGGTCGTGTCGAGAACGAGGGACGGCGGGGAAAGTTTTGATGTGCTGCCTGTATGTGCCGGGACGTCTTACGATTTAATTTACCGGCATGCATTGGATGTGGATGCGTCGGGCAATTGCTTGGTGATTGGCTCGACAACAGGCGGATTGTGGATTTCCGAGGATCAGGGCGATCATTGGACAGAGCTGAATGCGCGCCTGCCGCCCGTGTATTGCGTCCGCTGGTTCTAGGGTTTATAAATTCTCACACAGCGTGTCAATCCGGTTGAATTGGTTGTTTGAGTCGCCGTGATACCCGTCACGAATTGAACGCCGAAAGCATCGGTCTTTGCCGGGTCCAGTTCGGGCGTGGCCGACCAATAAAATCCGGCCTTGGTGGCTCCGAATACGCTTGTATTGATCACCGGAGAAGCGGCCGCCGTATCATCGACAAGCGAATGCAATTCTTTAATGCTGGGCATGCGCCAATCGGATTGGCCTCCTAAATTGAGATTTTCGCAATACGATAGAGCGCTTGGCCAATCCATTTCATTGACGGGCAATGCGGTGCGCTGCCATTCGAGCCCTGTGATTTGATCGACCACGCCGTCCGAAGTTTTCATGAAAGCGCCTGCGAATTCCGGTCCGCGAACACAGCGCGCGTAGTTGAGCAGGCTGTCGCTCAAAAAATTGGCCGCGCCCGTCGAAGCATTCACAAACCAATGGGTATTGGCCGGATTGCCGACCGCGTATGGCGTGCGGGTCCACGAGGGGCCGGCATTGGCAAACAGCGGTGAAAGCGCGGGATTGTTAAGACCGTGATCCGTCAATGAAGTCAATTCAAGCCGGCTGGGCAGGCGATAATCATCGAATCCGCCGAGGCTCAGGTTATCGCAATAGGTTTGCGCGTCTTTGGCGGCGTAGGCGCCCATTAAATTCTTTTGCCACATTAAACCCGTAATGGGATCGGTAACCAATTCCGCATTGTCTACATATACAGGCGTATTGATTTCGTAATTGCCATCTTGGCCGTAGCCGGCTTCTCCCGCCTTGGGACAAGGCAGTGGCATAGCGCCCAGAGAACAGACCGCCGTGGCTGAATCGGGGAATTTCCCGGGCGTTCCAAGCGGAATCACTTCACCGCCGGAGCCTCCTGTTCCCGCGCCGCCCGCGGCCATTGTTCCGCCCGCGCCGCCTGTGGCCATTGTTCCGCCCGCGCCGCCCGCGGCCATTGTTCCGCCCGCGCCGCCCGACGACGAAGCGCCGTTTGAACCTTGGCTTTCGCCGTCTCCACAAGCCCCGCAAAGAAAAAGAAGCGCCCCGAAAATAAAGTTTGAGCTCCAACGAGCAATTGCATTCATAAGCCCGAGACTACACCGTCGGCCTGCATGGAAACAGCATCAAAAGACCTCCGATACATGGGCATTCGCAGCCTACGGCGACGGGTAAATAGAAAAATGGGGTGATACTTTGGCCTTTGCATTGGAGGTCTTCTTTATGCGAAAACTGTCGATTCTTGCTTCTGTTTCCGTGGTTTTGCTTGGCGCGCTCGCTTCGGGCGCAGGTTGTGTGCTTATCGTTGAAGACGATCCGCGCAATAACATTGTTACAAACACTCACACATCCAATGATATTGCCCTGCCGGGTCTTAAAGGCGCCGTCAGCGTCACGGTCGATGATCGGGGAATGCCTCATATTTACGGCTCCACGACGCACGATGTTGTGATGGTTCAGGGCTATTTAATGGCCCGCGATAGATTTCCTCAAATGGAGATTGTGCGCCGCCAGGTGACGGGCCGCTTAACGGAGTTTTTGGGGGCCGTTACGGTCGATCCATTGAATAGCGATATCTCGGCGAGGGCGCTTGGATTTAAACGTGTTGCTGATAAAATCTATGATTCTTATGCGCCCGAGGATGAAGTGAAGGCGGCGCTCGATGCTTTCGCGGCTGGCATTAATATTTATATCCAGGAATTGCGCGATGGCAAATCGAAATTGCCCAAGGGTTCGGGCGTGATTGAGCTTCTGACGCAGGATAAAAGCCTGCTTGTAGACTGGACGCCCCAGGATTCGATCGCAATTGGAAGGTATTTATCTTATACACTTTCGTATGATGGACCTGAAGAAGTCGATTTAACCCAAACCCGCAACGATGTGGCGATGATTTATCCGCCCGGCGATGCGCGCGCGGGACTGTTTCAGGATTTTTGGGCCTTCGCTCCGGCGCGCAATGTATTTACGCAAAGCGGCTTCCCCAATGTGGGCATGGATTCGGGCACCACCGCCGTGCTTTCGCCTTCCAAGCTGAATAAGCTAAAGCCTCAAAAAGTGAATGAAAAGGCCAATAAGCCTACATTCGTAGCCAATGCGGATGCATTGGCGAAGAGCAAAGAATTTTTAAGGGCCGCGACCAAACTGGCCGAAAAATTCGGCGATGAGACCCGGGGCTCAAACAATTGGATCGTATCTGGAAAGCATACGGCCAATGGAGCGCCGATTATAGCGAACGATCCGCATCTATCGCTGCCCAGCCCGCCGGTCTTTTGGTATTCGCATCTAAATACCAAACAGGCTGGAGGCGATTTGGACGCGGCGGGTATTTCACTGGTGGGCGCGCCGGGCGTTATTTTGGGCTTTAACGATCGGATTGCCTGGGGTTCGACGACGGCCGGCCACGATGTGACCGATGCCTATGAAGAAACGATTACGGACGATCCCGTGGCCGGCACCTCGACCGTATTGTTTAAGGGGGAGCAGGTCGCCATCAACAAGATCAAGGAAACCATTAAAGTCGCCAATTCAACCGATGTTGTGATTGAATTGGAAGAGGTTCCTCATCATGGGATTATTATTCCCATCGTTGAAAATGGGCAAGTTATTCCCAGGACCTCGAACAAGGCGATTTCGGTGCGGTGGACAGGCGATGCCGTATCCAATGAAATCGGGGCGTTTTTGGGGCTGAACAAAGCCAAGAATTTGGACGAAGCCAAAAAAGCGCTCGATTTATTTGAAGTAGGCGCCCAAAGCTTTGTGGTGGCCACGGCGGACGGCGATATTTTCTGGTCGACCCAATCGAAAATGCCTGTGCGCGACGCCAATGCAATGACCTACGATCCGGTCACGCAAACCGGCAATGCCCCGGCCTTTGTGCTTCCCGGCGATGGAACCTGCGAGTGGACCGGGTTTTTGGATGAGAAGTTTATTCCCCACGATGTCAATCCCGACAAGGGTTATATCGCGACCGCCAATAACGATTTAATCGGCACGACCGAGGACGGCAATCCCTTCAACGATCCTCACTATGCGGCGTGGGGCAACGATTTGGGGCACCGCATCGCCCGCATTACCGAGCGTTTGGATGAATTGGTTCAAAAGGGCGGCATTACACCCGAGGATATGTCCGCGCTTCAGGGCGATCATCAATCGGCGCTTGGCAGGCTGCTTTCACCGGCCTTTGTCGAGGTGGCGAAGAAAGTCGCCGAGGAGAGAGCCGTGCCGGGTACGCATCCCGATCTTTCGGATGTGGTGGCCGGGGCGGCGGCGGCCGATTTGGATCTCTTGACGGATGCGGCGCTGAGGCTTGAAAAATGGTCGTTTGATGCGCACGCGGGCGTCGATATCGGCGACGGCGAGCCAGAGGCGGCTCAGATTGAAGACAGCATCGCCACGGCTTTCTTTAATGCCTCGATGATTCATGTCGTGGGGCTGGCCTTTGGCGATGAATCCGATGCAGTTGGCCACCGGCCGGGCAGCTCAAATATCGCGAAGGTGCTGCAATGGGCGATTTTGGAGCCGCAGAAATTGGCGACCTACGACGCGGTGAGCGGTGAAACGGTGCTTTGGGACAATGTGACGACCGATATGGTTAAAGAGACCAAGGCTCAATGCATTGCTCAAGGCATGCTGGCGGCGCTGGGCACGCTTAAAACCCAGCTCGGCGATGAAATTACGGCCTGGCGCTGGGGCAAGCTGCACACGGTGAAGCTCAATGCGATGGTGCCCGAGCTGATCGGCGAGAGCGACGCAACGATTCCCAAGCCCGGCGACGCGACCTTCCCCAATGGGTTCCCTCGCGGCGGCGATAATTATGGTATTGATGCATCTAACTTTGGCGTGTGGAATCCGAGCAAGTATTCCTATGGTTCGGGGCCTGTGCAGCGCTTGGTGGTTGAAATGACGGCGGAGGGGCCGAAGGCGTGGAATGCGCTTCCGGGCGGCCAGCATTACGATCCTGAAAGCGCGCATCATGCCGATGAAATGGAGCTTTGGCGCAGGAATCAAGCCAATCCGATTTATTTCACCGATGCCGATGTGAATGCGCACGTTGAATCGACGATAAAATTTATCCCATAATCGATTCAATTGATGATTGATATCCCGCCCCCGCCGTGTTCGCACCCATGATGGTGTGACACGCTTTCAGATTGCAAATCCATTTCAGCGTACCTTAGACTCGATCCCCATGGACCCCATGGATCGAGGGGATGCTGGTATCCGCGCCTCAGAGGCTGCGCTGCGCTTTTATTTAGGCTGCGCGGTGTGGGGCTATAAGGGCTGGAATGGAAGGCTATTTCCCGAAAAAACAAAACCATCGGAGTGCCTTTCGCTATACAGCCGGCATTTTAAGGCGGTGGAAGGCAATACGACGTTCTACGGTGTTCCGGACCGGGAAACGGTGATGCGCTGGGCGCAGCAAACGCCGCGTGAATTTCGATTTTGCATGAAGCTGCCGCGTTTCATTACCCACCGGGGATTATTTGTGGATGTGCAGCGGGCGATCGCGGATGCGCATGCCTTTGTAGAGCTGATTCAAACGGGGCTGGATGGGCGTGCGGGGCCGTTTTTTCTTCAGTTGCCGCCTCAATTCGATCCCTCGATGCTCGATGCGCTGCGGACATTTTTAGAAGCCTTTCCGAGGGACTCTGCGAGGCTTCTGGTGGAAGTGCGGCATCCCTTGTTTTTTCAGGCGCATCATCATGGGCGTTTGGTGGATCTGCTTATTCGATTTGGGGTTGGGCGGGTTCTTTTGGACAGCCGGCCCATGTATGAGGGCGAGGGTTATGCGCCGATGCTGCTGGATCAAAAAAAGCCGAATTTGCCCTTGTTTGCCGAAGTGACGGCGGCCTTTTCGCTGGTGCGTTTTGTGAGCCATCCCGAGGCCGGAATCAATCGCCCTTATTTTGAAGAGTGGACGGGGCTCTGCGCGGAGTTTCTCAAGCGGGGGACAGAAATATTTTTCTTCATGCATTGTCCAGAGGAGACTTTTTCGCCGGACAATGCGGCTCTTTTTCATCAGATGCTTATGCAGAGCGGGCTATCGGTGCACCCACTGCCCTGGAGCCGTCCGCAGCGGGATCAGTTAAGATTGTTTTGAGATGGGCTCCGTATTATTGTATACCCACTATATCAAAGGATTTTATTGCAATGCGAACGTTTAGGAGAATTTGTGTGTATTGCGGTTCGACCGCGGGCCGGGATGTGCGGTATTTAGAGGCTGCGCGAGCCACGGGGGCATTTTTGGCGGGGCGGGGATTGGATGTGGTGTATGGGGGCGGGCGCGTGGGGATGATGGGCGCCGTGGCGGATGGCGCGCTTGCCGCGGGCGGAAAAGTGATTGGCGTAATTCCCGAGAAATTAAGGGATAAAGAGCTGGCGCACGCGGGGCTGTCGGAGCTGTATGTGGTGGATAGCATGCATGCCCGCAAAACGATGATGGCGGCGATGTCCGATGGCTTTTGGGGGCTTCCCGGCGGTTTTGGGACCTTGGAGGAGGTGTTTGAAGTCACGACGTGGTCGCAATTGAATTATCACAAGAAGCCGGTGGGATTATTAAATATTAACGGATATTTTGACAAATTGATTGAATTTTTAAATCATGCGAGTTCGGAAGGATTTGTGCGGCCAGTGCACCGGCCATTGATTCAATCGGCGAAGGCGCCCGAGGTGCTTTTGGATTTAATGGCGCATGTCGATATTCCCGAGATGGGGCGGTGGATCGATAAGCCTTAAAATCGATCCATTTAAACGACGCGGAGCCTGGTTTTCCCATCGAAAGAGGCCGCGCTTCCCTGCACTTCGGGCGAACGCATCGGCTGATTGACCATATCCTCCATCCGGCCTTTTTCGGGGGCGGGCAAGGGGGCGTCCCATTTCGCGAAATCGGGCGGAAGCGGTCCTGGAAGCGTGGGCTGCACCGTCCGCTCCAGCAATTGAAAATCGTGCCGGGCCGCTAAATGAAGGGGAAGTCCGCGCTCGGGGCCGTTTTGGGCAAACCATGCGCGGGCCGCGTTGACGTTTTGAATCAGCACATAATGCTGGGGATCGATCTTGGCCGCGGTCATAAAATGCTTTTGCATGCCTTGAATATCCCCGCGCGCATAGGCGATGCATCCTAAGTAATTGTACGCCAATCCAGGCAATGGATAATTAAATTCCAGCGCCTTTTGCACATGCTGTTCGGCTTCATCGAGTTTATCGGCTTTGTAAAGGGCGCCGGCCAGATCCATATGGGCCGCGTGATAGTCGCCGAGCCGATTGAGAATGGAGCGGTATTCGTTTTCGCCTTCTTGATAATATTCGCGGAGGCCGCTGTTTTCCCTGAACCAGTCGCTCATGATTTTGGTGTCGGCTTCGGAAGCATCAAAAGGTGTTTTTAACTCTTGAAAATCCTCGGTGAAATAAGCCTCGCGCTTCAGCCATCCCGCTTTCTCGGCATCGTGAAAATCGAGTGTGCCGGGGTAAATCGATAGGCATGAAAAGATATATTGATGAGGCTTGGCGGTTTTTAGAAAATTAAGGGTTTCATAAAAGGTTTTTGCATTATCACCCCTATTTCCCAGCATCATATAATAGCGGACTTGAATGCCGACGCGCTTGGCCATTTCGGTCGCTTCAATAATATCGTCGACGGTTATTTTTTTATTGATTTGCTTGAGAATTTCGGGCGAGCCCGATTCCACGCCCAGGCTCAGGCGCTGGCAGCCCGCGAGGCGCATTTCATATAAAAGTTCGTCGGATAGAACGTCGACGCGGGTGTCGCAGCTCCATAAAAAATTGAGCTTTTTATCGCGGATGGCCCGGCTGATCTCCATTGCCCGCTTTTTATTGGCCGTGAAGGTGTCGTCTTTGATTTGAATCATTTTCACGGGTAATCGCGATTGCGCTTTTTGCAAGGAATTGGCCACATATTCAACCGAATTGCCACGGAAGCCGCGTCCCCAGGTCGTGTCGGCCCCGCAGAAGGTGCATTGCCAGGGGCAGCCGCGGGAGGTCATCACAATATGGGTGTCGAAGTAGTCGTGGGGGCTGGCCAGCGTGTCCAAATCCGAAATCGAGGGGCGGGCCGAAGCGGTGATGATTTTGTTTCCATCCCGATAAACGGTGCCGGCAATGCCATGAAGGCTTTTTCCCAAGGAAAGGCGTTCGATGAGCTCCATAAAGGAAAGCTCGCTCTCGCCGAGCGTAATCATATCAATTTCACGGTAATGTTTAAGCATTTCATAGGCGAGGGGCGTGGCGTGGGGGCCGCCGACGACGATGTGGGCTTTGGGATGATGGGTCCGAATGGCGGTGGCGGCGAGGGCGACGCCTCTCCGGTTGGCGGTCCAGCAGCTCATTCCAAAAATATCGGCGTCGAGGGCGGCGATAACCTCTTCGACGCGCTCCCAAGTGTAGGCTGATAGGTTGATGACTTTGACTTGATGGCCCGCGCGGATGGCCTGCGTGCCCAGGGTGAAGAGGCCATAGGGGGTTTGATAAAAATCGGGGTCTAAATCGCCTTCGCGATAGTCTTTGGGCGGGCCGTGGATTGGATCGGGGCCTTGGCCGCGGGCGGGGATTTTCCAGGGCGGGGGGTATAAAAGGGCGATGCGCATGGTTATTGCTCCAAAATAGATACGATTTTGTCGTAGTACGCGGCGACCGCTGCCCGGACCCCGTCTTTGGAGACCGCTACGGAAATGGCGCCTTTTCCGGTGGCAAGTGTTGAAATGATTTTTGGAGGATTGCCCGCGATGACCACCACGCCGCTTCCCGAGGGGGGCCAGCCTTTTCCTCCTAGAATGACGAGCAGCATCTTCCCATCCGGAGAAACCGTTCCTGTCCTTGGGACACCTCCGAGCATCAGCGTGCTTTGAACGTTCATCGTCAAGAGATCCACGACGGTGGCGGTTCGGGCCGAGCTGTTGATGGTAATGCCCCAGCGATCGCCTCCCAGCACAAATCCTGCTTCAGGACCTTGATCGACGGCAGCTTGTTTTACTTCAGTCGGGCCCGAGATTCGGAGCAGCGTGGCGGTGTTGGCGGCTCCATCCGGGAAAAAGAGGGCGCTTCCATCCGATGTCGCCATGCCCAGCCGAGGTTCGCGTCCCGCTGAAATCGAGCGGCGCGTGGCTCCAAAGGGTTCTTCGGAGGGATCGAAGAGATCTACCCATGCTCCCGCTGGACGGCCTCCATGCATGAGGCGTCCCATGGCTCCAACATAGGTCCTCCCCTCGGCTTGGAGCAAGAACAATTGACCGGTGGCATGGGGAAGGGTAATGTTGGAAATTCGTGAGCCGCTGGGCAGTTCAAAACGGGTGACGCGGTTTTCATTGGAGCTTGCGGCAATAACGCTTTTTCCATCGGGGAGTTCGACAATATCCCGGGGCGCTTCGCCGACATCGAGCAAGACAGGATCTCTCTCCCAGTGTTGGGTATCCATCACAGGAATACGGGCGGCATCTTCATGCCTGAGTATGGCTACATAGCGATCGAAGAGGACGCGCAGATGGTCGCCCTGGGCGGGAACCGAAGCTTTGTGGAGTATCTCTCCCTTTTTAAGAGAGTATTCCCGGAGCATTCCATCGTCGGTGCTCACATAAATGGATGTGCCCTTGGGATGAAACACGATATCGAGGGGATGGGCTCCTTCAATTTCAATATCGCGAAGGCGGAAGCGCCTTTCAGGATCGGCGGGGACAGGCGCGGGTTCGGGTTCGGCCTCGGGGCCGATCGCGGCGGGTCCGGGAGCCGCGGGCGCCGAACCATCGGGTGGGGGCGTGAGTACGGTAAGAGGTGGTGCTTCGCCGACGGGGGATTCTCGGCTGGATACAATCACAGCCATGACGGTGGCGACCGTCATGGTGACAATCAGCGCCGCTCGGGGTAAGCCGGTTTGGGCTTGAGCCGCCTTGGGAGGCTGTATCCATTGTTTACAGGAGCGGCATTTTTTGGCGCCCTCTAGGATGGATGCTTTGCAATGGGGGCAAGGAACCCGGACTTCGGGGGCTTGGCTTGGCCGGTTTTCTACAGGTGAAGTCGTGCTCATTGAAGCACCCAAGCCACTTTGCTTCGATCGGACAGAAGAAGGGCGGCCGTTCCATCGGGGGTTAGCCTGAGCCGGGTGGGTTCCGCGCCCAGAGGCAGGAAATTCAATTGAAATGTCTTTAAGTCCACGAGGGCAGCCATTCCCGTGCCCTCGCCGGGAAGGGCAACCACCACTTGTTCGCCGTCGGGGCTGACGGCCATATCGGCAGCCCGGGTATTGAGCGGGATCGTCCGGACCAATGTTCGATCATGAAGGTTGAAGACTTGAAGCGCCTTGCCTTCGTTGCAGCGGACAATCGCATGGCGGCCGCGCCTGACCAGCTCCAGTTGCTCGGGTTCGCGGCAGGTTGCAATGGGGTCTTGGCGCCGAACAGTTCCAGATGCAAGCCATTGCAAGGGTACGAGTTGATCGCTGGCCCTGAGCGCAAGATAGCTGGATTCTCCGTCGGGTGTCATGAGGACGCTTACCGGATTGCCGACCATCGATGCCCGGACTCGATCTTGGGACGAGGCGAAACGGCTGGGATCGAAGGCCCAAACGGCACCGCCTTGCATATCCCGGAGGCCGGGTAGGGGAATTTGTCCCGTGGTCACCAGGGCTCGTTTTCCTGTGTCATCGCATCCCACCGGTCCCACGGCGTCATCGCCAAATTGGATTCGATCGATTTCTGAGTGGTATTCGGTAGCGATGACAGCAACAGCATGCGCTTGAGGAAGGGAAGCCAATACTCTGCGTCCTGATGCCCCCGCAATGACTTCGCCCACGGGCGATCCCGTTTCGATTGTCTTGAGAACCCGGGTCGTCTTGATGTCGAGCACATAGATACGCTGGGGGCTTGTGGCGTAAACAACATCGCCTACCCGGTAGAGTCGGCGCACTTGAGGTGCTTCACCAATAAATCCCAAGAGTTCGCCGGTTCTAATACTGCGAATTTCAATTCCTGTCAAAATGGATACAAAGAAATATTCGGTGTCGAGAGGGAGAATATCAGAAACATCTTTGGGAAGGGAAAAAGGTCCTGTGATGCGGACATCGGCATTGATATGCCCCACATCGTTAGGCTTTTGCCAGACGCATTCTCCGAGCTGGCAGGCTTCGCCATTCCAGCATGGGACAGAACAGCCGGGCTGAGTGGCGGCGGGCACGGGAAGGGCGTAGGGGGTGGTGAATCGTCCTGGGGCGAGGTAGCGCAAGACAACGCCCGTGCATACGATACCCGCGATGGCGCCTAGGGTGACGAGAGGGCGCCAATGCATGCGAAGCCAGCTTTGGCCGGGTTGGTCGTCGGGGATGGAGGGCCTGCCGCTGTTGGTGCTGCCCGTGGACGATGAAGATGATGAGGCGGCTTGGGCTTCCTGGGCCGCAATTCGGGTGTTTTCTCCGCATTCGGGGCAGGTTTCAACGCCGAGGGCAATCAATTCCCGGCAGATGGGGCATCGGATTGTTAGTTGATGAACGCGGGGCGTTCTCGGCTGATAGGACGTGGGCTCGATGAGCAGGCCAACGGGATACCAAACGGATGTGCCCACCAAGGAGGCGGAGGCATCTTTATAGCGGCCCACGGCGAAAGCCCTGCGAATTTGCTCGCCCGTGAGGGGGCCAAAGGTTTGTCCGGCTTCATGCAAATGGAAGAGCAACATGTCCGTGGTGGCGGACGATAGAAGGGAAAGTTCGCTGGGCAGTTTTTGTTGAATTGCGGTTTCGTCGGGAGCTTTGGGAAGCGTGACCAAGTTGCGTCTTCCCGCCAGAGCCGCCCAGGCTTGGACAGGCGCCGTAAAGGTAGAGCCGGCCAGCCGGGCCAGGGCATCCAGCGAGATGCTGCCTTCGATGATGGCGTGACGGACTTCATCATCGGTAAAGGGACCGATGCTTTTCCCTTGCTGTTCGATATAGAAGCGGAGGAAGTCGTCCACGCGGGTTAGGGACGATTAGCGCGGATTTTGCGTCGCGTCGAGAGGGGAAGGCATGGGCAAAACGCCGGGATGGGTTCTCGATCGAACAAAGGCCGCCTATACATATCTCATGCGGCTTGGTTCTCTTGTGTTGATTTCAATCGGCTTGGTTCTCGCGGCGTGTGATTCACCGGCGGATGAGCAGGCTAAACCGGCATCTTCGTCTCTGCCTTTGATGCAAACGGGTTCGGTGCTTGTTCCGACGGCCTCGCCTCCCGCAGCGTCGTCCGCGGCGCCGGCTTCATCCCCCGCGCCTTCTGCGGCGGAGGCGGCGCCCACGGTGATTGCCGCCCAGCACATTCTTGTTGCCTACAAAGGCGCAAAAGGCGCCCCGAAGAACGTCACCCGCTCAAAGGCGGACGCAAAGAAGCGCGCCGAGGAAGTGTTGGAGCGCATTAAAAAGGGCGAAGATTTTTCCGCGCTTGTCAAGACCTTTTCGGAGGATCCAGGCTCGGTCGATCGCATGGGAAGCGTTGGCAAATTCGAGCGCGGCAAAATGGTGAAGCCTTTTAGCGATGCGGCGTTTGCCCTGAAAGTGGATGAAGTGAGCGGCGTTGTGGAATCAGAATTTGGTTTTCACATCATTAAGCGGAATCAATAAAAGAAACGGTCTCGAAAAGGGTGTGTATGGGCACGCAGCGGGCAGGAATAATTTGGGGTTCTGGGCTTCTGGCGCTGGGATTTTCATGTTCGAGCACCAGCCGTGATGCGGAATTCGCCGAGGGTCCGGCGGCTGTGCTTCCCGGCGGCGGGAAGATCGCCGCGCAGCCGGGAGAGACCCGCGATCTCAAGGGTGTGGACACCTCCGATTTGGTGCCCCGCGAAAAGCGACAGTGGTTCCGGCTTGCGTCGCAACTGTATGCGCCTTGCCAAGATCAACCCGTTTCAATCGCCGTGTGCATCGATGAAAATCGTCCCTGTGCGGCTTGTGTTCCTGCGGCTCAGTTGTTAGCGCAGCGCGTTCGCGCGGGCGCGACAACTTCCGAATGCGAGACGGCCTACGGCGTGCGTTTCGGCCCCGATATCAAGAAAGTCGAAATCGGCGATTCGCCTTCAAAAGGCCCAAATGATGCACCGGTGACGATCGTTGCATGGTCGGATTTTCAATGTCCCGCGTGTAAATATTCGCTGCCCTATTTGGAGGAGGCCGTTGCCAAATTCGAAGGCAAAGTCCGGCTGGTCCACAAGTTTTATCCGCTGAAATTCCACACGCGCGCCGAACCCGCGGCCAAGGCAGCCTTCGCGGCCAAGCTGCAGGGCCGCTATTGGGAAATGGAGAAGCTTTTGTTCGACAATCAAGATGCGCTGGGCGATGCGGATTTCGATCGCTTCGCCAAGGCGCTCAATCTGGATGTGCAGCGCTTTCGCGCGGATATGAGCTCGGAGGCGGCCTCGAAAGCCATCGAGCGCGACCGGGAAGAAGCGAGCAAGGCGGGCTTCAACGGCACGCCGCATATTTTGATCAATGGCCGTATCTTTGCGTATGGGCTCTTTCGCGTGGATACCGATTTAGAAAACTGGATCGCGCTCGAGATCGAGCTGGCAGCGCAGGCGAAAAAGCTTCAGCAGGCTCAGTGAAGAATGGCGAACAGAATGACGGTGATGATCACCAGCAGCCATAAAATCCCGCCGGCGATCGCGCCGTAAACCAACAGCTTGTCGTCGCGCCAGCGCACCCGCAGAGGCACGATATTCTGTTCGGGCAATACGGCCGTCTTCATAAAATGAAAGAGGGGCAGGCCGCCCGGACGCTGCGCTCCGCCCGTATTTGGCCCCTGAACCAAGCCCATATTGCTAAAGCGCCGCGCGCCCGCGCGAATGCGATCGCCCATGCCGGGTACAGCCGATCCAAGCCCAACGGCTCTAAACCAAGGCGTGCGCTCAAAGGCATTGCGCTCGGCCACATACTTGAAAAACACCTTGAGCCGATCCATCAGCATGTGCATTTCGGCCAAGTGCTGAAAGGCGCGCGTTCTGTGCTCGGGCGGATCTTCCGAAGCCAGTTTGGAAAGGCAATACGCTTCAATGCGAGCGCTCAGCCCTTCAAGCGAGGCCGTCATCGCTTCGGCTCCCTGCTCGATCGGCGAATCAAGCGGCAGTTGAAATCCCCAAGGATCTTCTTTGCTCCGATCGGCGTTCCACGCGAAGACTTCCGCGAACCCCCAAAGCGTGTCGTAGCGCGTAAGCACGAGATACACAGGCAAATCGCCGTCAACACCCCGGCAAATATCGATGATGTAACTGCGCAGCCGCTTGGCGTAGACCTCGAGGCTCGTATCGTCGAGATCGGCAAAGTCCGCGATGTTCGCCACCAGCAAAATGCCGTCCACAGGCTCGCGCGGGCGGCTATTGAGCAGCTCGGCGCCTAGGTCGCGAAGCAGATCGGGCGAGCGATTTGGGCCTGTGACTTGAGCTTCAGGCTCGATAAATACGGCTTCGTTGGAGAGCCAATAGGTGCACAACTGCTGAGGAAGATTGAGCGCAAGGCGCCCATCGCTGCTTTGGGGCCAGGTCAAGGCCATCGAACGGATGGCGGTCGAGCGGCCCGTGCCCGGATCTCCCACGACCAGATACCAAGGGATGGCGTAGGGATCGCTCGGATGCTGGGGATGCTCACGAGTGACCGCGGCCTGCGCGCTGGCGAGTTCGTAGACGAAAGGGCTGCTCATTTCAGATTCTGAACCAGCACAACGATCAATGTGATTAGGCCCGAAAGCACAAGGAGTCCCGCGATAATACGGCCCATCCAGAGCGATTTGTAGAAAGGCTCTTTGGGCAAGTGTTCGGCGGGGCCTACTTCGCCCGGAGGTGCTCTCAAAATACCGCCTACCCAATCCCGATCGGGATCGACACCGAGCCTGAGCGCGACTTCGCGGCGCACTTGAACAAGGCCATAAGAAATGGCGCCTGGAAGGCCGAAACGGCCCATAAATCCCACGCCAAACACGACCATATAGGTGGCCAGCACACTGCGCGGGCCTTCAAGGACGCGGGACATCCGCTGGAAGACTTCTTCGCCTGCGTTGTTGGTCATCCAGCGGATGGCCTGCAAAGGATGCTGAGACCACAGCGGATAAAGATCGGGCATGCTCACGGCCACCTCGTCGAGCAAGGCCGCGATAGCAAACATGCCATCGTCGACGGACTGCACGGGCAGCGCTTGGGCTTCTTTTGAGCCTTTGAGCTGATCGAGCATAAAGGTGGCCTGCCGGTGAACATGCTCAGCGGCCGGCCTTTGCGGGGACTGCCTGAGCATGCAGATCCACAGAAGCATTTCCTCGCCGAAGACGCCGATTGATTGTTCCAAGGTGGGGGGAGATTAGCGAAGAGGCAGGCTTTTCGTCGATAGCCGAGAAGATAACCCTGAGCACACCCCCGCTCAGCCCGTTCAACCGTTCCGCTTGTCTACGGAACCTTGTTCTTCTGCGCCAAAGCCTCAAGCTCCGGGTATTGCCCCGACGATCCCTCTTGCTTGTAGACCACTTTCATCGTGCGCGGGTCCACCACTGTAATCAATGGCGTCCCAATCACGCCATCAGGACCGGGCTCCGCAAAGGTAATCCCAGGGTCCGCCGCCACCGAGGTATCCAGCAAATTAAACTGCTCTTTCCAAGTCAGCGCATCGTCCGCATTGGCCGGCGCTCCCTGGCCATCCGCAAGCACCAGCGTCACCACATGAATGCCCATCGGCCCCCACGAATTGGCCATGCGCGCATTCAGCTCCTGCGCCTCTTGAATGCAAATGCCGCAGGTGCCGCTCGCCCCAATAAACAAGAGCGCGTTTACGCCCTTCTTGCCATCGCAGTCGTACAAATCCTCGACCCGCACCTCGCCCAGCGTCGTCGTTCCCTCGGGATATCCAGGCCATTTCATCGTTTGAGGCAGCGTGTTGTCCACCTTCTCTCCAAAGGTCACGCCCGTCGGATACTCGCATACGGAAGCCGATCCCGAACTCGATGAGCTCGATGACGAGCCGCCTGTCGAACTCGATGATGAGCCGGTTGCTCCTCCGCTCGTTCCGCCTGTCAACACGCCACCCGAGGTTCCGCCCGATGTCGCGCTCTCTTCATCCTCATCCATGTTTTTGAGGCGAAGATCGCCCGCGCCCGTGATGGCATTGCACGCAGCCACCAGGGGAAGCGCGCACAAAAAAGCAGTGAGTGCAAATGAACCCGAGCGATTTGACTTGCAAGACGTCCGCGACCCCATGAAGAGCCTCCAGCTTTAGAGAGAGAACAGGATCCGCCAAGCATAAGGGAAATCAGCAAGGGGTAGCGAAACAATCGATCGCCGCCTATGCTGCCGCGCCGCTCTGGCTTGAGGCTTGAAAGGAGTCGATGAATTTATGTCGGAAATTCAAAGCGTTGTCGCCCGTGAAATCCTGGATTCGCGCGGCAATCCCACGGTGGAGGCCGAGGTTACCACGCAGAGCGGCATTGGCAGGGCGGCTGTGCCGAGCGGCGCATCGACGGGCGAGCACGAGGCCATCGAGCTTCGGGACGGCGATAAAAAACGCTACGTTGGCAAGGGTGTGCTCACCGCCGTGCGCAATATCGAATCGGTGCTCGGGCCGGCGATTATGGGCATGGATGCGCTGGATCAGCCTGAAGTCGACAAGGTGCTGATCGACGCCGATGGAACGCCAAACAAATCGAAGCTCGGTGCAAATGCGATTTTGGCCGTATCCATGGCGGTTGCCCGGGCGGCGGCCGATACGATGGAGCTGCCTTTGTGGCGTTATTTGGGCGGCGTGTCGGCGCGCGTTTTGCCCACGCCGCTGATGAATATTTTGAACGGCGGGATGCACGCGGATAACGGGCTCGAGATTCAAGAGTTTATGATTGTGCCCTATGCGGCGCCTTCTTTCGCCGAGGCATTGAGGGCCGGCGTTGAAGTGTTTCACGCGCTCAAATCGATTTTAAAGAGAGACGGTTTGGTGACCGCGGTGGGCGATGAAGGAGGCTTCGCGCCCAGGCTTGCGACGAATGAAGAAGCGCTTCAGCGCGTGGTGGCTGCCATTTCGTCCGCCGGATATACGCCTGGAAAAGACATTGGATTGGCGCTCGACTGCGCGCTTTCAGAATTCTATGACGCGGAAAAAGAGCGTTACACCTTCGACAAGCAAGAGCGCACGCGCGAAGAAATCGTTTCGATTTACGACACCCTCGCAACCAAATACCCCATCGTATCCATCGAAGACGGCTGTGCCGAAAACGACGCCGCCGGCTGGAAGCTCTTAACCGATAGGCTTTCTTCGCGGGTTCAGCTCGTGGGCGACGATTTGTTTGTCACCAGCCCCGCGCGCCTCGCCCAAGGCATGAAAGACGGCATCGCAAACGCGATTTTAATCAAGCTCAACCAAATCGGCACCGTCACCGAAACCTTGGACTGCATCCGCAAAGCGAGCGAAGGCGGCTATCGCAGCATCATTTCGCACCGCTCGGGCGAGACCGAGGACACCTTTATTGCCGAACTCGCCGTGGCCACCAACGCGGGTCAAATCAAGACCGGTTCCGCCTCGCGCACCGACCGCGTAGCCAAATACAACGAGCTTTTACGCATCGCCTATGCCTTGGGCGGCGGCCAAGTGTTCGCGGGCAAATCGCCGTTCCGCGGCATTTAATCGAAATGCCCGCGCTTCATCCCCATTCCCTCCACACAATCTCCATCCAGATGAAAAGCTTGTGGGCAGCGCTCGGGCCGCTTGCGCGCCCCAAATCGCTCTGGCATTAGAGCGTTCGTTCACGCAGGGAGTCCGTCATGGCTAAATCAAAAGTCGCAGTTCTTAAAGTTAAACCCGAAACAATTCTCGACGATATCGATAGGCTCTGCACGCTCGCGGGCATGAAAGACGCCCTCAAATCAGGCGCAACCACAATATTAAAAGACAATATCTCCTGGCATTATCCATTTCCCGGCGCCAATACAACGCCCTGGCAATTGGAAGGCACCGTTTTAGCCCTTCAAAAAGCGGGTTTCTTCGATATCACCTGCGTCCAAAATAAAACCGTCGTGACCAATGCATTCAAAGGTGAGGATTTAAATCATTACGTTCCCATCTTTCGAAAATACGGCATTCCGGTGCTCTACAATTTTAAAGACGAGGACATGAAATGGATCGAATACCGTCCCAAAGCGAAGATGCATGTACTCGATCATATATTTCCCCACGGAATTCGAATTCCTGATTATTTCGTCGGCAAAAATATTCTCCATTTGCCAACGGTTAAATGCCACATCTACACAACCACCACCGGCGCGATGAAAAATGCCTTTGGCGGCCTTCTCGCC
Organism: uncultured Polyangiaceae bacterium; assembly: GCA_964537685.1. GTDB lineage: Bacteria > Myxococcota_A > Polyangia > Polyangiales > Polyangiaceae > CAZICM01. The sequence continues at coordinate 81,382 of CAZICM010000015.1, forward strand.
ACGCACCGCCATTATACCCATTCATGGATTCATCAAACACTTGTGGATTTGCTGGCCATTCAAAAGGAAATCCACCCCGGATTGTTCGCCATTATGGATGGAACAACCGCGGGCAACGGGCCAGGCCCAAGAACGATGATTCCCGTAATTAAAGACTATATGCTGGCCTCCGCCGATCAGGTCGCCATCGATGCGGTCGCCGCCAAAATGATGGGATTCAATCCAATGGCTCTCGAATTCATTCGGCTTGCCCATGAAGACGGCTTGGGATGCGGCGATGTGCGCGATATTGAAATCGTCGGCGCCGATATTTCTGGGGAAAGCTGGGGCTTTGAAGTGGGCGATAATGGAGCGAGCAAAGTGGGCGATTTTATGTGGTTCGGCCCAATGAAACGCTTCCAAAAACTCTTTTTTCACACGCCCTTGGTCAATGCCTTCATTTTCGGCAGCGAGGCGTATCACGACTATTACCGCTGGCCCATGAAGGATCGCCAAACCTTCGAGCATTGGAAGCAGACCACAGGCTGGGGCCGCTTGTTCGAAGCCTACGAAAAAGGCGAGGCCCAATTCAGCGCGTCCGGTGCCCCAAAGCCGGGAACTCAACCCGCCGTCTGATTCACTTGCGCCGGGTCAGCGCCACAATGTCCTGCATGTGATGCGCCACATCCTCGGCCGGTAAAAATACGCTCAGCGTATTGCGAATCTCATCCAACGCCTTCGCCAATCCCTCAGGCGTCAGCGCCACAACGTCGGCCCCCGCCCGGTCCAGCGCCCGCTTCATGCTGCCCCGCCCTACCACGCTCGGCAGTCCGCACACCGAAAGAAGCCGCTCAAACAAGGGCGATGTGCGCGTGCCCGTATCATGAATCCGAAACGATTCCGGCAGTTTTACTGAGTCGGCCTCCAAACGCGGAGGCGGCGCCGAAGGACGTTTGGAATCAGGCGTGCGGCTTGTGACTGGAATGCCCGCCACGGGCGTCGCCGCAAATCGCCCCCTCGAAGATCCGCCGGCCGGCCGCCTTAACAGCTCGAGCAGACGCGCCTTCATCGCGCCGATATCAGCCGACTTCACCACGTAATCGTCGGCGCCCGAACTCATGCCCATCGCCTTGGCCACGCTGTCGTCGCGGCCTGTCAGCATCATCACGCGCGTTTCGCTTTGATTGGGCAGGGCCTTAATTCTCCGGTTCACCTCCAGCCCCGTCATGCCCGGCATAAACACATCCAGCACAACGGCATCCGCCGTCTGCACCGCCAAATAGCTCAGCGCCTCCGCGCCCGACTTTGCGAGCACGACATCATGTCCCTCCGCTCGCAGACCGTCGGCAAAGGCATTCAGAAACGTGACGCTGTCATCCACGATCAAAATGCGCTTCTCGCGTTCGCTCGTGGCGGTGATACGCCGCGTATCCTTCCCCCGCGCCTCGAGCGTAGAACGGGCTCGCGCGAGCAAAAAAGAAACAGAAAAAGGCTTGCCGATAAAATCATCGGCCCCCGCGTGAAGTGCCCGGATCCGGTGCGAAACGGAAGACTCGCCCGACACAATAATCAAGGCCATATTCGAGCGCGATGCCGTGGCCCGGATTTCCTGTGCGAGCTCGAAACCGTTTCCATCGGGCAAATTCAAGTCGAGCAACATGAGGTCGAAAGAGCCATTTTGCAGCGCTTTTCTCGCAAGCGCCGCGTTTTCACAGGCGACCACATTGAATCCGGCCACGGTGAGCGTGTGCTGCAAATTCACGCGAATCGAAATGCTGTCATCGACCAGAATGACGGTTGGGATCATTGCCGAACCTTCCAAGTCCGCGCGGCGAGAGTGAATCGCTGACACTATCAAAATTGTTGCTCAGCGGTTTGGGCTTGGAAGGTCTATTCACAGAAAATGCCGGATAGGGCAAGGCCGTCGGATTTCGACGAGAAGCTTGCAAAGAGCCCGAAGGCGCGGCAGTGTGCGCCGAAAGATGCTCATTTGCTTTGCGCGCCGATTTTTTACTGAGCGTTCCAATTGGAGCCTCTTGTGTGCATGCGCTGTTTCTGCGGTGTTTTCGCCTGCGTGTACGACGCTGGCCACCTCGCCCGATTGGGTAGGCGCCGAACTCGCCGAGACGGCGCCGATTCGCGCAGCCGAACAAGAAGAGCGGGAGGAGCGGGAATGGGCGCGGCTTGCAGCTCAGCCGAAGCAAGTGGGCGCGAAGCATTTGCTAGTGATGCACGCTCAATCGAAGGCCAAGCCGGACAGCGTGACGCGCACCCGCGAGCAGGCCAAGGCGCGGGCGGGCGATGCGCTGCGAAAAGTGCGCGAGGGAGCGGATTTTGACACCATCGTGCGGGAATACACCGACGAGCCCGGCGGCAAAGAGAGAAACGGCGATTTGGGCGTGTTCGAGCGGACCTCGATGGTCAAAGGCTTTTCCGATGCGGCCTTTTCGCTTGCGGTGGGGCAGGTGAGTGAAGTCGTCGAGACCGTATATGGGTTTCACATTATTAAACGCACGGAATAACGGAATAGAGGCCGCGGAAGCTATCGCGGTTCAAGAACCTTTCGGATATCGTCGGACGCATGGCGAATATCCCGCGTGCCGAGCCCACGGCTGAACATTATCGTCTGCTTGAAGAACGCGAGCGAATTGTCCGCTGGAGATATTGGGGCCCCTATGTATCGGAGCGGGCATGGGGAACGGTGCGGGAGGACTACAGCGGGGACGGCGATGCCTGGAATTATTTTCCTCACGAGCACGCGCGAAGCCGGGCCTACCGTTGGAATGAAGATGGGATTGCCGGTATTTGCGATCGAAATCAAATTTTATGTTTGGCGCCGGCCTTTTGGAATGGGCGGGACCGGATACTCAAAGAGCGTTTATTTGGATTGACCGGTCCGGAGGGCAATCACGGCGAGGATGTCAAAGAGCTTTATTATTATGAAGATGCCACGCCCACATCGAGTTATTTAAGATATGGATATAAATACCTTCAGCAACCGTATCCATACGATGAAATTGTAGAGGCATCGAGGCGGGCGGGGTCCGATCGGCGTGAAATCGAGCTGTGGGATTTAGGGTATTTCAAGGACGGGCGCTATTTTGACATTACGATCGAATATGCAAAGCGTTCGGCCCAGGATATTTTGATGTGCATCACGGCGGAGAACCGAGGGCCGGAAGCCGCGCCTTTGGAGATCCTGCCTCAACTGTGGTTTCGCAATACCTGGGCATGGGGCGATCCGATAGGCCGGGTTCCCGAAATACGCGAGGCATTTCGCGAAGAATCCTATGTGGCGCTGCGGGCTCATCACGACGAGCTTGGAACGTATTTTTTATATGCCCAGCGCGACCCGGCGTTTTTGGATATTTTATTTACCGGCAATGAAACCAATACGGAAAAATTGTTTGGTGTTACAGGGCGCACGCCTTGGGTGAAAGATGCATTTCACGATTATATTATTAACAATCAATTGCATCGAATTTGCCCAGAAAAGCGCGGCACGAAAGCGGCTTGCCGATTTCAATTTCTAATCCCTGCGGGCGGGAGGGAGCGGGTGATGCTGCGTCTCTCGGCCGAGGCTCACGAGCGCGATCCATTTCTTGGCGCGGGCGAGCTTCTTATCCAGCGCAGGCATGAAGCCGATGCGTTTTATGCGCATCTTCAGGGAACGCATATTTCAGAAGATAGGCGGCTGATTCAAAGGCAGGCCGCGGCAGGCATGCTGTGGAGCATGCAATTCTATCATTACGACGTCCGGAGCTGGCTATCGGGAGATCTGATTCCTCCGCCAAAACAAAGGCTCCGGGGCCGCAATTGGGATTGGCAGCATCTGGAAGTGGCCGATGTCATCAGTATGCCCGATAAATGGGAATACCCTTGGTTTGCCGCATGGGATTTAGCCTTTCACGCGCTCGCGCTGTCTTCCGTCGATATCGATCAGGCCAAGGCTCAGCTTAAATTGATGGTGAAAGAATGGTATCAGCATCCCAACGGGCAAATTCCCGCCTATGAATGGGAATTCTCCGATTTAAATCCTCCCGTTCACGCTTGGGCCGCGTATCAAATTTATAAAATTGAAAGAAAACAGCGTGGAATTGGCGACCGCGTATTTTTAGAACGGGTGTTCCACAAGCTGCTGATCAATTTCGCCTGGTGGGTCAACCGCCGGGATGTCGATGGAAATAGCGTGTTTGACGGCGGATTTTTAGGGCTCGATAATATTTCTCTGTTTGACCGTTCGGAACAATTGCCGCCGGGTGTGCGGCTCGAACAGGCCGATGCGACGGCTTGGATGGCAATGTATTGCATCGATTTAATGCGCATTGCGCTCGAATTGGCTGAAAAGAATTCAGCCTATGAAGACTTGGCCAGCAAATTTTTCGAACATTTTCTTCGTATTGCGTATGCACTTCATCATGCAGAACCGGGATCTCTGCCGCCTTGGAGCGAAGACGATGGATTTTATTTCGATATCGTGACTGAAAACGGCAAAACGAAGCATTTACCCGTGCGCTCGATGGTGGGGCTCATTCCGATTTTCGCCGTGCATGTGATTACGCCTGAAACCTACGGCAAGCTCGATAACTTCAGGCGCCGCACCGAGTGGTTTTTAGACAAGCATCCCGAGTTTGCCGAGTCGATTACCGTGCGCCCCGACGGACGCCGCGTGCTGTCCGCGGTTACGCCCGAGAGGCTTGAAAAAGTGCTCGCTCATCTCTTCGATGAATCGAAGTTTCTGTCGCGCTTTGGGCCGCGCTCGCTTTCGAAGGAACACGAAAGCAATCCCGCGGCCATGTGGCTGGAGAGCGGTGGAAAAGGCGGTTTTTTGCACTACGAGCCCGGCGAATCAACGACGCGCATGAAGGGCGGTAATTCCAATTGGCGGGGGCCGGTTTGGGTTCCCACGGGCTATATGCTCTACCGTTCGCTGCTCCGGCTGGAGCACGGATTTGGCGATGCGCTGATGATTCCGGCCGTGAATGGAAGCGGGCCGCGCACGCTGAGACAGGGGGCGGAAGAGCTTGCGCGCCGGATGGTGAGCATGTTTGAGCGCGACGCGCTGGGAAGGCGGCCGGTATTTGGGCGCGAGGCTTTATTTCAAGAGGATGTGCACTTTCGCGATCGGCTTTGGTTCTTCGAATATTTTCATGCCGAGACGGGCGAAGGCTTGGGCGCCTCTCACCAGACGGGATGGACGGGATTGATCGGCGATCTCATCTTGCGGCTGGCCCGCAGCGACCGCTATCAATCGGATAGGGCGGTGGAAGACGTATGAAAGCTGCGCCGGATGCGATGTTTCAAGCGGGTGAGCGAATCGGCCGCTACGACATTCATGCGCTGATCGGCGTTGGCTTCATGGGCGAAGTGTACCGGGTCACGCATGCCGGGAGCGGGCAGTCTTATGCGCTGAAATGCTTGCAGATGAGGCATTTAGGAAACGCGCAACTGGTCGAGCGGGCGAGGCGCGAAGCGAGTGCCCTGACGCAGCCACGCCAATATTGTGTATGTGCATGAAGCGGGTGTGACCGATGCAGGGGTTGTGTGATGCGTGCGAAATTGCCGACGGTGTGGACGCGGCGCATGAGTTTGCAATCGTTCACCGCGATATCAAGCCGGAGAACGTGTTTGTTACTGGAACGGTTCCCCAATGGTTTCAGGTGGCTGGGCCGCTCATCGGTGCGGTGCGGGGGCTGCCTGGATTTTTAGGCGCATTGGAAGGCAGGGCTGTCCCGCCCCTCGAAGCCTTCCGTTGCGACGGCAAACCCGCCTGCCACCACGGCCGCCCCTAAAATCAGCCCGATCTTTGAGTTTTGAATCGTTCTTGGGAACGCCTGCAAATGGCATTCCGGCGATGAACAAAAAAATGCCAAAAATCCGGTGTTCGATTAGGATGACGCGAGGCACGGACGCACGATGCACGACGATCAATCCCGTTCTCGAGGAACAGGCGGCCCAGGCCCGAGCACTGAATCTGGGGCGGCCCCCGTGATCTCATCCGATGGCGTGGACGCGGCGCGCGCTTATGTCGCGCCGACCGAACTGCGGCCTGTAGCTACGGGCCAAGTCGATGCGCCCAAGGTAAAAGTCAACGATCCGCGGCGCTCGGCGACCGTGAAGATTTCGCGTGTCCAGGCGGATGCGATGAGGAAGGCCGCCGAGGAGCGTCCGGGGATTACGGCGCCTATGGATCGGCCGGCCGGTGCATTTCAGCCGGTGGCGGTCGATCCGGCCCTCGCGCAAGAATGGGCTGCGAGGCGTGCTCAAGCGCCGTCCGCGAAGGATGCCGCGGTTACCCAAAAAATTCCCCGGCCCGATCGCGCGGCGGCCGCGGCAACGCCCGCAGCGCCCGAAACAGAGCCGTTGCGCGCGATGCCCGAAGGCGAAATCGTCGATGAAAAAGAAGAAGAGAGGCGCCGTGCCGAGGAAGCGCTTCGGGCCGCGAAAGAAAGAGAAAAGTCGAGTGGCCGCGGTGTTTGGCTTCCTCTCGTGGTGACGGTGACGCTTGGGATAGGGATTGCCCTGGTGGTGATCAAATATTTCCTGCTGCCGCCGGCCGCTGGTCCGCGGCCGGGTGGAACAGCGGATTCGTCGCGAAGTGCCGAGATAATGCCTTCGCCGCCGGCATCGAGCCTTGCGCCGGCCGTTTCCGCGGCGCCTCCATCGACGGCGGATGTTCAGGCAGGAAGCGAGGGCGACGCGCAGGCGCCCATTGAAATTAGCCTGGACGAGCCCGACGCGGGGCCTGCACCTCAGCTTGGGAGGCCGTGGGGTACATCGCGCCCCATGGGAAGCGGAACGGCGAAGGCAGGCGCCTCTGGCACTGCAACAGCGCCGCCTCCGCCGCCTCCGCCCACCACGACATCCACCGGTGTTATTTTTTAGGATTTTAAAGTTTTAAGAATTTAAAAATTTTCGGATATCAACTTTCTTGGGTTAGGCTTTGGGTTGGTCGGTGGTTTGTTAATCAATTAGATCGCATTGATGTGGAAAATAATCATGCCTCAAGCTGGTCGATCATTGCACGGTAAACGGAAGGCACACCAACGAATTGGCGCGGGAATCGGACTTGGGGCGGTTGTATTGGCTTTAAGCTCGATGGTATTTGCGCAGGGAAAAGCGGTTTCCGGAAAGAAAGCGCCCGAACCTTCGGCGAAGGCATCGGAAGCTCCCGCGCCCCCTCCCGCGCCCCCTGCTGAACCTAAATGCGATCAAATTGCTGATAAAGCTGATCGTTTAGTCTGTCAAGGCAGGCTATTGGCGGGCAAGGGCGATTTTAAGGGGGCATATCCTCTTTATCTCGATGCCTGGAACGAAAAGAAAAGCTACGATATAGCGGGCAATTTAGCGCTTGCCGAGATGAAACTGGGCCGGTTGCGGGAAGCTGCGGAGCATTTCTTTTATTGCGAGCAGAACTATCCCTCGGTGAAAGACCCGGAGATGGTCAAGAAGCTTGAGGTTGTCCGAAAGCTGTCTGAAGAAGTGCGATCGCAAGTGGGCACGGTAAAGATACATGTGACCCGGGACGATGGAAAGAGCGCGGAGGGCGCGGAAGTGCTGATGGATGGGCGCTTTTTGGGCCGCGTTGGAGCTGGAGGCGTGGTAGAGCATCCGCTGCTGGGAAGCGGCAAACCGATGTTCGGCGAGATTGGGAATCGTTCTATTTCGGCACGCATGGATTGCGGTACAGGGAAAAATGCGGCTGAAACGGCGGCAGTGATGGTGAATAAAGGCCGAGAATCCAGTGTGGCGCTGACGCTTCAATGCAGGGAGGTATTTCCGCTCTGGCCTTCGCTGGTGGCCGGGGGCGTGGGTGTGTTGGGGGTTGGCGCGGGCGTGGCGACGTTGTTGATGTCGAACTCGCGCTTGAATGAAGCAGAGGAATTATATGGTAAATTGCTAACCGCGGATGGGCGGGGGGCGTGTTTACTGCCCGAGAACAAGGCGGACTGCGATAAAATGGCTGAAGCCGACTCGGCATCGGTTACCTTGCGAACGTTGAGTATCGCAGGTTTTGCGACGGGCGGCGCGGGTCTGGTCGCCGCGGGTGTTTTAAGCTATTTGCACATTCGGAGCAAGGGTACGGAGCCCACATCCCGAGAGGTGCAAGTACAGGCTTCGCCGGTTGTGTATCCGGGTGGGGGCGGGATGTGGATTTCCGGGCGTTTTTAAGTAGTTAAGTAGGCGTTGGCAGCTCAGCGGAGAAGATGTATGCGCTTGGGGCTTGGAATCACGGGACTTTCGATTTGGGTGTTTTTGGGAACAATAATCTCCACGGGGGGCTGTCTAAAGATTGCTCAGGATTGCTCTTCTGATCCCAATGAAAGGGATCTCCTGCAGTGCGCAATCGTGACACCCGGCCCCGATCCGCAGTGCGTTCCAGCGACGGCAACGGGCCCGATTCCCGCGGAATGCGGTGAATTTGTGAGCAAATCGGGGTCATTGACGAGTATTTCCAAGGCATTGGAAAACCTGGCTGCCGCCCCCAGGACGGCGACGGGAAACGCGCGTTCCATTTATGTGTGTGCCGAGACCTTCGATGAAAACATCGTTTTGGCAGCCAGCGTCGCGGGAATGAGCACAGGTGTGCGTATTTATGGGGGATTGGATTGCGCAAACGGATGGCTGCCCACGGGAGATGGCACAAGAACCATTCTCAATGGATTGGCGGATGGAGTGCCGCTGCGGGTGGATAAACGCTGGGGTGAAACATTCATTCAAGGGATTGAAATTCGAGCGCAGGATGCGGCGCAACCAGGGGCATCCTCGGTGGCGGTCATTGCATCGGACGCGAATCTATCGTTATTTGATATGCTAATTTCAGCAGGAAAGGGAGCGGATGGAGCGGCGGGGGATACGACTGCGACGATGACTTCTGCCAATGCGGGCGATGTAGGGTCCGATGGAGTAGCTGCTTGCGCTCCCGATTCAGGCCAGTCGCCTTTGGGGCCGAGCAACCAATGTAGTGATACAGGAGGCCCTTCGATTGGCGGGGAAGGAGGTTCGGGGAATCTATCGCAGGGCAATCCGGGAAGCCCCGGCTCACCCGGAGCTGACAATTTTGGCGCTGGGGAAAGCAGCGGAGGCACGCCCTGCCAGGTGGGTTCCACGGGTGTGGATGGAATGCCGGGTGTGGCTGGGATAACGCCCAATCCGTCGATGAATGCGAGTGATATCGGCACATTGGACGCCCAGCAAGGCTATAAGGGCGTAGACGGCGGCGATGGAACCTCGGGCATAGTGGCGCAAGGCGGAGGCGGAGGCGGAGGAGCCCGCTCTCGTGTAAACAATGTGAACCAATGCCCCGGAGGAACGGGATTCGGTGCCAGCGGAGGCGCGGGCGGCAGTGGAGGATGTGGGGGCTTGGGTGGTAAAGCTGGCAAGGCAGGTGGTTCGAGCATAGCGATTGTAAGCATCGCATCCACACTGCAATTGACGAATACGGCGCTGAACACAGCCCAAGGCGGAGCTGGCGGCTTGGGCGCTCCCGGTCAAGTAGGCGGGGCTGGGGGCTTGGGCGGAATAGGTGGTGCAAACGGTGGGATTGCGATGCTAAAGGCCGCGTGTGCGGGTGGAGCGGGCGGCAAAGGCGGAGATGGGGGCAAGGGCGGAGATGGAGCGCCTGGTCATTCGATCGGCGTGGCGTTTTCAGGCAAGGCGCCCACACCGGGCGAAGGTGTAACCTATACGCTGGGTATGGCGGCGACCAACGGATTGACGGTCAATACACAAGAATTTTAGCCCTATTCTCCGAATCACACTCCCCAATCCACAAAATTGTAGCCTAATCTTCGCGTTCCGATCTAGACTGCGCCGCGCTGTCATCCTTCCGGCGCAGCCCAATGCCAGTCCCAGGCCACATTTCCCTTCGTTTGCTCCGCGCGGGCTTTCTTTTTCCTGTCTGGATCTCCCTCTGGGCAGGCGGCACAAACGTTTGGGCTCAATCCAAACCCGAAGGCCCTTCCGCCGAAACCTGGTTCCGCCTCGGTAAAATGCTCGCCTCCCAAGGCAAAACCGAACAAGCCTACGAAGCCTACCTGTCCGCCTGGAATCTCAATCGCCGCTCCCCCGAAGTCGCCTGTAATCTCGGCGATATCGAAGTCGAACTCGGTAAAATCCGCGACGCCGCCGAGCATCTCAGCTTCTGCAGCAGCCACTTTCCTGTAACGGGTACCCAAAAACAGCGCAAAGCCTTGCAGGCCCGCTTCGAGCGCGTCCGCGATAAAGTCGGTTCCATTACGATCGAAGTGCAACCCGAACATTCCTCGATTTCTGTCGATGGAACCGTTGTGGGTGAGTCCCCTTTGGACGATTCCATTTTCGTCGATCCAGGTGCCCATACAATCAAAATGGAACGCGATGGATATCTTCCCGCCGAGCAGATGGTCGAGCTCGCCCGGGGCCAGCAAATCACCATTAGCCTTTCTTTGAAGCCTAAGCCCATCGAAAACGGGCCTGTTCTGGTTCTTTCGGCCGCTCCTTCCTTCGCCCCTTGGTGGCCTATTTTTTTAGCAGGTGGATTGACACTAACCGGTATCGGATTGGGTGTCGGTGCGCACTTGGAATCCAATTCAAAACAAAATGAAGCCAATCTCTTATGGGTTGAACTCGCCCGGAAGAATGGCCGCAGCGCATGCAATCTTTCTGAAAATAAAGACAATTGTAATGCATTGGAGTCCTCTTCCGAACAGGCGTCGCTCTTTTATGGGTTTTCCATTGGAGGATTTGTAGGTGCAGGCGTAGCCGCGGCAGCAACAGGCTTCTTTTTGTACCGCGCTCTTTCCGCCCCGGCTACGCCGAAATCAGATGTAGCCATGACCATCGAATGGTATCCAAACGGTGGAGCGGGCGCGCTGATACGCGGTGTGTTTTAATGTTCAATGGGCCATGGAGAGGGGAATCATGCGCTGTTTAAGTCTTGAAAAAATAATCCGCGCGGCTTTGGCACTCGCCGGTGCTTCGCTGCTTCTGCCAGCGTGTAGCCCTTCTGAATGCGTTTCCGATGAAGAATACAAACAGGCCCTCGCTCAGGGCCGGGCTGTCGATTTGCTCCGCTGCGCAGGCAACACGCCCTTGAAAGTTCAAGCCGCTTGTACCCCCAATTCGCTTGAAGTTTCCCTCTCCGACGATTGTGGCATCTTTGTGAGCAATTCTATCGGCAATGATAACAATGCCGGCACGATGCAAAATCCGGTGAAAAGCATTGCAGAAGCCATTACCCTCGCTCGGGCAGGCGGAGGGATTCGCGTCATTTATCTGTGTGGAGAACACTTTGATGTGCCTTTGCTTTGGCCAGACTCAGAAGGAGGTGCAAACGAAGGCGCCGTGTTCTTTGGCGGTCTGAAATGCGACGATCTATCCTGGATCTATCAGCCCAATACCAAAACACTGCTTACCGCTCCCGAGGGGAATATTCCACTGCGTATCAATGGTCACTTGGGACCTGTGAATCTGTACGATGTTCAAGTGGAATCTAAACATGCCCCCGCAACTAATTTTGGAGCTTCTTCCGTGGCTCTCATGGTCAATGAAGCTTCCGTTTTGCTCTATCGTTCGCTGATTATCGCCGGCGATGGAGCTCCAGGCATCACGGGTGCGAGTATGAATATGGCTCCTGCCCTCGGCGGCATAAGCGGTAGCGATGGCGCGGGCATGTGCAGCAAATTCGGTACCAACCCGACAACGGCTCCCACCTTGGACTGCGGTGGGGGAGTGATAACATCGGGAGGTCTTGGAGGTTCGGGCGGGGTTAATCAGGGATGGGATGGCACAGCCGGAACTCCGGGCGCGCTCAACAATGCGGGATTGGGTGAGCCCGATGCCGGGGGAACCTGCACCAACGGCGGGGATGGGGAGGTGGGGATAAGCGGCGCTCCAGGGGAAGCGGCCGTAGGGATGGGCTCTTTGGATTGGGACCTGGGATATATTGGGATCTCTGGGGGAAATGGTCAGCCCGGGACGCCCGGACAAGGCGGAGGCGGAGGCGGAGGGCGGGATGATGCCAACATGTGCTCTGGCAAAACCGGTCCAGCGGGAGGCTCGGGCGGTACGGGCGGTTGTGGCGGTTTGGGCGGCAGCGGTGGAGGTCCCGGCGGATCGAGCTTTGCGATCGTGAGTTTTCGCTCCAATTTGATGCTTTCGGCAACTCAAGTCCAGAGCGGTAACGGGGGCGTGCCCGGCTTTGGAGGTGCAGGGCAAGAAGGGGGAATGGGTGGTCTTGGTGGACAAGGGGGAAAGGGCGGCTCATCGAGCACCTGGGCATGCGCGGGTGGAATTGGAGGCAAGGGAGGCAATGGCGGCTCAGGTGGAAATGGAGTGGGAGGCCATTCGATTGGAGTGGCTTACCTTGAGACGGCGCCGATCCTCGAGAATGGATCTGGTATTTTGGTGGTAGGAACGCCTGGGGAAGGGGGCTTGGGCGTGGAGACCCAAGCCTTCTAAAACATATCAGGCATCCAAGGCGCGGCTCCGTTGAATATCGCGGCCGCCTTGGAAAGCTCTGCACTCGTTCCATCCACGAGCCCCGCCGCCGCAAGCGAATGCGCCGTTAAATACCCTGAATATAAAGGCGCAAGCCCCCGGATATCCATACGCAGATGCCCCTGCCCGCCCTTTTGCACCGAACCCGTTCCAGATGCCACCCGGAGAATAAATCGCCCGTTATTTTCGGCAATTAAGTCATCATGAATATCAAAATGGAGCTCACCTTCGACTCCATCGGGATAGCCCCGCGCCGCAAGAGCCAGCGGAACATCCACAATGCGCAGCATCCAATGATCCGACGATTGAATCTCAAAGCCGATATCCGCCAGCAATTGCAGAAAAATACCCGAGGGCCCCGTCAACCACCGAACCTTCGAGCCCGTCGTTCCATGATCGGCGAGCAAGGCCAAAATACGCCGTCCCGCCGCGGGCGTTCTCGCCACCATATCCGTGACCTGCAAATCAAAATGAATACCTTCGGTCTTCTTCTGCAATAAATACACAAAGCCTTCCACGCGGTCTTTGCGTTCAATGCAATAGCCGTGCGCTACTTCATTTCGAGGGTTTTTAATGCGCTGCCATAGATATTCGCAGCGATCTAAATGCCCGGGCTCGTTCCTCGCGAATTCGGCGTAGGCTTTCCTGACTTCTCCTTCGTTTTCCGCCGTAATGGGCGTAACGCTCAGCGTTCGATCGAGCGCGGAAAGCGCCTGGAGTGCCAAGGTCAAAACATAACGGCCGCCCGCGGGCTCATAACCCACCCGCCGATACAAAGGCCGGGTCGCGGGATATAAAGTCGAGAGTGGAATACCATTTCGATGCAATTCCCGAAGCGTCGCCCGCATCATTTCCGTCGCCACGCCCGAGCCCCGCGCATGCGCCGCCGTGGCTACGCCCGCAATGCCCACCATGGGAATACTGCGGCCTCCAAAAAATTGCCCCATCGGAATCTGAACCAGACATGCAAGAGGCGTCTTTCCGCGGCGCATCACCCGGAAATTCTCAAAGCCTCCTTTGCGCATCCAGCTTTCGGCATCGGCGACTGGAAAGGCGAAGGCCCACGAGAGAATTTCGGCAACAGCTTGAATTTCAGCCGTATCGGTTGCATTGAGCGGGGCGTGTTCAAGGCTCATGGCGGGATATCGCTTTCTGTGAAGGTGGAGCCGCGTCCTTTAGCACACGCATGGCGTTTCCGCGCAAAATCTTTGCAATGGCCTCTTCGCGGAAATGGCCCGACTGCAAGAGGGCATCGGTCAGCAGGGGAAGGTGCGCGGCATCGCATAAATCGGCCGTTGGGACAATAAATCCGTCCCAATCCGAGCCCAAAGCCGGCGTGTCCTCACCGCAGATATTCACAATATGCTTTAAATGCTCAACGACGGGTTTCAAACCATCGCCGCCCAAGAAACGGGGGCAAAAAATAACGCCAATACAACCGCCTAGCTTGGCAATGGCGCGCAATTGATCGTCGTCAATATTGCGCCAATGCGAATAAACACCCAATACACCTGTATGGCTGACAATCACCGGGCGCCTCGCCATTTCACAGGCTTCCATAAAACCTCTCCGGTTAATATGGGCCAAATCGACGATAACCCCTAAATCCTCGCAATGGCCAATCACCTCCCGCCCAAAAGGCAAAAGTCCCTTGCCATCGTTCCGGCCCCGGCCATAAGCGGGAAATGAAGTCTCGTTGGCGCTGAAATGGCATAAGCCCAAATAACGCACGCCCCGCCGGGCAAAATGAAATAAATGCTCAATCTCCCCTTCCAATGCATGCGCGCCCTCAATGCCCAGCAGCGCCGAAACAGCTCCCTGTTTATCGGCCAGCTCAATATCTTCCACCGTCAGGGCTTTTTGAATTCGATCGGGATGATGGGCAATTGCAGCGTCGAGCGCATCAATTTGTTCATCCACGGCGACCATTAAACCCCGGCGCTGTCCAATGGGCAGCGATACAAGCCCAAAGAATTGAGCGCCAATACCACCTTCGATCATCCGCGGAATATCGACATGCCCTCCAAGCGCCGCAAAAGGCAGCGGAGGATCGTGCCTGAGATGCAGATCGTAACCTGTCCAGCGCGACCACATCAGGCTGTCGGCGTGCAAATCGATCGCGGGAAACCGGGCATGCAGCGCGCGCGCCTCGGCACTTCCAAAAACGCGATGATGACGAGGGGGAACAGGTGCGGCCGTAGGGTCTAAAGGGCTCATTGGGACGGAAAAACGCGGGTTATTTGGCTTCGCAGAGATAGGGCAAATCGGCGTACCATTGCTCGTCGTTGAATTGATCTTTGTCACCCAGCAGTGTGGTTCGATGTTCGTCACCCCCGCTTGGCTGTCCAGAGGCCCAGAGATCTACCGCATTGTCACAGCCTACAACCGCCGAATCGTTACATGGCTTGATGGTCCACGGTTCTCCGCTCACCCACTTCCAAATGTCATTGTTCTCATACCCGCCAATCCAAACGGATTTGTTTACATAGGGTGCGATATCATTTAGTTCGGATTGACTTGAAATCGTCGCCAAAAACATGTTCCGATTTTCACAGTCATTTTGAGCCTCGGAAAAATTGCGGTTGCTGTTGAACAGGATATAACACCGCGCATCAGCCTTCCGCTGAAAGGCCAATACATCCGAATTTGGATCTTTCACACCGCATTGGCAATCTTTGGTGCATGTATCATTGTCGTTGTTATTGCCATCGTCGCAGGCTTCTTGTTCCCCGATCGCTCCATCTCCGCAGCCGGGAGGCGGCATAAACACTTCTTCGCCCCCCGCGCCTCCTTGTCCGCCCGCCCCGGACGCGCCCGCCGATCCGCCCTGTCCTTGGCTATTCGGTGCGGATGAGTTTGCAACTCCGCCTTGAAGACCGCCGGCCTCCAGCCCGCAGCCTCCCGCCAACACCACCAAAAACGCCGCGCCCGCCGGCCATTTTAAATGGGCACACCAAGATGAGAATGATTCCACGCCAGCCATGATTGCCGGCTCAAATGCCATGTCAAGCAAACAATGAACCTTGTTCAGGCTTTACATCAGCCCCGCGTTCCCTGTTAGGCTGGCACCCTCTATGAACGCGTCCCAAAGCTCCGCCGAATCAAAGCCCGAAGCCTCCGATGCGGGGACTTCCATTCATCCGCATGAACCGTACATCCCCGCATCCAAAAGCCTGCCCGAGCTCACGGTGCGCGCTGTATTGCTGGGCGCGGTGCTCGGCGTGATCTTCGCCGCCAGCTCGGTGTATTTGGCGCTTAAAGTCGGATTGACCGTCTCGGCATCCATTCCCATCGCCGTTCTATCGATCACGATTTTCCGAGCCTTTGGACGCGCGAGCATTCTTGAAAACAACATCGTCCAAACGACCGGATCGGCGGGCGAATCCATTGCGGCGGGCGTCGCCTTCACGCTGCCTTCGCTCTTGATCATGGGCTACGATCTCGCGGCCGGAAAAGTGCTTGTTATCTCGGTGCTCGGCGGCCTGCTCGGCGTTCTGATGATGATTCCCTTAAGGCACGGACTCATTGTCGAGGAACACAAAAAGCTCACCTATCCAGAAGGCACGGCCTGCGCCGATGTATTGATTGTGGGCGAGACGGGCGGCACCAATGCCAAAACGGTGTTCGCGGGTTTCGGGCTTGGATTTATTTACAAATTGCTTGGCGATTTGATGAGATTGTTTCAAATGGAGCCCCACGCCAAGCTGGGCGGTTTTAAGGGGGCGAGCATTGGAGGCGAGCTTTCTCCGGAAATGCTCGGCGTCGGTTATATTATCGGCCCCCGCACGGCGGCGATCATGATGGCGGGCGGCGTGCTCGCTTATTTAATTTTAATTCCAATGATCGCCTTTTTCGGCGACGCGCTGACCACGCCTATATTCCCCGCGACCACGCTGATCCGCGACATGTCGCCCAATGAAATCCGGAGCAAATATGTTTTGTATATCGGCGCCGGCGCGGTTGCGACGGGCGGATTTGTAAGCCTGGCCCGGGCGCTGCCCACCATTATCAAAGCCTTTAGAAGCGGCTTAAAAAATATTCGCTTGGGCTCGGCAAAAACCGGCGCTCAAAGCGTACCCCGCACCGAACAAGACCTGCCCCTCAATATCGTTATTTTTGGATCGCTCGGCCTACTGATTCTCATCTGGCTCGCGCCGATGCTTCAGATTTCGTTTGTATCGGCCGTGCTCATTATGTTTTTTGGATTTTTCTTCGTCACCGTTTCGTCGCGCATTACGGGCGAAATCGGCTCTTCATCGAATCCGATTTCCGGCATGACGGTGGCGACGCTGCTCATCACCTGTTTGCTCTTTTTGGCGATGGGCTGGGTGGGCGTGGAATACCGGGCCATGGCGCTTGGAACGGCCGCTATTGTTTGCACGGCAGCCTCCAATGCGGGCGCGACGAGCCAAGATTTAAAGACCGGCTTTTTGGTCGGCGCAACGCCTAAATATCAGCAAATCGCCCTGCTTGTCGGCGTGCTCACGAGCGCTGTTTTTATCGGCTACACGCTTCTTTCGCTCAACAGCTCGTATACGACCACCGCGGCAGAACAATATCCGATGCCCATGCCCGCCGCGAATATCACCCAAGATAAAATGCAAGCGCCGGATGGTCAATCTTATCGTATTGCATTTATGTCGGAATCGGGAGGCCAAATACCCCAAGGCAAATATCTCGTCGACGAAGCGGGTTCCATTGCTTATGTGATCGATCCTGGCATCGGCGGGCGCGTTCCTTACACCTCGGAGAAATTGGATGGCAATACAAGTGTACCCGCAGGGGCAGCCGCCAAAGGCAAGGCGCTGGGACCCGATCGTAAAGAATACTCACTCGTTGAAATTGGCACCGGAGCCGGCATTGCCCAGGGACGCTATTTGGCCGACGGCGAAAAGCTTGTTTATTACCAAAAAGAAGTCAAAAAGCTCGATGCGCCCAAAGCCAGCCTTTTTGCTTTGATTATCGATGGAATTCTCACCCGCAAATTGCCATGGAGCCTGGTGCTGGTGGGTGTGATGCTCGCCATTATGATGGAATTGTGCGGCGTGGCTTCTTTGCCTTTTGCCGTTGGGGTTTATTTACCCGTATCCACATCGGTGCCTATTTTTCTGGGCGGCATTGTCCGGTATTTGGTCGATAAAAAGCGCGGCGGTTCCGAAGCCGAGGCCGAATTTAGTCCCGGCACGCTGCTCAGCTCGGGCTTAATCGCCGGAGGCGCCATCGCGGGCCTTGTAAAAGCGGGTATCGCGGGGGCGGGCAAAGAAAGCGTATTTGATTTCAGCCGCGTGGTCGCCACTATTTCAGAAAGCAATCTATCGGGTGTGTTTATGTTTGGCCTCTTGTTTATCGCCCTGTATTTCGCGGGCGTGCGCGGAGGATCGGCTGTGGCCCAAGCCGATGCGCCCGCCCAGGAAAAGAAAGGCGGCAGTGGTGCTTAGGCGGCCAATATCATCGTATGTTTGCATTTCAAAAATCCTGGCCATTGCCTTTATTTCGTCCGGATTGCTAATCAATTCATTGGTAATGGCCCAGCCTAATGCCGGGGATCAAAGCGCTGAAACCAAAATCGATCCCGCATTGCCCGGAATGATCGGCACAACCACGGTCATTTCAGCCTCGGAACTCGATCGCTATGGCATGCGCACGGCTGCGGAAGCCATTGAATTTCTATCGCTGGGCATGACGGCCACCCAGCCCCTTCACGCTTCTGAACTTGGAGCCCGGGGTGTCCTCCTGAGCGGCGATGGAGGCGGGCATGTATTGATCGCGGTGGATGGCCACGGCGTCAATGAAGCTTGGCGGGGCTCGGCTTATGCCGATCGCGGATTGGCCATTCCTTTGGAGTTAATCGAGCGCATTGAAATCACGCTGGGCCCCGGTTCTGTGCGCTATGGGAATCACGCCGTTTTGGGTGTCGTCAATGTTATCACCAAGCGTGCCAAACAATTTCCGGGTGTGCATTTAATCGTAGAAAGCGAGCTCGTGAAATCGATCCGGGGCGCTGCGGGAGCCGGCGTCGAATTTAATTTTGCCGGCCGCGATGGAGAATTTGTTTTAGAAGTCGATTATTTTTCGCAAGGCGGGCAAAATTATATATTTGGTCCACAAAACTATGGTATTGATTCCATCAGCGGCGAACCCAAGCGATTTTCCGAGCAGGGAAACGCCGCGGGCATTTGGGGAGGCGTTCAGGAAAGGCCCTATTCCATAAGGGTTCCATCGGTCAGCGCATTCATACGGTGGGGCGATATTGAATTTCGCGCCCGGGCCAATTCTTATTTCCGGGATTCGCCCTATATCAGCCCCATTGCTCAATTGCATGCGAATGAAGACGACACCAATCGCAACGAATTGGATGAACTTTTATCGGTCGATTTACGCTATCAAAGGCAAATCGCTGAAGCCTGGACGCTATGGGGCCGGCTTTATGGAGATTTCTATGGTTTTACCCGGAGCGGCACATCGTCCGCCTTGGAGGATTGCTATCCCGATCAAACCAGCGGCTGCCGGCGCGTTTTAGGATCGCGCTCCCGCTGGGGCGGCCTGGAAGCGCAGGCGTTTTATCGCTGGGATCAACAATCCCGGCACAGGCTTATGCTGGGATTGGACCTAACGGGCGTTTATGCTCAGTCGGCGCTTGAACTCCGCGATATTGCTGCTGATATTGCCGATGCTTCCCGGTCTGTCAAGAGCGGCGAGGCAGAACAATCCACCACATCGCTCATCCTCTTTGCAGAACAGCGCAGTTTCATATCGGATTGGGCGACCCTGTATGCCGGGCTTCGGGCGGATTTTATTTCGACGGCAGGCGCGCATCTATCGCCAAGGGCGGAGATTGGCGTCAATCTATGGGAGGGGGCATGGTTAAAGACGACATATACCGAGGCATTTCATCCGGCGAGTGTATTTGCAAAGAGCCATGCCGATCCCCGGGCGATGATTCCCACACCCGGTTTAGAGGCCGAAACCGTTCGTTCGGTGGAATTATCCATGGAGCAAAACTACGGGCGTCAGCGGGCTTATGTGGGGGCATACCGCTCTTTTTGGGATCAGCCCCAGGTTTTTTCGGCGCTGACAGACGAAGAATTTGATGAAGCATCGGGATCTGGTCAATGGATGGGGGCAAAAAGCCCTACGGGCGCATATCGATTTAGGAACGCCGCTTCTCTTGAGCAATGGGGCCTATTGGCATCCTATGAAGCGAATGCGATGGCTAAAAGGCTTCAATTTGGGGCGAAGCTGACGAGGGCCTACACGCGGCTGGATGAAGGCAAGGGGTGGGGAGCGCTGCCCGTGACCGTGAGTCCGCAGCTCTTTGGAAACGCGCGAATTTCCTATCGATTTGACGCGCCTTATCCTACGGTATCGATGGCGGCGGGGTTTTCGGGGCCGGCCCCCGCGGATAGGGCTTTTGATGGGGGATTTGAATCCAATCGATGGACTTCATCCCGGGCCAATCTTCGGCTGACCGCGTTGGGGTATTTGCCATGGGTTCGTGGTTTAAGCTATAGGATAAGCGTAAATGTAGGATTAGGGGACAATTTGCCTTATGTGATTGGCCCTGTTCAAAGGGCGACGCCGCTGGAAGAGAATGCAGAGCTTGCGCCCGTGGAGCGCTTTCGGGTGGCGGCGGCGCTGCGCTATGATTTGATGCAGAATTGAAGTGGGGGAGATGAATGCGATAAGAAACGTCAAGCGCGAATAGGAATGGTCCGGGGCTTTTGACCAGGAACCTTGGGCAAATGAATGCGCAATACCCCATTCGCAAGCTCCGCGCTTATCTGATCCATTGCAATTCCATGCGGTAGCCTGAAGGTGCGCTTAAAATCAAAGGTGCCTACTTCTGCCGCCAATGACTTGCCCCCACTTTCAAGATCCGAGCGCTTGCCCTCCAAGGTCAGCTCCATTTTCTCGAGATCGAGCTTGAGTCCAGACGGCGCCACACCGGGCATATCCGCAATTAACAAAAGCTCGTCTTTGTTTTCATAAATATCCACGGCGGGCGCAACATTGGGACGCTCATCCAGCGTCTCCGCCTGGGCCTGCTGGGGCTTCTTCATTTCCGAAGTTGTATTCGCTGTGCTCATAAAATACACTCCTTCAATTCGATGAGATTTGTTTGTATTTCACTGTATTGTTAGGCCATCTATCCGGCGGTGATGGCGATTTTCTTCGGCTGGGCTTCCGGCACTTTGGGCATGGTGACGCTGAGAATCCCGTGTTTAACCGTTGCCGAGCATTTCTCCGCGTCCACTTTGCAGGGAAGCGTTAGGCTCCTCGAGAACCGAAACGATGACCGTTCGCGGCGGTGCACCGAATAACCTTCGGGGGTCTCCGCCAGGCGCCTTCCGCTGATCGTGAGCACATCGCCGTCCAGGCTTAGTTGAATGTCTTTTTCTGTTAAGCCCGGCACCTCGCCCTTGAGCACAAGGGCTTCCGGAGTGTCGTACACATTCAATCGAGGTTGCGACGATGCTCCGATAATATCGTTGTAACGGCCAGACTCATAGTCACCAAAGAAGTGATCCATGCGCCGGCGCAATTGATCCATCAATGCAAAGGTATTATCAAAATCTTGAAACCGTGAAAGCATGGCTCTCCCTCCAGCAGGCGATGCGCACACCACGATTGTATTCGCGGATGCATGGCATCGCGTGCCAATCCATTAAAAATATCGATGAACGCAAACCTGGGGCGCCGAGGTGTTGGATGGGCGCCGTCTCGATTTGCCCGGCCAATATTTTGTCGCTTGGTGTTCTGTCAAGGCGGGCTCGAAACATTTTTTTGATGAAGGGTTTTTGGGGGTTTTCGATTTGGCATGGTAGACCTTGTTTGTGCTGCTTTCTCCGCGTGTTCAATGTGTTTGCGCCGGGTTTTTGGCTGTCTTGGGGCTTGTCGCCTGCGGGGTGAATTCCCAATCCCAACTCGAACATGTCGATGTCCAAGCTCAGGCGTCCCCGCCCTCGGCGCCGCCGGCCAGTGCCAGCCTCCCCGCTGAGGATATTTCGGAGCCTCAAGAAAAGAAAACCTCGGATTCGAAGATGTGCCCCGCCGATATGGTGGTGGTGGCTGGTCAATATTGTTTAACCCCGGAACATCATTGTATTGATCCAGAAGGCGGCCCCTCCGGCGGACAAGAAGGCCCAAATCATTGTCAGCGCTATGCCGAGCCGGTGTCGTGTTTTGATGCCCGGAGAAAAGCGATGCGTTTTTGCATGGATCGCTTTGAGTGGCCCAATCAGAAAGGCGCCATGCCGATGGTATTGGTTTCTTGGCAAGATGCCGGGGATCTTTGTCAATCGGTGAACAAGCGCTTGTGCACCGAGGAGGAATTTAATTTTGCCTGCGAGGGGGAGGAAATGCGGCCTTTTGTGTACGGTTTCGCGCGCGATCCCCAGCAATGCAATTTCGATAAACCCTATCGGAAGCGGACGTTTACGTTTTTGCCGTGGGGGATGTGTTTGGCCGATCCCGATTGCCGCGATGCCTTTCAGGCCATCGATCAGCGCATGGCTTCGGGAACGATGCCCAATTGCCGTTCGGATCACGGTGTGATGGATCTGATCGGCAATGTGAATGAATGGGTGTTTTTGCCTCAGAATCAAGCGCCCCGAAGGTCGGGCATCAAAGGCGGCTGGTGGGGGCCGGTGCGCAATCGCTGCCGTCCGACCGTGACCTTTCATGACGAGGGCGATTTTGGTTATGAGGTCGGCTTCCGCTGTTGTGCTGATCCGAAATAATATTTGTTGTGTATGATGCCCGTATGGGTATTACGCCGGGGGCGATCATCGCGGGACGCTACCGCGCCGATCGGAGGATCGGCGCAGGCGCCATGGGTGAGGTGTGGGCCGGCGAGAATGTGTCAGTCGGGTATAAGGTCGCCATTAAGGCGATGCTCGAGGCGCTGGGGGATGACGAGGAGGCCGTTACGCGCTTTAGGCGCGAGGCTTTTTTTCTAGGGCGTATCCGTAGCGATTTCGTTGCGCGCGTGCTGGATTTTGCCGAGGACCCCAAGGTGGGGCCTGTCTTGGTTTTGGATTTTATCGAGGGTGAGGCTCTGTCGGATTTGCTGCGGCGTTCGACGATTAGTGTCGAGGATGCGATTGAGCTCGGCTGTGATGTCGTGACCGGACTGTGCGATTTGCACAGGGCGAATATCGTTCACCGCGATCTCAAGCCCAGCAATATTATTTTGGAGCCCAGGGCCGATGGAGGCAGGCGAGCCATCATCGTGGATTTCGGTGTGAGCCGCTTTATGAAGGGTTCGGATGCCGATGATGAGCTGACCAATATTACGCGGGCCGATATGGCGCTCGGTACGCTGGAGTACATGGCGCCGGAGCAGATGCTCGATTCGCGAAATGTGACGGGGGCCTCGGATATTTATGCGGTGGGCGCGATGTTGTTCCGGGCCGTGGCGGGTAAACATGCATTTGGCAATTTGGCCGATGTGGAGCTGGCTCGGAATAAGCTGCTCAATGAAACGCCGCCTCTCGTTACAGGTAGAACCGATCCGGTCGCGAAGGGTTATGAGGACATTATTGGGAAGGCGCTGAGGCGAAAGCCTGCGGATCGGTATAAGCGGGCCGTCGAGTTTTTAGGCGATCTGCGGATGCTGCGGGAGCGGGCCAAGGTGCGCGCGAAAGAAGCACTGCGCTCGATGCCAGAGCTCGTCGACGATGCGACGATGGATACCGTGACGCAGATACTTCCGATGGATATCGAGTTGTCGGCGTCGTTTCAGGTGGAGAGGCCGGCCGAGCTCAAGGAGCCTTCAAGCATTTCGGGCGGGCGTGCGAGTGCGCCTTCGCAGGTGGCTCCTCCGTCCGCGACGGTGAAGAGTGCGGGGATCGCTCAGGCTGTGCAGTCCGCCGAGGTGCCAGCCTCTTCTTCGGCCGCCCCGCAGCAGGTGCCAGCCTCTTCGGCCGCCCCGCAGGTGCCAGCCTCTTCCGCGCGCGCGGCTCAGCCGTCCTTGAGCTCGATCGATTTCGCTCCGCCTTTGCGCAAGGGCGTCTCGCCGCTGGTCGTTTTCTTGTTGGTGGCGCTGGCGTTTGGAGGCGGTGCGGCGCTGGGCGCGACGGTGCTTGCGCCTCCTCCGCTTCGGATTGAGCTTGCCCCGCCGTCCTCGGTTTCGTCCGTTGCCGCTGCTCCTTCCGCTTCGGCTGTCCCGGATGCGCAGGCAGGGGCCGCGGATGCAGGGGGTACTGTTCCCGGGGATGCGGGCGGCGCAGACGGCGGCGATGCCGGGGATGCAGGTCTTGATGCCGGTTTAGGTGCCAACCCATTCCGGGATGCGTCCACGCCTCAGGATGCCAGCACTACACCATTGGATTCAGGGCTTCCCTATCCTCGTCCAAACCCGCTCATCCCGCCCTCACCGGGAGGTGCGCTGCCCGGCGCCCCACTGCCCTCGCCATCCCGATAAAAAATAGTTGCTCACCATATCTTCTGGCTTTCATCCTTATGTATTGCTTTTCTATCATGAGAGCGCGCCCCACGGCGCGAACTCCCGCGCGGGCAACGGGCGGACTTACTTTGAGGAGAAGGCGTTATGCTCCGGAAATCAGTTGTAATGACGGGATTGGCTATCGCGTTCGGTGTGTTCGCCGCATGCTCGGCGTCCCCTGGAAGAAGCGTGTTTGACGACGAAGGCGAGGCCGGCGGCTCGAACACGGGTGGCAAAGGCGGTGCGAGCAATAGCGGAAGCAGCTCGTCGGGCCTCTTTAATCCAACGACAGGTTCCGGAGGCAGCACGGGAAGCGGCTCAAATTGCGCAACACCATCCGCGGTGGACGACGACATGGATGGGTTCTCGGAAGATCAAGGCGATTGCAACGATTGCGATCCGAACGTAAATCCAGGCGCGATTGAAGTCGTGATCACAGAGCCCGATGGAGACGGTGGGCTTCCCGAGCCTGCCGATGAAGATTGCGATGGTACGGCGGACAATCCGCTGCCCACATGCGACGACAATCTCGCCATTGACGATTTCGATCCGCTTCATGGAGCGTGGGCCATCGATATCTGCCAGACCGCGCAGCCCGGCGATGGGAAATGGGGCGTACTCGAAGCCCAATACGTTCGAGCGAATGGTGTACCTGTAAACGGCGCTTCGCCTCAGGCCGGTTTGCTCGATGGTTTTGGAAGCAATGTGACGCCCTTCATGGGCAAGCGGCTGCTTGGTATTTCCTCGGGGCATGCGCGGGATGCCGCCGATCCAGGCGCCTGCGGTTCGCAGACCTGCATGGGTTACGGCGCCGGAACGCCGCCGAATGGCTTCCCCCAGGATGTTGTGAACTGTTTTGGCGGCTCCAATATCAACGATGATGTGGGCCTTCAGCTCAAATTGCGCGCGCCCAAGAATGCCACGGGCTTCTCATTTAATTTTAATTTCTACTCCTTTGAGTATCCCGAATGGGTATGCACCACCTTCAACGATCAATACATTAGTTGGGTCGATCCGCCTCCAATGGGTTCCATCAATGGAAACATTTCATTTGATGCGAACACCAATCCTGTGAGCGTGAACGTAGCTTTCTTCCAGGTGTGTCCGGGATGTCCTCTGGGCACGGCGGAAATGAATGGAACCGGCTTTGATTCATGGGGTGATGCAGGCGCGACAAGCTGGCTGAAGTCGACGGCTCCGGTGACGGGCGGCCAAGAATTCACCATCCGCTTTGCGATTTGGGATACGGGCGATTCGGCGCTGGATTCGACGACGCTGATCGACAATTTCCAGTGGATTGCAAACGGCGGCACGGTCACGGTCGGCACCGTGATCGATCCTCCGCAATAATCCCTGTTGGTTTTCGGGTTAGGCGCTTTGGGTTTTCGCTGTAATGAGTATCCAAGGCGCCTAATTTTTTAGAATGAGCTATCCATTCAATCCACATTCATTTCAATAAAACAACAAGAAACAACGATGGAATTTTTTGCGACGGCCGCTAAAGGCACGGAAGGCGCATTGCGCGATGAGCTTCGAGAGCTTCGTTTCCGGGGTGTGCGGGCCGATCGGGGCGGCGTTCACTTTTTTGGCGATATGGATGAAGGGTTTCGGGCCTGTATTTGGCTGCGGACCGCGCTTCGGGTGTTATGCAAGCTGTCTGAATTCGATGCATTCGACGGCGAAGCTTTATATGAGGGCGTGCGCGCGATTGATTGGACGCCGTTTTTAAGTCCAAAACATACGCTGGCCGTGCGTTCGGCCTGCCGTTCCAGCCGTTTGACGCATACTCAGTTTATCGCTCAAAAAAGCAAGGATGCCATTGTCGATCAATGCAGGGAGCGCTGGGGTTCTCGTCCTTCGGTGAATCTCGACAATCCGGATGTAATGCTCTTCGTGCATTTGGCCGACGATCGCGCGACGGTTTATTTGGATTATGCGGGAGAGGCTTTGCACCGGCGGGGATATAGGACAAGCGCCGGAGAGGCACCGCTCAAAGAAACCCTTGCGGCGGCCATTATAAGATTGTCGGGGTGGGATTTAAAAATGCCGCTCTGCGATCCGATGTGCGGCGCGGGGACGATTGCGATTGAGGCGGCGCTGTGGGCGTACCGGGTTGCGCCGGGGCTGCTGAGGGGTACGCGTTTTGGCTTTGAAAAATGGGCTTGTCACGACGACGCGGCGGCAAAAAAGACAGCCGATTTATGCCGTTCGGCCAAGGCATCCATTCTAAAGGAAGGGCCGGAGATTTGGGGTTTTGATGCGGATATGGACGCCATTCTAAAGGCGAGGGAAAATGCAAAGAGGGCCGGCGTATCCATTCGTTTCGATCGGAAAGAGCTGCAAGAGTTTCTTCCGCGGAACGAGCCGATGATGATTGTGACAAATCCGCCTTATGGACAGCGTTTAGAGGCGTCCGATTCGCTGGGGCGCGAGCTTTCCCAGGCGCTTTCGGCCTGTGCGCGGGGTTCAAAGGCGGCGATTTTAAGCGGTGCGCCCGATTTTGAGCGAAGCTTTCCTTGGCGATTGTCGAAGGCGCCTCTGGTCGTCTATAACGGTGCAATTGCGTGCCAATTGCTTCGTTATGAATGATTTAGAATAGAACAATAAATATATAAATATTATTGGCGTTTGACGCGGAATTCGACGCGCCTATTTTTAGCGCGGCAGTCATCGGTGGGTTCGAGACATACGGGCGCGGTGGCTCCATAACCCGGGGCTTGCATCGGGGTCGTTACACCTTGGGTAACGAGATAACGAACGACCGCATTTGCCCGGCGTTCAGAGAGTTTGCGGTTGTGGTCGAGGGAGCCCTGGTTGTCGGTATGGCCTTCGATGGTGACACCAACGATTTCAGGATGGGTCTTGATAATATCGGCGACCGCATTGAGGACCGGAAATGATTCCGGGCTGATTTCATCTTTGTCGGTGTCGTAATGAATGGCTTTGGCGATTTTAATGCGATCGCCTTCAAGAACGGCGTCGCCTGTCGCCATTTGCATGGGTTGGGTGGGCTGGGGAGGGGGAGGCGGCGGCGGATTGGGAGGCTGGGCGATAAGTTTCGGCTCCGGATCCGATGATCCGCATCCCGCGGCGCTAAAGATGGTGAGCGCTGTGGCAATAAAGAAGGCTTTTTTTATGGTGTTCATGAGGACCTTTGGCCTTTTATCATGGAGTCTCCCTGGATTGGGAATGAATTCGGCGGTAGGCGACGCGGGCAATTAAATATGAAATCGTAAGCAGGTGCCAGGGGCGTAGTCCGCTGGCCTCGCCGCGGTATACGGCTCGCACGGGCACTTCTTCGATGCGCATGCCCGCGCGGCAGAGGGCGCCGATGATATCGTTGGGATAGCCATAGCGGGGCCAGAGCGCATCGAGATCGATGGCGCGAAGGGCTCGGGAAGAAGCCGCGGTATAGCCGCATTGGCTATCGGATAAGGTGTGTAGGCCGGCGGCTTTTTTGGTGAGGAAGGCCAGGGTTTGAGTGCCTAGAAAGCGGGCTTTGGGCATGGTGCGGAGCACATCGGGATGAGCCGCCCGGTTGCCTTTGGTGTAATCGGCTTGGCCTTGGATAATAGGCATAAGCAGCGCGGGTAAATCGTCGGGATGCATTTGGCCATCGCCCGCCATGACGGCGCAGATATCGGTATTCAGGGCGTGGACGGCGTGTTTATAACCGGTCGCGATGGCGGCGCCCACGCCCCGGTTATGGCTGTGGGACAAGGCGATAATGCGCTTTTGATCGGGATGGCCTTGCACCAGTGCCAGGGTAGGATCGAGGCTTTTATCGTCGACTGCGATGATATGGTCGACGAATTCGGGGATAGAGCTTAAGGTGCCGGTGATCAGGCGCGATTCATTGAAGGCCGGAACGACAACACTGATGCGGGCTCCTTGGAACACGGCGCTTCGTAGCTGTATTTTTGGGGCTCATCAAGGGAGGATCTAGGCTTTATGGCCGATATAAACAGGCGTTTGCTTGTGGGGGGAGGGCTGGGGCTTTTGGGGCTTGGTTTGGCGTATTGGGGGGTTCGGGCGCTAACGGCTTTTCCGCCCGATACCGAGCCTCAAGGCGCGTATTTGCGTATTGCTTTTCATTTGGGGCGCGGTGAAGTGAAGCCTTGTTTCGCCTATTTGGAAGATAGGGCTCAGCATTCGGCTTATACGCTCCGGGATTATCGGAAGAAGGCGAGCGAGCGTATTGCTGCGGTCTATCCCGAGCCCGAGCGGACGCGCTTTTTGGACGCCTATAAAGTGTATGCGGAGGCTCCCGACGGGGCCGATATTTGGCTGGAAATGGCCAATAAAAAAGGATGGGCCGCGCGTCTGCGAAAAGATTTATCGGGTATTGCCAAGGTGGAAATAACAGGGGAACGGGCCACCATCGAAACGGCGAGGGGAACGCGCTATCCCTTCCGGCGTCGGGAAAATGGAATATGGGGGCTTTCGCTGTTTACGGGTGAACTCGAAGCGGAGGCCGAAAAGGCGGCCAGGGATTGGGAAGTGGTGGAGAAGGCCGCTTTGGATTATGAGCGGGCTAAATAAAATTTGATTAAATTGTTGATATTATTGATTGAATGTGCCTACATCGAGCCCTTAAAGACGGCGAAGGCCAGGCCGGTCGGGTCGGCGAGGCAAGAGAAGCGGCCGATATTGGGAATGTCCATGGGAGGCACCAGGATTGTTCCGCCCAGCGTTTTGGCCTTTTCCGCGGACGCATCCACATCGCTCACATGAATGTAGGCCATCCAGTAGGTCATCTGGGGCGCTTCCGCAGGCGTCTTCATGATGCCGCAGGTCTGGCGATCGCCCCGGGAACAGATGGTGTAATCGCCTTCGGGCATGGGCATGGCGGAGGTCGTCCAGCCATAGAGTCCGGTGTAATAGCGAATGGCCGCGCCGGCATCCATGGCCATGAGTTCTTCCCAGCAGAAATCGCCTAAGGGAGGAGGCCCTTGATCTTCGGGGATTACGTTGGCCATTTGCATTGGGCAGGTCGCGCCGCCCTGGGGATCGAGGGCTCCGGCGAAGATACCCACGCCGGGAACATCCATTTTGGGGACGACGATTTTCCCGCCGTTCTGTTCGACATAGGCGATCGCATCGTCGATGTTGTCCACGGAAATGTAGGAGATGAAATGAGAAGGAACGCCTTTTGAACCATCCAAAGGCATCATTCCGCCCACGTCTTTGCCGCCCGCGCTGAACATCGTGTAGTTCCCAAAGGCAGGCCCCATCGGGACTTCTTTGGTCGTCCAGCCCAGCAGTTCCGTGAAAAAGGCAAGCGAAGCCTTGGGGTCGGTGGTCATTAAGTCATGCCAAACGATACGTCCTTTTGTGGGTCTTGAATTACTCATGGGCTTTTACCTTCCAAGGGCTTGCATGGCACGAAGCTGTGCAATGCATTGATGGGCTCAGCTTCTACAAACAAAATATCTTCACGACAATCACGTTCGTTGTGGAATTCGAAAAAATGTGCCGGCCTTTCTGCTGTATGGGGTGCCTGCGCCGGCAGTCGGTTTTTGTTGGGTTGCCTGTTGGAGTAGGCAATGATCGATGGAAGAGCCAATAAAATCAAAATGCAATTCGTTTGAATAGGAGGATTTGGGCGTAGATCGACGAAATGGGGATGATGTTCTTGGGGGACGGAGGCTGCATGCTGGGCCAGGCAGGGAGCCGTGGCCGATGGTTAAGCCAATTGGATTGGCATGGTTTGCGGTGAGTGCGGGTTTAGATGCCAGCTTTGCGTTTGAGCTCCTCGTACGAAGCGCCGGGCGTTTGGGATTCGCAGGGAAAACCTTGGGCGGCCCAGCCGGCTTCGATGATGGAACCAAAGGGATCGCGGGCTCCATCGAAGCCGGGCCGAAGTTCGACGAGATCGCCAAAGCCTGCGTTTTGCATCATTTCGGCGGCGCGCATCGATCGCTGGCCCGAGCGGCAGCCTAAAATGAGTTTGGCGGCGCCTCCGTAGAGGGCCTGCACAACCCTTAGAAAATCGGGGTTTGGCATCATGCCCGAGGGTGTTGATTGCATGAGCGGCACGTTGTGCGCGCCCGCCGGATGGCCTGCTTCGTACTCGGGTTCGCTGCGTACGTCGAGATAGACATAGCCTTCTTGGTGGATGAGTTTTTGGGCTTCAGGCGGTGAGATGCGGGTGATTTTGGGCATGGCGGCTCCTTG
Organism: uncultured Polyangiaceae bacterium; assembly: GCA_964537685.1. Classification (GTDB taxonomy): domain Bacteria; phylum Myxococcota_A; class Polyangia; order Polyangiales; family Polyangiaceae; genus CAZICM01. The sequence goes on from CAZICM010000015.1 coordinate 111,464, forward strand.
AGAAGAAGAAGAAAAATAGGCTCGATAGGCGTGAGATAGCGCCGCGCCTGAAGGCGGTCAAAAGACGTGAATAAATAGGCCGCTGCGCAGTTTGGGTTCAAACCATGTGCTTTTGGGCGGCATTAAAAGGCCGGCGTCGCTGACGGCGAAGAGCTGTTCGATCTGCGTGGGAAATAGATGAATGGCCATGGTGAATTCGCGGTTGTCCACGCGCCGCTCGAGCTCGGCGGTGCCCCGGATTCCGCCGATGAAGTCGATGTGTTTGTCGCGGCGGGGATCGTGTACGCCAAAAATCGGGCCCAGAATTTGATCTTGGCAAATGGAGCAGTCGAGCGAAAGCACCGGATCGTGAGTGTCGAAGGAGCCTTCGCGCACCCGGGCTTTGTACCAGCGTCCTCCAAGATAGATTCCAAAGCATTTGGGTGCGTTGGGCGTGGCGTCGAGGGCGGAGTCCGCGGGATGTATTTCAAGGCGCTCTTTGAGAATCGATAAAAGCACTTCGGGGCTGCGTCCCTCGAGATCCCGGACGACGCGGTTGTAGGGCATGATTTTCATTTGATCGTGAGGGAATACGACGGCGAGGAAGACATCGTGCTCGCCGCCGTCGCCGCGCCGGTTTTTATGAACGCGCGCCGCGGCTGCGCTCCGGTGATGGCCGTCGGCGATATACAGGGCGGGCACATGTTCGAAATGGCGGGAGAGCGTTTGCGTCGCCTCGCGCGAGAGCACCCAAAAGGTGTGATGAATGCCGTCGGAAGTCGTGAAATCGTAGATGGCCGGTGCGTTTTGGGCTTCGGAAATCAGCGCGTCAATGTCGGGCACGGCGTGATAGGTCAGAAATACCGGTTCGTCGTGAGCGCCCAGCTCGTCAATGTGGCGCGTCCGGTCGTCTTCTTTGTCGGGCCTTGTTTTTTCGTGTTTCTTGATGCGATCGCTGTCGTACTCGGCCACCGATGCACAGCCAACCACGCCCACTTGGCGGTGATCGCCCATGCGCTGCGCGTACAAATACAAATGCGGTTCGGGATCTTGAATGAGATCGCCGTTCATGATCAGCGCCGCTAGGTTGCGCGCGCCGCGGGCATACACGGCGTCGTCATGTTCGTCGGTGCCTTCGGGCAAATCGATTTCAGGCCGCGAAACATGAAGAAAGCTGTGAGAATTGCCCGCTGCCAGGGTGCGGGCCTCGGCCGTTGAGATCACGTCGTAAGGCGGGCTTGCGACATGCTGAGCGGCGGCTTGGGGAGGACGGTAGGCGCGAAAAGGTCGTACGGTAGCCACGGCAAGGCGAGTAGCGCTTCTTTCAGGCGATGCCAAGCGTCACGCTCGTTGGTCGGAAAGTCTCGCTAGCGCGGCTCAAAACGATTATGGCAATGAGGCTTTCTCGAATGAGGTGTTCGTGTCCAAGGTCGGTGACACCCTGCCGCCGCCTCCGTCGTCGGGCGATTTGGATGAGCCTGCTTATGTAAAGCCGGCGAATCCGTCGCGTCCGGGTGAAGGAGCTCAAGGCGAGATTAGTTCTGGATTCCGCGCGCGTAGGGTTATCGCTATCGGCGGAGGGCGGGGCGGTGTTGGCAAGAGCCTGCTTACGGTGAATTTGGGCGTGTTTTTCGCGCAGTTGGGGCGCGAAGTTGTGGTGTGCGATGCCGACAGCGCGGGTTCGGGCATGCATGCGATGCTGGGTTTGGAGCTGCCTGCCTATGTGACGCCGGAGGCTGTGGAGGAAGGCAAGGCTCAGCCGGTGACGACCATTGTTCCTGGTCTGCGGCTGTTGCCAACGGCTTATGATGCGATGACGGGCTCTGCCGTGAAGCCATCGCGCGGCGTCTATTATTTAAAGCAAATACAGCATCTCGATGCGGATTATGTGCTGTTGAATTTGGGGGCGGGCGCGGGCAGCGTGGCGCTCGATTTGTTTTTGAATGCCGATGTGGGCGTGTGCGTGACGGCTCCTGAACCCTTGGCGGTTGAGACGACCTACCGCTTCTGCCGGGCGCTGTATTTCCGGCTCTTGAGGCGCGCTCTGGTGAAGGAGCGTTTTAAGATGAGGCTCGTCGAGAAAGTCGCGAAGGCGCTTCCGCCGCTCTCGAGTCCGCGTCAAATCATCGCGGAAATTAGGCGTTTCGATGATGTGATCGCCAATGTGGCCGCTCAGCAGTTAAGCCGGGTGAAGGCTCATTTGGTGGTTGGCCAGACGCGGCTGCGCGCGGATCTCGAGCTTGGCACATCGATGTCGATTGTGGCCGATCGCTTTTTGGGCATCGCGCTCGATTATTTGGGACACATCGAACATGACGACGCGGTGTGGCTTACGGTTCGAAGGCGGCAGCCCCTGCTCATCGATAGTCCGACAGCCAAGAGCGCGCGCAATATTGAACGGGTGGCCCGGAGAATTTTGGCGCTGCTGGCGACGGGAGAAGCCCGGGCCAACACAGAGACGCTTGAAAAGGCCGCGCCGCCCCGCCCTGACCAGCCGGTCACTTTGTTTGATGTGCTGGGTGTTCCGCGCACGGCGTCGGATGAAGAGATTCGCCGTGCTTACAAGCGTCAGCGTGAAATTTTCAAAGAGGGCAGCCCGCCGCTGACTTCGGTGGTCAGTCAGGCGATGCTCAAGGTGGAGCAGGCGCGTTTGGATGAAGCGCACGATACGCTGCTCGATCCGGTAAAACGCCGCGCATATCTTCTATCGACATTTCCGGATGACGCGCCGGTCAGTGTTGAGCCTGCCCAAAACCGGAGCGCTGCCCATGCGGCCGAGCTTGCGATGATGCAGGCCGAGCTTGCGCGTGAAATCAATGCGGAAACGCAGTTTACGGGCGCGCTGCTTAAGCGGGTGCGCGAATCGGTGGGCATTGAGATTGCGGACATCGCCCAGCGCACCAAAATTTCCTCGGCGCATCTGACGGCGATTGAGAACGAAGCCCTGGCCGATCTGCCCGCGCCTGTGTACGTCCAGGGTTTTGTTCAGCAGATCGCGAAATACCTAAAGCTCGATCCGGTCCAGGTTTCAAAGACGTATATGCGGCGCCTGCGCGAGTTTGGCAGTGGAGGGGCACGGCCAAAGTCCGGTGCTTAAGAGGCGCGCGTGAACGGTTCTGCATTCGAAGACGCAAAGAAGAAGCCCCGCGATCTTTGGTTTACGGCGGGCTTGTTTGGGGCGGCGCTGCTTCCCAGGCTGTATGCGGCCATTGCGTGGGCGCGCGAGCCGGTGTGGGACGGTCATTACTATGCTTTTGGGGCTCGCCGCATCGCCGCGGGCCTGGGCTATTCGGATGATGTCGTCATCGGCGGCACGGCGCTTTGGCATCCATGGTGTCACTATCCCGTCGGGTACAGCGCCTTTCTTGGGCTGATCTATAAACTCTTTGGCACCGGCCAATGGGTTGCGCCTGTGGCCAATGCCTTAACCGGCGCGCTTTTGGTGTGTGTGGTTCACCGCCTGGCCCGGTATGCGATAAGCCCTGCGCGCGCCCGTATCGCGGGTGTGCTGGCCGCTCTGTCGCCGGGTCTTGTGGTGTATGCGGCGCTTCTGATGACCGAGCCCCTTGCGGCTTTGTTGCTGATGGCCGCCGCTTGGCTTTTTACCCGGGATATCGCCGAGCGGCCCTTGCGCGCTGTTCTTCTATCCGGTGTCGTCTTCGGCCTTTCTGTCTTGGTTCGCCCTCAAACCCTTCTCTGTGTGCCCGGCTTATTCTGGATTGCCAAGAGCCGTTCATCGGCCGTATCTCCGCCTGCCGATCCCAAACCCACCTTTGTCGCGCCACTGTTCAGATGGCTCTTTCATTTGGGCCCTAATGTTCGCGCGGGGCTTTTTTGCGCCGCCACACTAAGCGTCTCCCTGCTTTGCGTTGCGCCCTGGACTCTGCGCAATTGCCGCGTGATGGATGGCTGTGCCTTCGTTTCAACCAATGGCGGGTGGAATCTTGCCATTGGCGCTTTTCCAAGGGCTACAGGCCGCTTTGAGACCTTACGTCCCGGCGATGGCTGCCCCATCGTGACAGGTCAAGTTCAGCAAGATCGCTGCTGGATGCAGGAAGGCATTCGGTGGATTCGGCAGGACCCGATGCGCTGGGTCGCTTTGATTCCCAAGAAACTCGCTTACACCTTTGATCACGAATCTTTTCCAATGGGTTATTTAGGCGAGGCCGACCCCAAAGCCTGGCCTGAAGCTAGAAAAGCATTGGGAAGGCAAATTTTAGGAATCTCGCATGCGGTGCTTCTATGTGTCTCGCCTTTCGCCTTTTTAACCTTTTCGTTTGAGCGAAGAGGGCTGCGCGCACTGTTTTCCAAACCTAATCTTGTGCAGGCGGCGGCCGCGCTCGCCCTCATTTTTCTGATGATCTGGGGGCTTGGGAGCGAACCCATCACCTTATGGCGAATCGCGCCTGCGGCAGTAATTCTCGCTTATCTACCTTTACCCGGGGCACCTCGGCGCGAGGGCGTACTTTTGTATTTAGCCTGGGCGCTCGCCACAGTGTGCATTACACATGCAGTATTTTTTGGTGAAGACCGGTATCATATTGTCATCACACCCGCGCTTTGCATTTTAGGGGCGAGCGCATGGCGTGCGGAACGTCCCCGAGGGGGGTAGGCAGGGAGCCTGTATGGCGGATGAGGACGGAAACGAACAGGGCAAGGTTGTCATTGATGAAGAGCGGCTGGAACGCATCATCGAAGCCGTCGCGCTTGCATCGACAGGAGCGTTTGAAGAGGCGACGGGCCGATTTAGCACGGCGGCGCAAGACTCCTTTGGCGTGATTGAAGAGGCGCTGCGGGTATTTTTGCTGGAGCTGAAGACAGCGCGCGAGCAGAGCGAACATGCGATGCACGAACTTTCGATAGCGAAGTTGGATGTGGAGCAGAAGCTCGACATGATCGAGCGTCAGCAGGCGGCGATCCGGGAGTTGTCGGCGCCGATTATCGATGTGTGGGACGACATATTGACGCTGCCCTTGATTGGATTGATCGATACCAAAAGAGCCGTAGACATGACGGACAAGTTGCTTCACCGGGTCGTGGAGACGCGGGCGAAGTGGGTGTTGATTGACCTCACGGGAGTGAGTGTTGTGGACTCGATGACGGCGGACCATTTGATCAAATTGGCGAAGTCGGTTCAATTGATTGGCGGGCGCTGTATTCTGACGGGAATAGGGCCTGGGATAGCGCAGACCTTGGTTGCGCTGGGATTGTCCTTGGAGGATTTAAAGCCCATGCGGAGTTTGAAGCAGGGCTTGAAGTATTGTATTGCGGAAAGTCTTGGAGAGGGGAAGCGATAGGGGAGGGGAGGCCCTACTTCACCGCAAGAACCTTCTCCCCCTCCACCTGAAAGCGTTGCACCAGGGGCGCATCCGGACCAAAGCTCACCACCAGCTTCACCACCTTGGGCATGCCCTCGCCCTTCTCAAAAACAACCGTCAATATCGCCGTTGCCCCCAGCCGCTCCGCATGGGCCCGCTCATCCGGCTCCAGCCTCACCTCCACATAAGAACCTTCCCGATCGGGCAGCGTCACCTGCGCTATCCCAAGCGTCACATCCCCTTCCCGCGCAGGCATCGGCGCCCTTAAGGCATTGCTCCATAACGCTGGATGTAACTCCGGATGCGACCAAAGCAAAGTCGCCCGCGCCACATTCTTGCGCAATCCCCCAGGCTCCCCCGATACAATGCGAATATAGCGCGATGCCAAGATCTTTTGTTCGTCCGCGAGCTGTTTTTCTTCTGCATTTAACATGCCCCAGGCCAAATAGGTCGCTGCAAAGGCTCGTGCCGTGAACGCTGGACTCTGCGATACATCCGGCGCTCCCGCCGATGCTCCCTTTTCTGTCCAGCGAACGGCCTCTTCCAGCTTGCCCAAGCCCTCGGCCGCCGCCGCCCGAAGCAACGATACATTTGAATCGTCCGGCGATAACAGCGCAAGCGTCTCGTATTGCCTCGCCGCATCCGCATACCAGCCATGCGCCCGCAGCAAGTCTCCCAGTCTGCGCCTTGCTACCGGATCATCCGGCGCAAATTCTACAATCTCTCCAAAGGCCCGCCTGGCATCGGCATTGTCCAGCGCTTGTTGAGAGGCTTCGCCTTCTTTAACAGAAAGACGCAAAAACAATTCCCCCACCGCCGTCCGGATTCTCGCGTCCGCATCGGGCTTTGCCCGCAGCCCTCTCGCAAAAGCCCTCGCCCCAGCCCTATCGTCGGCATCTTCCAGCGCATTAAGCAATTGAAGCGAAAGCGAATGGTCATCCGGCCATTCCACCGAAAGCGCTCTCAGCTTGGTCACCCGCTCCGCAGGCGTCTTCGCATCCTTAAGCGTTTTGGCCAGAATTTGAGCGTCCATTACCTTCAAACCCAGCGCTTTATTTAATTCCCGCGCATCATCCGCCGTTCGCACCCGCGCCAGCATGCCCCGGTATAAAACATCCGCCGCGCTTTTATCGTTGAACATCGTACGCCATAGCCCCACCCGATCGCTTACCGTGCCCACGGCATCCAGCATCATCGACAAAAGCTTGGAACGCTCTCTAAATGTAGGCGCTTCGCAATTGGCCAGCGCTTTTCTATACACATTCGCCGCTCCTTGGGGGCTTCCAAAAAACTTTGATAACCTTTCCTTCCACAGGACGACTTTTTCTTCAAATGACATCATGGCCCCGTTGCCACAGGGTTTGGCCTTGTGGGGCATGGCGTCGATCTGAATTACAATGGAATCCTTGGTATTGCCCAGTCCAATTTTTGCGAGGCTTTCCCCAGCCGTTTCCGCCGTCTCGTCCTTTGGTTCTTTTTCTTCCTTGGCATTAGGCGCCGCATCCCCCGGCGAAAACATAATGGGATATACGACCGTCACAAACTGCTTATTTTCAGGCTCTGGGAACGACAGTGCATGAAAAGCCCTGACAACACAGGTCACGACATTGCCATCGGGCATATCGGAACCGCCGTTGCCCACATTCATCACTTCGCCGTCGGCCCGAATCACGAAACGAACCGAAACCCTCCCCTGTAAATTGGGGTTGTTTTTGAGCCCGTTCTCATAACACAGCCTAAATCGCCCAAAGTTCTGCCTCACAATCCGGGTAACCACTTCCGGGGGCAAGGCACCCGATACCGATGCAGCTCCCGCCCTCACCGTGGGTGGCCTGGTCCGGTGCGCTCCTCCAAGCCGCCCATGCCCAGACCCAAAACCCTGCCCTGTTCCCGTTCCAGCTCCATGGCCAATCGTTCCTATCGACCCTAAACCCTGGCCTTCTCCCCGCCCTCCTCCGCCTTCCCCAATTCCGCTTAAACCCAATCCCCCAGCTCCAAACCCATCCCCTACGTCACTGCCCCACATATTCCCCCGGGCTGATAAAGGATCGTTCCCCAGCGAATCATCCCGGCCCCATCCACCCTTGCTTGGCATGGGGGCAGCGCTGGCCGCCGCTGAAGGCGCTCCCGCGGCATCCTTTCCCCATGGCGCCACGGGTGCGTTTGGATCGCCGCCGGCTCCCGAATTCAAAAGCCCAATCATCCCAAACTCCGCTGAATCGCGAAGGGCTTGCTGTCTCGCAATATGAGGATCGGGATTGTCCGCCGGCCCCTGTACTCCATAGCGATTGTTGCTCGAGCGCGTATTGGGATTGCCCATCGAGCCTTCTTCGCCTTTGGCCCGCGTTCCCGTGCCGCCTTCTTTGTTGTCCGCGTTATTTTCGGCGATCTGCTCGGTCTCTTTCTCCTCCATTTCGCGCTCGAGATCGTCCTTATACCGCTTCCCTTTGTTGGGCGACCAGGTGGATTGAGATGCATACACCTTTAGCCTGGCCTCGCGCTTTGCCTTTTCCAAGGCTTCCCGCTCTTCGGGCGTCATCTCTTTTGTCGTTGGCACATACAGCGATGTAACCGGCGTAATAATCCCATGCCTTACCCCAATATCGACCATCGCCGCCCGCCCCACGCCTTCATCCATCGCCTGCATCAGCCGCCCTTCCGCCCAGCGCTTCGATAAATCTCCGCTGTCAGGAATCGATGTTGTCAGCAAAGGCAGCCGCGACATCTTTCCCCCTTCTCCCGTCACCGTCACCGTGGTTGGCCATTGCCCTTCTCTCACCCGGCCCACCACCGTCACGCCCTCATCGGCCACCAGCGCATGCAAATCCCTTGGAAATACCCGTTCCACCGAAGGCCCCAAATCCACCTTCGCACCCAGCAAAGCCGGCCGCTCCGCCGATTCCAACAGCCTGAGCGCCGCCATCGCCGCCCCATGTCCATCGGTAATCCGCTCGGCAAAGGCTCCCCGCGCAATGCCAGAAAGCAGTCCCATATTGGCCGAATCACCCACGCCCAAACCAAAAATCCGCACGGGCCTGGACAGGCGATCCAAACGTTCCCTCACATCCGCCAGCGAAAGCTCGCCCACCGTCGGCGAACCATCGCCAATATACACCACCACTCCCCTTCTTGAGGGATCCAGCACCGCCGCGGCTTGACTTAACATAGCCCCCAAATCCGTGGCCCCGCCCCGCTCAATGGTGGCAATATTCCTTAAAATTTCCTGGCGAGCCGTCTCATCGACCGCGGAAAGCCCCGGCTTTTTATCCAATACCGGCCTTAAATTCACATCGCCGGCAAAAACGGCCGCGCGATCTTCCTTGCCCAAATGCGAAAGAAGCGCTCCCGCCGCGGCTCTTGCGATCGATAGCGAAGCCGGATCGGTGGCGGCCGAGGCATCGATCACAATCGCCAAATCCAATCCTCCCGGCTGCACCGGAATATTATCGGGCCTTAAGTTAACCAGCACATAATCGGCTTCTTCTTTTGCCCTCTTTATCGCCTCGCCTCTATCGCTGATAGCAATGGTATCCATATCCACCTGATGAGGCGCCGAATACGATCCAGGCGAAGGCGCGCCCAAATCAAAGAGTTCCAGCGCCAAATCGGCCCTGGGCATAAAATCATGCTCGCGCACCGTCACAAAATTGCCTTCGAGCACGCCGTCCATGCCCACCCGCACTTCTTTGGCGCCCGATAAACCTAAATCAAACGATATATTTAGCTCTTCAATCATAGGTATCGAAGACTTCGGACCCGATGCGGCCATGGGATAGGTATATAAACGCCGCTCGCCCAGCTTTCCGCTGCGACCAAGCCATTCTCCATAGCGGACAACCACCCGCCTCGATTCGCCTGGGCCAATTGGATATAGCCTTGCCCTATAGGCTCCCGGCGCATCCCATTCCAAAAGAGCCGGGTCTTCTGTTGAACCTTGATATACATTCGCTTGATACTGAGCCGCCGCCGCCGCCTTTTCCTTGACCCGTCCCCATACCAAAACACCTTGGCGATCTACCCCAAAGCGGTGAAGGCTCGCCCGCTCCGGTGTCCTAAAACGGTATACCCCTTCGACCGTATCGGAGCTTGGATTAAAAAAGACTTGATCGACTTCAGTCAGCGCAAAATCGCGATCGATGGTCACTCGCACATCCATACGCTGAATCGCGAGTGAAAACCTAGGCGTTCCCGTTTCGCCCGGCGTTCTCGCGCCCACCGTACCCAGCCCAAAAGGCATTGGCGCAACCGCCCTATCCGTTGTCGCCAGCCCGCCCGTCCAATCCTCCCACGACGTCGCCGCGCTTACCTGGGCCTTATTCTTTTCCGTTCCAGAAATCCACAGCTTCTCGCCCGCCCGAGCCTTCGCGACCCCATCCGTCCGCACCTCGCCCGCCAGCACATAAGCCTCTGTCGCTCCATCGGGCTTGACATCGATGCTTGCCCGCACATGCGAAAGCTGAAGCGGACCTTGTTTGGTATCGATTTCGGTCGTTTCGGTGCCTTCGGTATCGACGAACACCCGGCCATGATGCAACTCGAGCGATTCTTGACGGAGCACCAATTCCGCCGGACCCCGCACCAAAAGCGTCGCGCCTCCATCGCGGCGAATCCAGGCCAAGCCTTCGGGCCCCACATTCACCTGTTCTCCATCGAGCAAGCGTTCTCTCGGATAAGGCGCGCGTTCATCTTCGCCCGGCGCCTTGACGCTCACCTGCCTGCGCACGGTTCGGAGCTCGGCCCAGGTTTTGGATTTAGGTTTTTGGAGGGCTTCGGCGCCACCACAGCCTGCCGCGGAAAGGGCAGGCAAAAGCGCGAGCAAGGCGAGGGAAGCGGACGAAAAAAGCGCGCGGCGGGATTTGGGAATGGATGTCATGGCTGGCTTCACCGGGAAAGCGATTCTAACAAGACAGTGAGCGGGATGGGGAGGTTCCTGAGGGCCGTTAGAAGATTTTTGTTTTTGGGTATTGTTGTTTTTCCCGGCTCCCAAACCCCAAGCGCTCCACCCGATCAAAATAGGGCTCCTCGTCAAATTCCTCTTCACCCTCGCTGTTCCATATCGCATCAATCATCCACGAAAGCCAACACGGAGGCGGCGGCCACTTCCGAAAATACCCAATACGCCCGTCTTCACTCAATCTTTGCTCCCTCCACCACGGCCCCCATAGCATAATCAGCGATTCCCCTCCGCCCATCCTCCAGCAAATGCTGTAGGGATGCACGTTCGGAAAGGCTATCCATGGAGGAGGGACCATTCCATGGGTTTTTGTCAGCCGCTCAATCTCGCTCAGCATCCACGCTTCCATAAGCCTTCTCTTCTTTCCCCGATCCAAATTCTTGCGCCTCATACCTAAAATCGACTATATCATCTATCATGCTTTTTAAGGGCTTCAAAATTCTTACCTTATCCGCCGCCGCTTTAATCGCCGCAGCCACGCCCGCCCACGCTTTTCCCCATATCGTTAAACCCGGCGAAACCCTCGCTCAAATCGCCGAACGTGTCTATGGCCGCGTCGAAATGGAAAAATTGCTCGTCGCCGCCAATGCCCTCGATGCAGGTACCGGTATCCCCATTGTCCCAGGGATGCGCCTCGAAATTCCCGCTCTCTCCCATCATCGTATTGCCCAGGGCGAAACATGGGCCAGCCTCGCCGAACAGCTCCTCGGCGATCCTGACCGCTCCGATGTCCTCGCCGTAACCAATGGGACTATGCCATGGCTTCCCCCTCAGGATGGCCTGGAGATTATCGTTCCCTATCATTTGCGCTATGTCGCCGAGCCGGGGGATACAACGCTTACCGTCGCCTATCGCTTTCTGGGCGAGCGCGATAAAGCCTGGATGCTCGATCGCTACAATCGCCTCAAAGGAAAAGCCCTGCGCCGGGGAACCGTCCTGCTCATTCCTCTGTCCGATCTGCCGCTTACCCCCGAGGGAAAGCTGGAAGCCGAAAATGCCGGCGTGCTTGTTCGCTCCGAAGGACAAGGCAAGGCAAGAGAAGCCCAGCGCAGAGCCGATGCCGAGCTCGCGCCTCTCGCGACCGAACTTCACAATGGCCGTTATGTCGATGTCATCGCCCGGGCCAACCGCGTGCTGGGGTATGGAGAGTTAAGCAGTCCTCAAAAGGCCATTCTCAACAAATCCCTCACCGAAGCCTATGTGGCTCTCGATGCTCCGGTCTTGGCGGAATCCGCATGCGCCGCTTGGCAAAGAGCCGACCCATCCGCCGTACTCGATCCGGTGGAATTAAGCCCAAAGGTGATGCGGGTATGTACCGCCGCCGCCGTTTCACCTTCCTCCTTGCCAGAAGCCCGTCCACACATCAGCTCTGAACCCAAAGGCAGCGCTTCCGCCCCAAGCCCGGCGCCCTCTTATTCCAATCCCATCAGATAACAAAGCAATTAAAGAATTACCGTGAACGACGCCAAAACAGAAACAGATACCCAGCCCACCCTGGCCAGCGGACACCGCATCCAGGATCGATATCAAATCGAAGCGCTGATTGCCCGCGACGATCGCTCTCAGGTGTATCTCGCGAAAAGGCTTCCCTCCGGCGAACATGTTGCACTACGCGCGCTTTCGGCCGAGTTTTTCGCCGAGCCTTCGCAGCTCGAAGCCTTCAGGCATGCCGTGCATATCCTGCAAGATGTGCAGCATCCCAGTTTGCCCAGGGTATTTGGCCTTGAAGAAGGGGAAGGGCTTTGGTTTTTGGTGACCGATCATGCCGAGGGCATTTCGCTGGAGAGCCTGCTTCGCTCTTCGCCGCCCCGCATCGAACAAGCCGCGGATATCGCGCTCTGTGTGTTTTCGGCCCTTCATGTGCTGCACAGCGCTGGGCTTGTGCACGGTGAAATGAAAACCAAAGCTGTGCTAACGCGAATGCAAGGCGATGTGCGTCCCGGCGCTCCTGCGGCGCGTCTGTTGGATCTGTCTTCGGTACGGCAGCGCGGCGCCGAACGATTGCAAGAGCAGGACTTGCTGGGCGCGGCGGCGATTTTATATGAAATGGTGGTTGGTGTTCCGCCTGCGCAACAAAAGCCGCCCGCCCCAATGCCGACGAAAAATGAAGTGACAGGAAGCGCGATTCCGCCCGCGCTTTCGGCCGTAATCATAAAGGCGCTGTCCGCAGATCCCCACGAACGCTATGCATCGGCCAAAGACGCAGAGCAGGCGCTGGCCCAGGCCATGAACCAGCCCTTGGTGATAACACCCCGCGACTCGAGCCACAGCGCGCTGGACGCTGAAACGCTGGCCACATCGGACACAGAACTCAATCTCAAAGACGAGGCCCGGGCCGCCGTTCAAACCACGGCCATTGCGCTGTTATCGACGGCGAAAACCCTGCCCACCGATGGCCCGCCGCTTCCGCTTCCTCCGCTTCAAAACCAAGGCGACACGCTGAGAAGCGCCGTATCCGACCTAAAACCCCCGAATCCCATCAGCGCCGAGCCCAAAAAACGAACCGCTCCCGTTCAAAAAAACCCTTCCGCCGAGCCTCCTCAAGAGCGGCATCCCCTGGAACGCTGGTTCTGGCTCATCGCGCTCTTGGTCGCCGCGGCATGCATTCTCATCGGCGTATGGATTGGCTCTCGCTGACAGCGCATAAATCTTTGTTTTGCATTCAAACAAATCGAGCGATAATCGCGCCCACCATGGAATCACAAGCCAAAACGCCTTCCTTTCTCCATCGCCGCACATCTTCTTTACGCACGCTGCTTGGGCATAAGGCAGTGTTAAAAACGGCCGCCGCATTGCTTGCGGGCGCTTGTGCAATGGGCTCGAGCGCGAACGCAATGGCCTACGATTCCTTGGCCTATCCATGCAAAGAAGGAGCGCTGCGCTGTCAAATCGCGCCCCTTGCATTTAGCTACAAAGACGCGCTTCCCATCGAATGGAGCTTTGATACGGGCTGGACACCGCCCAACTCACCCGTGCAAGTACATCTATGGGCGGGCGTGTACGCCAACACGCATGGATCGCTCAAAGGCGCGCTTCAGACCACATGGCCCGAAACGCTTGTACTCGCGACACCCGGCGATCCATTGGGCGGAAGCTTTGGCTTTCATTACGGCGTTGAAATTGGCGCCCAAGGCAAGATCGAAGTCGAAGTCGCCGGCAAAAAATATAGCTGGACAGGCGATTTGCCCTTTATCCCTCAATTTGATTTTCAAGTCGAAGCCGATCAGAGCTTTGATGCGTGGGGATTCGCTCCCGGCGTAACGGTCTCGGGCAAAACGCAGCAGCAAACGCTTGCGCAGATTGGCATCGCGGACATTATCGGAGGCTCGATTCCAGGCATCGACGGCGGCTTTGAACTCGATGTGGCGATGGAACTGGAGGCCACCTATCAAACCAAACAGATTGTGCTTGAAACGACCGATGGAAAGCCTGTGAAAGGCGGCGCGATCATGAGCGATACCGCCGAAACGTCGGTGGAGTATTTAAGCGGCCCCTCCATTGAAATCGATGTACATCCCGAGGGCACCGTCGACTACAACGGCATTCTGCATTTAATACCTGCATTTTTTATCGAATTGCTTGGCCAATCCTGGTCGATCCCCATCGCGGACATTCCGATTGAATTTCCCATCACGGAAAGCGAATGGATTTTTGATAAGCAGCGCGTGCACGTACCTCTTCCCGATTTGGCCATTGATACGGAAGAAATCGATTTCGGCGATGTGGAAGTCGGCCAGAAAAACCTTGAAATGGTCAGCTTGTGGAGCGCGGGCGAAGCCAAAATTATTGGAGCCGTAGCGAGCAGCAATTCAGATGTATTCGAAGTCTTCGATCCCACCTTTGAAATTGAACCGAGCGTGACGTTCGACACCGGCATTCGCTTTGTGCCGAAGAAGAACGGAGAATTCAGCGCGACGATTTATGTGGGCTCGAACGACCCGAGTCATCCCGTGCAATTGATTCAAGTACGAGGCCGGGGATACGGCGGTCCTGGAGACCTATCGGCCGCGCCCGAACAAGAAGCGGGCTGTGCATGCCGGGCCGCGGGAGAACCTCGCACATCGGCAAAAGGCCAATGGGCGGCACCCTTCTTTGCATTGGGACTTAGCCTGTTTTTAGCGCGCCGTAAAAAACAAAGATAGCCTTCCCTCATTCGAATGAGCGAGCCCAGCGCAATCCCCGATCATGCTCATATTCGCCCCGGCGATCGAATCGCCGGCAAATACCGTGTAGAAAGGGTATTGGGCACAGGCGGAATGGGCACGGTGCTGGCCGTTACCCATCTCGATCTGCAAGAAATCCGCGCCATTAAATTAATGCATCCGATGCATTTGGAGAACGCTCACGCCATCGAGCGTTTTTTGCGCGAGGCGCGGGTGATCTCCAGATTGAAAAACGATCATATACCGAGGCTCTATGATGTAGGGCGCCTGGAATCGGGGGCGCCTTATATGGTGATGGAAGTGCTTGAAGGAAAAGACCTTCGGCATTTAATCAAAGAGCGCGGCCCTCTGCCCGTGCACGAGGCTGTACAATATTTACTGCAGACCTGCGAAGCCGTTGCCGAAGCGCATGCATCGGGCATTGTTCACCGCGATCTCAAGCCTGCGAATTTATTTTTAACTTTTCGCGCGGACGGCACACCCTGCATTAAAGTATTGGATTTTGGCATTTCAAAATTATTGGAGCCCACGCCGGACGGCGGTGATATGACCAAAACCCTCGATGTGCTGGGCTCGCTGCATTACATGGCGCCCGAGCAATTGAGGTCATCGCGTTATGTCGATCCCCGCGCGGATATTTGGTCGCTTGGCGTGATTTTATACCGGATGCTCACGGGAAGGCTTCCATTTCAGGGCGACACGCCATTGGGATATATTATGGCGCTGCGCGGAACGGCGCATCCACCGCGGGCATTCCGATCGTCGATGCCCAAGGAATTGGATGCGGTCGTGATGCGCTGTTTAGAAAAAGATCCTGAACGCCGCACGCCCAATATCAAAACACTGATGATGGAGCTTCAGCCGTTTGCAGAAGCCCAATCGCAAGATGCACCGCTGATCAATACAACCGATTTACCTATATATCGCACGGTTTTACCTTCGAATCCGCCATCGGCGCCTGAAGCTCAACCCGAAAGCCAGCCTTCGGAATCGGTATCGCTCACGCAGCCGATGTCGACCACATTACCCGGCGCGCATTTGCTACAAGGCGCAACGGCACCCTTGCCGAGCTCGCCTGAAGCCATCGAAGACACCGATTCGCTTCCATTATCGGCGGAAGGCTTATTGATGGAGGCGGAGCCATCCTTACCATCGACCTTAACAGATGCATCCAAGAGCGGAGAGATTGTAACGGCGGATGCCACCAGTGATTGGGGAGCGCCTGGACGTTCGGCCTTGGATTCGACGGAGCCCTTACCCCCATCGACGGCATCGAATCCATCGAACCTACCGAGCGGGGAATCCTCGGCGGTCCCTGAATATTATGATGGGCCATCGCCGCTGGAAACGATGTCGATCGCGCTTCCAAGCAAGACCGCGAAGAGCGGTCCTGCGAGCGCGGAATCTCCCCCAAGCCCGGCCACAAAGCGATCGCAAAAAAAAGGCATACCCATCACCTTATTTGTAGCGGTTGGGTGCATGGCTGGCATCTTGATAGGATTATCGATAGCGATAGCGACGGTTTATTTTCGGCCTCCGTCCACGGTGATGGCCCCGCCACCCAAGGTGGATATGGTTCAGAGCACAGCACAAGTGCAGGGGACAGCTCCTACAACGGCACCGAGCCCATCCAGCTCAACCACGGCGGACGACGAGACGGTGGAATTTTTGCCCCCAGAACCGAGCGCGCCGGCTGGGACGGGTACGGCGGCGATTCCGGCGCTTTCGGCCTCGCCTGCGGTAAAGAAACCGCTAAAGCCCTTGGCGCCTGCGGGGGAGCCTTCGAGGAAGAGGCCCTTTGATTGAGTTTGCTCCGTGGGGCGTGTCGTCCGTCCGGCCGTGCGGCACATCGGGCGACTCCGGCCAGAGAAGGGCGGCCTCGAAGTCGTCCTGCAAGCCGTATTCGTCCCATTGGCCTGTTGCCTTGTGCCCGTAAGCGGAGACCAATTCCCGTGCAGACATCATCACCTCCTTCGGCACCGGTAGCGACCCACTCCATCCATCCATACAGGCATGGAGCGCCGCGGCTTTCTGGCGAGCACGATTAAAAGCCTTGGTTGGATCGTAGTCGCGCCGGATTCCCTGGTAGGAGTCGATGAGAGCCTCGGGCGTTTGGTGCGCGAACCTCTCGACGAGCTTCCGGACCATCTCGACAGGCACAGGGCGGCTGAGCCTCTCGGATATCCGTGGGCACGCGAGGAGAACGGACCACTGGAAGGCATGGACCGCCTTCAGGACTTCAGGCAGCTCGTCGAGGTTCATGGTTTAGGTTTAGCGGTCCGAACCAATCTGGACAAGCCTTGCATTTCCCGTCGCCGCACGCGGTGTTGTGACATAGGATCGTCGCGTCGTAGAACTAGGCCAAATCCCCGCCAAAAGCAACGCCAAAATTCACGGTTTCCGCGCCCGTTATTGCGCCTCCGCGTCTGCATCAACAAAAATCTTGCAGCCCAGGTGCCTACCACTTCTGGCGCGTCAAGGGTGTTGACCGTTGGCAGGGGACCGGTAAGGGGTCGGTAAAGCGCGTCAACAGTTGGCAGAGGACCGGTAAGGGGTCGGTGAAGGTTGACGTCGCGTTTCTGACGTGCGGGAAATGAGCGGTGAACGTTGACGGCGGGTTTCTGACATGTGGAAACTGGGCGGTGAAGGTTGACGGCAAGTTTGTGACATGTAGAGATTGGCCGGTCAAGGTTGACGGGGAAAATCCGAGGTGCAGGAATTGGCCGGTCAACATTGACGTCGCGGGTTTGACGTGTAGGGATTTGCCGGTAAAGGTTGACGGGGAAAATCCGGCGTGCGGAAACTGGGCGGTGAAGGTTGACGGGGAAAATCCGGCGTGCGGAAACTGGGCGGTGAACGTTGACGGCGAGTTGTTGATGTGTACGGATCGCCCGGTAAAGCGTGACGGCGACTTCCTGAGGTGCGGGAATTGGCCGGTCAACGTTGACGGCGCGTGAAAAAGGGGTTCCGCCCTGTTCTCCTCGGCTATACCGGGATCTCGGGCGAGCCGGGCCAGGTAATGCCCACCTTTTGAAGCATGCGCTGAGCCCCAAGCAATCGCGCCGGCTCGGGCGCGGGGCGAAGGAGCGTTTCAAGTTCGGAAGGCGTGAACTCCGTGGGACCCTGGAGCCTCCGGTCGGCCACCGCGTCCATAATCGTGTGAGCGGGGGCGTCTTGCGGACGGTCATGGTTCTCGACGATCTTTCCGGGGCGTGGAGAAGTAGAAGCCCCACAACACAGCGGCAGCCGACGCCCGTTGTGGAGCAAGCCCCATGCGGCCAGCCGGTGGGCGCCCCTTGCCCGCGTCAGATCGTGGAAGAGGAAGAGCGTGCCTCCAATATGGTCGCCGCAGAGCCAAAAGCCGACACCCGCCCACTTCTCACCGTACTCCGGCCCCACGTCGAGCATGTCGGTAGCGAGCACAAGCGCGGGCTCCAGCTCCTCGGGAAGTCCCGGCACGGCCCCGCGCACATCGTCCGGACCACCCGTCACCGCATCGATTGAAAGGTCAAGCTGCTGAATCGGACCTTGCCCATAATCAAGCGCGAGACCGACGACGCCCACCTCGGTCCACGCAATGACTTCGTAGTTAAGGCAGCTATCAAAGTTGACGAAAGCGCCGCGCTGAAGATCGCCCGCCCACTCCGCGCCGTAGGCGGCTGGATACCAAAAGCGCGCGAGCCCATAAAGCGAGGTTTCGACGTAGGCGCGCAGCGCCGCGCGCACGATGGCATCTCGGTCGAAAACGAGGCGCCCGAAGTGGGTGGTATCCCGTTCGATCATCAGCCTCACCTAAAGCACCGCGGTCTCGGGGTCAAGGGGCTCGCCGCCTGCGTGCGGCTGCCGCGTCATGGCGTGTACGGTGGAACGCTGTTGATCTGTTCTACCTAAACCAATGCTCACCGCACGCAAAAGCCGATTCAAGATTGGGCCAAAAACGGGTTCCGCCCCGTTCTCCTCGGCTCCTCGGGGATCTCGGGCGAACCGGGCCAGGTAATGCCCACCTTCTGAAGCATGCGCTGAGCCCCAAGCAATCGCTCTGGATCGGGCGGCGAGGGAAAGAGCATCGCAATCTCCTCGGCCGTGAACTCCGTGGGGCCATTTAACCTCCGGTCGACCACCGCATCCATCAGCGCGTGGATGGGAGCGTCCTTGCGGGCGCACTCTGCCACAATTGCCCTGTCGTGGGGATGAGAAAAACGAGAAACCATCGGCATGAGCCGGCCGCCTTGAAGCAAGCCCCACATCGCCAATTGACGGGAGCCCGCATCCGCCGGATCTTCAAACAGCGTACCAGCAACGCGATCACCATACAGCCAAAAGCCCACGCCCGCGCTCTTCTCCCCATGCACTGGCCCCTCCGCGAGCATGCCAGCGGCCATCACGAGCGCGGGTTCCAGCGCGGCGGGAAGGCCCAGCAACGCTCCGCGCACATCGTCCGGGCCACCAGTCACCGCGGAGACCGGGAGATCGAGATGCTCGATCGGACCGAACCCGAGCTCGTACGCGAGACCGATAACGCCCGCCTCGGTCCACCCGACAACGTTATAGGCTCCGCATCCGTCGCCGTTATAGAAAGCGCCCCGCTGGAGATCGCCCGTCCAGAGCGGCTCGGCACAAACCGGAAACGACAGGCGTTTGAGCGAGCCCTTCCCGAAAATGCCTTCAATGTAGGCGCGCAGCGCGGCGCGGACTATGGCATCTCGGTCGAAAACGAGGCGTCCATAACGATGAGTTCGCTCGATCATGATGTCTTGGCTATACCTCGTTGGCCTCGGCGTCAACGCACTCGTTGGATGTGTGCGTCTGCAGCGTTATGGCGTGTACGCCTTTGCGTTGTTGAGCTGCAGCACCTCGTCTAACGGTGGATTATTGTTCGTGAAATGCATATTGAGTTTTCGCGAAATGACCGCGGCATTCTTGTTTGAGTTGGTGCCCCATGGGCAGCAGCGTTTATCCTTCATGGGAACAACATGGTGCACCTGAGCGATTGCGTCGGGATCGAAAAACGTTTCCTTGTCTGGATCTTCAAGGACATCTGGCTCGGTACATGTCGTTAAGCTACCGTTCTGATCCTTACAAGGGAACTTGAAGCCCGCGAGATCGGAGTGCACCTCGCCGTTGTGTGCGTTGCGGTTGACCTGGAGGATCCACTCCCTCTGCAAGAGGGCACCACCGTCCGCGTCGACCATGCCGCTGGGGCGGTCGAACATATTCCCCGGTCCAACCTGATTCGGCTCGGTCAAATTGCGGTATGGACCATTGACCTCCGTTGGCATGCCGTTGATTTCCGTCATGGGCGTCTGCCGAGGCGCGGCCTGATAGTTAATGGTGATCTCATTTGCGACATCCGGACCGACCTGCAGGGTGTAATCATCCGTACCGGCGACGGGCTGGCATGTGTAGCCCTTATCGAAGGGCGCGGCGCCCGATACCTCGGCCATTTTCACGGCATCAGCGCACGCGGTTTGCCATTTCTGATAGAAGCAATCGAAGGTATTGACATAGGACATATAACAAGCGTTGCCAAATGCGGCGATATACTTGTTGCGCAGGGGGAGGTCCATGTTTGGATTACCAAAGAGGGGGATACGATAGCGCATGCAGGGTTCTTCAATGGACGCCGAGCATTCGGTGGGCTGATCTGGGCTGGGTGGAGTGCCGCCCGAGTTGCCCGGCGCTGGTCCGCCCGGCCCGCTGCATGCGGTCATCATGATTGCCCCAGCGAAGGTCAAAAGCGCGCCCAGGATGGCCGAGTGGCGTTTTGTCATGAGGTGCATGGGGTAAAACTCCTTCTCGTGGGATATTGGCGCCGTGACCTTCCGTCTGGGTTCGCGATTGGGGGTATTCGTGTTGCTGTATGGCGAACGGGGACATGAGCGGCGGGCGCGACGCGCCCGTCCGATCCATGTCCGTGTTGGGTGGCTAACACCGCTACCCTCCTCGTGAGGATGCGTCAGGCGGTGCGCCAAGCAACGCGTAGAAGAACTCCTGAAGCATCCGTCTGAACGCCGCGTCGTCACTGAACTCATGGCCGCCGAAGCGAAAGACCTCGTAGCCATCGAGTCTGAGGCGGCGGTCTTCTCGCACCATGTTGGCATACTTTGCCGGATCTGCGCGACCGTCTGTGGAATAGTGCTGCTGCCCATCGACCTCCAACACGATGCACCGTCCCTCGTCCGCAACAAGGAAGTCCATTCGCTGTCGTTCAAGTACCCTTTTTCCCGAGCGTTGTCGGTCAGTATAGGGGTCGTAGTGGAGATAGACTTGGGGGATGAGCATCGGTACCGAATCGTTTCGCGAGGGCGTATAGAGCTGGCAATAGTGCAGAAAAAGAGTCCGCTCTGGCCCCTCGGCTACTGACCGAAGGAGCCTTTCGCGGAAAGCACGACGGTTCTCTTCGGTCTGCTCCGGACGCCTCGCCGTCTTCTCCACCCAGCAGTCGCAAAGGTGTCTCCACGTAATGCCTCTTCGGGGAATCGGTTTGTCGTACGTCAGGCACGAGCCTTGATGCTTGATTTCCTTGATCCGATTCTTCAGCATGTCCTCCCAAACGATCTCCGGCTTCGGGCCGTCGGAGGCGTAAAGCAAGTTCACGTTCACGTCGCAGTGACGAGGACCTGGCCATGATAGTAGGTCACCGTCTACCAGGAGGCCTTCCGCTTCGCATATTTCGCGGAGAAGTGCCTTGTCGTCGTCGGTGATGTTCGAAAGTCGCAACGCCGTTTGGGCAGCGTCGAGGAGTTGCTGAGAGTGCTCGGGACGAACGATGTCAATTGTCTGAGCGTATTCCGCAACGCGCTGCCTCCGCTGCCCGGAGATGACGCGTTGCTCCATTGGATGGTGCTGGAAGTGCGCGCCTTGAAAAATGTCGTCGATCGTAGCGAGAACCTGGCGTTGGCACCAGTTCTTGAAGTTCGCGAGAAAGGCAGGGGACAGGGTGCTCATCTAGACGCCTTGGAGACGATGCCGTGCGGACAAAACCTGTCCAACGCACGGCGAACTGGCTGGGTCTTCTGCGAGTGTTTACTCTTCATTTCTTGTGGTTGCGTCGTTGTCAACCGAATGCGCTCCCCTCAACCAAGGAAACCTGAGCAGAACTCTCTGACCTGCCCACCCACCAACCATTCAACCGCCCCGCCCAAACCGCCCCGACCCATTTCGGCAGCAGCTTAGACAGACCTCCCCAATCCATCCCAAATCCCCGACAAAAGCAACACCAAACTTCACGGTTTCCGCGCCCATTAGTGCAGCTCTGCCTCCGCATCAACAAAAATCTTGCAAAACCTACTCAGCCCCACCTGCATGCAAATCATCATCATCGAATGCATCACGATACCCCAACAACACCTGAACCGTTCGAATATCACACCCCGCCTCCAGCACAGCATCCCCAAAGCTCCACCGACCTATCGACCCCAAGCATCATCCGACTCATCTCCGAGACCATCCGACTCGTCTCCCAGACCCGCCGGCCCATCTTCTTAGGTCATCGCTCCCTTCTCCCAGACCCGCCGGCCCATCTTCTTAGGTCATCGCTCCCTTCTCCGAGAGCCCACGTCTCGTCTCCGCGACCATCCCCCGCACCTTCCGAGGTCCTCCGACTCATCTCCACGACGCCCCGGCCCATCTCCCGAGGTCATCGCTGCCATCGCCACCACCTTAACTCCCTTCTCCGCGAGCCCACGTCTCATCCCTGCGACCATCCCGCGCACCTCCCGAGGTCCTCCGACTCGTCTCCGAGAGCCCACGTCGCATCTCCCGAGACCCCACCTCTCCTCTCCACGACCCGCCGGCCCATCTCCCCAGACCCTCACACCAAAACCCGGCATCATCCCTCTGCTTTGCCGCGTGCGCTGCCGCCGCAGGCGTACCACAAAGGACGGCTCCCACGGGGACCCAAGCACAATCCCGCGATATAGATAGGGGCGAGGCCATTTTTCCCTTAACGAATGCCGCGCGTTTCCATACGTCAAACGAAGACAGCCGGATCGAGCGAGAAGAACATGAATCGCAACAAAAAACCAAAAAAACCCAAAGCGCCGGCCATTGAACGGGCCACCGTGCAGGATCGCAATGGCCGCACCTGGACCATCTCCGTGATTCCCCAAGACATGGCCGAAGATGAAAACCTCCGCTTCTGGGCTTCCATGACGCCTGCCGAGCGCGTGGAAGCGGTTGCGGATTGCCTGCTCGATAGCTTGAAAGCAAAGGGCCGCCGTGGTTTACCCCGATTTCGAAGAGTTTATCGCGTCCTTGAACGGCCATAGCCTAAGATATTTAATCGCCGCAAAAAGCGCCACGCCCGAGGAGCGCGTTCAGGATAAGGCCGATTTGGTGGTTCTGAAGCAGATTGCGAAGCGGAAGCAAGTGAAGGAAAAACAAAGGGGCGGCCTATCGCTCGGCAAACCATTGATGAATGGGGGCAATTACGTGGCTGTTCAAACCTTCTTTCGCCAAGATATCGTCGATATTCACCCGAAACAGCTTGTAGTCGCAAACGCCATCCTCGAGAGAGAGCGTATCCGTCACACCATTCCATGACGCCGGCAGGCTCTTAATCTGAACGGCCGCGTCTCGCGCCGATAACCGTGACTCCCGCACCCTGAACAAGCGTAAGCGAAGCTCGGACACCGAAGCCTCGGCCGGGGTGAAATCACGCGGATCTGGCTCGGGTGCCGCAATTCGCCGAAAACCTGAATCGGCCGCAAACTCCGCTTCGACCCGAAGCTTTTCCCCCGCCGGCCCTTGGCTCGATTGCCATGCCAAATACAAGCGATATGCCGGGAGAAAATCCCAGGCCCAATAACGCTCTTTTCGGAAAAACTCCGATGATGATCTCGCATGACGATTAAAGAGGACGGGATCCCAGCGCTCAAACTCTAAATCCCATTTGAAAAGGGCATCCGATAACTCGGCCATCCGATCGAATAGGATGCGCTGATAGTGATAAACAGCCCGGAAACCCTTGCGAACATCGCACAGATCGATGCTGGGGCTGGAGGGGCTCGCACCCAGTGCGGGCGGTGGGGTAATGACCGGTGTTTCGCCAAGAGACGGCGAAGGGACAGATACCGATCGGGACTCGCTACCCATGGCTGTGCTTATGGGCGGCGCCAAATTCTTGAGATCCGCGAGTTCCTCAACCTTCTTTACCAAGGGTTCGCCAAATTGGGCAAAAGGAATCAATTCAATACAGCGCAGATCCTTCAAGCGGCGCTGTGTTTCGCGGCGATCCTGTTCACGAACCAGCATATAATGGGGACCGATAGATGTATCAAATATCTTCTCCACCCAGCCGACCTGCGCCCCAAACCATGCATCCTCCAGGCTAAAACCGATAAAGAGCAAGGTTCGCGTCGCGAGCAAATGCCGAAGGGCATGTAATGCGGCCTTATACTGTACATTCTCGGATTCGTCTGGATACAATTCACGGTACCCATCCGGCGTTAGAATCATCTTTGAGGGGGTGTGTATCTGCCCGTGCAGATGCCAGACCGTGGGACGATCCAGCACCTTATGGTGTAAAACAGACCTTAATTCCGTGGTCGCGTCGACATCGATGGGATTCAGCCTATTGGGTTTGTCCAATGCGAACCTGAGGACTTCATCATAGTTGGTTGTTACAATGAACTGACTAGACAGCTTCCAAACGGCCTTGGCGAGTGAAAGCGAAGATTTATCGATACGATCCTCATCGGGCTTAAACGTATCCCGAAGAAAGCTATACCAAAGCGGCCCCATTCCATCGCGCGCATATCGCGCAGCCTCATAGTGATCAGGATTTGTTTTCTCCAGCAAGCCCTCGACGATATTGGCATCATGGTGTTTAAGTTCTTGCCTGAGTTTAATGACAGCATTTGAAAGGAGAGCGTGCCAGCCCGGATAAACAGTCTTGCCGCTTGTATCGAGCACGCTCATGGATACGCCGGCGCCTACGAAGGGCACAACTTCTCCATCGCGCAATGCGTTCATCAGTTGACCCGGTATGGATGTCATGGTGGATTCTCCAGTTCTATGGTGGCAGTTTAAAGTCAAACTTTGCCCCCGCCTTGATCACACAGCCCTCAGCGCTGCCCTCGCAGGGCGAGATTTCTCCCTCGTAGGTGGTATTGGGCTCCAGCTTATTAATCCCGCGCACACGCACTTGAATGGTCCCGGTTTTGGGATCGGCCTCGGTCTGGGCATTGAAGACGGCGCCCTTCGCCTCCCCGGCGGGTTTTAGGCTCACATAAAAGCGCTGAACGGTTCGGGTGGTGGACACTTTGAGCAACAGGGTTTTGTTTGTGGTGCCCTGGACCTCGGTGCCCATAACCATCGTGCCCCGGGATGTGGCCACCTGGGTTTCTTGAAGGCTTAGATCGCTTTCCCGATTGCTCTTTTGGCTGCCAATCGAAAGAGAAGCCAGGGTCTCGGCCTCGCGATGGACGGGAGGATAGTACAAGGGCAGCCGGTCGAGCGAACCAAAAATGCGCGGGGATTGATCGCTCTTTTGATTGGCATAGCCAAAGGCATTGTTGATGGTCACCGCGCCCACCCCGCGATCGAACCAATCGGAATCGTTAAGGGTCAGGGCATCGAGAAACACATTGCTAAAGTTGCCGCCTTGCTGGGTGCCCAAAGCGTTTCTGGAGGCGGCGGTGGAGAACACAAAGACCATGGATTTGGGGAATTGCTCGGCCTTGGGGATTGAGTTTTCGCGAAACAAAAAGGCCGAGGCCCGGCAGGCATCGAGAATAATGGCAATATGGCCGGCTTTGGTGTTTTCGATCCATGTCCATAGTTCCGAGGCGGATACCCGGTTCTGAGGATCGGGATTCCGGGGGTTTTCGTCCGTGCCCAGGAGAAAGCCTTGGCCATTTTGGTTGATGCCATGGCCTGCATAATAAAAGAGCAGGGTTTCATAGGGCCGGGCATTTTGGAAAAAGCCTTGGATAGTGGCGCGGAGCTGGCTTCCCTTTAGGTTTTTACGCTGAAAGAGGGATTTCTCGTCGATCAGCTTCCAGCTTCGCTCGTCCTTCAGCAGGCCGGCAAAGCGTTCAACGTCATGAACGGCGCCCAAGGCATGGCCCAGGGAGGGATAGGCTTCATTGCCAATAAGCAGGGCTTTTTTATATTCGGTTCCCGCGCGGGGATCGGGAGGCAGAACAAAGGGTAAATCGATGGGAGCGCGGTTCGGAGCTTCGGCATGAAGGGTGTAGCGCTTGGCCAAGGGGTCGTCCACAACGAGATTGACTTCATAGGCGGGGGTTTTAAGAGGCTGGAGCGCCAGGGGCCATTGGCCATTCAAGGTCACGGTGGGAGGGCCGGAGGGAGAAAAGAGGGTCACGCGGACGCTGACCTCGCCCCCGGCATCGCGCTGGATGCTGGGCTTGCCAAATTGAAGGGGGAGGACGATATCGCCCAGGGAAAGCTTGTCGGCGAGGATGCCCTCTTGGCGGGCGCTGGGCAGTTCGTAATAGAGATTCAGGGCCGCGTTATCCTTGGAGGGATTGGGACCATAACCGGCCATAAAGCGGGAGCCTTTGTCCCCTTCCTCGGCGAAGACGGTGGCCCAGCTTCCATCGGCAAAGGGATAGAGATGGGCAACAAGTTCGCCATTGGGGAGTTTTCGGACAGAGGCCCGGCCATCGCCCAGGCCGGCGATCAGGAATTGGCCATCGGGAGTGGATTGAAGGCGAAGGATATCGGCGCCTTCGTCGATGCTGAGACCGGGCTCTGCGTTTTGGATGTTCTGGAGATTCCAGCGGACCAGTCGGCGGTCATAGCCTCCTGCCCAGAGAAAGCTGCCGTGGAAGACAAGGCCGCTCACCTGGTCATTTAGCCCCTCGAGCTTCTGAAGCTGTTGGCCATCCTCGGCGTTTCGGAGTAGCACGGTGCCGGAAGTTCCTCCCTGGGCAAAGGTGCGGCCCTGGGCATCGAAGGCCAGGGCGCGTGTGCTCTCCCCAGGCATTAATCTAGGCCAATCCTGATTGAAAGCCTCGCCCGAGGGCAGATCCAAGCGGGTGAGGGTGCGGAAAAGTCCACCCAGCAGGGCCTGATGCCCCTTGGGATGCACGGCAATGGCATAGACTCCATCGGAAAGCTTGAGCAAAGGCTTGGCCTCTCCACCGGGAAGGGTCAGCCTTTGGAGATTTCCATCATCATCGCCCACCAGCAAGGCCAGGCCATCGGGTTGAAGGGCCAGGGCACTCGCTATGTTTTGGGTGCTTCCAATGGGCCTGGCGCCTGGACCTTGAAGGATTTTTTTGTCAGTCCCCACAGAGAACCAGATGCCTAAAGGGCTTAGCACCAGGGCATTAACTTCTCCCTGATGGGCATGCTCGCCTTCCAGCCGTTGAAAGCCAGGCAAGGACCAGCGGCTGACCTGGCCTGTTCCATCCCCCAGAAGCAGGGCATTGGGCTGAGTGGCCAGGGCACGGATCCGGCCTCGGGGAAGGGAAAAACGCTTGAGTTCCTTGCAATCGTCCGCGCCGAGCAGCGCAATGGAGGCATCATTTCCAGCCACGGCCACCTTATTGTTCTGCGTATCAAAAGCCGCCGCCCGAAGACCTGCTTTCTCCTTCCACGAGCAGCGAAGGCGATAGGGCGCTTGGCCTATCTCCCATAGCCGGACTTGGCCAGAATCATCCGCGCTCAAGAGGCGATTGCCTGAGGAATCGGAGGCCAGGCCATAAATCCAAGCCTGATGGCCCCCTCCCTCTTTGGGATCGAGAAGAGGCTGTTCGGAAAGCGTTTTGGAGTTCGGCCGGATCAACAAGACCCGATCTTCAAGGCCCAGGGCGATTCGGCTTCCTGGAAGGGGAATGGCGCTTGCGGGATCACGCTTGCTACTGCTTACAAGCGGGTTTGGCTTCTGGGCGCTCCATAGCCTAAAGCCCGCCTGCCCGGCTCCAAAGGGCTGGTTTTTGAGATATCCCACCGCCCATACAATGTCTTGTGGTGTGGCGCCTCTCAACTCGGTCTTATCCAACACAGGGGAATCCGGCTGAGCGGGGTTCCAAGCCATCACCCGGCCATACAGGGTTCCCACCAGCACTTGGCCTCCATCGGGACGCACCGAAAGCGAATAGACGTCGTTGCTTCGATCAAGTCCCTTCAGCCATTGGATCCTATCGCCCTGAATGGACCAGAGGGCCACTTGTCCCTCTGCGTCCCCGCTGGCCACCCTCTCTCCATCGGGAAAGAAGGCGCAGCCCCCCACAAATCCAGTATGGCCCTCAAAGCGCTTTAGCACCCGACCCGTGCCCACATCCCAGACCAACACGCTGCCATCGTCGCTCCCTGAAAGCAGCTTCTCCCCATCGGGCGAAAAGGACAGGCATTTGATCGACGCCAAATGCCCCTCGGGCTTGCCCAGCCTGGCCCCTTTGGGCAGCCAGCCCTCCAGCACACCCGGCGAGGCACTGGGGCTCTTCGCGCCAGACCCGCATCCCAGCGCCCCCAGCACCAACGCCACCCCCCAGCACCATCCCAGGCTGCCCCGCATACCGCTCTCCTCGCGGCCCAGCACCCTATAGGCTTTGTTTGGCTTGGGCAAGCTTTTTTCATCCCGCCCAAACAAAACCCACACCCCAAAAAACAAAAAACTCGCCTTCCACCCCCACCTCAACTAGAACACCCAGCGCGATGAACACCCTCTGCACCGAACCCTTGCTCGGCGGCCAATGCTGCTTTCAGGGAACGCTGAGCAGTATCGAGATTCAGGGCAAGCGCGATGCCGTTTTTATAAGCCCCGAGGCTCTCGGCCATCCACAGCTCAAAACCATACGCTTCTCGCCTCCCGTCACCGTTGAACGCGGCAATGAATCCATTAAAAATATTTCCCTTCTCCCCAAGCCCGATGAAATCGATGCCTTGCCCTGGGTTCCCAACGACGAGGACCCCAAGGGCCCCGATCTAGGCTATCGCGTCTCCTATCGCCACACGGCCCCAGAGCCCAAGCTCTCGATTCAGCTTTATCTCGATTCGCCCGTGGATACCCGCGGACCCATGGCCTTGGCCTTTAGCGGCACCATTCCCAATCATGGCGAATGCAAAAGCACCGATAAATGCGGGCTGATATGGCCTTCGTCCCAGGACTTTGGCGTGGTGCTGGAACATAGGGGCGAGGGTCTGGGGCAAATCGCCGAGGGCTTTCCCAAACAGGGCCTGGGCGCCACGCAGCGCGTTGTGCGCGTAAAGCTCGAAATTCAATCGGGGTCGCTGCGATGCGTGGATGAAAGCGGAAAGGCATTTGAACAAAAGGCGCCTCCAAGCCTGGAATGGGAAGCAGGCAGCGCCCCCCATCAAGCGAGAAGCCTTCAGGTTGGAGGCATTTATTTAGATAAAGACGGCTTGCACACCGAAGTGATGGTCCTGGGCCTAAAGCCCAAGGATTCGCCGCTGAGCCTGCTCTTGCCCCTCTCGGCTGGGCTTGCTCTGACGGCGCTGGCCCTGGGGCTTTGGCGCTACGCCAAGACCAAGAAGCCAAAACAAAGCGTATATATTGCCTATGCGCCCGAAGATAAAGAACTGCTCTTGGAGCTCGGACAAGCCCTTCAAAAGAGCAAGCGCTTTCATATTTTGCACGCTGGACAGCTCAACGAGCAAAACGACAACGCCCAGCGTATCGCCGGCCTGATGGAGCAGGCCGATATTGTGTTGCTTTTGCTCTCCGCCGATTTTTTGGATTCGGATGCGCTGTGGGACCAGACCCAAGCGGCCATTCGGCTTCATCGAGAGAAGAACAACCGGCTGGTGAAAGTGTATGCGCGGCCCTGTTATGTGGAGATGGAGCCTTATAGCGAGATGGAATCCTTGCCCAAGGACAAAAGGGCCATTTCCCTGCTCAAGCCAGGCGCGCAACGATGGAAAGATAGTGTGGAAGCCCTGCTGGGCGGGCCGGATAGGGACTGATGTGCCAGGCCCAGCATCACGACTCCACAACAAGCTTGACATTCCTTCCAACCCGCGCCAAAAGCCTATCCATGCCTCGTTTCTTTAATACCGCGGGCCCCAACAACCCAAACGAACACTATACCCTGCCCATTCTCGCCCGCTTGCCCGAGCTTCGCCCGCTTATCGATCGAAAGCTCTATTTTGTAATCCACGCGCCCCGCCAATCCGGCAAAACCACCCTCATCAAAACCTTGGCTCAAGAGCTTATCGCAGAGGGGAAGTTCAGCGCCCTCTTCTTTTCGGTCGAAAGCGCAAGCGCCTATATTCACGATCCGCCCATGGCCGAGCTCGCCATCCTCGATCGCATTCGAAGCAGTGCCGCCCATTCCCTTCCCGCCAACGAGCAGCCTCCGCCTTGGCCAGATACGCCCCCCGGCACGAAAATCGTCAATGGCCTCACCGCATGGTGCCAGTGCGCTCCTAAACCCTTGGTGCTGCTCATCGACGAAATCGATGCCCTCGAAGGTCCTATTCTCGTCTCCGTGCTTAGGCAAATCCGCGAGGGCTATAATAACTTCCGCGATGTCTTTCCCTGGTCCTTGGCGCTGGTGGGCATGCGCAATGTGAGGGATTATAAGTTTGCCAGCGGAGGCTCGGCCAGTACCCACTCCGCCAGTCCTTTTAATATTGTCGCTAAGGCGCTGACCCTGGGCAACTTCACCCAGAAGGAAATGGACGCCCTCTATGCCCAGCATACCGAGGACACAGGACAGATCTTCTTGCTCGAGGCGGTGGAACGGGCTCATGCCTTAACCGGAGGACAGCCCTGGCTGGTCAATGCCCTCGCGGCCGAGCTTACGGAGACCTTGGTTCCTGATCGCCAACAGCCCATCAGCGCCGAGGATGTCGAGCGGGCCAAGGAAAATCTGATTCTGCGCCAGGACACCCATTTGGATAGCCTTGCCGAGAGATTGCGCGATCCTCGCATTCGAGCCGTAATTGAACCGATGCTCTCGGGCGAACGGTCTCAAGCTTCCCCCGATGATCGGAGTTATGCCATCGATCTCGGATTGCTGAAGCGCTCCCCTGAAGGTGGGTTGGTGGTATCTAATCCTATCTACAAAGAGATTATTGTTCGCGTCTTGGCGAAAGATCTGTCCGATGAAATGCTACCGCTTGCTCCAAGCTGGCTCACGAAGGAGGGCAAGCTCAATAAGGATGCCTTGCTTTCTTCCTTTATAGCGTTTTGGAGACAGCATGGCGAAGCGCTGATGGGGACATCACCGTATCATGAGGTGGCGCCTCATTTGGTATTGATGGCGTTTTTGCACAGGGTGGTGAACGGGGGTGGGGTTGTGGATAGGGAATATGCCATTGGCATGGGACGCATGGATATTTGTGTGCGTTTTGGGGGCG
>CAZICM010000015.1:142273-175929 GCA_964537685.1 uncultured Polyangiaceae bacterium
TACAACAGGCTCAGACGCCCTCGGGGCGGCTTATTCAGGTGGTGCGGGCGTAGAAACAACCTCGATAAGCCCTGCTCATCGATAGCGTCGTCCCCATCGCGGCAGCGCAGAGCCGCGTCCACAAGAAGCTTGACATTCCTTCCAACCCGCGCCAAAAGCCTATTCATGCCTCGTTTCTTTAATACCGCGGGCCCCAACAACCCAAACGAACACTATACCCTGCCCATTCTCGCCCGCTTGCCCGAGCTTCGCCCGCTTATCGATCGAAAGCTCTATTTTGTAATCCACGCGCCCCGCCAATCCGGCAAAACCACCCTCATCAAAACCTTGGCTCAAGAGCTTATCGCAGAGGGGAAGTTCAGCGCCCTCTTCTTTTCGGTCGAAAGCGCAAGCGCCTATATTCACGATCCGCCCATGGCCGAGCTCGCCATCCTCGATAACCTGCGAAACAGCGCCCAAATACGCCTCCCTTCCAATGTTCAGCCTCCCCCTTGGCCAAGCATTGGCTCGGGCAACCGCCTTCGAAGCGCCCTGGCCGCATGGTGCCAAAGCGCTCCCAAACCCTTGGTGCTCTTTATCGATGAAATCGATGCCCTCGAAGGTCCTCTTCTTATTTCCGTGCTCAGGCAATTGAGGGATGGTTATGCCGATCGCCCCCAAGCCTTTCCATGGTCCCTGGCCCTGGTGGGCATGCGCAATGTGCGGGATTATAAATTTGCCAGCGGAGGCTCGGCCACTACCCATTCCTCCAGTCCTTTTAATATTGCCGCCAAGGCGCTGACTTTGGGCAACTTCACCCAGAAGGAAATAGGCGCTCTCTATGCCCAGCATACCGAGGAAACAGGACAGATCTTTTTGCCCGAAGCGGTGGAACGGGCCCATGTTTTAACCGGAGGGCAGCCCTGGCTGGTCAATGCCCTCGCGGCCGAGCTTACGGATAAACTGGTCCCCGATCGCCAACAGCCCATCAGCGCCGAGGATGTCGAGCGGGCCAAGGAAAATCTGATTCTGCGCCAGGACACCCATTTGGACAGCCTTGCCGAGAGATTGCGCGATCCTCGCATTCGAGCCGTGATTGAACCGATGCTCTCGGGAGAGAGTGGAGAAGAGCTTCCCCCGGATGATATTCGGCTGGCCCTTGATTTGGGCTTGGTGCGACTGCCTGCGACGGGGGGCTTGGAGATTTCTAATCCTATCTATCGGGAGATTGTGGTGCGATCGCTGTCGGCGAGTCCACGGGCACAATTGCCCACGTTTAGGGAGACATGGCTTAAGGCGGATGGGCGGCTAAATAAAGAGGCACTGCTCGCGGCGTTTATGTCCTTTTGGAGACAGCATGGCGAAGCGCTGATGGGGACATCGCCCTATCATGAAGTAGCGCCTCATTTGGTATTGATGGCGTTTTTGCACAGGGTGGTGAACGGGGGCGGGGTTGTGGACAGGGAATATGCCATTGGCATGGGACGCATGGATATTTGTGTGCGTTTTGGGGGCGAGGTGTTGGGCATAGAGCTAAAGGTATGGCGGGACAAGAAGCCCGATCCCGAGCGTCAAGGATTGGAGCAACTCGATGAATATCTAGCGGGCATAGGGCAGCAAAGCGGTTGGCTGATTATTTTCGACAGGCGCTCGGACCTGCCTCCGGTGGAGCAAAGGGTAAGCGTACAACAGGCTCAGACGCCCTCGGGGCGGCTTATTCAGGTGGTGCGGGCGTAGAAGGGATCTTTCGTTCCGCGGCTCGGACGGCTTCCTTCTGGCCTTTTTTCCACTTCCCGGCGCCCTTTCCGACCTTCCACCAGCCCTGTTGCCGTTCGCTTGTCAACTTGGTTGGTCGGCGCCTGGATCGTAAAGCATGTCAACAGTTGGCAGAGGACCGGCAAGGGCTCGGTAAAGCGTGTCAACAGTTGGCAGAGGACCGGCAAGGGCTCGGTCAACGTTGACGTCGCGTTTCTGACGTGCAGGAATTGAGCGGTCAACGTTGACGTCGCGTGTATGACATGTAGAGATCGACCGGTAAACGTTGACGTCGAAAATCCGAGGTGTAGGAATTGGCCGGTCAACGTTGACGTCGCGTTTGCGACATGTAGAGATTTGCCGGTAAAGGTTCACGGCGAAAATCTGACGTGTAGAAACTGGCCGGTAAAGGTTGACGGCGAAAATCTGACGTGTAGAAACTGGCCGGTAAAGGTTGACGGCGAAAATCCGACGTGCAAGAATTTGCCGGTAAAGGTTCACGGCGAAAATCCGGCGCGCGGAAACTGGGCGGTCAACGTTGACGGGGAAAATCTGACGTGTAGAAACTGGCCGGTGAAGCGTCACGGCGCGGGTTTGACGTGTTGGGATTTGCCGGTAACGGTTGACGGCGCGCCCGCTGGCTCTCTCCTATTCGCATAGAGCACGCGCATATCCGGCTCCTCGGTGCAATATAGATGGACCCAAATATAAGCATGCTGAAATAGAGCCGCCGCAAGCGCTGCCCGTGAGCCCGCCAGCAAGGCAATCGACCAAAAGACCAGGAACGCGAAGGCATACATCGCATTGGAGCTATATTTAAATATGCCTTCTCGAACCAGGGGTATTTCGCGGTATTTTTGCCGAAAATGATCGCCGCCCATTGCCCGCCCTACGCCAAAATATCTTCCAACCGACCAGCCCGTGTAGATGGCCGGAAGGAGCAGGAATAGCCCAAGCCCAATTTGAAAGCCCCGTAATGGCTTCAAAGAACCAGCATCCGCAAGTGCAAGCGCCAAAGTCAATAGGGGCCGCAGGAGCATCAGCGGGAAGAATAGGCTTCCCCATACCAACATGTCGTATCGGCCAAAAAGCAGGGAGAATAAACCAAAAACCAGTTGCGCCCGAAACACAATCCAGCCGGCTATCTGGTGGAGAACAACCACAAAAATAAGCGAATAAAACCAAGTGGTATCAGGAATCCCCAGCCAGGCCGAGCCGTCGAGAGCCGGGAGGGCGATATGCAAGGCTCCAGGAAGTAGGGCTGAAAGAAGCAGTAGATGTTGTGGCTGACCCTCAAACATAAATCGCATGGCTAGCTTCTCCCCTCCACCACCATCCGCGCCGCCCGCGCATAATACCCATCCCCATCCACCACAAAATCCTCCCGTCTCACCCTCACGAAAAAGGGCTCGCCTGCCCTCGCCATGATCGCCATTCCCCCAATTTCATCACATTCCCCCTCAAATAACGCTACCGCTTCCCTTACAGGACATGCCACAATCCACTCCACTTCGTCCACGCTGGGCTTGATGTCGCGAAGCGAACCTTTCACCCGCGCCGTCAGAATATCTTGCAGTTCATTGTCCACAATCCCAGCCTTGGTCCGATCCGAACGCTTCCGCACAAATAAATGCCGGATGTCCCGCTCCAGAATCTCTACCCCAATCTCCTCCACCGCCTCCCTTAACCCATCCGCCAACGTTTCCCCTGCCCGATAATGCCCGCTGACCGATACATCCAGCGCCCCAGGCCAAGTGTCCTTCCCCGCGCTGCGCTTCTGAAACAAAAGCAAAGGCTCCCGCCCAGCCTCCTCCAATACAACCCAAATATGTAGACTCCTATGCCAATCCCCATCCCGGTGCACCTCGCTCCGTGCCTTCGTTTTCCCTAAAAATTGCCCCTCTTCATCCACCACATCAAACGGTTCCGCGCTGTCTTGAGCTACCATCGCCATCGACCACCCCATTTCATCAGCCTAGCTTCGTTCAGGCTAGTCGAAGAACTAAGCATTGCCTTCCGGGCCCGATGTACTTAAAGAAAAAGAACTTCGCACCCTTTTTAAACGTATCGAACTGGGCAGGGAAAAAACCATGATGTTTTCTGCGCTTGAACAATTAAAAAAAATTAAAAAATTGAAGGCGTCCACAATTGGATTGGCAGCGATGGGCGCGCTTGGCCTGGGCGCGCTGACCCTTCAAGGCTGTGAATTGATTTTAGGCATCGAAACCATTGAATATGCCGATCCAGGATCGCTCTCAGAAGAATGCTGGAATGAACAGGGCGCCAATGGAAAAGGCTGCTATCGAAGCGATTTGCCTCAGTGTCCCCTGAAAGGGTCGACATCCGCAGAAACTCATTTTCGAATTACCAATGCATGCACGCCTTCGCAATGCGTGGCATTTACAACCGAATTGATGAATATGCCCGAAGGCGGTGCATTGCCTTCTGTGCCCGATCGTCCGGATGCAGGCATGGGAGGCGCCGGCGGGGCCGGTGTAGGCGGTGCTGGAGGCGTGGGTGGTGCCGGCGGCGAAGGCGGTATGGGAGGGGGAGGAGGCGGAGGCGGCGGAGGAACGCCCGTAACCCCCGAATGCAAGGATATCGGAGGCCCCAAAGCCATTTATATGACCGGCTCCAATGCCATCCTGCCCGTCTACCGGGCCGTCGCGCCTGAATTGAGAAAGTCCAATAAATACACGCTCATTTATCAGGCTCAAAGCTCATGCATCGGATTCGACGCCATCGCGCTCGATAAGCGAATCAATGGCGAAGCCATGTATATGGAATTCGATCCAATGACCAGCCAACCCGTTGAAAAGTCATGTATCTTGCCCACCGACCAATCCGTCGATGTTGGCACCTGCGATGTCTACGCGGGCACCTGCAATCCAATGGATTCGGGCAAAGGCTATACCGATTATGGAGACGGCCCAATCCAATCCATGATTTTTGCTGTGCCCAAGGCTTCCAATCAAGAGGTTATCAGCCGCAAAGCCGCCTATTTTGTGTATGGATTTGGCGACGATTCAGGCGTTGCCCCATGGACCGACGACCAGGCCATTTTTAGCCGCGATAATAAATCAGGCACCAAACGGATGATCGCCGCGGGTATCGATGTCCCCTACGCCAAATGGAAAGGCGTGGAGCTCGATAGCTCGGGCAAAATGAGAAATGCCCTGATCTCCGCGGGAAAGCCCGGCACCCCCGCGGAATTAACCAATTCAACCATTGGTATTTTAGATGTAATCAATCATATTCCGGCCGAAAAAGAACTCCGTATACTGGCCTTTCAAGACGATGCTCAAACCTGTGGATTTCAGCCGGATGACAGCGAATCGCAGCTCGATAAGCGCAATGTGCGCGATGGGCATTATGTCCTGTGGGGACCTTTGCATTTTTATGTGAAGCCCAATAACCAAGGCGTGCCCATTAATCCCGATGCAACGCAAGTCGTGAATTATTTAACGGGCGCCGAGCCATTGCCCAATGAAGTCGAATTCGCGATCATTGCGGTCGGCGCTCAAGCCGCGGGCCGGTTAATTCCAAAATGCGCCATGCGCGTTACCCGCGCCGAAGAAATGGATTTGCTCTTGCCCTTTTATTCGAAAAACCCCTGCGGCTGTTTTTTCGAACGAATGGCGCGCCCAAACCAGGCCGATACATCGCCTCCGCCCGGTTGCCAGCCCTGTTCTATGCAATCTGAATGTGCAGAAGGCAAAATCTGTAGTTTTGGCTATTGCGAACCCGCTCCGCCCGCCGCGCCTTGACGGAACCAGATTTCGGCTAGAAATCCTCGCGCGGCGGACTTATGGTCTGAGCCGATGTCCGCCCAGGCCCCCATCTCCGCCGCGCTCCCCGTCCGGATCGGGGAAGTGCTCGCCGGAAAGTATCGCGTCGAGCGTATTTTGGGCCGCGGCGGTATGGGGGTCGTCGTCGCCGCGCTTCACCTGCAATTGCAGGAGCTCGTCGCTATCAAACTGCTTCTCCCCGCCGTCGGAAGCCGCCCCGATTTTATTCAGCGCTTTCTGCGTGAAGCCCGCGCCGCCGTGAAGATTAAAAGCATGCACGTCGCGCATGTGCTCGATGTCGATACCTTGAGCGATGGCCGGCTCTACATGGTGATGGAGTATCTCGAAGGCAAAGACCTGGGCCAGGTCATCGATCAGCATGGGCCGCTGCCTCAGGATGAAGCCATCGATTATGTGCTGCAGGTCTGTGAAGCTCTCGCCGAGGCGCATGCGCTCGGTATCGTTCACCGCGATCTCAAGCCTTCCAATCTATTTTTGACGCACACGCAATCGGGCCTTCCGCTGATCAAAGTGCTGGACTTTGGCATCTCCAAAATGAGCAACGAGTTTCTCGGCGCGGCCGCTCAAGATGCCCGCTTAACCGGTGAAACAGCGCTGATCGGCTCGCCCTTATATATGTCGCCCGAACAGATCCGAAGCGCGAAAGATGTGGACGGGCGAACCGATGTCTGGTCGCTCGGCGTGATTTTGCACGAGCTGCTCAGCGGGAAAACGCCTTTCGACGGCGAGAATTACAGCGCGCTCCTCGCCAGCATCGCCGCCGATCCGCCCATCCCGCTGCATGTGCATCTGCCCAGCGCTCCACCCGAATTGGAAACGGTGATTCTGCGCTGCCTCGAGAAAAAGTCCGACCTTCGCGTCGCGAGCGTTTTGGAATTGGCGCGCCTGCTCGAACCTTTTGCGACACCCGAGGCGGTGCATTCTGTGGAGCGGGCGCTGCGCAGCGTCAACCGCACAAGCCAATCGCCTGCGCCCAACTTCGCCCGGGTCTCAACGAGCGGAGGAACCCGGGCATCGCGCTTGTCCCGCGCGTCGAGTCCACCCGATGTTGACGCGATGGCCGACACCATCAACACGCTGAACACAACCACGCCTGACAGCTCGTCGCGCCGTATGTTTGCGGCGGCCGTGGGCGTTGCGGGCTTGGCCGCCGTCGCGACGGTGTTGGTGCTCGCGCTGCGCACGCCCGCATCGGGCGGCAACGGTGAACGCCCCGCCGCGAGCGTGTCCGCGGAAGGTCCTGAACAGCCCAGCGCAACCGTTGTAAACACCGCTTCGGCGGCCGTCTCCGCGCCTGCTGTTCCTCCTGTTCAAACGGTTCAAAGCACCGAAGCCCAAACCAAAACCGCCGACCCAAGCCCCGATGCTGGAACCGGCGACGCCGGCCCGGCGCTCGCGCCATGGCCATCGGGAACACTAAAACCCGCGAATACCTCGCCTATTTCAAAACCCAGCGCCACAAGCCCATCGTATTTCGGTCCGGATGGCGGTATTCGCTTAGGCAAAGAAGTCGACAGCCGAAAATAGCCATGGCCCGCCCTGCCCACATTCTCTTGGCCGCGCTCGCACTGCGTCTTGCGGCGATTCCCAGCGCCGCGCTCGCCCAGCAAAGCCAGCCCACCGCCGCCGATCTCGCCGTGGCCGAGGCATTGTTTCGCGAAGGAAAACAACTGCTCGAACAAGGTCAATTCGATGCGGCATGCCCAAAACTCGATGAAAGCCGGCGAATCGATCCCGCGGGCGGCACGCTGCTTCTGCTGGGCATTTGCTATGAAGCGGCTGGAAAAATAGCCAGCGCGTGGGTGGTGTACGGAGAAGCCTTGGCCGTTGCCGAAAAAGACGGCCGCGCCGATCGGGCCAAGCGTGCCAAAGAGAGCATGGCCAATCTTGAAAAGAGGCTTTCGTATTTAACCGTAAAGGTCGCGCCCGAAATCGCCGCGCTGGAGGGATTTGAAATCCAGCGCGATAACAGCGAAATCCGCAAAGCAACGCATGGAGTGGCGGTGCCTGTCGATCCTGGCAAGCATTTTATAACGGCCAAGGCAAAGGGATATAAGTTGGCGCGGATTGAAGTAGAAATCGGCCAGAACGGCGATCGGCGCGACGTTGAAATTAGCGCGCTCGAAAAAGAAGAAGAGAAAGCGCCTCCTCCTCCCGATATCAATTCGCAAAAACAGACCGGCAATACAATCGTCCTCCAAAAGCCCTCCACGGCAGAAGGCGCGAAATCGGGCGGAGCGCGCCGTGTAACGGGATTATTGCTGGGAGGCGCGGGCGTTGTCAGCCTGGGCATTGGCACCTTTTTTGGATTGCAAGCCAAATCCGACCACGATGATGCATTGAGCCGCTGTCCGGCTTCGCCCTGCGGCGACCAAGAAGGCGTGAACCTCAACGAAAGCGCAAAAACCAATGCATTGATTGCGGATATTACCGTGGGTGCTGGCATCGCATTGGTAGGCACGGGCGTTGTATTGATTTTGCTCAATCCCTCATCGGAAAAGGCGCCTGAAAAAACGCCGGCCAAATCTGCCGGAATCAAACTTTATCAAATTACCCCTGCCGCCGGAAAAAATGGAGGCGGAATTTGGCTCAGCGGAGCGTTTTAGAATGCAAACGCCGCCTAAAGTCCCGGGAAATATTATCTGGGGCAACGCATGGCGCGTTCTTTCCGATCCTCTCAAACTAATACAAGCGGCCCAGCCCATTTCATCGGATGTGGTCGATTTAGATCTCCGGCTATTGCCTGCGTATTTAATTAAATCGCCGGAGCTTATCGAACATGTGCTGGTATCCAATGCCAAAAACTACATCAAAGACACGACGACGAGAGCCCTGTCGGCGGTGATGGGCGAAGGATTATTAACGAGCGAAGGCGATTATTGGAAGAAGAGGCGAAGGCTTGCCCAGCCTGCCTTTCACCGGGAACGCGTCGAAGGCTATGCCCAGGTGATGATCGATTTCACCGAGCGCATGTCGCAATCCTTTCAAATTGGAAGCGTTATCGACATACAAGGGGAAATGAACCATCTGACGCGGGATATTGCGGCCAAGACTTTATTCAATGCGGACGTGAGCGATCCCGGCAATGCCATTGGAGACATGTTATCGGCGATCGTCGGGCATTTTGTGGGCGCCTATGTGCGGCTGCCCTTGTTGGACAAGCTGCCCCTGCCCGCCAATAAGCGATTTAAACAAGCCCTTTCCGAGCTCGACCAGATTATTTATGGAATCATTCAGCAGCGCCGGGAAAGCGGTGCAGATCCGGGCGATTTGCTGTCGATGCTGATGAATGCAAAAGACGAGCAGGGCGAGCATTTTACAGAGCGGCAATTGCGCGATGAAGTCATGACTTTGTTTTTGGCCGGGCATGAAACGACGGCGACCGCGCTCACATGGACATTTGTTTTGTTATCGAAGGCGCCCGCTGTGTATGCCGCGCTTCAGCGCGAATTGAGGGAAGTATTAGGAAAAGACAGGCCGCCTACATTATCGGATTTGCCCAAGCTTCGTTATACCGAATGGGTCGTGTACGAATCGATGCGCCTGTGTCCTCCGGCGTGGGCGATCGGACGCGAGGCCACTTCTCCCGATGAACTCGGCGGATTTGATATTCCGGTGGGCCATCAAATTTGGATTAGCCAATATGTGGCGCACCGCGACCCTCGATATTTTGATCATCCCAATGAATTCCGGCCCGAGCGCTGGGATAACGATTTCGCCAAAAAGCTTCCCCGCTTCGCCTATTTTCCCTTTGGAGGCGGCCCGCGCATTTGCATTGGAAATACCTTTGCATTGATGGAAACGATTTTGGTATTGGCTTCGATCTGCCGCCGTTTTCATATCAAAGTGCTTCCGCACAGGCGTATTCGCACATCCACGGCCATCACGTACCGGCCGATGGGTGGTGTCTATGCGCTGATCGATTTGGCCCCTCTTAAAAGCTGAAACGGCCGCCGGTTATTCGTTCCAATGTCCGGGCGACCTTGTCCCGGCCGTCGCTATAGGTTGTGATTGGTCCTGTTAGGCCCTGGGCAACCGCTGTTTTGCTCTGCAGATCGAATACAAAAACCTCCAGCGTATCGGCCGACATCGAACCGCCATAGGACGAGGAGCGGCCCGCCGGACGGTATACGGCCAGCCACCGGATTTTTAATGCGCTTTCGAGTTCGCCGGCAAAGGCAGAATCGCGTTCATTCATCGATTCAAAGGCCATCGGGTTTTTATCCGAGGTCCATAACAGCGCCCTCGCTAAATCGTCCGATAGCAATAAATCGAATTGGCCTTTATCGCTTTGATCGAGCAATTGGCTGGCAGGAATAATCTCGGTATTGGGCGGTTTTTTTGAATTCTTTTGGAATTCGGGCAGGGGATTTAGATCGCGCCGGGCTTTTTCGTCTTGCAGGCTTCCCGCCGGCGGAAGCTGGGCATGTATTTCTTTTAAAATCTGACGCAATGGCTCAAAGCGGCTTTGGTATTGTTTGAGCACTTGGCCCCGCGTCGGACCCGATAAATTGGCTGAAGCGAGAGGCAGCGCGGCGCCAAGCACCAATCCGGCGAAACATACGATGTAGACATTGCGCTCGATTTTTGCATTTTTTTGAATCGCCAGCGCCACGATGGATGCGATAACGATCAAAATGCCGGCCGGTACAAGGTAATTGAGATGCGTCTGTGAAGTGATGCCAAAGATATGTCCGTCCGACCATACAACCGGATTGACAAAGGGCTTCAGCAATAAAAGCAGAGCGCCCACAAACATCAGGGCTACGGCGCCGATTCGAAAGCCAATGGCTTGCAGGATAAGCGCAGAACCTCCGATGCCGGCGGCGATTGGGATGGGATGGGACAAGCCATTGTTTTTGAACGCGAACAAGGCTTGAACCAAGCCAAAACCGAGAATAAGCCCGAATACCGCCCGCAGAACCCAGGCCAAGCGCTGAAAGAAAGGCGAGGGCGGGGAAGGCCCAAACGCGGGCGCAGCCTGAGGCGCAGGCGCGGATCCAGCGTTTGCATCGGGCTGTTTGGGGCGGACAAGCTCTCGCTGATACGC
Organism: uncultured Polyangiaceae bacterium; assembly: GCA_964537685.1. Classification (GTDB taxonomy): domain Bacteria; phylum Myxococcota_A; class Polyangia; order Polyangiales; family Polyangiaceae; genus CAZICM01. The sequence goes on from CAZICM010000015.1 coordinate 152,867, forward strand.
CTTGGCCCAGGTATCGCCGCCCAAATCGATGGCCGCTCCGCAGAAATTACACGTCGTCCGGGGACCGGCTTTTGCGCTGGTATCGTGCGAGAGCGGCGCACCGCAGCGCGGACACTGAAAAACACGCGGATTCATCGGATTCGAGGCAGAGCAGGCTTGGCCGCGGGCTCGGCGACGGATGACTGGTGTTGAGTGGTCTGATTGGGGTCCACATCCGCCGAGCCGGATACGCGCACCACCATGCGAAGCGGCGGAGACTGCCCGCCGGGTGTCATCAGCATATCTTCGTGGAGTTCATGGCCATGCGGCAAAAGAGCCAGAATCGCGCGGAACATCGCCGTTGCGGAAGGAAAGCGCTCGGCCGGAGACAGGGCCAGCGCGGTGTGGACAATCGAAGCCAGCTCGGGCGTCACCCAAGGCGCGAGCTCCTGAATCGGGCGAGGAGGCACGGTACAGATGCGGATAACCAGCTCGCCGAACGACTTGGCATCGGCGTGGGTGGGCTGGCCTGAAAGGGCGCGATAGAGAACCACGCCGAGCGACCAAAGATCGGTGGCGAAGTCGATGTCTTTTCTGCCGCGCGCCTGCTCGGGCGACATATAGCGGGGCGAACCCAGCATGCTGTGAGGCGCGGTTAATCCAGACGTTTGTTCTCCTGGAGCGGCTTTAATTTTGGCAATGCCAAAGTCGAGGATCTTGACGGTAATCGAACCCGCGCCGCGTTCGGCGAGAAAGATATTGGCGGGCTTGATATCGCGGTGAATCACACGCGCCGCGTGGGCCTTCTCGAGACCGATGCACACCTGCGCGGCGATACGGAGCGCGGCCTCGGGATGGAGCGAACCGGCTTCGGCGAGCAAGCTCTCCAGATCGCGGCCTTTGAGCAGCTCCATGGCCATATAGGGAGCGCCGCTCTCGGCATCGGTGCCGACATCGAGCACGCGGACGATATGCTCGGTATCGATTGCGCTGGCGGCTCTGGCTTCGCGGTGGAAGCGGCCGATACTGGCGGCGCGGCCTTCGCTTTCGGATCTGGAGGCGATGAGTTTCAGCGCGATATGCGGGCCGCCTGAGAGCGATTCGGCCTCGAACACAGAGCCCATTCCGCCCTGGCCTAAGAGCCGTAACAGGCGGTATTTGCCGTCGACGAGATCGCCGTCCACGGGCGCCACCGTACGGAAAAGCCAAGCGCGGCGCAATGCAAACCATATGGACGCCGCCCGCGCCCCGTGATCTCTACGGTGGAGATGGCTTCTCCCCGCGCGCCCGCTCCATCCTCTGCGCCCTATCCCCGCTGGGTCTGGCTCTTGTCAGCCTTGTTTGGCTGCGTCTTTTTAGCGCTCACCTTTTCGGCCGCCGCTGCCCGCGGCTTTGTCGCCGAGGAAACGCAGCCCTTTTTGGCTAGACATCCGGTTGTATTGGAACATGCCGATGCAATAGATGAGGATTTCGATGAAAATGGTTCCTCCTCTCCATTTCGCATCGCAAAAATGCCGCCCTATGAACCAAATGCTCCAAAGCCTCCCCGCTGGATAGCCACTTCTCAATGGCCGGTTGTCGCTTATGCCGGAGAGCGCCGAACCTATCCGGTCTTTATCCGTGGCCATCAAAGCGCATTGGGATCCTATCCAGGCATTTTGTTCGGGCCTCTGTTGGGCAACGGAATGGATGGCCCCCGTCATATGACCGCATTGCTCGCGTTTTTGATTGTATTGCTTACCCCTTTGATGGCTTTTCGCCTGGGTGCCTCCAAATGGGCCGCTCTTCTGGCCACCGCCACCGTCAGTCTCTCGTTTGGAATGATTTCAATCGCAAGTACATCGTATTCGTTTGAAGTGGCCAGCCGCACCCTGATGATGGCTTCGCTCTACACACTCGCCTCGCCCCGCCCTTTTTCCAAACGAAGAGCCGCCCTCGCCGGCCTTCTCGCCGCCCTCGCCATTTTATGCCGCGCCACCATCGGCGCCGCCCTCTTTCCCGCCATGCTGATTCTGCTGGTGCGCCATTCCAAGCATTCTTCCAGCAGGCTGCCCCGCGCTTCTCTGGGGCTGCTCTCTATGCTGAGCGTTATTTTGCCCATGTTGATCGTATTTATTTCTCACCGCCTCCTTCCCTTTCGCGCAGGCACCGCGCCGCTCGCCGATTTTCCAATCGATCAAATTCCCGGGCGCCTCTTGGTCTTGCCCCGCATGGCTCTCGTTACTCTCGCTTTCTTGGGCGATGCTTCTCGTATTTGGGCGCCTATTTCCCTGGGTTCGCTCCGTCTTTCTTCGCAGGGTCTCTGGGCTCCCGCTTGGCTCGCCGGCTTGGTCTTTATTTCGGCCCTGTATCGGATTCTAAAACGCCGCGCCGGATGGGGAGAACAATTGTATTTATGGACAATGATATCGAGTATTCTGGCCGGCGCCGTGCTGTATGGCAATCCCGACCAATTTCAATTGGCCATGGCGATCGAACCCCTATTGGCTTTGGCTTTGGGCGAACAAATCGCGTCAATCTTTTCGAATGGCCAAAAAAGTGCGGGCATGGCTCTATTGACTTCGCTTCTCCTGGCCCGCGCTCATGGTCTCTATATGGGTTTGGCTGTAAGCGCGCGCGACAATCAAAACCCGATGTTTAGCGCCAAGGCGCAGCGGGCGGCCATTGCCGCCATGCGGGCGCTCGGCATTCAAGGCCCGGAGCTTTTAACCACCGTTTACAATCACGCCGGCGTTATTGAAGCTTGGACCGGCGGCCTGCATGAAACGGGCGGCAAACAAGTCATTCGCCCTGTGCACGCCTGGCCTTTATTGACCGGAATATCCAAAAACCCAAATCATTGCCTTCATCAAGCCGCATGGAGAGCGCTGCTTCAAAGCCAAAAACCCCAATTTGTCCTGCTCTCCGAAGGCCCCAATCTCTATGAAACCGGCTCCACCGATATTGTGGCCATTGCCCGCTCCCTCTCGAAAACGGCAGAGCTTTCGGGCATTTCAATCGTGGATGAAGGACATTTTACAACCGAAGGCCAAGGTCCGGGCTGGGCCCTGGTCCGCCTTGTCTATCCAGCGTCCAACCCCCTTGAATTTAAGGCCGATCCGGCCTGTGAACAGGAAGATGAAGAGCTCTTCCGCCATTATGCGGGACAAGCGCGCAGAGGCCGCCGAACGCTCGCCTTTTATGGTTTGAGAGTGGGCGACCCATTCTTTCAAGGTTTTATACTTACCCGTATCTTTAGCGAACAAATAAAAGAAAAGAGAACGCATCTTGTATTGTCAAAAGATACGATCAAAATCGAATTCGAGTTGCGGCAAGTGCGCCCCGGCGAGCCTCCTCCTCCCGTTCAAGGCGGCCCTTGGGGCGTCTATTATAGAAACCGCGATATTGAAATCGCCGGTAAAGAAGCCTTGGAGCGAATCGCCGCCGAAATAGCCCATCTCCTGTCCGCTTATCAGCCTCCCATTACAGAGCCTATTTCAAGCGATGATGTATTTGAAATGAAGCCGGGTATTTCTTATGTGGGCCGCTTCGATGAGCGGGATGGCCGCTTTGCCTTTCCGGGTTCTCAAATTGAAATTCGCTTTGAAGGTAGCGGTGTGGATATACGCTTCGCCGATTCTGGAGGTAATAATCGATTTTTTGTGATTGTCGATGGTGGTGCTCCAAGGCTGTTTATACCCAAGGCGGGCGAACATGCCTATACGATTGCCGAACATCTTCCCCCGGGTGTTCACAAAGCCTTGATCTATAAAAAAACAGAATCCTTTTTTGGCGCCGCTCAATTTCTGGGCGCCCATATTCACGAGCCCGGAAAACGCTCGGACAGCGAATCCAATACGCCCGGACATCCAAAGAAAACCATTGAAATCATCGGGGATTCTATTTCCTGCGGCTATGGAGCCGAAGGCGATTCGCCCCATTGCCCCTTTTCCGCAGATACCGAAAGCGAATTCGATAGTTATGGAGCTCTATTCGCGCGTTCTGTCTCGGCCGATCATATCAATATTTGTTATTCGGGAAAAGGCGTGTTCCGCGATGGCCAGGGTAGAACCAACGATCAAATGCCTGAAATCTACAAAAGGATTTTAGCCGACCAGCCCGATTCTCGATGGGACGCTTCGGGCTATGCGCCCGATCTTGTTTTGATCAATTTGGGAACCAATGATTTTATATTGGGCGATCCTGGCCCGCCTTTTGAACAAGCCTATTTGAATTTTTTGAGGGAACTCCGGAAGCTTCATCCCCAGGCTCATCTGGCGTGCGCGCTCGGACCTATGCTTTCCGGCGAAATGCTGAATACCGCCCGGACGCGCATCCTCGCCGTCACCGCCTCGCGCAAACAGGAGGGCGATGACAAAATATATTTTATCGAATTGCCATCCCAGCGTATTCCCGAAGGCGCCGGATGTGATGTTCATCCCAATCGCCAAACCCACCGAATCGCCGCAAACGTGTTGGAAAAAGCGCTGTTGCCGCTGCTGATTCAGCCCTAAATCGCTACGGCGCGTACACGGCAAAATCGTGCTGGAGCCCGTTGTTCAATCAAGTCCCGCTTCTCATCCCCGGGCGCTTTGGATAGGGTCTGCGCTTGTATTTTTTTCATGAAGGAGTCTTCGCGATGGCAGCCCATCGATGGATTGCACATGTTCTTGTTGGCCGTACCGCGGCCGAATGCCGAGCGCCTGGTTTTAGGCCCGCTCAGTGGATGCGAACGAGCTTTGCCCTCGCGGCGCTCTTGGCTGCGGGCTGTGGAACCGCGCCGGAAGAGCCGCGGGAACCAGCGGCTGGAAAGCAGGAAAGCCCTGTCAAGGCTCCGCAAGCGCTCTCACAGCCTGCGCCGCCTGTCTCCGATTTGGTGGGCAAGGATGGCAATGTCACCGTCAGCGCCGCGAATACCGTGCTCAATCAGTATGCGGTGCTCGGTGCAAATGCGGCCGCGGGTGCGACAACCATTTCCGTGACCAATGTGGCCGATCTGACCAGCCCTCAGTTTGGTCCGCTCGAGGCGGGCGATCTGCTGATGATTTATCAAGCGCAAGGCGCTTCGATTTCGACGACCAACAATGCGCAGTATGGCGCGATTAGCAATCTGAATAATGCGGGCCGTTATGAAATCGTTTCGGTCGTGGCCATCAATGGAAATACCTTGACCATCGATGCATCGTGCGGCGGCTTGAAACATGCGTACACATCGGATTCCGGCGCGCAGATCATCCGCGTGCCTCAGCTCACCGATCTCACGGTGAATATGGGTGCCTCGGTCGTGGCCGCGCAGTGGAATGGAACGCGGGGCGGCGTTGTGGCTTTGCATGTGACGGGCACGGCGCAGATCGATGGAACAATCGATGTGAGCGCGATGGGTTTCCGGGGCGGCGCGGTCGATAACGATTCGCAGGCGCCCGGCTCGAACATCACGACCTTCCGCTCTGGAAACAGCTTGGACGGCGGCGAAAAGGGCGAAAGCATCGCGGGCAGCGCGGCGACCTATGACTCGCTGCTCAGCGGACGTTTTGGACGCGGCGCTCCGGCCAACGGCGGCGGCGGCGGCAATGCGCATAACGCGGGCGGCGGCGGCGGTGCCAATGGCAACAACGGCAACCCGTGGACAGGCATGGGCGTGATGGATCCCGCGGCGGCCTTCCTTCAAGCGTGGATGCTGGATCCGGCCTATTCGGGCGGGCTCGCGAATTCATCGGGCGGCGGGCGCGGCGGCTACACCTACTCGGGCAACAATGGCAATGCATTAACGCAGGGGCCTGGCAATAACGCAGCCTGGGGCGGCGATGCGAGGCGTGAAGCCGGAGGCTGGGGCGGAAGGCCATTGGCCAACGATCCCGCGGGGCGGCTCTTCTTTGGAGGCGGCGGCGGCGCGGGCGATGGCAACAACAACGCCGCGGGGGCGGGCGGAAGGGGCGGCGGCCTGGTCATGCTGCTCGCGTCGACCGTCAATGGAGGCGGCTCGATTTTGGCAAACGGCGCCGCGGGTCAAAGCGCGACCGCGGGCTCGGGCAACGATGCTCCAGGCGGAGGCGGAGCTGGAGGAACGGTTGTTATTCAGGCCAATGCGTTGGGAGGTGTTTCGATATCGGCCAACGGCGGTGTTGGCGGCAATCAAGTCATTACGCTCAACAATGAAGGCGAAGGTCCTGGAGGCGGCGGAAGCGGCGGTTATATTGCATTGGCCGGTGGTGTGATCACCACAAGCGTATCCGGCGGAAACAATGGAACGACCAATTCGACCGGATTGACAGAATTTATTCCCAACGGAGCGACGCGGGGAGCCGCGGGCAATGCGGGCGGCTCGGCGGTCAATCTGGCCGTATGCCTGGACACGACAGCGCCTGATACATCGATACCCATCGCCGAACCCAATCCGACCAACGATCCGACCGGTGAATTTGTATTTGCATCGACGGAGCCCAATTCCACTTTCCAATGTCAGATTGACGGCGGCGGATTCCAGCCCTGTCCGGCGAATTTCACGACGCCTGCGCTGGCCGACGGTTCGCACACGATAGAAGTCTTTGCGATCGATCCCGTGGGCAATGCCGATCCCACCCCGGCGACGTATACCTGGGTCGTGGATACGGTGGCGCCGGATACGTCAATCCCCGTATTCGAAGCCAATCCGACCAATGATTCCACGGGCGAATTTACCTTTGCCTCGACGGAACCCGGTTCAACGTATCAATGCCGTATCGACGGCGGACCCTTTGGGCCTTGCCCCGAAAACTTCACGACGCCCGCGCTGGCCGATGGATCGCATACCATTGAAGTCTTTGCGGTCGATGCCGCGGGCAATGCCGATCCCACGCCCGCGACGTATACCTGGGTCGTTGACACGGCGCCTCCGGATACATCCATCCCCGTATTCGAACCCGATCCGACCAACGATCCAACGGGCGAATTCACCTTTGCCTCGACAGAACCCGGTTCAACCTATGAATGCCAAATCGATGGAGCGGGGTTTGGGCCTTGTCCCGAGAATTTTGTAACGCTTCCCTTGCCCGATGGGCCTCATACGATTGAGGTGCGCGCCGTCGATTCGGCTGGAAATGCCGATCCCACGCCGGCCACCTATACCTGGACCGTGGATGCGGCGCCTCCCGAGACGACAATCGCCGTTATGGAGCCCAATCCAACGAATGATCCATCCGGTGAATTTGTATTTACATCCAATGAACCGGGCTCCACGTTCCAATGCCAAATCGATGGGAGTGGTTTTGTTCCTTGTCCGGCGAATTTCACGACGCCCAATCTTCCCGATGGATCGCACACCATTGAGGTCTTTGCGGTCGATTCAGGCGGAAATGCCGATCCCACGCCGGCCACCTATACCTGGGTGGTGGACACAACGGCGCCGGATACGTCAATCCCCGTATTCGAAGCCAATCCGACCAATGATCCGACAGGCGAATTTACCTTTGCCTCGACCGAAATGAATTCCACCTATGAATGCAGGGTCGACGGTGGTGCATTCGTTCCTTGTCCCGAGAATTTCACGACGGCTTCATTGCCCGAGGGTTCTCATACGATCGAGGTGAGGGCGATTGATGCGGCGGGTAATGTCGATCCCACGCCGGCCACCTATACCTGGGTGGTGGACACAACGGCGCCGGATACGTCAATCCCCGTATTCGAAGCCAATCCGACCAATGATCCGACAGGCGAATTTACCTTTGCCTCGACCGAGCCCGGCTCTACCTATGAATGCCGCATTGATGGTGCTGCATTTGGGCCTTGTCCCGAGAATTTCACGACGCCCGCCTTGCCCGATGGACCGCATACCATCGAAGTGCGCGCCGTGGATTCGGCGGGTAATGCCGACCCAACGCCGGCCACCTATACCTGGACCGTGGATTCTGGCCCGCCGGATACGTCCATCCCCGTTTTCGAGCCCAATCCAACCAACGATCCTTCAGGCGAATTTACCTTTGCCTCGACCGAGCCCGGTTCGACCTTTGAATGCCGTATCGATGGCGCCGCGTTTGGGCCTTGTCCCGAGAATTTCACGACGGCCAATCTCCCCGATGGTCCCCATACCATCGAAGTGCGTGCCACCGATTCGCTCGGCAATACCGACCCAACCCCAGCCACCTATACCTGGGTGGTGGACACCATGCCGCCCGATACCTCGATCGTTGTATCGGAACCCAATCCGACCTCCGATCCCACGGGCGATTTCGTCTTTGGATCGACCGAGGCCGGATCGACCTATGAATGCAGCATTGACGGCGGACCTTTCGGACCTTGTCCAGAGAATTTCAGTACAATTCCGCTTTCATTGGGAAGCCATACCATCGAAGTGCGCGCGATCGATTCAGCGGGCAATACCGATCCGACCCCGGCCACCTATACCTGGGATGTGGTCGAAGCCGATTCCGATAACGATGGTTTGACCGATAATCAAGAAACCTCGATTGGAACGGATCCCAATGATGCCGACAGCGATGATGATGGTGTGCTCGATGGAGAGGAGCTGGACGGCGATGTGGATACGGACGGCGATGGGCTGATCAATGCGCTGGATCCGGACAGCGATAACGATGGATTGCTGGATGGCACCGAAATGGGCAAGGATTGCGGCAATCCAGCCACGGATGGTGCGGTATGCGTGCCCGATGGCGATATGGGCGCGACAACGACCGATCCGCTCGATGCCGATACCGACGACGGCGGTGTGAATGATGGCGCGGAAGATGCCGATCTCGACGGCGTTTTGGATACCGGCGAGACCGATCCGACGGCCGGCCATGGCGCCGACGATATGATGGTGGCCGATTCCGATATGGATGGCCTATCGGATATGGTTGAAGTCACGCTGGGCACCGATCCCAACGATGCGGATAGCGATGATGACGGTGTAATTGACGGCGATGAACCCAATCCTTCGATTGATTCGGACGGCGATGGATTGATCAATTCGCTCGATCCGGACAGCGATAACGATGGATTGCTGGATGGCACCGAAATGGGCAAGGATTGCTCCAATCCTGATACCGATGCAATGCAATGTGTTGCCGATGGTGATGGAGGAGCAACGACAACCGATCCGCTCGATGCGGACACGGATGACGGCGGCGTGATCGATGGAGCGGAAGACGGGAATCAGAATGGCGTGCTCGATGCCGGCGAGACCGATCCTACGGCGGGCCATGGCGCGGACGACACCACGAATGTGGATTCGGACGGCGATGGGTTGCCGGACGCGACGGAGACCCAAGCGGGCACCGATCCCAACGATGCCGATAGCGACGATGACGGCGTAATCGATGGCCAGGAGCCCAATTGGAGCGATGACACCGACGGCGATGGCCAGATCAATGCGCTCGATCCGGACAGCGACAACGACGGCCTCTTCGATGGCACCGAAATGGGCTTGGATTGCAGCAATCCGGCGACGGATGCCAGCGCGGGCCAATGCATCGCCGATGGAGATATGGGCGCGACGACGACCAGCCCGGTCGATCCCGATACCGATGATGGCGGCGTGAGCGACGGCAATGAAGATGCCAATCATAACGGTGTAATTGATGCCGGCGAGACCAATCCCAACGATCCCGCGGACGATATGCCTGGAACGGGCGGCGCGGGCGGTATGGGCGCGGGCGGCGGCGGCACGGGCGGCATGGGCACGGGCGGAGCCGGCGGCGCGGGAGGAGCGGGCGGCGCAGAGCCTGCGTATTACGGCGAAGGCAATGGTCTATTGTGCGCGGTGCCTGAAGGCGTGGCCGGCGGAGCGGGCGGAGGTCTTGCGGGGCTTTCGCTCTTGGGCGCGCTGGGCATGCTGGCGGCGCGTATGAGAAAGCGTATGCGTAAAGCGGGATAGCCTATTGTTGAAGGGTTTGCGCGTCATAAGCCAAGGCTTCAATCGAGGCGCGCAAACCCTCCCCATCCCTCGGCAGATCGTCCGGCCACAATCGGATCGTATTATCCGCACCCATCGATGAAATCCAGTCGCCGCTGGGCAAAAAATGAGCGCCCAGCACGGCCTCGGAATGGCCGCGAAGAAAGCGTTTTTCCCCGCTTTCGGTATCCCAAAGCAAAAGCGTTTTATCGTACGAGGTCGAGATCAGCCGCGTTCCATCGGGTGAAAGCGATAGATTGGTAATCCCCGCCGAATGGCCGCGCAGCGAGGGCAATTCTTTAGAATCGGTCACGCTGATACGCCGCACAACACTCTCGGGCCAGCAAAACAAAAAAATGGTCTTGCCATCCGGTGAAAACAAAAGCTTTCCAATCAGCCCGCCTGTTAATTCGGGGTGACGGATTTGCCCGGTATCGAGATCGATGAGCCGCAGAGAAGGCGCCGTATTGCCGGCCGCCAGGGTGTGGCCATCGGGCGAGATCACAAGCTGTTTAATCGCTTCGCCCTGTTTCCGGAGCACGCGGGGCTCGTTTCCGGGCAGCGTAAAGAGCAAGAGGGCTCCCGATTTATTGCCCGCGGTCAATGCGTCGCTATTGGGAAGAAATGCGATGCGCGTGATCCCCATATCGGCTTGAGCGAGCACTTGGCGTGTTCCCGCGATGACGTCCATCAAGAGCAGAGCGCCGTCTTTTGCGGCGTGGGCGAGATATTGGCCGCTCGGCGAAAAGGCGAGCTGAACCGAGGGTGAAAAGGATCCCAATTCGATTGAATCAAAGTTCCACACTTCATGGGCCGTCGAATCCCATACCCGCACGGCGCCGTCCCTGCCTTTGGTGGCCAAGAGTTCGCCGTCGGGCGAAAAGGCGATTTCGGTGACGGGGCTTTCGTGGGCCATAAAGCTTAGAGGTTCATCGCTGTCATTTTGATGATAAACATGAACCATTCCATCGGAATAGCCCGAGGCGATGCGGGAATCGAAGGGCGAGCCTGAAAAAGCGGTGATTTGGGCTTCGCGGCCGTTTAGAATTTGACCATGGGATGGATGAGCCCGAAAGAGGCGAAGACTTCCATCGAGACTTGCGGCGGCGATGGTTTGGCCATCGGGCGAAAAGAGGGCGGAGCTTAAGCCATCGCGAAAACCGTAGAAGAATCGGCCTTCGCCGTGCTTGATATCCCAGAGGCCGGCGCTGCGGTCTTCGCTTGACGAAAGAATTTGGCTTCCATCCGGTGAAAATGCAATCGATCGGATGGCCGATTTATGGCCTGTGAGGGTGCGGAGCAAGGTGCCCGAAGCGCTGTCCCACAAGCGGATGGCCGCGTCTTTACCGGCCGACGCGAGGATTGTTCCATCGGGTGAAAAGGCGAGGGCGGACAATTCGTCGCTATGTCCATTGCAAACGATGGATTCCTTGGTGATCAGATTCCAGATCCTCACGGTGGTATCTCTACCGGCGGAGGCGAGCATCTGAGGCTGGCTGGAGAAGGCGACGATGAGAGGCGCATCCTGATGGCCGGACAGGGTGTGGATCAATTCGCCTTGGGTGTTCCACAATTTGACGGTATTGTTTTCACTTCCTGCGGCGATCAGCGTTCCATCCGGTGAAAACGCGGCATTGGTCATCGATTGAATATGGTTTGAAATGACCTTTGGTTCGAGTGTATTGCAATCCCATAAAATAAGCGAATCATCCCACGATAATGAAAGCAAGGAGGGCGGGAGTTTGGGATTGGGTGAAAAAGCAAGGCTTCGGACGCCGGCTTTATGGTGAGCGAGAAGGCGGGGACTATCGGCGCCTTCCATCCATAATTGGATCAGGCCGTCTTTGCCCGCGGAAGCCAAGAATAGGCCATCGGGTGAAAACGCGGCTTGCCACACTTCGTCTTTATGGCCCAAAAGGGTGCGCGCGCGCATATCGGACAGCGAAATCGATTGAAGGCTGCGATCGTGCCCGGCCGATATAAGCGTGCGGCCGTCGGGCGAAAAGGCGATGCTGGCAATTGCGCCTTTGTGATGAAAGATTCGCAAAGGCAAACCCCGGCCTTCGGCATCGGCGGCAATATTCCGGGCATTTGTCCATTGAGAATACAAGGGCGATAAATGCCGGAGCCATTCAATCGATTGGCTTGGGTCGCTCTCGAGCGCATTTTGAGCCTGAAGAATGACGAGTTCATCGGAACGGCGAAGGGCAATGGCTTCTTTTTGCTCGGCCCGATCGCGCTGTTTTACGATATTTTTAAATCCAAAAATGCCCGAGCCCGCGAGCAATAAAAGAGCCGTGAACGCGATGGCCAGCGGTGCTTTGTAGCGGCGCGCAAAGCGAAGGACGAGTTCGGTTTTGGAATAAGCGTGGGCACCTACGATTTGGCCTGTTTGAAAGCGCCGGAGATCGTCGGCGAATTCGCGGGCGCTGGGGTAGCGGCCGGCCGGATTTTTGGACATGGCTTTGCGGACAATGGCCAATAAATCGTCGGGCAAGCCTTTTTGCAGGCTTTGGAGGGGAAGCGGCTCTTCGTGCTGAACGGCGGAAAGCACGCTTTTGGCATCGTCGCCTGAAAAGGGCGGCTGGCCCGATAGCAATTGATATAAAATGGCGCCCAGCGCATAGACATCCGCGCGTTCGTTTACCTCTTTGCCCAGGGCTTGTTCGGGCGCCATATATGCGGGCGTGCCCATGATAGCGCCTTCCATGGTAATATTGGGCAATTCAATTGTATTTAATTCGGGAACGGCGGGTTCTTTTGGCGCTTCGTCGGGTGCGTTCGGCGCATTGGGCGCATCGGCTTTTTGCTTTGAAATATCTTTGCCCAGGCCCCAATCGATCACCATCGTTTCGCCAAATTCGCCGATTAAAATATTGCTGGGTTTTAGATCGCGGTGAATAACGTATTTGCTGTGAGCGTAGGCAATGGCTTCCGAGGCGGCGAGAAGCTGGGGAAGCAGGGCCAGGCGTTTTTTCCAATCCGATGCTTCGGTGATGATGTCGTCCAGGGAGCGGCCCGAGACCAGTTTCATGGCGAAAAACAATTCACCCGTTGGTCTGCGGCCTGCATCGTATACGGGAACAATCGATGGATGTTCCAATCTCGCCGTGAGCAAGGCTTCGCGTATAAAGCGTTCTTCGCCTTGGTTTCGGTGGCGCAACAGCTCTTTCACGGCCACCCTGCGGTTTAAACGCTCATCGTGGGCCAATAGAATTCTTCCGATTCCACCTTGAGCGTATTCACCTTCAATCCGATACCGATAGGAATCGGCAATATGGAGGTGCAGCGGATCGGAGCCTGGGCCGGCTTTTGACAGCGAAGGATTGGAAGGCGTGGGCGAAGAATGCGCGAAGGGATAATCCGGCGGCGCGTCCAGCGTCGACGATTGGGATGTGCTGTTGGCCCGGCTCATGATTGCGATCTTCGCCGATTCTACCGGGCCGCTGGTGCAGCGGGGCACATCAAAAGATTGAAACGATTGGGCGCGCCACAGTGGATTCGAACCACTGGCCTTCGGCTCCGGAGGCCGACGCTCTATCCAGCTGAGCTAGTGGCGCCTGAAGTTCAAGCGGGGGCCCAGGCTAGCGATGATGGTTGCGCCTTGCAAGCGCATAGCGCGCGATGTGTCCATTGCGACAAAACTTGGCCCAGTGCGTCCGGTTCAGGCATCGGATGCGCATGCAGGGAGCACGGCATTTCGCATTCGAGCGAGCATATAGGTGGAGCGGAGCGGTGTTGGCAATCGCATCGCTTTCGCTTGTTTTTGGCTGTGGGCGCAGTGAAAAGGCCAAGCCTGAAGGCATTGTGAATTTGTCGGCGCAGGCGGGGTCGGGCGCTCAGCCGGAGAAGGAAGAGGAGCCGGCGATGATTCCCAAGCCGGGCGGGCCTCAGATTGGCGCCGTGGAAATGGCTGCGCCGATCTATCAAAAGCCCGATCGGCGATCGGCGAAGATTGGTTATTTGCGGGCGGGCGGTGTGACGGTGCGGGGCGAGAAGCCGGTGGCCTTCGATGACTGTCAGGGCGGTTATTACCATGTGCTTCCCGCGGGCTATATGTGCGCCGAAAACGAAGCGTCGATCGACATGAATCATCCGATTATCAAGGCGCTTACGAAGCGGCCGGATCTGTCGAAGCCGATGCCTTATCCCTATGCCTTTGTGCGGGCGATCGCGCCGAACTACTACCGCGTGCCTTCGCGCAAGGAGCAGTTTCAGTATGAGATGAAGCTGAAGGAGCATTTGAGGAGCTACAAGAAGCTCAAAAATAAGTGGGATGAGCTTAAGGTGGGCGCGAACGACGTTCCGCTGGATGAGCTTGGAAATGCGATTGGCGAGGCGCCCGGGGATGTTCCGGATCACACGGACAACGAACTCTTCGGCGGCAACGGCGATGATTCGATTCCCTGGTTTTTTCAGGGCGGAAGGAAGATCCCCAATATCTCGTCGTTTAAAGTTCAGGACTACGCGATCATCACCAACCGCATCGCGCGCAAGGCGGGGCTCGCGCTGATTGGAACCTTTGTCGGCGAAGACAGGCGCTTTGCGATGACGACCGATGCTCGGCTTGTGCCGACTTCAAAGCTAAAGCCTGCGTTTGGATCGACTTTTCACGGCGTCGATTTGACCAAGGGCTGGCAGTTGCCGGTGGGCTTCGTGCGGAAGGAAGGCGCGAACACCTACGACACATCGCAGAAGTCGTTCAAGAAGACCGGCGATCTCGAATTTCACGCGGCGCTTAAGCTCACCGGCCGCTCGATGCATATCGGCGACAAGCGCTTGGTCGAAACGCAGGATGGACACTGGGTTCGCGCGGACGATTTGGCCATCGCAGCGAAACCTTCGGATTTGCCCTGGTTTGCAAAGGGAAATCGAAAGTGGATCGACATCTCTATTTTTGGGCAGACCCTCGTTCTCTACGAAGGCAACAAGCCTGTGTATGTGACGGCGACATCGACGGGGCGCGATGGAGTCGGCGATCCGAAGAAGACCTTTTCGACCGTGCGGGGCACTTTTAAGATTCGCGAAAAGCATGTGACGACCACGATGGATTCCCACGAGGTCGACAATAAATTCGAGCTGCGCGATGTGCCTTGGGTGCAGTACTTCGAACACGGTTATGCGATTCACGCGGCGCCCTGGCACGATGACTACGGAAAGCCGCGGAGCCACGGCTGTGTGAATCTGTCGCCGATCGATGCCCGCCGTGTCTTTATGTGGACCGACCCGCCCCTTCCATCAAATTGGCACGGTGTCAACGCCTCCGAGGCGACGGGCGAAGGCACGCTCGTGCATATTCATCCCTAAGACACCCGCCCCTCAAAAAAAGTGATGGCCCGTGCACGAGGCGTGAAATTTTTAGCCCGCCCACTCCGAAAGCACGGGCGTCACGATGCTTCAGTCGCCCATGTCCACCCCGACGCGGAACACGCCGCCTCCTGGGATCGCCGGTGCCTCTAAAGAGGAAACGGCCGCTCTCCGGCTGGTCGTGCGTTCTGTAATCGCGCAGGTGCTCGGCTTGGGCAAAGACCACCCAGACGTCGAGGATGGGACGCATGAGACGTTTTCCCGCGCTATCGAAGGCAGCGCGCGGCTCCGCGAAGGCGAGCCGCTCCGGCCTTGGGTGATCGGGATTGCGCGCCATGTGGCGCTCGATGCTCTGCGGCTGCGCAAGCGCAATCTGCGTGAGCGGTTGGACGTTTCCGAGGAAGATTCGGAAGCGACCTCCAGCGTTATCGAGCGGGTGGTGGATCCATCGCCCGGACCCGAAGAACGCGCCGCGTCCGCACAGCGTGCGCAGAAGCTGCAAGCGGCCTTGCAGTTATTGAGCGAGGAGCAGCGCGAGGTGCTCTTGATGTTCCATGTCGAAGGACTGGGCTACCAAGAGATCGCCGCGAAGAAAGGCGTCCCGCTCGGAACCATCGCGACCTGGATTTCACGGGGCCGGCGAACAATCGCCGAGGCACTTTCCGAGGATGCGAGGAGCTGATTGAAATGGGGACCGAACATAAACTCTCCGACTCACTTACGTGGCAACCGGATGGGCATGTTGGAGATGCAGCGCTTGCGATGCTCTCCGACGGAGAACACGAACTGCTCGAAGAAGGTGTTCTCAGTCACGTAGACAGTTGCGAGTTATGTTCGGCCCGGTTGGGCGAAGCGGCAATGATGTCGCTCAGCATAGGCGACGATCTCGCCTTCCTCGAAAAGCAGGCCGGGGCTCAGACAATGCAGGTTGCGGCCGAGGCGCTGGAGAAGGCGCGGTATCAACAAGCCGAACTGCCTCCACCGCCCAGGAATTTTAAAGCGGTTCCAGTCCGGGCCATCAGTGCGGCGCTAGTCCTTGCAGTAGCAGGGGCGGCGCCGTCGCTGATTTCAGGGGTCTCGCATCTGCGAAGCTGGGTGGAAAATGTGTTTTCGGGTCTCTCGCTGATTGGCCGCGCGATGTTTGAGCTCGCGCGTGTGGGCAGCGATCGGGCACCGGCATTTATTGCATTTCTCACATGGTTTTCGGCGGCTTTGCTCGTGGCACTGGGATGTGTGGTTGCAAAGGTGATGAGTGGGAAGCGTTTGCTGGAAGGAGAAGTCTGATGAATTGGCAGCATCGATCGGCGAGTTGGGCAGGTAAAGGCAGACTAAGCAGGCTGGGCGCGGGAATATGTACGGCGCTGCTTGCACTGTCGGTCGCGGGTGTTGCGGGAGCCGAGGTGAAGCGGGAAGGCGAATGGCCTGAAAGCGAAAAGCTTGTCTCGCTGGATTTACAAAACGTGCCCCGCGCAGAAGCGATTAAACAACTGGCTGATGCTGCTGAATGGAGCGTGATTGTTCACGTTCCGAATTCCGAAAAGGTCGATGTACACGTTAAAAACCAGCCTGCTTCCAAAGTCCTGGAGCTTTTGCTTTCCGATGGTTTGTATGTAGCCGAGCGCGACGGTTCGATGATTGCGATTGCGCGCGAGAGCGGTAGCGATTCTGCGGCGCCGCCGCCGCCCGCCCCGCCGCCGGTCCCAGCACCTCCCGCCGCAGCAAACCCACCTCCCGATACTCCCCAAGACGCAAAAGATTCAAGCGAAGCCAAGCCCAAAGAGCGCGGCAGCGATCGCGTGGTTACGGGCGACAGCCTGGTGATTGCGGCGAATGAAGTCGTACACGATGTTGTTGTGCTGGGCGGCTCGCTCAAGATCATGGGCAAAGTGACAGGCGACATCATGGTGATGGGCGGCTCGGTACGCATCATGGATGGAGCGCACGTAGAAGGCGACGCGGGTGTTGTGGGCGGTTCGCTTTCGGTGGAAGACGGGGCACAAGTTGACGGCGATTTAGAAGTGGTGGGAGGAGCGCTGAAGCGGGGCGAGCATGCTCGTGTAGGTGGAGAAATCAAAGGGATTGGTCATTCTGGAAACACGCATTCGATAGGCGTGCACACAGAAGACGGCCATGCGGCGGTCCACACACCGGACGAAGGCGAAGCGCATGGAGTGACGATTTCACGGATGGCCGAAGAAACGGGCAGTGCAATCTCGAGCATGGCGCTATTATTTGTACTTGGCGCGGTGCTCTTGGCGCTGATTCCCAAGCGCATGGAAACGCTGAAGGTAGAAATCGCCTCGCGGCCGATGCGCAGTTTTGCGATGGGTGTTGTAGGAATTATTGGCGCGATTGTGATTGCAATTGCAATGTGTGTAACGATTATTGGAATTCCTTTTGCAATTATTGGAATGCTCTTAGGATTTTTTGCAGCATGGGGCGGTGTTTGCGCCGTATTAGAAACGGCGGGAAATGCCTTATTTGGGCACCGCACGAAGAATGCTTATGTACATTTAGCCGCGGGCTGCGCATTATTTTTGCTGGTCACGGCGATACCCTTTGTAGGCGGCCTTATTTTCGCCGCTGTGTTTTTAATGGGAACGGGAAGCTTGGTATCGACGCGGCTCGCCGGATATTTAAGTGCGAGGACGAAATCGTCGGCCAATGCCAATGGGGGCGCTGCTCCTTATCGCACGGCGCCTGTGGAAGCTGAGTAATAGATCCCACCTCAAAAATTAACCGCCCCCCATATCATCGGCCGGTCCTGATCCTACACATGCCTTCTGGCAGGGTGGCTGTTCTTCCATTTCATGCCCCCGACATTCTTTGGCGTTCTTGTTCACCTTTACCGTCCTGGTTGGCACCTTCAATAGGCTGCTCCCCAAATCACCCAATCCTCCTCTACCCCACTTCTTCATCCTGCGCCCAGCCCCAACACCCCTCCCACGCCTACAAAGCTATCTCATCGTGGTCCTCACCCTCCCGATCCATACAAAAAACTCGCCCAGCCCTTCTTCCCGCCCCCACGATCGTCAATAAAAAACCACTCGATCATGAGCCTACACCCGGCCCAGTCCCCAAACAAGGTCCCCAAAGCCGGCCGCCGAACTCTTCCCGCTACAGATTTTTCGCCGCAACCCAAGCGCGCCCACCCCTATGCGCTCGGTTTTTTCTAACAACCCCTATCTCCCCCTTGACCCCCCCAAAACCCCGTTCAACTCCCACCCATGACACCCCTTAGACACCTGACTCGGTGGAACCGCCCTCGTCGATATGAACGACCCGGTTTCCCTACTTTTGGGCACACTCGCTGAGCTCGCCGGCGCGAACAACCACGGACGAGTGCCTCGCGAAGAAGCGCCACGTCTGAATGCGCGCGTGAGCACAACTTCACATGGATGACGCGAGGCGATGTAGACGCATTAATGGCGAAATTCTGCCTTTGTTTTCCTTGCGCGCCATGTGGGGACGCGGCGCAATTCCTGGGTTCTGCTTGAGATCACGGTATCCACGGGATCTTCGTAGCAGCGTTGAGGCGGGGCGCTGCGTTTGAGCTGGCAGATGGTTTCGCAAGGGGGAGAGTCTGTGAGTTCCAGGGCCGAGCCATTGGCGAAGGGCGGGACAGGGGGAGGGTATGCGGGCTGGCGGAGGAGGTGGGCGGGGTGGTGTTGTCTGGCGTTAGGGTGGAGCTTTGGGAGGAGAATTCAGTGGGTGGGGGAGTGGAGGATGGGGGAGCGGAGGCTGGGGTGGCGTGGGAAGGGAAGGCTTGGGGGATTTAGGGGACCATGTTTGGGAAGGGGCGTGTTGGAAGAGTGGCGATGTTCATTCTTTCGGGAGCTTATCTTGGAGCCGTTTGTTATGTTCCCACGGTTTGTCGATCTGGAGGTCGGTCATTGCCCGTGCCCCGTCCTTGGGTTGCCCGCCGGATTCTTCCTTATTTGGATGCGCCTTGCAGTCAAAAATTGTTTTGCTGTTTGTCTTTCAGGCGCGGGGTGGGGCAAGAGCGGAAGATGCTTCACGGTGGCTTTGGAGACGGGATTTTGAGGTGCCATGGGGCAGCGGTGGCTTCAATCAGCGAGGGGAGAGCGGTGGTCGGTGTGTCGGAGCGAGCCTATGCATCCAGTGGAGCGCAACGCTTTCAGTGTGAACTAACAAGGACAAGAGCCTCCGAACGTGACCCTCACTATATTTTCGTAGCATCCTTGATCCAAAGCTTGAGAAACGCTGTGCCGCGCGTCTCATCGGCGAGGTGGAGCCACCCCGGGGGCACAGCGTCTCCGAAGCCGTGAAACGTAACCATACACGTTCCAGGACGAGCGCGGACGAGGTACTTCTCGATGCGCACGATATCGCGTTCGGCGTGTTCGGGTGTTGACCGGGTCGTCCGGCCGATCCCTTGTGTCGACACAGTGCCGGCTGCGAACGGATTGAAGAAGTAGAAGCCATCATAAGCGTCGAGGCTCAGCTCATCAAGCGATGCATGACGTATCTGGACGCGGGGAATGGAGTATGCACGCAGTATCCCATTCGCAATGGTGACGAGTCCCTCCTGGAGCTCGATGCCGGTCAGGTCGAGATCGGCCGTGAGCACGGAAATAATGCAAAACTTTCCAACCCCGGCCCCCACGTCCAGTACGCGCCGGGCACCATGCTCAACGAAGAGGCGTGCAGCGCGTCGGGCGATCTCAACAGGGGTCCAGAATTGCTTGGAGAGCTGACGAACATGCTCGGGGTAGATGCAATCAAAAGCGACGTCCGTAACAGGGTGGCCTGCAATAAGGGAGGCAAGCATGTCGCGGTGAACTTCATCAAGCGAAGCGGAGCCGATCACGACTGATTTCTCCTCCAACTTCTTCGACACAGCTCAACACCTCGCCTTTGAGCGAGAGGTGCCATGGGTGTGATGTGTCGCAAAATGTGGCAGCGCTCTCGTGGACTCCAGCATCGGGTAACCCAACAAGCCACCGGCGATGCCAGCTGGCATGCGGGGGCTGGTTGGGGTACTTTAATGCCATAACCATGACTCGCACGTTGAGACTGGTGAAGCTTACCGTGGCGACTAATCCTCAGCACTTCATGTTACCCTATTGGAGATGTGTTCGCCCGTACCGAGCTGTCCTGAATGGGAATAAAAACCGGAACTGAAGTTTATCGCTATTGATCCGGCTCTTCGTGCCGCTGTTTCTCACGGTTTGCCCGCGTCGTACGGATCATAGCTGGAAAGAGATCCGGGTGCGCCTCGATGATCGCATCGAGCGCGTCATTCCGGGCCTCTAAACTCCTCTGGTCGCCATTGAGTTGCTCGCGCATGAGCGATCGGATCACTTCGATCCTCTGCTCGTGAAAGTCTGTTTCTATGTCGAGCGTGAACGCATCGGGCAAGGGCTTGAAGTCCGACCCGAGGTGGCTTGTCACGAAAAAGCCGCTGTGCGTTGCACCCTGAGTTTGGCTCGTATGCTTGACGCGAAATCCGCGCCGTCCATCCCGCGAGACGACGGCGAAAACAGGTTCCTCGGGGTCTTGACGAATGTCGCACATAGGGATGAAATCCGCGTCGGCTTCTAAGACCTCAGCCCGGAAGACCTCCGACCAGAAGGAGATGAGTGCATGGAAGCTCGTGATCTCATCGGCCCAATCATCGAATGGATATCCTGGATGGTGCAGGTACTTTACAAAAAGAGGATCTCTCATGACAAAAATGCCGATATTGTTCCCATTACACCAATATCATAGCGAAATTCACGGTCAGCGCTCGCGCCCCCGCCACCTGCTCGGTAGTCCATGCGGCCTGGCGGTAAACCAGCAGGCGGCCTTTCAAGAATGTATTTTGCGGTCCTTGCGAAGGCGCCCAGCGCTAGGATCTGCTTCAATGCTCTCCTGCCAAGCGCATCGTCAAGCATCAGCTGGGTAGCACCAAGGAGGATAATCCCCTCATTCGCGAAGACTGTCCGCCCCTCCACAACGTAAGGCCCAAGGGACATCGTGGATCCGGACGAACCACCTACGAGAACCCCCTGGGCCTGGATTATGACGAGGCACCATTTGCACGTCTTGCAGTCCTGTAATCTGCGCTGTTCCGCTTTGGACTTCTCGCCGACGCGCTCACGAACACGATCGACGTACTCTTTTTCTCTTGCCTTCTCGTCAAGGTAGTCACCGACGATATCAATAATTTTCTCAGCCGCGGCGACAACAACGGCCGTTACAACAACCGCAGCGATAGCGGCGGCGATCACTTTTCCCAGACCCACGCCTATCGGGATCGCAATGGCAGGCATCACCAACTCTCCTCTCTGACGATCTTTTTCAACAAAAAGTAAAGCGTTCTTGCCCGAGTTGTCGGTGAAACAAGCTCGTTCCCGAGCCATGTCTCAATCGCAGCATTCGAGAAATTTTCATCAATAAAGAAAAAACATATTGTCATATATACATAACTATCATAGTGGTCAACACCGCGCATCGAAAAAAAGGTGTGCGCTCGCTCAAAGGCGTTCTCGAGCCGTGCTGACACGACGTGGGCGTCATGTGGTGCGTTCACCGCAATCTTTCGCCGAGCGTGCGCGATTACCTCACGTTTGAGTTCCGCGAGCTGTGCGGCACGAATGGACTTTCTGGTCTTGCTGTTGATTCGCATCATTTTCCTCGGAACTGGATACTCAGCGCCTACCGAGCGTCGGATGATAATGGGAGGTCCGCTCTGTCAAGCCCGAGCGACTCTTCTGCGCGTGACGAAGTAAGGTCAATGGATGTTGTGCCCACCGTCGTGCCTGTTCGTATTGCCGCCGAACCGCTTGATCTGCATGCATACGCCACCGATCGAATCGAATAAGTTGAGCGGTACAGGTAACACCTTGTGCTCCATTCCCGTCGCGATGCCCTGCCGCGCCGCTCTTTCGCGAGCATCAGTCTCATGCACGACTCGGCATCCTCACACGACAGCGGCAACAAACCGACAACCATGCGGTAATCCACCTCATCGAGATACAAGCTGCGCATGTAATCGAGGATGTCCAAAAGCTGCTGAACAGGCGCGCGCTGTGTGTCCGACAGCGCGGGCAGAAGCCGAGGGAAGGGGGCCGCGCCTTGTTCCGCGCGCAGACTTGCTGCGGCCTCGACCTGAAGGCAAATGCTCTCCACAACGCTGTCGAAGTAACGCGCGGCATTTTCTTCGTAGGGCCGAGGGAATACGACGATGTGGTGCTGAGGACGTTTCTCACCGAGCGCCTGCAGAAACTTTAACACATGGGCAAGCGCTTCGGAAAGGCATCCAACCACAAGCGTCGGATCGTCGTCGTCCTGCTGGACGAACTCAGCAAGGTTCTCGCGTAGCTCTTCGAACTTCCGTTTCATTGTCGGTGTTATGAGACTATATTCTATTTTGCGCATACCAACAATACCTAAATCTACCTCGCTCTCACATGTACATCAGCAGTAGGCGTAGAACTTACAATTGGCTGCTTGCACTCAACACTTCGGGGACTTCGTCGCAAAGTTTCATGTCCTTGGTCACATTCTTTGTCCACACGCGCACGATGAACATCAGAACCGCGCGCTGAACCCTCACGTTATCCAGCACATCGTGAACCCGCCCCCGCTTCGGGTCCATGGTGATGGGCGCATACTTGGTAACGGTGACCAATCCACGGAATTTGCCGATCTGTATGACGCACATGTAGTCATACTCGCTGCGCAAACGGCTTTTTCCGTTCTAATCTGGACCACGACGAGCTCCGCGGCGACGGCTGCGGTCTGCTCTTTCGAAATTTTAACAGGCTTCGCTTCAGGTTCAGGCTGTGGTTTCCGGGAATTTGGATTCCAGGCATTGTGTTGCGTCTTGACGTTTCCCACGCGCGGCGAATTCGCTTGGCCCGTGGGGCCGCATCGGGTAGGCTCCGCGCATGATCGACGTTGTACCGCTGCGCTATGGGAC